>PEWE01000020.1 GCA_002779605.1 Zetaproteobacteria bacterium CG06_land_8_20_14_3_00_59_53 | reverse complement strand
GCGCCGGTCAGACCGATCGGACCCTGAGGGCCAACGGCACCATCAGCACCGGTCAGACCGATTGGACCCTGCGGGCCCACTGCACCGTCAACCCCGTTCACACCATCGATACCAGCCGGACCCTGCGGACCAACAGCACCGGCTGCACCAGTCGCGCCGGTATCACCCTTCAGGCCCTGCGGTCCCTGAGCGCCGGTCAGACCGATCGGACCCTGCGGGCCGGTCGGGCCGACGATAGTCACAACATCTCGATCATGGCTTTCTTTATTTTTCTTTTCTCTGTCGTTATCTGCAAGTGAGGGCTGTGCAAAAGCACTCAGTGCGAATAAAAGAGCTGCGCTGAAAGCGGCGCCTTTCATTGTGAATTTTTTCATGGTGTATAATCTCCCTCACATAAATATGGGATGAATAGTCGCAAGAAACGAGGGGGGTTGGGTATCACCTGTTTAGGTGACAAGGCATCACCTCGGAAATCGGATATCAGGCGTTTTTTTATCCGGCGATGAATGAAATACCCAGCCTGTCTGGCTTTAGACTCCCCGTGCCAACTGGATACCAAGCCATGTGAGAACAATGCAGATGGCGACCTGACCGACCACGTTGGCGGCGGCCATGCCGAAGGCGCCCTGTTCCAGCAGGCGGATGGACTCCATCGAGTAGGTGGAGAAGGTGGTGAATGCGCCGAGCAGGCCGACGGTGAGTAACAGGCGCATCAATTCGCCGTAGGTGGAACGTTCCAGCAAATAGACAAAGAGAAAACCGAGCGCGAAGCTACCAATGGCGTTCACGGCGAACGTGCCCCAAGGGAAGGCACTGCCCGAAGCGCGCTGAATGGCTCCGGCGATCAGCCAGCGTAATGACGCGCCGATGGCCCCCCCAACCGCCACGGCAAGCAACTGTCTCACTTGTTGTTCCTTCCCTTCATGCCGCGACGCTCCTCCAGCCAGCGAATGCGCTCACCGAGTTTTTTCTCGAATCCCCGTTCGGTCGGACTATACAAACCCTTGCAGGCCACACCCTCGGGAAAATGCTGCTGCGCCACAACCCCGTCGGCTGCATCGTGGGCATATTGATAGCCCTCTCCGTGACCCAACTCCTTCATCAACCCGGTCGGTGCATTACGCAGATGTATCGGCACCGGCGCATCCGGGTATGCTTTCGCCAGTCCTCTTGCCGCTTTCTCGGCAACATAGGCGGCGTTGCTCTTCGGGGCCAGCGCCAGATAGATCACGGCGGCAAACAATCCCTGCTCACCCTCGGGGGAACCGAGCACTTCATACATGCGGCGCGCCTCAAGGGTGATACTCAAGGCATGAGGATCGGCCAGACCCACATCCTCTGTCGCCATGCGGATGAGCCTTCTGGCGATATAAAGCGGTTCTTCCCCTGCTGTGAGCATGCGCGCCAGCCAGTACACTGCGGCATCGGCATCGGAATCGCGCACGCATTTATGCAACGCGGAGATCAGGTCGTAGTGGAAATCCCCGTCGCGGTCATATTGGGCCGACTTCCTGCTCCAGTGTGCCTGCACCTCGGCCAGCGTCCAGTGTCTGGACGAACCGGCATCAATAAGTGCTTCCAGTGAATTAAGTACATATCGGGCATCGCCGCAGGCTGCCTGCGCTAGCCATCCGACCGCCTCGTCCGAGAGGCCGAATCCGGAATTCTCAGCCCCTAGCGTTTCAAGAGCGCGCCCGACAATGCGCTTCAGCCCATCCGCATCGATGGCGCCGAGCACGATCACCCGGCAACGCGACAACAAAGCATTATTCAGCGAGAAGGACGGGTTCTCCGTGGTCGCGCCGACCAGTACCAGCGTTCCTTCCTCGATGTAGGGAAGCAGCACATCCTGCTGGGCCTTGTTGAAGCGGTGGATTTCATCAAGAAACAGCAGATAGCTGCGGCCCTCGGCGCGCGCCTTTTTCACCACATCCTGAACTTCCGCCTTGCCGGCGGAGACCGCAGAGAGATGCGCGAAGGGCATATCGGCGGCAGCGGCCATGATATTGGCCAGCGTGGTTTTCCCTACACCCGGCGGGCCCCAGAAGATGCATGAGGCAGCCCTGCCCTCGCGCACCAGAGCGGCAAACCACGAATCCTCGCCGGTCAGCTCCGGCTGGCCGACCACCTCATCCAGCCTGCGCGGACGCAACCGGTGAGCCAGCGGCGCGCCGGTCAGTGCATCGTCAAACAGCTCGCGGACGTTCAGTGAAGCCTCAGAAATGCTTGCTGACGGAAAGGGCAAGACTCTGCCTGCGGTTACGGTAAGTGCCGTCGAACACGCTGGCATTGTTGATGGTTCGATTCGGGGAGAAGCTGTAGGCGTAGGCCAGATCAAGATGCACATCGAACAGGTCGGCACCGGCACCGAGCGAGATGCGATGCGTGCTGGAATCGACGATGCGCGCGTTGAACCCGCCGTCCTTGGTGGCTCCCTGATCGAAGGCATAGCCGAAGCGGAAGGTGGTGTCCTCGCGCCAGAACCAGCTTAAGCCCGTCATCACACCGAAACTGTCACGCAGGCTGAGCGCGTTGAGCTCGCTGGTGGCTCCCTGAACATCGAGGTTCTTCTGCCTGGACCAGCGGGTCCATGAGGTGTCCACCTCGATACGGTATTGATCGGCAACCACATGCATCACACCGAAACGCACCACATCCGGCAGCTTCACCTTGACGTCGGCATTGCCGCTGACCGCACCCGCCGCCGTGCCGTTGAGCTTGATCGTGCTACCGCTCTTCAGCATCGCACCGATACCCCAGGCCGGACGCGGATGCCACAGCACGCTGATATTGCCGCCGAAGCTGGCGCGATCCTTACCATTAAAGGTGGTGGTGGCGCTATCCACATCCCCCTTGGCCGAATACATGTCACCACCGAGTGAAACTGCCAGGCTGCTGCTCACCGCATACACCGCATTCAATCCCCCATGCAGGGCATCAAACCGCGTGCGCTGCGCAGTGCCGCCGAAAGCCCCGCCCCAACCGGTATTCAGCAGGTACGGCCGGTCGAAGGAGAAACCCAGACCCCAGTTGCTATCGGCCGGCATCCAGCCACCGTACACCCCGGCAAGGCTACCCGGTTTGAGTGAATTATACGGCGTACCCCTAGCTGCCGACTGCTGCACGGACATATTCTCGAAACGCATCACGCCGGAGAACTGCAGATTGAATCCCTGCTGCCAGGCGATGCCGGCGGGGTTGTAGTGCATCGCACTCGGATCATCGGCGCTGGCTGTAAAGGCATTGCCCGCACCAGAGGCAGCAGCCGACAAGTCCATGGAAGCAAAGGCCGCAGCTTGAGCCTGCTGCATATTGCACAGTCCGGCAGGCAACAATCCGGCCGCGATCAACACCATCATCCAACTACGTTTCATCGATTCCCATCCATTTATAGCGTCTTTCCGGCCCGTCACAGGTCCGGTTCAATCCCAAGCTAGTACAGCGGCACCACATCCACCCCTTCAGGGGGCACAAAAGCGAAGCGTCCGGCATCCGGCGGCGAAAGCCGCATATCGCCCAGGCCGATGCGGTTGGTATTGCCCAGCGCATCGCTGCCTTCGATATAATCCAGACGCCCGTATCCTACAGCGATCCACACCTTCGTGTTGCCGCCGAGGCGCACATGGTAGCGGTGTTCGGCAGGCTTCGCCTCAAGCAGGTGGACATCGTCCAGGCCGAGCCTGCCCCCCAGCAACTGCATGACGACCGGATCCACATCGCGCATCTCTTTAAGTACCGACACCTGCATCAGATCCGGCTCGTAATGCCAAATTGAGAACCCGTCGCTGATGAACAACTGTTCGTAGGGCTCGATGTAGCGCCAGCGGAAACGTCCGGGAGGCAGCACATCCAGTTCCCCGGTGAAATACTGGCGGGAACCATCGGAGAATTGCAGGGTTTGCGTGAATACCGCTGAGAAACCACCCGCGGCTTTCAGGTTCCGCAACACCGAAGACAGTTCGGCAGGCAGAGGCAACGCCGGCGTGACAGGAAACACCTCGGCGCCGTCGTCGGCTTGCACACCCGCTGACCGGGCCGTGGCGGCCAGAGCTGGCTGCCCGGAGATTACGGGCAACAGCAACAGGGCAAGCGATAACAGACAAATGCATCGCAGATTCAATCGATCCCTCCGCCGCCGTCTTCCATCGAGCGGGCCATGACCTTGCGCATGCCACCGGAGCCGGGCGGAGACACCAGACCCTCGCGTTCCATCTGCTCGACGATGCGACTGGCACGGTTGTAACCAACACGCAGATAGCGCTGCACCATGGAAACCGAGCACTGCCCCTTCTGAATCACCAGATCGGCGGCCTCGTCATAGCGGTCATCCGCGGTATCGTCATCCGGCCCGCCATCAGGATCGGCATCCGGCGCGGAAAACACCTCTTCACGATACTCCGGTTCGCCCTGAGCCTTGAGATGTTCGACCAACCCCGCCACCTCGGCATCGGACACGAACGCACCGTGCACACGACGCAGGTCGCGGCCTCCGGCCAGCAGCAGGGAGTCGCCATGCCCGAGCAACTGCTCGGCACCCATCGAATCGAGAATGGTGCGCGAATCGATACGCGAGGATACCTGGAAGGAGATACGCGTCGGCAGGTTCGCCTTGATCAGACCGGTGATCACATCCACGCTCGGACGCTGGGTGGCCAGGATCAGATGCAGACCGGCGGCACGGGCCTTCTGGGCCAGACGACAGATGGATTGCTCCACTTCCTTGCCGGCCACCATCATCAGATCGGCCAGTTCGTCGATCACGATCACGATATAGGGCAGACGCTCGACATCGGGGATCTTGCTGACCGCCTTGTTGTAGCCTTCCAGATTGCGCACCTTGGCCTCGCTCATCAACCGGTAGCGCCGTTCCATCTCGTACACCGCCCAGGCCAGTGCCTTGGCCGCCTTGTGCGGATCGATGACCACCGGCACCAGCAGATGCGGAATGTCGTTGTACATCGAGAGTTCGAGCATTTTCGGATCGACCATGATCAGGCGCAGATCCTTCGGCGAATGGGTCATCAGCATCGAGCAGATCATACCGTTCACGCCCACCGATTTACCCGAACCGGTAGTACCGGCGATCAGCAGATGCGGCATCCTGGCAAGATCGGCCACCACCGGGTGGCCCGAGATATCCACGCCCAGCGCCAGCGGCAGGCTGTGCTTCTTGTCGGAGAACTCGGCGCTGGCCAGCACCTCCTGCATGTAAACCGTTTCTCGCTCTTCATTGGGCAACTCGATGCCGACCACGCTCTTGCCGGGGATATTGCCGGCCACACGCACCGACACCGCGCTCATCGAGCGCGCCAGATCCTCCTGCAGCGCCACGATACGGCTGACCTTGGTGCCGGGTGCCGGCTCGAACTCGAACTGCGTGACCACCGGACCCGGCTGCACGGCGATCACCTCGCCCTCCACACGATAATCCATCAGCTTCTTTTCCAGCATGCGCGCCATCGCGGTCAGCGAGGCTTCGTCCAGCCCGCGTGTGCGTCTGGCGGGCTTGTTGAACAACGCCAGAGACGGGAGCTTGAAACCGCCCTGTCTCGGCTTCTCCAGCGGCAATTCCGTCTGCTGCTGCTCCCTGGCCTGACGCGACACCTGTATCTCGACCTTGGGTGCAACCTCGGGCTCGGATTTCGGCGGTTTGGGCGGCGCCACGCGCTTCACCTCGGCACGCTCCTCTCTGGCCTGCATGCGCACTTTGCGGCCGGCCAGTTGCACGCGCAGACGATTGAAAAAGCCGATGACGGTAAGCGACGCCGCATGCGAACAGGCCATCAGGCGGCGCAGCGTGGTGATCAGGGAGATATGCGATGCCGTGACAAAGCTGCTGAGTACCAGCGCCAGCAGCAGCATATCGCGACCCGGCGCATGCAGCGGCTGGCTCAGGGCTGTGGCGATCATGCCGCCCAGCGCGCCGCCGGAGCCTGCAGGAAGCTGGCCGGTGAAAGCGGGCATCAGCGAGTTGAATATACCGGCATGGGCCGAGATCAGGCCGCAGATGCCGAGCACCAGCGGCAACCAGAACAGCGAGGTCCAGCCGCCCATCAGCGGCCGGATGCCGCGTGCCATGCGATATACGATCGCGGCAAGCAGCAGTAACCACAGCCATGCGGCATAGCCGAACAGTTGATACATGAAATCCGACGCAAAGGCACCGAACAGGCCGATATGATTGCTCACCACATGCCCGGATACGGCATGATTGAACGACGGGTCCTGCGGTGAATAGCTGAACAACGCCAGACCGAGGGCAAGCGTCAGCGCACCGAGCAGCATGGCTGCCGCCTCGCTCATCAGATGCCGTGCATTCACGCTTCGAGAACTACCGGCAACAGCATCGGGCGACGACCATGATTGCGCTTGAACCAACGGCGCAGGAACAATCGCACCTCTTCACCGGCCGCCTCTTCATCGGCCAGGATTTCACGGCCCAGCCCCTGCAGATGCGCCTCCATCTCGCGCGCCACGTTCTCCAGCACCTCGTCGCCGATCTCCTGATGCAGCACACCGCGCGCCGCGATCTCCGGCATACGCGCGACCACGCCCTTGTTGCGATCGATCAGCACAAACGCGGTGACGATGCCGTCCTCGGCCAGAATGCGCCGGTCGCGCAATACCACGCCGTCGATCTTGTCGCGCTCCGAGCCGTCCACAAACACGGCACCGGCATTGAATGTGTCGCCAAGTCGCGCTCCCTTGTCATCGATGACAAGGCTCTGACCGTTCTCGGCGATCAGCACATGGTCTTCAGCAATCCCCGTGGACACACCGAGATGGCCGTGCTCGATCAGATTGCGGTATTCCCCGTGCACCGGATAGAGGTAGCGTGGACGGGTCAGCTGGATCATGGTCTTCAGTTCATGCGCCTGCGCATGGCCGGACACATGCAGCGGAGCCTGGCCTGCGTGCAGCACGCGCGCGCCGCGCCGGTAGATATGACTGAACAGGCCGTGGATCACCCGCTCGTTGCCGGGGATCTGCGAGGAGGAGAAGATCACCAGATCGCCCTTGCCCAGATTGATGCCGGGGAACTGCCCGTAGGCGATACGCCCGAGAGCGGCGCGCGGTTCACCCTGCGAACCTGTTGCAATAATCAGAAGATTGCCGTGCGGAATCTGTCCTGCCTGCTTGATATCGATCAACTGTCCTGTCTCGATCTTCAGGCGGTTCATATTGCGGGCGATGCCGATATTGCGCTCCAGACTGCGTCCGGCCAGCGCCACCGTCCGGCCCGATGCCACAGCGGCATCGATGATCTGCTGGATGCGGAACATATTCGAGGAAAAGGTGGTGACAATCACCAGACCGCTGCAACCGGCGACGGCCTGCTTGAGAGCCGGGCCCACGCTGCGCTCGGTCGGCCCGCTGCCACCGCGTGTGGCATTGGTGGAATCCGAGGCAAGCAGCAGCACCCCCTTGTCGCCAAGGGCGGCAAAGCGGTGCAGTGACGAATGCCGGCCATCGATGGGTGCGGGATCGAATTTAAAATCACCAGTATGGATCACCACACCGAGCGGGGTATGCAGGGCGATGGATACAGCATCCATGATCGAATGCGTCACCGGAATCGCTTCCACGGTAAACGGACCGACCTGACAGCTGTCCGTTTCGGACAAGGGCCGGAGATCAGCCTTGAACCCCTTGATCTCGCTCAAGCGTCCGGCCAGCAGACCCAGCGTCATTTCCGTGCCGTACACCGGCACATTGAGCAGCGGCAACAGATAGGGCAGGCCGCCGATATGATCCTCATGACCGTGGGTGAGCAACACCGCATGCACCTTGATACCGAGTGTATCCAGGGCTGCGATATCCGGAATCACCACATCCACGCCGTACTGCCCGGGCTCGGGGAATCCCATGCCGCAATCGACAATCACGCCCTCATCGCCCCAGGCGTAGAGCATCATGTTCTTGCCGAATTCTCCCACCCCTCCGAAGGGGAAGGTGCGCAGCCCGATTGCCGGCGTGTGCTGATCTGTCATGCGGGGTGCCTGCTGCCCGGCTTCACCGCCGGAATCAGACCTTCGCGGCACAGCGGGCAATCGGAGGCCTCAAAGGATTCCACTTCCAGCTGCAGCAGGGTGCGATGCGGCACATCGAAACGGCCTTCGGCTGCCGGCGAACGGTCCACCACGGCCAGCACTTCCAGCGGCACACCGCCGTGCTCGCGCACCACCGCCATGCATTCGCACACCGAACCGCCGGTGGTGATCACATCTTCGACGACCAGCACGCGTGCGCCCTTTTCAAAGGAAAAACCGCGCCTGAGGCTCATCTCGCCATCCTTGCGCTCGGTGAACACCAGCGGCTTGTTCAGCGCCCGTGCCACCTCATGACCGATGATCAGCCCCCCCAGAGCCGGAGCGACGACCACATCGATATCGTCAGCCGATACGCCGGCTGCCAGCGCACGGCCCAGAGCCTCGGCATGCGCCGGATGCATCAGCACCTTGGCGGATTGCAGATAACGCGACGAGTGGCGTCCGCTGGACAAAATAAAATGGCCGGTGAGCAGGGCACCGGCATCCTCGTAGATGGCTAGCATTTGCTGTTCGTTCATGATCTTCCTTGTGCCTCCCCGCCTGTCGGACTGCGGGGGCCGAATTGTTGGCCGGAGTGTAGCAGCATTCAGCAAGCCCACAAACCAAGGGAATATGGCAATGATTGCGCCACTGACAGTGATTTCTGCTACGCTTCGCTCATGGAAAATCCCAGCTCGATCAAGGCCATCCTGCTCGACCTCGACGGTGTCCTGTTCATCGGCGACAAGCCCGTACCCGATGCGGTGCATGCCGTAGAGACCCTGCGTGATGCCGGATTCCTGCTGGCTGGCGTGACCAACACCACCACGCAGTCGCGGCGGAAGATCGCCGGCAAACTTGCGGACATGGGCTTTGCTCTCAGGACAGACGATATTTACACGCCTGCCGCACTGGCTCTGGAACATATCGGTAAGCGCCGGGTGCACCTTGTGGTGCGCGATGCCCTGCGCGAAGACCTTGCAGGCCTCTGCGAGGATTCCGAACACCCGGAAGTCGTAGTGATGGGCGATATCGGCGGCGACGGCTATCCGCCCGCCCTGCTGCGCGAGGTTTTCCTGCATGTGATGGATGGTGCCGAACTGCTGGCCCTGCACAAAAACCGCTTCTGGCAGATGCCGGACGGTCTGCATCTCGATCTGGGCGTGTTCGTCACGGCCATCGAGTATGCCACGGGAAAGAAGGCCGGGGTGTTCGGCAAACCGTCAAAGGATTTCTTTCTGGGTGTTTGCGCCAGCCTCGATGTCAGGGCGCATCAGGCACTGATGGTCGGCGACGATATCGAATCGGATATCGCAGGCGGGAAAAATGCCGGGCTTAAAACTGCGCTGGTGAAGACCGGCAAATACCGTGCCGAATTCGTCAAACAAAGCGGTATCAAGGCCGATCTCGTCCTTCCTTCGATCGCCGACCTGCCCGATGCCATCCGTCTGCTATAAGCCCTTCTTCAGGACTGAAGCCCTAATACGACGGTATCACATCAGCCAGCAGCGCGGCTGCCAGCTCCTTGCGATGTTCATCGAAGAAATGCCCTGCATCGGCGATGGTGTGCAACTGCGCGCCGCGCTGCAGGCGCGTGGCCGCGGCAATAGCGGTATAAGGAACGATGTTATCAAGCGTGCCGGCAACCACCGTGAGTGGACGGACATCGCCCTGCATAAAGGAAAAATCCCAAAGATTCACCGCCGGAGCCACGGCGAACAAGCGCTCGACGCGCGCATCCTGCCGCGCCGCTTTCAGGCCCGCATAGGCGCCGAAGGAAAAACCGGCCAGCCATAGCGGCACATGCGGATGCTCGGCATGCATCCAGTCGAGTGCTACGGCTGCATCCTCAGCCTCCCCCGCCCCTTCGTCCCAGCACCCCTCGCTCTGGTCCACGCCGCGGAAATTGAAGCGCAGCACCGAGCAATCCAGCGACTCGAAGGCTCGTGCCATCCAGTACACCACCTTGTTGTGCATGGTGCCACCGAACTGCGGATGCGGATGACATACCACCACCGCAGCGACCGGTTCTTTGAATGGACGGTACAGCCCCTGCAATCGCCCGGCCGGTCCTTGAAGAAATATACGCTTATGCTGCATGCGCCGAAGAGAACACCGCGCGCCAACAAAAGTCAAAGACGTACACCACAGTGAACACAGAGAAAAGACATTCACCACGAAGAAAGATAAAGATAAGAGGGTCTATCGCTTTTTGATTTTCGGGTCCCACTTGTAGCTGTGCCGGACCGATTGCTTGCGCATCGGGACAGCACAATTGAAGGGGGCCATATTCCCGTATTGTGCCCGATGAGCAGGTAATCGGGCCGGGAATTCACAGATACCCGTGGGTGGCGTTTCTTGCTTCTTTTTGACTCGGGGCATCCATGCCCCTCGCCCTGCGGGCGCCCTCCGGGCGTCCAATTCCGCTGTCCTGCCGAATTGTGAGCAAGCAAAGAAGAAGGCCTATTGGGCAGACTATCCCAATCTGAAATTCCGGTTCCAACCGCAAAGTTGGTATCTCAAAAAGAGGGCGATCCGAAGACCGCCCCCGTTCGATACAATCAAGGCAAATCAGTCCCTGCTGAGCAGATACTGAGTCACCAGTCGCACACCGGCACCCGTGCCGCCGATCGGCGAGATATCGGTGCCCTTCATATTCCAGGCCGTACCGGCGATATCCAGATGCGCCCAGGGAATATCATCGACAAAGCGCGACAGGAAACAGGCCGCCGTGATGGTACCGGCCTCGCGTCCGCCGGTATTCTTGATATCGGCGATATCGCTGTTGATCTGCTCCTGATACTCGTCATACATCGGCAATTCCCAGACACGGTCCGCCGTATGATCGCCGGCAGCCTTCAGGCCCTTCTTCACCTTCTCGCCGGTGCCGATCAGGCCGCTGGCCTGCGAACCCAGCGCGATCACGCAGGCTCCTGTCAGGGTGGCAAAATCGATGATCTCGGCAGGCTTCTTCTCCGCGGCATAGGCCAGCGCATCGGAAAGGATGATGCGACCTTCGGCATCGGTGTTCAGCACCTCGATGGTCACACCCTTGTACGAGGTGATGACATCGCCCGGCTTGTAGGCAGCAGCACCGAGCAGGTTTTCGGTGGAGGCGATGACGCCGAGCAGATTCTGCGCGAGATCCATCTCGATCGCCGCCTTGAAGATACCGAGCACGGCAGCCGCGCCGCACATATCGAACTTCATCTCGTCCATCTGCGCAGCCGGCTTGATGGAAATACCGCCGGCATCGAAGGTCAGGCCCTTGCCGACCAGCGCCACCGGTGCCGCATCCTTCGCTCCGCCCTGATACTCCAGCACGATGAATCGCGGCTCCTTCGCCGAACCCTGATTGACCGCCAGCAGCGCGCTGAATCCGGCCTTCTCGATGGCGGCCTTGTCCATCACCGTCACCTTCAGCCTGTCATGCTTTAAGGCCAGCGCCTGTTCGCCGAGGAATTCAGGTGTGCACACATTGCCGGGCTCGTTGCCCAGATCGCGCGCGAAGTTGGTGCCGCCGGCAATGGCGCGGGCGCGTGCCACAGCCGCCTCACCATCTTCAAGATCGCGGCGCGACGGCAGCATGATGGTCACCGAACCCAGTTCGCGGATATTTTCCTGTTTCTTCGTCTGGTATTTGTTGAAGTTGTAGAGACCCAGCCAGACACCTTCGGCCACGGCCTGCACCTTATCGGCAAGGCTCGCGCCCTTCACATTCAACTCCGGCAGATAGAAGGACACATCGCGCGCACCGCCCTTGTTAAGGGCACGCGCTGCTTTCGAGGACAGACGGCGCAGGCTGTGCAGTGTCAGTTTCTTTTCGTCGCCCGCTCCGATCAACATCACACGCTGCGTGAAACTGCCTTCCAGATCGTACAGCAGGCCGCTCTCGCCGAATGCGCCGCTGACATCGAATTTGCGCAGGAATGCGCTCACCTTTTTACCGGTCGCCCGCTGCAGGTCACTGCCCGAGGCAGTCAGCTTCCTGCCTTCCAGCAACGGCAGAACCACCGCGTCATCGCGTTGTTTGGCGGCGGCTCCCGCCTTTACAGTAATCTCAATCATTGGAGTCCTCTCAGATACCCAGCTTCGGATTTATCCCGAAAATCATCATTCCAGCCGGAAAAGTCAACATTATGAACATTGTGTGCATTTTCGCCATAAGGATATTCCCTGCCACACTCAGGCAATCCCAATCACCGGCGGCCAGGGGACTTTACATGGAAAAGTTCAAACCCAGCGTCATGGAGATATCCTGTGTCGTTCTCTGCGTGATATTCTCGGTGACAGCCAGCGACCATCCGAAATCCTGCCGGATATCGCCCCGCAGACCAAAAGTAATCAGCATCGGTGGCGATTCGAGCCAATCAAGTCCTGTCGATCGGTAAGGGGAGCTTCCCCCCTGAAACTGGACCATCATCGACATGCCGTCAAAGCGATAGCCAGCGGCAATCGATCCACGCAGATAGCTCACATAGCTGACCCCCGGCGTATCGTTGGCAAGCGGACGAATAAGCCAACTTTCAATATGGCCGAACCAGATGCCAGAAGTCCACGATGCCACAAGACCGGCCCCCATATCCGCAGCTCCGCTGCCCCAGCCCCTTGCCTGAGAGGCCGTCGGAAGTTTGATCGCGGCAAGCCCGGCCACGGCCCATTCGCTACCCTCACTCAAGCCGTATCTGGCGGATAGTTCCGCATTGCCCGTTTCCCATCGATTGCCGCCCTGCCACGAGGTTCCCTTGCCATTATCGTAGCTGTAGGCAAAACTGTTGTTGGGACGAAGCTGGCGGCCCCCGTTGGGCATGCTGAATACCTTATGGAAGGCCTGAATCGTACCGTCCAGCACGCCATTCCATGGCCTGAGCAAAGGAACCCGCAGGGAAAGTTCAAGATTGGAAGAAACAGCGCGGCGCACAACCGGATCGATTACATAGAGCTCCATATCCGAGATCAGGGTTGAGCCGGGATAAAAATCAAAAGAATTCATCGTCGAAAAATGCTGGTTGAGTTCAAACGACCATGCCTGATCATAAGCGCGCAGCGCGGAATCCGGCGTGGGGTCGAAGAAACGCATCATCGGCGGATAGAGATTGCGCACCGGCAGGGGCTGCGAAAGGTCTGCCGCTCCAACCTGTGTGCCAAAGGGGAAAACCACCAGCATCAAACAGATCAATCGTTTCAGACATGTGACCAGTCTCAAGGGAAAGAACACTTTGTCTTCCCGGCAAAACAGCAGAGGCAGCCCACTCCTTTTCACCGAATCTGCCAGAACAACAGTTTGATCGTCGTCATATATATCTCTTGCCGGACAGGCTTGGCGCCATTCTGTCGGGCCTGGTGATTCTTTAGCCTATCAAAAACCGGCAATGTTCCGGGGTAGTAAATGCCTGAGAGTCGAAAACAACCTGCAGAGAAACATTGACTAGCGTGCTAACAAGGTCTGCGCATCCAGTGCCAATGTCAATGAGATTCCGGAACAGTGTCCGGAACAGACAGGGCCTCAGAGGCCGGGCATAAGCCTGTTAAAGGTTTTCCGTGTCTTCGCCATGGTCTCGCGCAGGGCTTGCGGCGTAACGATCCGGGCGTGCCGGCGCATAGTCTCCCATTCGGTGGCCGAGACATCCGCCGGTAGGCTGCTGATCGAGACCCACAGCTCGACACGCAATGCATTCTCCATCTGCCGGTACGTTTCGTAGGTGGAGGCAAGCCATTCGCCCGCCGCAAGCCATTCGGCGGGCGCTGAGGCCGGCAGGTTGCGCAGGATGTCCGCAGTGGCCCTTCCTGATCCACCGAAGGCCAGCCTTGCGTACTGTGCCAGAAACTCGATATCCACCAGCCCTCCGGCATCATGCTTGAGATTGATACTTTCCGGCGATTTACTACTCAGATGATCGAGCATCTTATCGCGCATCTCGAGCACGTCATGCGCCAACTGCGCAGCATCGCGCGGCAGGGCGAGCACCTCATCAATGACTGCCTGCACCGCATGCACGGCATCATCCGGCCCGGCCACCGCACGCGCCCGGGTCAGCACCTGATGTTCCCAGGTCTGCGCTTCGCGCAGCTGATAATCGTGAAAACCGCTCAGACTGGTCACCAGCACGCCGCTCTGCCCTGATGGACGCAGACGCGCATCGAATTCGAAACCCGCACCGAACGGAGGCTTGCCGGTCAGATACTGGATCATGCGCCGCCCGAGCCGCTGCCCGTGCTCCCAGATGCTGCGCCGGCTCAGCATGTCGTCCGGTGTGTCGTGAACAAGAACGAACACCATATCCAGATCGGAGGCCAGCCCCATTTCGCGGCTGCCATGCTTGCCCATGGCCAGCGCCACAAACGGGAAATCGTCCGGCAGCTGCATATGATGCAGGCAGAGGCGCAGCATGATCGTTGTTGCGGCATCGGCGGTATCAGCCATCCAGCCGCCGATGGTGGCAGGGCCGGCCTGATGTGCATCCACCGACAGGGCGCACAACAGGCGACCGCGATCCACCAGCGCACCGCAATCGGCAAGCGCCTGTTCTTCATCCTCAAGGGCAAGCGACTGCATGCGGGATGCGATACACCGGATATCGGTATCGCCGCGCTCCATGGCCAGCGGCCATTCCAGCCACGACGGGTCGCGCTCAATATGTTCACGCACATAGGCGGAAGCGGAAAGCACACCGATCAGCCAGTCCAGCGCGCCCTGATGCGTGGCCAGCAGATCGATCCATGTCGCCCGACCGGAGATGGTGTTCAGCAATTCTGCGAGGGCCTCCACGGCAGTGACACCGTTGATGTCGTCCAGCCAGCGCGGCATGGCCCGGGCCAGCATGATCTCGACCTGCCCGCGGCTGCGCTCCGGAAGGCCGCCACGCTCAAGATGTTGATTGATGCGCTGCAAGGCCATGTCGATGCGCTGCCGTGCAGCCTCGTCCAGATCATCCAGAGCCTCGCCATAACCGGCGTTCAACCAGTTCCTGTCGTTATCCCCGGGTCTGGTCAACGGCAGCACATGCTCGCCGAATGCCGCAGCCACCCGGGCAGCCCGGACCTGCATCGCTGCAGCGATTTCCGTCATGCCGAGCGCCTGTTCAAGATAGCTCTCGAAACCGGCCGGCAGCTTCTGTGTCTGTTCCCCGCAGCGGGCCTGCACGGCATGCTCCACCCTGCGCCAGAAAGCGTACGCCTCACGCAGCATCACCGTCTCGTCGTCATCCAGTGCACCGAAGCGGTTCAGCGCATCCAGCGCCGGCATGCTGGAACAATGGCGCAACTCGGGATTCGCACCCCCATGCAGCAATTGCATGGACTGGATGATGAACTCGATCTCGCGGATGCCGCCACGCCCGCGCTTCACATCGAATCCGGCCGCAAGCTCATGCCCCCCGGCCTGCGCATCAATACGCCGCTTCATATCGGCAAGCGCCGCCACCGTGGTGTAATCCAGATAGCGCCGGTAGATGAACGGCGACACCTCGGTGATGAAGCTTTCGCCCAGCTTCAGATCGCCCGCCACCGGGCGGGCCTTGATGAGCATGGCCCGTTCCCATGTCTGGCCGTAGTTCTGATAGAAATCCGTCGCCGCATCGTGATGCATGCAGATGGCAGAGCCGTCTCCGCCGGGCCGCAACCGCATATCCATCGGCCAGACAATCCCGTCAGGTGTCTGCTCCGACATCAGGCGGATCAGCATGCGTGAAAGCAGGCCGTAATACTCCTCTGCCGACACCTGATTGCGCCCGTCCGCGGTTTCCCCTTCCCCCCGCCAGATGAACAGCGGATCGACATCCGAGCCGAGGTTCAGTTCATGTCCACCGAGTTTGCCCAGACCGATCACGCAGAATGAACCGCCGTCCAGCCTGCCGTAACGCGGCGCAATCAGGCGCTCTGCCATGCGCAGGGCTTCATCCAGCAGGCCTGCGGCGAAATCGGCGATGGCACGATACGACGTGGTGATATCGCCATGCACACCCATTTCCCACCAGATGATATGCCGCATGCCGCGCTGCTTGCACAGGCGCAGATGTTGCAGGCACTCCATGACATTTTCACTGTCACAGGCGGGAATCCAGTCCTCTCCGCCATCGGGCAGGCTGGCATGTTCTACAGGCCGGAAGAGTTCGCGACAGGCAGCTTCATCGGCCTTGTCGAGCAATGCGGCGAACAGCGGAGAAATAGCAATCAGGCGTTGCGCATCGGCTTGCAGGGCATCGGGTACCAACGCTGCTGGGGTTCGTTCCATTGCATCAGACTACCCCGTCGGCAGGGCAAGAAAAAGGCCGCCCTCGCGGGCGGCCTTGTTGCGTTGCAGAACTCTCCTTTAGCAGGAGAAGTACATCTGCATCTCGTACGGATGCGGACGCATGTGCATCTGATTCACGTCGTCCATCTTCAGCTCGATGTAGGCATCGATCATGGCGTCGGTCATCACGCCGCCGGCCTTCAGGAACTCGCGGTCGGCATCCAGTGCAGCCAGAGCTTCGTCCAGCGAACCGCAAACCTGCGGAATGGCCTTGGCCTCTTCAGCCGGCAGGTCATACAGGTTCTTGTCGGCAGCAGCTCCCGGATCGATCTTGTTCTTGATACCGTCCAGACCGGCCATCAGCATGGCTGTGAAGGCCAGATACGGATTGGCGGTCGGGTCCGGGAAGCGCACTTCAACGCGACGGCCCTTCGGATTCTTCACCACCGGGATACGGATGGAAGCCGAACGGTTACGGTTGGAGTAAGCCAGCATCACCGGAGCCTCGAATCCCGGCACCAGACGCTTATAGGAGTTGGTGGACGGGTTGGTGAAGGCGTTCAGTGCCTTGGCGTGCTTGATGATGCCGCCGATGTAGTACAGCGCTTCCTGCGACAGACCGGCATACTTGTCACCGGAGAACAGGTTGTTGCCGTTTTTCCACAGCGACTGGTGAGTGTGCATACCGGTGCCGTTGTCGCCATAGATCGGCTTCGGCATGAAGGTTGCGGTCTTGCCATGGGCATCGGCCACATTGTGCACCACGTACTTGTACCACTGCGCGCGGTCGGCGATGTCGATCAGCTCGCCGAAACGCTGCGACAGCTCGCACTGGCCGGCAGTCGCCACTTCGTGATGATGCAGTTCCATCGGGATGCCCAGATCGGTCATCACCAGGCACATGTCATTGCGGATCTCGTGCAGGGAATCAACCGGCGGAACCGGGAAGTAGCCGCCCTTGACGCCCGGACGATGACCGGTGTTGCGGCCTTCGTAGTTCTTGTGGGAGTTCCATGCAGCTTCTTCGGACTCGATCTCGTAGCCGCAGCCGCCCATGTCGTTGTGGTAGCGGATGCCGTCGAAAATGAAGAACTCGAGCTCAGGGCCAAAATAAGCGGTATCGGCGATGCCGGCGCTCTTGATGTAGTTCAGTGCCTTCTGGGCGATCTGACGCGGACAGCGCTCATAGGCCTGGCCGGTGATCGGGTCGATCACCTGGGCGATCAGCACCATCGTGGATGCCTCGAAGAACGGATCGATACGGGCACTTTCCGGATCGGGAATCAGGGCCATATCGGAATTGTTGATTTCGCACCAGCCGGCGATGGACGAGCCATCAAACGCGAAGCCGTCTTCGAAGGAATCTTCGCTTACGGCATGGGCCGGAAATGTGACATGCTGCCATTTGCCCTTGGTGTCGGTGAATCGGACATCAACGAATTCGCATTCGTTTTCCTTCATCATGTCCAATGCTTTCTTGATTGCGTCACTCATAATGCTCTTTCTCCTGTCGGTCTGTGCGACCTTTTTTATAAACCACCCTCAAACTATTGCTATCGGTGCCGGCCTACACCGCATCCTCATCGCGCTCGCCGGTACGGATACGCACCGCCTGCTCCACGGGCAGCACGAAAATCTTGCCGTCGCCGATCTTGCCGGTGCGCGCGGCTCCGACAATGGCATCGAGTGCGGCCTCCAGCCTGTCCTCGTTGACCACCACGTCCAGTTTCATCTTGGGAAGAAAATCCACCGAATATTCGGCACCGCGATACAGCTCTTTATGGCCCTTCTGATGACCGTAGCCCTTCACCTCGGTGACGGTCATACCGTCCACACCGATATCCGCCAGCGCGTCCTTGACGTCGTCGAGCTTGAACGGCTTGATGATGGCTTCGATCCTCTTCATTCCCTCTCCCGGCTTTGATTCTGTAGCAGATGTTCGCGGAACCCGTGGGTGATCGGATAGCGCCGGTCGCGTCCGAAAGCCTTCTGCGTAATCTTGACTCCCGGTGGAGCCTGGCGCCGCTTGTATTCCGCGATATACAGCATGCGGATGACACGCTCGACCAGTCCGGGTTCAAATCCCCGCGCTGCGATACGGGCCATATCCTGCCCCAGTTCGATATAGGACTGCAAGATGCCATCCAGCACCTCGTAATCGGGCAGTGAATCGGAATCCTTCTGATCAGGCCGGAGTTCGGCGGAGGGAGGTTTGCTGATGGTGCTTTCCGGAATCAGTTCCCCCTTCCTGTTGATGTGCCGGGAGAGCGCGAACACCTGAACCTTGTACACATCTTTGAGCGGTGCGAAGCCGCCGGCCATATCGCCGTATAGCGTGGCATAGCCGACAGCCATCTCGCTCTTGTTGCCGGTGGTCAGCAGCATGCGGCCGGTTTTATTGGATACCGCCATCAGCAACAGCCCGCGGATACGTGCCTGCACATTCTCCTCGGTCACATCCGGCGCGCCCAGCCCCCAGGCGTTGAACGGGCCGGCAAGCAGATGATCCACGGCATTAACCGGCGATTCGATGGGCAGAATGATGGTTTCGATACCGAGATTATCGGCCAGTTGCGCCGCATCACTGATCGAATGATCACTGGAATAGCGCGACGGCATCAGTACACCCAGCACGTTCTCCGCACCCAGCGCCTCGCAGGCCAGCGCTGCGACCAGCGCCGAATCGATACCGCCCGACAGGCCTATCACCACTTGAGAAGAACCGTTGCGGCGCACGTAATCACGCACGCCCAGCACCAGTGCCTGACGCATCTGCTGGATACCCTCCGGCAACGGCGTGATTTCACCAATGCTTGCCGCCAGATCCACCATCACATCGGCACACTCGAACATCGGCGCACGTGCCAGCAGCATGCCGCTTGCATCCACCGCATGACTGCCACCGTCGAACACGATCTCGTCCTGTCCGCCCACCGGATTGACATACACCACGGGGACACCGAAACGTGCAGCCCGCCGCTGCATCAGGGATTCGCGCTCCAGCTGCTTATCGACATGGAAGGGCGAGGCATTGAGGTTGAGCAGCACATCGCGCGGCCTCGAAGCCGCCTTTTCGGCGACATCGTCATCCCATAGATCCTCGCAGATACCGATACCGATGCGCCAGCCGTGCACCTCGAACACATCCGGCCCGCTGCCGGGCGTGAAATATCGCCGCTCGTCGAACACACCGTAATTGGGCAGGGAGCGCTTGTCGTACACGCCGACGACCTTGCCATGGGCGGCAAGCGTAGCGCTGTTGAGCAACAGGCCGTTCTCACGACGCGGGTGGCCGAACACCACGGCGGTCTTTGCGGTGTGCGCGACAATGGTCTCGACCGCGCTTTCGGCCTCGTCCATGAAAGCATTGCGCCACAACAGGTCCTCGGGCGGATAACCGGTCAGCCCCAGCTCGGGCAACACCAGCATATCGCAATGTGCCGCCTCCGCGCGCTGCATGGCTGCGAGCACCAGTTGCGTGTTACAGGCAATATCACCGACCTTCGGGGCGAGTTGCGCCATCATGATTTTCAAGCCTGAAGACCCTCCCGTCGCCAGAATGAACTGCGCAGATTACACCCGCAGCGGACAGCAGCATACATCATTCAGTGCACGTCACGAACATGGCATCGCCATAGGAATAAAAACGGTAATCCGATTCGATCGCGTGTCTGTAGGCATGCATGATGCGCTCCCTGCCACCCATCGCGCAGATCAGCATCAGCAGGGTGGAGCGCGGCAGGTGGAAATTGGTCAGCAGCGCATCGGTCATGCGGAATGTGTAACCCGGCGTGATGAACAGGCGGGTACGTCCGCTGCCGGCCTGCAGTTCGCCGTTCCTGGTCGCCGATTCCAGCGTGCGCAGGCTGGTGGTGCCGACAGCCAAGATGCGCCGCCCGGCGGCGCGGGCCGCATTGATACGCTGTGCGGTCTGCGCTGATACCGAATAACCCTCTTCATGCATCGGGTGATCGTCGGTGTCGTCCACCTGCACCGGCTGGAAGGTCCCCGGCCCGACATGCAGCGTGACATAGTCGAATTCGGCACCTGCATGCTGCATGGCATCCATCAGTGACCGGCTCAGATGCAGACCGGCGGTCGGTGCCGCCACGGCTCCGGCATGGCGGGCGAACACCGTCTGGTAACGCTCCCGGTCCTCTTCGCTGTCGGGCCGGTCGATATAGGGCGGAAGCGGCATATGTCCGCAGGCCTCGATGGCGGCAGCCACATCGGGCGCCAGCAACCTGACGCGCACCTCTTTACCGTCACGCGCAAGAATCTCGGCTGAAAAGTCCGGGCCTATCTGTACGCGCATCCCCGGTTTCAGCGGCTTGTTCGACTTGCCCCAGGCCAGCCATACATCCGGCTCTTCGGTGGATTCCAGCAGCAGCAACTCCGCCTTGCCGCCGCTGTCCTTCTGACCCAGAAGCCGGGCCGGGATCACGCGCGTATCGTTGAGCACCCAGATATCCCCCGGCCTTACCAGCGAAGGCAGGTCGCGGATCATGCGATCCTGCAATGCCCCGCCGCAGACCAGCAGACGCGCCTCATCGCGACCGGCAAGAGGACGGCTGGCGATATGTTCGGGAGGGAGGATGAAATCGAAATCGCTGACTCGCATGGCGGCCAAGCCTAGGAGGCTGAAGGGCCAAGGGAAAGCGCCACAAATGCAATGACTCTATGGCGGTGGCCTAGCCTTCGAGCACCTCGCGCAATTTGGCACGCAGCGTAGCCAACCTGTAGGGCTTTTGCACAAAACCGGCCAGTTCATGATCAGCAAAGCTGTTGGTCGCATCCTGTTCGCTATACCCGGACGACAACACAACGCGCACATCAGGATTCATCTCGCGCAGCTTCGCAAAACAGGTGCGCCCATCCATCCGGGGCATGGTCATATCCAGCAACACGAGGGCGATCTCATCATGATGCTCGCGGTATGCCTCAATGGCCTGCACGCCATCCTCCGCGCTCAGGGTGCCAAAACCGATCTCTTCAAGCATCATCACAGCCATTTCACGCACAGTTTCCTCATCATCGACAACAAGTATCGACCCGGTCGGGCACCAGTCGATATCCTCCTCCAGCTTCTTCACCCCCTCGCCTTTTTTGCCAGCAAAAGCCGGCAACAGCACCCTGAAGCGACTGCCTTCTCCCTCAACCGAATCAACGACTATCGCCCCGTGATGACCGCGCACAATGCCTAATACAGCACTCATGCCGAGCCCTCTGCCGGTGAACTTGGTGGTATAAAAGGGATCGAACAGCTTCTTCCTTGTTTCCTCACTCATGCCGCAACCGGTATCGCTTACTTCAAAATACACATATTCGCCCGCCGCAAGCACCTCTCCGGTATAGCTCTGGGCGAATTCCCCGTCCTTCACCGTGATTTGTCCGTTGCGCACTGAAATCCTTCCATAATTCTCACCGATGGCATCCGATGCATTGATCAACAGATTCATGATCACCTGCTGCAGTTGGGTGGCATCGGCCTGCACGGCAGGGATATCCGGCAACAGATCGATATCCAGTTCAGCATATTTGGTCACCGAAACATCAAGCAGCTTGGCGATATCCTTCAGCATCAGGGATAGATTGATCGCCTTGACCACGAACCTTCCCTTGCCGGAATAGGCGAGCATCTGGCTACACAACTCGGCTGCCCGCTGCGCGGCTGTTTCGATGCGCAGCACATGTTTCGCCGCATCAGGACGGTCAGCGAGTTTCTTGGTTGCCATGGATGCATTGCCCAGAATTGCAGAAAGAATATTGTTGAAATCGTGAGCGATCCCTCCGGCCAGCACCCCGAGACTTTCCAGCCGCTGCGTATGCTCCATATGTTCTTTCTGGTGACGTTCATCGGTGATGTCCCGGTCCACGCTCACATGGTATAGCGTTTTACCGTTCACCATGACCGGTGAAATGCGCCTTTCGATAATGCGCGACTCATCATCCGGACGGATCAGTGAAAATTCCCCGTACCAGCTTACACCGGCCTTCAGACTCGTGACAATCTCAACAAACAGCGCATCACCGACCTGACCACCACGGGCCTCCGCAGCCAGCATGCCGATCAACTCCTGCTGCGTTCGACCTGTGATGATAGCCGCCCCGGGATTGGCGTATACGACCACACCCTGAGCATCGGCAATCATAATCCCCTCTGGCGTTTGCTCGACCGCGACACGCAGCCGTTCGCGCTCCTCCTCAGCCAGCTTCCGGACACTGATATCCCGCACCACGAGCAGCACGGCATCCACCCCCTCGGCATCCGAAAATGAACAGCCTTCGACCTCTGCCGTGAAGGGCGTCCCATCCAGCCGCAACAAGCGCATCTCCTGCATGTCGTCGACGCCATTCGAGTCACCTGCCTGCTCAATCCGTCCGGCAATCCGCTGGCGGTCATCCGGGTGCACCAGACCAGTGACTTCATATCCGATCAGATCATCTCCGGATACCGCCCCGAACATTTTCACAGCAGCCGGGTTGCAATAAATGATCTTTCCCTCGCGATGCACGGCGATGGCATCCGGAATAAGATTGAACAGCTGCCGGTAACGGGCCTCGGAAACACTCAACGCCTTCCCTGCACTCCGATTCAACCCCTCCATCAGAAACACCATCCCCATGAATACTGCGATCATCGCCAGAAGGACGACGAAAAGCATGGTGCGCATGCCATCGAACAATCCATATGCCTCATCGACGTCAATTTCTGCAACCACGGCATATTCTTTCTCAGGATACCAGTTCCATGCACCGACTACCGGCACGCCACGATAATCCCTGTAACCTTCCAGATTCATGCCGCTCTTTCCTTGAGACACCGCTGTCGCCATCAGGGTCAGTGGACTCGCCTCGTAGTTGGCAGGAACTCCCGTCTGATGCATCAGATTCACACCCGGATCTCTCAGATAAAAGTTGAGAATGCTGCTCTGTCCCGCCTGCAATATCCCGATACGGTGTAATTCCGCTTCAAAGCGACTACCGGTAAGCATGCGACCTGTGGCATCGAGGAGATATGCTTCGGCACTTCTGCCGCTTCGCCCCATTTTCGCAAAACGGGAAAAATCATTTTCCGGCTTAATCCGGAAGGAAAGGGCTGCAAAAATGCGCCCGTCCGGCCCGCGCACAGGCGTCACCACAAACATCGTTGCTTCCGCATTTGATTCGCCGGACATGGGCAAATCAGTCGGCTGGGGAAGCGAAAGCACTGTTTCGCCGGAGAAAACACGCTGTAGAATATCCTGCCGTGCATTGTTCGAGCCCGGGCGGGCATATCTCTCACTGAGCGGATTGGTTTCCCCCAGATTCATATCCCGCATCGAAGCGATAGACGTATGATCCGGCGCAATCAGAAAGAATCCGTCGTAGGCATGTTGACGCATTTCCGGGGCAAGAAGTCTGCGCAGCTTTGCCTGCGAGGGATGGCGCTGCAAGGCGGCCTGTGAATGGTCGCTGTCCGCCAGCTGGCTGGCCAGCGAGACAAGTTCGGGAGCCTGAGCCCAGTTTTCCACCTGCATGCGTTGCTCAGCCTCCCAGAACTGCATCATTCCGTAGGTGGAATCGATGGTATGGGAGAGCATGGCAGCCACATGTTCGCGGGCCGAATGACGGATACTTTTTAAAGCGAATGAAGCCACCACAATGGATGCCACCACAAGCAGAAGTACAATGGTGATACCACGCCGGGTCAGCGCACTGTTCAGCACGCCGCCTGTACCGACACCTCTTATGTCAGTCATGTAACTTCTCCATACCCTGCATGGGCGCACCCCCGTATGCAGGAGGAACACATGAAAAAAGGAGCCATTGAATCGGCAGGAATCGAGTCCGGAATCGCATTTGCAGGACGCAGCAAGGCTGATGCCAAAAAAGGACTTCAGATCAACCGGGCGGCAATAAAAAACGCCGCGCAAAGCGCGGCGTCATGATTTCATGAAACAACCCGAAGGAATCAGGCTGCGAAGTCTCTAAGCTGCTGCATCGCCCTGCTTTCCAACTGGCGAACACGCTCGATGGAAACACCGAATTCTTCCGAAAGCTCCTTCAGTGTCGCCGGGCTGTCAGTCAAATGACGCCGCTCGACGATCAGACGGTCGCGCTCGTTCAGTCGACCCATGGCCTCACGCAACACCGACATGCGATGCTCCTGCCAGTTGTTCTCGACCAGGGTTTCTTCCGGGCCGGCCTCCGGTGCAGGCAGGGCTGCTAGCACGAGCTGCCCTTCTTCGCTGCCATCCAGCGACATATCGCGCTGCGTGAATGCGGCAGCCGCTTCCTGATACTGGTTGCCAGTCAGCCCGAAATCGGCACCCACCTCATCGGCATGCTCGCCTTCAAGGGCTGCGATCGCATTCTTCGCCTTCTGCAGACCGGCGAAGATCTTGCGCTGCAATTTATTGGTGCCAAGCTTGACGATACTCCAGGACTCCAGAATGAAATCGTGGATGGCGGCACGGATCCACCATGCGGCAAAGGTCATCAGGCGGAAACCGCGTTCCGGATCGAAACGCTTCACAGCCTGCATCAGGCCGATGGTGCCTTCCTGAATCAGATCCATCTCGGGCAGACCGAAATGCCGGTATTCGCGGGCGATCGCCGCCACAGCGTAAAGATTGGCGCATACCAGCTGGCGTGCCGCCTCGCGATCATGATGCTCACGCCAACGGTGCGCCAGTTCGGCCTCCGCCTCGCGATCCAGACGGGGGGAACGACGCACATCCCTGTAGAACAGGGACAAACTGTTCATTTCCACAGCTTCTGATATCAAACCGCGTACCTCCTGCTTTTGTTTCTATGCACAGATGAATTTTAGAGCATCTGGCACTCATTCGTAAAGAGTGCTAATAGTGCGGACCTGAGCGGGAACGTCAAGCCGTGGTGGTATTCTCCGAGGCCAGCCTTGTTGTCGCCAGCAGGGATCCCAGCCAGCCGACAAACGCACCACCGAAAAGCAGGGGCAGCAATAAGGCAAAACCGCTGACCTCGGCATCCAGCTGAGTCAGCCAGTCACCGACCGCGAACAGCGGCGGCCATAGCAGCAGCCAGGCAAGCCCGCCGGCACCTGCACCGAGCAGCCCCCCTTCGAGTAGAAAAGGCATCCGCACGAACATCTCACCCGCCCCCAGCAGGCGCATCAGCTGTACCTCGTCGGCACGCGCCAGCAGCGTCATGCGCAGGGTATTGGAAATCACGATGATCATGGCCAGCGCGATCACCAGCGTGCCGAACCACAGCATCTTCTCCGCCTTTGCCAGCATGCTCTGCGCCTGCACCAGATGCGCCTCGCCGCGGTTCACACTGGCACCGAACGATCTGGCGGCATCGGCCAGATCGGCATACAGGAAATCGCCGCTCTTCACACCGGGCGTCACCTCGATACTTCCCGGCAGGGAAGCAAGCAGATCATCGGTGATCTCCCCTGCTCCGCCCAGCCAGTTTTCCAGCCACGCCCTGGTTTCGCTCTGCGGCACCATGCGCACCGCACCCACGCCGGGCACCTCTTTAAGTTTGCCGGCCAGCGCCTGCAAGCGCTCGCTCTCGGCCTTCTCCAGATACACATGAAAACGGATGTCCTGCCGCCAGCCCTGCGTCCACGACGAACCGGCCTGCAGGCCAAGCCACAGCAGACCGATGGCCCACAATGCGATGCATACGATGATCAGCGCCAGCCACTGATGCAGACCGAAAGGCGGCAGCGAGAAACCGCCCGGCAGGCGCGGCATACGGCGCTCCAGCGCAGTTGTCTCAGATTTCCGGAACATCGTTGGCTCCTCCGGACAAGCGGCGGCGGTTACCCGACACCAGATGCAGCTCCTCGGCCAGCGCCCCGGCATGCAGCCGGAAGATATCCCCGGGATGGGTGTCCAACAAATGCAGATCGTGCGTGGCCATGATCACCGTGCTGCCCTGATGGTTCAGCTCCATCAGGTAATCCATCACGTTGCGTGCGGTATCCACATCCAGATTGCCGGTCGGTTCGTCTGCAAGGATCAGCGGCGGCTTGGTGCTCATGGCGCGTGCGATGGCCACCCGCTGCTGCTCGCCGCCCGACAGGGCCTCGGGAAACGACCACAGGCGATCCTTCAGACCGACGAACTCCAGCACCTTCTCTGCGCGCGCAACCAGCCGGTCCGGCTTCCAGCCCTGCACACGCAGGGGAAGCGCGACATTCTCGAACACCGTGCGCGAGAACAGCAGGCGGTGGTCCTGAAAGATGATGCCGATGTCGCGGCGCAGCTTGCGGATCTGACCATCACTGGCGGTACGCACATCCACACCCTGCACCGTCAGTTGACCGGAGCTGGGGCGCACACCGCCATACAGGCAGCGCAGCAGCGAGGATTTGCCCGCCCCGCTTTCGCCGGTCAGGTAGGCGAATCGCCCCTTTTCGATGTTCATGGTCATGCCCGATAAGGCTGTCTTGCCGGTCGGATAGCGCAGCATCAGACGGTTCATTTGAATCATCGACGAACGGTAGCTGGCGGCATCCGCATTGTCAGCTTCGCCCTTCTAAGTCCATGCAGCTGCTGACAAACGCATCGGCTCACGCCAGCATCACCGCATGCGGGTTATCTGTCCTCACTGCCAAACCATCTACCAGCTGCAAGGTCTGGAGCCGGACGCCGTACTGGTCTGCCACCGTTGCGGCACCGAATTCGGCCTCGGCGAAAAACCCGAGGGCGCACAGGATGTCGCCACCTCCGTCGTCCCGGATCGGCAGACACCGGATATGTTCGCCAGCCTGCCGGGCGAAACCGACGATGAACCGCAAGCCGAAACCGGCAGTGAACAAGATTTGTTCCCCGACGAGCCTTTGCCCGAGGAAGGTGTTTCTCCGCCCGCAGACGAGCCTGCCGCCGAATCCATCGGTACATTCAGCTTCCCGGAACCCGATGATGTTTCTGAAACTGAACATGCCGATGAATCTGATGCTGCCGCTGAAACTGACCATGATTCAGAAACCGAGCAGGCCCCCGCTCCGGAAGATGTTGCGGAAGCAGAATCCGGACATGCCATCGAGCCCGTCATCCCGCATGAGCAACGGAACGTCGATGCTGACGAACAGACCGGGGATGATGCCGGCGAAGCAGGCGACGAACTCCCCGGACCGGTCATCATTCCGGCGCGCGAGGCCTGGCCGGAAGACCCGGCAACACCCGTAGCTGCTGCACCGCAAAGCGGACCTGCAGACGAAGCAGATGCACTTGACGTTGAACAGGATGATTTCGCCGCAGGCCCGCCGCCGCGCGCCAAAGCGCGCATCATGCCGTGGCTGATCACGGTGGTACTGCTGATCGGCGGCACCGGCTTCTGGGTGAATCACGAGACCTGGCTGGATGATCCCTGGCTGCGCAGCGTGCTGATCAATACCGGTGTGAAGATGCAGATCCGCGACAAGGACTGGCGTGTGCAGCCGGACAGCGTTTCGGCTGTGTGGATCGAGCGCAAAAACGCAGGCACCGCGCTGGTGATCACCGGCGAGGCGCACAACCTGCTGCAAACCGAGCTGCGACCGCCACTGATCCATGTCACCCTGTATGCACAAGACAACCCGGACGAGATCATCGCCGAGCGCGACGAGATCATCACCCGCCCGCCGCTGATGCAAACCATACGTAGCGCCCCCTACTCTCCGCCGCCGCGTGACGACACCCCCATTATCGCCCTCGGTAAACGCGGTTTCATTCTGGTCTTGGAGGATTTACCGCAGAATGCAGGCAATTTCACCCTCCAAGCCAAGGCCCGCTAGCCCTTCTGCGACCGGCCCCTCCGGCCCAGACTGTGTAAAAACGTTGGATTAAGATTGACCTGACACACTTGGAGCATCAATCGAGGGCAGGTTTCCCATCTCCCAACATACAGCCTGGTTTCTTCATGCTCCCAGCGGCTGATTCTCCGCTCTGTGCTGGGCGTACACTTCTCCTTGAGTTGGCATTGCTGGCAGTTGGAGCACCGGTAGCGGTGCAGCTTCAGTCCGTTCTCGACCCTGGCAAAGCGCCAGATCAATCGATCACCCACAGGGCAGATATATTCGTTTCCCTGCGCGTCGCAAATGAAGTCAGTCCGGCCAAAACGATTGTCATGGGTGGCCCTGGAGGTCACGGTTTTTGCCACCATGGGACTGATGTTTGCATCCTCGCAGGCAAGTATCTTTTCACTCTTGAAATGTATTCGATCTCCTGCATGCGACGCTTCAGTTTGGCGCTGGTGAAATTCCTGTCCCGATTGTTGGCTGCTTTGAACTTGCTGCCGTCGATTGCGACCGTGGCTTCGGCAAACAGTCCCAACTCCCGGCATGGCACGACGAACTGCCGGCAGACGCCGCGAATGCCTTTGCCATTATCCTTGCAAAGCTGGCGATGGTTTTGAAATCAGGAGTCAGGCGACCGAGCAGCCACATCAGTTCAATGTTGCGCTTAGCTTCCCGCTCCAGGCAACGGCTTGATTGGATGCGGTTGAGGTATCCGTGTGATAGGACGGTCTCCCGGTATCTGCCGGATTCACGCCCGTGAATCCAAGCAGTTCCAGATCCAGCTCATCAACAAAAACATCCACGATGCGCACTGGATTGGACTCTTCAACATAGTCATCGATCATGTCGGGAAGCAGTGTTCCCCGTGTTCGCCTTTGACCTTCAATGAATCGCTTCATCAAAACGCCCCCTGATACCGGATGGTTACATCCTATCAGGCCTCGCGTTTTTACACAGTCTGGGCCGCGGGCGGTTAATTGTAGGTAAGAAGTGCGACAGCTTGGGTGGCGATGCCTTCGCGGCGGCCGGTGAAGCCGAGCTTTTCGGTGGTGGTGGCTTTGATGCCGATTTGATCGACATCCACCTGCATGGCGGCGGCGATGTTCTGGCGCATGGTATTGATATGCGGGGCGAGCTTCGGGGCCTGTGCGATGACGGTGATATCCGCGTTGCCGAGCTCGAAGCCCTTGGCGCGCACCTGTCGCATCACTTCAGACAGTAACAGCAGACTGTCCGCACCCTTATAGCTGGCATCGGTATCGGGAAACAGATGACCGATATCGCCCAGGGCGGCGGCTCCCAGCAGCGCATCGCACAGCGCATGGGTGAGCACATCGGCATCGGAATGACCCAACAGGCCCACGGGATGGGCGATCTCCACGCCACCTAAAATCAGCTTGCGGCCTTCGGCGAAGGCGTGCACATCGAAACCCTGTCCGATACGAAACTTCATGCCACTTCCTCCCAGTGCCTTCTCAACCATGCCATATCCTGCAAGGTGGTGATCTTGCGGTTCGTCGCTTCACCTGGGCTGACGAACACCGGGAAGCCGGCGGCCTCCAGCAGCGAGGCGTCGTCTGTGAAGCGCTCCAGCTCGCCGGAGAATCTATCCATCGCCGCTTCGAAACTGGCGCGACGGGCTACCTGCGGGGTCTGCACGGCGCGCAGCGTGGAGCGATTCAATGTCGCCACCACCCTGCCCTGTTCATCCACCTGCTTGATCGTGTCGTGCACATCCATGCCCGGCACGGCAGCACCATGCATCAGTGCCGCATCGAGCACATCCTTCAAAAGCTGCGGCGAGGGAATCGGGCGCGCCGCATCCTGCACGGCCACCCATTCGCATTCCGCCGGAAGGGCCGCCAGACCGCGACTCATCGAGATGGCGCGTTCGGCTCCGCCGCTGACGGCGGGAAGCACCGTGTAGGGCAGTCCCTGCGCGGCAAGGCAGGCAGCGAAGCGCGTGTCGCCCTCGGCCAGTACGGGTTGCAGCCAGGCGATGCGCGGCTCCGCTGCCAGATGGCGCAGCCCCAGCTCGACCAGCGAGATGCCGTGAATACATTGATATTGCTTCGGGATATCCCCGCCGAAGCGCCGGCCGCTACCGGCCGCCAGAAATAACACACCTACCTGCATGGCCCGATTGTGTCGCATCGGCTGCACAGGTCAATTGTCGCCGCGCATGCATTCAGAGCGCGAAAACATGAGATTTCGTGCATCCATGCATTGCGGCAGGCCGCCTCATCCGATATAACACGCCCATGAATTCTTTTGTCCTGAGTAAAGCTATAAACGTATGAATTTTATCCACCTCTTTCCCGTAGCCGGCCTGATCACCACCGCCTGCGCCGTGGTGCTCTGGCGCAGCGTTCTGACCTCCGGACAGACCAATCCGAAGAGCCTGGCACTGGCGCTTTCCGCCAGCATGCTGATCACCCTGTACGCGCTGGCCGGACTCGAACCGATCACCGACTGGGGCTTGGAGTTCCGCATGACGGCTGCGGCGGCAATCTGTGTGCTGATCGTGCAATACCTGTATTTTCTCGGCCTGCTGCGCCACGGTATTCACGGCCTCGGTCTTTTCCTGCTGCCTGCAACCGCCCTGCCGCTGCTGGGCATGCCGCTGCTACCGGACGATCCCATCCTGCGTGTGCAGGTCAGCTCCATGCTGGAAGCCAGCCATCTGCTGCTATCGCTGCTGGCCTACGCCATCCTGACACTGGCCGCCGTACACGCGATGATGCACCTGATGCTGGACCGGGCTTTGAAGAAAAAGAGGCTCGGCCCGATCATCCAGGCCATGCCTTCGCTGCTGGAAGTCGAGACCCATATGTATGCTCAGGTCGGCTCGGCCATGCTGATGCTCGGCCTCGGCATTTTAAGCGGCTTGATCTGGCAATGGGAGGAACTGGGACATTTCAGCCTTCTCTCCCATAAGGTGATCCTTTCCACCTTCTCGTGGATCGTGCTGGTCGCCCTGCTCAGCCTGCGTCGCACCTCCGGCTGGCAGAACAAGCGTGCCGGCTGGATGGTGATCGCCGCTTATCTGCTTCTGCTGCTGGGATATTTCGGGGCACACATGATCCAGTCCCTGCTCAACTGACCGACCCTTAGCAAAGCATGATCGATATCGGGATTTCATGGCCGGCTGCTGTCGGCATCCTTTTTTTCCTGCTGCTCGCCTCGGCCTTTTTCTCCGGTGCCGAAACCGCACTGACCCGTGCCCGGCGCTTCCGTCTGCGCATCCTGCGCGAAGAGGGTAATCAGGGTGCCCGGCGCGCGGAAAAACTGCTGGAACATCCGGAGCGCATGCTCTCCGGCATCCTGCTGGGCAACAATTTCGTCAACATCGCAGCATCCAGCCTGACCACCGTGGTGTTCGTCTCCATGTTCGGCGAAAACGGTATCCTGTATGCCACCGTGGCCATGACCATCATCGTCGTGCTGCTGGCCGAGATCCTGCCCAAGACCATCGCCGTGGCGCATGCCGAAAGTATCGCCTGCAGGGTGTCGGGCACCCTGCAACTGGTTGTGCATATCTTCTCACCGCTGATCACCGTGCTGATGGGAATCATTCACCTGATGCAGCGCATGCTGAAGGTTCCCGCCAAATCGGACATCAAGATCACCCATCAGGAACTGGCCACCATCATCGATGTGGGGGCGGAAGCCGGCGTGCTGGATGCGGCCCGCGAACAGATGCTGATGAACAGCCTGCATCTGCACAATGTGCCCATCAAGGCGCTGATGACCCCGCGCAAGGACATCCACAGTCTGGATGCCTCGAAGAGCACGGCTGAGTGCCTGCAGGAAGCCATGAACCGGCCGCATTCGCGCTATCCGGTTTACCACGAAAAACAGGACCAGATCATCGGCATCGTGCATCTGCGCGATCTGGTGAAATACCGTCGCCGCAAAGGCCCGATGCTGGACGTGATGATCTGGCGTGATGTGCCCTATGCCCCGGCCAACAAGAATGCCCTGCAACAGTTGTTCGATTTCCAGAACCATCGCCAGCACATGGCCATCGTGGTCGATGAATACGGCGATATCGACGGTCTGATCAGCATGGAGGACATCCTCGAAGAGATCGTCGGCGAGATCGAGGATGAATCCGACACCCCTGCGGCGCCGGAGATGTGGCCGCAGCCGGATGGTAGCGTGGTGGCTGCGGGCACCGTCAGCCTGCACGACATCAATCAGGAAATGGATCTGGAATTGCCGGAAGAAGGTGCCACCACACTGGGCGGCCTGATCGTCGAGCTGATCGGCGCGCAGCCCGAGGCGACGATGTGCCTGCTGGTCGGCGGGGTTCGACTGGAAATCTCGGAGATGGAAGGAAACTGGATCCGCCGTGTGCGCATCAGCGAAAGCGAATCGGCCACAGACCTGAGCTAGACCCTTTCAGGCGGCTTATCAAGCCTTCAAAGCCTCACAACGCTGCGCCAGCCTGCGCAGATCCTGCCAGACTGCGGCCTTGCCCGTCGGGGTGCGCAGCAAATAGGCCGGATGATAGGTCACCCACACAGGTACCCCGCGATATTCATGCCAGCGCCCGCGCAGGGATGCCAGAGTGGCATCGGTTTGCAGCACACGTTGCGCCGCCACCCGGCCCAGCAGACAGACCACCCTGGGCTTCAGGAGATCCCATTGGGCATCGAACCAGTGACTGCATGCATGCACTTCTTCCGGATGCGGATCGCGATTGCCCGGCGGACGGCACTTGATCACATTCATGATATAAACATTGTCGCGCGACCATGAAAGCGCCCCGAGCATGCGATCGAGCAGCTGACCGGCACGGCCGACAAAAGGCTCGCCCTGAGCATCCTCCTGTTCACCCGGCGCCTCGCCGATGAACAGCACATCCGGATGCTCGCTCCCCACGCCGAACACCACCTGCATTCTGCTTTGTGAAAGCGCACAGGCAGTACACCGGCTTGCCGCAACACGCAGTGAGCCCAGATCGCCAACTGCGGGAGGTTGCGGCATCTGTACCGGGGCTGAGCTGACAGTAGGTGCGACAACAGGTTCGACCGCGGGGGCCGAGGCTGTCTGCGGTGTCAGAGAGGATCCGACAACGACGGCGGAAGCAGCGACACCCTCTAGCGCCACAAAAGCAGAACCCTGCCCCTTACGGGACAGGGCTTCTGCTATGGGAGCCGCCACGCCGATACGGCGCAGATAATAGGCATGGAAATCCCCGCCATGGTTCACAGGGACGGGAAAATCAGCCGATCAGGCCATCCACCGCGGCATGCGAGCCGAGATAGACAGGAACACGCTGATGCAGGGCTTCAGGCTGCACATCCAGCACAGACATCTCGCCGGTATGCGCCTTGCCGCCGGCCTGCTCCATGATAAAACCCATCGGAATGGCTTCGTACAGCAGGCGCAGTTTGCCGGTGGTGTTCTTGGCATCGGCCGGATACAGGAACACGCCGCCCTTGATGATGGTGCGATGCATATCGGCCACCATCGCGCCGATATAACGCATGCCCAGCTTCTGGGTATGGCGGACGGCAACCAGCTTATCGGCCATGCCATGCAGCCACTGTGCGGAGTTGGCCTCGTTGACCGAGTAGTAACCACCGGAAGCGGGGATCTTCATGTCCGGATGGCTGACCTCGAAACGGGCATTATTGGCATTGTAGGTGAAGCCGCTCACACCCGCACCGACAGAGACCACCAGCATGGTTGCCGGACCGTACAGCACATAACCTGCCGCCAGCACCTCGCGGCCGGACTGCAGCGTGTCACTGACATCCGGGCGCTGGTTGCTCGGGGTCTTACGCTTCACCACCGAGAAGATCGTGCCGACAGGTCCGTCCACATCCAGATTGGATGAGCCGTCCAGCGGATCGACCAGTACCAGATAAGGGGCGTCGGCATACTCGTCGATGACCAGCAACTCCTCCTGCTCTTCGGAGCCCACGGCACAGACATGACCGGTGGAACGCATCTCGTCGAGGAATATCTCATCGGACAGCACATCAAGCTTCTGCTGCTGCTCGCCCTGAACATTTTCACCGCCGGCGGCACCAAGGGCGCCGCGGAACACAGCGCTGCGCAACAGGTAGGCGATTTCAATGGCCGCGCGGCCAACCCCCTGAATGACCGGCATCATCGCCGGGCCGTGCGCGCCCTCTTGGGCGATGCGATTCAATGTAACTGCCATGATTTCCCCTCCACAGAAGAAGTGCTTGGATTTGAAGCGCACACAGGGTAGCAAATATCCGGCAGGATTCAAAAGACAATTTAAGATGTGCGATGGTTGAAGGAAATGAAAAAGGGTTGCCGAAGCAACCCTTTTTCAATCAGTGGCGGAGCGGACGGGACTCGAACCCGCGACCTCCGGCGTGACAGGCCGGCATTCTAACCAACTGAACTACCGCTCCAGATGCAAACCCCGCAGACTGCGACGTTTGACAGGTTGCGCAACTTAATGATTCAACCCTGAAAATGCAACTACTAAATCAACCGGTCATCCTGAGCCTCAAGCAGCTCCGGAAGGTCTGATCAACAGACGGACTACATGGATGACATCCGGCAAATGGTGGGCGCTGTAGGACTCGAACCTACGGCCACCGCCTTGTAAGGGCGGTGCTCTACCAGCTGAGCTAAGCGCCCGGAACCCATGAAGAGGGGCCGGATGACCGGCCCCGTATCGCATAGAAGAGCGGACACAAGATCCGCCCCCTGGGTTATTACTTGACGGCGTCCTTCAGGGCCTTGCCGGCCTTGAACTTCGGTGCCTTGGAAGCAGGCACGTTGATGGTGTCGCCGGTACGCGGGTTGCGTGCGGTACGAGCCGAACGCTCTGCAACGGAGAATGTTCCGAAACCGACCAGGCTCACGGAATTGCCGCCGGCCAGAGTCGCGGTGATGCCACCCAGAACTGCCTCAACAGCTTCACCGGCCGCAGCCTTGGTCAGGCCTGCTGTGCCTGCTACGTGGTTAATCAAATCTGCCTTGTTCATTATTCCTCCCGAGTGTCGTGGATGGCAGAACTATACGGGCTTTCCCCTATATCCTGTCAACCATTATTTGTTTTAATGTGTGCGCGGCGCATCCTTCTCGCTGTATATACCATCAATGAGCTGGGGTACAAATCTACCCGCCTCTCCCATGCCATCCGGCAGCCTCGTCAGGGCGTAACCTAGCACCGCATCCATATGTGTCACGCAGTGAATATTCAGGCCGCTGCGCACATTCTCAGGGACGTCACGCAGATCCTTTTCATTCTCCACGGGAATCACCACCTCGGTCAGCCCGCCGCGGTGTGCCGCCAGCAGTTTTTCTTTCAGTCCGCCGATGGGCAATGCCTTGCCGCGCAAGGTGATCTCACCGGTCATGCAGACATTGCGTTTGACCGCGATACCGGTCAATGCGGACACCAGCGCGGTGGCCATGGCCAGACCTGCAGACGGCCCGTCCTTGGGGATCGCGCCCTCCGGCACATGCACATGGAAATCCACCTGCTGGTGGAAATCGGGCTTCAGGCCCAGTTGCGAAGCGCGTGAACGCACATAGGTCAGAGCTGCCTGGATCGATTCCTGCATCACATCGCCCAACTGGCCTGTCACGGTCAACTTGCCCTTGCCCGGCATCAGCGCAACCTCGATCTGCAGCAGTTCCCCACCGACCTCGGTCCATGCCAGACCGGTGACCACACCGACCTGATCCTCTTCTTCGGCGATACCGAAATGAAACTGCCTCACGCCCAGATAATGCTCCAGATCTTCCGGACCCACCTTGATCTTGTGTTCACGGCCCTCTGTGGACTGCACGATCTCGCGAGCCGCCTTGCGGCACAACGTGGCGAGCATGCGCTCGACATTACGCACACCGGCTTCACGCGTGTAATAGCGCACGATATCGCGCATGGCTTCGTTACTGACTTCGAGCTGCCCGGCCTTCAGACCATGATCCTTCCGCTTCTTGGGCAGCAGATAGTTCTCCGAGATGCTGATCTTCTCATCCTCGGTGTAACCGGGGATACGGATGATCTCCATACGGTCCAGCAGCGCCGAAGGGATATTCAGGCTGTTGGCCGTGGTAATGAACATCACATCGGAGAGATCGTAATCCACCTCCATGTAATGATCGTTGAAGGTGTGATTCTGTTCCGGGTCCAGTACCTCAAGCAGGGCGGAGGACGGATCACCACGGAAATCGGCACCCAGCTTGTCGATCTCGTCCAGCAGGATCATCGGGTTTCTGGTGCCGGCTTTCTTCATCGACTGGATGATCTTGCCGGGCAATGCGCCGATGTAGGTGCGGCGATGACCGCGGATCTCGGCCTCGTCTCGCACTCCGCCCAGACTCATGCGCACGAACTGACGGTTGGTGGCACGCGCGATCGAACGCCCCAGCGAGGTCTTGCCGACACCCGGCGGCCCGACAAAACACAGGATCGGACCCTTCATCTTCTTCACCAGCTGCAGCACTGCCAGATGCTCGAGGATGCGCTCCTTGACCTTTTCCAAACCGTAATGGTCCTCATCCAGCACCTTTTCGGCCACATTCAGGTCGCGACGCACCTTGGAGCGCTTCTTCCAGGGCACATCGAGCAGCCAGTCGAGGTAGTTGCGCACCACGGTCGCCTCGGCACTCATCGGCGGCATCATCTTCAGCTTCTTCAGTTCGGCCTCGGCCTTTTCCCTGGCCTCGCTGCTCATGCCTGCGCTTTCGATCTTGCCCGCCAGCTCTTCGACATCGGACTGGCCGTCGTCGTCACCAAGCTCCTTCTGTATGGCCTTCATCTGCTCGCTGAGGTAATACTCGCGCTGCGACTTCTCCATCTGCCGTTTGACCCGACCGCGGATGCGCTTCTCCACCTGCAGCATCTCCATCTCGTCGTCCATGAAGGCATACAGCTGCTCAAGGCGTGCACTGATCGAGGATATCTCCAACAGGGACTGCTTGTCTTCCAGCTTCAGATTGAGATGCGCGGCGATGGTATCGGCCAGCTTGCCGGCATCGTCGAGACCGGCCAGCGACACCAGCACTTCCGGCGGCATCTTCTTGTTCAGCTTCACATACTGCTCGAACTGCTGCAGCACACTGCGCGCCACGGCATCCAGCTCGGCGGCATCCTCCACCTGATCCTCAAGCACGCGATAGGTAGCGCGCAGGCAATCCTCGCTCATCTCCATCTGCCTGACTTCACAGCGCGCACCACCCTCAACCAGCACCTTGATGGTGCCGTCGGGCAGTTTCAGCAGTTGCAGGATATTGCCCACCGTGCCGATGCCGTACAGGCCCTCGGCGGCCGGATCGTCTTCGGCGGCATCCTTCTGCGCGACCAGCAGAATCTGCTTGCCGCTCTGCATCACCTCTTCCAGCGCATGTACGGATTTTTCGCGCCCGACGAACAACGGCACGATCATATGAGGGAACACCACGATATCACGCAGCGGCAGCACCGGGAGGAAACCCTCGCCGGCAGCTCCGGATTGTGCATCTCTGTTCAATTCAGCCATAGCTTACTCCTGAGGCGGGCGACCATGCGCCGGTTCAATCATACGCCAATTCAATCTAACGATGGGAAAGGAAGAACGGGAGTCGTAAAAACCGCCCCGTTCCGATGGTTGATCAGCCGGCTTCCGCCTGCGTTTCGTTTTCCAGCAACAGCATCGGTTTGGCCTTGCCGTTCACCACTTCGGCATTGATGACGCATTGTTTGACATTGCCCTGCGAGGGAATGTCGTACATCACGTCCAGCATCACCGATTCCATGATGGCGCGCAGGCCACGGGCCCCGGTCTTGCGGGCGATCGCCTTGTCGGCGATGGCTTCCAGTGCGTCGTCAGTGAAGGAGAGCTGCGCACCGTCGTACTCCAGCAAGGCCTGATACTGTTTGACCAGTGCATTCTTCGGCTCGGTCAGGATGGTGAGCAGGGCCTTCTTGTCCAGCTGATGCAAGGATGCGATCACCGGCAGACGACCGACCAGCTCAGGAATCAGACCGAACTTGATCAGATCCTCCGGCTCCACCTGACTGAGTACGGCACCGATGTCCTGATCGGCCTGTTCGGCGACCTTGGCGCCGAAACCGATGGAGCGCTTCTCGCCACGAGCCTCGATGAGCTTCTCCAGACCGGCAAACGCACCGCCCAGCACGAACAGGATGTTGGTGGTATCCACCTGCAGGAACTCCTGCTGCGGATGCTTGCGTCCGCCCTGCGGCGGAACAGCGGCCACGGTGCCCTCAATGAGTTTGAGCAGCGCCTGCTGCACGCCCTCACCGGACACATCGCGGGTGATGGACGGGGAATCGGTTTTACGCGACAGCTTGTCCACTTCATCGATATACACGATACCGCGCTGCGCCTTTTCGACATCGTAATCGGCGGCCTGCAGCAGCTTGAGGATGATGTTTTCCACATCCTCGCCGACATAGCCGGCCTCAGTCAGCGTGGTGGCATCGGCCATGGTGAACGGTACTTCAAACAGGCGTGCAAGGGTCTGCGCCAGCAGGGTCTTACCGCTGCCTGTGGGGCCGAGCAGCAACACATTGCTCTTGGCGATCTCGACATCGGATTTCTTATTGTGCTCGATGCGCTTGTAGTGGTTGTACACGGCAACCGCCAGCATGCGCTTCGGCTGGTCCTGACTGATCACATACTCATCGAGAAAGCCCTTGATATCGGCCGGGCGCGGAATGCCGTCCTGATCCTTGCCGACCGGTTTTTCGGACGAGACCTCTTCCTGGATGATCTCGTTGCAAAGCTCGATGCATTCGTCGCAGATAAAGACAGTGGGCCCTGCAATCAGCTTCTTCACATCATGCTGACTCTTACCGCAAAACGAGCAGTACAGGGTCGAATCGCCGCCTTTATTCTCCGACATTGCCACCTCCGGACTTTGCCTCGTCATTCTCGGGACGATGCGTCAGAACCTTATCGATCAAACCGTAATCGCATGCCTCTTGCGCGGTCAAGAAATAATCGCGCTCGACATCATCGGCGATCTTCTCCAGCGGCTGCCCGGTGTGATGCGCCATCATGCCGTTCAGACGGTCCTTCAGCTTGAGTATCTCCTTGGCATGGATCTGGATATCGGTCGCCTGACCCTGGAACCCGCCCAGCGGCTGGTGGATCATGATGCGTGCGTTGGGCAGTGCAAAGCGCTTGCCGGGAGCACCGGCAGCCAGCAGATGCGCCCCCATGCTGGCAGCCTGTCCGAGACAGAGCGTGGACACATCGCAACGGATGTACTGCATGGTGTCGTAGATCGCCATACCGGCCGTCACCAATCCACCGGGGGAATTGATGTACAGCGAGATATCCTTGTCCGGCGCCTCGGATTCAAGGAACAGCATCTGCGCGGTCACCAGATCGGCCGTATGATCCTCGACAGGACCGGCCAGGAAAATAATGCGCTCCCTGAGCAGTCGGGAAAAAATATCGTAGGATCTCTCCCCTCGCGGGGTTTGCTCTACAACGATAGGGACCAGATTCATGCTTGCTCCTTGTCTCATCTATGCGTGTGTCGGGCGCCCAGTCGCAACCGGCGCGACCTGACCGCGAATGGCTCAGTCGTCCTGGGCGGCAGCCGCATCCTGCATGGCCTGCCATTCATCCAGTTCCAGACTCACCGGCTTGACCTTCACCTGCTCCATAATGCATGCCACACACTTTTTCTCAAGCAACCTGTCGCGCAATTGCGCCATCTGTTCCTGCTGACCCTTCATCCAGTTCTTGAACGCATCCAGCTGATCGGCCGGATACTGCGCAGCCTGCACATTCAATTCAGCCTCGACATCTTCCTCGGAGATCTCAACCTTGTTCTCCTCGCGGAATGTGGAAAGCAACAGCGAGATGGACAAGGCCCGCTCGGAGCGCTTGCGCAACTCTTCGGCAAAAGCAGGATCGTTGAACATCTCCGGCTTCATATCCAGACCCTGCTGCTGCATGGAGCGGGCAACACGCTGACGGCTCTGCTGCATATCCTGCTGCACCATGGCTTCCGGCAGCCTGATCTCGTGTGCTGCAACCAGCGCATCGAACAACGCATCGCGGCTCGTCGAATAAGAGGCATCCGCAGCCTCCTGCTCAAGGCGCTTACGGATATCGGCACGCAGGGCGGCTGCATCGTCGAACTTGAGCAGTGCAGCCAGTTCATCCTCGTTCTGCTGCTTGCGGGAAGCAGCCACGGACTTGACCAGTACCTCGAAACGCGCGGCCTTACCGGCCAGCGGCTTGTGCTGATATTCGACCGGGAAGGTCACATCCAGCGAACGCTCATCACCGGCCCTGGCGCCCATCAGTCCGGTCTCGAACCCTGGAATGAACTGTCCGGCGCCGATCACCAGCTTCACATCCTCGCCGCGCCCACCATCAAACGGCTCATTATCGACAAAACCGGTAAAATCGATACTCACCTGGTCGCCGTTCTGCGTCTCGCGACCGGCTTCTTCCTCGTAGCTCACCTGTGTGTCTATCAGGCGATCGATCACCGACTGCATGTCCGCATCGGTCACCTTCACTTCGGTGGATTCAACACTGATCTTGCCCAGCGGTTTGAGCTTCACCTCAGGCCATGTGGTCACCTTCAGGGTGAAGCTGAATCCGCTTTCGGGCTGCACGGCCGGCACTTCAAGTTCAGGCTGCAGCGCAGGCATCAGTCCGCTCTGCTCGATGGCAGCGGCATAATGCGTCTGCACCAGTTCGGAAATGGTATCCTCGTGGGCCTGCGCACCGAACTGCTTTTCGATCACACCCTTGGGGGTTTTCCCCGGACGGAAGCCCGGCAACTTCACCTTGGAGACCAGCTTGCCCACCTGTGCTGCATAGATGCGGTCATATTCCGTCTGAGCAACATGCACATTCACGGCGTGCTCGTCGTTTCCGAGTTTCTTCACTTCCGTCCGAATCATTGAATCCTCCGATATTAAATACTTTGCTGTCGGCCCCGGGCGACACGCTCAACAGCTTCACCCGGGCAGCCCGCCGCTGGTGCGAGAGGGGGGAGTCGAACCCCCACACCGTGAGGTACTGGAACCTAAATCCAGCGCGTCTACCAGTTTCGCCACCCTCGCATTCCGGCATCCCTGCAGCTCATCCTTGCCGCAAACGATGAAAAAAGGGAGCAAGGCTTGTGACCTTACTCCCTGCTTATGGTGGGCCGTGTAGGATTCGAACCTACGGCCCGCTGATTAAGAGTCAGCTGCTCTACCAACTGAGCTAACGGCCCATGCGGGGCGAATCATAACGTCTAAACATCGCCGCGCAACTTTGAAGAGGCTCCCTTGCAGGAGCATCCTTCAAACTGGGGTGGATGATGGGGCTCGAACCCACAACCACCGGCATCACAAGCCGGGGCTCTACCATTGAGCTACATCCACCAAATCGCAACTTCACGTCGCAATATCTTTTCGCAACAGAACTGGCGCGCCTGGCAGGGCTCGAACCTGCAACCTACGGCTTAGAAGGCCGTTGCTCTATCCAATTGAGCTACAGGCGCATAAGCCTTACCAGACAAGCATCAAAATGGTCGGGGCGGGGTGATTCGAACACCCGACCCTCTGGTCCCAAACCAGATGCGCTACCAGGCTGCGCTACGCCCCGACTTGCAAGCCTGTCCTGCACTCAGCTGCTGCAAAGAACCGCCAAAATCATTCTGCTCGCGAAAGGCGGCGGACCTTATGCACAGAGAGCCTTTTCGTCAATCCCCCGATGCAGGCGCGACATCCCATATTCAACCTGCCAGCACACATGCGAGAGCATGTCTCAGATCCTTGCGTTTGTAGGGCTTGCTGACGAAGCCGTCGTAGAGCAGGTCTTTCACAGTCCCATCCAGAGTGGTCTCGCTATAGCCGCTGACCACAATCACCTTCTGATTCTCATAGGTCTGGCGGATTCTCGACAACGTCTCGACCCCGCCCATGCCCGGCATATTCAGATCCAGCAGAATCACATCCGGCAGGCTCTGCATTCCACCCAGCAGTTGCAGAGCCTCTTCGCCGCTGGCCGCCGTGATCACTGTCAATCCTTCGCGTACCAGAAATTTCTCGCCGATCTCCAGCAGCGGCTGTTCGTCATCCACCAGCAACACGGTTCCGGACAACAAGCCCGGAGCAGGTACGGTTGCAGCTTTCTCAACCCGGACTGCATGCTCGTCATATTCCTGCAAGCGCGGCAGAAGCACTTCAAAGGTGGTCCCCTCACCCACAACGGATTCCACACTGATACTGCCACCAAGCTTCTGCACAATGCCGTACACCATCGCCAGACCCAGCCCCGTCCCCGCACCCACCTCTTTGGTGGTGAAAAACGGTTCGAAGATATGTTCCCGCACTGTCTCGCTCATACCGCAACCGGTATCGCTGACACGGATCACGACCCGTGCGGGGTCACATTGCACATCAAAAAGCAGATCCCCGCCCTGTGGCATGGCCTGCATGGCATTGATGCACAGATTCATGAACACCTGATGCAGCTGCCCGGGATCGCCCAGCACCCTGCCTGCGGTATCGCCGCGCAGACTGACACGGATGCGCCGGTCGCCTGTTTCACCGAACATCATGACCACTTCCTGCAACAGCGGAAACACCGCCACAGCCTCGCGCCGCATCTCACCCTTGCGGGCGAATCCGAGCATATTGCGGGTCAGTTCCGTGGCGCGGCCAGTGGCATCGCTGATGCGTTTGGCATGGGGGCGCAATTTCTCGTTCCCCGCAGTTTCATCTTCCAGCCAGTCGGCATTGGCCTGAATCACGGTCAGCAGATTGTTGAAATCATGCGCAACGCCGCCTGCCAGCTGACCAAGGGCCTCCATTTTCTGGGCCTGTACCAGATTCTGTTCGAGAAGGCGCAACTGGGTGACATCCTGCAGCATCCCCTCCACACCGACGGGCCGGTTGGCCGCATCGCGCATCAGCGACATATGCATCAGGCAGTGCAGCAACTCACCCCGGGACGAAATGCAACGCACCTCCCTGCCCGCGATCCGTCCCGACGACAGCAACTCCTCCCGCATCCGGCGATAATCTTCCGGAGAATCGAACAAGCGCTCCTCGAATCCGCCACCCTTGGTCATTGCCTTGGCCGACACATAGGCGAACAGATTTAACATGGCCGGATTACACTCGCGCAACTGCCCGTCCATATCGGCGATATACATCGGCACCGGCAAATGCATGAACAATTCCCTGAAACGCCTCTCCGATTCCTGCAGGATGCGCCGTTTTCTTCGATCCTCCTCCTGCACCAGAGAGAGGGTACGCACCATGCCATTGAAACCACGCGCCACACGCGCAAACGGTTCACCGACGTCTTCATTGACCGCAACATTCAAATCACCGCCTGTCACTCTGGCCACCGCATCATCTATCTCAAACAAGGGGCGGCTGGCCCGGCGCACCTCCAGCCAGGTAAGCATGGCGAACAGCAACAGCAGAAGCAGGCAGACGACAACGGTGATCATCAGCGCCCCGTCCAGAGCCCGCCGTACATTGGCGCGCGACACATCAATCACGATATAACCCGCCACCTTGCCGTCCGGAGCATGGATGGCATCGATGAATCGTTCATTCATGCCGACCCTGGCGTGCGACTGGCCCTGATCCTTCGCCCTCACAAGCAGACTCAGATCGAGCGGGGGGATGCTGGATTTGGCAACCAGCAGGCGTTCACCCTCCGCATCGTAGATATCCAGCCGGATCACATCCGGCATCGCCTGCACACCGGATGTCGAATCCCTGATGAAATCCCTGTCTCCGAGTTGCACACCCAGGCGGGCACTCTCGGCAAAGCCGGCTGTCAGGGACTGGCCGTAGCGCTGCAGCATCTCCTCAAGCGAACGGCTTTCATTCCACCACACGCTGACCAGCAGAATGGCAAACACCGGCACAGCAGCAGCCGCCAGCGCAAGATACAAACGACCGACGAACGGCAGCCGGTAAGGGGTATGCTCAGTCACGAACCGTCCACCATGACCGACAGGGTCGCTTCGCCATTCAGAGACTCATCATGCCTGCCTTGCAGATGCACATCATGATTAATACTAACCTTCATTTGCGTCGGATGCTCGACAGGCATCGCCTGCGGCGACTCTCCGGCCAGAACGCGGTTGGCGAGCACCCCCCCCTGAAAGCCGACATTTTCCGGCATCGGTGTCCAGGCGATCATGGCCCCGGTACGCACATATTTCTCGGATAGCCCGATCAGTCCCTTGTCATGTCTGGCGGCCACGGAAAAAAGCAGCCGTAACATATCCGGCCGGGCGCTGCGCTCTTCCAGTTGCATCCAGTAGATATCGTAGGCGGCGATTTCACGGTTCAAAGCAGTCACCACATCGTGATCCGGCCAGACCCGTGCCGATAGCGTCATACTGCATTCGCGAAAGGCCTGTTCGGCTTCCCTGATATAGCTGCCGGATAAATCCGGAGAGAAATAGGTAAGAACCGATGCACCGCCGGGTACCAGACGCAACAGCTCAACGGTGACTTCATGTGGATCAGGCCGCAGATCCACCCCGGTCAGCGGGATATCGGCGGCAAACCCGCGATGCAGGCGAACGGCCAACAGCGACACCATCGGAATGCGCACCTTCATACTGAGAGCGGCGCGCAAGGCATCGTCCCCCACCAGCACGATCAAGTCCGGTTTCCTTCGCACAACGGTGTTCAGCGCCCGTATTTCCTCACCTGTATCGCCATTCTCCAACACCTCGAAAAGGCGTACATCCTCGGCACGCAACGCCTGTTGCAATACCCGCACCGTCTCGACATGCGGCCGATGCCTGTCGGAAAACACGATATCCACCTCATGCGCATCAAGCCCGGCCGCAAAGCCAAGCAAGATGGCGACAAACGCCATCGGGCACGCAAAGTATATCTGCATCAGCCGCAGCAGATCCGGTCTAGAATTCATAGGACATCTGCAACATCCAGTCACGTTCAAAAATTCGCAGATCCGACATCAGCGGATTGGTCACAGGGCTGTAGGTTTTCTGGTTGAAAACATTCTCGACAACAAGACTGGCACTGAGCCCTGCAACGAGACTGCCCATACGCACGGAGACATCCGCGAGGGTGGCCGAACCGAGCATCGGCCTTGTATCCCCGGAGGCTCGCCTTTGCGGACCGATCCAATGCACATCACCATGCAGGTGAATATCCTGTCCGAACACAGGAAGGGGCATATCACCGCTGACGCGCAGCAACTGTGCAGGCACATCGGCCAGGAGCGTTCTCACCCCGGCATTACGCGATTCGCCGCGTTGAAACGAATAGGTCATGGACCCGTACAGATCCTTCTGCACATCCGCGCGCAACTCGATTTCAAAGCCCTGCAGGTCGGTGCGTCCGATATTGATGGTCAGCGGGCTGGGAGCAACACGGGTGATGCGCTGATGAAAACGGCTGTAAAACACATTTCCGTCCAGACGCCATATACCGTCATGCAAGGAAACACCGGCTTCGGCAGTATCCATGATCTCCGGTTTCACATTGCTGTTGCCTATGATCGATGGATTGTTCGCCGAATACAGTTCGATGAAGTTCGGCGCGCGGAAGGCGCGTGCAAACATGGCCTTGAAATCCAGACGCGGGGATGCGTGCCAGATGGCAGCCAGCCTTGGCGATGCGCTACTGCCGACATCGGAATAGCGCTCCAGCCGCAAACCGGCAGTCAGCGCCACTTCATCCACCGGTCGCCACTCGTCCTGCAACACCAGAGACGGAACGCCGCGCGTGGCATTGCGATTATGGTTGACCGTCGCGGTGACATCGACGCCGCTGACCACATTTCGCACATCAAACTGGCGGATATGTTCATAACTCAAACTGGCCGTCCACTCATGGTTCCGCCAGCCGCGCCAGCGCAGCAAACCCTGCCCGGACAAGGTCAGGTTTTTCACCGGAGAACGCTGATAGCTGGGGCCGCCAAAGGTCTGCCATCTCGGATCGAGATCGAACCAGTCGGCATCGTTACGCCATTCCATATCCCATTCACCGCCATCATGTTTCCATGAGAGTCCGGCGAAGCTCTGCCGTATGGCGATATCGGTACTCGTATCAATACGGTTGGTGGCATCCAGCAGGCTGCCGCGCCGCTTATTCAGATGCATGGCAAAAAGATTCCAGTCGCCACTGGTCACCGACAGATAACCGCTTCTCTGCCTGCGCCAGAAATTCGTCTGACCGCTCACGCCGGCGCTGTCCCTTAATACCGTATCCCCGCCTCCATCGGTGGTGGATTCATCGAGACTGAGCAAATAGTTGTTGCCGATGCTTCCCGAACCCAGACTGACATGCCCGCGCTGCGTGGACCTGTTTCCCGCCGAGACCGAAGCCTCAGCCTCATGAAAATCACCGGCCTCGCGCGTGATAATGGAAATGACCGCGACAACCGCATTGGAACCGTACAAGGCGGAACCGGGTCCGCGAATGATCTCAATACGGCGCACATCGGCCAGCGGGAACTCGTCGAACATAAAGGTCCACGAGCCCGAATAGGGGTTGTTCACGCGATGCCCGTTGATCATCAGCAGGGTATTCTCGGACTCGCCGCTTTTCAGGCCACGCACACTCAGGGAAAAACCGTTGACCACGCCTGCAGCGTAGCTGACCTTGAAACCGGGCACCGCCTCCAGCACCTCGATCAGCGTGTGTACACCCATGTCCTTGATCTGCTTTTCGGTGATTACCGTGACGATGGCCGGTGACTGATCCAGGGCACGGCGCGACTCGGTCGCGGAGATCACGGTGTCCTGTTCATCGAACAGCATATCCATCGAGGTCTGGGCATAAGCCTGCGACAGGCAAAACAAGCCTGCCGCAAATCCCATGCAGATCCTGTATCCCCGGTGTTGTAAGCCTGATGCGATATGCTGCATGTAACCCTCCTCCTCGATCCCCAGCGCCGAGCATGGTATCGGGCAGCACCACGGCAGGCAATTTCCGCATGCGCTGCTTGGCATTGTGAGGGCGGCATGCGTAGTGTTCATGCGGCATCACCGATAGCACATACAAACAGTAACCGGCCCTGCGGCCACCCCGAACGGGAGGAAGCAATGTCAGCAATCAATATGCGCGGCACCACCATTTGCTGCGTCAGAAAAGACGGCATAACCGCCATCGCCGGTGACGGTCAGGTCACGCTCGGTGATACCGTCATCAAGCATGGCGCCCGCAAGGTGCGAACCATCCGCGACGGTGCCATTCTGGCCGGTTTTGCCGGTTCCACCGCCGATGCCATGAACCTCTTCGAACGCTTCGAGGCCAAACTCGACGAACACGGAGGCAATCTGACACGCGCTGCTGTCGCGCTGGCCAAGGACTGGCGGACCGACCGCCATCTCCGCAAACTCGAAGCCATGATGATCGTGGCAGATGACGAACGTATCCTGATGATCTCGGGCAACGGCGATGTACTGGAACCCGACGAAGCCATCTGCGCCATAGGCTCCGGCGGGGCCTACGCCCGCTCGGCAGCTACCGCGCTGCTGCGTCATTCCGGTCTTTCCGCTACAGAGATCGTACGCGAAGCGATGGTCGTCGCCGCAGAGATCTGCGTCTATACCAACAGCGAAGTGCGCATCGAAAGCGTCGGCGGGAGAAAAGCATGAGCGATACCATGACGCCGCGCGAAATCGAGTCGGAACTCGATCGCTACATCATCGGCCAATCGGCCGCCAAACGTTCGGTTGCCATCGCACTGCGCAACCGCTGGCGCAGGCGACAGGTGGCCGGCCCCATGCGCGAGGAGATCACCCCGAAGAATATCCTGATGATCGGACCGACGGGTGTGGGCAAGACCGAAATCGCGCGGCGTCTGGCCAGACTTGTCCACGCCCCCTTCGTCAAGGTCGAGGCCACCAAATATACCGAGGTCGGCTATGTGGGTCGCGATGTCGAATCCATCGTGCGCGATCTGGTGGACACAGCCATCAAGATCGTGCGTGAAGAGCATCTGGCCCGCGTGCGGATGCGCGCCGAGGAAGCCGCCGAAGACCGCTTGCTGGACATCCTGATTCCGCATCCGGTCAAACCCAGCGGCCCGGTATCCGCCGATGCGGGCAAGACCGGCAGTGATTCGCGCGCCAAGATGCGGCGCAAACTACGCTCGGGTGAGATGGACGAACGGCAGGTGGAGATCGAGGTGCGCGGCAATGCGCCGATGCCGATGGTGCAGGTGATGGGCAACCAGGGCAGCGACAGCATGGATATCAGGGACATGCTCGACGGCCTGATGAACTCGCAGAGCAAGCGGCGGCGCATGTCCATTCGCGATGCACTGGCCTATCTGCAACAGGAGGAAGCGGATCGCCTGCTGGATATGGATCGCATCCGGGAAGAAGCGGTGGATCGGGCCGAAAACGACGGCATCGTGTTTCTCGACGAGATGGACAAGGTCACGCATCTCGATGGCAAGAATGCCGACGTGTCCCGCGAGGGAGTGCAGCGCGACCTGCTGCCGCTGGTCGAAGGAACGACGGTCAACACCCGCAATGGTCAGGTCAACACCGACCACATCCTGTTCATCGCCTCCGGCGCCTTCCATCTGGCCAAGCCATCCGATCTGATACCCGAGTTGCAGGGTCGCTTTCCGATTCGCGTGAGTCTTGATGCGCTGGGAGAGGAGGAATTCAGGCGCATCCTGACGGAGCCGGAGAATGCGCTGAGCAAGCAATACGTCGCATTGATGGCTACCGAGGGCATGCAGGTCGAATTCACAGAGGACGGCATCGGCGAAATTGCCCGACTGGCCGTCACCCTTAACGAGCAAACCGAGAACATCGGAGCACGCCGCCTGCACACCATGCTCGAGCGCGTACTGGAAGAAGCCAGCTTCGATGCCCCCGACAGACAGGACAAGCATCTGACCATCGATGCCGGATATGTGCGGGACCGACTGACCAGCTTGGTCCAGGACGAGGATCTATCGCGCTATATCCTGTAATGCGGCGCGCTTGATGCGCCCCTCTTGGCATGGTGTAAATCCAATGCCATTAGAATCCTGCCAGCATCACTATGGGCGACAATAGTTGTTTCCACCGACCGGCTTTTTGCACTGCCCGCTACCGCAATGTAAATCCTGCGTGCAGACGCAAACATTGTTGGAACCGCACTTCCCTAGACGACATTGGCCATCCCGGACACACGCCTGACCGATATTGCGCGACGCGGGAGCTGCACAACGCCCAAGCGGCTTGCCTAAGCAAAGGTTGGGCACACGGCATTGCCGATCTGCAGAACAGTTGTCCCCATACTGTTTATAGGAAATGCATCTATTTTTACCGACTGTAAGCGTCCCCTTATCACAATATCCGTCGATGCAATCCGTATCCAACTTGCATTGGCAACGCTTATCCGAGCCGCAAAATCCGGTTGTACACTGCGCATCGCGATCACATGATTGCCCCAGTGCCGTCGAGCGCTCAGCCACACATTTACCGGCCGGCTTACCCGCACAAATCAAACCCCGCGCACATTTATCATCATCGGCGCCGCAGGCCTCTCCAGCACCCCGGCGGACTTCACATACGTTGCGCTTCAGGCCTTGCTTGGCGCAGAACTCATTATCGTCGCAATCTGAGGTCTGCGCACACTGGAAGTCATTTGCTACTGCATATCGCCGGGTGATAATCCAGGCATAGACTCCTTGCGCCCCCGCAGCTCCGGCATTCTGGTTACACATGATGTAAGAGCTTCCTGCTAGTGAATATACACTCGTACAGTGCTTGGGAGAAGTCGATAACTCCCCATATTCATCATCCAATCCGAGTTCGTGCCCAATCTCATGGCCTATGACTTTTGCAGCCGTTCCCGAATACATATTATTCCACTTTCCCGCCATCCGTTTGTAGGCAGCACGATGATACGGCTTCAGGTTCAAATGCACCTGCCAGATCGTTTCATCCTTATTCCACACCGTCATCTCAGTCTGGGTAACCGAATCGCAATGGCTGGCAGTATCACAACCGACAAACACGGGATTGATAACAAATCCGTTACGATTCCAAATCGCAGTGATCTCTGTCTTCCAGAAATCACGCAAGTGCTTTCGAATGGATACATTCACCCCGGAAGCTGATACCTGCAGGTTGCGGGGCACCCGACAGGCATCTTCATTCTGACTGAAAGTGACATCGTATTCCTCATCAAGAATATTGGCAGCCGAGTCATTGCCTGGAATATCCACTCGACTCGAGATCAGCACGAGCGGTGGAATATTACTTACATGTCTGTCCACCTGCTGTTGATGCGCGCCGATTTGAACCTGCCGGAAATAATCCAGTTGGGGTCCACGAAGTTCCCACGTGATAAATCCACGTTCAACCTTCCGTTGATCGGACGACAGAAAACTTGTGGCTCCGGGATTACATATACCACCCGCCGAATCCAGCCCTAATTGATGGGCCAATTTGAAGGGTATATCAATCATATCTGTCATTTGGGATGTCGGCCAGTGAAGCTCGATTGGAACGGTCACCATCCAAGTGCCGTGGTCTCTGGCTATCTGATATCCGTAGCGCATGCGTGAAAAAACACCCAACCCGAAGTAGCTGTAGTGCCCCCTGACAATCTTGTTGGGCAGATTGTCGTCAAAGGTATGCGTCGCCGTAATGGCATTCTCAATATTTTCGTTACTCGGCAGGATATTCGAAAAATCATACCCGTTTGAATCCCTTTGCCGGTTGCATCCGATAACGCGAGCATCGTAACTCTCGTTACGATTCGCATAGCCGATGGAAAAGCCCTCAGCAGCTAGCGCTGCAGCCTCTTCATGATGCCTAGGCAAGACCTGGCCGGAATCACACAAATTGGCGTGAGCCATAGGAAGGCTCGCAAAGAACACCAGCCCACAAAAAAAACTACGGAATAACTTCATATTATCCCACCCTTTCAAACTCAGTCGGCTATCAGAGCATGCGATTTCCTGACATTAAGGTTCGCGGCGGAACACCAGACAGGACAGCGGCGGCAGCGTGATGCGCATCGAATGATACTGCCCCATCCAGGCCACATCTTCGGAGGACACACCGCCCCCGTTGCCCATGTTCGAACCATCGTACATCCGCGCGTCGGTATTCATGATTTCCTTATAGAAACCATCCCGCGGCACACCCAGACGATAATCATAACGCGGCACAGGCGTCAGATTGAGAATCACCACCACCTCAGCACCGCTCTTGTCGCGACGGATATAGCTCAGCGTGGATTGTGATGCATCGTTGCAATCGATCCACTGGAAGCCGGTATGCTCGAAATCCACCTCGTGCAGCGCCGGAACATCACACACAAGCCTGTTCAGATCGCGTACCAACAGTTGCAGGCCGCGATGCGGCATATACTGCGCCTGCCCCCAGTCGAGACTGACCGCATCCTTCCATTCGCTCCACTGACCCCATTCCAGACCCTGGAACAACAGCTTCTTGCCCGGATGGGTGTACATATAGGCATACAGCGCACGCAGGTTGGCGAACTTCTGCCAGTCGTCGCCGGGCATCTTCTGTGGCATCGAGCCCTTGCCGTGCACCACTTCGTCATGCGAGAAGGGCAGGATGAAGTTCTCGGTGTAGGCATAGATCTGCGAGAAGGTCATCTCGCCGTGGTGATAGCTGCGATGCACCGGGTTCTGTTCCATATAGCTCAGGGTGTCGTTCATCCAGCCCATGTTCCACTTCATGGTGAAGCCCAGACCGCCGAGCCAGGTCGGACGCGACACCATCGGGAAGGAGGTGGACTCCTCGGCCATGGTCACGGCACCCGGGAAGCGCTCGTGCACCAGATGGTTGAACTGCTTGAGGAACTCGATGGCCTCGAGATTCTCGCGGCCGCCGTACTTGTTCGGGATCCATTCGCCTTCATTGCGCGAATAGTCCAGATACAGCATCGAGGCCACGGCATCCACGCGCAGGCCGTCGATATGATACTGGTCCAGCCAGAACAGCGCCGAGGCGATCAGGAAGTTGCGCACCTCGTTGCGACCGAAGTTGAAGATATAGGTGCCCCAGTCCTTGTGCTCGCCGAGACGCGGATCTGCATGCTCATACAGCGGCGTACCGTCGAAACGGGCCAGACCGTGAGAATCCTTGGGGAAATGCGCCGGCACCCAGTCAAGGAACACACCGATACCATTGGCATGGCAGTGATCCACGAAATAACGGAATTCGTCGGGAGATCCGAAGCGGCTGGTCGGTGCGAAATAGCCGACGGTCTGGTAGCCCCACGAACCGTCGAAAGGATGCTCGGTGATCGGCATCAGCTCGATATGCGTATAACCCATCCACAAACAGTATTCCACCATCTGGTGGGCCAGTTCACGGTAGCTCATGTACTCGCCGTCTTCGCGGCGCCATGAACCGAGATGCACCTCGTAGATGGTCATCGGTTTGTCCATCGGCGGGCCGTAGGCACGGCGGGCATCCATCCACTTCTTGTCATTCCACTTGTACTGCTTCGGGTTGTGTACCACGCAGGCCGTGGCCGGGCGAACCTCCATCTGCTGCGCATAGGGATCGACCTTGAGCAGGATATCCGCCGACTGAGTACGGATCTCGAACTTGTACAGCTCGCCGTCGCACAGGCTCGGGATGAAAACTTCCCAGACACCGGAACCGCCGCGTGCGCGCATCGGATGCTCGCGCCCGTCCCAGTGGTTGAAGTTACCCACCACCGACACGCGGCTGGCATTCGGTGCCCAGACGGCGAACGACACGCCGGATACGCCCTCGATCTCGCGCACATGGGCACCGAGCAGGCTGTATTTCTCGAAATGCTGTCCCTCGCCGATCAGGTGCAAGTCCATATCGCCGAGCACTGGCGGGAAGCGGTACGGATCTTCGATCTCCCAGCTGTGTCCTTCATGGTTCTCGTAACGCAGCCTGTAGGTGTCGTCAAAGCCCAGCTTGGGCAGTTTGGCCTCGAACAAACCGTCCGCATGGATACGCTTCATCGGCGTAGCCGTACCTGCTGCATCCACTACCCATGCACTTTCCACGCGCGGCGCAAAACTACGCACCACCACGCCTGTACTCTTTCCACCCGCCTCATGGCGCCCGAGATAGGCAAAGGGATCATGACACCTGGCCTCGACAATCTGGTACATCAGTTCTTTATTGCTCATGGTCTCAGTCCTCAAGTGATGACGGTAGGCGCATCACGCCCTGTCAGCTTACGTAGTCCGGATATTTCGCCGGCTGCATGGATCATCTCGGCCAGCGCATCCTGCGCATCCAGATCATGCTTGCTTGCATCGGCCTCATAGGATTCAAGGTAGATACGGATGGTGGCACCACTGGTGCCGGTGCCGGACAGCCGGAAAATGATACGCGAACCATCCTCGAATAGCACGCGCACGCCCTGATTGCGGCTCACACTGCCATCCACCGGATCGGTATAGGCAAAATCATCGCAGGTCGAGACGGTGCGTCCGGCCAGTTGAGTGCCGGGAAGCTCCGGGGATTTGTCGCGCACATTCTGCAGCGCCCTGCTCGCAGCCGAGGAATCCACGCCTTCATAATCGTGCCGCGAGTAGTAGTTGCGTCCGAAGCGCTTCCAGTGCTCCTGCACGATGGCAGCCACGGATTGTTTGCGCACGGCCAGAATATTGAGCCAGAAAAGAACCGCCCACAGGCCGTCTTTCTCGCGCACATGATTGGAACCGGTGCCGAATGACTCCTCACCGCACAGCGTGACGCGACCATCGTCCATCAGGTTGCCGAAGAACTTCCAGCCGGTCGGGGTCTCATAGCAATCCAGCCCCATGGACTCGGCCACCCGGTCAGCTGCAGCCGAGGTCGGCATGGAGCGCGCGATGCCGGCAATGCCGCCACGATAGCCCTTGACCTTATCCGCGTTGGCCGCGAGCACGGCCAGAGAATCACTCGGTGTGACAAAGAAATGATTGCCCAGAATCATATTGCGATCACCGTCACCATCCGATGCAGCACCGAATTCGGGGGCGTACTCGCCGTACATGATATCCACCAGATCATGCGCATAGGTCAGATTCGGATCGGGATGACCCCCTCCGAAATCCTCGGAGGCTGCGCCATTCATCACCGTGCCGAGCGGCGCACCCAGCATGCCTTCGAAGATACGCAGCGCATAAGGTCCGGTCACCGCGTGCATGGCGTCGAACTTCATCGCAAAACCACCGGCCAGCAGTTCGCGGATCGCAGGAAAATCAAACAACGATTTCATCAGCTCGGCATAATCATGCACCGAATCGATCACCTCGACCTGCATCTCACCCAACTGGAAGGTGCCGACGGTATCCAACGGGATGTTGCCGGCCTGAAGGATTTTATATTCGCTGATTTCAAGGGTGCGGGCGAACATCGCCTCGGTCACACCTTCGGGCGCAGGGCCGCCGTTGCTAATATTATACTTGATACCGAAATCTTCATCGGGGCCTGCCGGATTGTGGCTGGCGGAAAGAATCAGACCACCGAACGCCTTGTTCTTACGGATGATATGCGAGGCCGCCGGCGTGGACAGAATACCGCCCTGTCCGACCAGCACGCGACCGAAGCCATTCGCCGCAGCCATCTTGAGGATGATCTGAATCGCCTCGCGATTGAAGTAGCGGCCATCGCCACCGACCACCAGCGTCTGACCGGCGAAATCACCGATCACATCAAAGGTCGATTGCACGAAGTTTTCCAGATAGTTCAACCTCTGGAATACCTTCACTTTTTTGCGCAATCCCGATGTGCCCGGCTTCTGGTCGTCAAACGGACGGGTAGAAACAATACTGACTGACATACGATTCCCCTCGAAAATCTGGATGTTAGCAGATACGCAGACTAGCGGCCACCGCACACAAAACAATCCGCGCATTAGCCAAACCCGACGGTGGTTATTGCAGCCTCACATTGCTATGATGCGACTCGCTTTATATCAAACACGAGGGAAGGGACATGTCTGAAATCACTATGCAACGCCACATCAGCAAGCTGACCAGCGAAACACTGGCCATCGTACTCGCGGGCGGTCGCGGTTCGCGCCTGAAGGCTCTCACCGACTGGCGGGCCAAACCGGCCGTACCATTCGGAGGCAAGTTCCGCATCATTGATTTCCCGCTTTCCAACTGCATCAACTCCGGCATCCGCCACATCTCGGTGCTCACGCAGTACAAATCGCATTCCCTGCAGCGCCATCTGCAACGCGGCTGGGGCTTCCTGTCCGGCCAGTTCGGTGAATTCCTTGAAGTGCTGCCCGCGCAGCAGCGTACCGGCGAGGGCTGGTATGAAGGGACCGCCGATGCCATCTACCAGAACCTCGACATCATGCGGCACTACAACTTCGGCTACGTGCTGGTGCTGGCCGGCGACCACATCTACAAGATGGACTACGGCAAGATGGTTGCGGCGCATGCCGCCACCGGCGCCGACATCACCGTCGGCTGCATCCCTGTCCCGCTGAAAGAAGCCACCGAATTCGGCGTGATGGAGGTCGATGCAGACAACCGCATCGTCGAATTCGCCGAGAAGCCGGCCAACCCGAAAGCAATGGCGGATGATCCGAACCAGGCTCTGGCCTCGATGGGCATCTATGTGTTCAGCGCCGAATATCTGCGCAACCGTCTGATCGCCGATGCCCAGGACAAAAGTTCCAGCCACGATTTCGGTAAAGACATCATTCCGGATGCCATCAAGAATGCGAACATCTTCGCCTTCCCGTTCATCAACGGCAATACCGGCGGGCCCGGCTACTGGCGTGATGTCGGCACCATCGATGCCTACTGGGATGCCAACATCAATCTGGCCAACATCCAGCCGGATCTCGATCTCTACGACCAGAACTGGCCGGTATGGACACATCAGGAGCAACTGCCTCCGGCCAAGTTCGCCTTCGATGATGAAGAGCGTCGCGGTATGGCAGTGGACACCATGATCTCCGGCGGCTGCCTGATCACAGGCTCTATCGTGCGTCATTCGGTACTGTTCTCGAATGTACGTATCCATTCCTTTTCCGAGGTGACCGATAGCGTGATCCTGCCGGATGTGGAGATCCGCCGCGGCTGCCGTATCAGGCGTTGCGTCATCGACAAAGGCACCGTGATCCCTGAGGGCACCATCATCGGTGAGAATGCAGTGGAAGATGCCAAGCGATTTTATGTCAGCGAGGGCGGGATTGTTCTGGTCACGCCAGACATGCTGGGGCAGAGTTTGCACTCGGTCTGATATTAACAAGAGCTTCAAGTACAGGAAGGCTTCATGAAAAAAGCAGCGCCTCATAAGCTGTCGGTGGTTTTCTGCTGGCATATGCACCAACCGTTCTACCGGGACGCGGAATCAGGCACCTATGCCCTGCCCTGGGTCTATCTGCATGCCATGAAGGATTACACCGACATGGCAGCGATCCTGGAACAGGTGCCCGGCGCACGTGCGGTGGTCAATTTCGTGCCGTCGCTGACCGCGCAGATCGAGGACTATGCCGAGCGCATCCGTCACTGGCTGAATCATGAAGGCCAGCTGCCGGATCCGCTGCTTAGCGCGCTGGTACACGAAGACGGCTGCTTCAGCGACAGCGAACGCGACTGGCTGCTGGAGACCTGCTTCCGCCTGAACCACGGGCGGAACATGCATCGCTACCCTGCCTACAGCCGCCTGTGGAACCTTGCTGAACAATGTCGTCACCACAACGGTCTGGATTATCTCGGCGACAACTACTTCACCGATCTGGTCACCTGGTATCATCTGGCTTGGCTGGGCGAAACGGTGCGCAACACGCATTTCATCGCCCGCCGCCTGATCGAAAAGGCCGGTAACTTCTCCTATCAGGACAGGCGAGACCTGATGACGCTGATCGCCAGCCTGCTGGCCGACATTGCGCCGCGTTACCGCAAGCTTGCAGAACTCGGCAAGATCGAGGTTTCCACCACCCCCTACGCCCATCCGATTATCCCCCTGCAGCTGGATTTCAATTCGGCCCATGAAACGGTGCCTGATGCATTGATTCCGGCCACGCAGTATCCGGGCGGCAAAGAGCGTGCTCAGGAACATATCGATCTGGCCAGACGGGCGCATGCAGCGAGCTTCGGAACCCCGGCGCGCGGCTGCTGGCCGGCTGAGGGTGCGGTTTCGCAGGCAACCGTCGAGATGCTCGGACAAAGCGGTTTTGACTGGTGCGCAACAGGCGAAGGCGTGCTGCACAACTCTCTGGGCTACAACATCCGTGAACATCAGGGCGGACGTGACCTGTACCATCCATGGCGTACCGGCAAGGACGGCAAGATCTCCTGCTTCTTCCGTGACGATCGTCTGTCGGACCTGATCGGCTTCGAGTACCAGAGCTGGGATACCCGCGATGCGGTCGCCAACTTCATCCATGAACTGAACGGCATCCATCAGCGCACACTGTCGGAAACGGCCCCCGTGGCTGCCATCATCATGGACGGCGAAAACGCCTGGGAGCATTTCCATGAGAATGGCGTCCCCTTCCTGACCTCGCTGTATCAGGCTATTTCCGAACACAAGGAATTCGAGCTGACCACCTTCTCCGAATACCTCAATACACATGCTGAACAGCCGCGCCTGAAGCGCATGGCTGCAGGCTCATGGGTGTACGGAAATCTTTCGACCTGGATCGGCGACGCGGCCAAGACACGCGGCTGGGAATTACTGATCGAGGCCAAGAAGGCCTTTGATACGGTACAGAAGGCCGGCAAGCTGAGTGATGAAAAGATGGCAGCCGCTGCTGAACAGCTGCGCATCTGCGAAGGTTCGGACTGGTGCTGGTGGTTCGGCGACTACAATCCGGGGCCTGCGGTGCGCGATTTCGACCGATTGTACCGCAACCATCTGCGCAAGCTTTATCAGCTGATTGAAGTCAACGTACCGGCCTCGCTTGAGGCTCCGATCTCGGCAGGTGGCGGCAATGCTGAAGGCGGCGGCACCATGCGCCGCGGCAACTGATATCCCGGCTCCAGCGAGCGATAGCAAAAAAAGGCAACCAACATATGAAACCCTGGCTGGATCGACGCCGCGCCGGCGTACTGCTGCACATCACCTCCCTTCCCGGCCCGCAGGCCGTCGGCACGCTGGGCAGTGAGGCGCATGCCTTTGTGGACAGCATCTGCAAGGGTGGCTTCTCCGTCTGGCAGTTCCTGCCGCTCGGCCCCACGCACGGACATGGCTCTCCCTATGAATCATTATCCACCTTCGCGGGAAATCCGGACCTCATCGATCTGCGAGCCTGCGTCGCCGAAGGCTGGCTGGCCGATACCGCAGGCGACAAGCCGTTGCTGCGCGCCGGGCACGGCTTCTGGCATGCGGTAGCGCGCGACGATGCGCTGGCTGCCGAGGTGCAGGCATTCCGACTGGCCAATGCATCATGGCTGGAAGATTACGCCCTGTTCACTGCTCTCAAACAGCGTCATAACGGTGGTCCCTGGTGGCAGTGGGATACCCCGCTGGCCAGACACGAAGCAGCTGCACTGAGTGCGGTCGCCGCGCAATGCGAGGCTGCCATCCAGCAGGTGGTATTCGAACAGTTCGCCTTCGATCGACAATGGCATGCATTGAAACAGCACGCTGAATCACGTGGTATCATCCTGTTCGGCGACCTGCCCATCTATGTGGCGCACGATTCGGTCGATGTATGGGCCAACCAGTCGCTGTTCACCGTCAATGAAAAGGGACTGTGCGACGATGTTGCCGGCGTTCCGCCGGACTACTTCGCCGAGAACGGTCAGCGCTGGGGCAACCCCTTGTACCGCTGGGAAGCACATGAAGCCAGCGAATTCGACTGGTGGCTGATGCGTATCGAGGCGCAGATGAAGCGCATGCATCTGCTGCGCATCGATCACTTCCGTGGTCTGGAGGCCTTCTGGTCGATCCCCGGCGACAGGGAAGACGGCAAGATCGGCGAATGGATCAAGGCTCCGGGCAAGCAACTGCTGCAGGCACTGAAAGATAAGCTCGGTCGCCTGCCGATCGCCGCCGAGGACCTCGGCCTGATCACCCCGGAGGTCACGGCCCTGCTGGACGATTTCGATCTTCCGGGCATGAAGGTGCTGCAGTTCGCCTTTGACGGTTCGCAGGACAACCCCTATCTGCCCGGCAACTTCGACGCCAACAGCGTGATCTACACCGGCACACATGACAACGACACCACGATGGGCTGGTATGCCGGACTTGGCAAAGATGAAATCGACCGCATGGCCGAGCATGCCGACTTAAGCGGTGATGCCATGCCATGGCCGCTGATCCGCGTGTGTATCGAATCCGATGCAAGGCTGGCCATGATTCCGATGCAGGATCTGCTGTCACTGGGCTCAGAGGCGCGCCTCAACACGCCCGGAACCCTGCACGGCAACTGGCAGTGGCGTATGCAGAGAAACGTGATACAGAATTCCATCTGGACGAAGGCCCATTCGCTTAACCTGCTATCCGGTCGCGTCGTGTAAACAGCTTAATACCATTCCCGTTCATCAGGCAAAGTGGGCTCTTCTCCCTACCGCCGCGTCACGCGATGTGGTTATTGGCAACGCAGAGAAAGATTTGTAGTTTTACCAACCGGATATAACTCATGGGAGCGCGGAGTATGGATCAACAAAGTAACAACCTTCAACTAGCCAAACAAGGCACCCCTGTTATGTTGGTGGCCCAGCCTATAGAACAGGATCAAATCAGTTTGTTTGACCTATGGCAAACTATGACCAAACATAAATTTCTGATCGCCGCCCTCTGTTCAATCATCACCATCATCGGACTATCTTATGCATTGCTTTCTCCCTCTGTTTACACCGTGAGTACAACCCTTGTACCACCAAGCCATAAGGATGTCGCCGAGATTGAGCGTTTTGCAAATGCCATTGGTTTAACCGATACCTCCTATACCCCAACAACTGCATTTAAATATTTCTCCCAGACGATCAATTTAAAGTCTATACGACGCGATTACTTCATGAACCACGGAATAAGGGAAAAGTTTTATCCAACTGCCCGATCAGAGCGTGAGCTACACGATTCTTTCAATGCCTTTAACCAAACACTGAGTTGGAAAGATGGCGTACTAAGTATAACGGGATCAGACCCCGTTAATATTACCACTACGCTGAATGATATAGTTACCCAAGTCGCTCGAATGGGTAGACAAAACATGGTTGGAGACCTCCAGGCTTTTCTTGAAAGCCAGAAATTAATTACCCAGTCGAAGATTGACGCATTGCTCACTCAGGAGACTCACGAAAAACAAAACAGAATAGCCCAGCTAAAAGAGGCGATTTCTATTGCCTCGGTGCTAGGAATTTCTGACTTCCAGCTGCCCGCAGTCAGTTCAAAAAACAGGGAAATGGCCGAAGGCGACTTTTCAATTATCACATCCGATATTTTATACATGCGTGGAATCAAATCTCTGAATGCAGAACTGGAAGCCTTGGAAAACCGCAAAGACATAGGCATGTACAACACCGAGATTCCCAAGCTAAAAGGAAAATTGGAGAAGTTGCAGAAGCAATCTATCGGGATTGACGACTTCCGTCTGATGCGCGTGGAAGAGCCGGCTTATACCCCGTTGCGCCCAATTAAACCGAGACGCAACCATATCGTGCTGGGCAGCCTGATAGCCGGCCTAATATTTGGTATATTCGCCGCCTTCTTTGTAGATACCATCTTGCGCCCCAGAAATGCCGGGGCATAACGACCGATTGGATTGGCGCTGAAATGAATCAGCCTTCTTTCGCCTTGGCAAATGGTCTTTCATTGGCATATATCCTCTCTGACAGAATTATGACAGGTGTAAGTCGGTGAACTACTTCCACCCCCTCATATGACGGGGCGCCTTAACTTTGACGAAAAGGAATAACATGAATATTCATTACGCCGGCTCGGAACAGGCATGGCAAAATGCTACGGCATACTTGGAAAACCTGATTGTTCAGCATGGTGCAAGAAGAATCCTTGAGGTTGGTGGTGGTGCCAATCCGAGTTTTTCACAAGAATTCGTCAATAAGCACAATCTTGAATATACCATTCTTGATATTTCCGCAGCCGAATTAGCCAAAGCCCCAGATGGTTACATCAAGTTACAGGCAGACATCACAGATGACAACCTTGACTTGCCAAGTGGATATGATCTGATTTTCAGTCGGATGCTCGCAGAACACATCAAGAATGGAGAGCGCTTTCATCAGAATGTATTCACCCTGCTTGCCGATGGTGGCCTGGCGTTCCACTTTTTCCCGACGCTGTATGCCCCCCCGTTTCTGGTAAACAGGTTATTACCCGAAAGGCTGGCTGAAAAGGTACTACACCACCTGCAACCAGGCAGGGAAAAAGAGGGAAAACATGCCAAATTCCCTGCTTATTACAGCTGGTGTCGTGGCCCTTCAAGAAGACAAATCAGACGATTTGAAACCCTTGGATTCAGAATCTCGGAGTATATCGGTTTCTTTGGGCATGCCGCGTATTATGCCAAAGTGCCTATCTATTTCGGGTTTCATCAGCGGCTATCCGCCTGGCTTGTCAGGCATCCAATCCCCTGCTTAACAAGCTTTGCTTATGTTACTCTGAAAAAGTGAAAAACGCTATGATCCGGCGAGGTGTCAATCACATATAGGTTTGGCTCTTCGGTGCTCGCCCGAGAAGAAAAATCGTTGAAGGTCTATCACCCGCTTTTCCACCATGCATGCTGAGCGCGTACAGCATAACCGTGATCGCCAAAGCTGGTTTCATAGCTCCCCGCTAGCACGATCAAGGTTAGCAGTATAGCTGATGCCATAATGGCTCTTCTGATGGTGCTTGATTGCGGAAACCTCAATGCCACGCCGTGTTGCCTGGCAAGCATGAGCAATACAACGAGATGGACAGACCAAAGCCATACTGCGCCCAGAAAATATGATGGGGGGATAGTAAAGACAAGCAACAGGAACAATAAGTTACTTGAGATCAACGCAGCAAGAATTAGTCGCGGCCTGACATCACAAACTCGCCGGAATACAACTATCCCCAGAGCAACAGGAGAAAAAAGAATTGCCAGATTAATCGCCATAGCAGGGAGTCCGAAATCACTCGCTATCATCAAATAATGATTAAGCGCGCTGTCCCGAAAATCCCCTCGCCACCCGTGTCTGAGATAGAACATATTGGTGGCTTCACGGTAAAATCCGGCCGGCCCCCAACCGGCCCAAGGCGCTTCTGAAACCAGATCTATTCCAGTGACCAGATATCTTCCCCGGTGCTCTTCCTGAAAAAACACGCCGTGAATTCCTTGTGCCTCAAATTTTTTCCACGTACCTGCCAGCCGCTCACCTGTTAACCCCGTGTTCTCCACCACAGTCATCATCGAAGAAGCAAATATAAGCCCTGCAAAGCAAACAGCGACAGGAAGCAGACCGAGCATCAGGCGGCGGCGAAGACTCCAGTGATTCATAGCAACGGAAAGAACCCAGGGAAAGCTCAGTAATAAAAGGCAAATACCAACAAAACCCGTCCGATTCCCAGTTCCCCATACGGCTATTCCGAGCATCAGTATCAACAACAGATAAAACAATCTTATTATACTGAGTTTTTCAATCCAGCACCCTATAGCAAGTAATGGAACCAACAGAAAACAGGACAAGGCTAGCGCATTGGGATCAGTCGCCAATCCCTCATATCTCTCCCCCCATGACATCGCATGCAGAAAAGTTGAATCAAAGAAAACCTGATAGATTGAGACAATGGCGGTAAGCAGCCCTGCAAAGAATAGGCATCGAATGACGGCCTGCAAGGATACCACACGTTGCAATTCGATTTGAGTCAGGACCATGGCCGGAAAGAGTAGGTAATACAGAGCAAAGGCTCTTTCCTGCTTCATCGCATTAAAGGCATGCACATTAAATTGGTTGATTTCCATTTCACCTGGAATCATGGCTAGTCCGGCAAAGTGTATGCTTCCTACCAATACAATTATCAATGCGTAAAACAACAGAACAGCTGAATAAACAGGGAAATCAGTTTCCACACTACAACGCCAACGCCTTTGCCATCCGATAGCGATAATCAGACATAGCACCAGCATAAGCCCTACAATCCAATAGCCACCAAACTGCGGAGCAACTCTCGCCTGTGCACCGATCACACAAATCAGAACCAGGGTGATTATTCCAAACAGAGACGCATAAACTGTCTTCTTCTGCACCATCAGTACGCGTTTTTTCCGGTGAAACCTATCAAGGCCGTTTGAAGAATGATCTTTATGTCCAGCCAGATAGACCATCTTCGAATGTATTCGAGATCAAACTCGACCCTCCTCTGCATTTTCTCGAGGGTGTCCGTTTCGCCGCGCCAACCGCTCACCTGAGCCAACCCGGTAATGCCGGGCTTTACCTTGTGCCGCCACATATACCCTCGAATCAGTTTTCTGTACTGCTCGTTGTGAGCCACAGCATGAGGGCGCGGGCCGACGATGCTCATACGACCTTGCAATACATTGAAGAACTGGGGTAATTCATCCAGAGAGGTACGTCGAAGAAAAGCACCGAATTTGGTTACGCGCGCATCGCCCTGTTTGGCTTGCAATACATTGTTTCCATCCTCACAGACTGTCATTGATCTGAATTTGTATACCTTAATAGGCATGCCATTAAGGCCATAACGCCGCTGCTTAAAAATAACCGGCCCCTTAGAAGTTAATTTCACTCCCAATGCAATCAGCAACATCAACGGCCAGATCAGCAGCAGAATCAAGCTCGCAAGAATCTTGTCCTCCAGATGCTTAACCACACCAAAAGGCCCGTTCAACGGACTCTCACACAAAGAGAAAACCGGCATTCCCTTAATATCCTGCTGATATGTTCCCATCAGTTCGAACACAAACAGGTCTGGAACCAGAAACACTGACGCCGTTGTATCCTGTAATTGATCAAAAACATTACGCATTACCGCTTCAGCTCGCATCGGAAGGGCAAGATAGACATGATCAATGCGATGCTTGCGCACATAAGCACACGCTTCGTTGCATCGTCCCAATATGGGCAACCCGTTGATGCGTATCTGCTCAGGCTCTGTAGCCTTATCATCGAAGAATCCCTCTATTCGGACACCCATCCACTCCGTATCTAGAATCCTGTCTGCCAAGCTGATGCCAAGGTCTCCTGCCCCAATAATAATTGCCCGACGGGTATTCCTCCCGCCCCTTCGCAACAAACGTAGCGTCGCCCTTTCAAGTATATGCAATAAGATTAAAATTAGCGGGGTTATCACTGCCCAAGTGCCGACAATGACTCGAGAATATAAATCCATACTTTTAGCCGCCCACGCAATAATCAGCGCAAAAAACAGCGCCAGCAGCCAACCGGCCAGCAAAACACGGACTTCGCGCATTAAGGTCGAGCCACGCCAATTACGATACAGGTTCACTAGGCCGAAAGAACCCCAGCTGGCCAGCAGCATGATCATTCCAGCCAACTGGTATGAACGGCTAAAAGTGACCCCGTAAGCAAAACACAATACAGACAACGTTGCGTATACACACGCCAAATCAGAGACGCGCTGAAAAAGGGCAAGCAAAGAATGGTGCCTGCGAAGAAATCCCCCTGAATTACTCGCCATAAGAAAAATAAACCCTAAGCATACTCATCTTCAGCATTCATAGCCCCACACTGCTTGATCCAACCAAACTTATTTATAGCCTGTCGCGCGTGATTGTATCGAAAGCATCTCCCTTTCACACCTGCTCAGAATCATTGTTTTTCCGATATGTTGTTCGGCATAAGAACGTACTTTGGGATGGCACGGAACCCTATGCGAAAGTTGGAAATATTTTACACACTCAACGAGCTCATCCACATTCCCAGGAGGACAAAGTAGCCCCATATATGGATATTCGGAGAATAAACGACCAAGTTCAGAATTTTCTTCCGCAGTCACGATAGATACTCCACCGACAGCCAGAATATTTGAAAGTTTGGATGGCATGACCAAATCTGCCGCACCAGCTTTCTGGATAACCAAGTGCACATTCACAGCTGAAAGCATGCCTGCCAGCAAATGATTGGGCTGCAAATCAAGGAACCGCACGTTCTCCATGTTGCATGCACGTTGTAACAATCGCTCTCTGGCTGCACCATCACCACAAAGAACAAATAGAATATTTTCATGCTGCAGCCTTTCCGCTGCTTCTAGAACCAGTTCCAAACCCTGCTTCTCGCCCATATTGCCCGAATACAGCGCGACGAAAGTATCAACGGGAATTACTTGTTGTCGTCTGAAATCATCTGCTGCCGCAGCATCATATATCACCTTCTCGATATCGGCCCAATTGCGAAACAAAAAACATCTCTCCCTCGCCACGCCTTTCTGATGCAAACGATCGACCATACTGACGGATATGCTCGATACCCTGTCGAAACGACGCAGCAACCACGACTCTATCGACAGAACCAGCCTTCGTGCAGTCGGGATATTAAGGATACGCAGCGCGAATGCCGCATCTACCTCGAAATCCTGTACATGCAACCAACACTTTGCACCCGAGAAACGTGCAGTCAACCAGGCTCCCGGAGCACAAAAAAGCGGCGGCTCAATGGCCACGACCACATCGGGCCTCCAGAAAGCCTGGCATAGCATCACCGGTAAACTGCTAACGGCTATACTCAGGAGATGGACGATGCGCTTGAAGCCCGTTGGATGGGATGGAACGAAAACCGGGCAACGCCATACATCGATTCCGTTCATTTCCTCGTGCCGGTAGCGTAGCGCAGAATAACCGTCGCGCACTTTCCATTCGGGATAGTATGGCGGAGCTGCCACAACACGCACCTCATGCCCTTGTTCTGATAACCATTCAGCCATCTCGCCAGTATACTTACCTATCCCGGTCAATTCCGGACTATAATTGATGCCGGAAATCAGAACTTTCAAGCAATCACTCCAGTAGCGATGAATGGGCAAAAAAGAAATCCGCCTGGATCGCCTGACTGTTGTTGTATGTCATGTTGTAAACCCCGCGGAGCTCGAAGCCTCGCTGCTGCAAGAAGGCGATCACCTCATGTGCCAACGCCTGACCACCATAGAGCTCGACAAAGGAACATTCGCAGTAGATATACCTGAAACACGACAATAGTGCTTCGCAGCCACGCAGAGTTTCCAACTCATAGCCCTGCACATCGAGTTTCAACAATGCGGGAGAGAGAATATCCTCATCCTTCAACTCAGCCTGCAGATGGCTGACTCGAATGGTTTGAGTATGGCTCTCCTCGGTACCGGGAAACAAATCGCTTTGCTCCCGGGTAATCGGCAGCAGAGAAGACGAATCATCCCGGCCGGACACATGAATATCTGCACGACCTTCAATGGCGCCGATCGCCACACGATGCATAAAAGCATGGCCGTCATGCTTGAAAACCCTTTCATAGCGATCTGCCGGCTCCGCCAAGGGTTCGAAGGAATCAATTCTGGCATCGGGAAAACACCTGCGGGAAACCAGCGCAAACTGACCAGCGTTAGCGCCAATATCCACCACATGACTGCAGCTCAGGGTACGCAGCAGACTCTCATGCTCGGTTCCGGCCGCGACGCACTCTTGCTGCAAGGCGGAGAAATACAGACTGCTGCGTAAAATATTGGCAAGCTTCACGATTCTTTGAATAAACAATGTCACACATCCCTCTCGGAAACTGCACGCTCCACAAGCATCACTCGCCAACCATCTGATTGGTATAGACGTATCTTATGCACCGATCACCCACTGGTTTGAAGATTATTGGCCTACCGGCAATCTCACGCATCTGGCCAATGCCGTCCCGACCCATCCGAGTATAACTGGTTCAGCGCACCCAGAGAAGCATCTCTCAAGCTGTCAAACCTCGCCTTGGCCAAAAGTGCCACTTCGGCATAGCTGCCCGGTGCGACTTTCCAAGCGAGCAATTGCCTGCTTGCCACATCCACAAAATCATCGTCCGGCGAGACCACCACACCGGCCTTTGCCGCAAGCATTTCTTCAATGCAACCACGGTTATTTGCAATAACCGGGACGCCGTGAGCCATCGCTTCCAGCACAGTCAAAGGTTCGGCATCATTTTTCGTCGGGTACAAAAGGACATCGATCGAGGAAAAAAACTCCACCTTTTCCTCATCATACTTCGGACCTACATATTCCACGGATGTCATTTCATCAAGTTTGCTACGGATCAGTCTTTCCTCATCGGGGTTGCGGAACGGGCCAGCAACCATGGCACGAAAGGAATGTCCATCAGACTCCAGACGCTCCACAACTGCAAGAAATTCCATAATTCCCTTGTCCAGCTCGATATTGCTCAAGAAACCAAGCGTCCTTACCTCGCCACGAGCATGCCGAGAAGCTTCCGCCAGCGACAGGAAAGCGGCGTTTGACAAAACCGACACAGACGCTGCGCTGACATAGGAGGTACGAAGCGTGTCGGCCATGCACTGACACAACACAATGTGCATGGCGCTCTTGCCAGCTAAGCGCATCAACAAACGACTGACATGGGTTGGGTGATTGATATAGAGAACACTATGATGATGCAATGATAACTTCGCCCCTGTGAGACGGGAAAGCAAGATAAACGGAATTTCAAACAATTGGCCATAACCTGCGGACAGGCTCATATAAACGGATGGCCTCCTACCCCGGCACAGTACGACGCTGAATCTAGCCAACTGGATAGGTAACTGAATAAGACGCCGGATTCGAACATACCAGGCCTTGCTGAGTGACCTATACGTCATATTTATCACCACCGGATCATGCCCATGTTCGGAGAGATACTTTTTCATGGCATCATTGATGGTGGCCATCCCCATCAAAGGTGGAGGGAACACACCAATCATACAAATCCGAGACATGGAAAGAGAATTATGCGTTTTGAGCGCTATGGACGGTTTGCCACCGCCATTCGTCAACGCACATGCAGTGCAAGCTCCGGCTCGCCTTCCAGCCAAGCTCTCGCTGGGCGAGGGAAGGGTCTGCAAAGGACGCTGGAATATCCCCGGGGCGCCTGGCGACAATCCTGTATGGAATCTTTCTACCACACACATCTTCGTAGGCCGCAATCATTTCGAGGACGCTATGCCCCTCACCAGAGCCAAGATTAAATGCCGCGATTCCGGGAGACATTTCCAGCCATTGTAAGGCGCTCACATGCCCTTCAGCCAAATCCATAACATGGATAAAATCCCTTACCCCCGTGCCATCCTCAGTAGGATAATCGCCGCCATAAACATGCAGATACGGAAGTTTCCCTAATGCTACCCTAGAAATATATGGCATCAGATTACCTGGTTCGCCACTTGGATTCTCCCCGATACGACCGCTTTCATGGGCCCCAACAGGATTAAAATAGCGCAACAAAGCAATGCGCCAGCGACTATCGGCCGAGTGCAGATCGGTCAAAAGATCTTCTATGATTAGTTTCGTTCGCCCGTATGGGTTGGTCGCATACCGAGGGAAATGCTCCTGAACAGGCAGGGAGTCTGGCACTCCATAGACATTTGCAGATGAGCTGAATACAAGATTGCGGACACCAAACTCGTCCATAGTTTCAAGCAACATCGTGCTTGCCTCAATGTTATTGCGATAATATTTCAAAGGTTGGGAGACAGACTCATTGACAGCTTTTAAGCCAGCTAAATGTATTACCGCAGCAAAGGAATGTCGTTGAAACACTTTACGCAGCTCATCCCTTTCGCACATATCAAATTGAAGAAAAACTGGGCGCTTGCCGGTAATCGCCTCAACCCTGTCAATAACCGAAGCATCGCTGTTACAAAGGTTATCAACAATAACGACTTCGTATCCTGCATTCCGCAAAGACACGCAGGTATGACTACCTATATAGCCTGCTCCTCCCGTCACCAATATACTTTTGGCCATCATCAAACCACTTTCATAAATTTAAATTTTTTTCCCTCAGCCAGAAAATATGGAGCCATCCAGTATCTCACCAAAACCCATGCCATTTAAGGCATGTGTTAACCTCACCTACGGCTGAGCAACTATAACGCTATTACTTTGATATTTCAGCATTTGTTTCACATCATTCATCTTTCCTCCCGGAATACGGAAACACACACAGCATTGCATTGCGCTGACCGCATATCGACTTGCAATTTGGTCGGATGGACTACAGAGCAGGTTTTGGAGCCTCGGAGGAAGGCATGACACTATAGCTACCATCTGCAGGTAATGCTTCTGGCAAACGTTCAGGAACAACCACCCGTCGCAATGTATCCCTATGGAATGCATAAGACATGGCAATCAGTATGAGAAACAAGGGACTCCAGAACATGTTGTTGGCGAAATGCGTCAGTAAAATATAAAACAGCAGCCAACGATTGTGCTTGGTAAGCATAGCGAATAAGGAAGCCATCAGGAGGAACATGATAAGCCCATGATCAACCAGAATGGCAAACCAGCCTGATTCAAAACCAATCCCCAACTCCACCCTCATAATTCCAGTACCATATCCAAGCAGCATGCTGAGCCAGTCTCCATGCAAGAAATAACTCCAATTTTGGAAAAACCTTATTATGCGTATGCTTGCCGATGTTTGCTCAAAATAATTCAGACCGATCAGCAAACCTATCACCATGGCTCCCAAAACAGAAAAGAACATGAGTCTGAGGACCATATCCGGCTTCTTGCCGCCTACAGAACAGGTGCTCAAAAAATATAGAGTAAAGAATACGAAGAACGTTGTGGAAAGAGTAAATATACCCGCGATAAGATTGATCCAGATAAACCTTGTTCTACTACTGGCATCCAGGATCCAGTCTTTTGCCAACAAAATATTCATACCCAGGAAAAACCCAAAGTATTGCCCTTCGTGCATAAAACCAGTGACCCTGCCAAATTCAGTGCCAAACAACCGTCTTGGTATCAGGTTTCCCAGTATGGGGTTGTGAAAATAATAATTCCCGCTAAGAACTAAAGGGGAAAAGGGAATGAGTCCTGTCTTGTAGCCTACAAAGGCTATAATTGCCATGGTGCATAGTACAGAAAACAATATTTTCCATAACTTGATACTCGTATGCAAAATCTTTGGGTTTCCTATAAATAGTCCAATAAGAAGAGTCAAAAATACCCATTTATTTATTGTTGATGCCAGCTTGATGAATGTATCCAAATGAAAAAAGAGCACACAACCAAAGATCACAACAAGCGATATAAGCCAGAGCAACCCTTCACTATACCGATACCTCAGATTGATCACGACCAGAAGGCAAATAATAAACCCCTCTATTCCAAGGCGAATGGAGGGCGCGATGAACATCCAAGAAATAAATGGCCTGTAAATCAAGGCATAGACAAACAGTGTCAATACGATGAATCCGACCAGACTATATGAGTCGTTGGAGTCATTTCTGGATGGAATACTATTCAAAGAGCCCAGTCCCATCGGATTTCACAACTTATCAGGATTGAAACAGAATAAATTCAATCCAATGGCCACGTATGTCCTGAAATATAGCGGATGAAGAAACAATGCCCTGAACAGGTAGGGCCAGGCATCCTGGAACTGGCTCCTTGCTTGCAGACCTCTTCCTACTGCATATTCGTTCGTGCCATATCTGAAACGCATTCTGATTCTGTCCAGCAAACTGCACGACCGCCCCTTGGAAAAGAAATCATCCAATACACACCTGACTGCCTTTGCCTGCTTTATCACGCCGCCGGTATTGGCATTATGAAACCGGTAGCTCCCTAACACCCGATCCATGAAACCCATTACGGCTTGGGCCTGAGCAAGCTTTAGCCATAAATGATAGTCTTCAGCAGTGTGAAAACTTTTTTCCTCCGAGAATCCGCCTACAGATTCGACAATGCCCCTACGGACCATTGTCGCCGAGGTGGCAATACAGTTGCCCTTATACAGAAGTCCATCGAAGGTAGCGCGGCGGGCAGGACCATAATATACATCCTTCTCTCTTCTGTCCCCGAACCAATGCAACCCGTGACAAACGAGGTCGCAACCATCATTTTCGAGGCGGGGAATACATGATGCAAGCTTCTCCGGAAACCAAATATCGTCCGAATCAAGGAATGCCAGATAGTGGCCTCGAGCCAAGGCAATGCCACGGTTGCGAGCTGCAGCAATCACTCCATTGTTATGAAAATTTTCCAATCGGATGCGCTCATCACAGAAGGACTCCACAACAGATATCGTGTCATCCTCTGAATAATTGTTAACCACAATCGCTTCCCAGTTCTTGAAAGTCTGCTCACAAACAGATTTCAATGCCTCGCGCAGAAAATGCGCGTGGTTGTAGGTGGGAATAATAACGGAGACCAGCGGATCCTGCCCCATCACCCCCTCCTCTCCACATGGCACATGCATAGGGTGCTGTCAATTTCGCCTGCCGCATCGCCATCGAAAACAAACCCTGAAGAAAGCAGCTTGTCCTTCCGATATTCTAGATTCAGGTTCACCTCACCAGATGTCGCTTCATGGCGAATGATTTCCGGAGAAAATCCCAGTGTTGCCACACACCTCTTTTGAATCATTTCCGCCATATCAACTACCGTCATGGTTTCTCCACCCACATTGAACAAACCATCACCAAGCTTTTCAGATGGGAGAAGCAACAAGTGACCGATTGCCCTGCAAGCATCTGTCAGAGTTATAAAATCCCTGCTTTGCAAACCGGATGTACGCAGCACCAACCTCTGGGTCTGTACGGCCTGGCGGCAAAGATCATTCACCAGCAGCATCCAGCAATTGACCTCCCCGTTCATCGGAGCACCAAAGGAGTTGGAAAGACGAATGACAACACCTTCAATTTCACCCCTTTGACTCGCAGCTCTGACAACGTCCTCTCCAGCTCGATGACTGGTCGCATACGGATGCAGGTTGCGCGGACAGTCTTGTTCGGTAACCAACCCTGTCAAAGGGCTCGCATACACATGAGCAGTGGACAAATAAATAAAACGACTCACTCCCTGCTGGATGGCAGCCCGAAGCAAGCGAGCAGTATGTAAAGCATTCACCTCAACGGCACCGTCAGGATCCTTCGCACAGTCCTGCGCATTCATCCCGGCCAGATGAATGACAGCATCTATTCCATCACAGATTCGCCGAAGTTCATGCGGAGAATCCCATATGGTTTGCACAACCGAGGATGAAGACGCCCATAATGGAAGCCCGGTTTGATGGCGAGTCCCCAAAACAAGTCCATAATGAGGCAGTCTTGCCAAGTACTCCGCTAGGCGCCCGCCAAGATAACCGAACCCGCCCGTGATAAGCAGCTTCATCATACGGCGGTACCGGCAACCCCGGCATGCCTATCGATGCTGAATTTGCCAGTCATATGGGATCCTTGGATCAAAAGGCGGCATGCGATTTATTTCGTCAGGGTTATGCGGCAGAGAGGCACAGTTTGCCACAATGGACTGACACGTCCCTATCCCTTTCCATCCATTCCAGATCATGGGAGGCACGGTGAGAAGATAATAATTCTGGGGAGACATGAAGTGCTCATCAATCTGTCCCCTAGTGGGACTTCCTAGGCGATCGTCGTACAATACGCATTTGATCTCCCCGTGAACAACCGCGTAGTTCAGTGTCATCTCCTTATGCAAATGCCAGGCCTTTACTGCGCCGGGATAAGTGCAGGAAAAGTATATTTCACCAAATCTGGAGAATGTCGGCTCGTCCTCACGCAACATACGCATGACCTTCCCGCGTTCATCGAAAAACTGCTTTAATGGGGTGATAACAACACCGTCAATCATAGCAACTCCGGAAAATAATCCAGAATCTGGGCGCGCGTAACGTCGCACACCTCTGCACCATCAAGCCATGATTTATACCATACCGCGGTATACTCCAATGTTTTATCGACATGCCAGCGCGGCTGCCAACCCAGAAGCTGATGCGCCTTGTCACAATTGAGCTGGAGCAAGTTAGCCTCATGGTGGTGATGTTCAGAGCCATCCATTTTCACATTGCCGCGACCCAGCTGCTGGACAATCGTATCAGCCACTTCGGAGACTGTCCGCACCTCATCAGTAGAAGGACCGAAATTCCATGATCCTGCAAATTCCTCCGGCTGCTGGCGCAATCGCGCAGCCAAGAGCAAATAACCTGATAGCGGCTCCATGACATGCTGCCATGGCCGGGTGGCCCCGGGATTACGCAATTCTATGGAGCGACCTTCCTGCGCTGCGCGAATGCAGTCAGGAACAATGCGATCTTCCGCCCAGTCGCCCCCACCGATCACGTTACCCGCGCGCACAGTCGCCGCACCCAACTCCGGCCGCGAGGCGAAATAGGAACGCGCGAACGCCGAAAAAATAAGTTCAGCCGCACCTTTGGATGCGCTATAGGGATCATGCCCGCCGAGCCTGTCGCTCTCCCTGTATCCCCATACCCATTCAAGGTTCTCATAACATTTATCCGAGGTGATATAGACCAGCGAACGGACCGATGAACAGCGCCTGACTGCGTCGAGCAGGTGCACCGACCCCATAATGTTTGTTTGCATCGTCTCAACCGGCTCGGCGTATGATTTTTTTACCAAGGCCTGAGCAGCCAAATGGAAAACATACTCAGGCTGAAATGACTGAAAGGCTTCGTTCAATTTATCAGCGTCACATATATTGCCAACCACATGCTTGATTTTTTTCTCAAGCCCCAGCAATTGAAAATGGCTATCCCCGGGATTGGGCGGCAGGGCATATCCCATCACATCAGCACCCAACTCCATGAGTATATAGGTCAGCCACGAACCCTTGAAACCGGTATGGCCAGTCACCAGAACGCGCCTACCCGAAAAGGATTCCAGAACATCGCGCATATTTAGCGTACCCATGGCGCATTTCCCTTTTCATATAGCGAATTGAGCAATTGGTATTCCCGACTTGTATCCATTGGCTGCCAGAAACCATCATGTTTATACAGGCACATCTGTCTATCAGCCACCAGACGATTCATAGGCTCCTGTTCAAACATCAGATTATCCCGCTCATCGAAATAGTTAAATATATCTCTGTGGCAAACAAAAAAACCACCCGATATACGGCCCTTTGTGGCTTGCGGCTTCTCATTGAATTCGGTGACGATATCATCCGAGTCCGCGATAAGTTCGCCAAAACGACCGGGAGGACGCACACCGGTAACAGTAAGTATCTTTCCACTTTTCTTATGGAAGGCCAGCAGACTTTCAATATCAATATCGCCGACTCCATCTCCATAAGTAAGCATAAAATGCTCATCATCTCCGATGTAATTCCTGATCTTACGAATGCGCGCCCCTGTCAGTGCATCAAGACCGGTATCGGCCAATGTCACCCGCCAATCAGATTCATCATGGTCGGTATGAAATTGCACATCATCCTTGCGCCCCAATTGAATGGTGAAATCCTTTGTATGAGCCTCATAATTGAGGAAGAAATCCTTTATAACATGGCTTTTGTAGCCAAGACACAGAATAAATTCCTTGAAGCCAAAGCTGGCGTAATATTTCATGATATGCCAAACAATCGGATATCGCCCAATGGGAATCATTGGCTTTGGCACATTATCAGAAACATCCCTGATTCGGGTCCCGAAACCGCCACATAGAATTACGACTTTCAAAATACAGCCTCCAACTTCTTGAATAAGTAATTTCTCATTACGAGATCGTACATAAACATGGATAAATCGAGCAAAACATAACCCGGTGGCGCACCGTTAAATTGCAAATGCCTTAATTTTTTCCACAGTATAATCCAGCATGGGCGCATCCAGACCAGGATACACCCCTATCCAGAAAGTATTGTTCATAATTGTGTCCGTGTTTTTCAACTCGCCACTTAAGCGGTAATCCCTGTCTTTGAAATACGGTTGGCGAACAATATTGCCAGCAAACAACAAGCGTGTGCCAATCTTGTTTTCATCAAGGTACGTAAGCAGGTCAACGCGATTAAATGACGCATGGTCTCTTAAGGTAATAGGGAACCCGAACCAGGATGGATCGCTGTCCCGGGTAGCTTCCGGTAGAATCAGAAATTCCTCACAGGACTTAAGATGTGTCTTAAGGTAGGCAAAATTCTGTTTACGCCTGACAATAAATTCATCCAGCTTGTCCATCTGCGCTAGCGCGCAGGCAGCCTGAATATCGGTGATCTTGAGATTGTACCCAAGGTGCGAATAGGTGTATTTGTGGTCGTAACCTGAGGGCAAAGAGCCTGCCTTCCAACGGAAACGTTTGCCACAAGTATTGTCCTTACCAGGAGCACAAAAACAATCCCTCCCCCAATCCCGGAAAGATTCAACAATTCGCTTTAGTTCAGCATTGTTAGTAAATACCGCCCCTCCCTCCCCCATGGTAATATGGTGAGCCGGATAAAAACTCAGGGTCCCGATATCGCCAAAGGTCCCTACCATCTGCCCATTGTAGGTCGAGCCCAGCGCATCACAGCAATCTTCAATTAACCACAGGCCATGTTTCCTGGCAAGTTCGACCACGACTTCAAGATTGAACGGATTCCCCAGCGTATGGGCCAGCACAATGGCTTTGGTTTTCGAAGAAAGAGCTTCTTCCAACCTGGTCGTATCAATGTTGTAAGTCGGAATATCCACATCGACGAACACCGGCACTGCACCGTACTGCAGAATGGGGTTCACTGTAGTAGGAAACCCGGCAGCTACAGTAATCACCTCATCCCCCGGCATTATCGCACGACTTCCGAGTTTATGTGAGGTGAGTGCTGCGAACGCCAGAAGGTTCGCCGACGAACCTGAGTTGGTGGTCAGTACATATTTTCTTCCCAGAAAACCGGCAAGACGATTCTCGAAAGAATCGTTGTATCGACCTGTGGTAAGCCATCCGTCCAACACGGCCTCCACCATATTCTGGATTTCACTCGCACCTATAACCTTTCCGGAAGGCGGCACAACAGATTTCCCGGGCTCAAAAACACCGGGTGCAAGAAATGACTCGGCATATTGGCCTACCATTGACACAATTTTACTCCGCAGTTCCTGTTCAGTCATTTCCAAAACTCCCAAAATAATCAACTATTGCCACAAGGAATTACCTTCTTTGCCGCCCCGAGGCCAAAAACCTATCCTATCTATAAAACAGGACAACCCGCTTGATACCGGACTCTCAGGAAAATCATCGTCCCTATGTGGCAAATAAGTTTTTCAGTTTGCGCGCAACATAATAAACAACAGAAAGATATACGTTGGGATACAAACAATTCGATGCAATCAGCTTTAGCGGGTTAATGTATTCGTATCCGGAACACCCCCTGTTGATAAACATCGATACCAGATCAGGAATGAAATATTTCAGTGCATAATTCCTGCACTTCAGGTACTGGATAACCGGCAATCCGTTAGCACGATACTCCTTCAGCGCCTCCACCAACCGGATGCTTCGTACCAGCGGATACATCGGAGCCCACTCACGCACGCCTGTCAGACATACGCTCAATGGCCTGGAGAAGAAAAAGGCCCTGGAATTCGCAAACGCCCTCGCATAGATCTTTAAATGCGGAAATGTATTATCGATATGGGAAAAGGTCTGGCCATTGGAAATAGTTTCAGCATCCAGCATACCAGCAGCAGAGAGCCAGATTTCCCTTCTGAAAACCGAAAGAAATATCCCTCCCAGAAAATCAAAAGAAATTTCGGGATCCACCAGATCCATGAACATCAGTTCTCCGCTTGCAGACCGGGGAGAAAATGGGTTTAAATGCATCGGCAGATTGGCTGTGCAGAAAGGGTGAGGAAATGCATCCAGATAATCTGCATCCAGATGGCATGAATTGATGTAAAAAAAATCCGACTCCGGATGTTTGCTGATTAAATCAACAAGCCTACTGATCGCATCGGGAAGCAGAAGATCATCGTCTCCGATAAGCCAGACGAATTCCCCCTCGGCCATTTCAACGGCTTTCAAAAAATTTCTTGTCGGCCCCAAGTTTTCGTGATTTCGACTATATTTGATTTCCATCTGCTGCTGCGCTGAAAGCACAACGTCCCTTGTCTCATCTGTCGAGCAATTATCCGAAACGCATACCTGAACATCCATTCCAGAAGCATGCTTATTGTCTGCGATTGACTGCAGGCAATTCGCCAGATGCTTTGCGCGATTAAACGTAGGGATGCAAATGGAAAGTCTGGCTTGCATCAAACCCACCGTGTGAAATTCGTGTACATCCGGTTCAACAATCAGTCAATTCAAGAAGGCCGATTTGCCGTTCGTGCCTCTCTTTGTGCAAAAAGAAAAAATTCGTTTCCAGCGTAGCCTCATCCATACTGAGAAACTCAACCAGAGCACCATCTCTGGCCGTAAAGCAGCGATAACCGATGGCATCGAACAAGGCTATGATTTCATTGGGATGATAGTTGAACTTTGCAGACCATTTCCGGAGCATTTCCGTGAACACGATTGGATTGTCTCTTTTCAGGGTTTCCACTGCTCCTTGAAAAGCAAACAACTCGGCCCCCTCGACATCGCATTTGATAAAATCGACCTTTAAACCATTCGCATACACAAAATCATCAAGGCGCTCGACATGACAAGTGATCTTTTCAGCATCAGCGCGCTCGCTTAAATTCGCAGCCGACGCATTGACCCCGCCCTCCGGATAGTAATAGAAAATAAGGTCCTTCTTCTCACTGGATAAACCGAAATGATGGGCAATAACATTCTGCAGCCTGTTCAACTCGATATTGCTCTTCAGAAACGAAAAGGTCTTCGGAATCGGTTCAAACGCATGTACCCTGCTTGAAGGGAAAGTCTTGGCAATATTGATCGAATACCATCCCATGTTCGCGCCGATATCGATCACGGTATCAGTAGGGGATACCAGTCGCATGATCATGCTGGAATCGACCGTCTCGTAATCAAGGAAATTCAAAGCCTCAACCGGGGCAACACGATGGTCGCCAAGCGGACAAAGCATTCTCACTGCCCTGTCACGCGAGGTCATGATAACCTTGCCATCAACTATTTCGATGGATGCAATATTCGTCTTACTCAAATACATCGAATAATCGAACAGCTTCGAGTGATGCTCTTCGTACATCCTTTGAATAAATTCCTGCTTGGTGCATTCCCCACCCATGAAATCATTTCTGGTATCGTCAATTTTCATGTTTATAACTCTCAATTGTCTTGCTGAATCCAATTTCCAACGCAGTAACAGGAACCCAGCCTAGCCCTCTGGCAAGTGAAATATCCGGACAAGCTACAGAAATCTTGCTCGGCAGATAATCTTCTCTTTCTTTTCGGTCTTCAAACTCAACAGATATCCCTTTCTCAGCATAAAGGCCGGCAAGCATCAGAGCCAAATCACGGATGCTGGTATCAGCGTCCGGGTTGCCAATGTTATATGCCTGCGCATTTTCTCCTCGTAAGAGCACCATCAAAAAACCGGCTGTCGCATCAGCCACATAGCAGAAGGCTCGTCTGGCTTGACCATCGCTTTTTAATTTGATGTTTCGTCCGTTCACGATGTCTGCCACGAAATCGGCATATACACGTCCATCATCCAGCTTCATGCCGGGGCCATAGGTATGAAAAGGCCTGACTATTCTGGCCGGCACCCCATATTGGTGATGCCATGAAACGCACATATTCTCGCCCATGCGTTTGCTTTCGGCATAACAGGAGCGGACAGCCAACGGGTCAATACAACCATAATCGCTCTCGGCAGTCGGGACTTGAGCCGATTCGCCGTATACCTCAGCGCTACTGAAGTAGAGAAACCCTTCCACTTGATGCCTGCGAGCCAGTTCCAGCAGATTTGCCGTACCCAATGTATTTGCGCTCAAAGTGCCCACTGGATCAGTTGCATAGTATTTCGGGCTGGCTTGGCTGGCGGCATGAACGATGAAGTCAATTTTTTGCTCCATGTGCAATGGACTGTTGATGTCTTCCACGATACAGAACAACTCGGATCGATTCAGGTGATGATGAAATCTTTGGATAAATCCATCGCGGCTTCTTACAAGAGCAAGAACCGTTATATTCAGTTGATGGGCCTCATTCAGAAAAAGCAACGTTTCTACCATGTGCGAGGCCAGAAAACCGGATGCTCCGGAAATCAACACGGTTTTCCCACCCAACGAATGCCATGGAATCGGATAATGCTCTGTTAGAAACACCAGATCCTCTTGCACAACCGGGTGCCGATAATCATTCGTCTGTTTATCCATTGGCTGCTTTCAATTCTTCCCTGGAGTCGGCGCAATCTGCACGCATAGTACACATACTTGAGCAAGCTGGATTGATATTTTCCCGGTTTTTGTAACCCGGCCCAAACCAGCGACATGATCCTCGACTAGGCTTCCAAGCGCGGGAACTGCTCGTCCAGCTTGGAGCCGAAAGCCAATCGGGGGCGACATTCTGTCGCTCCGTCCATCATGACCTCAATCAGCAGCGGACCAGTATAGCCGGACACCAGACTCAAAGCCTCTACGATTTCTGCAGCCTCCGTCACGCGCATCGCTTTCATCCCATAGGCATTTGCAATATCGGTAAATGATGGGCTGCTATAGCCTTTCCGGGTTGATTGGTCACGTCCATCGAAATACATATCCTGAAAATTCTTGACCATGCCCAACACTGAATTGTTCATGACAATAATGGTCAAGTCCAATCCCAAGCGGATAAGCGTATCCAGTTCCTGAATGTTGATTTGTAAACTTCCGTCCCCGGTAATGACAACCACCTTGTTACCGGAGTAAATAGCCATACCCAATGCTGCCGGCAAAGCAAAACCCATCGCCCCCATACCTCCGCTGTAGTGGACGGCCTGATTGGGAGATAAACGCAGGTTTTGTGCCGCCCACATTTGGTGATTGCCGACATCGCAAACGTAATCCACCGGGCGATTTCCCATGCTGCGATTTAGCTTCTTTATAAACTCGCTGGGACTGATCTCCCAATCGGCATACTCATTGAACTGAGCCCGATCGCGATGTACGGCCAGGTCGATCAGCCAGTTCTCATCCAGGTTGGGAAATACCAGGGATCTGGGAGGAAATGCCATGAAAAAACTCTCGGCCGTGGCACAGATACTCAGATCGGCCTGAACCCGGTTACCCAATTGAGATGGGTCGATATCAATCTGGACAATGCGGGCACTACGTGCGAAATCGTCTACATCAGCACCTGTTTGCCGGACATCAAGTCTCGCCCCCACGACAATCAACAGATCACAGTTCTGCACAGCCCAGTTAGCCTCTCGATTGCCGTAACTGCCGATCATATTGAAATAACAGGGGCGCGAAACCACCCGCTCATGACCCATGAGCGTAGACACGTAGGGAATACCAAGCGCATCAGCTGCCAGCAGCCACCCATCCATCGAATCCGCCCAGCGGGCACCACCGCCGATACAAATCAACGGACGCCGCGCCTCCATGCAGAGTGACGTCAGGTGCTCCAACTGTGTCCCGGTGATATCCGGTCCTGACTCAATATCAAGGGGAAGGCGCATCCATTGTTCAACCAAGGCGTCTGAAATGTCAGCACGTTGAACATCATTAGGAATATCCAGCAACACCGGCCCCTGCCGCCCGCTTAGGGCCATCGACAATGCTTTATGCAGTTCGGGCAGCAAGTCTTCCGGAGTATCGACTCTTACAGCATACTTTGTTAGCGGACGCACAACTTCAATGATGCCTAATTCCTGAAAGCCCTGCTGCCGAATCGATCGGTCACCCTTTAGTTCATGCGTGTTGACCTGACCGGTAATAAATAAACACGGAACGGAGTCAAACCAGCAACTTCCAATACCGGTGATCAGATTGGTTGCGCCGGGACCACTGGTTCCCATAGCCAGCGCAATCTCTTTTCCCCTGGTTTGCCTCACCACCCCTTCAGCAGCAAAAGCAGCCGCTTGCTCATGGTGCATCGAGATAATATTAAACTGACCTGTTTCAGCAAAGCTATCCAGAATATGAGTAATCATCCCGCCCACAAGTTCAAAGCACGTCTGAACCCCATGGGAAACAAGATATTTAGCTAGCGCGTCTGAAGCCTTCAAAACACCCTCTTCTTTTGCGAATCTGGAGATTTACCCAAACTAGGCCATATGATGTTCGGGGTCGAGCTTTCCTTCAATACCAACCGGACTTTTTGCGCTGCACTGTGACCTGCCGGTAGCCATGGATCCCTCAACTATGTATCGAACGCGGTTGCTGTCACTTGTTTATGATTCCAGGAACATTGACAGCAGCCCACTGCTCAAAGGCCTTGCTCATCTCCATGCTGCCGAACTCGGATAAATGAGCATCTCTAAACAGGGGTAAACTGTTACGCACAAATGAACATTTCTTATCGTTACAATACATCTGATTCTGGTCATAAAAAGAAACGTACGGGTTCGTATTCTTCAGCGATATCATGAGCGGCCTGAAAGTGGCTACAATATCATTCTTATCCTGAACCGGCAGTTCACAGGTGCGGATAGCCTCTGAAAAGGGCCTCGAAAAACACCCTCTCGGATCATACCCAAGGCTGATGTGCGGTATGAAAATGATGACTTTAACATGATTCTTTTCCAGAAAGTCCACTCTCTTCTTGATACGGGAAATATAATCCGGATTCCGCGCATCTCGAAGCAAACCGCTAATAATGGCGTACCGGACGGAACCGGAACCCGTAACAATATTATCGATCAGCTTTTGCTGCTGCAATCGATGATAGGGTGAGCAGGTGGCAAAATCGACCATGTTAACCTCAAAGGGGTCGGTCCATGCCGGATCACAATTACCAAATGAAAGTATTGTATGATGCTTAAAATGGCTGTTTGTTATTAACCCTACATACAAATGATTCGCAAAACTATTGCCGAGAAGAAGAAGCGTGGGGTTGTCGTCTCTGTTCTGCACGCAAAAAATATTGGTCTTATACTCTTTGCGCTCCGGGACCGGGTAACGCTCTGTGCAGATTTCATTTTCCCGATATTTCATGTTTATTCCGGCAAGCTGCTTATCCAGGATCACTGCATGCTCCACAATTTTCCGGAATTCCAAACCATTAAGCTTAAAGCAGCCATACCCCACCCCCGCGAGAGTAACCATCAGCACCCATAGCGAGTTTGTAATAATGAGACGTTGCTTGCCAAAGCGAATGGGTTTCTCCACGAAGCGATACGTCAGACAAGCCAGCAGAAAGCTCATGATTACCGCTGCAATTCGGACTGGAAGAGCAGGAAGTCCAGATTCAACAATGTGCGCAAAGGACAACAGTGGCCAATGCCACAGATATAACGGATAGCTGATCAGCCCGACAAAAACCATCCAGCGATTCGCTAATACCTTTCGGTTAAGCCAGGCTTCCGGTCCCGCAAGAATGATACAAACGGTTCCCGCCACGGGAGTCAGGGCCCACCACCCCGGGAATGGCGTTTCCTTGTTCATAACGAGAACAGCAGCGACGATTAGTAGCAGACCTATGCCTGAGAGTAAGTTCTTCGCAATGACTTTTCTCTGCTCCGGAACAGTCGATCTGCCGAATGCATGCGAACGAAACACCAACTGCTTCAGCTGGTCAGTCATGTGAACCTGCTTGGTTATCAGCAAATAATAAGCAAGCCCCCCCCCCGCCATAAGCTCCCAGAAGCGCGCCTGAGGAAAGAAGAACGCCTTGACGGCATCGTCATTTACCTGATCCACGTTGTAACCAAAAGACATGACACCGAGCACAATAACCATCATTATTATGTTCACCCCTAAGCGCCACGCAATCCAGAGCAGCAAGGGATATATCAGGTAGTACTGCTCCTCAACTGCAAGCGACCAGAGGTGCATCAATGGCTTTAGCGCAGACTCGGTATCGAAGTATCCTGACTCATTCCAAAGCACGAAGTTCTGTACGAAGCCAGAACTGGCAGCGATATGCTTGCCAAGCTGCTCGAATTCGCTCGGCCAGAGGGCATACCAGCCAAAGGTGAACGAAGCTGCCAGAACAAGAATAAGCGCGGGAAAAATCCGTCGGATGCGATGGACATAGAACTCGGTAAAACTGAAATCCCCGCGTATCAGGCTTTTGAAGATGATGCTGGAAATCAGGAATCCGGAGATAACAAAGAATACATCAACGCCGACAAAACCACCTGTCAACATTGAGGGAAAGGCATGAAAAATGAGAACCGAAAGAATCGCCACCGCACGCAGCCCGTCAATATCGGGCCTGTAAACTGGATGAAAGTTATGCTCTTTCAGAGAAAGTAACGCCTTCATAGCCAGCCCCAGTTCAGTCCGTGGGCACTTCGGAGTCCTTGCCAAACGCCGAACGCAGCGCCTCTGCAACAATCTCGTGCCAGTCTCCACCCACACCTCTGGACCTGAAATAATCCTCTTCAATAGTACTGAAGCAGCTCGTATCCATAGCCAAAGCTTCTTCAACATGATCCTGTTGCAAGTCCGCAGAGGGAACCGGCATCACCCCGAAAAAGGATGCCATCTTCTTTACATCACGCTGTTTGGTTCCTGTGAATGTTGAGTCGTTCACAAGCAGGACAGGTTTTCGACTGACTATCGCCTGATACAATCCACTGGAGGCATGTCCGATAACCATGCTGGACTGGTGAATGAGCTTCAGCGTCTTGCCATAAACCACCCTGCGCCCTTCAAACACATCTTCCGCATATTCGAATTTCCCGGAGGCAGCAATAATCACCGGTACTCCGGTATGGGCCTCGATCACTGAAAATACCCGATTCATATTTTTATAGTACTGATCAATATCATTACAAATAATACGATTCTCCAGCTTGGCATCCGGTGCAGAGGCGATCGATTCATCGACAAACACATGGTAGGAGGATGAATCTGCCAGCTCGGGTGGAGACCAGTTTATCAGCGTACTTGGGACACTGACGAATTTCGTGTTGGCGCGGAAAACTTCTCTATACCTTCTTTCAGCCACACCTCCGACGCCGATATACAAACCCGGCCATTGGTACCATGTCGTATGCTTCATCACCCAGCTTTTGAACCTGTTGGACAGGATCTTAGCCAGCATGGCCCGGCGATGGATGGCGCTCATGAAAAGGTCCCCGAACGTTCTACGCCCCTTTTCCCCGCTGCCCGTGAAGATCTGGTTTTCGAATTCCATCACGACATAGCGGAGCCGATGCTGCTTGAACAGGTGAAGCAGCCAGAAATCATCACACAGGGTGAATGAGGTCCGCGTCAAATGCCAGAACACGTCATTCCTGCCAAGACCATCCAATGCCTTTTTCACATTTTCTCTTGACTGAAACAGTCGGTAACCGGGGCCTTTAAACCTGTAGCCACTTGCCCCCGAGGAATAGGCCGCGAGGCTCTGCTCATCATAGTACAGAGGGGAGATATCCCAGAATTCGACCTGGAAACCGTTGTCCTGAAACCATTCGGGGGCCAGCGTTCTGCCGAATATCCGGCCGCAGGGAGCCGCTGTAATGAATATCAGCCTTGGCAGGTCCTCGGCCTCCGGAGACAGAAATCGATATGCGGTACCTCCGATCGAATCAAACCTGTTTGCAGCCCCATGCCGGGCCATACCGGGACCGGATTCATATCCCAATTCAACAAGCAGCGGCCCCAGTCTTTCATTGATTCGCTGCTTCTGCTCATCGTTCAGTTCGTGCTTCCACTCGCCGCTCGCCCCCTTACGCCTGGTGGACCGCTTACCCGGCTCGCCGAAATCCTGGAACTTTGCGAATCGCCCATCCACCGACTGCAACAGGTCCTGGAAGGTCGAATGGGTCATTTCCACCCCGAAAAAGGCCAGGATATCACTGAATACCTTTTCGGGATTCTCCCGCAGACTTTCATATTGGACCATCAGGCAATCGATCGCAGGATGCTCCTGAGCAACGCGCCTCCACCCTGTCACCCATGAGTCGTAAAGGCCGACCATCAAATCCAGGGAATGAGACAACGCATCCTCCTTACTCATCACCGTATAATCGGCATACCACGGGTCATCAGTTCTCCAGGGGTTCGATTGCAAAACGTGGTAATAGTTCGAGACGATGATATCGCGCGGATCCCGATACATCACCAGCACCTTGTCGATGCCTTTTTTTACCAGCACGTCGATATTCTCCCTGCTTGGAGTGATGTGCGTCTTGTAGGATGAATAGGCACATCGGGAAACCCTGTCGAAGGCACAGGCAGGCAGGCGGTGCAGACGGATAACCTCCTGCGAACCAGCTAAAACGCGCGGGCTGTAACCGGGAATCCTGCTGATGAAGTTTTCCACCCATGTCGTCCCGCTTTTGGGGAAGCCGGCCACAAAAATAACATGTGAGCCTCCCGCTTCATGTCCCAGGTAGGCATTGATATCGTTTTTGGCGATCATGAAGTAATGCGAGGGAAACAACATTACCTTGAGGGCTTTCTGCATCAGATAAGGCAGGCCGTGAATTACGCTCCTCGCCTTGGCGAAGACGGGTTTGTCCTTCACTAAATCATAAATCAGCCCCACCAGGACCTTCCCCGGTTCAAACAGCCTGCAGCATCCCTGACGATGGCCGCAGCAACCAGCCCATGACAAATCTTGTCACATGCCTTTATGATCACAGCCTGTTCCCCGATGGCTTCCCGGTCACACTTCCGAACACTTCCTCCAGACCTCGCGCCACGATCTCGCGCCAGTCACCGCTCACCCCTTTGGCCCTGAAGTACTGTTCCTCGATATCAGCGTAGCAGGATGTATCCCTTGTCATGGCATCAGCAACCTGAGTGGATTGCAACGCCGTGGAAAGCATGGGCGTTAGCCTGAACATGGACGCCATTGCATAGACATCCTTCTGCTTGCTGACGGTAAAAGTCGGATCATTCATAATCAGAACGGGTTTGCGGTTGACCACCGACTGGAACAACCCGCTTGAGGCATGCCCAATCACCAGGTTTGCCTGTTGGATTAGACTCTTCGTCCTGCCATACACCAGCTTGCGTCCGGCGAACACATCCTCCTGATAGTCCACCTTTCCCGACGCCCCGATTACGACCGGCTTCCCGGTCACGGCCTCGATCACAGAGAATGCCCGGGAGATGTTTTGGAAATACTGCTGCGTATCGACACAGATATTCCTTTTGAAGAGTTTGGAATCCGGCGCATGGGCAATGGATTCATCAACAAACAAATTGTACCCGCCCGAATCGGACAATTCCCGGCAGTTGTCCCACTCGACCAGAGGGCTTGGAATACTGATGAATGCCGTTCTCCCCCGGAAGGCTTTCTTGAATCTTCGACTGGCCTCCTGACCCACGCCGATATAGGCCAACGGGTCCGGATACCATGAGGTATGATTCATGATCCAGCCTTTGATCCTGAGAGCCAGAACAGTCCCCAGAATCCTTCTGTTCTCAACAACCTTGCGAAGTAAACCAGCGAACCTATCCGGGGTGCTTGCACCTTCGGCAACAGGAACGATTTTGTTTTCGAGTTCAGCGACAATATATTTCAGCCCGTATTTCTTCAGCAATCGTAGCAGCCAGAAATCGTCACGCAGGGTGTATGAGGTCCTGTTCACAGGCCAGATGATATCGCTGATGCTCAAGGCAGCGAGAGCATCCCTGAGCGCTTTCCTGGAATGAAAATAACGGTGCCCCGGCCCTTCATACCTATAGCCTTCGGCACCGGAAAAGTAGGCAGCGATGCTATCCTGGTCATGGTGCATGGCCGACAGATCCCATAGCTCGACATGAAAACCATTGTTGTGGAACCAGTAGGGGTCCAGAAGCTTCCCGAAGATGCGACTGCTCGGCGCCGCATTAATGATGATAAGCTTTCGCATCCCTAAACGCCCTGCGAATAGTGCTCGACCTTATCCCTGAACTCGGAACTGATGCTTGCGATGAGTTGCTTGTCCCTCACAGGATTCGTCGGCCGAATATTGTTGATAACCTCTTCGGTCTTCGCCCCAAAATCCAGCCCCAGAGAACGCGCCAACGCCTTTGTAGCCTTGTGTGGGTTTTCCAACAGATGTCCGTATCTCAGCTCTATGCGTCCATCAATTCTTTCCACATCCTCGTTCACCCGTATGTAGTAATACGCTGCACGATCGACCTCGGATATATTCAACCATAACTCGTCATCACCAGGCCGCACCCAAAAGGGAACATTAACTCCCTTATGTCTTCTGAATGGCCATACCAGATCAGAGTTCGGATCTTTCGGGCTAAACCATTCCTTTTGTAACAGGGAGTTGATCGTATCGACTGCATCCCGCAGAACAACAACGACACGCATGGTCGGATAGTAGGTTTTCAGTTTCGGGATTGAGTGGACGACATCGGGAATTTTAATCGCCACGACCGAATTGGCTCCGGACTCCTGACACATCTTTTTTGTGAAATGTGTGGATAGGCGACGCTCGACATCTTCGACCGTCTTCGTCCCGTAAATTGAACTGAAGTCTGCGGAATTACAATTAATCGCCCGGCCGGCAATGGCATTAAGAAAGAACTCTTCATAGATGTATGTATCACAAAGTAGTTTCCAGTCAGCCGCATCCAGACGATCGATCAAGGACATCAGAGTCACCATCATAGGCGGCTCATAGGCATATTCCACAAGATTCAACGAGTGAATGATCTTTCCTACAATGGATGTTCCGCTTCTGGCGGGGCCAGTAATAAAAATCGCATTTGAACAAAACTGTTTGGCTTCTGCTGAAATTTCAAGCATAGCTGGCAACCATGTGTAGATGTTTTTTTTGATTGTTAATCATTTTGGCCCTCATCAACATATTCATTCCGATAATTTCCTTGTCTGCAGCAGGGCGTCCAGCACGCCGTTTTCATAGGCAATCATATATATATTTGGTTTTTCACTGCGGCTTTACGCATCATCGCCAGATATTCCTCGTCAATGATTTCGACGTTGGTTTTTTTTACCTCGGGAACACCAAAATATTCCTCAAAAGATGCTGACTTGAAAGCCGAACAAGAACTCCCCTCAGCTAGGATCACCGTCATATCCAGGTCTCCGGCAATACCCTTCACTTTATCCACGTGCTGAGAATCATCCTTTCCATATACCGGAGCGGAATCAGAATAAAAATGACCCTCAAGCTTCGGAGAACCCAGATAATCACAACCGAGCAAAATGGCTTTTGAAAAGCCAAGAAACCTTGCAACACCAATCATGATATGCAATGAGCCAGCACAGGTTGCAAAGTCTCCGGCCAGATCAAAACTGCCGGATTTCTTATCCCCGAAGTGATGATAATAAACCACATCCTTCGTTTTTGGGAAAAAGCTGTAAAAATGCGTGAGGCTGTGGATCAGCGTCACTTGCCGATTGTTCAGAGCGATCTTCTTCAAAATCGGACGAAGGTAGTTCTTCGCAATCTTCTTCTCGACATGGTTCATGATAACCGGATAAAGCACATAGGAATCCGGAATAACCCAATAGCGCACATTTACATCTTTCAATCTATTGTCCACCAGGGAATAGGCCGTACAGATTGCCGGAAGATTCGGAAGCTTGGAAAGATCAAAGTTTTTCAGTGATCCACCGTTCCCTAGGATCATGCATGTTTCACCGGCATGGCAATTCTTCAATCTGCTATTCTTTCGCACTATTGCCCTGTGCCCCTTCCAGAATACTGCCATCAAACGCTTGATATACTTCAATGGAACCTCACCCTAAAGTCTTGATGACTTTTCCCGGATTGCCGGCAAACACTACTCTTGGGGGAACCGACTTCGTGACGACGGTCCCGGCGCCAACTACGGCGTTTTCGCCGACCTCGACACCGGCAAGGATAATTGACCCCGCTCCTATCCAGCATCCTCCCCTTAAAATAATGGAATCAGATAATGTGGGGGCCGGATAGCCCTGGTCAAAAATAGCCATAGAAGTGTCGGAAAATTTATGGTTATTGGTGTAAAAATGAACCCCGGGCCCTATTAGCACCTTGTCTTCAATAACGATTTCTCCGCCGCCTTCTGTCATATCTGCATATAAGAAAGATCCCGGACGTATCACCACATCATTGCCGATCGATATCTTTGAACATGCCTCTGCGTAAGAGCCAGGTCTGAAGTCCGAACGTTCACCAAAGGCCCTGAATTTTTCTTGGCACAGCTTCCTCATCGTGGATTTGAAATGCAGACGCCAATGGGTAAGCGCCATATCCGGTCCTATCCGGTCATAGGTTCGCCAGAATTTGATTCGCTGCCTCAATTCCGAAAAACTCACCATATTCCCCACCCGCCATCCACTGCAAGATTTTGACCCGTCACATAATTCGACAGGTCACTGGCCAAATACGCAACAGACCCTCGCATATCATCCTCGGTTCCCATGCGCGAAAGCGGCGTGCGCGCAGCATACCTTCGCACAAACGGTTCGGGCTGGTTTCTGAATATACCTCCGGGTGAAATGGCATTCACCCGCACATCAGGTGCCAGCGTGGTGGCCAGCCAACGGGTAAGTTGAATCAGCCCACCCTTGGATGCCCCGTAGGCTGCGGGATTGCTCATGCCTGTACCTTCGTACAAACCCCAATCAGGCCCATACTGGCCATAGATTGAGGCGATATTGATGATACTTGCACCCTCGGAACGCCTCAGCATAGGTGCCAGGCCCTGACACAGATCAAACACGGCTGTGAGATTGACCTCAAGTGCACGCCGCCATGTCTCTACGCTTTGCTCTTCGAACGGTACAGACCACCCCTGCAGTCCGGATGTGCCGACGAAAGCGGCATTGTTGATCAGGATATTGAGCCCTTCGCCGTCGTCTTTCAGCTGCCTCACCAGTTCATTACGCTGTTCCTGTTGTTCGAGATCGCAATGGTAACAGTAAACCCTGTTGCCCCAGCGCTGCTGCAACGCATCACTCTGCCCCTGCAAATCCGTACCGGACCGGTCAACCAGTGCCAGATCGGCCCCGATTTCAGCCAGTGTGTCCGCGATGACCCTCCCCAGGTTTCCACCTGCCCCGGTAATCAGGGCCCGTCGTCCTTTCAGGTTCATCATTTCTTTGATGCTACTCATGATTCTTTCACCGCAGTATGCAGAAGACATTCTGCCATCTGAAAGTCCAGTAGCGTATCAATGTCGATCGCCCGCTGTACCGGCACATGCACCTTTCTGACACGCCCTTCAAATGTTCCGTAGTGACTCATGACAAATTCCGAACGAGCCACATAGGCAACCGTCGCCATATCATAAACCACCGGGGCATCCTGCCGGCGTGTCACCGTTGATTCGGGTGGAATAACCAGGCCGACCGTTCCATCCTCATTGCCTTTCACCATATTGAAGTAAGGACTGCGGTGAGCATCGGTCACGGTGATAACCACATCGGCTCCACCTTTCTCGTACTCATCCAGACAGTTCTCGATATCCTGCGGCGACCGCATAGGTGCAGTGGCCGGCACGGAAACCATCACCTCGGGCATAGCCCCTTCCGTACTGTGCAGATATTCAAGTGCATGCTTCCAGGCCAGCCACTCGGGGCTATCGTCACGGGCTAGATCTGCGGGCCTGATAAAAGGTACCTGTGCACCGAATTTCCTTGCCACTGCTGCAATCTCTTCGCTGTCTGTCGACACTATGACCCGCTCGATACGGCCCACTGCGAGGGCGTGCTCAATCGACCAGGCGATAAGAGGCTTGCCCGCCAGCGGTCGAATGTTTTTTCCGGGCAATCCCTTTGAGCCACCGCGTGCAAAAACAAATGCCGTTGCCTTCATATTCCCTCCCTCGCGACGCTGACCGACTTACCCGATTCCGAAGACCGACGAGCAGCATCCACAATCTGCAACACGGCCAGACCATCCTTTCCTCCAATCAGTGGAGATTTCCGCTCCCTGATACATTCAAGAAAATGTTTCCATTCGGCCAGATAGCTATCATCCCGCTGATGCTGATGATGGAAGACCTCTTGCCATTGGCCGCCGCCCGCCTCGAATTTCTCGACCATGCCTGTCAATCCGTTCCAGCGAAGACTTCCCTGCTCACCAATCGCTGTACACACACGCGTTGTATCGTGACGGATGAAATCAATATTCGCCGCAGCAATCAGCCTGTGCCCTTCGGCATCCGGCACGAACGACATGATCAGGTGCACCGTATCCTCGACATCGATCTGCATATCGCTCTGGCGGCTCAGTGTCGCTTTTACACTTTCCACATCCCCGAATATCCAGCTCAGATAATCCAACTCGTGGCTAAGCTCCAACAAGGCTCCTCCGCCAAGTTCGCGTCGTGCGGACACTCCTTGCCGGTAGTCGGCATCCGGCCGCCATCCAGGCAGGAATTGCCCCACCTCGCAGCGAACCGACAGTAGCCTGCCTATCTCGTACTCGTTCAAGAGAGCCCTGAAGCGCTGCAGTGAAGGAAGGAACCTCAGGTTGTAGCCAACCTGCAAGCACGCGCCCTGCTCAAGGCAGGTCTGCATGAGATGTGGAACGCCTTCTGTTGAAATCGACAACGGCTTTTCGATCAGTAGATGTGTTCCGATACCCGCCAGCGCCTGTGCCGATATCAGGTGATACGGGGCAGGATTGGCGATGACGGCAACTTGCGGTTCGAAACCGACCGCCTCTTGCAGGTCGGAAAAACACCCGTCCGCGAATTCAGGCATGGATAAACATGGCTGATGGCGCAAAACCCGGATATCGGCAAGAGGGAAAAGCTCTCTGGCCAGACGAAGATGGCGCTGCCCGATACTGCCGAGGCCCACAACAAGGATACGCTGGATCAATCGTCCTGCCCCTGCGAATCATCCAGGCGAAGATGGTGCTCTAGCAGTTGGACATCCCAGATCGGCAGGACAACGCCATCAGCAATCAGGGATTGACGGGCCTGCTTCAGACCATCGCCCACGAAATTAAACAGATGCGCAGTCGCTGCGGCATCCACTCGCGGATCGGCAAAGCCGGCTGCAAGATGAATTGCATTACCAACACCTCCCGCAAGGATAACGGGTTTGGACATGTTTGGCGGCAGCTGATCAAGCAAGCCCAGATCATAGCCCTGCCCAGTTCCATCGCAGTCGATCGAATTGAGATAAATTTCACCGACCGCATTGCCCGCATTCGCTTCAATCCAATGCTTTGCCGAACCCTCCATACATCTACTACCGCATTCTGCCCAAGCCTGGTACGAACCATCCGGAGCACGCTTGATATCCATTGAAGCAACAATGCATTGTTGACCGAACTCACTGGCCAATTCACCGATAAATCCGTCATCTTCGTACAAGGCCGTATTGACCACCACCTTATCTGCACCTGAATGCAACAAGGCACGCGCATGACCAACGGTATTTACCCCACCGCCTGCGGCAATAGGAACGAAGCACCCTTCCGTTAACGTCTTCAGCGCAGAGCAAAAGTCTTCAGTATTTCGCTCTCCTCGCGTCACATCGAGCACAATCAGTTCGTCGATCGAATAGGATATGTGCGAAAAGTTATAATTTGTCTGCAGCCACTTGAGATCGCCGACTTTCTGCAGGCGAAAGTTCCGACTCAACATAAACTGCCCCTGATTGTAGAGCAGTGTGAATATCAAACGTTTCTTCAACATAGCGGTTATTGGGCCAGAAAATTCTTCAACAGCATCAGGCCGTTGCTCTGACTTTTCTCAGGATGGAATTGAGTAGCAAAAATATTATCCTGTTCATAGGCGGCCAGAAAATCGACCCCGCACTTGCAAGTGGCCTTTTTTCCACTTAAACCGTCAGCCAACATTCGATATGAATGGACAAAATAGAAGTCCGCCGCCTCAGGTATGCCTCGAAAAAGGGAAGAATCTGCAGAGCTTCTAACCACATCAAACCCGATGTGGGGTATCTTACTGCTACCAGCTTCCTGTGCCGTGAACCTATCTACCGGGTTGGGTATCAAACCGAGTCCAATTGTATTGCCATCCTCAGAACCGCGACTGCCCATCAATTGCATGCCAAGACAGATTCCAAGGATTTTGCTCCCCCTGTTTTGCACAGCATCAAGGATGGCCTTATCAAGACTTTTTTGTTGCAAGGTAGCCATGGCCTTTCTGAAAGAACCAACCCCAGGCAACAATAGCACGTCGGCGCCAGCAATCTCTTTCGGATCGCCGCTGACAGTCGGACTACATCCAAGATAGCGCAGCGCACTAAGTACCGACCATATATTACCCATGCCATAGTCTATGACAGCAATGCTGGCCCCCATCAGGAAACGACGAACTTGGGTCTCCAGGACCCATCAACCTTTTCGAACAATTCCTTGTTGGCGAATTTATCAACCGTATTTTCAAACTCTTCAAGGGAGATATCGAAATAATCTGCATATGCCTGATAATTATCGAGAGGCGCCTGAGAATCGTACAGGTTCACAAGATTGATAGCCTGGGCACGACTCATTGAACCTCTTCTAATCTCAATCCCGGCATCCTGTGTTGCCCTGCCAAAGCCGAACTTCAAATACATCAGGTAGTAATGCAGCGAAGCAAGCAATTGGTCATTCTGAGCAAAATTAGTGAAGGTTCCTACAACAGCCTCTTCGTTTTCAGCCAATCCGCAATGTTCTTTCGCTACAAGATAATTCCGATACGGGTCCCAGTTCTCATAAAAGCTGAAGTGAGTGACCTCGATATCCGCCAGAGAATTCGCCATTTCCTCAGGGAACCGGAACCAGTAGAGGTCGCGATCATCGACATTGGCAACCCGCATGACCGTGTCGTAAGTCTCGTTCAGGTAAACCTTGCGCATGTAGTCTATGCCGTACACACCCTCGTAGCGCTTTTCAGTGCTGCCACCATATTCCACCTCACCATCTTCTGAGTAGAACACGAGCGATATGCCAAACTTCTCGGCAATTCGCAGAACAGCGGTATGAATGGAAATGAGCCAGCCATAGTAGCCTTGGCCATAATGAAGAAAACCGATCTTATCCAACTCGCGCATGACCGTCGTGTCCGGGGATACCAGCAAGTGCTCAAAACCGGAATTGATAAACGCATTGAGGTTTGCCTCGCCGATATCCAGCGAAAGAGGCGGCCTGACTGTGATGCAAAGAGGCTTCAGCCCGTATCGGGTCTTCAGGGTATGCGCCACGTAGGATCCGTCCTTCCCTCCGCTTACCGCAACCAGACAGTCATACTGTCCACGCCCCTTATGTCTGGAGATCAGTTCCGCCAACTGATCCTGACGCTTTCCCCAATCGAGCGTCTTCTTTTCCTCCATCCACTGGCAGGCATTGCACCATCCACGTTCATCGAAGGTAATGCGCGGCCTCGTGGAGGCATTCAAACAATTCGTACACCAATAAATGCTCATAAATAATTACCCTTACAAAAGTATTACGCAACATGTTACGCGGACAATACGCTTCCGGAGATTCCCCTGCCTCAGCAAACCGTCACAGTAACCCTACACACCCTCAAGCCCTAGGTAATCATCCGGCCTGCCGACATCCAGCCATGGCTCGTGCATCGGGTAGGCCACCGTTCGCTCGTCCTTGGCTTGCAGGCGTTCAAACAGGGTGGGCATATCACAATGCTCATCCTTATTCAGAACAGCCAGAGCATCCGGATTGAGCGCATATACACCAGCATTGATGTGGCTGCGGGCCACCGGTTTTTCCTCAAAACCCACAATGTCGACACCTTGCGTTTGTACTACCCCAAAAGGATGCTGCCATTCATACACACGGACGGCCATGGTCGCGGAAGATTCGTGACGGATGTGAAAATCAAGCAGTTCGCCATAGCGGATATCAGTAATAATATCTCCATTGGTGACCACAAACGGGGCATCCGGGACTGGGTTGAGTAAAGCAAGCGCCCCGGCCGTGCCCAACGGGGACTGCTCACGCAGATAATCTATTCGCACGTTCAGGCGCTCACCATTGCCAAAATATTCCTCGATCATATGCCCTAGGTAGTGAATGGCGAGTACAAAGTGACTGAACCCCTCCAACTTGGCGCGTTCAATGATGTGTTCCAGCATGGGTTTACCGGCAACCGGCAGCAGGGGCTTGGGGCAATTTTCCGTATGCGGACGAAGCCGCTTACCCATACCGCCAGCCATAATGAGCATCAGGTTGGGACGTTCAGCTGGCGTTGTGATTTCATCCCAGAGATGCAGACCGACGACCCGACGGGATTCATCAACCACCGGGATTTGCTGAATCTTGTTTGCCCGCATCAGCTGAATGACCAGCTCACGCGTCATATCCGGTGGCGCCACCAGCGCATTGCGGTGAATAATCTCGCTGACAGAACTCTCAAAGTTCGCTCCCTTGAGCAAGGCACGCCGAATATCACCGTCGGAAATCGTACCTTCGAGTTCTCCGGCCGCATTGACCACAAGTACGATCTTGATGCCAACCTGATTCAGGTTGGTTATCGCCTGCTGGACAGTCGCCTCATGTGAGATGATGGCCTGACGCCAGAATTCTTCCGATAGACTCATTGTTTACTTCCCGGACCTGCTTGCTGAAGGTTGTAGAAAGCCTTCTTGGCTATGCCATCCATGTCAAAATGTTTAATTGTTTTGACCACCTTTTCACTGGCACCGCCGTCACCATATGGATTATCCACCTGCTGCAGGGCATTCTGGAAATCGGTCGAATATAGCTCGTTCAACGCTGCCGCAATACTGCGTCTGTCCGGCTGGCAATTGATCACACTGCCAGCCTGCAATCTGCCGCGCTGTCGATCTCCGATATTGATGGTTCCCTTCCTGAAGCTTGGAACTTCCAACAAACCACTGGAAGAGTTGCCCACCACGCCGTCGACATGCTTGATACATGACAGATAACGAAGCTGACCAAGCGAGGTATAAGCACGCGCATTCGCATGTTGCGCCACGAACGCCCCCACCATATTGATCAACATCCTGCCATCATTATCGGCATTGGGCATGGTAAACACTAGGTTTGTATCACGCTGTTCGTGCAGTGCCGCCAGCAGCTCTGTCATTTGCTCCGCTGCTCCGAAAGTATCCAGCGTCACCGGATGGAAGGTGATAAGCAGGCTTTTCGGCCCTAGCTTGAAGTCGAGCGAGGCCTCCAATTCATCCAGATCGAGTAGTTTCATGCGATGAATGTTATCAATGCCAAGCCCGCCGACCGTGAATACGTGCGCAGGTTGCTCACCCAATTGGATCACGCGCCGACGATACTCCTCAGCGGCTACGAAATGGATATGCGACATCTTGGTAATCGAGTGACGCAGTGCCTCATCGAAGGCTCCTTCGGTGGTTTCACCACCATGAAGGTGAGCAACAGGTATCCGTGCAACCAGAGCAGCTGCCACTGCTGCAAATATCTCAAAACGATCCCCGAGCACGACGATAAGGTCCGGTTGCAGTTCATCCAGAGCATCGGCAAAACCAATCATCCCCAAGCCCATTGATTTGGCGATACCGACCGAAGTATCGGAACTTGTAAGCATCTCAACCCTACGGTCAATGAAAAAACCATCCTGCTCGATATCGCGGTAGGTGAGTCCGAACTCAGGTGACAGATGCATGCCTGTGGCAACAACCTGCAGATTGAGTTCGTCATCATCCTTGATCCCCTGCATAACCCAACGAAGCAGACCGTAATCAGCACGCGTGCCGGTAATGACACAAACATTACGGATCACCATTCGAGCAACTCGTCCGGATGAAAGTCTCGCGCCGCAACACGGCCGATAACTTCATCCCAGCGCATCGGAGAAATACCCGTACCAGGACGTTTGGCCGTGATGTTGTCGACACTGAAAGCTTCACCCTCTTTGATCATCCTGCTGGCCACCAGAGACTTGCGGGCAATCGGTCTGTTTCCGGCCTCGCTCGGTGCCATCCGCTTACAACCATCGCCGATGGCCAACTCGATGTTGCGAATGGAGGCAACCATAGCCTTCAACTCTTCAGGCTCAAGACTGGCACGGTGGTCGGGGCCGGGAAGGTTCCGATTCAGCGTAAAATGCTTTTCAATCACACTTGCACCCATAGCCACAGCGGCAACAGGCACCTCAATTCCCGGAGTGTGATCAGAATATCCCGTCGCCACACCGAAGGCCACCCGCATACTCTGCATGGCACGCAGATTCACATCCTGCATCGGGCATGGGTACTCGGTCGTGGCATGCAGAAGCGTTATTTTATCGTCCGGAATCCCGCATTGCCGCAATACACCCAGCGCGTCTTCAACCTCTCCGAGATCAGCCATCCCTGTTGACAGGATAACCTGCTTGCCAAGCCCGCCGATATGCCGCAGGTAGGGAAGATTGGTGATTTCACCGCTGGGTATTTTGAATATCTGCATACCGAAAGCGTGCAACAGATCAATGCTCTCATGATCGAAAGGGGTGGAAAGAAACATGATCCTCCTCTCTGCACAGTGTGCAATGATCTCACGATGCATGCGCTCATCAAGTTCGAGCTTCCTGATCATTTCATGCTGTGATTCATCCGAGGCAGTGGTCTGTTTCTGGTATTCGGCTTTTTGCGCTTCCTTGATAACCAGATTGTCGGCCTTGAAGGTCTGGAATTTGACTGCATCCGCCCCCGCCTCAACAGCCACGTCAACCAGCCTCTTGGCCACCTCGAGATCACCATTATGATTCACGCCTGCTTCGGCGATGATAAATGTGCTCATTTCAGGCGATCCCCCATGCGAGGCCTTGAGTTGCCGCTCCATTCGGCAACCTTGACATAACTGTCCAATGTCTTGACGAAAAAAGCTTCCCCATCAATCCCCACCACAGCACCGACTACACCTTTGTAAACAGGTGCCTCCGACAGGTACTGGACCTTATTGATTTTGATTTCATTGTCGCCCAGGAATGTCCTCGCTTCGGGACCCGGCCGACAGATTGCCCGCACAAAGTTAAACACATCGCGTGACGGCTGGTTCCAATCAAGCTGCTCATCACCTGCTTTTCTTGCTGAACAGTAAAGCCCGAGAGGATGAATATCCTTTTGCGCAAGTGGCGTTACATCACCTTGCTGAATGGCTTTGATTGCATCATACAGATTATCTGCACACCCACCGTAGGCTGTCTGCAGCAAGGTCGAGTAATCATCAGCATCGCTGATCGGATAGCAACGCTGCACGATGATATCACCGGTATCGATACCCTCATCCACATAATGAACCGTGATCCCGAACTCACGCTCATCATTAATCAGCACCCAGTTCAGGATATTCCGGCCACGATAGAAAGGTAGCTTGCCTGCATGGCAATTGATGGTCTTCAAAGGCGGCAGATTGATAAGTTCGCCACGGAAGATCTGATTGAACGACATGGATACGAACAGATCGCAATCATAGGTGGTCATCCGGGCCAGAAAATCTTCCGCATTGATTTTTGGATGGGTAATGAAGTCCAGCCCCTCCTCCTCGGCCCTTGCCTTAAGCACGGGATCGGGGTTGTCATTACGGGCGCAAATAAAAGCAAGCTGCAGCGTTTCATCCGCCAGCAACCGTTCAAGCGCGCGATGCGACCAGGGACCATCTGCAAAGTAACCTATCCTCAGTTTTTTCATATCAAACCTGCACTACTTGGGATATTGATCAAGCGCTGCGCCAACGATTGTGCTTCTGACAAATCCATTCGAGGACACGATGTGAACGACGCCAATTCGTGCAATAATATCCAGACCGGGCGTGTCATCAGCCCCGCCTCGTTGGTAGCATGCAGTATCGCATCCCGCTCATCCTCCAGCCCGATATCCAACAGCAGGGCCTGCAGCCAGTAATTGCTCAGACACTCCTCCGGCTCTGAAATCAACTTGATGCCTTCCACGTGAGCGAATGCCTCGCGATAGCATTCATACAGCTCCCTTTTTGCAGCAAGCATCGCCGACAATTGCTCTATTTGCGCACAACCCAGGGCTGCATTCAGGTTAGGCATGCGATAGTTATAGCCAACCTCATCATGACGGTATTCCCAAGCATGGGGCAGCTTGGCTGTCGTGGTCAGGTGTTTAGCATGTCTCGCAAGCTCTGTATTGCTGGTAAGGATCGCTCCGCCCCCTCCGGTAGTAATGGTTTTGTTCCCGTTAAAGCTCAATGTCCCCATCTGACCGAATGTTCCGGTATGCTGCCCATGGTAGAAACTACCAAGAGATTCAGCTGCATCCTCAACCACGGCGAGATTGAAATCCCGTGCCACCGCCAGCAGCCCATCGATATCTACCGGATGACCGAACACATGCATGGGGACGAGTGCGCGAATGACACGACCGCTGGCACGATTCACACACTGCCCTGCCCGCTGCTCGGTGCACTCGACCAGATAATCGCGTAGTTTTACAGCATCCGGCCCCATGGTGCTCGCAGCGCTATCCACAAAATGAGGTATAGCTCCACAGTACGTCACGGCATTAGCCGTCGCCACAAAGGTCAATGCAGGGATCAGCACCTCATCATCAGCCAGAACACCCGCAAGTTTCAGCGCAATGTGCAGCGCAGCCGTTCCGTTCACGACAGCCACCGCATACCTAGCACCCGTGTAGTCGGCAAGTTCAGCCTCGAAGCGATCTACAAATCGCCCTACCGAAGATACAAAAGTCGAGTCGAGACACTCCTTGAGGTACACCCACTCGTTGCCACGGAACTGCGGCTCATGCAAAGGTACCGGCTCGGGACCTGTTACCGAGCGAATCGCAGCAACAACCCGATTACCCAGAACAGACTGTACGCTTTCCATACTCATATATTGTAGACATCTGCCTTGTAGCGCTGGAGATTCTCTGGGTGCATGAACCATTCAGCCGTCTCGGTAATGCCACGTTTAAATCCTTCGCGACCAGCATACTCCGGCTGCCAACCATACAGTTGTCTAGCCTTCGCATTCTCGGCCCACAGGCGCTCAACCTCCGAATTCTCAGGCCGCATGCGATCCTCATCCGAGATGATTTCAATCTCCGCATGCATTGCCTCTGCGATAAGTTGCGCCGTATCACCGATAGATATCTCGAAGTTGCAGCCGAAATTCACAACTTCGCCCAGCCCCTTGTCAGAAACCAGAGCACTGATAAACCCTGAAACCGTATCCTGGACAAAATTAAAATCCCTGGTAGGAGACACTGCGCCCAGCCTGATCTGACGCCTGCCATTAGCAATCTGAGTGATGATGGTCGGAATCACGGCCCGGGCAGATTGGCGTGGACCATATGTGTTGAACGGTCGAACAACAGTCACAGGCGTGGCGAACGATGCAAAAAAGGACAGTGCAATCTGATCAGCGCCTATCTTACTCGCGGAATAAGGCGACTGCCCCTGAAGGGGATGTTCTTCGGTAATCGGAACAAACCGTGCCGTCCCGTACACCTCGCTGGTCGAAGTATGCAATACCCTGCTGATACCTAGATCTCTGGCTGCCTGTACGACATTCAACGTGCCCCTGATGTTGGTATCCACATAGGTATCGGGAGAATGATATGAATATGGAATAGCAATAAGCGCAGCCAAGTGTAGCACGGCATCACAACCCTTCATGGCTTCTTTTACACCATGCGAGTCCCGGATATCTCCCGAAAAAACATCCAGATTATCCCTGATTTCTTTCGGTGAGCTATCCAGCCAACCCCAAGAGTTAAACGAGTTGTACATCACGAAAGCGCGTACATCATACCCCATGCTTACCAAGCGTTCCGTCAAGTGCGAGCCAATAAAGCCATCTGCCCCTGTAACAAGAATTTTCTTCATCAACCTCACTCTCCCGGAAATTTGTCGCGGACTCTATATTTTTTATGTTATTGCTTCAGCAAGTTTTCTGGGCTCATCCAACAAATTCTGTCACTGCAGCCAGTCCTTGTGCCTGCGCAGGTAATCCGTGCCAAAAAATGAACGGATCTCTCCATGCAATTCATTCTTGGGAAAAACCTCCCAGAAGCGTCGCTGTAATTCCTCGTCATTCTTCGAGGTTTGCCAGCTACCTCTTTGCCTTTCCTCCATCTCAAGAACCACTGCTGTGATCTCTTCAGGTGTACTCTCAAAAAGTTCAATACCGAGATTCTCGAACTGACCCGTGAAACAGGTATATGCAGCTCCAGTCTCGAATATCTCACGAAAGGTCATGAAGCGTCCCTCATCCCGCAACCAGTGTTTTTTAGTTGTGGCCAACAAGTTTGAACTGAATGTAAGGATATACCCCAGCGGAACCTGATCTACATATACAATCGGACGACGGAAGGCATAGGGAACCGCATCAAATCCGGAGGCGTTGGAAATACAGAATGCGCATTTCGCTCCCAGATATATGTCCATGAAATCGCTTCGCATGCCATTCGCCGCATAATCAATGATCATGGGATGATCAACATCCATGGCCTCATTGACCACCACGCCCATGCGAATGACGTAATAGCCACGCTCGACCAGCGCTCGGGAAGCGGCAACGTAGTTCTGAACGTCGCAATCCCGATAGTTATGGTATCTCCACACCCTCCATGGAGCCGATCTGTTCAGGTAGCTGCTATCCCTAACCAGCAGACAAACAAACGGAGCTCCCTCAGGAACACCAAGAGCACGCAGCCCGGTTTCGCCACGCCCCTCCTCCTCAGGCAGAAAACTCAGGTGTGATGGAAAGCGTTCCAGAAGATTATGCACATCCCGATCATCACTTGTGTTATTGCCGATTCGATGCACATCTCCACCGGAAACAAAATCATTCATGGCCATGATGGCAGAAAGCAACCATCTCGGCCCTATATGCAGCACACGCCCCCACATACGCGCCAGCTGTTGATTGCAGATCGGCCAGTTATGGCACCATAGATCGACATATCTTCCTTCAGGAACATTGATACCGGCATCGCGTTCGCACAAATACAGCTCAGTATTCGCCGCAAAATGTCCCATCCTATTACTGGTAAGCATGCCAATCCGGACCAGAAACCACGGGCGTGCGGCACGCATAACGAGTACGAGAACCAGAGCCAATGGAGCCAGCACAACATTCAGAAACAATTGCGAGGTCTTCCTGAATATGTAATGGATTCCCTTCAGATCCCCTCTCTTCACATGGCCAACGAATATCGGCCAGGCTCGCGTAAAACGAAGCACCTGATTCCTGATCAGGGTTCGCAAAGTTGTCACCTTACTCATGACAACCAGTCCTTGTGCCTGCGCAGGTAATCCGCACCGAAATGTGATCGAATGTCTCCATGCAATTCATTCTTGGGGAATATATCCCAGAAGAGTCTCTGCAATTCCTTGTCTTCCTTCGAGGAATGCCAAGTGCCTCTAAGCCTTTCGTCCATCTCTACAACCACTGCTGTAATCTCCTCGGGCGCACTCTCGACAAGCTCGACTCCGATTTCCTCAAACTTCGCACTGAAACAACTATAGGCCGCACCGGACTCGAAGATCTCGCGAAATGTCATGAATCGCCCTTTATCCCGTAACCAGTGCTTTTTCGTGGTAGCCAATGCATTCGAACAAAATGTCATAATATACCCAAGGGGAGCCTGGTCTACATAGACAATCGGGCGGCGGAAAATATAGGGAACCGCATCAAACCCGGTTCCGTTGGAAATACAGAACACGCACTTCGCCCCCAGATAGATGTCCATAAAATCGCTTCGCATGCCATTCGTCGCATAATCAATAATCATCGGGTGATCAACAGCCATGGCCTGTTTAACCACCGCTCCCATGCGAACCACATAGTACCCTCTATTTGCTAATTCCATGCTGGCCTGAACATATTTCTGAATATCGCAGTCCCTGTAATCATGCCGACTCCAGTCAAGATGTGGACTTTGGTTCTGGAGATAGCTGCTGTCCCGGACCTGCAAGCAAACGAACGGGGCCCCATCGGGAATGCCAAGGCTGCGCAGACCGGCCTCGCCACGATCCTCTTCATCAGGAAGAAAATTCAGGTGGGGTGGAAATCGCTCCAAAAGGTTATGCACATCGCGATCATGGCTTGTATTATCACCAATAAGATGCGCCTCCCCACCCGGAATAAGGGCATTGATTCGCTTCACCAGAATTAGAAAATATTGAGGGCCAATGTTTAAGGTTCGACCGCACATAACGTCCAACTGTTCGTTGCATGACTCACCGAGGCGATACCACAAATCGACATACGGAATATCGGGGGTATTGATACCCGCATCGCGTTCGCACAAATACAGCTCCGTATTCGCGGCATAGTGGCCGATGCGCCAGTTTATCAACCTCTGGAAGCGGACTAGATAAAAACGCCCTATTAAACGGATGATTAAAACAAACAGGATGCTTGCAGGTAATTCGACTATTAACAGCGGCGACCTAACTACCCATGGCTGAACTCTTGCCAGCTTCCGCCTCAGGGTTGGCCATCCTCCGTGAGCGATCTGAATCAATTGTCTTCTGAAGAATCCTGGAGAACTATTCATAATACGAATGGTTTATGATAAATAGAACACATCATCGCGTTTCCGAAAAAACCCTTATGCGAAGCATGCTGCAATACATTGATGTTTAGTGAGACCATATGAATGACTTCAGCAAAGCCACATAATGAACGGATCGGTATGATTCATAGCACTATGGTTAAATTCTTGTCCAACCGAATTCTTCATACATTTCATCAGTAATGCTCTCGGACGTTCTCCTTACTTGTTCAGCACTGAAAACACCATTCCACTCATCCGACTCACCTTTCCTGAAGTGCGAATGCGTCCCTTTATGATTTATTGTCTCTGAAGGAAATTTTGACTGATCGATATTATAAAAATTGAATATATCCTCAAATAAGAGTCCCGGCTCATTTTTCATCTTCTTGAATTCGGTAATCAGAACTTCTACGCCCCACCTTGAAACACCTTCTCTGCGATAACGAAGCCAACCGTCAACAAAATTGATGAGGTGAGGATACCAAGACTCGATCATGACATCGATTTTATCCTCCAATGATTTATCAAAATAATCGAGTGGAAGTTCAATATCCAGTTCGGTAAATACAATATTGTTTTTATGCAATTTGTCCACGTAATGCACCCATGAAAGCAACGCCTGCCTTGGATCCCGGACATGAACCACGACCTTATCGATGCCTTCTCTTTTCAAAAGGAAAAGGTTCTTTGATGATGGCATATAATGCCCTTGATCAATGGCACAACCCTTTGCGAACAGCTTCAAGCCGTCGCCATCGATAGACCCGAATGGAAAGCCATGATCGCCGGTCAGCAGCGGTCGTGATCGGCAAATACCCATTAACGAATGTAAAATAAACATGCTGCCACTCTTGGGTAATGTAATCAGCAAGATGGAAGGCAGATTCCTCTTACGGAAATCGTACTCTCGTATATGCCCCTCGAGTTTGTTCAGAATGATCCTAAAAACACGAACAAGACTGAGCAGCGTGCCCTCCTTCTCCGCTTTTACCCTCCTGAACCTGATAAGGGCTACAAATTTATCAATCATTGGAAACCTTCCTTCTCAACATCTTTGTGTATCACAACCAACTATTCAGGCAATCAAATGTATTCCCTATCGCCAAATGGTCACTCCTTCCAACCCGATATGTGCGCTCCGGGAGCAAAGCTCTAAAGTAATCCCCCCGTCCAGTATTAGAAGGGAGGATTACATCTTACATATCCAGAAAGACAATCTTATTCGGACTTAGACGAAAAACACCACTGCCTGATCGGCTTATTACCCCATGATGCCTCGAGCATACGCATCTTGGCAGCGAGAGAAGCCAGCAGGAACAATTTTCGCTCAAGAAGAAAGGGAATCAATGTGCTTCCGCCTTTGGCGATATGGTAATATCTCATGGCATCCTTGTATGCGCCGGACGAACAAATGGTTTTCACCTCATGAAATGCCTCTCTAAAAGAAAACGGGCTCGTGTCCTGAAAAAGGCGGATGATGCACCCCATAATGATATACGAATAATAGTATTTGATATAATCGATTTTCCTGTCCCCTAACCCATGCAAAACCGCATCATATGAGCTGACAAGCATATCGAATTTGTCTTTGGTTACTCTGTCAGACAAGGAAGATTGATCACTGTTCACGCAGTAGTGATACAATTCTTTGTTTGAAACAAATATGTCATTGATGTAACCCAAATAGCAGATATTAAAAGAAATATCCTCATATCTTGTCAATTTGGTATTAAACAATAACCCATTACTCTTTATGGTATCGAGCACGTACAACCTTCCCCAAACATTACCCGCAACATGTGCCCTTGCACGAACAGCCTGTGCATTCTCCATATCAAACTTGTCGAGGCTCAGAAATTGCTCAGTGGAGATGGTCCCCGATTCCACCTGGAATGAACCGGTGGCCACCTCTTTACCATTGCTGAACAGATGGCTTTTATATGTACAAACCGCGAGCCCCGCATTGTTTGTTTCAATGGCATCAACCAGACGTTGAACAATAGTGGTATCTACATGGTCGTCGGCATCCACAAACATCAGGTAAGTACCTTGCGCCACCTTGATGCCATTGTTCCTTGCGGCAGACGGTCCGGCATTGTTCTGATGACACACCTTTACCCTGTTATCCATCGTTTTATACCGGTCGCACAGTGATCCGGTATGATCAGTAGAACCATCATTGATTAATATGATCTCGAGGTTTCCATACGATTGATTCAATACACTATCAATACAACCTGGCAATACTTTTTCAGCGTTGTAAACCGGGATAATGACAGAAACCAGCATGCTATTCTCCATTGGAAACTAGCGCTGCTCTTTAATCGGGTACGTCTTTAAAGGTAAGGGGGCTTTTGTCTGTAGGGCCGCTTCTATCCTGCCAACACTGTAATCCCTGCCCGCACAATATGTGCATGCATTCAGGTATCTATCGGCCGAATGCATTGCACGGATCTTCATTTTCAATTCGTCATCACTCAAATCAACTAAAACAACCTCATCATCATAAGCCTCGGGAGGAATCGCTTTCAGATTTGTTACGTGCGCAGAAAAAGGACAAGCGTAAAGCTGCCCGTGCAATAATGTTAACGCATCATTGACACAACAATCGCCAAACACCTTTTTTAATTCTTCGTGTGTTCGTTCCCGATAATAAACCTTGGCGCAGTCTTGCCAGAAATCCACTTCATATGCGATGTATGAAATTCCATTTTCATCCAATACTGCTTTCAGTTTTGCAGTGTTTTTTGACAATGACCCATAATCTGAAATGATCAATGAGACCTTATCGTTCTTGATTGACTCCAGCATTTCACCTTTAGGAACGATTGTTCCATTCGTGAATATGGTAATATTTTTACAATTCCCATAGGATAAAAGCTGATTCATAAGCTGCGGCAGCCTCTTATACATGAATGGTTCGCCACCAATGACTCGAGCTTCATGTAACTCATCAACATTCGTCATGAATTTCTGAAGAGAAGCCAGCATGAGATCAAGCTCATTATCTATCGGCTTTTCATAGTATTGCATTAAGTTGGAGCAATCCTGGCATTTCAACGTGCATTTCTCAGTCACCACAATATCAAGACTCTTCACTTTTATGCTTTCTGTATCGTTATTGGACGAAACGGCAAACATATACAAATTAAGCATCCAACGAAGTCGACTAAGAGATGTTGAAGCAACAATATTCGTCAGATCTAATTGACCAAAAAGAAAATCGCAGTTTAGAACCATAATCTTCGTGGCACTCTCAAGCTGTTGCGCCATATATTTAAATCGAAGAGAGGCAATGAGCACGACGGCTTCAGGGTATGCATTTATCAATTCATCAGGTGATATAACCTTATGGCCAATAAAGTCGGTACCCCAATTGTCTTCGTTGTTATCACAGAAGCAATCAATATTGATTCCCAGCTCTTTTAAGGCATGATGCGCAAGCGCCCCGTAATTGCCAGTCCCGAAAACAACAATATTCTTACTGTTTTTTAAGGTCTGTATTCTCTCATCGACATCAGAAACCTTGATCTCAGACTTATAAATCATCACTTTCCTCGCAATAACCAAGAATTTGGTTTGAGCTTAACAGGGTTTCACACTGGAACATATTGCACCTTTTATTATGGATTAGTTTGCCTGCATCCGAGCAGCGCACAACATCGCCCCCAACAAACCAACCTTGGGGTTTAGCACTACAGCCACCGGAATATCCGATAACAGTGTCGAGAATCCACCTTTATCTAAAAAGGCGCGCATAAAGCGGCCATTTGTTAATCCCAGGACAATTTGCGGGGCAATACCACCTGTTATATAAACCCCTCCGGTCGGTAATGTCCGCAAAGCCATGTTGCCCGCCTCTGCACCGTAGATGTCAATGAACAAATCTAATGCTGCAGAAGCCAGAGGGTCATTATGCAGCAAAGCGCCCTGCGAAACGGCGAGAGGCAAGTCAGCATTTCCTTTATTGGACAACAATCCCAGTGCGTCAGTCATACCCCTGTGTTCATGCAGAAACTCATAAATTACAGCCAATCCATTGCCCGAAAGAAGACTCCCGTAAGGCACATATTCACCTGCACGGGAGTTTAGCGACATGAGCAATTCAGCCTGCAGGGAGCCTCGTGGAGCGAAATCTGCATGCCCGCCCTCAGATGACAACGCAACATAGCCATCCCTTTGCCAGACGAGCAATCCTTCGCCTAAAAATGTACCTGCACCAATCAAAGACCGAGGCCCATGAATTTCTGGCTTCCCAGAATTGAGACTCAACAGGTCGCCATCTTCAAGGGCATCAATTCCGTACCCTGCGGCTTGAAAATCATTGATTAACTTCACATCGCGAATACCGAATACTTCAGATATCGAATCCGACTCAATGAACCAGGGAAGAAAGGTTATTTTTGCCATATTGTCTTTTACTGGCCCGGCTACGCCGAAGCAGGCACTATCCGGGACATCCCCCCGAAGAAAATCTTCGACAATCGACTCAAACCCTTGATAAGCGCAGCTCTCATATCGCTGCTCTCGCAGACTTTTCCACACTCCGCGGGCATTCACTTCGGCGAGCTTCAATAGCGTTTTTGTACCGCCAACATCCCCCCCCAGCACGATTTTTGGACTAGGCATGAAAAACCTACCTCAACCTGACGAAGACAATCACAAAAAGTTCACATGCAGCGGCTTGTCACCGACACCTGGCTGAATCCGCCGAATGCCCTTGGCATGGTTATCCAAAGCCACACTCACATAATGTTGAATCGGCAATGTTCCCATCATGGTCTGCGCATCAAACGAAGGAGATGCCAGATAATTCATCGTTCTCCAGTAGCGCTCCGACTTCCAGATATCAGCAAACCGCTCTTCTGTGAAATTACCGATATGCAACTTTGAGTGACGTGCATTGAAAAACATTCCGGACGGTGCCACAAGCCCGCTTCCACTGATCTGCAGCAGGAACTGAGGCCCATAGAAACGGTTGTAAGTTGGCTTATCACCATCCTTGATCTTGTCCCACTTCGCGATCACCTTGGTTTGCTCGTTGCTCATGGCTTCAGCCTGCTCGATAAGGCCGTACATGCTCTCGTACTTGCTATAGTCGATACCGAGCGAGTGCTGCTCGTCATCCGAGCAATGCTTGATCACCGCGTAGTCAACGCCCAAATCGAGGCCCAACTGTGCAAATGGGATAATCTCATCCTTTAGATCCGGCATCAGTACCATCTGGATACCCAGAGTCACCGAAAGATTATTTTTTCTTTTAAATTCAACAGCGTAGCGGATGTGCTCCATGGCCCGATCGAACACTTCAGTGTGCTCAGGGCCCTTGTACATGAGGCTTGCATAGCTTTCCGGCCGACCGGCCGCTACCGTAAAACGGACCCATGTAAGATGTGGCAAAACCTGCTCAATCTTTTCAGGCCCCCACTCCCATCCATTCGTCGCATTGCCCACATCGATTCCCAATTTGGAAGCATGCTGAATGAACGGAACATAAGCGGGAACCATGGTACTTTCTCCATCCGACACCAGCGAAACACTGCGAATTCCGATTTCCGCAAAATCATCGACAAGCTTCAGCGCTTTATCGGTCTTAATGCTGCTCCGAACCTGTGACTCCTGCATCATGGCATAACAAAACGAACACATCGCGCCACAGGCCCGGGTCAGAGACATGTCCACACTCACTGGGGCAATGCGCTCTCCCGCTTCCCAAGCCTCCACCCTGTCCATGTGATAGGAAAGTTTATGAGAGTCCAGAATAAGCGCACCCTCGCGTGTTTGCACTGCCTTACTCATGCCTTCACCTCAATTCCACGTAATTTCCGCAATGAGTTCTTATCGCCAAGAGGCTCCAGCCAAACCGTAATACCCTCGTCGATCTCTGCCTTGAGGTATTCCTCAAGATCCAGCAACGCGGTTCCGCGCTCGGCTGCGCCGACAGGCGCCCGAAAACCCACTATGACCTGACCGTCAACCTTGGTCGAAACCACCTCAATATTTGCCTTCGTGGCCTGCGGGCAGGATTCCATCGCCTGTATGACAAGCATCAGGCGGTCGACGTCCGCCATACCCGCCCAATTGTCGCCGGGCGTCGGAGTTTTTGCCGTTGCGTATATTAGATTGTTGCTCATAAGCGTTTGCATCCTGTTATTATAAATTCAAAATGGACCTGAAAAAGAACGGTTCGGCGTATCATGCGGCCCAACATGACGCAAGGCAGCACAAAGCTGCTCATAGTCACCTGACACCTTATCCCCACCAAGCATGCGGATCACAGCATCAGCAATCGTCTGCTCACCGGGATAGTATCCGTCCGACATATGATGCGAAGTTGCCAGAGGATGGTCCGGATTGGCCACTGCGACCGGAGCTGAACGAAGCATGTCCCAGCCCTTCTCAGCCACCCTGGAGATCACCTCTCCGGCAATGCTGCCAGTACGAGTTGCCGTGTCTGCAACGATCAAATGCCCGGTTTTTCGAAGCGAAGTAAAAACTGCATCCATATCCAGCGGACGGACGGAACGCATATCCAGTACCTCGATATCGATCCCCATGAAAGAGTGCAGCGCCTTGGCAGCTGCATGCGCTTCCAGCGCCATATAGGAAAAGGCGGCCACAGTAACCCGGTCGCCTGTATGCAGAATTTTCGCCTTATCCAAGGGCACGCGGTAATTGGTCTCGGGGACATGGTCTTCAACATAATGCAGCCAGCGATGCTCGATAAAGATCACCGGACCATTGTCCTCAATCGCTGCGATCATCATACCCTTGGCATCGTGTGCAGTGGTCGGCATCACCACCTTCAGGCCGGGGATATGGGCAAACATCGCCTGCAGACTCTGCGAATGCTGCGGGCCCTGGCCCCAACCGCGTCCGACAATCATGCGCACGACAAACGGAACATTTGCTTTGCCATCAAACATGAAATGCCATTTGGCGGCATTGTTCACCAACTGGTCGACGGACAATAAGGCAAAATCAATCCGCTGGTGCACCATAACCGGGCGCATGCCGGAAATTGCTGCGCCGATACAGATCCCGGTCATGCCATTCTCAGCCAGCGGCATATCGAACACTCTTTTCCGCCCAAATTGCTCCTGCAAACCCTCGGTCGTGCCGAAAATCGACTTCGGATCCGGAACCCCTTCGCCAATCAGGATAACCGAGAAATCATTTTCCATGGCCTGCTGTAGCCCTTCGCGAATCGCAAAGGCGAAAGTCTTCTTACGAATCGGATTCTCAGTCTGCATAAACTTTCCCTGCCCCATCTGCATATGTCGGCACCGGACTTGAAAGCGCGAATTCAAAGGCGCTATCGATTTCGTCTGTAATCTCTTCTTTCAGCTTATCCAGTTCACCATCTGACACCGCGCCATCCTGCAACAGTTTCGAACGGCTCCTGAGCAGTGGGTCTCCCGCCTTACCAGCGGTGATTTCATGTTCACTACGATAATTCAATTCATCATCAAAGTTCGGCCCGCAATGCTCGCGCCATCGATAGGTATCGAACTCCAGAAACTGCGGACCATTGCCAGCCCGTGCCCGGCAGGCAGCCTCGATGGCAATAGCGTTCACCGCCTCGACATCGTTCCCATCCGAATGCCATGCATCCCAACCATGCGCCTGCGCAACCACATGAATCGGGCGCCTCGGCTGCCGCTCTTCGATCCTCGTATACACGGAAAAACTGTTGTTTTCACAGATAAACAGAATCGGCAACTTGTGCAGAGCGGCAAAGTTGAGTGACTCGTGCACAACCCCCTCCTCGAAGCAACCGTCACCGAAGAAAACGACGCTGACCTTATCCTCACCCTTGAGAGCGGCAGCCCAAGCTGCACCGACGGCCAACGGGACTGTCCCGCCAACGATAGGAGTGGCCCCCATGAATCCCACGGACTGGTCAATCACATGCATGGAACCGCCCCGGCCGCCGCTGCAGCCTGTCGAGCGACCGTAAATCTCTGCGACCATTGCCTTAACATCGCCACCCTTGGCCAGATAATGTCCATGAGCCCGATGGTTGCTGAACATCACATCATCGGGCCGTAACGCGGCTGCAACACCTGCAGCAATCGCTTCCTGTCCGATGCATAAATGCATCGGACAGCGCATTTCCTGATCGGCGTAACGCTCAGCGAGAGCTTCTTCGACAAGTCTGATGCGCAACATGACACGATATAAGGATAGCAATGAAGTCATATGGGTTACTTCAGCAAAGTCGTGATGTATTTTTTCAGCCCCACCATGCTGATGGGTTCGCGATTACAGACTATCTGCACATCGATCGCGGCGGCCGCGCTGCCCACAAAAACAGCGACCTCCGAGGGCAGCTTTCCACCCAGGCACAGTCCGGCAAGCGACAGGAAAGAATCTCCTGCACCGATTCGATCCACCACCTTTGTAGACAGGGCTGGAGCACTATGCACCATCCCTTCCTTCAAATCCAACATCATAGCTCCCTTTGTGCCGCGGGTAACTGCAAATGCGGAAGCTTTCACCTCTTCGCCCACAGCCTGAGCCACAGCCTCGATTGGTGTATGCCGGTCGTGTGCAGCAAGCCTTACTTCCGGCTCATTCAAGGATACGAAATCAGCACGCGAATACCGCTTGATAACATGGAAGCCACGGTTTGCACTGTTTACCTGTGTGTTTACGGCAAGGAATTTATTACTGTTGCATAGCGCATCAACGACAGGATCCGTAATAAACCCATTACCAAAATCGGGAACAAGCACGAGATCATATTCTTCGACGTGCCGCTCTATCCAGTCGCAAACAGCCTGTTCCGCCTTCTCCGTCATCGAATCCTCTTCGTAGAAGCAAACCTCAAAAAGCTTTCCAAGGTCTCCATCAACGAAGCGCCGCTTCGTCACGGTCGGAGCATTCTCCATGGCAAAAAATGACGGCTCGACATTATCCAGCAGCTTGCTACGGATGTAGTCCTCATAGCTGTCTTTCGATCCCAGCCCTGTCACCAGAGTCACATGCTTCGCAAAACCCGCGACATGATTGGCAACAGCAATCGACCCGCCAGCAAACTGCTCTTCCGAATCATACTTTACAGCTAGGGTATTTCCCTTTCCTGTCTGCCCCATAGGAGTGGTGTAGTGGTACTGGTCGATAATCGCATCACCGATGACCAGCACGCGCAGCCCGGAAAGCGATTCAAGCATGCTGAACACATCCTTGGCAGACCACTTCTCGCGGAAATCTTTTAAATACGAACGTGTCTCGGGCGAGAAAATATCAAAATGCTCGTTCAACAGACTGCTGGAACTGAAAGTGATTTCGTCTGTATAGAAAACCCTGCCACCATGCTCTTCGACCGCATCAACCTCACGTACAATATTACCCGTGACATCCTCGGAATGAGAACGGTATTCACTACCTTTGACGTACACACTGGGCCGGATCAATTGCAGGGCATCAACTGCCGTCAACGCGTGATTGATGGCAACGAAATCAACACAGGCAAGGGAGGCAAGACTTTCTGCCCTTAATTGTTCATTAAACACAGGACGCCCAGGTCCCTTATTGACGAACTCGTCTGCAGTCACCGTCACCAGCAAGACTGCGCCTTCCTGTCGGGCACGTTGAAGGTAACGCACATGCCCGATATGCATCAGATCAAAGGTTCCATGACACAGCACTACGCTATTGCCATCCGACTTCAGCTTCTCGCACTGTTCGGCCATTTGTTTCAATGAAATAATTTTATGACTAGTCATGAGATGAAATAAATCCTTTATTTTACAGCGAATCGGTCAATCATGTTGTGCAGAATGAACTGGTGCCCGACTTCAACGAAGCCATAATCATTTGAATCCAGCCAAATATTCAGATCTCCGAGCGCGCGAAGTGGGTTAGCCTGATCAAAACCACTTAGGGTGATCGTCTCACCACCCAAGGCTTGCATCTTGTGCACAGCATTGCGAATATTCTCCGACCGTCCCGAACTGCTGATCGCAATCAGCAAGTCGCCCTCCCGGGCGACGCCCGAAAGGATGCGGGCATAGGCATTCTCATACCCGTAATCATTCGCCATGCAGGTCATGAGTGATGCATCGTGAACAGCATAAGCCCGTATTTCCATCACATTCAGCAGATCGGTCACCATATGGCTTGCGACGCTCGCGCTGCCCCCGTTACCCACGACATAAACACCCCTAGAATGCTCGCGCACGCGCAACAGCATCTCCATGGCCGCTCGCATACCCTGCTCCAGTTCGATGATGCTGTCATCACCGCGGCGGGTCATCTCGCAAGCGTCAATGATGGAGTGAAATGCTGCTACTCTGCCTGCTAGGGAAAGCTGCGCGTTACCCTCGCTCACTTTTGGCCATCCCCGAGATACTTGAACCAAGCTGCAGTCGCCCCCTCGATGGACTTGGCATCCCAGACTGGAGCATCTCCCCAATCATTGATCTTTTCCATCATCTGCCGAACCCCGTCCTCAAATGAAACGCAGGCCTTCCAACCGAGCATACTCTGGATCTTCGTGGTGTCGGCAAAGGTGCAATCCGGCTCGCCGGGGCGCTTGGGAATATATTCGATATGACCCCCGATCAGCTCCACAAGACGATTCACGCTATAGTGATTCCCACTGCCGACATTCATCGCCTCGCAAGACACATCCGACTCCGCCGCTGTCAGAAACGCATCTGCAACATCGGTCACAAAGGTAAAATCTCGCGTCTGGGTACCGTCGCCGACCACTGTAAACGGTGTATTCTTCAGCTTCTGGGCCAGAAAAACACCGAACACCGCGCCATATGCACCCGTGGTTCTTGATCGCGGCCCGTAAACATTAAACAATCGAAGCGAAACCGCAGGCAGCTTGTAAACCTTTGCCCAGTGCAACACCAGCTCTTCACCCATGTATTTGGTAAGCGCATACGGGTACTGGGCGCGCATCGGCGCATCTTCCGATGTCGGATAGTTATCCGGGATTCCGTAACTCGATGATGAGGCGGCATATACAATGCGCTTGACCTGGTTCTGCCTGGCGCACTCAAGAACATTGAATGTCCCTGTCACATTGGTACTGAAATACTCAGCAGGCTGCTCAATGGATGGCACGATATCGGCCTTTCCCGCCAGATGAAAAACCCAGTCTATACCATTCATGGCAAGTGCCAGATCGTCCGAATCACGAATGTCACCTTCGACAAAACGGAATCCCGGCGCATTACCGAATGATGAGAAATTAGCCATTCTGCCGGATGACATATTGTCGTAAGCGACCACTTCATGCCCTCTGGATATCAGCAGTTCACAGAGATGGCTGCCAATAAAGCCGGCCCCACCGGTTACCAATGCTTTCACAATCTTCCTCCCGGATAATTCATGTAAGTGTTAATCCAAATTGCTTGTACGGCTAGATGAAGTTGACATGGGGAACGCGATCCTCCATGAGATCATACAGATAGCGATTAACCTCATCCATGCGGCAATTCTTGCGGCATTCGTGGATATCGAGTTCGTGGCGGACATAGCGGAAATTTTCGCTTCGCTTCTCCCCCTGCCAGATATCCTTGAAGGACTTCTCCATCAGATTGCCGTATTCGAAACGACCATCCAGCAGATAGGCACTGCAGCCATATACGGAACCATCGGCCATCACATAAGCCCACAGGAAAGGCGTTGCATTGCATCGCTTGTAACGATTCTCATCCGACTCGATGTATTTCTTCATGGTATTCTGGCGGAACACGACATTGAAGTTGCTGTTGCTGATATCACGCAGCCTGTCACCCATCTCGATATACTGACTGTAATCGATATTCTCGTAGACATGGGTATCACTGAAACAGTGTTGCGAGTAAGGTTTGATGACGAGATAATCCAGACCGATTTCATCGCGGCACAGGTAAGCCAGTTTTTCCATTTCATCGGCATTTTCCGGCAACAGCAGAGTCTGCGCACCGATCACACAATCCAGCCCATGCTCTTTCTTGTGGCGAACCGCCTTCTTCAGGTTCTCCACGACCTTCGAAAAATCCTTTTCCTTGGTCTGGTGAATCTTGGCGTAGGTTTCAGCCGTTCCGGCATTGATGGAAACTTTAATCCATGATGTCAGCGCCAAAGACTGCTCGATGAATGCGTCGTTGAGCACGGTAGCGTTCGTAGTGAAAGACACATCAATACCGGCCTCCTTGGTGCAGCGCACCATTTCATTGATTCCCTTATGCAGCATGGGTTCGCCCTCGCCGGCATACATGATGCTCTTGATGCCGAGTTCGCCCATTTCCTTGAGCCTTTCCTTGTAAATATCCAGATCCAGCCTGCGCGACTGATAACCAATGTAATCAACGGCACAGAAGGTGCATCGATGGTTGCAGGCACCCACCGGTGATACCTCCATATAGATGGGATAGACCTCCTTGGCCTTCTCCCACTCGTCGCCTACTTCCAGCAACTGGGAAACGCGCTTTGGGTGATAAACCAGTTTCTGGCTATCAATCTTGTATAAATCCGTCACAAACATTCTCCTTGGTCGCATATATTCCGACCACATTCGCGCCATTCATGACCTATTCGGTCACCTTGGCTAAATTCCTGAAGCTCTGACTATGAGCAAGCAGGTGCTCGTAGGTTCCCTGCGCCACCACTCGCCCGCTATCAAGCTCGAAGATCACATCGCAGTGGCGGATAGTACTTAGTCGGTGCGCAACAATCAAAATAGTAAGATCGCGCTTCAACCCATCGATGGAGCTCACCACCGCCTGCTCGGTGGCATTGTCCAAAGCACTTGTCGCCTCGTCGAACACCAATACGCTAGCCTGCTTGTATAACGCCCTTGCAATTCCGATCCGCTGGCGCTGCCCACCACTGATACGAACCCCCCGTTCACCTACAAGGGTCTGATACCCCTCGGACAAGCCCTCGATGAATTCAGATATCTGGGCTCGCTCCGCAGCGTGGCTTACCTTCTCAAAGTCAATCTTCTCCGGCGGCACTCCGAAGGCAATGTTTTCGGCCAGAGAGGAATCCGAAAGAAAGATGTTTTGTGGTACATGGGCGATCGTTTTTTGCCATGCACGCTTGTACTTTCTGTCTATCAAAACATCGTCAACGATCAGACTCCCTTCCGTTGGCTGCAGAAGGCCCATCAACAGGTCCAGAGTAGTGCTCTTGCCGCTGCCCGTGCTCCCCACAAATCCAACACGGGAACCTTTTGGGATCGCAAGATTCAACCCATCCAACACCCATGGACCACGATCGACATACTTGAAGCGAACCATCTGCATTCGAATCCTGTCTGAAAACATTAACGGATCGATCTCATCTTCCCTGCGCTCGTGGAACACCGGCTGATCCAGCAAATCAAGCGCATCAAGCAGTGAAGCTTTATTGCCAGTCATGCTTGCCCAGCCACTATATATGGCCTGAACGGCAGGGAGAATACGCTGGGCACCAAGAGCGAGGGCACCGAGAACAGGCATGGCTGCAGCCACCCCGCCCTCCTGCAGACTCAGATAATAGGCCAGGGATGCAATCAACATCATCCCGAAGGCCTCCATTACATAACGAGGACTCGACCCCATAATCTGGTTGCTTCCACGGGCATGCACAGTGGAGAGCATGGACCTGCGGTAAACGTCGCAATACACAGATTGGGTTCCATCCAGCAGGATATCTCGGATCCCACCCAAACCTTCCTGCAAAACCTTGATCATCCGGGTTGTCTCCCTGGCCATAAAACGACTGTTCCGCTCCAATCGCCTTCTAGACAAGATCACAATCACCCCGTAACTCAAACCAAACCCGATTGCCGCCGATATGGCGACCGTGGCATTGATCGCGATCAGAGCCGACATAATGGAAACGACAAGAACCAGAGAACTCACAAAACTTAGCACTGCCTGTATGACGGCTTGGGCTACTGAGACCTTTTGAATGCCACTGATGATCTCGCTGCTGTTTCGTGAAACATGAATGGCATATGTCTGATTCAACGTACGCTCGTACACATCAAGACTCAGGTCTGCTCCACATCCATTTGAGACACGAACGTTCACCCATAGAAAAAGAACACGCACAGCAGACGCTGTGATTGTCACCGCAATAAACAAGACAGTCAAAGGAAGAACCATTTCACCAGCCGACGCGATCCCCAAGGCATTCGCCACCATCGCAACAACAGGATACTGAAAGACTTGTTCAGGGGCCGTCAGAATTCCCAAAAACGGAACGACGGCACCCAGACTGACAACCTCGGCAAGCGCGCTGACAAGCATCAATATCAGAAGTATGCCAATTTGACGCTTCCGAGATTTGGCAAGATGTCCCCACAAACGAAGCAATGCGTCTACCAGACCGCTGTCGCTTCCAACTTTTCTCACCATGACAACCCCAGCTCTTCATAAGAAATCAATTGTGGTTGATAATAAAAAACACGCCATCATTCGGGCTGAAAATATCTCGGACAACTGCCCAATCCAGCCACAACCATTCCCATGCCAAGCAAATCGAAACCTGCCCGAGGAGGCGCGCAACCCTAATGGCAAGAAAGAACTGTTGCAAAGACAATCTGTAATAATATTTCAACGACCTTGATAATCAACAAGCTCGGAACCTTGATCCTACAGCAGTTTGAGCATATCCGACTTAGAAATAATCCTTATACCACTCGACAAACATCCGGAGCCCTGTCGCAATATCCGTAGCCGGAACAAACCCCACATCCGCCATCAAGTCAGACACATCGGCAGCTGTTGCAGGCACATCGCCCGGCTGCATCGGCAACATCTTTTTTATTGCTTTTTTTCCCAAAGAAGCCTCTAGAACCTCAATGAAACGCAAAAGCTCAACAGGGGTATGGTTACCAATATTGTAAACACGCCATGGGGCACGACTGCTACCCGGATCCGGACTCGCCCCTTCCCAGACAGGATTTCCTTCGGCTGTCTTGTCCAGAACGCGCAGCACACCCTCGACGACATCGTCGATATAGGTGAAATCACGCTGCATCTTGCCGTGGTTGTATACGTCGATCGGATCCCCGGCCAGAATCGCCTTTGCAAACTTGAAATAGGCCATATCCGGCCTGCCCCATGGACCGTACACCGTAAAGAAACGCAGACCTGTGGTCGGCAGACCATAGAGATGCGAGTAGGTATGCGCCATCAGTTCATTGGCCTTTTTGCTCGCCGCATACAGGGACACCGGATGATCCACGTTATCGTGCACGGAAAACGGCATGGTTTCGTTGGCGCCGTACACCGAACTCGATGAGGCATACACAAGATGCTTCACCTGATGGTGCCTGCAGCCTTCTAGGATATTCAAAAATCCAACGATATTGCTATCGATATAGGCATGCGGATTTTCAAGCGAATAGCGAACACCGGCCTGCGCGGCAAGGTTCACCACTTTGTCGAACTTTTCGCTTGAGAAAAGGTTCTCCATCCCCTGCCTGTCGGCTATATCTAGTTTCAGAAAACGGAACCCCTTCCTGTCGACCAGACGGGCGAGGCGAGCCTCCTTCAGGGAAACATCGTAGTAATCATTAAGATTATCGATTCCGACAACCTCATCTCCCCGCCCGAGCAGACCATGGCTGACGAACGAGCCGATAAATCCTGCTGCCCCGGTGACAAGTATCTTACTCACAGGCGCCAGACCCTGAAACCGGCCTTGCTCAGCGCATCCCGATCAAACGCCGATTTCACATCCATGAAGGGTGCGCCCGTTGCCTTGCACATCGAGGTAAAGTACGAAATATCGGTCGTAACGATCTCATCATGCGCCACGGCAGCAACAATGGCATCCACGCCCCCTGCGTCGTCCAGCGAAACAAGCTTAACGCCATACTCTTCCATGGCCTCTTCATCATCCGCAACCGGATCGTGCACCAGCACATCGATACCGTAGGTCTCCAGCTCGCGAATCACATCAATCACGCGCGAGTTGCGCAGATCCGCACAGTTTTCCTTGAAGGTCAGGCCGAGAACGAGTACGCGGGAACCCTTGACCACGCTGCCGCAGGCTATCATCTGACGAACAGTCTGCTCGGCAATGTACAGTCCCATACCGTCGTTAATCTGCCGGCCGGAAAGGATCACATCCGGTTGATATCCGGCCAATTCCGCCTTATAGGTGAGATAATACGGATCGACCCCAATGCAGTGACCTCCGACCAGACCGGGCCTGAAGGGAAGAAAATTCCACTTCGTCCCGGCTGCCTCTAGCACATCCAGCGTATCAATACCCAACTTATCAAAGATGATTGCAAGCTCGTTCATCAGTGCAATATTCAGATCGCGCTGCGTGTTCTCGATAACCTTGGCGGCCTCGGCCACCTTGATGGATGCCGCCCGATGTACCCCGGCTTCAATAATCAGCTCATACAGGGAAGCGACCTGTTGCAGGCAATCATCATCCTGACCGGAAACAATTTTCACAATAGTCTCCAGAATGTGCACCTTGTCTCCGGGATTCACCCGTTCCGGAGAGTAACCGACTTTAAACCCGGTTCCGCATTTCAGGCCCGATTCCCGCTCCAGAATCGGCACACATTCATCCTCGGTCACACCCGGATAGACAGTCGACTCGAAAATAACGATGGCACCAGGCTTGAGATTGCGGCCGACTGTTTCCGTCGCTTTCACCACAGGGCTCAGATCCGGCTGATGCGCGTTGTTGACCGGGGTCGGTACGGCCACAACGACAAAATCAGCCTCGCGGATTCTTGATGCATCCGTCGTGTATTGCAGGTGTCTGGCCCGGACGAACAAACAGTCATCCATTTCCCCGGTCGGATCATAGCCCTTGCGATAGGCATCAACCTTCTCCGGGGATATATCAAAGCCGATGGTCGGCAACTCGCGACCGAATGCCAGAGCCAACGGCAGACCCACATAGCCCAAACCAACTACAGCAACTGTCTTGTTTTTCAAAGTCCGCCCCTCACTTTATCTGAAATTCAACTGCTTGCCGGGCCGACTCCACATACCCCGGCATTAATGCGCCCGCAGCGATCGCAAATATTGACCGTAACCGCTCTTGCCAAGCGAATCACCCAGCGCTTCCAGATCGGAATCGCCGATAAACCCCATGCGCCATGCAATCTCTTCGGGACACCCGATCTTCATGCCCTGCCTGCGCTCGATCACTTCAACATATCGCGCCGCATCCATCAGCGACTCATGCGTTCCTGTATCAAGCCAGGCGGCTCCGCGCCCCAGCAACTCCGCATTGAGATTGCCCATATCCAGATACCGCTGGATCACGCAGGTGATTTCGAGTTCCCCGCGAGGGGATGGTCGCACCTCGTCCGCAAACCCGACCACATTCCTATCAAAAAAGTACAACCCGGTTACGGCCCAATGCGAGGCAGGCACTTCCGGCTTCTCTTCGATCGATAGCACCTTGCCGGATGCATCGATCTCGGCCACACCATAACGCTCGGGATCGCGCACCTGATAACAGAACACTGTGGCGCCATCCTGCTTGTCCACCGCAGCCTTCAACTTCGTCGCCAGACCCTGAGCATAGAATATATTGTCCCCGAGGATCAGTGCGACCCTGTCATCGCCAATGAAATCCCTGCCGATGATGAATGCCTCTGCCAGCCCTTTGGGCTCGGGCTGGATCGCATACGAAAAACTCATCCCCCATTTCGCACCATCACCAAGAAGCTGCTGGAATCTGGAAATATCGGCCTCGGTGGAGATCACAAGGATATCCCTGATACCGGCCAGCATCAGCGTGGAAAGCGGGTAATAGATCATCGGCTTGTCGTACACAGGAAGCAGCTGTTTGCTGACTACATAGGTTGCCGGGTACAAACGGGTTCCAGAGCCACCGGCAAGAATAATTCCCTTCATATGATGCCCCTCGATCGAACCATTGATTCTCGTGGGTACGCTAGCAAAGGTTCCCCGTCTGTTCTACACATCCCGCAGCCTTTCGGCACAAATCAGGCGGAACATGCAGTACGCAGCGTACAGGGCTATAGTCATAACATGCGACACGCTGGAGAAGAGGGAGAGAACATTGCGCAAACAGATACTCGATACCACCAAGTCCGGAAAACCTGAATCGGAACACCGCTGGCTGAATGTTGAAGCACTCGCCCGCATGGAACCATCCTCGGAGGAACCGCAGCACATGATCGAGGCAGCGATGCTTCCCGGCGGCAATGGCTGGAAGGCGGCGTCAAGCGGCGAGCAGACGCTTTGCATGCTGTTCGATGACGCGCAGGACCTGCGGACCATCCGGCTGGTGTTCAAGGAAAGCCTCAGGCCGCGAACGCAGGAATTCCTGCTGAGCTGGTCGGGCGATCAGGGAAATACGTGGCGCGACATCGCCCGCCAGCAGTACAATTTCAGCAGCCCCGACTCGACCCTTGAAGTCGAGGAATACAAGGTCGATTTGCATGGCGTGACCGGCCTGAGCCTGAGCATCATTCCGGAAATCAGCGGCGGCGATGCCGTCGCATCACTGGCCGAATGGCGCATCGCCTGACGCGCAAGCGCATGTTTCAATTCTGCCGGTGAGTCAGTACCATGCGCGCTCTTCGGCCAACCCACGCACCCTTAGCTCAGCTGGATAGAGCGCTGCCCTCCGAAGGCAGAGGCCAGAGGTTCGAATCCTCTAGGGTGCGCCATTCCCCAGGCTTTCGAGTCGCTTGGATAAAGCCGACATGCCCTCAGAAATCTTCCCTTTCGAGCTCCGTGGCCTCCAGAGTTCTGAGTTCCTCAAGTGCCGCCACGATATCTTCGGAAGACACACTCATATCACCGACATGATCGGCCACAAAGGTGTCATATCCGGCCGGATAGCGCTTCTGAACCACCTCACTCCAGTAGCGATCCTGCCTGTCACCCAGCGCATGGTAACGCAGCAAAGCCTTATCCTCGATTGCCTTGGCCACCTGCTGCCCCTTCAGGCAGATGTCCACCTTGCCAAGGCTTTCGGCTTTGAAGCGTTGCATACCTTCGGAGATGACTTGTACCGAACCGCTGAAATCGATCCCTTGCGCATGTTTGCGAACATAGGCCTCGCAATCATCTCCACCGAAAGCCCCAACCATCTTCGCACGCCAGAACGCCCCAAGCGGGGCCGCCTTGGCCGCCAATTCGAGGCTGAATTCGGCGGCTTCCCGCGCAACCGGCATTTCCTTTTCCGGGCTAGCGAACGCCTGCGGCGCCTCCAACGCACGCACCTTGGATGTGACCTCTCCGAATCCTTCTTTCAGCCACTGTATCTCTGCACGAAAGACATTAAACGAGAACTCCCCATTGTGCCCATCAAAAAGATATTGCCCGAATTGCCCCCCGTATCTGCCGGCTGTAAGTTGGTCGAAATCGGCTTGCTCTGCCTGGTTCAATTGATTCCAATAGCCGAGTACCACGTTGCTGAGGCATTGCCCAAGAGTAACCGAATTTGCTTCGTCGATATTCTCAAAACGATCATTGCCCATGAAACTAATTGCCGTCTGGTCGGCGTATGCGTCGGCCACCTTACGGAGGTCTGCGCAGATTTCAGCGCGCCTTTCGGCTGCGAGCTCCGCTTCCCGTTCGGCACTTTGATCGTCGAACGGGTCATTCACCGTTCGAACTCGCGTCATCACTTTTTCGGCATAACCCGAAAGGTCCCCGCCCTCCATCCGGGTCGATCTGCGAGGCCCGCGCACCTCGAAAGGAATGGCCTTCGTCCGGACGCCTTCCCTTTCCTTACCTGAGGCCGCCCCCTTCCTGGAATCTTCCGGATCAAGCCCGCTGTCCTGCTCTTCCAGCTGCTCCTCATACAAGCGGTCTCTATTTCCAGCCAACAGCTCTTCGATCCGGTTCCCAAATTGCGCGTAGCTAATTCCCATGCCCTCGCCAACCACTTCCTCATCCTCATCATCGTCAGGCTTCCTGCCCTGCTCCGGGACGTTGATCGGCTTGAGTAGTTTCTTGTTCTCGGCGGTATCTTCCCGCCCGTGGGGTAATCTTTCATTCGATGCCGCCACGATCTCCTTCAGCCAGGCGATGCCTTCCGCAGCAAGAACTGCTTGTTTATCAGCATCAAGTTTTTCAAGTACCGAGGCAGGAAGCTGCTTCCGGTATTCCACCAGATCGGTCTTGGACAAAAGGCTGGAGACATTTTTCAGCACGCCGGCACTTTTCTTGCCGCCCTCCATGATGGCCTCGCCACCCATTTCGATAAGGATGGTGGCCATATAGCCGGCAAAGGTTTCCTTATCAGGGGTTTCCACGCCGTCCAAGGTCCCCGCCATCCTCCGGGCCTCGGCAAGAGCGGAGACCTCCATGTCACCGAAGATGGCTTCGTCTTCCCCTTGGGCATTCCCCCCAGCGTCTGCTCTGACTGCACCGCGACTGAGAGGAAATTCGTCGACGGGGGCGGACTGTTCCTGCTCGTACATCTTGGAAACGGCTTCTGGGAGGACCCCCATGGTCGATTGCACGTAAAGTCCGTCCTTGATCGACGCGACCACCTTGGAGAAGGCCTTCTGCGCCTCTTCCCCAGGATTCGCCAGCCCGAAATATTCCGCCGCAGCCTGCCATGCTGCAACAGACGGGGAGCCTTACGCGCCTTCATCCGCAAGGGCCCGCCTCCCGCCTCGCGCCATTTCAAGGTCCGCCTGGATACTTCCCTGCATGATTTTCAGGTCGCGGAAGAAGTCGAACAACCCCGGCTTTTGGCTATCGTCAGGGGCATTCATATACCGATCGCTGTAAGGTTCGGTCACGTATTCGGTTTTCTTGGGTTTGCTCTTGCGAGGAAACCTCCCCTGATTGCTTCTGACCTTTCCGGCCCAATCTTCGCGCAATTCCTTGATACATTCTTTCGTGGGACCGCCGGAATCAAGGGTGATCTGGAACGGCTTCGGGTCTCCTGCCTTGCCCTCATGAAGGTAAGTGCCCTTGGAGCTATCGGTCCCCTTCAAAAACGCCACGATTTCACCAATCTGTTCATTGCCTGCATCCGGCCACTGACTTTGAGGGGCATAGACCGGGATATTGGCTTCTACCTCCATTCCGAACAGTCCCTGCACAACCGGTTCGGCAGAACCGCGCGGCAATGTTGTTAGCGATGCGGTGGTCAGACTTAACATCGACGCCTTACCGCCCATCACATCCGCCTCATGCTCCAGCGACTGGTCGTCGTTGACCGGCACGTCGTCCTTCATCTGCATGGTGGGCTGCACGCGGTCCTGGGCCTGCTGCACCACATGCCAGGCCTCGTGCGGCAGGTGCCTTTCCTGCCCGGGGGCTACATGGATATCGGTGCCCTGCGCGTAGGCCAGCGCGTTGAGCTGCGCGGGTTGCGAAGAGTTGTAGTGCACCTTCACGCCATCCATCGACATGCCGGACAGCGATTCGATGCCGTTCTTCAGATTGTCCGGCAGGCCTGTGTTGTTGGGCTTTTCGGGTGCGCCCTCTCCCTGCGGGGATTTTGCCTGTAGCGGCTCTTCCACCTCTTCCAGTTGCGTGGGCTCTCCGGTGAGACTGTCGATCTGCTGCCTTTGTGCGATGGCGTGGGGACTGTTGTGGATAGATTCAGCTGAGCGTCGTTGTGCAGCGACCTGCGAGCTGTTGTTCGCCATGGCTGCGAACCTGGCCACCCCACTCACCTGCGGGCTGTTGTCCGTCATGTCCTGCAATTGCATGAGTTGCTCGGCCTGCGGCGATTCGAGCGAGGCCGTGCCCCTGCGCTGCTGCGCAACAAGCTGGTTCGCGCCCCGATGCTGTGGATCAGCCTTCTGCATCCACTCCCCCCCTACCTCGCATCAACCGGAGCTGCCTCCGTTCGGCTGCCCGGCTCTCCTGCCGTGGCCGACAACACCGCTGCCGGGACCCGCGGTAGCGGATTGGCTCGATTGCCCGGATGGCGCGGCCCTTCTTCCATGCTGGCCGGCATTGCTATCCATCGATGCCACCAATCCACCGGCGATGCGCTGCTCGCTGCGCGCGTTGCTGGCGAATTCCTGGCTGGCCACCACCCGGACATTGGCCCGGAACTCGTCGTGCTCGGCCCGGTTCAGACTCACATAGTAGGCGTGCTTGTAATGCCAGACCATCGGGTCTTCAGATTGCCTGGATACAGCCGCCACCACCGAGGCCATCCGGCTGCCGGACGCCCTCGCCTCGTTGTGCTGGTTCGCGACATAGGTCGCCTGGTCGCCGTGCTGGAACATCGCGTACTGACCCTGCACATGGGTGCGATGTTGCGCATCAGCATGCGCCTCTCCCGTCCGGCTCGGGTCCACCGGCGCGATCAGTGCATTCAGGAAACTGACCATCCTGGCCTTCTCGGCCCCCTCTGCGATCTGGTGCCCCCGGTTGTCGTACACCTCGTGCAGATCGTAGTCACCGGTATAGAGCAGCCTCTTCCACGCGCCACTCGGATGCCGGGCCTTGAATTCGTCCAGCTTTTCCAACGGAACGAACAGACCGCTCGGGCAAGGCCGGGTCAACTCTTCTTTATGACGGCCTTGATAGCCATCCACACGCACGCCGAGCAAATCGACGGGCACGGTCTTTTCCTGATCGCCGAACATCTTCCTTTCCATTCGCCAATGCCCGACGAAGCCGTCGATATCTTTCTCCCTCGCCATCTCCAAAAACGTGGCGGCCTGCGCACCGTATGCGGCCTCCAGCGAGCTCTTCTTGATCGACTTCTCCAGGATGGTGTGCGGCTTGGCCTTGGCGCCTTCCCGCAGCCGCTTGATCGAGGCGGCCCCTGTTTCGCGGACGGCGAACAGGTAGGGATTGCTGGCATCAAGCAGCGCCTCCTGGTGTTCCACGGTCAAGGTGTCATCCAGCACCTTCTGGCGCGCGGCATCGGACGCCGGCCGGAACTTCGCCAGCGGATCCCGCATGGCCGTTCCGGTCACCACCAGCCCATCACCCCCTTCGAGCTGCAGGACAGGTTGTCCTGAAGGAGTACCGTTGGCCATCGCCGCCAGCCTTGCCAACTCACCCACCTGCGGGCTGCTGTCTGCCATGGCTTCGAGTCGCGCGAGCCTCTCACCCTGCGGTGGTTCAAGCGAGGCCGTACCCTTGCGCTGCTGCGCGGCCGGCTGCGTCTGCGCCTGCTTATGCTGCGATTCGGATTTTTGCACGGCCATATTTCTCCTGCACGCTATCGCTCGGTGTTCGGTATCCCACCAACTCTCTGCATCCGCCGGTCATTCGACCCTGGAGAGACCCTTGGACGCCATTCTCTCCTCATACCTTTCCTGCTCGGCTTCAGCGAACGCTAAAAAATCATCTTTCTCCTGCGGCAACCTGTACATCTTATCGTACACCTTCATAATCTTTTCGGCGGTGCACCTGATGATACCCACCCCCATGACATAGTGCTGCATAAGGGCACCGGCAATCCGTCCCGAATGGGCCACCTGGTCGTCCTTCGTACAAACGAAAAATTCGACCGACCCAGACTTGGCAAGGGACTCGAGTTGATCCACCCTGCCATATTCTGGCTCACCATTGACTGTGTATCCGTGGCAGTTGCTCGCTTTATCTCGCTCCTCATCCGCCACTTCCACTATCTCATTGTCTTCCAGATTCGAGCCATACAACCGTGCAAAGGTTTCTTTTGCACTGACGCTTGATATTCGCGCCCGTTGGACAGCGACTGTTGGGCTGTTGTGAATGTTGCCGACTGCATCGCACAGCATGGTCGCGTTCGGACTGTTATTCGCCTTCGCCGCCAGCCTGGCCAGCCCGTTCACCTGGGAACTGCTGCTCCCGAGTGATTCAAGCTGGGCGATCCGTTCGCTCTGCGGCGATGCCAGAGAGGCGTTGCCCTTGCGTTGTTTCTCGCCAATCTGGTTCTGTACTTTCCTTTCTTGCGATTCTGGTTCGGCTTTCCTCATGGTCACGCTCCTTCGCAATCTCAGCGACGATTCACTTGGCTGCCGGAAGCGCCGGGGCCTGCGGCACCGGAGGCGGCGGTGGGATCGGCGGCAATGGCGGTGCTGCAAAGAGCTTCTGGATCGCCGCCACCTGCTTCGGCAACTCCTTGATCTTCTCCCATGCCCAAGGGATCACGTTCCAACCCAGGTGTTCCGGCACCACACCCGGCACCGCATAAGTCACCAAAGCCTCGTCGGTGGCGCGGCCCAGTTGCCCGCCGCCGTTGTAGCCCCAGGAGAGCTTCACGCCGTCGTCCTGCAGCGCCACGCTGTGGCTGTCGCCCGCCGCCACCGCGATCACACCCTTCACCTTCTGCACGGGAACGGCCACCAGACTCGTCTTGATGGTGCCGTCGCCCAGCTGTCCGTAGGTGTTGTCGCCCCAGCCCATCACCGCACCGCCCTCGAGCAGGGCCAGCGCATGCTTGCCGCCCGCTGCCAGCTGCAATGGCTTGGCTACGCCCGGCACTTCGACCGGCACATGGCTTTCGTCCAGAGAACCGTTGCCCAACTGGCCGTGATCGTTCATGCCCCAGGCCCACACCTTGCCGTCGGCCGTGGCCGCCAGGGCGAACGCGCCGCCTGCGGCGACATGCAAGACGTTTTGCAGACCGTTCACCTGCACCGGGGTGTTTCGGTTCGTCGTCGTGCCGTCGCCGAGTTGGCCGTGTGCATTGTTACCCCATGCCCACACTGAACCGTCGTTCTTCAGCGCCAGTGAAAAGTCGTAGCCACCGGCGACGGCCTTCACATCGCCCAGCCCCGCCACCTGCACGGGCAGGTTCCGGTCGAGAGTGCTGCCGTCGCCCAGCTGTCCGTCGTTGTTCATGCCCCAGCTCCACACCGTGCCGTCGGCCTTCACCGCCAGACTGTGCCAGCCGCCGGCCATGACCGTACGGATACCGCTCAGCCCTTTCACCTGCACAGGTTTGTCATGACTCTTGTTGTCACCGTTACCGAGCTGCCCCTTGCTGTTGTCGCCCCAGGCCCACGCTACGCCATCACCATCCTTGCTGAACAGCGCTGCCACGCTGTGATACATGCCGGTGGATGCCACGAGCACATTCTTCAGGCCGGAAAGCCTGGTCTGGCTGTCCTCTGCGCCGGTTCCGCCGACACCGAGCTGTCCCTGCGAGTTGTCTCCCCACACGGTCGCCGTGCCGTCGTATTTCAGGAACAGACTGAATGCCCCGCCGGCGGCCATACGGGGCATGATGAAGATAGTGTCGTGGATGCGCATGGATTGCTTCACCGGTGTGGCCGGGTTGTATCCGTCGTTGCCCGGCTGGTTTGCCGACACGGTACATACCCCTTCGTCCAGACCCGAAAGTATGTCTCCGCTTACCTTGCAGACGGTGGGCGTCATGCTACTGAACACCGGAGCCAGCCCCGAACTCGATACGGCCATCAACCTTGCCTGACTCCCCACGATCACCAGCGGCGGCTCGGCGAGGGAGACGGCCTGGCTCCCTTTGCCGACGACGAGACTCAGCGTCACACGCTCGGCCGCGCGATAATGGCCGTTGCCCGGCTGATCGGCGGCGATGATGCATTCGCCTTTTGCCCTGCCTTTCAACTTGCCGCCCTCGATGCGGCAGGTGTCGGGTGAGAGGCTGGAAAGGTTCGCGGCCAGCCCCGAGCTGGCCTGCACCGGCAAATTCGTCGAAAGACCCACGACCAGCGGCGGAACCTTGCCGAAGACCAGGGTCTGCTCCGCATTCATCAGGCTGCTTCCGGCATCGAAATCGGGGACGGCCTTCACCGGCCCAGCCCCCTTGGCGCTCCAGCTTCCCCTGCCCAGTTGCCCCGAGTAGTCCCAGCCCCAGGAAAACAGTTTGCCGTCCGCCAGCAGCGCCAGGCCGTGAGCGCCGCCCGCCGCTATATCCACCACAGACGCCGGAAGTCCCGCAACCTGCTTAGGCACCCCGGCTTTCTCGCCTGTTTTCCCGTTAAGCTGCCCATGGGCGGTTTCACCCCAGGCCCACACCGTGTGATCCGCCTTCAAGGCGAGAGCGAAATCACCACCGGCCACGATCACGGTGATGGCATCGAGTCCATGCACCCTGAGAGGTATCGGGCTGTCCCAGGTTTTTGCCTTGGCCGGCGACACCTGCGTGCCCCAGGCACATACCGTGCCGTCTGCCTTCAGGGCAAGGCTCTGATTGCCTGCCGCCACGATGGCTGTCACACCCTCCAGCCCCTGAACCCGCACGGGGCTCAGGCGGTCCACCCCGCTGCCATCGCCCAACTGGCCATGCGCATTGTCTCCCCACGCCCATACCGTGCCATCGGACAACAGCGCCAGGGAATGGTTGTCGCCCGCCGCAATGGCGTGCACACCGCTCAGCCCCGGCACACTCACGGGCGTGGATCTTGCCACCTTCGTGCCGTCGCCCAGTTGCCCGGACACGTTCTTGCCCCATGCCGACACACCACCTTCGGCTGTGATGGCAAGGCTATGCCAGCCGCCCGCCGCGATGGCCGCGATACCTTTGAGCTCCGGCACGGTCACCGGTTTGAGTTGCGGCTTGAGCGTGCCATCGCCAAGTTGCCCGTTCGGGTAATTCTCACCCCAGGCCCACACCGTGCCATCGGATTTCAGCGCCAGCGAATGCTCGCGCCCGGCCGAAAGCGCGGCCACGCCGGTGAATTCGGGCACGGCTTCCGGGCTCAACCGATAGTGCGTGTCCCCATTCCCCAACTGCCCCTTCGAGTTATCGCCCCATGCCGCCACCGTGCCGTCCGATTTGAGCACCAGCGTATCCCCGTACCCCGCCGCCACCATCGGCGTAACTGCAAAGGCAGGCACGGCGAAAAGCAAAGCGAACAACCCGAAGAAGCGAGTCATATAGTAATGTGAAATAGTCATCGGCATCAGTGCAAGTTCACTCCGCTATGCTCCGCATATCGAAAACAAATAAGTCAGCCTTCATTGACTCGTCCCTTTGGGTTTAAGCTTACCCGTAAGAAAATTCTGAATATTTACAGGAATGAAGCCGAATCTGTCTTCCTCCATGATTAGCCTTGCTTCTCTGACTATTTCTCTCATCTCAGCAAGCGTAGATGCGTCTTTCATTCTGGAATCCAGGGCATACAACTCATCATATCTCTTCCCACCACGAATTGTGGCCTCTTCCTCAGACGACGAGCTCCTAGCTCCCGTTAACGCCACTCCACCACCGTGCAGCGAAACGTCATCCCGCTCTGCAATAGCCTCTTCCAATCCACTCTCTCGATGATCTCTATTTATTCCCCTCTCTAGTGCTCTTTGCTCAACTCTTTCAATCCTTTCTTTTATGATTTCTGCGTCTTTTTCCTCCCCTCTTCTTACTAACTCTGGACCTGTTGTGCCATATGCCGCTGCCAGTCTTCGCGTTCTGTCATCACTAAGCTGTTGCTTTTGATTCGCAAGATCCAAATCAATGCCCTCGAATTCTATTTTATTGAAATGGCTCTTAACCAATATATCTATCAGTTTGCTATCGATCTCGGGGTCACTACCAAACTCGTTGAAAGCGTTAAACCCTGTTTTAAAAAAACCCGGGTATTTCTTTCGGTTATATGCGATGACCATCGCGCGCCTTTCCACCCGAGTGATGCCTTGCATTATCTCGTGAGCCCTTATTACTTCTTCACGGGTATGACATTGTACAGCGGATTGGCCAGTCATATGCGCACGTGGCGTTTTCTCAGATTTCCCCTGTAGAGACTCTTTCTCATCCACACGCTGCCCGACGCTCAGCGCCTTTCCCCCCATCACATCCGCCTCGTTCTCCAGCGACAGGTCGTCGTTGACCGGCACGCCGTCCTTCATCTGCATGGTCGGCTGCACGCGCCCCTCGGTCTGCTGCACCACGTGCCAGGCCTCGTGCGGCAGATGCTGCTCCTGCCCGGGAGCCACGTGGATGTCCGTGCCCTGCGCGTAGGCCAGGGCGTTGAGCTGGGCGGGCTGCGATGAATTGTAGTGAACCTTCACGCCATCCATGGACATGCCGGACAGCGATTCGATGCCATTCTTAAGGTTGTCCGGCAGGCCGGTGTTGTTGGGTTTGGAGGCTTCTTCCTTCAGCTGCAGAGAAGAACCCGCCTCAGACTTTCCCTGGAGGGGTTCCTCCTCCTCGACGCGCTGGGCCGTATCGAACTTGCCTTGCAGTTGTTCCTCTTCCTCGACCCGCTGAGCTGTCTCAAATTTACCCTGCAAGGGCTCTTCCTCTTCGACCCGCTGGATCGCAGCGCCGAACATGCCGTCCAGCTGCTTGCGCTGCGCCACCATCGCAGGGCTGTTGTTGATCTGCTCAGCGAGCTCTCCACCTTGCGAATCGTTAGAAGCCTTTCGCTGCACCGAGCGATTCCGGTTTAGTTGCTCGCCGGCATGCATATTTATTCGGCCCATACCCCCTCCTCTCCAGCTTGCAACTTATAATCCCCCACTGCCAGGCAGTGTGATGCAAGTTGTATTGCCTCCATACTGTGCGGGCCGCTATACACTAAGGCACCAGCAGAGCGTTGGAGATCGCATCAATGGGCCTGGCAGCATTCTCGACCACGTCCAAGATGGCAGGCAGATACATGTCCATGGTGGCAACATTGTTGTAAACCACTCTATCGATCATCAAATGCTCAAGATCATGGCCGGGCATCTCGATCGAGGTTCTGAAGCGAATATCGCCGTCCAGGTATCCGATCTCGAAATTGCCACACAACATCGAGTAGTTCAGGCGACTCACCAATTCACACACCGCAGGGAACGTTTCTGCGGACGCTTTAACAGGGCAAGACGAGTAGAATACGAAGGTGCGATCCTCCTCGTATGCCTGGGCGACGCAGGTCCATTCCCCATGGCGGCCTTTGAACCTCATGCTGCAAGCCGTTTCACCTTCGATCCTGTTCGTTGGCCAGCTTTCCTTCTCGAAGAAGACGGCGACCGATTTAAATATTTCTTTCATTGCTACTGTCCCAGAATTTTAGTTTCTGCCCCAGGGTCTTCGCTTTTTCTTCCCTGTCCAGTTCCTTCAGAATGACCACCCGAAGCTCCCTGACCGAATGCATGGCCAATGATTCGTGCAACACATTGAAAGCCTCAAGTTTCTTCACCGCATGATGCTCCGGCTCCGCTCTGCCCAAGGCATCTTTAGCCTCGACGATAATGGCCGTAATCGCGACATCATCACTCTCCTTCAGGGCCCTTTCACCTGCCCCTTGCTCGCCCATCTCGAGCGCCAGCTTGGCTTCCTGCTGCACACCGGCCGTGTAACTGCTTTCAATCACGGAATATACTGTCTTACCTAGACTGATGACCAGGGAGATAGCCCCCAGCACCGCTGCCGCAGGGCCGGAGGCGGAAAAGATTTCCGCAAACAACTTGCAACCGCTGGCAACCAGATCGAGGGCAGAATAAATGGATAGCGTTTTGCTGCGCGCAGTCACACGCTTTGTAGCGCCGAGCAACCCTGATTGTTCGTGGGCAGCTTTCCTTTCCTCCTGTTCATCCAGTGTTTGCTCATCCAGGTAACGGGACAAAAATTTTACCCCGCTGAGAATGCTGGAAATGATGCTCACGACAGTTCCAACGATCGGGATCGCCAGGCCACTGACCCATCCGGCAAGCTCGGCCAGCTTGCCGGCAAGCTCGGCAGCCTCTTTCCCCACCTCTGAATAACTCTTTTCACGAACCTGACCTTCGCGCTCTTTATTGAACCGTACAAACTCGAGAATACCTTTCAGCGAAGACAGGCTTTTGCTCAGGCCGTCAAAAATGGTGCTCGCATTGTCCGACAGTTCGAACTCGGCAATGGACTTTGTGTTTTTATATTCATCGGTCGTTTTCTCTGCCTGCTGCCTGGAGCTGTCGTCTCCCAACCCGATCTTCGATGTATTGCCTGCAACAAGATCTGTTGCTGTTGCTGCATACCCCGCTTTACTGGCATGAAGATCGCTTTCTTCCACATATTTATCCTGCAGCAATTGCGCCCACGCCCTGAAGGCGACCCTTTCTACCGCTGTGTCGAAGCTCCTCCGGAATGAAGCCGGAAGGAACTGATGGCTGAGTTTATGAGCCAGCTCGGAATTAAGGCTTTTCGCCTGATCCTTACCGCCGATATTCTCGTTTTTGATACTCTTCAGGAGGGTAAATATCTTCGGACTGTCCGCCATCAACTTCGCGACATTGGCCAGATCCTCGTCGGTGGCGGTCTTCTTGAACTTGTCTTCTGGATTCGGCGATTCCTCCTTCGGCCTCCCCCGCACGAAGTAGGTCCCGGAACCGATTCGCCTCGACCATGCAGCATCCTCCACCTCAAGCGTAAGGGAATAATACTCCTTGAAAGACTCCCTGATCTCCTCCGGGCTGTTGCCATGGTTGTTAATCTTGTCGATCTTGCCGGGGAGGGTGGAGAGAAACTTGTTGCTTCGCTGGACTGCATCCCTGAGTGACAGGTCCGGGTAGTTCATCTTCTCCAGTTCGGAAGCTGCTTTCCGTTTGACATATTCCCCTTGCGACTGCCCGGCTGATTTGGATTTGCTGTTCTGCCAGGCATCGCTGTACTGATGCTCGATAGCCTGTCGGGATTTGGTTGCCGCCCTGGCTTTTTCATCATGAGCGGCAATCTCCTTGCCCAGATCCTCATCCTTGCCGAGCTTGCGCTCGATCCACTGCTCTTCGGTTTCAAAACCTTTCTCTTTCTTCTGAAACTTCTCATGGCCCTTGCTCTTCGGCCATTTCGCTTTCCATGCTTCCCTGTACTTCTGCCGGATCGCCTGCTTTTCCTTATCGAACTTGCCTTGCAACTCCCTGTTGTATGCAGTCTCGAGCTGTTGCATGCCGTTCTCGTACTCATCCGCCTCGTCGTACTCCCCGACCTCGGCCCAAGCCTTCTCTTTCCGCTTCTGAAGTTCGCTCCGGTTGATGAGTAGCACTTCCTTTTTGGCTTCCGAAGGGACTTGCCTCAAAGCTTTCAACTCGGCTTCCTGCCGGGCCCTTTCCTCGGCCTCTCTCCTGGCCCTTTCCTCGGCCTCCTGCCTGGCCCTTTCCTCGGCCTCTCTCTTAGCATTGGCCGCCTGCTGCCTTTGCCGCTCTTCCTCCTCGGCCTTCCTGTCGGCGTCATCCTCATCAGCCTGGGTCTTGCTCTTTATATGCTGACGATGAAGTAGCACTTCGAATTTCAGCTCTTCCAGCGCTTCCTTCTTTTTCTTGTCCTTCGCCTCATTGCCCTTTCTGCTGTCCGAATGTAGCCAGCTATCAATTTCCTTGTCGATATCAGTCAGAATCGGTTTGGCTTTGCTGTAGTCTTCATCCGTGAGGATAAAGCGATCATTATCAACAAACTTCAATGCCTCAAATTTCTTTACATGCTCGATAATCCTGTTGAAAGCAGTATTCCTGAGCTTGTTGAAAAAGGAGTTATCCAAGGCATCAAGTTTTTTTGATCCTATTTCTTTAGCCTGCAGCGTATGATTGCTTTGAACTGGTGTTGAATTTCTCACTTTGCTTACAGGGGCCGTTCCCTGCACATCTGACACAGACTGCAGGGCCTTTGCCCCCATCACATCCGCCTCGTATTCCAGCGCCTGATCATCATTAACAGGCACCCCCTCCTTCATCTGCATAGTCGGTTGCACACGCCCCTCGGCCTGCTGCACCACATGCCATGCCTCGTGAGGCAGATGCTGCTCCTGGCCGGGAGCGACATGGATATCCGTTCCCTGCGCATAGGCGAGCGCGTTGAGCTGCGCAGGCTGCGAGGAATTGTAATGAACTTTCACATTGTCCATCGACATACCGGAAAGTGACTCGACCCCGCTCTTGAGATTATCCGGCAAACCGGTGTTGTTCGGTATGGCGGCGACCTCTTCCTTCAGTTGCGCAGACAAAGCCTCCTCAAATTTTCCTTGCAGCGGCTCCTCATCCACGCGTTGAGCAATACCACCGGAAGATTGCTGCCGCTGTGCAGTATCATGATGTCTGTTACGGATTCTGTCGGCAGCCTTGCGTTGCGAAGCCACCAGAGGGGAGTTGTTCGCCATCGCCGCAAACTTCGCCACCCCGCTCACCTGTGGACTATTCTCGACCATCGCTTCGAGTTGTGCGATCTGCTCGCCCTGCGGTGATTCGAGCGATGCTGCACCCTTGCGCTGCTGCGTGGCAGGCTGGCCCTGCAACCTGTTATCTTGCAATTCGGCCTTTTGCATGATTCCTCAGTTTACAGGTCAGCATGGTCTATACCCCGACCTGCTTGCTTGGCTTGGTTTCCTGTGTTCAGCAAACTCTGTGAATCGGCCCCATATCCTCCTGAAGCGCCCTCGATATCTCCGGCCATGTCCACGAGATTCGCCTTGGCCCCTAGGGAGACGTTTTCATGCCACTCCACGATAAAGAACCGATCAATCTCCCATGTCAGAGCAAGCTTCTTGTTCCATTTATCCTTTTCATCCCGACCGCTCGGCTCATCCATGTGGTATTTCCTCCACTGCTTGGTCAGGCTGGCGCAAAGATGCTTGCGAAACCAGGGATCAAGACGATTCCTGCTGTCCAACAACTGAACCAACTTGAACCAGGTGGATTGGTTGGCGATACCCTGACCCGACAACAACGCAAAAGCTTGTGAGTGCAGGTTGTTCAGTTTCTCGGTCAGTTCGGCGTCTGTTACCATCTGGATGCTGGAATCTTTGTGGGCAAGGTCTTCGATACCGGGAGCGAGCTTCGATTTGGCCTGAGATACCCCGAGCGTGGTAGCCTTGGCTCCCATCACATCAGCCTCATGCTCCAGTGACTGATCGTCGTTGACCGGCACACCATCCTTCATCTGCATGGTCGGCTGCACGCGCCCCTCGGCCTGCTGTACGATGTGCCAAGCCTCGTGCGGCAGGTGCTGCTCCTGGCCCGGTGCCACATGGATGTCGGTACCCTGCGCATAGGCCAGCGCATTGAGCTGCGCGGGCTGGGACGAGTTGTAATGAACCTTCACGCCATCCATCGACATGCCGGAAAGGTTTTCGATGCCGTTCTTCAGATTGTCCGGCAGCCCGGTGTTATTAGGTTTGGCGGCGACATCCTTGAGCTGAATGGACGAGGCCGCCTCAGATTTTCCCTGGAGAGGTTCCTCCTCATCTATCAACTGGGCGGTGTCGAACTTCCCCTGCAAAGGTTCATCTTCCTCGACACGCTGGGCGGTATCGAACTTGCCCTGCAGCGGCTCCTCTTCCTCGACGCGTTGGGCCGTGTCGAACTTACCCTGCATAAGCTCTTCATCTTCTGCACGCTGTACTGTCTCAAACTTACCTTGCAGCGGCTCTTCATCTTCCACCCGCTGGATCGCACCGCCGAACATACCGTCCAGTTGTTTGCGCTGAGCGGTCATCGCCGGGCTGTTGTTGATCATATTCGCGAGTTCGCCACCTGCCGATGCGGATTTCCCCCGCACCGCTCGCTGCCCTGTTTCTTTCTCACCTGCCTGTTTCTGCGCTCGATCCATATCAATCCCCTTTGACCCGGAAATAATCCTGTTCACTCGACATACTCACGGAATACTCACCGTCGCCTGTCCGGCGAAGTTGATCTCGATCTTTCCGCCCCATATGCAATCCAGTGTAGATGAGTCATTCAATGCAGGTTGGCCTGCGATGGTCACCGAAGAACTGCCGGGATCCCACGGCGATGGCGTGACGGGGATGCAGGGTGCAGGTGTCGGCGTGCCGAGGGCTGCGGCTGTCGCCGCGATCACTGCCGGGTTCGACTGACTCTGGCACATACCGAAGGGCACGATGTTCACGATCGGGATATGATCCATGATGTTGGCATCCGGCATGAAGGTAGTGGTCACCCGGTTCTGCGGCAGCACCACCAGCGAACTCGGTGCGACACCGAAGCTGCATTTCGTCACGGCCCCCATGCAAACCTGTTTCGCCATCTCAGCCTCCTTCGCCTACTCTCCGTCTCCACGGCGCATCAGCACGGTAAAATCATCATCCAGATAGCCGCGCAGCATCTCGGCATCCGGTGCCAGCCCCCTGCAGTACTCCAGCACCTCATAAACGTCGTGCCCCACCAGCAGGGGATGGTCCGGAAAGTATTCCTTATCCAGCATGTTGAACGCGAGCCCGCGACGGGCTGCGCCGAATAACCTGTCGATCATCGCGAAGTAGTAGCCCGGATCTGCACAGCGGTATCCGAGCACACCGGAAGCGAACACGTAGTCCGCGCGCGGCAGCTCGGCTTGCGTGAAATCGGCGACGCAGAAATAGCAGGACGGCCGCTGACCATAGACATGGCGGGCCTGCTGCACGAACTCTGTCATCTGGTCGATGCCGACATAGTTGAACCCATGGAAACGGGCATCAAGAAAGCCCTTGAGATCGCCATGCCCGCAACCGACATCGAGCACCAGACAATCGTTCAGATTGCCCACCGAGACCAACGCCTCGAAACGCTTCACCTGGCTATCGCTAGCGCGATAACCGAGTGCCTCCACGGTGCCAGCCGCATGCTCGGCGACGCGGTGGCGGTGGTAATGCAGCACCGTGGCCTTTTCAAGCAGGGTCATCACGGCAGGCTGGCCTGCTGCTTCATATCGCGGTATTTCCACAGACTATAGGCAAGGATGCCCGCGATGAGCACCACCAGCGGCGTATTCCCCCGGGATATCCCTGCCCAGGCTGGATCACAGGACATCAGGGCTGCGGTCAGAAACACGAAGGGCAGCACTGTGACGGCCATGAAGGCGATGAAATGCTTCTGCAAGAAGGTGCGCCACTCGCACACCAGCAGGTAGAGCACAAAGCTCAGCAGCATCAACAGGCAAAAGGAGCCCCAGGCAATGCGGAATGCCCAGCGATGCGGGCAAATGAACTCGCAGAGCCCTGAGGTCAATCCGGCCTCGCCGGTCAGGTAGAAGCCCCGCAGCGTCCGGCTGACCGAAGCGGCCTCGGGCATCACCGGCTGTGTCCAGAAACCGATACCGGCGAAGCTGTCGTTCGCGTAGATCACGTCGTCCTGCAGCTGCTCGACGCTCTTGCCGTCGTAACTGATCACCATGGCGATGTTTCGCAACAGCTCGCGCCTTTCCTCGCCATGGATGTTGTTCTCGATGTTGCGCCGCACCACTTTTTTGTCGCGCGTGGTGGGCTCATGCAGCAGCACAAGGAACAGTGAATCAATCTGCCCCTCCCGCTCGATGTCCCGCTTGAGCAGCAGCAGACGAAGGTAGTCGTACACACCCGTTCCCAGTTCCGTGCTATCGAACATCAGGTTCAGTGAATACTTGCGCCCATGCGCCAGCATCCTGTCGTGCAGCAAGCGGATGAAATCGATGAGTTCGGCCACCGCCTCCTTGTCCTGCGGATAGCCCGGGAAATACAGCGTGATGCCGTCGCCCATCACCGGCTCCGGTGTGGCGCCGAGGGTGAGATACGGTTCGGTCCTGGAGAAGTCATCGGTCAGCGGCTGGGAAATGAGTCGGGTGATGCTCTCCGCTGCTCGTTTGAAAAACATCTGCCGGGTGGACGGCCCGAGCTGCAGCCAGTCGCTCCAGGTGTCCCGGTACACCACCAAATCGGCCTTGCTGCAATAGGTATGCGCCTCACGCACGAATGACTGGAACTCTTCCTCCTGCCCCCAGTGGCGCGTCTCGTTGATCTCGCCGGTATCGTCGAGGAACACGCCGAAATAGCCGACCCTGCGATGCACGCTGAAATCGATCACATGCTGCTCGCCGGCCATCCAGTAGGAATACAGGCCGTAGGTCTCACCAGCCAGGGTATCGAGTACGCAGCCCCGATCGCCCCCCTTCCACTGGATCGGGGTGTAGGACTTGGTGGAATGCCGCTTGCGGGCCTGGGCGACGATGCGGTCTCGGAACTGTTCGTAGCTTTCGATGCTCGCGGCCAATTTTGACAGCCGCCCCGCGATGGTCGATTCAAGCGCCTCGGTACTTACAAAGGTCGTGCCCTGCAAGTCGCTCAGGGACTCGAGGATCGCCGGGGGGAGTTCGTCTTTTTTCCACACCGAGAGCAGTTCGTCGTCCACCTTCCGAGCATTCATGCGCCAGATCGGCTCACTGGTCATGCGCATGATGAAGTTGTCCGGGGCGGCGAAATCCACCCGCGACTTAACGGCATACCAGAACAGTTCGGCAGTCGGATAGTCCACTCCCTCCAGTTCGGTGATCAACTCCAGGTAGATCTCCGGGATCATCGTTTCCTGGAAGTGTGCTGCGATGGCATCTGCGGCCGGCTTGTCGATAACGAACTCGGACTCCCGTACGGCCTCGGCATGCACAAGCGGCGCGGCTTCCTCGACCTGCTTGCCCATGGCCGTGATGAGCTTCCTCACAGCCCAGCCCAGTGACGCATCGCTCTGATAGACCACACCCTTCTTCGCGGCGAGCCGCTCGATCAGGGCGTTGACTAGAGCATCGCCCGGCCAGGCCTCGCCCATCTTGGCCAGCGAATCCTCGCTGAACACCGCGCCGGCAGGTGATATCTCGGCGAACTTGACGATCTCGGGCCTCAGGTCGAGCAGCTTTTGGGTCATCGCGGACAGAGTCGAAGCGACCGCCTTGTCGAACTCCCCGGCTGTATAATCCTTGTCCTTGAGTTCGGCGATGGCCTTAAGGATGTAGTCCGGAACCGCCTTGGCCTGCAGCGCCTTGAATCCGTTGTCATCGAGCCGGTAATGCACCGCCTTGACCCCGTTTCCCTCTAGGTCGTCAACGATCTCGTCGCCGTCCGGTACATCATTCAGGGCCTTGGTCGCCTCGGCGCGGAAGGCCTCCCGACCCGCATAGGGCTTGGCGGCAATCTGCAGCACGATCTCCGAGACCTGCTCCTTGAGCTTAAGCTGTGCGAGGTCGTCCTTGCTCAACTCGTAGCTGACGAAATCCTGGCCCTCGCCGATTCGGGAAGGCGGCACCACCGCGTCGGGCTGCTCGGGCGGCAGGTTGACCACCACCCGGGTCTCCGCCACTTCCGGTGTCTCGACCACCACGGCCGGGGAACTGGCCTCGTCGCGCCCGTTGAAGCGTTGCAGCAAAGCGATCACGGCCGGGGCGGAGCCAGAGCGGCGCACCCTGGCGATATCATCCTTGTCCGGCTGTTCGCCCATCCATGCCAGGAAGTCCTTCCCGGCCAGCACGTCCTGCCAGTCCGGGTATGCCTGGTGGATGGCCGCATGGTCGGCCAGCATCGCCACCAGGTCCTCGGTTCGTGCAAAGCTCTCGTGGGTACAGAACTCGCGCAGGGCCTCGCGCGTGAGCGGACCCCACAGACTATCGTCTTTCCCCGTGTAGTAACCGAGCCCGATGAGCCGCTTCTGCATCTGCCCGATCAACTCGGGAGCGGGCCTGTCGGTGATCTTGATGGTGTCACTGCAACTCAGCGTGGGAGCGCTGGCCGGTTCCGTCGCAGTGGTCTTGGATGCCGTTTGGTCCGTAGCGGCTTGGGCCACAGGTGACAGACAGAGCATGGCTGCCACGAGCGCAGCGCGGCCCAGGCTTCCTCCCCTTGTGCATACCCGTCCCCCGGTCATATCGTCTTTCCTTCCTTGGTCAGCTCTTTGATGATCCCCTGGCGCAGGTCCTCGTGAGAAATGGCCTCCCGCCCGAAACGCAATGCGCGGATCGCACCGTAGCGTACCACGTTCGCGATAGCGCCTCCTGCAATCGCATAATCCTCCGCGAGGCGCGCCAGATCCACATGATCGTCCAGCCGGCATTTGCCCTTGAAGTGACCCTGCCATAGCTGCAAACGCTGCTCCACGTCCGGCAGCGGAAAATAGATCGAGGACTGAAAACGCCGCGCGAAGGCTTCGTCGATATTGGCCTTCAGATTGGTGGCCAGAATCACCACACCCGGGAAAGCCTCCACGCGCTGCAGCAGGTAGGACACCTCCTGGTTGGCATAACGGTCGTTCGAGCTCGATGTCTGGGTGCGCTTGCCGAACAGGGCATCGGCCTCGTCGAAGAACAGAATCCAGTTACGGCTCTTCGCCTGATCGAAGATGCCGGCCAGATTCTTCTCCGTCTCGCCGATGTACTTGGACACCACCAGCGACAGATCGATGCGATACACATCCAGCCCTGCCTTGGCGCCGAGCAAGGTGGCCGTGAGGGTCTTGCCAGTGCCAGGCGGACCATAGAACAGGCAGCGGTAGCCGGGGGCCACGGTGCGCTCCAGCCCCCAGTCCTGCATGATGGTGTGCGAATGCTCAAGCCAGACATTGATATTTTCCACCTCTTCCCACACATGATCGGTGAGCACGAGATCGTCCCAGTCCAGCCGGGTGGTGATGCGCTTGGCCGGGAAGTTAGTGCTGTAGTCGGGCTTCAGATGCTTGCCCGTGGTCAGCCGTCTGAAATACTCGTCGGACAGGCGGATCGTCCCGCCGAACAGCGATTCCGATCCGCCACGATGATCGATCAGGATGATCCCTTGCTCGCTGAACAAGTGATCGTCCTCGAGCAGGCGGATGAACTCGAAGCGTCCCTCCAGGCCAGTGCCGTGCAGGATGAAGGCAGCCGTTTCGCAGGTCGGCCAGAAACCGCCCTGTGCGCGCCCTCGGACACCACCGAACTCGGTGAACTCACGCTCGAAGTTCTTGTTGTGCACCAGGAATACATCCAGCGCATGCGGCCGGATGTGCGGGATCAGGGCCAACATCAGCACGATGCGCTCGTCGAAACCCATGCCGGAATCGCGAACCAGGCAGGCGTATTCCGAATCATCGCCGTCCAGCGCTGGCGGCTGGTGCTCACGGATGTCCGCATGGGCGCTCTCCTGCCCGAAATACAGGCTGAAGCGCGCTTCGACCACCCGGGAGAACCATGCGACCTCCTTTTCCAGGGTCGCTGCGTTGGCCTTTTCCATGCTCGGGCCGGGTTCTTTGAAGGGAGAGATCATCGCCATGCAGTCACCGCCACTCGACGTGAACGGCACTGGCCATCCACGGATGCCGGATCAGGGTGTAGTTCCAGGGCAACTGATCGAGCAGCACGTCGATACCCCGCTTCTCAACCGTCAGATGCCAGGCATCGTCACGGAACACCAACCTTCCCCCGCGTTGCAGGAAGGATTCGCGCAAGCCCTCGATGGAGGTCCTGCCGATAATTGACCAGTTTTGAATCATCGCCGTCAGCATACCCTCGATGGTCTCCTGTTCCTTCTCCTGCAAGCGTACTTCCCGGATGATAGGCAATTCCACAGGCAATCCGCACAAAATCTTGTTCAGGGGCAGCAGGAACTCCGGCATATCGCTGCTGGCATTCACCGCAAACTGGATCAGATGCACAGCACGCTGAGCTGCGTCGTGATCCCTGAACCGTCCATTCTGTGTCAGCTCCAGCACTTTGAAAAGTCGTGGAAGGTAGGCCCCCAGCAACACCTGCCCGGCATTGCCGACCAGGATCTCGCCGATGGCGGAAGGCTTGTCTCTTCCCTGCTTGTCGTCGCGGTCTTTCTCGTCCCGCAGCCTTTCCCTGCCGACCTCGTCGCGCTGCCGCACAGGGTCGAAACGTGCCGCTTCCAAGAGATCCACAGGTTCGTCCCTGAGCAGGTGACGCAGGATCTGGCGGTAATAGGCAGCGATGCTCATGGCATGTTCCGCCTGGCTCTCAATCGCCTCCAGGAAAGATCCGGCCCGTTGTCCGGCCTTGCGACGGATCAGGAAAAACGCCAGCCCCCTGGCCTCGGCAAGCCCCAATCGATCCAACCCGGACATAACGCCATGTCCCTGCTCCAGCATATGCGCAAGGCTATCGGCATCCATCCGCGCCAGTTCTCCAATCTCGCGGGACACCTCGCCCACCGATGCCCCGGCCAGGCGAGCCTGCAAACGATTGAGCAAGGCTTGAACCGTCACTGTCTCAACCTCGTCCGGCCCGGATCCACCCTGCGGTGTCTCCCTGTCGCCTGCCCTGACACCTTCCCAGCTCAGTTCCACCGCTTCATCAGCCAGCAATCGGCCAAGAACATATCGATAATATGCCCCTTGGTCCCCGGCCTCGGCCGCATACCTCTCCATCGATTCCAGGAACGCGCCGGCCGATCCCTTGCCCTTGTGTCCGACCAAAAAGCGGATCAGGGCACGCACTTCCCCGGTATGCAGGCCAGCCAGGGCTTTCGCTTCGATTCCCCGTGCCAGATAGGCCGCCAGGACGTCGGCATGATGCGCGGCCAGTGAATCAATCTCGTCCGCGATGTCTCCGGACACCGACCCCGACAAGCGGGCCGCCAGTCGAGCAAGTGGATGGACCGCCAGGCCGGCGGGTGCCCGCCCAGTCAAGTCACCGGTTTCCGCCACATCCCGCAGACCTGCCACCACTTCCGGCGCGACATGCTGCACTGCAGACAGAAACGCACGTCGATCCATGCCTGCATCCGCCAGCATGTTCATCAGACCACGTATGTATGCCGCCGGACCTGCTGGTGGATCGCCCGCCTCGTGCAACCAGGCAAACGTGAATGACCACAGCAGCCCGGACCGCCCGGCATCCTGCAGCTCGGGTTGAGCCAGCAGCAATCCGATCATGTCGCCCGAATCAGGGTGCAGGACCTTCACCAGTTCGCGAAGCATCGGGGCAGACATGCCCGATGCCAGCATGTCGCGAAGCAAAACATCACCCATGCGGCGAGCGAACACCCCCCGCACGAAGTCCGCATGATGCCGGAGCATCCCAGCCCAATCGTCCTCAAGGCCCGAAACATCACCGGTGACCAGGGCCTGCTCAATTCGAGCACGTATCGCGTCTTCATCCGCTGCGTCTGGAGCCTCACGTTCGGCCAGTCCTGCCTCGGCCAGATCCACGGTTTTGCCTGCCAGCAACTGGCGCAACACGCTATGCGCATAGGCTTCCCGGTTCCTTGCCTCTTGCGCCTGCTTCTCCACGGACTCCAGAAACACGGACGCACCCTCGCCGCCCCTTCGAACGATCAGGAAGCGGGCCAGGGCGCGCGCTTCTCCGGCGCGCAAACGAGCTATGGAGGCTGCATCCAGGCCGAGCGTCAGATAGTCCGCCAGTGCGTCGGCATGATCAGCACCCAGCGCCTTGATCGCGTCCGTAACTTCTTCGTACGTCGTGCCGGACAGACGAGCGCCAAACCACTCAAGCAGGGCTTCGGCAGGTGTGGCATCAGATGCCCCGGTCACCGGTTCAGTGCCGCGCAAGGATTCATCAAGCAGGACTGCGTCCGACGGATTCAGTGCTTTCTCCATCAGGGTCCGGAATCGCTCTTCGGTGATCGGCGATGCCTGCCCGGCTCCGGCTCGGACTGCCTCGGCCAGGTCCACAACCGCATCGGCCAGCAGGTGGCGCAACACGAAGCGATAGTAGCTCGCGGCATCCTTCACCCCTGCCGCCTGCCGCTCCACGGTATCCAGGAAGCTCCGGGAAGCGCCCTTGCCCTTCCAGTCGATCAGGAAACGGGTCAGCTCGTGTGCCTCCCCGGCCTGCAAACGTGCCAGGCCCGAGAGGTCCGCAACGCCTTCCAGGTAACCGGCCAACATTCGGGCATGGTGCCGGACCAACTGTGCGATCTCGCGCGACACGTCATCCGCCACGTTGCCAAGCAAGCGGCCCTTCAACCTGCCAAGCAGCGCCTCCGGAGTGTCGTGTGTCCGAAATATCTCCGCCAGTTCCGGTGTGATCGGCTGCACCGCCCGACGCAATGTCGCAGGCTTCAGGCCGGCCTCCAGAAGGCTTCGCAGGTAATCGCCCGTTCCCTCTCCCGTCGCGCGCATCCGGGCATCGTGCATCCAGGTGAGGGAATGTCGCCAGAACATCGCACTTGCCTCATCGCCCGACAGCTCCTCCAGCGCCAACAGCGAATCGATCATATCGACCAGCTCCGGACGCAGGACCGCAACCAGCTCACGCAGCATCGGGGCAGACATGCTCGATGCCAGCCTGTCCCGGAGCAAAGCATCTCCCATGCGACGGGCGAACACCTCGCGCACGAGCCCTGCATGCCGCCGGAGCATGCCGGCCCAGTCGCCGCCGATGTCCGACACGTCACCGGTGACCAACGCCTGTTCCAGCCTCATGCGCAGCAGTTCGTTCTCCGTGGGGGCTGCCTGCTCCGCAGCCATGCCTGCAGCCTCGACCAGGTCCACGCGCGCACCAGCCAGCAATTGTTGCAGCACGTGGCGGTAGTAGCTCGCGATATCCTTCGCTTCGCCTGCCAGGGTCTCCACCGACTCAAGGAATACGCCCGAATCCCCCCTGGCTTTGCGCCCGATCAGAAAACGGACCAGTGCCTGCGCCTCTCCAGCATGCAAACGCCCGGGGGCAGACGTATCGATTCCACCCAGCAGAAATCCGGCCAGCGCATCAGCATGATGCGCGATCAGAACTTCGATCCCGTCCGTGAACGCGCCGTCCCTCGCACCCGACAAGCGCGCGGCGAACCCGCTGAGCAAGACCTCGACCCGCGTTGTTTCCGATACCCCGGACTCCGGCCCCGGGCCGCGCAAAACATCCTCCATAAGGATTGCATCCGCCGGGTCCAGCAACGGCAGCAGCTGTCGCAACATAGACTCGGGCAACACCGATATAATCCTGTCGCGCCTCGATACATCCTGTACGCGAGATGCCACGACCTCGCGCACCATGTCTGCATGCCGCTCGATCAGCCCGCCCCAACCGCCTTCCAGCCCGGACACATCGCCGGTTTCCAACGCATGTTCGAAGCTTTCTCGCAACCTCTCAGCAGAGGGCAAAGCCCCGGCAATATCATCCTGCCCGAGGCTGGCATCCCGCGCTTCCATCTCGCCACCTGCATCCATGCCGGATACAAACTCGCCGAGCAAGCTGTCCACATCCCCCCCGGCCATGGTGCGATGTGTCAGCAGACCGAACAGTATCTCGTACACATATCGCCGGACACCCGCAGACGTCGTAGTCCTGCTGCGCCGGGCAAGCCTTGCCTCGAGCTCAGGCATACGAGCCCTCAGCGAAGCGCTCGCCCCCGGAGCCAACATCTCCAGCAACTCGTCCAGCAGGGCTTCGGGAAACTGCATGGCCAGGCGCCGCAATACGTCCTCCCGTCTGGCCGTGCGCTTCAGGAAGCCGGCGAGCGCGCCGGACTGGTGATGAACGGCATGCTCAAGGAGTTGCTCCGGCGCACCGGCATCCAGAAGAGCCGCCGAGTCCCTGACATACCCCATCTCAAGGAAATGGCACAGTTGCTCGAATCCGCCCATCTCGAGCGTGACAATGCCTTCCCCCTCCGCCGGGGCTGTGGATAGCACCCGCATCTTTTTCCTCAGCGCCTTGCGCAACCGGTCCTTGAAACGCTCCTCCATCTCTACCTGGAAGTCGGGCCCGTTGATGTCGCCGAGGTCCACCTCCAGCACATCGATCCTGGCGATCGCGCCATCGGGATCACAGTGGCTGAAGATCTCATCGGTATGTCTGAGCAGGCTGTGTTGGATGAATTCCTCGATCGCCTCGGGCACGGCCCGCGCGCCACGCTTCGAGACAAAGGCAATCTCGAACAGCGCCTCGCCGATCACGTGCGGCCTAGTCATGCGCGCTCACGTTGCCGGCGGCTTCCTGAGTTCGAGCAGGAAGCCGAGCAGCGCAGATGCGGCCTCGTCGACGACCTGCGCTGCCAGCGTCGGGGTACGCCTGGCCTGCAACCAGCTGTCGTGCAACTCCCTGAAACGGGTCATATCCGGCACATCGAGCCAGAACACCTCGGGATGGATATGGGCAGGGCAGTTTCGGGCGACGGTTTCCTCGACCAGTTGTCGGAAAGCCAGGCCGGACGAGCCCGAACCCCGGACTGCAAACAGCAGGGACAACCTGAGCCCGTAGAACCCTTCGGGCACATCGAGATTCTGATGCCGGGCACCCGCAGTCGGCCGGAGAAGAATGTGCTCGACCAGGTGAAACTCTCCCGCCCGAGAATCACCCGAATTCTCGTCCCGCACCGCTTCGCTCTCCCGAAGCCCGAGCAACAGTCCCAGTCTGCTCTCCAGGCCTGAGCAATTTTCATCCCCGGAGACCGGATTGCGGTCATCGAACGCGGCCGAGCGATTCTTTCCCAATTGCACGATGTGCTTCACGAAAGCGAGCTTGTTGTCGATCCGCTGATCCTTCGTATGCTCCGGAAAGAAATGCCGCAAGGAGTTCTGGCTGAATTTCTCGCCATACAAGGCCAGCAGAAAATCCAGGATACGGTTCCGGCGGTCGTCGAAGTTGTCGTATCGCCGCATCAGTCCAGCCAGCCGCCCGTCCATGCCGTCCAGGTACAGCGGCTCGACGCCCGGCACCGCATCGTTGTCCAGCACCTGATGGAAATATGACTGGCTCAGTTGCCCGTCCACCGAAAACAGGCGCGGAATCTCGTGCATATGTTGCAGAAAATTCGCCATCACCTGCTCGAAAAAAAGCAGGTAAGCCTTGAGCTGGGCGGCCTGGGCCTTGCGCTCGTCGGTCGCGGTATCAGGCACCCCGAAGGCATTCAGTCCATAGATGTCGGGGAAATGGTTCTGCATCGAGTAATACTCTCCGAGCTTGCGATACACGCCCTGGGGGAGCAACTCCTCGAGCCACTCGAAGCTATAGCTGTGCTGCCGGGACACTTGATAGGTGTAATCCAGCCGCCGGAACTCCTGTTGCACATCCTGCCGGGAAATCGGGAACACCTTGCCTCCCTTGATCAGGCGCATGTCCTCGATCGGCAAAGATGCGGTCAGGCAGGCCACAGCCCGGTGCGACAGGCTGCTCTCCAGGTTGATGCTGTCGGTCTCATTGCCGAAGCCGTCCACGAAGGCCAGCTGATTGATGTTCTTCACTCCGTCGATGCCGGCAATGACCGAGACCAGGTCCGAGATCGAGAAATGACCTCGCCACGGATAGAGTTCATCATCATCGATATAGCCCTTCTCGCTGAACACGCCGGTGAACAATTCCTCCAGGCTCTCACCCTGTTTGAAACGCTCGGCATGCGAGTGCACAGGCACCCTGGGACTCATGTATTGCGAACACTCGAAACAGATTTCCGCCAGGATGTCCGCCGGCTCGCGCTTGCCATCGATCTCGACCTCACCGCGTAGCGAAAAAGGAATACGCCTCACTACCTCCACGCCGGCCAGGTCTTCGCACAGGTTGCGATTCGCGCCGTAGAGCTTGCGGACCACGTCGCAGAAGGCTCGGGCCACCACTTCCTGGTCCTGGTCGGACACGCGTTCGCTGAGCTGGACGTAGATACGGGAGAGACCCGGCCTGCCGGCTTCCTCCCGGTCGACCGGTCGAATCCAGACATTATCGATGAACGGAATCGAGGTGAGGATCAGTTTGCGGTAATCGCTTTCGGTGACCGGGTGACTGGGAAAGATTTCCTCCGGCCGGTAGAGCGCCTGGCGCGCGAAGTCGATGCGACCCTCGCTGTCCGGCAGCATATCCGCCACGGGGAATCCTGTGCGATACACCAGCTCAGTCAGGACATAGCACAGTGCTTCCAGGATGGTCACGCCCGGGTCGTGCTGGTTATAGTCCGTCCAGTTCTTCCCGGACACCTCCTGGACGATGCTCAGCCCCTGCCTGAACAGCGACTCGAAATCCAGGCCGTCGGAATCGTCGGATTTGCGTCTGCCGATCGACTCGGCCCCCGCATGCGTGACCTGCGGCCGGGTCGCGATATCGCCCGGAGCCTGACCAGATGCCATGCTTACCCCTCGTCGGATTCAGGCCCGGCCTGCATGGTGCTGCGCTCCATGAAGGGGTCGAACCACAGCTGCGTGATGTAGTAGCGGATATACACCTCGTCCGATTCGTTCTGCTCGAAACTGCACCTCGTGCGCATCTCCAGCGTGTAATCGTGCATGCTGCCTGTCCAGCGCAGGTCGATCTGATCGCAGCGCGAGGAGAAGTGTGCCTGGTGGCAGGTGATGTCGTCCTTCTTCGAGAAGAAGGTATTCAGCGCGAAGGCGTGAAGCAGGGCATAGCGACCGGTGTTCTTCTTGCCTACCCCGGCCATGATCTCGAAGGCCTGGCAGCCGTCCAGTCCGGTGATGACGGGGTGCCACTTGCCATCGGCACGAACCTGGCGCTCTGTGCTGCCCTCCCGACCGAGCCTGCCGTCGGACGCCACGATACCGCTGACATCCAGTTCATGCTCCGGATCCCGGATGTTGATACCGACGCGGATGCGGGCCTCTTCAGCGCCCTCGCCGTCATCGGCATCCGCCTGTTTGGCCAGCGTCAGGCCCGTAGCCGGATCGTTACCGTAGAAGAAATTGAGGCTCTTGTGCGGGTCGCTGCCGCCACCATAGGAAGGCGTGGAGAAGCCCACGGCCCACTGCGGCGGGTTCACGGTGATCTCGTTGTAAAAACTGACCAGCCGGCCACTGCCCAACTGGGCCACCTTCAGGCCGTCGTGGGCGCTCTTTTCGAAACCGTCGTCAACGATGTTGACCATCGAGTCGATGAGGTCCGAAAACGACTCCTGCGTGGGCAGGGAACCGTCAGTAAAATTATCGCTTAGTGTTTTCCTGTTGCGCTGTGTCATGCCTCTCCCCGTGACAAAATAAAGGTACCGCCAATGGACAGGCGTGATACCCCGGTCGCTTCCGGCTTCCAGGCACGCGTGTCGTCCACGATATCGATCAGGTGCTGCCTGGCCGGAATGGCGATGCTCCATGGATGGGTCGCCTGCACATCGGCCGCTGTCGCATAGCCGGCTGCCTGCCTTCCTGTGTCGCCAAGCTTGAACAGGTGACCATCCTCCTCGACGATATGCAGCAGGGAAAGCCCCGACACGCCATCGACCAGGTCGAGTTCCTGGATGAAGGCATGCACGTCGTTACAGCTGATTCGCCAACCGAACTTTGCTTTCAGCCCATGGGGCTTCCAAGGCGAAAGATAATCGACAATCTTCCGGTTCAATTCATTGTGCTGCATCTTGCGCCCGGGATTGCTCCTCAGGCGCACCTTGCAGCGCACCTGGATCTGCTCGTAGGCCGGATTGCGCACCTGGATGTCCGAGAACGACGAGGCAAGACCCGCGACGAACTCCTTCACCTCCCTAAGCACCAGGGCATTGACCATGGGCTGCATGTTCAGCGAATCGGATTCCGGCAACACCGGGATCACCACGATCAGCAGGCTGCCCGGCACCGGCTTGTCGCCTTCTCCGGGGCGACCGCTCATGCAGGGGAAGCACTTCACCTTATAGATCTCCGGGAAGCGCTGCAGGATCAGCCGTTCGAAATCCCACGGCGTGACCGCGCGGCTCTTGTGGCGCAAGCGCTCGCTGACACGAACCATGCGCTGTTCGCGGGCTTCCCGCATCGCACCACCGAAAGAATCCATAGGCTGACGGATTTTCTGGATGCCCGGAATGGTGAAACGCGCCTCCCTGATGCTGCCGGCCGGCAATGCGCCATCCAGGTGGGCGAAGCTGTTGGCCTTGTGTCGCTGCCAGGTGACCCGAACGGCCTGGGCGTGCAGTGCGCGCAGGCTGCACAGGGTATGCAGATGACTGCCGTCCGCCGACAGCCTGAGCCAGTACAGCTCCCCTGGCATAACACTCCCTCCACGCCCGATATCCGCGGGGATGTCCAGTGTCACGATGCCCGAGGACAGGAAACCATGCGTGGTATCGGACACGACCCGCGAGCGGTCCAGGCGTTTCCACGTGTTCCCGGCCAGGTAATGCCAGCTGAAATCGAAGGACTCGTCGCTGGCCTCGGGCATGGAGTCCTCGAGCATCTGGAACATCAGCGTGAGCATGCCGGACAGCCGCGTGGCGGAAAGGCCGATGAACAGATTGCCGTCCTGCTCGAAACGTGGAACCAGGCGGATCTTACCATGCGTCCGCGTGAACAGGGACTCCATCCCGAACGGCTGCAGGTGAAACAGCCGGATATGGTGGAACCCGTCCTCCGTGGAGGAGATATTGCGCAGCTTGAGGCTGGTCTCGGCCCGGTAGCTGACCGTCAGGTTGCGAACCAGCGGTGTATAGGGCTCTGCCGGCCTGTTCGGATCGGCCGGGACCGGTCGCTTAGGCAGAGGCTTCATCTTCGTGAAGCGGATGATTCGCTTGTACTGTCTCGGTATCGCGGGGCGACGCGGCAACACCCTGCGCGCCATGCGCGAGCGCTTCGCCCGCTGCCACCATTTGAAGATGCCGAAACCACTCAGCCTGGCCTGCTCGGTCAGCGCCTTGGACAGCACCGAGGGATACAGCTTGTGGCCGAAAGCCTGCGGCGGATTGCTCAGTTCGAGCCTGAAGAAGCCACCGCGGGTGTTCGGGCGGTAGGCATAGTCGGCCTCGGAGGCATGCTCCAGCGGCCTGGACATCCCGCACAGTCCGGCGAAAGAGATACGTCTGAGACTGTCCACGCGGTTGCTCTTCGCATCCGACTCGACATCCGCAGATACAAATAGCCCGGTCTCCGGGTGGTCTTCCCGGGCATGCGGTGCCCATCGCCCGTCCCGCAACACCGAAAGCCTGGCCTTGAAGGTCGAATTGCTGAAATCCATGCCGTAAGCCCGGTAGTATTCCTCGAAGCCGTTCATCTCCAGCGGCAGTCCGGCCCACTCGATCTTCACCTCGAAATCAGTGAGCTGCTTGCGGGCCGCCTCGTAGTTGCCGACGATCAGATAATCCCCCATGGCCGGAATGGAGCCAAAGGGATTGAACTGGCCGTTGGCGCTCATCTGCCCGAGCTGGTTATACACCAGCACGTCCGAGCACCCCTTCACGTCCACCGAGATGCCGACCTCGCTGAGCACCAGCTGGCTCAGCAAGCTATAGGGATAGAAGTAGGCACCGGGATTGAGGTAGAGACGCACAACGGGTAGCTCAGTATCGAATCCGCCTCCGTGCAGATCGGCGGAATACGGCACGACGGCCCCGGCGCTCTCGGGAAGGTGGATACGCAGCTGCAGGGTATGGTCTTCGCGCCCGGCAAGCGAAAGCAGCCCGATCCCAGGGAAATATTCATCCACCTCGAACCAGCCCTGCTCTCCGGTAAGTGTGATATTGAACATGTGCCGGAAGGCTTTGTAGAACGCATCCTTGAGCGTGGTCTGCGGATATACCCCCATGCCGACCTCTCCGGCTTCGGCATCCACCGCTTGTCTGCAGTTCAATTCGTTCAGGCGGCGAGCAAATGCAGCCAGCAAATCCTCCCCGCTCTCTCCCGGATCGAAGCTCAGGGAAATCACGATGTCGCGCTCGCCCTGTTTCATCAGCAGCACGCTGCTGGCCACGGCGAACCCGATATATGCATCCTCGAATGCCGTGGAAGACCGCGAACGCCTGGGGACTCCGAACAGGGGATAGGCTTGCTCCTCGCCGTTCTCCCCGGCCTCACCGTTTCCCGGGATCCGGTTGACCTTGGCCGACGTGACATAGGCCGTGCCGGCACCATCCTTCCCCTGGCCAACCAACAGCGATTTCTCGGGAAAGCTCAACGGGTTTCTTGCCAGGTACAGCGTATTGAGCGAACGCACAGTGGCATCGGTGACGAGCACTTCGTTCACCGTTTCGTACATCAGTTCTTTCTGGTTCTCGTCCAGCCCTGCCTTGAATGCCGTTCCCCGTTCGATCCACACCTCGCGGCCGGGCTTGTCCGGGGTGAATACCAGCAGGGCGCTGTCCGGCACATGCTCGCGCCGCCGGAGCTTCAGCACCTCCTCGTAGTAAAAATCCAGATGGCGCTGGGTGTAGTGATCGAGCCTCGCTTGAACCTTGGCGAAAAGCTTGAGAAAAGCGATGAACAGGCCGATGGCGGGATCGTGGTCGTTGCGCTCGAGAGAAGCCGACAGGCTGCTTCTGGCCCAGCCCTGCAGATGCAATACGCCATTCCTGAATGAATAGAACACGGCCTTCAGGAACTGCTTCGGATCTTCACTGTGGGTTCTCCCGCCATCCCCCCGCATCGAACCGGTCTTGTGCCAGACCGGGCCCAGTTGCGGAATGCTGATGCTCCCGATCAGACCCTCGGGCGACTCGAGAAAGTCGCACAGTTCACGGAATTCGCTGCTCAGCGATTGCTCGATGACCACCGATATCTTCTCGTACGCCCTGTCCGACTCAGGGCTGTCCAGGCCGGATAGTTGCGAGTGCCAGCCATCGAGCTTGCGCGCAAGATCGAGGCATATCTCGATGCTGCCTTCGCTTACCCCGTCGCCGGCTGCCAGGCTGGACAGAAACTCGGCCTCGACCAGTTCCAGGTTGGTGGCCAGCAGGGCGGCCAGGATGCAGGTCTCATCGGATTCGAATAAGGCCTTCCAGTCGCCTGCCGGGCGATTATCAGTGCCACGGAACTCCAGCAGCCCTGCATAGTCAGCCGCCATCGCCAGCATCTCCTCGAAGCGCATTTCATCCACGCGCACATAGCCCGGCCTGAGGGCTTCGAGCAGCCGGTCGTCCTGGCTGGTACCGTCCCACACGATCATGGCGAGAGGTTCGTTCCTTCGAGATAGTAGAAGGGATACACCATATTGCTACGGCTATTGGTCGCCCGGATGCGATAGACGAGCGTGATCAGCAGCCTGCCTTCCTCGGCCTCACTGTGATCCACGTACACACCTTCCAGGTCGATACGTGGCTCATAGAAAAGGACCGCCCGCTGAATCGTATCGCGAAGCTGCGTCAGGGTGGTCTCGTTGATGATGTCGAACACCATGGACCTCAGTCCGCAGCCGAACTCCGGACGCATGACCCGCTCGAGCAGCTTCGTGCCCATCAGGATGCGCAGGCTTTCGTCGATATCGTGCTCGCCCTCGACCATCTTCGCCGACTTCGTCGTCTTGTTGAACTCCGGGGGAAAACTCCAGCCCCTACCCAGGAACGTCTGATCCATCATCCTCTCCCTAGTTGATCGCCACGGTGGAGCCCTTGATCGTGGTCGATCCCGATGCGGACACCTCCGCCGTGCCGCCACTGGCCGTAAACCCCGAGTCGGCGGTCTGCGACACGTTCATCGCGCTGGCCGTGAAATCCGCCTGCGAATCCACTTCCACGTTGTCCGAGGCCGTGATACTCACCTTGCCGTCAGCCTTGATAGTGATGTCCTTCGGGCTGGTCAACGAGATACCGTCCTCGCAGAGCTTCACCTCGTTGCCGTTCTGGTCCTGCAACAGGATGGACTTGTCGTCGTCGCTGATCACCACCTGGTTGCTGCCCGGCGTGATGATGGTGATCACCTTCTTGTCTTCGTCGAATTCCACCTTGAGCTTGCTGCGCGTCACCAGCGCCTTGGTGTTGTTTTCCGTGGTCAGTTCGTAGGGAGCTGTGTTGCTGCTGCTGTAAAGGCTGCCGAGGATGATTGGGTTGGACGGGTCATTGTTGATATAGCCCAGCACCACCTCGTCGCCGATCTCGGGTACGAAGAAGGCGCCGATGCCGTTCGATGCATAGAATTTCGACAACCGCGCCCACACCCCGTCGGTTTCCGCATCCATTACCGGGGTGGAGACCTGGATCTTGAATTGCCCATCGGGATCCTCGTCGAGCTTCTTCACCACGCCCGTGTGCAGGCCCTCGATGCCGGGAAGCAGCCCGGATGCGGATGGCGCGACAAGATCGCGGCTCTCGGCGAACCAATCCGCACGCATGCCGAATTCCACCTCGGTGATCCAGCTTCCATCCTCGACGACATGCCGCACGGCGCTGACGAAAACACTGCCGTTGAATCGATCCCCCACGCCCTCGAGTTCGATCAGTTCGCCGAGCTTGGCCTTCGCGCTGCCCGGAAAGCTCATGCGCCCCTGGATGCGCGCCAGGCCCGACTTGACCTGTTGCCCCTTGGCCCAGGCCTTAAGTGCTTCGCTTTCCATGGGGGCCGGCGTCTGCAGGCGGAAGGTCGAAGGGCCGACCACATCGGCCAGCGTGGATGAATCGATATTGCCCTGGTCGTTGAGGGTCTCCGGTGCCACCACCTCCTCCACGACTGTCTGGTTTTTCATGTCCCAGCTCACGCTCTTTACCTGGGAGAGCTGGCTTCGGGCATCGAGGCTGGCCTGGAAATCGATCAGGTCCTCACCGTAGGTCACTTTCAATTGCGCAGAACCGCTGGTATCGGGCGTCTTCACCGAGACCTTGCCGGCATCCACCACTACCAGCAAGCCATTCACCTCGGCACGCGACAGCATGAAGTCCCAGTCTGTGCAGTAGTACTGCACCAGTTCCTTGTACTCGGTATCCGTCGTATCCACATCCGAACTCAGCTCGCTGTAGTTACCGATCAGTTTGGTGATGATGTCGCTGTCCTTGGAATCGACGAAATTGGCATTATTGCGTCCGATGGTCATGCCCAGCGCAGCATCACGGCATTCGATGATCAGGCGCGAGAAGTTGTCGCTGCTGATCCTGATGCTGTGCCTGACCACCACACCCTCGAAGAGGGTCTCTTCCGATGAATCATAGCCGGCGTCGATCTTGATCTTGCAACCGGGCTTGAAGTAGTCGGCATTGCTGACCGGAAAATCCTTGTTCGGCATGTCGCCGTCGAGCACGACCAGTTCGGCGAATGGGATACGGTTGACGCATTTCCTGACTTCCACGGACACGATGGGTGCGGTCGCCGGAATCTCGTTGCCGTCACTATAGACGGATACCGTAACAAGTTGCCCGGTGTCGAGCGCGGGTGAGGAAGCCAAGCTTATTTAAGCGGCGGAAATTTCAGCCGCATGCCCGGTCGTATATTTCTGAAGTTGGTGATGCCGTTGATCCTCGCGATATCGAGGTAATAGGTGCTGTCCTTGTACACGCGATGGCAGAGCAGCGGCAGCGTGTCGCCCGCTTTCACCTCGATGCTATGCGTCAGGTCGGGCGAACTCTTGTTCGCCTTGAGTGCCTCTTCCTTGATGCTCGTGTAATCGGTGAAGCTGAGGGAAACCTTGGCGCGCAACGGCTCCCCGTCGGGCGTGAAAAGCGTGTAGTCCGTGGACATGGAGGTCAGCCGTCCGTAGAAGCAGAAAGAACCCCACACCAGCTTCACCACATTGGGCTCATGCGAGGAGCCCTTGTAGTCATACACCACCTGGCTAAGCGCCTTGATCTTGCCGCTGATGCTACCGGAGTTCTCACTGTTCGGCGGCACGACACCCGTACCGTCAACAGTGAGCGAGAACGACACCTTCTCGCTACCCGTGTTCTTGAACCTGGGCATGGCGGCCGACGCGCCCAGCGGGATGCCGCCGGCCTTCTTGATGTCACTCTTGCTCATCCCGCTATAGTTGATCGACTTGTCGTGCTTGAAGCTTTCCGGGTTCAGCATGGCCGTAAAGGCCTCCCCGTCGCGGGTGCCGGATACGCTGCCAGAGTTGTTCAGCGTGCAGGGAATGATGCTTAGCTTGTCCGGCATACTAGCGATCCTTCACTTCGCGCAGCACTTCCATCACCAAATGTCGGCACTCGGCAAGAATCACCTTCATATCCTCGTCCGACAAACCGGAGCCCCGATCAAACTCACCTTCACCCTCATCTTCCCATCTCTCGCGTTGCACCACGTTGGACTTCACGACCATTTGCCTGATTTCCACCGCCATATTCATTCCTCCCTGACAAAACTGCTGTAACAAAGCTCGATTGTCTCAATCGCGACCTCGTTCTTGGTCGAGTTGAAGTCGCCCACCTGCCATTTCACCGGGTAGGCGTTGTCGAATGTCCAGGAGCGGATGGGCATGCCCCTCGCATTCAACAGACTCACCTCCAGCGCACGTGTAACGATCGGGAACGTCCCCTCTGTCACCGACTTGCACCACTTGATCAGCTTGGAACTCTTGGGAACGATGCCCCGCTTGAGAACCAGATTCTGGTACTTGATCCCTTTGGGCAGGTGATACACGGAGTCGATCCCGCCGCCCTCGCTCACCGTATCGGTCTGCATCTCGTGTCCGATGCCGGACACCTCCTGGAAAGAGGAATCGGCATGAAATCCGAAGTCAGGAAACTTCACCTGGAAATAGAAGGCTGGCGGCGGATAATTGCCCATCTCCAGCCAGCCTCTGCCCAGAACCGGCTCCAGCTTGTAGTCCTTGATATACGTAAACATCCGTACTCCCGGAAAAGCCGGGGAAGAGTTTCCCCTTCCCCGGCATCGTTAGGCTGATTAGCCGTTTGCGATCGTCAGGCCTTCGTGCACGATCTCGATGGATTCAACCGCCACTTCGTTGCCTTCCGACTTGAGATCGGTTCCCTGAATCTTGGTCGGCCACGCATTTTCCAGCGTCCAGACCATTGTCGGTGCACCGGTTTCGTCCAGCAGACTGATAGTAACCGGTACGCGCTTGATGGTGTTCATCTTGATCTCGTTCAGCCAATCCCAGAATTTATTGTCACCTTTGAAAATACCCTTTTTCATCGTGACATTGCCGTACTTCTTCATGCCGGGCATCTTGATCACTGAAAAAACCGGGCTGTCACCATGCCGGTACTTGATTTCTTCGGACTGAACATCCAGACCCGAAACCTCCTGGAATGACATAACATTTGCATCCCACTTCACCTCGAAATGGAACTTTGGTAACGGCCATACTGCCGTGGACTGTGCGGATCCGTCATCTGCCATTTTTGACTCCTTTGAATTGGTCTTGTATTGCTGTGATCGGTTTCGTCAAATGCCGATCAGGACTTCTGCATCTGCTGCTGGAAAGTGATTTCAATGAACTCGGCCGGACGACTGATCGCCACAAGCACAGTCACCCGCATGATGCCCTCAAGGATATCCTCAGGCGTCATCGTCTCACCCAGTCCACAAAACACTGCAAAGGCATCGTCCGGCGCTGTGCCGGCCAAACCACCACGCTTCCAGACCCCGGTCAGGAAGTTCCGGATCATGCTCTTGATGGTGACCCATGTGTTCGCCGTATTCGGCTCGAAAACATAGGCCTTGGAAGCCATCTTGATCGATTCCTCCAGCATAATCATGGTGCGGCGGACATTGATGTAGCGCCAGTCGAGGCTGTTGCCATCGAGTGTGCGCGCACCCCAGATCAGCGTGCCCTCACCAACGAAGGGGCGAATCGCATTGATCGACTTGCCTTGCGGCGTCACATTCAGATCTTCCTGATCTCCATGCGTGATGTTCACCGTAGGCGAAACCACCGAGTTCAGGCTGACATTCGCCGGTGCCTTCCAGACGCCACGGTTGTTATCCACCATGGTGAAAACACCTGCCATGGCTGCAGAGGGCGGCATCACATTGAGTGAGGCAACCAGCTCTTTCAGGAGCAGATTGTAGTTCTGACTCAACGTGATCAGGCTGGAATTTCTCAACCCCCGATCTGCCGCAGGCATTTTGGTATTCGTGACATCATCGACGATCTCCTTGATCATCGTACCCTTCTTATCATCGGCGGCGACGTCCCCGACACCCAGCTCTTCGGTCAACAATGTCTGCAGCTCCTTGCGTCCATCCTCATCCAGATTCCAGAAACCGAAATCCTTCGACTGGTTGACGGTCGTGTTGAGCCACGGGTAATAAGCCATGCCGAAGTCGAGGAAGTTAACCCCGAGCGCATTGCGGAAAGCCTCCACCGGATCGCCGTTGGGATCCTGACGGGAGCGTTGGCCGTCGGAAATATCAAGCACCGATACGCGGTTCCGCATGACATTGCCGCAATGATTCAGCATGTATTGCTGCACGCCGATGCAGTCCGGCTGTTTCAGACGAATTGCCTCCGGAACCACCACGATGGTCGGCTCCTGCTCCTTGATCAGCAGATCGACACCTGCTTTCAGATCGTCCGCCTGGATATCAGCCTCGTAATCACCTACTGAAACCACATAGCAAGGGCCCCCACCGTTCTGGAAAAAAAGGACCATGCTGGAGAAAAGCATGTACTTCTGATTCACCTGACTCAGTGAATACTCTTTCCCACCCAGCTTCAGGGTTGTCGCCTCGGGTTCGGTCGCCGCTCCAGCTGAAAAACTGAACACGGGTGTCGGTGCACCACCGAAAAAGCTCATATATTCGGCCATGGATGTGATACGCCATGGCGTCATTGCCAGTGATTTACCTTTATTGTCTGCTTTTTCCGTATAACCGATAAAAACCGGCACTGCTGTTGCAACCTCTACAACGGAACTCGGAAAAGCATTCTTCTCGACGATATACACGCCGGGTGTCTTCATTACTGCGGCCATACTAACCCCCACTTCCTGTCAAATTTCGCCACGCTGTGACGATTACCTTCCAATTGCTTTCTATCACTTCCACATCGTTCAGTTCAATACTGCACGAAATTCTCCAACACCACTTCCTTCCTTCCATCAATCATCTCACTGCCCAGTCTTGTTTTAGATGCCAGCGGCAACCTCTTGATCAATACCTTCTCTCCGCTTACGCCACACTCCCTCAACTGGAAGCGGCATTCCGATTTTTCCAGTAGGAAGATGGGCTGATTGGAGCGAAAAACTCTGGCGGGCCTGTTACCCGCCAGCATAACTTCGCCACAAGCCAGAAACTCGACTTTTTTCTCCTGATCGACGATAAACACATCGGACCTGTTCATGTCGCCCAGCATGTAATACTTCCAGTATGATCGACGGGCACCGAAACCAATCAGGTACGGCATAAAATCGAAACCGTGCTCTCCATCAAGAACAACATAAACCGTCACTATAAAATCCGGCGGCACACGCCGTTCCCGCGAATCGATCATCCCTTCGCCAATCAATGCATCGATTTCCCTGAAATCCGCCTCGGTTACCAGAGCCCCACGACTCAAGCGAATCCCACCTCCGGCCTGCACTTCCTTATCAAGATTATCGAAACAAGGAATACCGCTCCAACCGCTCACAGAATAATCCGTGTAGTTGGCGTACTCCTTGTCTTGCGCCCTTACCTTGAAACGAAATCGGAGTCTTCCGTCACTACCCGCAGCCCACATGCGAAGAGGATGACGATCCTCATCATCCACACTTACTCTCACCCCGTTCCCTGTCTGCCTGATTACGAGGGAGGAAAGTCCGGCCATCTTCGATGTCTCAGCATCCGGCTCAAAGTGCAAACCATTCCAAAGGCCATCCGAGAAATAACCATGCTCGACAGCAACACTGAAGAGAGGTCTGTAGATACCCGAACTCATCTCATTCCACCGATGACTCGTAACCACCGATCGGTGTGAGCTGGGTAAGAATGTCGCCGGAATCAAACGAAAGCATTCTTACCTTATACAGAACCGATGGCAGGTATTTGCCGCTTAGGGAACCCCAGAGATTGGACAAGTCCTGAACATTCAGGTTTTCAACATCGAGCACCAGCTTGGATATCCGTCGATCCATATCCGGTGCTACGCCATGATCGAAGTAAGGCTGGCGCTGAAAAAACGCCACGGCGTTAGAAAGAAACTTCAGGGATTCGGCGTAATTCGCACAACTGAAATTTGCTGCCACCATAACGTACAGGTTCAAATGCAGCGGGGGATAAGAGGACGCTAATGAGATAGCCCCACCTTTCGAATTGTCACGGGATGTGGAGGTTTCCTTCTCTACGTTAATCAGTGAAACAACCAACTTGTTACCTACATTCTGTGCGAGCGTTCCATCCTGCTCCATGAGATTCGACAGAACCACCACATCCTCGCCGAGATCGAACGACCTTTTCAGGAAATCGTTAAGCTGGTTAACAATAAGAGCCAGTGCTGAATAGATCATCCTCCCTCCTTGCTCAATATCCTGCACTAACCTCAACAAATACCCCTGCAGAGATTGCACCGCTCATCGATCACGAAATTAGAACATCGTCTCAACGCCAGCATCGGTGGCAGGCCACCTGAACCAAAGATGCGCCAGTTACCAGAAAGTTTAACAGCCGGTTTACTGAACAGTCTCTCCCTTGCCCCCATAGCTTTCACTATGAATTGATTGGGGTCAAGTGCAGAACTTGACTCCTCGGCATGGCTATAAGCAAACATGCAATTGCCCCTCCGAACTGCCCCCCCTTACTATAATCAGGCATGACAGAGGCATCTACTTCCCATCATCCATTTAAGCCTATCACTGCCGATTAGAAAAACACGAAAGCAATCAAACCATTCGTTTCTGTGACAAGTCCTATATGATCCCCAGCCGCCTGCGCATGGCTTCCATATGCGATTCGATTTCTTCGTGCGCCTCGGCTGAATCAGGCTCCTTGTCCACCCAGGTGGTGAATTCTCCGCCCAGCTCGGTGAGAAAGGGTGACGGGGCCTGCGACTCGGTCTGACCGTAGCGCTTGCGCTTCTTCGAACAGCTCAGGGTGAGATGGAAACGCGCGCGGGTGACGGCCACATACATCAGCCTTCGCTCTTCCTCCAGGCGCTGTTCCTCGACGGCATTCTTGTGCGGAAAACTGCCCTCTTCCATGCCGATCACATACACATGGTTGAACTCAAGACCCTTCGCTGCATGCACGGTCATCAGGCGCACCACATCGCTGCCCGGCTCCTCATCGCGGTCGGCCAGCAGGGCCAGGCGCTGGATGAAATCGGCCAGCGCTGCGGACTTACCGCCCTTCTCCGCATGCCCCAGCCACCAGCGGCGGATCTCTGAGACGTTGCCCAGACGCGAATCGCGTTCCTTATCATCCTGCGCATCGTTCTCGATGGAATCGCTCAGGCCCGATTCCGCCATCATCTCGTCGAAGGCCTCATCCGGCTCGCCATGGCTGAACCGATGACCGGCGCGTACCATCATGGCAGAGAATTCCACCAGTGCGGCCTTCTTCGGATGCGCGAAGTCATCATGCAGACAGGCCTCGAGCAGAGAACAGCGATGCTCTCCGGCAAACTGGCCTAGATTGCCCAGCGCCTTGTCGCCGATACCGCGACGCGGCCTTGAAATGGCGCGCATAAAGGCCAGATCGTCGTCCCCGTTGGCCGCCAGCCGCAGATAGGCCAGCACATCGCTCACCTCGGCACGGTCGAAGAAGGAAAGCCCGCCGCTCAAATGATAGGGCACGCCGCGTTCACGCAGCGCCAACTCCATCGGACGGGACTGATAGGAGGCACGGTAGAGCACGCAGAAATCACCCCAGCCGGAATCCTCCGTGGCATGCCGTGCGACCATATCGCTGACCACACGTTCGGCTTCATCCTCAGGTGTAGCCGCCTCCCAGATGCGTGTGGGCCTGCCGCGCCCGATATTCGAACGCAGTACCTTGCCCAACCGCTGGCTGTTGTTGCAGATCAGGGCGTTCGCGGCATTCAGGATGGCAGCCGTGGAGCGGTAGTTCTCCTCCAGCCGCACCACCTTCAGACCGGTGTAGTCCTTATCCAGCTGGAACAAATTGCTGACCTCCGCGCCGCGCCAGCCGTAGATGGACTGATCGTCGTCGCCCACCACGGTGAGATTGCCATTCGGCGGCACCAGCAGGCGAAGGAAATCGTACTGCACACGGCTGGAATCCTGATATTCATCCACCAGAAAATGCCGGCAGCGCTCGCGCCACCAGGCCAGCGCGGATGCATCCTCACGCAGCAGACGCAGCGGCAGGATCAGCAGATCGTCGAAATCCACGGCATTCATGCGCTCAAGAAGGGCATCGTAGCGATCACGCACCGGGCCGAGTCCCATCTCCGTTCCCAGCATGCCGTTCTTCAGTTGCGAGATCCGCCCGAGCACCGTGTCCACCTGTTTGGCATCCGCCGGCAAGCGCATGTCCTGCAACACACTGCGCAGCACACCGCGCTGCTCGCCACCGGCGAACACGGAGAGATTCGCACGCCGGTTAAAATGTCCGGCATCGCGGCGCAGCATAGCCAGACCGAGCGCGTGGAAGGTGCAGATACGCAGTTCCTCGACCTTGTCTCGCAAGCGTGCAGACAACCTTTCGCGCATCTCCTTGGCTGCCTTGTTGGTGAATGTCACGGCGGTGATCGCATCCGGCGGCACATCGCGTTCCACAAGCGCAGCGATGCGCTCGGTGATCACGCGGGTCTTGCCGGAGCCTGCACCGGCCAGCACCAGCAGCGGTCCGCCGCGATAGAATACGGCCTCGTATTGCGCGTCGTTGAGTTGATGGGTGTTGAATGGCTTGGCGGACATGGGCAGGCGAATCTATTGCCTGCGCGGCCCACAGCAAGTCCCAAGCAGCAAGCCCCGGGCAGCAAGGCTTGAGCAGCAGGCCCCCGCGTATATACTCATTCGATGCCCTCACCCGAACTGACCATCCCGCATCATGCCTTTCGCGAATACGATATCCGCGGCATCGCAGGCAAGGAAATCACCGTGGAGCTGGCCTATCGACTGGGCTGGGCATTCGCCGGCATGTTATCGGACTCCGGTCGCGTGGTGGTCGGCCGCGATGCGCGGCTTTCCGGCCCGGAGCTGCTGCAGGCGGTGATCCATGGCCTGACCGATGCCGGACGCGATGTGCTGGATATCGGCATGGTGCCTTCCCCGCTGGCCTATTTCGCTGTGTTCCATGAACACGCCGCAGGCTGCGTGATGGTCACCGCCAGCCACAATCCGGCACCCTACAACGGCTTCAAACTGATGCGCGGCAAAGAAAGCCTGCACGGCGACGACATCCAGCAGCTGATGCAGAACATGGAAGCAGCCCCTGAAGCAAAGCCTGCAAAGCCCGGACATGTCCGCCAGCAGGACATCTGCCGCGCCTACCACGAATATGTCTCGAACGACATGCAATTGCGCCGCCCTCTCAGGGTGGTCATCGACGCCGGCAACGGGCCGACCGGCATGATCGCCGCCCCGCTTTACCGCGCCCTGTGCCCGGACGGACGTTGCGAGGTCATCGAACTGTTCTGCAATCCGGACGGACGCTTTCCGAACCACCATCCCGACCCCACGGTGGAAGAGAATCTTGCAGCACTGAAGAAAAGCGTACTGGAGCACAAGGCCGATCTGGGTATCGCCTTCGACGGCGACGGCGACCGCATCGGTGTGGTGGATGAGAAGGGTCAGGTGATCTGGGGGGATATGCTGCTGCTGTTGATCGCACGCGATGTGCTGCGCGACCATCCGGGAGCCACTGTCATTTCGGAAGTGAAAAGCTCGCGCCGGCTGTATGCCGATATCGAACAACGCGGCGGCACGGGCATCATGTGGCGCACCGGACATTCCCCGATCAAGGCCAAGATGAAAGAGACAGGGGCCTTGCTGGCCGGCGAGATGAGCGGCCATATCTTCTTTGCGGACCGCTATTACGGCTTCGACGATGCCACCTATGCGGGAGCCCGCCTGATGCAATTGCTTGCTGCGCAGGATAAGCCGCTCTCGGCCCTGCTGGCCGATGTACCGCCCTCGTTCAGCACCACGGAGATGCGCATCGACTGCGCCGAGGAGCGCAAATTCGCCTTGATCGACGAGGCCAGCGCATGGTTCGCCGCACAGGGTCATATGATGATCGATGTGGACGGCATGCGGCTGGAATTCGATGATGGCTGGGGCCTGCTGCGCGCTTCCAACACCCAGCCCGCACTGGTGCTGCGCTGCGAAGCCGAGACACAATCCCGACTGGATGAGATACGCTCCTTGCTTGAGGGCTGGCTGTCCGCTCAGGCCTAGGAGAAAGAATCTCTAACGAATCAGTTTGCCGATGGTTTCCAGATCTTCCTCGGTATGCCGCATATGCCATGTCAGTTGCCGCATCACCTTGCGATGCATGATATCCAACTGGCGCAATGCGGCGATTTCGCTCTCATTAGCCTCGCTCATGCCGAAACGCTCCAGATAATGACGCAGACGGGAAAAGGCTTCACCGTAGAATTCTACAGCCACATCCAGCCGCTTCCAGTCGCTGCGCGCCACAACCTGACGTACCGCAGCAATGGCATCGCGCGAAGCCCCGATGTATTCACCCAAAGCCATCAGCCGCCCACCGCCTGCAGCTTCCGCTGCCCGCCCTGACGATCCTCAATGCCCTGCCAGCCTTCGCGCAGCGTCTGCACCAGACCGGCGACTTCCTGCACAGCCTTCGGCGAACAGGAGCACATGCCCTCATTCAGCCTGCGGATCATATAGGCATAGATGGAGGCAAGGGATGCGGCGATCTGCCCGCCGTTTTCACCATCCAGGCTGGTGGAAAGCTCGATGATGGCTTCGATGGCGCGACCGGTATGATCAACCTCGGCGCTCATATCGCCTGCCTCGATAGCACGCATGGCATGTCCGAGTGACTTATACAGCGCTTCATAGGTAAGCAACACCAATCCGAGAGGCCCGGAGCCTTCCACCTGATTTCCCTGATAAGCCTTGTATCCGGTCATGGTAACCTCCTGTTTTCTCTAGTTACTTATCGCCGGATAGTCGGCCAACTTAAAATAATTCCTGAATCAATTATTGGAATTCTTAGAGTTCACGAACTGGGTGAGAAAACTGCCTAGTGATTGCATGTTAGCCATAGCCGTCTCCATGCTCGCAAACGATTTCGTCAGCTCTGTACGCCTCATTTCCATCTGCATCTGCACATCGGTGATCATTTTACCCAGCGAATCGTACGTGGTCTGCAACTGGGCAATGGAGCTCTGAACCGCTCCGCTGAATGGATTGGAAAAATAATCCAGCGAACCTTCAAACATCGCTGCCACACCGACGCCAACCACCACATCGCCGACCGCACCGGTTGCCGTACCGCTGTATAAAAAGGTCATGCCATCTACTGCGCCGGTCGAGCCCGTGAGCCCCTGGCCGCTGCCGCTGGCTGCAAGCCCGTTAATGGTGCCTGCCACATCCACGCCGGCCACGGTCTGATTGGTAATACCGAGCCCGTCCACACTTTGCGAAATCGTATACCCTGCCGATGCACCCCAGCTTTTGCTGCGGATCTGCACTCCGGTGCCGGATGCCAGCGCTTCAAGACCCAGCGTATTACGTCCTTCGACCTGCACCGAATCGGCACCGAAGGAAAGGGTTCCGCCTCCCTGGTTGTTAGCCGTGAGCGTGAAGCTCAACTGGCTATCGCCGCTTTCAGAATCAGTGAGAATCACATGACCTGTGCCATCGATACCAGCCACCACCTGCTGATTGAATGCCGACTGAATCGCATTGAACAGACTGCTCAGGGTATCGGTTGCAGGATTCAGCACGGTAAACGTGCCGCTGATGGCCCCGCCGATTCGGTTCGTGCCGCTGATGCTGATGGTATCACCGGCTAGCGTGCCCAGCCCGAGCTGGGAAAAGGTGCTGCTGCCGATCGCAGCAACGGGGCCGGTTACAGTCAGTGCCGTGGCCAGTTGATGCTGTTCGGTATACATGGTGTCGAATTCGGCGTTCAACGCATCGATGATACCGCTCTGATTCATGGCTGCGCCAAGAGTCACTGTGGCTAGACGGCTGCCGCTGGTTTCGGTAATTGAGACCACATCGTCCAGCGCACCGGTAAAGGAACCGAGAGTGTGATTCAACACATCATTCGTGCCGCTCAGCTCGGCACGGGCAGCGGCTGCCGTGATGTTCATCGAATAGGTACCCGACGGGGTATTCAGGCCATTGACCAGAAACTCCAGATCCCTGTTTGAACTCGTTCCCTGCGCGACAAACACATCGCGCACAGCATCCGGAGCAGTGTTCACAAAGGCATCAAACAGGTTCTCATTGATCACCATATGCCCTGTACTATCCGGCTCCACACCGATCTTAACCATACTGTTGCGATCCGAAGCCAGCCCGGGGACTGTTTGCAGCAGCGATGAATACAAGGCCGTCTGCACGGAACGCAGGGTAATATCCCCGGCCAGAACGCCCGAATTTCCGGTCTTGGTATCAACGACAAACTGCGCATTGATGTAGTCCTGAACCGAGTTGTAATCATCTACAAATGCCTGCACATTGCTGCGAAGCGCGGCCGTATCAATGGCAACATTCATCGATAATGTCGTGGCCGGATCGGCCTGCAGCAAATCCATGGTCACACCGGAAAGCGCATCGCTGATGCTGTTGCCGTCGCGGGTGATGGTCAGGCCATCAATAATGACTTCAGCATCCTGAGCTAGTTGCAACGAAGTGGGAGCTGAAAGGTTCAGCTTGCCAAGTGCAGCCCCATTGCTCAGGTCTGCTCCGGCAAGAGCAAAACTGTTGGCGGCACCTGTGGTACCTGCCGTGAATACCAACCGGTAGTCACTCGTTCCCGCTTTGATAATCGAGGCAGTAACGCCGGTCGCGGTGCTTCCGGTATTCAGTTGATTGATGCTCGTGGCGATATCCTGCAAAGAATCGGCGGCTGTTACCGTCACGGTGGCACCAGCCACTGTGAAACTTCCGCTCAGGCCCAGTGCTGCGGTATCACTGCTTGCTGCTGTTCCTGCACTGCTCTGGACGGCTGCGGAAGAAGAATCGCGCTGTGCCAGTGCAAGCTTATTGATCTTGATGGTGTGGTTGCCCACGGAAACCGAGTTGGTGCCGCTCACCGAGAGCAGGCTGACTGCCGGCACACTGGAACTACTGCTTAAGGAAGCTGTATAGGAATAAAAATTCGTAGTGGTCGACATGGCAATCGCGGTATTGCGCAGTTGCTGCACCATGCCATTGAAATTCGTCAGTTCTTCCTGCTTGATGGATTCATTTGTTTGCTGAAGGGTAAGGCTGTCGATTCGATTCTGCTGTGGCTTGAGAAGCTCCTCGACAGCCCCCTTGGTATCAAAGCCGGCTACCAGACCGGATATACTGGAAATGCCAGCCATTTTGTTATGCGTTCCGATCCAGAAGAATCCCTGCCAGTTCCTTCATGAAAGCCTGATGCTCCATGAATTCCTTGGGAGGAATCTCCTTGATTACCTCTCCGGTATCCCTGTCCAGGACCTGAACATAAAGTTGCCCCAAACGCTTCTCGTAACCGAAGCCAACTTTCTCGTTGCCTCCAGCGATTTCGATATTCGCCTGCTGTACTGCCTGACGAATACTTTCCTCGCTGACTTTTGCCTGCTGGGCCATTGCTTGTCGGGCCGCATCCGAGCTGACCTTCACAGGTGCTGGCGTCACAGGTTTAGCAGATACTGGAGATGACACAGAGCTATTGACCGAACTGATCTCAATCATGTCTGTTTACCTCCTTATATCATTTTCCCTGTGCCCCCTCCCCGAAGGGAGGGGACTTGGGGAAGAGCTTACCTGAACAGTGTCAGAACGTTCTGGGCAGCCTGATTGGCCTGAGCCAACATTGCGGTACTGGCCTGCGACAGAATCTGGTTCTTCGTGAAGCTGGACATTTCTTCAGCCATGTCTGCATCACGAATGGACGATACTGAAGCAATTCCCTGCTCGATGCTGGTTGCCAGATTTGCCTGAATGAAAGCGATCTGGTTGGTTGTTGCACCAAGATCGGCACGGTTGGAGATCAGTGTGTCCATGGCAGTCTTGGCAGCGTCCAAATAGGTCTGGGCGTTAGACTGTGTGGTCAGATCACCGACACCGAGGCCGAGCGAGGAAGCAGAGTAGTTGGCCGACAGATTCACATCAATCTGGTTAGCCACCGTGTTGTCTGCACCGACCTGGAAAGACAGAGCGCCGTTGTTGTTCGAACCAACGGTCAGTACACCGATCAAGCCGTCCAGTGAGCCTGCGCCACCGAATGCTGCACCTGCGTAGGCGATGTTGATCACGTCACCGTCGGACAGGGTTACATTCTGGTTGGCAGCCGTTGTGGAAGTGAAGGCCGTGGAAACACCAACGGTGTTGCCACTAGCCGTATCAGTCACCGTGACGATACCGGTTGCCTTGGCAAAGGTCAGGCTGTACTGCTCGGACTGTCCGTTGGAAGTCACCACCGTCGAAGTGATACCGATCGATGCGCCACCATCAGCTGCGGCAACAGCACCGGTCGTGCTGTAGTCATCCTGCCCGGTCACTGCGACCGTGCCGGAAGTACCAGCGGTTGAAGAAGCCACACCGGAAGGTGCATCGCCGAAGGTCAGATCAATTGCCGTGCCGTCATCCAGTGTGGTATGCACCGTGGTGTTGGCCTGGAAGGTAACCACGAAGTTGGTGGCGGTACCGCCGGTATCTGTGATGGTCACATTACCATTGGCTGCCGAATCCAGACGGAAGGTTGCATTCAGGTTACTCGAGGAAACAGCAGTTACTACTGCATTGGTAACGCCGGTGTTGACCGTACCTTGAGTATAAGTGCTGGCGAAGGAGGAACCAGCTCCGGTACCATCAAGAAGATTCACACCGTTGTAGTTCGTGCTGGCTGCGATCTTGTCGATGGCCGATTCGAGTTTCACCCTCTCGGCATTCAGCTTGGTCAGTTCGCCTGCGTTATTGGCGGATGCTGCCTGCGTGGCCAGCACCTGAATGCGGCCGACCATGTTCTGGATCTCGTTAATACCGGCATCGGCCATTTTCACCATGGCTTGTGCCTGAGATGCATTCAGGGAGGCTGCTTTCAGACGATTGGTCTGCGCATCCAACTTGGACGAAATCGCGAAACCGGCTGCATCGTCGGCCGCATTGTTAATGCGGAAACCGGAAGACAACCGCTCCAGGGACTTGTTCATGTTGGTCGTATTGGTATTCAAATGCTTCAGCGCCGTGATGGCCGCATTGTTGGTTTGGACTGTCAGTGCCATTTTATCTCTCCGTAGATGTATTGAAACGTGAACGACATCCTTGCCCTGCCACGTCCTGCTATATGCAGGTTCGAAAGCATTTCGCTTCCGTAGCCCTATCTATCGCCATCACCCGACCGGACTTTAGGAAAAACTTTCAAGTGTTCTCCGAACCGGAAACGGTACAACCTCATTCAACACCAACACATCACTGCCAGCATGACCGAAACGGACAGATCGACACATCCATAACGCAATTAACAGGCCAATGCCACGCAAAATGCAAACCCATGCAAGGAAGCACATTCAGATCTGGTTCACGCTGTGTGGTGAATACCGTATATGACCTTGCATGGCATGCAATCTGCTATGCTCAATCGGGTATTTTCGTCGGCATAATCAGAACAGCGGGGATATACACGGCATGATCAATATTCGGTATCAGGCGTTCATCGGCGGCATTCTTCTTTTCTTTGCACTGTTGCCATGCCTGATCGCGCCCCGTCCATCCCAAGCCGCTGCAGTTCGCGCCAATACGTTGACGGAAAGCGTCATCACTGTTGGCTGCGAGCTGGATTATCCCCCGTATGAAGTCGTAGACAGCAATGGCAATGCCGACGGCTTCTCCATCGATCTGATCAAGGCCATTGCTGCGGAAATGAATCTGACGTTGCGCTTTCTGGTCGCCCCCTGGAACGAGCTGAGAACCAAGCTGGAGCGGGGGGCAATCGATGCCCTCCCTGCTGTGGCCTATTCTGTGGAGCGTGACCGGTTCCTTGATTTCGGAACACCCTACATCATCAGCCATGCAGTAATCTTTACCCGCAATGATGCCAGCGACCTGAATTCACACGATGACCTGCGCGGCAAAGAGGTGATGGTGATGCGAGGCGATTCCACCCACGAATACGCCGTTTCCAGTCAGCTGACCGAAAAACTGATCCTTACCAACTCATTCGAGGAAGCTTTCACCCTTCTTGCAGACGGTCATCATGACGCGGTAATAGCGCCAGAACTTGTCGGCCTGCTACTGCAGGACAAACTGCACATTACCAACCTCAAACATATCCCGGGATCTCTTGATGCCTACGGAAAGGGATACGCCTTTGCCGTTCATCAGGGAAATGAAAAGCTTCTGGCACAACTGAACCGCGGACTGGACCTTGTAAAAGCAAGTGGCGAATACACGCGCATCTACGACAAATGGTTTAGTCATATTATGCCACGCGAGAATAAAATCGGTCATCTCATCCGGAAAACCCTGATCGGGCTGGCGCTTCTGGCGCTGTTGCTTCTCTTCAACGCCATATGGAATGCTCTATTGCGCAGAAAAGTCCGCCAGAGGACGAATGAACTTATTTCCAGCGAGCGCCGCTTTTCATCCATATTCTCACAGGCCGCCATCGGGCTGACGCTGGTCGATCTGGACGGCAAATGGCTTCGGGTCAACCCGATGCTATGCAGCATCGTCGGCTACAGCAGCGATGAATTATTGCAGATGAGCTTCCATGATATCACGCATCCGGATGATCTGGGTTTATCCTCAAGACTCTATGAGCAAATGCTGGATGGTACGCGAAACACCTACAGCATTGAGAAGCGATACTTCCATAAGGATGGCCACACCATATGGGTCAACCTGACTGTTTCGCTGGTTCGTGACGGAAATGACAAACCCGAATATTTCGTTGCCGCTATTGAAGACATCAACGAGCGAGTAAAGGCCAGAAAGAAGCTGGCTGAAGATGAAAAACTTTTCCGCGCTCTGTTTCAAAGCGCCTCGGATTATGCGCTGGTATTGGAAGTCCACGATGACAGCCCGCCTCAAATTATCGATGCCAACGATGCCGCCTTCCTCCGCCACGGCTACTCGCGCGAGGAAATGATCGGCCAGCCGATTACCCTGATCGACAGATCAGCATCTTCCGAAGCTTTTCCCAGACGGGTGGATATGCTCAAAAAAGGTAAAGTGATGCACTTCGACGTAGAGCACATCTGCAAAAACGGCACAGTTTTCTCCGCCGAAGCTGCGGTGCAAATGATTCAGCTCGATGGGAGAAATATCTGCTTCTCGATCGAACGTGACATTACCGAGCGAAAGATGGCACAGGCGAGAATCGAAATGCTTTCGCAAGCCATTACCCAGTCCGGTGAGGCTGTGATCATCACCGATGCAGAGGGATATATCGGCTTCGTGAATCCTTCGTTTACCCGCATCTCGGGCTACACCGAGAATGAGGCTATGGGCAAAACACCGAACATTCTGAAAAGCGGCAACCAGAAACCGGCATTCTACAAGGACATGTGGGCGCATCTGATACGCGGCGAGGTTTGGCAGGGCAAGGTGGTAAACCGCAAAAAATCCGGCGAATTCTATCCGGCCATGCTCACTATCTCACCCGTAAAGAACAGCCGTGGCGAGATTACGAATTTTATCGGTCTGCAGCAGGATCTGCAAAGCTACGAGGAACTCGAGGCTCAATTCCATCAGGCGCAGAAAATGGAGGCCATCGGTACACTGGTAGGCGGCATCGCGCACAACTTCAACAACGATCTGGCCGGCATCACCGGCAACATCTATCTGGCCAAGCGCAGAATCGCCGCAGATCCCGCGGTCGTGGACAAGCTTGAGCATGCCGAAAAAATCGCCTTCTCCGCAGCGGCCACCATCCAGCAGCTGCTCACCTTCTCACGCAAGGGCAACGTGCAGATGCACCCTTTATCCATCGCCCCCTTCCTCAAGGAGGCCTTCAAGATGCACCGCGCCACGCTGCCGGAGAACATCGGTCTGCAATTAGAGATGGATGATGCGGATATGCGTATCGAGGGCGATATCAACCAGTTGCAGCAGATGCTGATGAATCTGATCACCAATGCATACGATGCCGTTGAACATCGGGACAAGCCTGAGATCACCATCCGGCTGGACCGCTATTCCGCGGATCAGGGTTTCATCAAGCAGCATGAACATGCCGAGGCTGTCGAATACGCACGCATCACAATCAGCGACAACGGCTGCGGCATATCCGAGGAACACATCAAGCATATCTTCGAACCCTTCTACACCACCAAGGAGATCGGCAAGGGTACGGGGCTGGGGCTCGCCATGGTCTACGGCTCGGTCAGCATGCATGGCGGCGCTGTCGAGATCGCATCATCGCCGGATGGAACCACGGTGCAGGTCTATCTTCCCCAGCTACTGTCGGAGCGCCCCTCCGAGACACCGGGTACGGAGGGCAGCATTATCCACGGACATGGCGAGACCATCCTGCTGGTGGATGACAACGAGATGGTCCTGGCGACAGGCAGCGAGTTACTCAAAGAACTGGGCTTTCGGGTGCTGACCGCGAAAAACGGCTTCGAGGCTGTCGAGACCTACCACAAACACCGGCACAGCGTTGATATGCTGATACTCGATGTGGTCATGCCGGGCATGGGCGGCATCGATGCTCTGGAGAAGATCAGGGAGATCAACCCGGATGTCAGAGTGATGTTCGCCACCGGCTACGATAAACTCAGGACCAACGCGGAGGACATCTCAGAACTGGTGATCAGCAAACCGTTCAGCATCAAAGACCTGACCCGGGCCATCCGGCAGACTTTGACCGGATAAACAGTTATCGCTGCCGCCCGGTATGCGACCCGCGCTTCCGGCTGATCAATCCACGCTTTCGGCGAGGGGCCGCCAGAAGCGCAGCATGGCCTCCGTCGGCTCGATATCGGGCAGGTGTTCGTGCCAGTAGCGGATCAGTGCCGCGTCGCGGCTGACATCGATCAGCCGGAAGCCCATATCACCGCTCTGCCTCGCCCCCACGGCATCACCGGCTCCCCTTAGTTTCAAATCGAGCTCGGCCAGTTCCAGACCATCGTGGCAGCCGGACATATGCTGCAAGCGTTGCAATGCTGTCTTCGACGCCTCGGAGGATGGCAGCAGCACGCAATAACCCTGAGCGGAATCGCGCCCCACCCGGCCACGCAGCTGATGCAGCTGTGCCAGACCGTAGTTCTCGGCCTCTTCGATGACGATCAGGCGCGCCTCGGGCACATTCACCCCCACCTCAACCACCGTGGTGGACACCAGAAGACGGCATGCTCCGGAGGCGAACGCCGACAGCACCTGTTCCTTCTCCGTCGCCTTCATGCGCCCGTGCAGCGCCATCACGCCGGCATCCGGAAAACGCTCTTTCAGGCCTGTCACTCGCTGCTCGACAGAGGCGCCGTCTTCATCCTCATCGATGCGCGGCACGATCCAGTAGATACGCCCGGCATCATCCAGCACGCGCTGCATGCCCTCGGCCAGCTTGCCCCGGCTGGCGACCACCCGCGTATCCACCGGTTTTCTGCCCGGCGGCATGCCGCGCATCAGACTCAGGTCCATATCTCCATACAGCGACAAGGCCAGTGAACGCGGGATCGGCGTGGCTGTCATCGCAAGCAGGTGAACACCCTCACCGCGTTCGGTCAATTCCCAACGCTGCCGTACACCAAAGCGATGCTGCTCATCGACGATCGCCAGACCGAGCCTGTGATAACGCACATCCTCCGAGATCAGCGCATGTGTGCCGACCAGCATCTCGATGCTGCCATCTGCCAGACCGGCCAGCAGTTTCTTGCGCGTTGCGGCTTTGGTGGCCCCGGTCAACAGTTCCACACGTTTCCCCAACGGCGCGAACAAGACGTTCAGGGTTTCGGCATGCTGCCCTGCCAGCACACTGGTCGGCGCCATCAGGGCGGCCTGTGAGCCGTGATGCACGGCCAGCAGCATGGCCAGTGCCGCCACCCATGTCTTGCCCGCCCCCACATCACCCTGCAGCAGGCGGTGCATGCGTGTACCGAGCGCCGCATCTGCACATATCTCCTGCCATACGGTCTGCTGGGCCGCGGTCAGCGGGAACGGCAGGGTGTCCAGCAGGGCATGACTGAGCGATGTATCCCGCCAGACTTCCGCATCGACCCTGGCCTGTATGCGCATGCGGCGCATCAGGTGCAGATAGCTGAGCAGTTCCTCGATCCGCAGACGTTCGAAGGCCTGCTGCATCAGCGGCCCTTCCGGCCCTGCATCATCCGGTGTGTGCAGCAACCGCAAGGCTTGCCGCAAAGTGGGATGTTCCGGAAAAAGGACATCGAACGGGCTATGTTCAGCGCTAACCAGCAAGCCGATAGCCGCATGCACCAGCCTGGCCATGCGGGCACTCCCCAGACCTGCCAGCGAGGCATATACAGGCCGCCAGCCGGCATGGAAACTTTCCACAGGCATCCACTCCGGATGCAGCATCTGGCAGCGGCCCTGCCACCACTCCGGCTTGCCGCGCACACTCAGCCAGCGGCCCGGCGAAAGCCTTGCATCGCGCAGCAGAAAAGGGGAATGAAAAAAGCGTAGTTGCAGCATGGAACCATCATCGTCCATCAGACTGACCGTGACCTGCCTTCTCGGTCCGCGGCCATACGCCTCGACATCCACCACGCGGCCACGGGTACGGGCTTCATCACCCTCACGCAGATCGCGCATGGCCACACTCTGCCGGTCATCGAGATAGCGCTTGGGGAGATGCAGCAGCAGATCGCCGATGCAGTTCATGCCGCTTTTGCGCAGGCGCGCGGCAATCGCCGGCCCGATGCCGTTCAAAATGCCGATATCCTGCTGCAGAGTGCGATACACAGGACAAGCTTGAAGCACAGTTCAGGTACGGACAAGTATCCTTACATGCTATAGCTTCCGGGGCTGCATACAGCGGATTGATGAGATCAATAAGCCCTGTCTGATTCTGGGGCTTGTCTGTTTGTCCGACTTCCCCTAAAGTGCGCAGCCTTTAACGAATTGCAGGAGAACTATTATGGCCAAACGTTGCGACATCTGCGGCAAGGGACCGATGAGCGGAAACAATGTCAGTCACGCGCACAACACGACACGCCGTCGCTTTCTGCCGAATCTGCATCGCATGCGCGCTGTAGTGAACAGCAGCGTCAAGCAGGTGCGTGTGTGCTCGAGCTGCCTGCGCTCCGGCAAGGTCACCAAGGCTGCCTAAGCCAGACCACCCGTAAGCCGAATTAAAAAAGGGCGCCTCAGGCGCCCTTTTTTATTTACCTTCTGCAGGCCTCACCGGCATGCAGCAATCACGTCCATCTCCACACGGGCGGCCAATGGAAGTGCAGCCACAGCCACCGTGGCGCGCGCAGGACGATGCTCACCCAACCATGCAGCGTACAGAGGATTCAATTCGGCGAAATCGGCCATATCGGTCAGGTAGATATTCACCTTGATGATGTCGCTCAACCCGCAGCCGCCTGCCTTGAGCACCGCCTGAAGATTACGCATCACCTGACCGGCCTGTCCGGCCAGCGTGTCGTCGATCAGGCTCCCTTCTCCGGGAACCAGCCCGATCTGCCCTGAAAGATAAAGGGTATCCGCATGCCGTACGGCCTGGGAATACGGGCCGACAGCCGCCGGTGCCGCATCACTGTGGATGGTTTCAAGCATGTCTTTCACTCCTTGTCCCTGCTTTCTTCTTCGCTACTACCCGCTTCGTCCTTGCCGGAGCCGATCAGCGAGCGCAGCGAACGGCCGATGCGCTCGGTCACCTTCTGAGGGCTGCGCAGCCGGATATTGCGCCGCACCCTGACCACACCCTCGATAGCGCGCAGACCGCGCATCAACTTGGCCAGATGCACGCGATCGTTCACCTCGATCAGCACATTCAGGGTGGTCATATCGCCCGCCAGCTGGTGGATACGCAGATCGTCGATACTGGCCCCGAAGCTGGCGATGCCACCGGAAACCGAGGCCAGCATGCCCCGGCGGTTCAGGGTCTTCAGCTCCAGCGAGGTACGGTACAACTTGCCTTCCTCGGGCTTCCAGTCGACGCTCATCCAGGCCTTGTCTTCCTCGGCAGCCGCCGTCGCACACTCCTGATGATGCACCAGTATGCCCTGACCGTGTTCAAAGCAGCCGATCACCTTATCGCCCGGAAGCGGCAGACAGCATTTGGCTGCACGGATCAGCCCCTGTTCATTGCCTGTCAGATGCAGGCGCTTTGGTGATGAACGTCTGGCAGCAGCCAGCAGCTGATCCAGCGGCACCTCGCCGCGTCCCAATCTGGCTCGCAGTTCATCGGCATCCTCGCAATGCAGGGCGCTGAGCACCTCTTCGGTGATCTTCGACTTGCTGCCGAACACCTCCTGCACGATCTCGTTGCCGACGCGCACGCTGGCATCACGCTCCTCGCGGCGGAACCACTGCCGGATGGCCTGTCGGGCACGCGGAGTGCGGATATGCTGCAACCAGTGGCGGCTGGGGGTCTGTTCAGGGTTGGTCAGAATCTCGATCTGGTCGCCGTTGCGCAATCGCGTGGCGAAATCGGCCGGCTGACCGTTGATGCGCACGCCGATGCAGTGATGCCCCAGATCGGTGTGCACCGCATAGGCAAAATCCAGCGGCAGCGCGCCGCGCGGCAGAGCGAACAGATCGCCGTCCCGGCTGAACACATAAACCTCCTTGACAAACAGATCGAGTCGTACATTTTCCAGGAACTCGCCCGGCTGATCGCTTGCCTGCAAAAGCTCGGTAAGCTGTTTCAGCCACTGGAAATTGCGCTGTTCACCCGCATCCATGCCGTCGCTCTTGTACAGCCAGTGCGCAGCCACACCATCTTCTGCATAACGGTGCATCGCCTCGGTACGGATCTGCACTTCAAGACGGAAATTATCCGGTCCGATGATGGATGTGTGCAGCGACTGATAGCCGTTCGGCTTGGGCAGCGCGATATAGTCCTTGAAACGACCCGGCACAGGCCGGTACATACTGTGGATGATGCCCAGCGTCTGGTAGCAGGCCGGGGCATCCTCAACGATCACACGGAAGGCAACCAGATCGTAGATATCATCGAAATCCACCTGTTTGCGCTGCATCTTCTGATACAGGCTGAACATATGTTTCATGCGGCCCTGTACCCGGGCGCTGCTGCCCTGCCGGTTCACCGCTTCCTGCATGATGGTTTCCAGGCGCTCACGGGTACGGTTCAGGCTGTCGAGGTGGTCTGCCATCTTGCTGGAAAGCTCGGCATAGGCCTCCGGCTCCAGATGCGAGAAGGCGTGATCCTCGAGCTCCTGGGTCAGCCAGTGGATACCGAGGCGATGGGCCAGCGGCGCATACAACTCCATGGTCTCACGGGAAATCAGCCGTCGCTTGTAATCAGGCAGAAAGCCGAGGGTACGCATATTGTGCAGACGGTCCGCCAGCTTGACGAGCAGCACGCGCAGATCCTTGGCTGTGGCCAGAATCATCTTGCGGAAGTTCTCCGCCTGCTTGTGCTCGCTGGAGGTGAAACGGATCTGGCCGATCTTGGTCACACCATCTACCAACTGAGCCACCTCCGCACCAAAACGGCTTTCGATATCGGCCAGTGTAACCGAGGTGTCTTCGACTGTGTCATGCAGAAGACCTGTGACAATGCTTTTATCGTCCAGTCTGAGGCTGGCAAGGATATTGGCTACGGCAAGCGGATGCGCCAGATACGGTTCGCCGGAGCTGCGCTTCTGGTTGGCATGCGCATTGGCCGCAAACACATAGGCACGATTGATCATGTCGATATCGGCACGCGGATCGTGAGCCCGAACTTTGTCGGTCACCTCGAAAATACGGCTCATATCGTACTCACCAACACAGCGCCTCCGATTGCAAACGACTGTACGCGAAGTGACAAGGAGAAAACTCCAGAAAGAAAAACAGACAGCAAGGCAGACAGGCGGGCAGGCATGTTTCCCTTGGTGGGCTTATCTTGCCCGTGTGGAGAAGGGGCTGCTTGGCGAAAAACAGAACGCTTCGCGGCAGCCCCGTCGCAAATCAGGCGTCCCCATCAACCCCTGCGGAAGTAGCCGACTGCAGGCGCCTGCGCTCCTGATCCTCGGCTTCATAAACACTCTCCCAGCTGACATGACCGTCACCCAGCTCGCGCAGGGACTGCACCACCGGCTTGTGTTCCTCATCCTCAACCATCACCGGGAAACCGCGCAGCAACTGGCGCGCACGACGCGATGCCAGCAGCACCATCTCGAAGCGGTTGGGATAATAGCGGATACAATCTTCTACTGTTACACGAGCCATTGTTGTTCATACCTCCGGAAATAGAACGCTGAGCATAAAATTTGCAGCCTTGAATAGCAAACGGAATTAGCCGGCAACAGGCCGGAGGTGACTTCGGGACTATACTGCGACCCGATTTTGCTTAGCGAGCGACTGAATGGGCCAGATATATCGCCTGTAATTCGGCAAGTGCAGTATCGAAATCATCGTTGATGATGCGGAACCCGGCCTCGCCGGCATGCGCGATCTCCGACTCCGCTGCTGCCACGCGACGCTCAATCACGCTGGCATCATCCTGACCGCGACTACTCAGCCGACGACGCAACTCTTCAATCGAGGGCGGCAGTATAAAGATCCGGCAGGCCTGTGGCCTGAGCAGGCCTACCTGGGAAGCCCCCTGCCAATCGATCTCCAGCAGCACATCGAAGCCATCGGCCAGCATCGCATCCACATCGCCCAGACGTGTGCCATAGCCATTACCGTGCACCAGCGCATGCTCCAGAAAAGCACCATCCCGCACCTGCTGCTCAAAGCTCGGCAGATCAAGAAAATGATAATGAAGCCCGTCCGTTTCCCCGGGGCGGGGCGGGCGGGTGGTGGCGGAAACACTCAGCTTCAGATTCAGGCAGCGTTGCAGCAAAGCGGCACACAGGCTGGTCTTCCCGCAGCCGGAAGGACCGGAAACGACGATCAGCGAACCGCAGGTTTCAGCCATTGGCCGAGGTCAGCGCCTGATACTTGACCATCAGTTCCTCCCTGCTTTCCGGAACATCGGGGTCAAGCGGGATACAATCCACCGGGCATACCTGCTGGCACTGCGGTTCGTCGAAATGCCCGACACACTCGGTGCACAGATTCGGATCGATCTCGTAGATATCCTCGCCTTCATAGATCGCGCCATTGGGGCATTCAGGTTCGCACACCGCACAGTTGATGCATTCATCGGTAATCATCAGGGCCACGAAAAATCTCCTGTGGAACGGAATTCAAGCCGCGAAGCATACACAGCCAGAATCATCGGGGAAGGTTGCGACTTCAATCCTCAGAATCCGCTAAAGGAGAGAAAAATATTGCAGCATAGAGCCAGGCAATGCTCTCCCCGATCACCGTGCGCACCCCGGCACTGGAGACCCACCAGCGGGAGGCATCATAAGCAGTTGGGGGCAAGGCGATAATGCCAATGCTGAAAGCATCCCCGAACGCTTTTTGATACAGCATATGTGAGCGCCTTGCATGAGGACCGGAACTCATCAGATCGAATGAACGTACTTCGGGATAGTGCCCTGCCAACCATTGTTTCAACGCCAGTGCAGAAGCATAGGTCCTGTCCTTCCTGACTTCCGGTGAAGGAACGGCAAACACCGGCACGTTCAAACCGATCTTCAGCAACGAGGCCTGTGAAAGTTGAGCATAGGATTTGTATTCTGTGAGGAAGCCGCCCTGCCCTATAGGTCCGCCGGTTGTCACAACAAAACTATAACTGCCTGCCTTCTGCCTAGCGACTGCATCCACCAGCTCTGCATCACCCAACCAGCCTTCGATAACCAGAACCTCCCTGCCCAGCGGATGACTGGACGACAGGAAACCATGTACCTGGGACAGCAAAAGAGCGGTTGCGACTCCCAGCAGTAGCAGCAACAACAACCCGCCGGCAAGCGTCGGGCACAGACACTCATTCCGGCGCAACAGCTTCAAACAGTATCCCCGCTCTCTCCGCGACCAGCATCACGTTCAAACTCGCCGCTCTTCAATCGCCTCAGATAATCCCGCAGTGCCTCGGCCACCTTACCCTGCAGAAGGTAGAGCGCTATCAGATTCGGAAACGCCATGGACAAGATCAGCAGATCGCTGAAATCAAGAATATTGCTGGCGCTGGTGATGGAAGCGAGCACCACGAAGACAACGAAGATGATACGGAACACCATCGAATAACGCTCGCCGAACACATAGGTCCAACTGCGCTCACCGTAGTAGGACCAGGAGATCATTGTCGAATAGGCGAACAACACCACCGATACGGACAGGATGATCGGAAACCAGGAAATCACCGAACCGAAGGCCATGGCGGTCAGCGCGGCTCCCTTATTGGCCTGCACAAGACCGGCATATTCCGGCGCGTTATAGACACCGGTAATGACGATCACCATTGCGGTCATGGTGCAGATAATAATGGTATCGATAAACGGCTCATAAAGCGCAACGAAGCCCTGACGGATCGGGTATTTCACCGATGCCGCCGAATGTGCAATGGCGGCGGAACCGATACCCGCCTCACTGGAGAAGGCTGCGCGTTTGAAGCCCTGAATAATCACGCCGACCATGCCGCCGGCCACGGCGGTAGGAGCAAAGGCTTCGGTAAAGATCAGACTGATGGCCGCAGGCACATCGGCGGCATGCGAAATCATGATCCACAGGCAGGCCGACAGATAAATAAACACCATGGACGGCACAATCGCCTCGGCCGCATGCGCAATGCGGCGGATACCGCCGATAATCACGATCCCGACCGCAAAGGCCATAAGAAACCCGAACGCCAGTGGAAACTCTTTAAAGAAAGCCACTTCAGTCTGCACAGCACCCATCGACTGACTGACCTGAAAGAGATTGCCGGCCCCCAGCGAACCGCCGATCGTCAGCAGGGCAAAAAGAATCGCCAGCCCTTTGCCCAGCCTCGGCATCCCCTTTTCCTTGAAGCCCTTGGAAAGATACTCCATGCCGCCACCCATGATGTGACCATCCGAACGGTATTCGCGATACATCTGGCCAAGCGTCACCTCGGTGAACTTGGTGGTCATGCCGAAGAATCCGGCCACGATCATCCAGAACGTCGCACCCGGACCACCGATACTGACAGCAATCGCCACACCGGCGATATTACCCAGCCCCACGGTGGCGGAGAGAGCCGTGGCCAGCGCCTGAAAAGGACTGACCTCGCCCTTGTCGTCGACCGACTTATAGCGCCCGCGTATCACTGCGAAGGCATGTCCCATCATACGCAGATTGATAAAGCCGAAGCGGAATGTGAGATAGACGGCACCGATGATCAGCCATGCAACGATGAAAGGCATATTGCCCTCTCCCGGCATGACATCAAAAAACAGCACGGTGGCCAGCGCTGCATTCAGGCTGCCGAAAAAATCATTGATCTCTGCCGCAGCGGCAGACTGGGCAAAAGCGTCCTGTACACCGGCAAACAGCGCCACCACCCAAAGCAAGGATATACGCATGAAATTCCAGATCATGATGTTTCCCCTCTTCCTGCCTTTGCAGCCGTCACGACTTCCCCGGATATTCAGAAGCCGCTTTCGCGCACGACGACGGATAACACCTGATTGAAGAAACGGGCCAACAGACTGCTGCGCGAACCTTCGACATAGACCGTGCCGCGCACACTACGGATCACATCGGTCTCATGTTCAGGGAGCATTAGCACGCGATACGCCGCCTGCTGTGGCACGAGCTCACCATTCTGCCCCTGTATGACCGGAATGGTGCCACCATAGGTTGATGCCAGCGGAGGATCGAGCAACACCTTGGCGCTGGCCCTGTCCAACTGCTGCACCACCAGATCAATCGGCTGCATAGCCGGATCATCCGGATAAAACCGTGCCCTGGCACCAGCGCCGAATCGCTTCAAATCGCTCTCCGGAACATACGCCCTGACCACGGCTTCTCGGGGATCGACCACCGTCAGCAGACGTTCGCCGCGCTCTACATAGTCCCCCCTGCTGGCATCCAGATTCACCATCACCACGCTGCCGGTAAACGGTGCCGTGATCTTCAGTCGGGAGATGCGTTCTTTCAGAGATTCGTACTCGGCTGCTTCACCGGCCATCTGCTGGCGAAGAATGCGCCCTTCCGCAGCCACACCGCCGGAAACGCCCTGTGCGGACTCCTGCCATTCAAGCAGATCGAGCCTGCTATTGAGCATGCTCAGATGATGATTTAACTGATCGGATGCCAGTTCGACCAGCACATCGCCTTTCTCAACCTGCATGCCATCGACTGCGTTGAATTTAACGATTCTTGCATCTTCAGCGGCATAAATCACCAGACGATGGTCTGAATCCAGCAGTCCCGAGAGCTCAACGCGCGATTGCCAGGGAATCAGAAAAAGTGCGACGATCATACCGAAGATCGCCAGCGAACGATAAGCCGTGGCATTTCCTATTTTATCCCGGCGTTTCCACCATTCTTTCATTTCCATCGCGATAGGAAGTATAAGGAACCAGCCGACTTCCACCACCATCAGAAAGATGCCGAGAAGCTTGAAGAAAAAGAAATAGACCAGTACGGAAATCGCCAGAAACAGGAAGAAACGGTATATCCAGGTGATCCATGCATAAGTCATCAGCTGCATGCGCAGGCTGTCATCCATGATTTCGGGGACCGGCTCACCGGGGGCGAACAGCGCCTCGCGCATCTTCCATCGGGCCAGCGCAAAGGCTCGCTGCTGCAGGTTGTCCACCTCCAGCCAGTCGGAGAAAAGATAATATCCATCCCAGCGCATGAACGGATTCATGTTGATCACCATGGTCATGATCCAGGTGGTGGTGGCCAGCAAAAAGGCCACACTCTTCAATGCGCCTTCAGGCAGGAACGACCACAGCAATGTGGCCAGAACCGCCAGCGACAACTCGGCCAGAAATCCGGCAGCATTGATCCACATGCGTTTGTGGTTATCGGTCAGCTTCCATGCATCACTGGTATCGGTATACATCACCGGCATCATCACCAGCAGGCCGAAGCCCATCACCGGTACGCGCACGCCGAAATAACTGGCCGTATAGGCATGCCCGAACTCATGGATGATCTTGGTGAAGATCAAGGCCATCCCGTAAAAAAGCAGGCCCTGCAGAGAAAAGAAGTAACTGAAGGTATGCAGAAAAGATTCCCACTGGCGGGAAATAAGATACAGACCGATCACCAGACCGATCAGCATGCTGATCGCATAGCCGCGGGTGAAAACAAAGCTTACGTATTTCAGCGTGCGCTTCAGGAAGGCGTCGGGATGGAACAGCGGTATCTTCAGGAAAAGATAATTGTGCAGCAGCCATGTGGCCCAATGCCGTCTTGCCGCCCTGGCCTGCCCTGCCAGCACATCGAGGCCCGCAGGTCCGCTGACCTGCACCAGATTGTTGCCCTGTAAAAACATGGCAACCTCCAGCACATCCTCGGGATCGACATTCAGTGATGTCGAGCTATTCACCTCATCGGCGATCCTCCCCGGATCACCGAGCCTCCAGCGACGCAGCATCTCGAACTGCGGCCAGCCGAACCGGTAATAACGATTACGCAGCGGGTCATAAAGTGAATAAGTCGGCATTCCGCTGCGCGCACGAGGCCCGTCGCACAGGGCCAACTCCTCGCGAAGCGGTGGAAGCATTTAGGCTCAGTTACCAGCCCAGGGTCTGTCTCGCGACAGCCAGAGGACGGCGCAGCAGGTAATAGATCATCGGGACGCGCTCACCGTAAATCTTAGCCACACCTCGCAAACCGATGCGCGGCGGGACTTCACCGGGCAGGAATTCAGCCCGCATTTCATAGGCCAGCACACCACCGCTATCCTGCTGTGCCTGATAGGCTGCATAGGTCAGTCTGGCATCGATGGAATGGGTCGGCTCCATATTCAGGAACAGGGAAACATCCGCATCCTCCGGAAACAACAGGCTGTTGCCGACCGGCAGCATCATACGGATTTCTGCCTTGGTCGGCTCGGCAATCACCAGCAGTCGCTCACCGATGCGCACCGGCCTGCCGATCAGATCATCGCTGTCCGTGAACAGAGCCAGGCCATCGCGCGGAGCACGAATCTCCAGCTTGTCCATCTGCTTCTTGAGGAACTCGACATCTTCTCGTTTCTGCATGGCCTTGGCACGCAGGGTGACCAGACTTTCCTTGCTGCGCACATCATTGAAAGAACGCTGCACCAGCTGCTGATAGTTCGCCTCCAGCATGGCTGTTTCCTTGTTCGCCACCTGCAACTGCGTGCGGATCTCGTCGTCATCCAGTGTGAGAAGCACATCACCGGCATGCACCGGCTGATTCGGCTCGACATGCACCTTGTCCACAATACCGGCCAAAGGAGAGCGCACCACCTGTGCTTCAAGCGGGCGCACTTCGGCGGGAGCAAGTACGGATTGCCGGATCGGTGCAAACAGCGCGAATAGCAGCAGGGCAATCGTACCCCAGAAACGCCAGCGATTCCCCACCCACTGTTCCTGAATGCGTCGCCAGCTCCAACCGGACTCTTTCACCAGATGCGCAAACCAAGCATGTGCATAGACATGGCGAAGATGATTCAACAACGTGGTTTCAGCCTGCGCCCATGCCTGATCGCGAACCAGAAGCATGCCACCAAGGCGTTTCCTGCCAGCATTCAGCGGCACCCAGATGACATGCCGGGGCAACCATTCTTTCCAGCCGGACGCCATATCTTCCGGAACATCATCAATGGTAAGCGGCTTCGCCTGACGGTGATTTTCTTTATAAAGGAGCCGGCTGAGGCGCAGAATCCATTGCATGAACGGCGCATCGCGCTGTAGTACGGGCAACCCGGAAACAGCGCAGATACGCTCAGCCCCGTGTGCCTCGAACAGCACCGACTGACGATATTCGATCAGATTATGGGTTTCATTGACGATGCAGAAACCAAGCGCTTCCGCGTTTGCGGTTTCCCAAGCCTGCTGCTCCAGCGAAAGCAGGGCTGCAACGCCCTGATATTGCGGCTTATCGGTCACTTTGCGGCGCACCACTGGCAAATGGCATAATCAACCTTCCGCTCATACCTGCAATCAGTCCCCGGTTATCTCCCTGGATCACACCGATCAGTTTCACCGTCTGACTGACCGAGTCGATCTCTGCGCCGATACCTTTCACGGCAGCCTGATAGGTAGCGCCGGTTTCATCGATCACCAGCGAGAAAGGCATCCCCAGCGTTATACTGGTCAGCCAGCTTGAAGGAATCAGCGCCTCAACCTCTAAGCGTGTGTCATCGAGAATCTTCATCAGCTTGTCGCCCGGACGGGCGTATTCGTAGGGCTGTACATAGAGAGCTGCAACATGACCGTTATAAGGCGCATACACGCGGCAACGACGCACCTTCTCCTGCCAGATCTGCTGCTCGGCAAGCGCCTTTGCAGCCTCACTTTTTGCCATGACAAACTCGAGTTTGCTGATCGAATCCAGTTCCACCAGTTCCTTGCTCACCTGCGCCCGCTCGGCAGCCGCTTTGTAGGAGGCATCGGCGCGCGACAACTCGGCAAACTCGACTGCGCAGTCGAATTCGACCAGCAGGTCGCCTTTGCGGAACCCATCCCCTTCGCGAACCGGAATCTGTTTAATACGCGCATCCATCACCGAAGCAATCTCGGCATGGTTCACTGCCTTGATCCGGCCGTTGATGGCACTATCCCGATCAACCGAGAACAGGCTGTTGGGATCAGATGAACCGAGCCCGTCAGCTGCACAGACCGGAGGCACCAGCAACAGCACAAGCGCTGCCGGACCCAGCAAACGAATCAAAACTGTCTTCATCATCATGGCTTTACCCTCGCATATTGTCGGATGAAGCTATAGCAACTTTGGGGCCGGAAACGTATCCGGAGTCGGGAAAGAACTAACGCGAAAGATAAAACTCAACACGGCGGTTTGCTGCGCGACCCTCGGAGGTGCTGTTGTCAGCAACGGGTGAAGCATCTCCATAACCCTTTGTCATCAGGCGACTCGCCTGGATACCGTGAGCTGTCAGGAAATCAGCAACCGCCTGAGCGCGATTCACCGATGTCTCGTGATTATCCACTCGCGAGCCTTCATTGTCGCTGAAACCGACAAGCTCGATACGCAGAGAAGGATTCTTCTTCATCAGGGCAACAACCGCCTTCAACTCGCCTTCGGCTGCACTGCTTAACTCAGACCCACCCTGCGCAAAGGATATCGACTGCCTGCCAGTAACCATCGATGATGTGCCGGACGATGAAGAACGCAGCGTCCTGACCTTGCTTTGCACAGCCTTCACGGCTGTGACCTCAGGGGCGGTGCTTGGCTTGCTGGCCTCTTCAGCCTTGCGAGCCCCTTCGGCCACGCGAGCCCCTTCGGCCACGCGAGCTTCTTCGGCCACGCGAGCTTCTTCGGCCACGCGAGCTTCTTCAGCCTTACGGGCTTCATCGGCATCGCGGGCAAAGGCTGCCTGCCTCACAGGGTTTGCAGCAGCAAGGTAAATCTCTACGCGACGATTCAGAGCACGGCCTTCCTCTGTTGCGTTATCGCCGATCGGGGAAGCGCCGTCATAGCCTTTCACTATCATCTGTGCGCGATTCACACCGTTGGCCACCAGATAGCGGTAAACCTCGCGGGCGCGCTCAACAGACGTATTGTAACGAGTCAGTTCGGAACCCGAATTGTCGCTGAAGCCGAGCACCTCGACGCGAGCAGAAGGGTTGGCCTTCAGGAAAGCCACGGTCTCGCTCAACTCGGCCTTGGCAGCAGCAGTCAGGGTCGAACCCGAACCGAACGGCACACGGGCAATCTGCGTTGCCGGCGTCACCGGACGAGCCTCTTCAGCCACGCGAGCCTCTTCAGCCACGCGAGCCTCTTCAGCCACGCGAGCCTCTTCAGCCACGCGAGCCTCTTCGGCCACGCGAGCCTCTTCGGCCAAGCGGATCTCTTCAGCCTTACGTGCCTCTTCAGCCTTACGTGCCTCTTCAGCCTTACGTACCTCTTCGTCCGGCTTTGATGTTGTAGCGGTATTATTCTGCGCCATGGCTTCAGACGTTTGCTGCGCCGGAGCCTGCGTGCTGATATACAGTTCGACGCGCTTGTTCTCATCCCGCCCGGCTGGGGTTGTATTCGTCGCGACAGGAGACGATGAGCCATAGCCTTTGCTGACCACTCTGGATGTGTCCACGCCATGCTCTGTGAGATAACGGGCAACCGCATTCGCACGAGCAACCGATGCCTGATGGGCCGCCACCAGACTGCCCGTGTTGTCGCTGAATCCGATGACCTCAAGCGTCAAACCCGGATGGCTTCGCATAAAATCAGCCGCCATATTCAAAGTTTCAGCAGATGAGGACGAAAGATCAGAAGACGCGCCGAATGTGATTGTTTCGAACTTCCGCAGCGTACGCACGGGCTTTTCATTCAACGACCTCCGGCCTTGCCGGCTGAACTTCAGCTTCAGGCAGGACTTCGACCGCCTGCACCGGTGCTGTTTCGGCGGCAACTTCTTCGGCCTCAGGTTCAATAGCCGTTTCAACCACTTCCAGCTCAGCCGCAACCGGTTCTACTGTCGGTGAAGCAACAGATACAACTGGCTCGGCTTCCGCTTTTTGCGGGGACCGGAAATTATTCTGATTATAAGCCTGGTCTTCCCGCTCCGGTGCATAGCAGGCCCAGTTGAATGGCGCTGTCTCGGACTGTGTCCATGTCCCCAGATTCAGCGCCAGATGAGTGGAGACATCCCTCAGATCTGTCTTGCTCAGACTGCCATCAAGAGGATCAACACCCATACTGTCGTACACATAGCCCAGTGCTTCCTGCACAGCCGCATAGGAATTATCCCGGTTCAATCTTGCACTCAGCGCGCTGACCTCAGCCTGAATCAGCTCCAGCTTGCTTTTCGCCTGTCTTTCCGCTGCATTGCGGATATAACCCGTAAGCTCGGCTTCCAGATCGTTCAACTCGCTTGCACGATTCAGCTGGTAGCTGCGGTGCAGGTAGTCGCGGTATGCAAGATGCACCTTGGTCAGCAAGGCCATCTGGACAGCCATACGACGCTGATCGTCCACCGACTCATTGGCCTTGGACACCTTGATGGCAGCAGGTCCGGAAAGCACATTGAAGATGTTCCATGTCACCTGGGCACCGGCCGCCGTCCATGCCTTGTTATGCAGATAGGAGTTGCTGCTGTAGTTCTGACCGCTGCTCAACTCCAGTCCGGGCAGCATGCGCAGTGTAGCCTTGCGGGTTTCGTCCACACTGATGCGCTTGCGATAGATCTCTTCACGGATCTCCGGCTTGTTCAACAATGCCAGCTCTTCCATCTTGGGCAGGCAGAACGGCACATGCGCCACATCCATCGGCAGCTCGGATGGAATATCCAGCTCGAAGTCCTGACCCAACGGCTCATTAATCAGCGAAGCCAGCTGGGTCCTGGCCATCTCCATCTGATTGAAAAGGTTCTCCAGCGTGTCAACAAGTTTGAGCAGCGCCTTTCTGTACTCTAGCACTTTCACAGGCGAAGCCAGACCCTTGCGCTGCGCCTCAGATGAAGAATCCAGAGCATCCCGCGCCTCGCCCAGAATGCGCTCGATCTCCGGCTGCATCATCTGCGCAATCGCTGCACGCCAGTACGCTGAACGAACATCGCGCAACAGCTGGCTGACCACCTTGCGGCGGGCCTCATCGGCCATCAACGCCTTATTGCCTTCCTGTTTCACCTGATAGTAAGTGATACCAAAATCCAGCAGATTCCAGATCATGCGAACATCGGCTGTACGAATGGTTCGATCGGATGCGGTAGCAAAGGACGGAACACGCAGATTTGTCGCTGTATCCAGACTATCGGCAATCGGAAGGTTGGATCGGTAGTTGATGGCAGACCCGACGTTAAAAGCCGGCAGGAACTTGTATTTTGAAAGGTCGTACTGACCGAGCGCCACCTGCTTCTCGAACAACTTGGTGCGGTAATCAACATTGTATTTCAGGGCACGGGCCATGGCTTCGTAGATGTCGAGCTTTTTGGCAATCGGAGGCTGATCCGCAAAAATCGCCTGCCGGTCCTGTTCAAGAATCTGTTTCTGTTCGGCGACAGTCACCGGCTCCGGCCGCATGGAGCATGCAGAAAGAAGAAACATTGTGCAGACTAAAAACCTGACCGATATCATGTGACCCCTTCCACAAACAAGTATGCCGGAACTTAAAATTATTCCGACGAACTATAGCTTCGCACATTCACATTACAATTACAATTACAATTACATGCAAACCAACCGAATCTTAGGCCGTTTACTTAAGATATCGCCTGCAACAATGCCCGGAACCCATTGAAAAGTCAATGAATTGAAACAAGCGCACCAATAAAAACCTTCTTTCCGGCATGCGTTCCGAACCATATCCAGACGACAATTTGAATGGTAAGGGTAAAGAATTCATCACAATAGTGATATAAGTCACAGAATATTGAGTAATCAGATGAACGTTCCGGCAGTTAAAACCATGCCCTGGCACCGTCAGGGCATGGCTTCAATATATCTGTTGAATACCGAATCGGCTTAACCCCGTAGTTCCTCTATCGACGCCAACAGGTCACGGGCAGCAGCATGGTGTTCATCCACGGCTGCCGCGAACTGATCCGAAAGGTTCACACCACCACCGGCAGCCGAAGATTCCGGTGCAAAGCGCCCGGTATCTCCGCCACTTTGTACCGTCACCTTGAATACCGCCTCAGCCATGCCGCCCTTGCTGTCTGTTGCCTGAACCTTGATGGACACCTCGGTTTTACCCTTTGGCAGCTTGTCCCGGTCAATGGTAAACTTGCCTGTAACAGCATCAAATTTCACATAGTCCGGCAATGGCGCATTGTCGATCAGTGTGGCTTTGAAACTAATCAATCCGCCATCAGAAGCATGCGTGAAGCTGTTGTCAGGAATATTGAATTCCATTGATTGCTGACTCATCACGATCAATTGGTCCGGAATACCGGCATCAACCTTGATGACCTCGGCAACATTACCACCTGTCCCCTTGTCCCCTGCAACCGCAGGCTTAGCAGCCCCGCCAGCAGACTGATCGGCTTTACCCTTGTCAGCAGCATCCTGAGCGCCACCGGTACCCTGCCCAGCCTTGCCGGCTGCATCTGCCGGCTTGGCATCGGCTGCCGGCTTGGCGTCGGCTGCCGGCTTGGCGTCGGCTGCCGGTTTGCCGGCACCCGTTGGAGCCAGAGCATTAGGATTGAATGTCGTCTGGGTGGGCAATCCACCGCCTGTCAGCGGAGGCTGGCTACCCTGCGCTGCCAGCGCGTCGGCATTCCCCGTCCCGGTAATCGCGGCCTGATTCTGCTGGGCCAGTTGAATCACCGGCGTCGCTCCCTGTGCCGTTCCGGGTTGCCCGCTCGGAGTTGCACTGCCACCTGCACTGGTTCCGCTTGCAGCTGCTGCACCTGTGCCTGTCTGGGGCGTCGGTCCGGCTGTCGTAGTACCGGCCGATGTCGTCACCGTCGAGGTGTTCTGCAAATTGAATACATTACCTGTTGAAATCGTGAATGCCTGCAGGTTCACGCTGCTGCTGTTACCAGCAGCATCGGTCTGCAAGAGCTGGAATGTATGATTCCCGGCAGCCAGGACAGGCGTGGTAATACTCCACCTCCCATTGGCATCTGCGAGCACGGTCCCCAGCGGCGTACCATCTGTATCCTTCAAGGTAACGGTTGCTCCGGGCTCGGCCGTACCGCTAAAGGACGGGGTTGTCGTCCCGATCGTCGTTCCGGCCAGCGGGGCAAGCAACACCGGTGCTGACGGCGCAACTGTATCCACGTTAAAGGTAAGTTTGCTTGTCGTACTTGTATTGCCGAAGCCATCGCTGGATTTAACATTCAGCGTATGCGCACCTTGGGCCAACGCACTGGTCGTCAGCGTCCATACACCGGCCCCATTCGCAGTCGCTGTGCCGAGCAGGGTGGTGCCATCAGTGTCGTAGATCTTCACTGTGGCATTCGGATCGGCCGTACCCGTCAGTGTAGGTGTGGTTGTCGCCACGCCGCGCGTCAGATTCAGATTTCCGGCTGTTCCTGTGATCGCCGCATCGGCCAGCGACAGGTTCACCGAAGTACCAGCACCGGAAAGTGTCATGGTGGAAAGCACCGGCGCCGTCAGGCTCGCCCCGGTCACAATCAGTTCGTCGATACTGGTATCGCTGGTCGCATTACCGGCTGCATCCGTGGCTGTCACTGTCACATTATAGGTTCCTGCAGCCAATGTCTGGCCCGCAGTTGCAAGATTGAGCGACCATGCATTGCCGACGAGACTCAAGGCCTGACTGGCCTGGGTATAGGTCACGCCATCCACCGTCACAGTCAGACCTTCTCCTGCGCCAAGCGTGGCAGTGCCGGAGAGGGTCGGCTGGTTACTGACCACGTTCTGGGTGGTCACGGTCGGCACGGTTGAAGGCGCCGCGGTATCCACGGTGACACTTGTTGCCGGTGAGTTCGCACTGGCAGCATTTCCGAACTGATCCGTAATGTTAACCGTCACATCGAATGTGCCATCGCCCTGCGTGGTTATCGTTCCGAATGGGACGGTCACCGTGGCATTGCCTGCGGAAATATCCCCGGATAGCAAAGTGTAGGTTACCGCCTGCGTGCCCCAGTTCACCGTTACCGTATCCCCGGCAATCGCGCCGGTTCCGGCCAGACTTACCACCACCGGCGTGCCGTTGGCTGCTTCAGATGCATTGATACCGCCACCGGCATTCTCGGCCACAGTCGGCGCAGCCGGAGCATTCGGTGATACAGCATCCAGCGTGTAGGCCTGGGTTGCCGGCGTGCCATCATTACCGACTGCATCGGTTATCTTGAATGCAATATTATTTGTGCCGGTTGCCAATGTTGCACCTGTCCAGGCAATCGCAGTTCCTGTCACCTTGGACGTAATATCTGTCCAGGTTGACCCGCCATCCACTGAACCGTATAGGATTTCACCGGCCCCAATCGTCGAACTCAGCGTGCCGCTGATGGTCTGGGCGGCTGTGTTGGTCAGGAAGTCGGAACCACTTGTACCCGTATCAGCCGAAATACCGATACCACTGATGGTCGTCGTCGGGGCGACGGTATCCACCGTCACGCTTGTTGCGCCAGACAGAATGCTTGTGTTCCCAGCCGGATCTTTAAGGCTTGCCGTCACATTGAATGTGCCGTTGCCCTGAGCGGCAATTGTCCCGGAAGATACATTCACAGTAGCACTGTTGCCTGTAATGTCGCCGGCAAGAAGCGTATAGGTCACAACCTGACCACCCCAATTGAGTGTCAGCGTATCACCAACAGCAGCCCCTGTGCCGGTGATATCCACGACCACAGGCGTTCCATTGGCTGCTTCGCTTGCATTAATGCCGCCATTGGCATTCTCCGCCACCGCCGGAGCTGCAGGAGCAGTCGGCCCTGCCGTATCCAACGAATAAGCCTGCGTTGCCGTTGTGCCGTTATTGCCGGCTGCATCGGTCACCTTGAAGGCGATCGAGCTTGTACCGGAAAGTGTTGCCCCATCCCAACTGATGGCCGTACCCGTCACCTTGCTGGTGATATCGATCCAGTTTGCACCGCCATCTATCGAACCATAGAGAATTTCACCTCCAACCAGACCCGTGCTCAGTGTACCAGTGATGGTCTGCGCAGCCGTTTTGGTGATGAAATCGGAAGCACTGTCTCCGGTATCGGCGGAAATACCGATACCACTGATGGTCGTCGTCGGGGCGACGGTATCCACCGTCACGCTTGTTGCGCCCGGAAGTGCACCGACATTACCAGCCTTATCGGTAACAAAGCTGGTCACATCGAAGGTTCCGTTGCCCTGATTCGCAATCACGGTCGAAGAAACATTCACCGTCGCGCTATTATTGTCGATATCGGTCTGCAGAAGCGTATAGGTCACGACCTGACCACCCCAGTTCACCGTCAGGGTATCCCCGACCACAGCTCCCGTGCCGGCAATACTGACTACAACAACCGGTGTACCGTTGGAGGCTTCTGTCGCATTGATACCGCCGTTCGAATTCTCGGCCACGGACGGTGCCCCTGGCGCAGTGGGTGCTACCGCATCAATAGTAACATCCAGCCCGGCCGAGGCAGAGCTGACATTGCCTGCCACATCGGTCTGCTTGGCGGTAAGGGTATGCACACCATTGGAAAGCGTGCTTGTCGTCAGGCTCCATGCGCCATTGGCATCCGCTGTCGTCGTCCCAAGAACTGTCGTGCCATTGGTATCGTATACCGTCACGACAGCATTCGCTTCAACGGAGCCATTAGCCCCTTGCAGGGTCGGCGTGTTATCGCTGGTCAGATTATCCGTACTAGATATCCCTAGGTCGGAAGATGCTGCCAGATCAGGTGCGGATGGCGCCGATGGGACCGCTGCATCAACGGTGACAACCAGCCCGGTCGAGGCCGCACTCACATTACCCGCCACATCAGTCTGCTTGGCCGTAATGGTATGCGCACCATTAGCCAGCGCACTGGTCGTCAAACTCCAGGCACCATTAGCATCCGCCGTAGTGGTTCCCAGCGAAGTCGTTCCATCCGTATCAAACAACTCCACCAGAGCATTCGCCTCAACAGAGCCGTTAGCCCCCTGCAAGGTCGGCGTGGCATCACTGGTCAGGTTATCCGTGCTCGACGTTCCCAAATCGGACGCAGTTGCCAGATCGGGTGTGGCCGGAGCAGTTGGCACTGCTGTATCCACCACAATAGCAAGGGCATCGGATGCCTCACTGGTATTACCGGCAGCATCAATACCTTTGATCGTAATATTGTGGCTGCCATCGGCAATGGCATTCACAGCGGTCAGACTCCATGCCCCGGAGCCATTGGCCGTCGTCGTACCAATGCTTACACCGTCAACAAACACCTCGACAGTAGCACCATTTTCTACCGATCCACCTGCTCCCTGGAATGTCGGCTTATTATTATTGATGATTCCGTCATTGCCGGCCAGGCCGGTATCCACAGCCAGCACCGGCGTAGAGGGCTTGCTAGGTGCAATCGAATCGACAGTAATTGCCACCGAGGCAAAACCGGCATTGGTATTACCTGCCAGATCTGTCTGTGAAATTTGCAGCGTATGAGCACCCTGTGAAAGCGGGGTAGCCAGAGTGTGCGACCACGAACCATCCTCAGGATTGGCCGTAATCGTATCCAGCAACGTCGTACCATCGGTATCGTATACCTTTACCGTTGCACCAGGCTCGGCTGTGCCTGCAACAACAGGGGTCGTTGTCGTGACATAGCCGGCAGCCGGACTGGTCAACCCCGGATTGAGCGCCACGGTATCAATGGTGATGGAAAGCGGGGACGAGCCGTTACTTTGATTACCGGCCATGTCCGTCTGTTTGGCGGTGATAGCATAGGTGCCGTCCTTGAAGCCGTTGGCATCCATGTAGGTAGCCAGCGCTCCGGACGGGCTGCCCGGATAGTCCGTGGATGAAAAGGTCCAGCCACCGGCAGACGATGCCGTCACCGTGCCGATGGACACACCTTCCACGAACAGTTCAACCGTCGCATTGCCTTCAACAGAACCGTCCGCACCCTCGAAGGTCGGCTTGGTGGTCTTGGAGATATTATCCGCCGGCTCAGGTCCGGTATCCGTACCCGCCGTCATATTCGGCAGAGCCGGGGGATTCGCGATAGTATCAATCACCACGTTCTGCGTGCCGCTGATGGAAACCTGCTGGGTGAGATTGGTATCATAAACCCGGGTCTGATAAACCACCGTCGTACCATTGCTGTAGGTGGTGGGGTCGTCGTGACTCCATGTCAGATCGAAAGTGTTCGCCGGCTGGGTGGAAACATCGGCCCATGCGCTCCAGTTGCTTCCGCCATCGGTACTGATCTGAATCTGCACCTTCTCATTGGTCAGGTTGCCAAGCCCCTGCGACAGGGTACCCGACACTGTCAGCACGGTATCCGAGGTAATAAAATCACCACCTACACCGGTATCATTGGTGATAGCAGTAATCGTAGGCGTGGCACCGGCGACAATGGTCGAACCTACGGTGTCCTGAACCGAACTGAATTCAGTCGCGCCGCCGTTGGTGGATGAATCGACCTTGGTGCCGATTGCCCCTGTACCATTGGTGGTCTGGTCCCATGCGCGGAAGGTAAAGCTGACCGAACCGCTTCCCGAAGCCGGATTCACGCGCACATAGGTTTCCGCACCAAGCAACAGGGAACTGGTGGCATTCACTGTACCGAAGCTGGACCATGTTCCATTCGAGCCATCGGTACTATCCGTGCTGTACTGGAAGTCACCGGTAACCGTACCGAGGGTCGTACCGGTCACTGCAATTGCCTTCACAGCCACGGCCAGATCGGGGTCGGAGATATTGCCATTCACAATGGTTGCTACGGTCTGTCCGACCGTGACTGCGCCCGTTGCGCCACCGGTCAATGTCGGTGTCGGAGATGCAGCGGTAAGTACCGGTGCATCCTGCACAGCATTGACCGTGACATGAGCCGTCTGTGCAACAAGACTGTATGCGGTTGTGCCTCCGCGGTTGGCTATATTGCTCAGATCAACCCGGCTCTCTTGGGCACCTGTCGTCTGGTCCCATGCATAGAAGGTGATAGTCGGCCCTGCGACCTGAGTCCAATAGTTCGCATTCGGCACAAAACGGATCTTGGTATTTGAATTGTCGCTGAGTAGCAGCGCATTGCTTTCGGCAATTGCGGACGGCGTGGTGTTATCGCTGGCCTTGTTCATATCAATCCAGGTCGAACCGTTATCCAGACTGTATTGCCAGACACCTTCCGTGGTATCAACATTTTCCACGGCAATACCCTTGGGCACACCGGTTCCATCCGCATCTGATATTGCGCTGGATGCAATCAGGCTGGCCACCGTCACACCCGGATTACTTGCCGGATCCTCATTGAAGGCCTGAATCTCGAAATTCGGCGGCGCATCGGTAATAACCGGCGCATCATTGGTCGGCACCACGGTCACAGAGGCCAGTTGGGTCTTAACGGTAGTATCTGTACCGCCACCACTATCCTGTACCGTAACGCTCACCACACGCGCTGAACCGGCAACCAGTTGATGACCGTTGAACTGATACGTCGCGTTCTTCACCAGAGCTTCAGCATTGCCAACGGTGATATTGCCTGTCTTGGTCAGGGTGATTGTGAATGTCTTGCCGGAGGTGTTACTCGTGGCAAAGTCATACCCACTATTCGTAGTCGTACCACTGACTGCATTAAACGCAATTTCCTGACCATCGATTAGCAGTGTCTCGTTGGTCGGGTCCTCCACATTGGTCACCTCGATCACCAGAGAAACAACCGTCTGGCCGGCTTCAATGGTATTGATAGCAAAGGTGTTGTCGGTGATTGCCTGCCCGGAACCATCGTGCTCGGTAAAGGTCGGGGTAAGTGCAGTCGGTGTGGTAAGCGTAGGAGCATCATTTACCGGGGCCACGGTAATCGTGTTCAGCGTCGTGAAGGTCGAGGTGTCCGTACCGGCACCGCTGTCCTGTACCTGCACTGTCACGCCGCGAGCCGTACCCGCCACAATGTCGTTACCATCATACTGGTAGGTCGCCGCCTTGATCAGCGAGGTCGCCGTTGCAACAGACACACCGGCCTTCACCAGTGTGATCGTCGCCGTGCCGCCCGTCGTACTCACCGTCCAGGCATAGCTGTTACCCGCTGTCGTGCCGCCAACCGCATCCGTCGCCAGACCGAATGTCGTACCATCAAACGTGAACTTCTCGTTCGCCGTGTCCTGAAGATTGGTGATCTTGAAAACGATGCTCTCGATCGTCTGGCCGGCCTCAACCGTGCTCATCGCGTAGTCGGCATTGGCGACCGTCAACGGTGAGGCATTTTCCGTATACGTATCCGTATTGCCCGTCGCAGACTGCGTAGGAGCATCATTTACCGGTGTGACGGTCACGGTGGCATTCTCGGACGTCGTGCTGAATTCAGTGGTTGTGCCGCGCGTGCTCACATCCACCTTGGTGCCGTTAGCGGCGCTGGTATTCGTGGTCTGATCCCATGCATAAAAGCTGACCGTGGCCGTACCGTTGTAATTGGTCGCAGGAACAAAACGAAGCTTGGTATTGGCATCGTCGCCGCGCAGTAACAGAGCGCTGGTACCGCTGACTACGCCAACCGATGTCCAGAGCCCGCCATCATTGATGGTGTATTCCCAGGCACCATTGGCCGTATCGGTTGCATAAATGGCAATACCTTTCACCGCACCGCCATCCACATCGCTGATATTGCTCACCAGCGAACTCACGGCATCGCCGACTGAGGTAACATTATCTTCGACTACATTGGTCAGCGTCACGCCTGCACCGGTAGTAGTCGGAGCATCATTCACAGCAGTAATCGAAGTGCCGATGGTGTTGGTGGCGGAAGCAATCGCAGTCGCGCCGCCTGGAGTCGTGGTATCAACGTTCACCACCGTCTCGGTCGTACCATCCCATGTGGTAAAACCGGCCACATATGTATCATCCAGCGCGCGAACCGTCAGCCCCGTAGGTGTACCATTGAAATTGGCAACCGGAACAAAACGAAGCTTGGTCGTCGAGGCAAGGGCTCTGGCCGTGGCACCATCAGCAACAGTCCCGATCGCCTGCCAGTTCGTGCCGTCCGATGAATACTCCCACACACCCTCCGTACCGGCGTTGGCGGTATTACCGACAACAGCAATGCCGCCCAGACCGGAACCTGCATCAACATCGGAAAAACTCAGGGATGTCAGTGCGCTAATCGCAACACCCGCAGGATCGGCTGTATCTTCAAGCACAGCCGGGATCGTCGTGTTGCCCATGCCCGTCGGAGCATCGTTCACAGCCGAAATAGCAAGCGATACACTGGTATCCGCCGAATAAGCCGAGGGTGATGTTCCTCCCGTGACCGTCGTAGTGGTATTCAATGTGCCGGATGTGGCTCCATCGGTGCCATCCCATGCTCTGACAGTAATCGCACCGCTGACTGTACCGTTGAAATTGGCCGTGCCATGGTTGAAATAGATCAGGTTGTTGGCGTTGTTATCCAACAGCAGTGCGTTGCTGGTGCTCAGCCCGGTAGCCTGCGACCAGGTAGTGCCGCCATTGGTGGAGTAATACAGTGAACCAGCGGCATCGACGCCGGTAATAGCGATACCCGTGGTACCGACAGTATCGCTATCAGAGAAATAACTGGTGACAAACGAAGCAACCGATGTGCTACCCGTTGTGGAGCCATTACTCGGCGCGCCAGCATCTTCAAGCATGCCCGCAAGAGCAGGCGAAGCGCCCAGGGTCGGCGCAGTATTATCCCATCCCGATGTGGCGCTGTAGGTTGCAAAGGTGGTCAATGACCCATTCAGGGCCTTTGCAGAAGAGTCGGCAGCCGTAGTCGTATCTAGCCCGCCTGCCTGGTTCAATTTCCAGTAACCGACAACATTTGTGAATGATTCACTTGTCACAGTCGTAGTGGTTGCCGTTGCATCGGCTATGGTACCGGCAGCACCGGCCGTTCCGGCAGCGATCTCAAAATTGGTCGTGGCAACAATATCCGTTGATGCTCGGGCTATATCCCAAACCCGAACCTCATCGATTCTGCCACTGTAAAAATGAGTCATAACGCCGTTGTGGACATTGCCGGCCGTATTGTCGACATATCGCGCGCCGATATTCACAGCGGTGGCCCCCATGGCTGGAGCATTGGCGAAGCCTGTGAACGAACCAGCAGCGACGCCGTTGATATAAAAGCTGACAGCTGTGTCGTTTCGGACTACAGCCACATGCTGCCAGGTATTCAAGGAAAGGGACGTGGTACTCAGTCCCGATGAGAAATCCCCATTGGAATTTGTAGTGGCATTATGATACTGGAACATGAGTTTGCCGTTATTGATCAGCAACTCCCAAGTGTTGCCGGCACCGGTTTCGTTGGTGTTCGAGTAGGCGGCTGAAATAATGGAGGAAACGCCGGTGGTTGATGTCGGTTTAATCCAAGCTTCAACGGTCATTGTACTGGTACTTGTTGCCATCATCGTACTGCCGTCGGGAATCGTTACATAATCGCTGCTACCGTCGAAAATCAAATTGGTGCTTAGAGCGCCTGTGGTATCTGTCGGATGGGTAACAGCGAGTGTTTCTTTGTATGACTCACGACCATGCACGGTAAGTGCGATGTCTGTTTCAATGCGCCCGACAACCTTCTCCAGCACCCAGTCGCCACCCTGATCCGCAGCACCGGTCAGGTCGGTGGATGCAGCCACATCGGCCTGCGTCAATTCGGCAAGGATGCGCAAGAAATCCGCACCTTTGGCACCCTCGGCCACATCGCAGCCGAAGATCAGGATGTCGGCAGCATTGGTCATGTGCGATGCCCATGCCTGCAACTGCTCCCGGTAGTTTTGAATGTTATCAATAGAAAGCTCGCCATTGCCTAACTGGATACGCCCTGAACCTCCATGAGAGAAGATATGGATCGCATCCACACGCCCCATCTTCTGCAGCGCATCGGTCATCTGCTGCACGCCGTCGGAGCCGGCATCAAGCACCACCACCTGACGCTCTGGAGTAGCCTTGCCGAGCAGGGCCTCGATATTCGCGGCACCCGCATCGACAAAAATCACCTCGCGGCGCACCTGATCACGCAGCACCGGTGCCATCGCAGACATGGCATCATTGACATCGCTTTGCGGCTTGAACGTCGAGTGCTCTACAACCCCGTGCGAGGCTACTGCATCGGCAACCTTGGCGACCGTATCAGCAAGAGCAGCATCAAGCAGGATGCGTGGCTCGAGAGCCAGCATGGAGTCCAGACGGGAATGTTTGCGTTCATTATGGAACCCGGCCTCTGAATCCAACTGTCCGGCATTGACGATAATTGCATCGCCCTCTGCTGACTTATCCTTGTATTTGCCGCCGAACCTGCCAAAGTTAAATGCCATGAATCCTTCCTCTCTGGCCCCCTCTGCAGCTTCACAGCATGCAAAAAGAACATGGAATTTCTACCATCCAAAGGTTTGGTAATAACCGCAACAGTGTCAATGTAATGTTAGTTGAGTCAGGCTATAACCAAAGTTATAGTCAAGCGCATGCATATACTGATTGCTGATGATCACGCTCTCTTCCGCGGCGGCATGGTTCGCCTCTTGAACGATGCGCTGTCCGGTGATGCAGATGATATCCGGGTGTCCGAAGCGGCCGATGTGCAGCAGGCCCTGACCATCATCGGGCAGCAGCCGGATATCGACATGATCCTGATGGATCTGAAGATGCCCGGCATGGAAGGTATGAACGGACTCAGAACTATCTGCGCGTCTGCGCCTTCTACGCCGGTTGTTATGATGTCATCCTGTGAGGAGGCCGATGTCGTTCAGGAGGCCATCGCATCGGGTGCTGCCGGGTTCATTCCCAAATCCACCTCCTGTGAAGTGATGCGGCATGCCATTCTGATGATACTGGACGGGGGCATCTTTCTGCCGCCGAACCTGCTGATGCGTCCGCGAGTGCAGGAAAAGAGTGATCTGAGCGACCACCAGAAGAATATCCTCGGCCTGCTTGCAAAGGGACATGCCAACAAGTCCATCGCCTTTGAACTCGGCATCTCCGAGGGAACGGTCAAGCAGCACATCCACAGCATCTATAAAAAGCTCGGTATCACCAGCCGGACTCAGGCGCTACTCAAAGCTCAGGAAATGGGGCTGGTTTAACAGAAGTTCACCTGAGGAACCGGAGATCAGTTCCGGTTATCAAAGTCCTGCGCGACGGCTGTCCATGGCGAACACATACAGCTCGACGCGCCGGTTCTGCACCCGCCCTTCCGGGGTATCGTTCGAAGCCAGCGGCATCGAAGGGCCTGATGCCAGAATCACGATCCGCTTGCGATCCACACCACTGTCGACCAGATAGCGGTACACGGCCTGCGCACGCTGCACCGACGCCTTCTGACTTGCTTCCGGTCCGCTGGCATTGTCGCTGAATCCGACAGCCTGGATCATCAAATTGGGATTCTTGCGCAGGAAATCAACCGCCCGGTCCAGCGTTGCCGCCGACTGCGGCGTGATTCCGGTAGGGGCCTGATCGAAATGCACAGTCTCGAATTTGCGCATGGCAAGCATCGAGCCGGCCGACTGCGTGGCATCCCGTCGGGCGGGAGAAGGATCTACCGCCGGTGATTCCTGAACCTTTTCGGGCACCTGTCCGTTCAATCGCTGCATCACGATTTCAGCGATCCTCTCGGCCATGGCATCGCTATCCTGAGGCAGATTCTTCACCGAATCCTGCGCCTCGCTGACAACCTGCTGCAGCTTCTTTTGCGGAATCCGGAAGTTGGCCGGATCGTAGGCCTGGTCCTCGCGTTCAGGTGCATAACAAGCCCAGTCGAACGGAGCCTGTTCGGCCTTCGTCCATGTGCCCAGATTGGTAGCCAAATGGCTGCTGACATCACTCAATTCGGTTTTGTCCAGACTGCCATCGAGAGGATCGACTCCCATACTGTCATACACATAACCCAGCGATTCCTGCACCGCCGCATACGAATTGTCACGGTTCAGCTTAGCGCTCATGGCACTGACTTCAGCCTGAATAAGCTCCAGCTTGCTCTTCGCCTGCTTCTGAGCGGCATTGCGGATATAGCCGGTCAACTCGCTTTCCAGAGAATTCAGACGCTCGGCACGTCCCAACTGATAGCTGCGATGCAGATAGTCGCGGTAAGCAAGGCGCACCTTGGTTAACAGGGCCATCTGTACAGCCATACGCCGCTGGTCGTCCACCGACTCATTGGCCTTCGACACCTTGATCGCAACAGGACCGGAAAGGATGTTAAAGATATTCCAGGTCACCTGAGCGCCGGCGGCTGCCCAGACTTTGTTGTGCAGGTAGGAATTGCTGCTGTAGTTATCGCCACCGCTCAATTCGAGACCCGGCAGCATGCGCAATGTCGCCTTGCGGGTTTCATCCACGCTAATGCGCTTGCGGTAGATCTCCTCGCGGATCTCCGGCTTATTGAGTAGCGCCAGCTCTTCCATCTTGGGCAGGCAGAACGGTACATGTGCAACATCCATCGGCAATTCCGCCGGGATATCCAGCTCAAAATCCTTGTCCAGAGGTTCGTTGATCAACGAGGCCAATTGTGTCTTGGCGGTCTCCATCTGATTGAAAAGATTCTCCAGCGTGTCAATCAGCTTGAGCAGTGCCTTGCTGTATTCGAGAGACTTGATGGGTGAAGCCAGCCCTCTGCTCTGCGCCTGGGAAGAGGATTCGAGCGCAGCCCTTGCCTCGCCGAGAATACGTTCGATCTCCGGCTGCATCATCTGGGCGATCGCAGCGCGCCAGTAGACCGAGCGCACATCGCGCAACAGCTGGCTGACCACCTTGCGGCGGGCCTCGTCAGCCATCAAAGCCTTGTTGCCCTCCTGCTTCACCTGATAGTAGGTGATGCCGAAATCCAGCAGATTCCAGATCATGCGCACATCCGATGTACGGATGGTCCGATCCGAGGCAGTGCTGTTGAAATTCACGCGGGTATTGGTCGTTGTATCCAGACTGTCAGAGATCGAAAGGTTGGAACGATAATTAATGCCTGCGCCGACATTGAAAGCCGGCAGGAATTTATACTTGGAAAGGTCGTACTGACCGAGCGCCACCTGCTTTTCGAACAGCTTGGTGCGATAATCAACGTTGTATTTCAGGGCACGCGCCATCGCTTCATAGATGTCGAGCTTCTTGGTAATCGGCGCTTGACCGGCGAAAATCGCCTGACGATCCTGCTCGAGGATCTGCTTCTGCTCGGCAACAGCGACCGGTTCCGGCCGCATGGAGCATGCCGAAAGAAGCAACAAAGTGCAGGCCAGAAGCCGAGTCATCATCACGTCAGGTCTCTCACTCTCCAGTCAAATTTCAAAACGCGCCATCATACACATATCGGTCCAAAACACGAAAACTCAAACCTGTCCGTCCCTGGTTCAGCCACACCGCGCATCAACCCAACCCATCACTGAACAGGCAAACACCAGCGAAACGTAAGCTCCAGGACACGGGTAGCAGGTGACAACAATCACACGCCACAGCCTCCCATACGAAGACTTCACCTGAACTTATAAGCGAATGTTACTGATTTTGCAAGTAAATTTCAATCGTGAATATAACAATACGTGCGCAAGAGTGCGGCGCACGGATTAAAAAGTCATTACAGTTGCGCTTGCTCCCCTGCACATCACCGGACAGATGAATCAAAAACAATCCATGTAGCTCACTGATCTCTCAAGCAATGCCGCATAAGCGCAAGCAAACGCCCCGGCTGGACCGGCTTATGCAATAGCGGACAACCGGCATCACGGGCCTCGCGGATACGCTCGGGAGCCGTATCTCCGGTGAGTATCATGGCAGGGATGGTGCGGCCGGTTTCCCGTCGCACAGCTGCAATGGCATCCGCACCCGTTTCGCGCTCACGCAAACGGTAATCAGCAACGATCAACTCCGGCACAGGCTCCCCGTCTTTCAGCCTGCTTACCACTTCCTTACCCGATTCAGCCAGCATGACGACACACTCCCACTGCTCAAGCAGCATGCGCATGCTGTCACGCACATCCCTTTCATCATCGATTACCAGCACCCGCAACCCGGCAAGCGATACCCCTCCGGCACGCACCCCGAGAGCTTGCAGTGGTTCGCCCGCACCCTGCCTGGGCTCATCCACCGCTGGAGCCGCGGCCCGCGGAACCAGAACACTGAATATTGAACCCTTGCCGGGCGTGGACACCACCTGCACCGTGCAGCCGAGCATCGCGCAGGTCTTGCGCACGATGGCCAGCCCCAGCCCCAGCCCCTTGCTCCGGTCACGCTCCTCGTTGGCCACCTGATGGAATTCGTCGAAGATATGCGGCAGATCCTGCTCGGCGATTCCGATACCGGTATCCTGCACAGCGATGCGCACCCGCCCTTCAACCGGATAGCAGCGCACCCGGATGCCGCCTTCACGGGTGTAGCGGATGGCATTGGAGATGAGGTTGGACAACACCCGCCAGAAGCTGGCCGGATCGCTGTACACATACAGATCCTGCATATCGAAGGACAGGCTCAGACCCTGTTTGTGGGCACTTCCGGCAAACTCGTTGTGCAGGCCGGCGAACATGCTGCGCAGTGAGAACACCTGCATTTCCGGTCGCATCACCTCGGCATCGAGCCTGGAAAGATCGAGCAGTGAACTGAACAGCCCATCCAGCCCGGTCAGCACCTCGCGCATTTTTTCAACGATCTGCTGTGTGTCCGCATCATGCGAACGTGTTTCCAGCGAACCGACCAGCAGATTCAGGGTATGCACCGGCTGTCTGAGATCATGACTCGCCGCAGCCAGAAAACGTGATTTCTCCCGACTGGCATCCTCCGCCTTCTGTGTCTTCTGCTGCATATCGCGCAGCAGATCGCCGGTCTCCCCGTCAGCCACCATCTGTGCCCCGGCCAGCCTGCCCTGACGCACCACGAATCCGGCGCACAGCAACAATGCCAGACCCATCAGCACGGCAATGACAGTGTATAGCCCCCCCTCACCGAGCAATCGATCGGCCAGAATGGCGACGGCCGGGATCGCCCATGCAAGCCAGGCCGGCGGCCAGGTCAGCTGGGCGGCCACCCCGACCACGGCGATGGCGCAGATACTCATCAACACCAATACATGCTGCTGCAGGTCGGCTGTGCCGGGCATCAACCAGCCAAGCACACCCCACATCACACCGGCGAGCATGGCTCCGGCCACATAGACACGAACCTGCTGTGCAATACCCGCCTCATCGCTGTGTCGTGCGGTCATCAGGGGCCAGATACGGATCAGGGCACTCAAGCCCCAGCCAGCTAGCCAACCGCTTTCAATTCTCCCCATCGGGCTATCGCGCAGCAGCCAGAACAACACCAGCAGCAGGCCCGACTCACAGGCGATCAGATAGGGAGCATTGGAGAAAAGCGCGCGGATGCCCGCGCTATTGGCGATGGTCGGCTGATCGGCGCTCAAACAGACACCTAGAACGTACCGCTGTCCCAGCCCCACATATGCCGCTGCGGGGCGGAAAATTCGATATAGATGCGCGCCGCATCGACACCGAGTTCGGCCTGCAGCACACTACAAAGGCGGGCGGAATAGTCTGCCGTCTGCTTTTCAGGAAGCCCGAGGCTCTTCAGTTGCACATAGGCCGCCGGTGCAGCACTGCCGGCAAAGCTAAGCGCGACTCCTGCATCAAGATGCACCATAACATAGGATTCAGGCTTCCCGAGCATTGCAGCGGTTTGCTGCGACAGCCGGCTGATGAAACCGGCCTGATCGTCCACCCGCACATTGGTCTGCACACTCAGATACGGCATTTGCATCTCCTGCACACGAATAAGGTCAAAGACACTTAGCGCAGAGTACGCAAAGTTACGCAAAGTAAAAGCAGGGTTGTTTGACCGCGCACTGCAGACGCAAGCCGGATGTCGCTCCTAGCTGTTGACCTGTTCCACTGCCGCATGGGCGGAAGCTGTGCAGGCGGGTGCGGGATTGCTGGCGCGACCGGCAAGTCTGCGGTTGATGATATTCACGCCGGCAAGGATGAAGCCCAGCGCGATAAAAGCTCCCGGCGGCAGGATGAACATCAGGAAGTCGGGGTAATCCGCTCCCAGCACCGGATAACCGAACCATGCGCCATAGCCGAATATCTCCCGCACGCTGCCCAGCAGCATCAGCGCGAAGGTGAAACCCAGGCCCACGGCCACGGCATCCACGATCGAGTCCATCAGGCCGTTCTTGCTGGCGAAGGCCTCGGCGCGACCCAGAATGGCACAGTTCACCACGATCAATGGAATGAACAGACCCAGAATCAGATACATCTCATGCATCCATGCATTCATGGCCAGCCCGACCACCGTCACGAAGGCGGCGATCACCGTGATGTAGGCGGGAATGCGCACATCGCGCGGCACGAAACCACGGATCATCGACACCACGATATTCGAGCCGAGCAACACCAGCACGGTCGCCGCCCCCATCCAGAAGCCATTGACGGCACTGGTGGTCACGCCCAGCAGCGGGCACATGCCGAGCAGCTGCGCGAAGATGGTATTATTATGCCAGAAACCGTCGGCAAGGATCTCGCCCTTGCTCAGTTGTGTATCGTTCATGCCCGCCATGGTCTACTTTCCCTCCGCCATGGCAAGCAGCCCTTCGCGGTTGGCGGCGAACCACTGCAGACCCTTGTGCACAGCCTTGACCACGGCACGCGGCGTGATGGTCGCGCCGGTGAACTGGTCGAAATCACCGCCATCCTTCTTCACCGCCCAGCGCAAGTTCGCAAGAGTCTTGCCGATAAAAAAATCGATCCATGCATAATTCTGCACGATGCCATCGCCCAGCCCCGGGGTTTCCCTGTGGTCGGTGACGCGCACCGCGTGCAGCGAACCATCCGGCAATACACCGATCAGAATGCGTATTGAGCCAGAATACCCGTCCGGTGCCACCACTTCCCAGGCGAAGGATTCAAGCGCACCCGCCGCATCGCGCGCCAGATACACGCTGACCCCGTCGAATGTGGCGATCACATCGTCGATCGGCACATTAGCATGCGCCGGCATCACCTGTTCGAGATTGGCCATCAGGGCCGCGCGCTGCGCCTGCCTGATCGGCTCGCGTGTCACCTGATCGGTCAGGCCCAGCAGGGCCGCCGAGATCGCCGTCACCAGCGTCAGCGCCACCACCATCATCAGCATATCGCGGCTGATGCCGAACACCTTCTTGTCGGGATCGCTCATGAATTCAAACGCCTATTTGCCGTACACGCGCGGGCGGAAATAGTGGTCGATCAGCGGCACCGCGCAGTTCATCAGCAGGATGGAGAACATCACACCCTCGGGGTAGCCTCCGTAGGTGCGGATGCTCCATGTAATAATACCGCAGCCGATACCGAACACGATCTGGCCGCGCGGCGTCACCGGAGAACTCACCGGATCGGTCGCCATGTAGAAGGCACCGAGCATCAGTCCGCCGGCCAGCACATGGAACAGCGGCGGCGCGAAATGCTCCGGGTTCACCGCATTGAACACCGTCGCCAGCATATACACGCTGACGATGAAGCTCACAGGGATATGCCAGCTGATGGTATGCCGCGCCATCAGATACATACCGCCCAGCAGCAGGGCCAGCGCACTGGTCTCGCCGAGGCTGCCCGCCTCTCTTCCCAGGAATGCATCCAGATAGCTGTAGTCGTAGTTGCGCAGCGCCTCGATGGCACCGACACCGCGACTCCATTCGGTTTTCACATGCCCCAGCGGACTTGCCATGGTCAGCGCATCCAGCCCCTTGCCGAGCGCCTCCGGACCGAACCAGAACAACTGCCAGCACTGGCTGAAATCATAAAGATTCAGCGGCAGGGATGCGGCGAACATCGGCGCATGCATCGGCACCAGCCATGCCGTCATGTTCAGCGGGAAGGAGATCAGCAGCACCACGCGCGCGGCCAGTGCCGGGTTGAACGGATTATGCCCCAGACCGCCATACACCTGCTTGGCCAGCACGATGGCCACCACACAACCGGTCAGCGCCATCCACCACGGCACCGCCGCTGGCAGGGTGAGGGCCAGCAGCAAGCCGGTGAGTGCTGCGGAACCATCGCCGATACGGGAAGGCCTGCCCATCAGCTTCAGGCAGCCCCATTCGCTGGCCATACAACCGGCGATGCACAGCATCATCAGGAACAGCGCCAACCAGCCGAACAGATAAACGGCCACGGCACTGGCCGGCAGCAGGGCGATAATCACCGACAGCATATTGGCGCGAATCGAATCGCCGCCGTGCGCATGCGGTGAACTGATCAACAGACTCATGATGCCTTCTCCCCGCTCTCAGCCCCGGATGTTCCGGCTTCAGTGTCGTCCGACGCATCCGCAGCAGCCTCTGCCGCCCCTGACTTGCGAACCTTCGAGCGGCGTGCCGCGCGCTCCGCCTGTTCGCGCGCCAGACGGTTGTCGCGCGCCTCGCTTCTGGCCTTGGAAAGCTCTGCGAAGGCGCGCTCCTTCTCGATATGCGCCACCTGCCCCTTGGCATAACGGAAGTAGTGTACCAGCGGGATATGCGAGGGGCAGACATAGCTGCAGCAACCGCATTCGATACAATCGAACAGATCGTACTCCTGACCTCGATCGAACTGATCGTTTCTGCAATGCCAGGCCAGTTCATTGGGCACCAGCCCCACCGGACACACCTCGACGCAATGCCCGCAGCGGATGCACGGCTCTTCCTGAGCGTTTTCGCTGTACAGGCTCTCCGCCCGCATGGCGAGGATTCCATTGGTCGATTTCACCATCGGCACGTTCATGCGCGGCAGGCGCTCGCCCATCATCGGCCCGCCGTGGATCAGGCGCACGCCGCTTAGATCCCGCAGCCCGCACTGCGCCAGCAGGAAGGGCATCGGGGTGCCGATGCGTGCGCAGATATTGGCCGGATGCGGCACCGCATCGCCGCTGATGGTCACCACGCGCTCGGTCAGCGGTTTACCCATGCACACGGCATCGTGGATGGCTTTGGCTGTGCCCACATTCTGACAGATCACGCCGATATGCAGCGGCAGCTTGCCAGCCGGCACCTGCCTGCCGGTCACCGCCTGGATCAACTGCTTCTCGCCGCCCTGCGGATAGCGCGTCGGCAGCACCCGCACCTCGATATTCGCTTCGAAGCCTGCCCGGGCAATGGCCTCGCGCATGGCATCCACGGCATCGGGCTTGTTGTCCTCGATGGCGATGATGCCGCCCTTGGCCGCCACCGCATGCATGATGACATTCAGGCCGCGCACCACGCTATCGCCATGCTCCAGCATCACGCGGTGATCGCAGGTCAGGAAGGGTTCGCACTCCACACCGTTGAGAATCACCGTTTCGATCGGATGGCGCTGATCGCGCAGCATCTTGATGAAGGTCGGGAACACCGCCCCGCCGAGCCCGACGATACCGCTCAACCGGATGCGCTCACGGATGATCGCCGGGTCCTCGTCGAGATAGTCGCACAGCGAAGGCATGCTCTGATCGGCTTCATCCAGCCCGTCCGGCTCGATAATCATGCACTGCCGTCCCATACCCGAAGGGTGCGGCACGGCATGCTCCTCGATGGCCAGCACGGTGCCGGAGGTGGGCGCATGCACGGGGGCGGACACATAACCCTGGGATCTGGCCACCTTCTGGCCCCGCAGCACATGATCGCCGACCTCGACGATGGGGATGCAGATCTGTCCGATATGCTGTTTCAACGGCAGGATCAGCTGCGGCGGCAAGGGTGATTGCACGATCGGGGAAGCTGCCGTGATCTTCATCTGTGCAGGATGCACCCCGCCGGGAAAGCCGCCGGGGCTGATCAGTGAACGCAGATCCACTCCGCCTCCGAACAGGCCGCCAAGTCGTTCAAGCAACCCGGGCATCCGAATCTCCTTCAAGCTTGACCAGCGACGCTTTTCCCGGCGCCGACCATGTCCATTCTTCCAGCACCTCGGGCTTGCTCAGCATATCGATGCAATCCACCGGGCAGGGCTCCACACACAGCGTGCAGCCTGTGCAATGACTTTCCACAACGGTGTGGTACTGCTTCGGCGCGCCGATGATGGCATCCACCGGACAGGCCTTGATACACAAGGTGCAGCCGATGCATTCGTCCTCGCGGATGTAGGCCAGCATCGGGGGAGCGGCCTCTTCCTCGACCTCTTTCGGCGGCACGCCCATCAGATCGGCGATGGCCAGCATGGCACGCTCGCCGCCCGGCACGCACTTGTTCACATCGGCCTCGCCGCTTGCCACAGCCGTGGCATAGGGCTTGCAACCGGGATAACCGCACTGGCCACACTGCGTCTGCGGCAGCACCGCATCGATGCGCTCCATCATCGGGTCGCCCTCGACATGGAACACGCGCGAGGCAACCGCCAGCACGATGCCGGCAGCCAGCGCCAGACCGCCCAGCAGCAACACAGCCATCAGGATATTCATACGTGTATCACAGCAGGTATCATGTTAAACGGCAGTGAATTCAGACTTTCACCAGCCCGGAGAATCCCATGAAGGCAAGGCTCATCAGGCCAGCGGTGATCAGCGACACGGCCGAGCCCTTGAAGGCCTCCGGCACCGGCGCCTTGTCGATACGCTCGCGCAGACCCGCGAACAGCAGCAGCACCAGCGCGAAACCGAGCGCCGAGCCGAAACCGTAAAGGGCGGAAGTCATGAAGGTCTGTTCCTGCTGCACGTTGAGCAGCGCCACGCCAAGCACCGCGCAATTGGTGGTGATCAGCGGCAGGAAGATGCCCAGCGCCTGATACAGCACCGGGCTGGACTTGTGGATCAGCATCTCGATGAACTGCACCAGCACCGCGATGATCAGGATGAAGAAAATCGTCTGCAGGTACATCAGATCGAACGGGATCAGGATGAATTCCTGCACCAGCCACGAAGCCGTGGAGGCCAGCGTCATCACGAACAACACCGCCAGCGACATGCCGATGGCCGTCTCCAGCTTGCCGGAAACACCAAGGAAGGGGCAGATGCCGAGGAATTTGGTGAGCACGAAATTGTTCACCAGAACAGCGGACAGCATGATCAGCGCGAATTCGGACATCGCCGAAGTATAGGCAGCCCTCCCCGTACGGTATACTGCTTTTTCATTGAGGATTTACGCCACAAGCACCCTGACGCCCTTATTGCGGACAAACTTGACAAAAACACTGGGGTATTGAGCGTTACGCGCCTTTCACAGGAGGCAATATGTCCGTCGTAACCGAACAACAGGTACTTAAAGCACTGAGCAGCATCATCGACCCGGATTTTAAAAAGGACATCGTGTCGCTGGGCTTTGTGAAGGATGTGAGCATCGAGGGTGGACGTGTCGGCTTCACCATTGAGCTGACCACCCCGGCATGCCCGGTGAAAGAGGAATTCCGCCGGCAGGCGAGCGATGCGGTCGAAGCACTCGACGGCGTGAGCAGTGTGCAAGTGAACATGACCTCCCATGTGAAGAGCAACGCGCATCCCGGCAGCAAGGCGCTGCCCGGCATCAGGAACATCATCGCCGTGGCCTCCGGCAAGGGCGGTGTGGGCAAGTCCACCACCGCGGTGAATCTGGCCGTGGCACTGGCGCAGACCGGCGCGCGTGTTGGCCTGCTGGATGCCGATATCTACGGCCCGTCCATCCCGCGCATGATGGGGCTGGAAGGCCGCAAGCCGGGGCTGGACGGCAAAACCATCGTACCGCTGAGCAACTTCGGCGTGACCACCATCTCCATCGGCTTCATGGTTCCATCTGAGCAGGCCGTGGTATGGCGCGGCCCGATGGTGGCCGGTGCGCTCACCCAGCTGCTCAACGACGTGGCCTGGGGAGAGCTGGATTATCTGGTCATCGATATGCCGCCGGGCACTGGCGATGCACAATTGACCCTGTCGCAGACCGTTCCGGTGAGCGGCTCGGTGATCGTCACCACCCCGCAGGACATCGCGCTGGCCGATGCGCGCAAGGGCATCGCCATGTTCCGCAAGGTGAATATCCCGGTGCTCGGCATCGTGGAGAATATGAGCGTCTTCGTCTGCCCGCACTGCGGCGGCGAGAGCCATGTGTTCGCGCAGGGTGGAGCCGCCCGCCTCGCCGGAGAGAACGACACCCGCGTGCTGGCCGAGATCCCGCTGGATATCAGGATCCGCGAGAATTCGGATAACGGCACGCCGATCGTCGCAGCCTTCCCCGACTCCCCGCAGGCCGCCGCCTACCGTGATCTGGCCGGAGAAGTCGCCCGCCAGATCAGCATTTTGAACAGCCGCAAGATCGACATCCCCGTGATGATGCAGATGCAGTAAACCGGGCCAGGGCATTCACCCGATGTCCGTCGTCGTGAAATGTCTTTCTCTGTGCCCTCTGCGGTGACATGCCTTTCCTCAGCGCGGCGAGAATTCGCTCAGGGCGTAGATGCCGCCCTGGGATTGCAGGATGCGAAGCCAGTTCGCGGCACTTTGCAGGCCGGGATTCATCGCGGCGATCTGCACAAGGCTTGAGGATCGCACCATGGCCTGAGCCTCGCCCATGAATTGCTGCATCAGGCGTTCGCGCAGGGTCGGTTTCACACGCACATGCCGGATGCCGTAATCGTCTTCAAGGCCGGCGCGTTTGGCCGCAGCCGATACTGCTTCGTGCAGATCGCCAAGCTGATCGGCGAGCCCGAGGCGCACCGCATCGGCCCCCGTCCACACCCGCCCTTCGGCCAGCTGCGCGACCTTCTCAGCCGGCATATTGCGCCCTCTGGCCACGATACCGGTGAATGCGGTGTACACATGATCCACACCGGCCTGCAACACATCGGCCACAGCCTGCGGCAGCGGCCTGTCCGGACGCATCCCGCCGGCCACGGCAGTGGTGCCCACGCCATCGCTGTGCACACCGAGGCTTTCCAGTCCCCCGGACACATTCGGGAACACCCCGAACACGCCGATAGAGCCGGTCAGGGTGGTCGGAGCAGTCCATATCTCATCGGCCTCGGCGGCGATCCAGTAGCCGCCGGAGGCGGCCATGCCGCCCATCGAAACGACCAGCGGCTTGTTGTTCTCCTTCAGACGCGCAAGGGCGCGGCGCATGGTTTCCGAGGCCTGCACACTGCCGCCGGGGCTGTCGATGCGCAGCACCACGGCCTTGATGGATGCATCCTCGATGGCCATGTCCACCAGCCCGGCGAAGTCCTCGCCGTTCAAGCCGCCTGCGGAGAGTTCGCCATCGGTGATCATGCCGCTGGCGGTCAGGATGCCGACCTTTGCCCCGCTACCCTCGCTATCACCGGACGGCAGGCTGTTCAGGTATTGTTTGAAGCCGATCTGATCGGCATCGGTGCGCTCGCCGGACAGCAACCATTCGCCACGCGTGCCGATGCGATCCACCAGATGCATGCCCAGCGCGAGGGCCGCCGGATTACCGGCATACTGCGCAATGGCTGCCTTCGGATCGTCCAGCATGGTTTGCAGCGCCTGCGGCTCAAGCTTGCGTGCATCGGCGATATCCTGCTTGAAGGCAGCCCACAACTGATCCAGCACGGCCTGTGTCTCTTCGCGTGCGGCGGCCGACATATCGTTGCGCACCAGCGGTTCGGCGGCGGATTTATAGCTACCGGCGCGGAACAGATGGATGCCCACATGCATGCGTTCCAGCGCATCGGCAAAGTAGTTGCGGTAACTGGACAGGCCGGTGAGCAGCACCATACCCATCGGATGCAGCCACAGTTCGTCGGCATGCGCCGAGAGCAGGTATTGCGTCTGCGTATAATTGTCGGCGTAGGCCGAGACATGCTTGCCGCTTTCGCGGAAGGCATCGATCTCGCGACCCAGGGTCTGCAGGGCAGGCAGCGAGGCCTGATCCATATCGCGCAGATCGAGCAGCAGGCCGATGATGCGTTTGTCATCCTTCGCAGCGCGCAGCACCTGCACGATATCCTCCAGCCGGGACTGACCGGCGGCGGAGAAATCAGGCGGGAAGGTGTCGGCCAGTTCCAGTTCCTCGACGATGTCGCCCGCCGGATCGAGCACCAGCAGCGCGCTATCCGGCAGCGTCGGCCGACTGGAGAGCAGGGTAGCCCCCAGCACACCGATGATGGCGATCATGAACAGCGCGCCGAGCGTGCGGCGCAGGGTGTCGAAGAATGTGAGCAGTCGCTTGAACATGCATGCCTCCGGGCAGCGGATGATGAATGCCGAAAACGCTAGCAGTGTCGTTTGGCAATTACATTACGTAGAGTGCCCGCGACGTATATTTCGGACGAAAGGAAGATGGCATGGACGTATTGCAGGCAATCATACTGGCGGTGATCGAAGGGGTGACGGAGTTCCTGCCGATCTCCTCCACCGGTCACATGATCGTTGCCAGTCAGTGGCTGGGAGTTGCGCAGACCGATGACAACAAGGCCTTCGAGGTCATCATCCAGCTGGCCGCCATCCTTGCCGTGGTGGCCAGCTACCGCGAGAAGTTCAGCCTGCAATATCTCGAGCTGTGGAAGAAGGTGGTGCTGGCCTTCATCCCCATCGGTGCCGTGGGCTTCCTGCTGCACAAGCAGATCAAGGCGATGTTCACCGTGGAGATCGTGGCGGTGATGTTCATCCTCGGCGGCATCATCTTTCTGCTGGTGGAATGGTTGCACAAGGGCCGCGACTATCCGGTGAAGCAGGTCGAGGACCTGAGCTATAAGCAGGCGGCGTGGATCGGCTTTGCGCAGATCTTCGCGCTGATTCCGGGCACCAGCCGCGCCGGGGCATCCATCATCGGCGCGCTGCTGGTCGGGCTGGATCGCAAGGCCAGTGCGGAGTTCTCCTTCCTGCTGGCAATGCCCGTGATGCTGGCGGCCAGCGGCTTCGACCTGTTGAAGCATTACCATGATTTCGCCGGCGCGCAGCTGCTGCCGCTGCTGGTCGGCTTCGCCGTGGCCTTCATCTCCGCATGGCTGGTGATGCGCCTGTTCATCAGCTTCCTGCAGCGCTTCACTTTCAATGCCTTCGGCATCTACCGCATCGCCTTCGGCGGCCTGCTGCTATGGATGGTGATGTGATGCTGCACTGGCCGCAGATCGATCCGGTGGCCCTGCAACTGGGCCCGCTGGCTGTGCACTGGTACGGCCTGATGTATGTGTTCGGCTTTCTCACCATCTATCAACTGGCCCGTCGCCAGATGCAGGCGAAAGGTGAATGGGGGACAGTGGTTCCGGCGGAGGCCTTCGAGGGCCTGTTCAGCTGGCTGATCCTCGGTGTGGTGCTGGGCGGCAGGCTGGCCTATGTGCTGTTCTACAACGGCGCGCATTATCTCCAGCATCCGATCGAGGTGTTTTATATCTGGCAGGGCGGGATGTCGTTCCACGGCGGTATGCTGGGCCCCGTCGTCGCCGGCTGGCTGTACTGCAAAAAATACCGACTGCCCTTTCTGCTGCTGGCCGACCGCATCTTCACCGTGGCCCCGCTGGGGCTGGCCTTCGGGCGACTGGGCAATTTCATCAACGGGGAACTATGGGGACGGGTGACCGATGTACCCTGGGGCATGGTGTTTCCCTATGCAGGCGATCTGCCGCGCCATCCCAGTCAGCTCTACGAACTCGGCCTTGAAGGCATCGCGCTTTTTGCACTGCTCTGGTTCACCCGCCGCTTCGACTGGCCGGCGGGGGCGCGGGTCGCCGTGTTCCTTGTCGGCTATGCGCTGGCGCGCATCTTCTGCGAGCAGTTCCGCGAGCCGGATGTGCAACTCGGCTTTCTGTTCGCGCATCTGACCATGGGCATGCTGCTCTCCTCGCTGATGCTGCTGGCGGGAAGTATCTGGCTGGTACAGTTGTTCAGGGGCCGGCGCCCATGACGTCCGAACTCAGGAGATCAAGGCTGCAGCGGCGATAAAGGCCAGAATCATGCCGATGATCGGCAGGGTGAGATTCACCGTACGGTAGTTGTGATGGTATTGTGACCGGGCCATGGCTTCCTCCTGTTGCAATGTTCCTCTGGGCATATCGAGCAAGAATCGGGCCGGAAGCTGAGTGCGCCGACCGGGTGATATTTTACGCTTCGCATGCCGGCCTGATTTGCTATCCTGTGCAAAACACCCGAGGAGAAGACCATGAAACGATCGAACCTGCCATTGAGCGCTATTGCCGGACTGCTGCTGATACTTGCCGGATGTCAGGCGAACGAGGTGCCACAGGCGGCGGCCCCTGTCGCACAGCCTGCCGCCCCTGTCGCGGCTCCTGCTGAGTCAGTGTCAGCCGATGCGGTTGTGCAGGCAGCTTCACAGGCCTCGGAACATATTGCCGCTGCCACGCAAGGCGTGACGCAGGCTGCCGAACGTGCCGCTGTGGCTGCGCAGCAGACTGCGGCGATGGCGAAGCAGATGTCGGAAAGTCTGGCCGCGGCATCGGCTGCCGCCAGGGTACCCGCGCAGCCGGTGGAGAAGCCGGTCGTGACTGAGCCTGCCAGGGCTGTGGCAGCTTCACCGGCCGCGCCTGCGCCGTCTGTTTCCAAACCGGCTGTGACGCTTCCGGCAGTCGCGGAAAAGCCTGCCGCTTTGGCAGTTGCCGCATCCGGGCCTGCTTCAGCTGTGCCGGGTGATGCCGCAAAGGGCCAGAATATCGCCCGCAAGTGCGCCACCTGCCACTATTTCGACGGCAAGGGCAAGGTCGGGCCGGGTCTGGGCGGGGTGTTCAACCGGGTGGCCGGTACTGTTCCCGGCTTCAATTACAAGTTCGCCGGATTCATCCAGCCGGGCAAGGCATGGCGCTGGGATGCATCGCATCTGGCTGCATGGGTATGCAATTCAGCGGATGCCGCACGCAATTTTACCGACGATGCAACGGCCAACACCAAGATGCCTAACCAGCGCATCTGCGATCCCGCCCAACAGGCCGATCTGATCGCCTATCTGAAAACCCTGTAAGCACTCCGCAGGGGGGCTTATTCCTCTGATGGGTCCTGCTGCTGCATATTGAATGGCTGTGTGGTTGCCTGTGGCTGGTTCAAGATCGCGGCGCTGGTGGCACCGATGATGCCGCCGACAATGGCTCCTTCAACGCTGTTGTGGTTGATCGAGCCGGCTGCCGCCCCGACCGCCGCCCCCTGAATACCGCCGATGGTGGCGGCCTGTTGCTGCTGGGCGGTGGCGCAGCCGGCGAGGCATAAGGCCAGCAGAAGCATGGCAGGAAGGGGGGAACGCTGACTTGTCATGCGGCGCAAACTAAGCGCGACTTGCGCGCGCTACAACACCTGGAGCGGTGGCAGGCGAGTAGCTGCCTACCTGCGCCCGAACGGCAGGAGCAGCAACTCTGTGAGCCTGTCCGGTCTGCCGGACTGGAACTCCTGCAGGCCGATGCGCATGCCGTCATGCCCCTTCTCGGGCTGAGCCACATAACTGCCGAACAGCCGGTCCCACAGCGACAGATTGAAGCCGTAGTTGCTGTTGGTTTCCTGATTCAGTACAGAATGATGCACGCGATGCATATCCGGAGTGACCACGAACCTGCGCAGCAGACCGTCCAGCCGCAACGGCAGGCGCACATTGCTGTGGTTGAACATCGCCATGCCGTTGAGGATCACCTCGAACACCAGCATCGCCGCAGCCGGCGCACCGAGCAGCGCAACCGCAGCCATCTTGATCAGCATGGAGAGCAGGATTTCCAGCGGATGGAAGCGCAGGCCCGTGCTCACATCGATCTCCTGATCGGCATGGTGCACCCGGTGCAGCCGCCACAGCAGCGGCACGGCATGAAACACCCGATGCTGAACATACACCAGCAGATCCAGCAACAGCAGCGATACAACGACGGCGATCCATGCATCGGCATGCAAGCGGTTCAGCAGACCGAACCCGGCTTGCCCGGCCCACAGAGCCACACCCACGGCCCCGGCAGGCAGCAGCAAGCGGACCAGCACTGCATCCAGCACCACCAGGCCGAGGTTGCCGGACCATCGCCGGTAGCCCTGCACCGGCCTGCGGCGCGGAAAGGCCGCTTGCAGCAGCGTCATCAGCAACAGGATTCCGAAAAACCCCGTCAAGCGTATCCCCGCATCACCGGCCAACCATTGCATGGCGCCAGACTAGCCCCCCCTTTATCCTTGCCAAGCGGCAGCTCCGCCCCGCATCATTGGCCAATGTCCGCGCCCCGCCCGATCCGCTTCATCGCATCGCCACATCAGGATGCGCGCCCGGCGCGGACAGGTGTTGACCTGATCGTGCTGCATGCCATCAGCCTGCCGCCCGGCGAATTCGGCATGACGCATGTCGAGGCGCTGTTCAGCGGAACACTGGACACCTCGGCGCACCCCTCATTCAAAAGCCTTGAAGGCCTTCGCGTTTCCGCACACTTCGTGGTGGACCGCAGCGGACATATCACGCAGTTCGTGCCGACCGATGCGCGTGCCTGGCATGCCGGAAAATCGCTCTGGGAAGGCCGTGAGCACTGCAACGATTTTGCCATCGGCATCGAGATGCTGGGCGATGAAGCGCATGCCTTCACATCAGAACAATACCGCGAGACCGCGCGCCTGTGCCGCGCGCTGATGCTGCGCTATCCATCGATCACCGCAGAGCGCATCGTTGGCCATCAGGATGTGGCGCCCGGACGCAAATGGGATCCGGGCAGACAGTGGCAATGGCAGAGGTTCCATCGCTCGCTGGCACGCATCCGCAATATCACATTCGAAACTGCATGAAAAAGGGGGAACACGCATGGGAGCTTTGAGCAAAGCATTTCCGGACCTGACGCGCCTGCCCGCCGCTGTCCGCGATGAACTGGAAGGCCTGCAGCCGATGAAGGTGCCTGCCGGCACGGTGCTGTTCCGCGATGGCGATGTCTGTCGGGGCTATGTGTTTGTGCTGGGCGGCTCGGTGCGCGTGCAGAAGATGGACCAGGAAGGACGCGAGATCGTGCTGTATCGAGTGGAGGACGGGCAGACCTGCATGCTGACCACCTCCTGCCTGCTCGGCGGACGCGCCTATCCGGCCGAGGGCGTGGCCGAAGAGGAGACCGAACTCGCGCTGCTCGCCCCGAACCGGCTGGACGCCCTGCTTGCCGATACCTCATTCCGCCGCTTCGTGCTTTCCATGATCAGCGAACGCGTCGCCGACCTGATGGCACTGATCGAGGATGTGGCCTTCGGTCGCATGGATGTGCGGCTGGCCAGACGCCTGCTGGAGCTGGACAACGGCAGCGGCGAACTGCATCTGACCCACCAGCAACTGGCCACGGAGCTGGGCACGGCACGCGAGGTGATCAGCCGCCTGCTGAAGGATTTCGAACGGCGCGGACTGGTCGGCCTCGGTCGCGGCGTGGTCGCCCTGCCGCACCTTGCCGAACTGCGAGCCCTGGCTGCGCATCAAGTGTAGGGAACAGCTGCCCGGCAAGCCTAATCCGCAAGCACACAGGGAATTTTCCTTAGCCGATTATGTGACTTTGTTACGGTATTCGATGGATTATTATATTACAGTCCACGCATATTCGGCGGCAAACATACCGGCCGGGACATCATTCCAAGGAGAGGAAACATGAAAGCAAATGTTGGCGGTATCGATAGAATTTTGAGGGGCGTAGCCGGCGTGGCGTTGATTGTGCTGGCTGTGATGGGTATCGGCACCCCATGGACCTGGCTTGGCGTAGTGGCTCTGGCCACCGCTTTGATCAGCTTCTGCCCGCTTTACCCGTTGCTCGGCATCAGCACCTGCAAGAAAACCGCAGCCTGAGATCCCCCCCTCCCCTTTCTCAGGCTGTAAAAGCAGGCGGTCCCGTCATGGGGCCGCCTGTTCCTCTTTCGACCCCGGCCATCGCCTGCTGCAAGCGTTCACCTATAACCAAAGTTATATTGTCCTAAACTATCATTACATTGACAGAAATTCAGTTCCGGCCAAGTCTGCCGATAGGAGATGAGCACTCTGTTCACGGCCCGTGCCAGCAGAATGCATATCACCGGTAGCAACTGGAGGTACGGTATCGTGGCAAGGCAAGAGAAACCAGCAGCGAGCAAAACCGGTAACAAGGGAGACACAAAGCCCCGTGCCGCCAAGAATCCGATGAAAACCGCCGCGGGCGGTTCGATGCTTGCACTGGAGCCGCGCATTCTGCTGGATGCCGCCCTCGCCGATACCGCAGCCAAGGTCGCCGATGCCGTCAGCCACGACGGCACCACCCCACACATCGAAGCCAGGCAGGTGGACAAGGATATCTTCAAGGCACTGGCCCCGATGGGCCGCGAGCAGATACGCCGCGAGGTCATCTTCGTGGATTCGCGCACCGATAATCTCAAGGAACTTCTGGGCAAGGCCACCCCGAACCGTCAGGTGGTGGTGCTTTCCCCGAACCGCGACGGCGTGGTGCAGATCACCCGCGTGCTCTCGCGCATGCAGAATGTGGATGCCGTGCATATCTTCTCGCACGGCGATGCCGGCCGCATCCAGCTAGGCCATGGCGAGCTGTCCATCGACAACATCCAGAAATACCAGAAATACCTGAAGGCATGGGCCTCGCACATGACCAATGCCGCCGACATCCTGATCTACGGCTGCGATGTGGCCGAGGGTGCCAAAGGTGCGGATTTCGTGCGCATCCTCTCCGAACTCACGCAGGCCGATGTGGCTGCCTCCACGGACTTAACGGGCGAAGCCTCGCAGGGCGGCGACTGGGTGCTGGAGAAGGTGGTCGGCCATATCGAATCAGATGTGGCGCTCACCGTGCACGGGCGGGAGCAATTCAAGGAAACCCTGGCCACCCACCCGACCGACACCACCGGCGCACTGGGTACCAACCTGATCTTCAATGGTACCGATAACTATGTAACCATCGCCGACGGCAGCAAGATGCTCGGTACCAGCACGGCCAATATGACCATCGAGGCATGGGTGAAGATCGACACCCTGCCCGCCGCGGGCGTGATGAGCGTGGCCTCCGCCGCCTACAGTACAGGTGTATCGACCGGCGCCACCTGGGAACTGCTCATCCAGAGTACCGGCAAGATTCTGTTCCAGTACAAGAACAATAATGATATCGCCGTGAGCTTCTCCAAGTTCACCAGCGCATCCAACCTGAATACCGGCGTCTGGCACCACATCTCCGTCGCACGCAATGGCACCTCTGCACAGATCTACATCGACGGCGTGGCCAATACCACGACCGGTACAGATGTGGCGGCCAACACCGTGGCCATGCAGGCGCAGCCGGTGAACATCGGAGCACGCGTCATCGATGGTAACGGCACGCGGCAGAACTTCTTCAGCGGCCAAATCGACGAGGTCCGCCTGTGGAACATCAACCGCAGCGCCACCGACATCGCCGCCACCACCGATGTTCAGCTGGCTTCCGAAACCGGTGGCAGTGCTGGCCAGATCGCCGACCTCTCGAATAACCACCTGACCGCTGAGAACTTCAACAGCCTGGTGGGCTACTGGAAGATGGATCAGGCCGGCGGCCTGGACACCACCGTCGCCGCCGATTCCTCGGGCAATACGAACGGTCCGCAGAACGGCACGCTGGTCGGCTTCACTTTCAACGTCACCACCTCGGACTGGGACAACACCTCGCCGACCTTCAGCAGTTCGGCGAATGTGGCGATGACAGCCATTCTCGAGGACGCAGCCCCGCCAAGCAACGGTTCGCCGAGCGGCAGCACAGCCGTCTCCTCACTGCTCGGTGCCATCACCGATGGTGATACCGTGGGCTCGAGCGGCCTGGCGATCCGCGGGATCACCTCCGGCACACTGTATTTCTCCACCAATGGCGGCAGCACATGGAGCAGCGCCATCAATGCCAGCACGCTCTCCGACACCAGTGCCATCGTACTTACCAACAACGCCAACAACCTGCTCTACTACAAGCCGGATGCCAACGTGAACGGCACCGTTAACGCCCTTACCTTCCGCGGCTGGGATGGCACCGACGGCATCGCCAACGGCACCACCGGCGTGGACATCACCAAGGGAGGCGCATCCACCGCAGGAACCGGTCCATCACCCTATTCCGCCACTATCATCACCGTGGACAATCCGGTCACCGCGGTGAACGACGCGCCGACACTGACCGCCACCGGGGTGGACCCGGGCTACACCGAGGGTAACACGGTCGGTTCGGTGCTGTTCAGCGCCGCCGCTTCGGGTATCGGCACGGGCGATACCGGCCAAAGCCTCGATCAGCTTGTCATGACGCTGAGCAATGTCGGCACCGGCGGCACCGATGAGATCAGCTTCGATGGCGGCACCACCTGGGTCAACATGACCAACGCCCAATCAGGCGTATCCGCCGGCACCTTCGCCACCAAGACACTAACGGTTGCAGTCAGCACGGCAGGCGGTACTGCGACGGTCACCCTGAGCGTAGCCGGGGGCGGTCTGGCGGCAACCGATATGAACAGTCTGGTCGACGGCATCAGGTACCGCAGCACCAGCACCGACCCGACAGCATCCTTTTCCACACGCACCGCCACGCTGACCTCCATCCGCGATACCGGCGGCACGACCAATGGCGGCGTGGATACCACCGCAGTGAGCATCGCCTCCACGGTGAACATCACCGCGGTGAACGACGCTCCGACAGCGACCACCCTGACAGGCACCAACCCGACCTTCACCGAAGGGGCGGGCACGGCGACAGGCACGGCAGTGGCACTCTTCTCCGGCAGCAACATCAGCACCGTTGAGACCGGAGAGAGCGTGGATCAGATGATTTTCACCATCGGCAATCTGTCCGATGGTTCCAGTGAAGTGGTGAACATCGACGGCTCGGCTGTGACGCTGACCGACGGCAACAGCGTCCCCACGGCCACCAACGGCATGACAGCTTCTGTCTCGGTCTCAGGGTCCACAGCCACCATCACTGTTTCCAAATCCGGCGGCATCAGCACGACCGCGATGAACACGCTGGTCAACGGCATCACCTATGAGAACCAGAGTCAGGTGCCGACTGCCAATGCATCGCGCGTGGCAACCATCACCAGCCTGCGCGATACCGGCGGCTCGCAGACCAGCAACCCGGCCATCGCCTCAACCATCACCGTCGCAGGCACCAACGATGCCCCGACCATGACCCTTGCGCCAACGGCATCGGTCAGTGTCGGCTCACCGGAAGTACTCGATAACAGCGCAGTGATTGCCGATGTCGAACTCAATGCCGCCATTAACTACAACGGCTCGACCCTGACCATCGCCCGTCAGGGAGGTGCCAGCGTGCAGGATGAATTCAGCGCCAAAACCGGCGGCACGCTGGCGGCACTTACCGAAACCGGCAACCTGACTGTCGGAGGTACAACCGTCGGCACGGTAACCACCAATTCAGGTGGTACGCTGGTGCTGACTTTTAACAGCAACGCCACTCAGACACTGGTCAATGAGGTTCTCACCCAGATCGCCTACGACAACAACACAGCCACCTCGGGCACGATTACTCTGGATGCCGTGTTCAACGACCAGAATGCCGGCGCACAGGGGGGCGGCGGTGCACTGAGCGTTACCAGTTCCATCGACGTAACCCTCACCACCGGCGCATCGGCATCCATTACCGCCGTGAGCATCGATTCAGGAACAAGCGACACGGATTACCTGACCAATGACAATACCCCGACTGTCTCCGGTACGCTGTCGCAGGCGCTGACCGGCTCGCAGGAGCTTCGCTACAGCGTCGATAACGGCACCTCCTGGATCAAACTGACCACCCAGCCCGGCCTTGGCACCACATGGACAACAGGCACGGACATCGGAACGCTTGGCGACGGCACCATTCCCTTCAAGATCGGCATCTTCGCCGATGCCAATCCGCTGACTGCCGCAACAACCTCCTCCGCCCAGTCTCTGGTCATTGATACTGTCGCCCCGGCATTAACGGTCACAAGCAAGACATTCTCGGCCGATACCGGCACGCCGGACGACTTCATCACCAAGACCGCCGCGCAAACCATCTCCGGCACACTGAGCGGCGTGACGCAGACCGGCGAAATCGTGCAGGTATCGCTGGATAACGGCAATACATGGACCACCGCCACCAATGTCATCGGGCAAAGCACATGGTCGCTTGCAGGCCAGACTCTGGGCGGAAGCGACACCATGCAGGTGCGCGTCACCGATGCTGCGGGCAACCCCGGCACAGCCATCTCTCAGGCCTATGTGCTCGATACAGCAGCACCGGCAGCCCCCACAACCCCGGTGGATCTGGCTGCAGCCAGCGACAGCGGAATTTCCTCGAGCGATAACCTGACCAACGTGATCGCCCCCACCTTCCGGGTTAATCTGGCCGGCACCAATGCGGCAGTGGGCGACACCATCGAGCTGCTGCTCGGCGGCGTCTCGCTGACCACACCTGTCACCAAAGTACTCAATAGCACAGATGTGAACACCAACGGATTTGTTGATCTGAGCGTAACCAGCGGCGAGCTCGGCGCCAGCGGCGTGAAAACCATGACCGCTGTAGTCACCGATGTCGCCGGCAATATCGGCACGCCCGGCGGATCACTGGATGTGACACTCGATACCGTTCTCCCGACTGTGACCGACGCGAATATCGCCATCACCTCGACCGGCACAGGCACCGGCGGTGCCTACAAGATCGGCGACGCCATCACCGTACAGTGGACCGACACAGGCGGAGACAATAATACCGATACAGCAGCGGTGACCATGGACTTTTCCGCCTTTGGCGGCGGCTCCAATGTAGTTGCCACCAACAATGCCGGTGTCTGGACGGCCAGCTACACACTCGCTGCCGGCGTGCTGGACAATGTAACCACCGCCAATGTTGCGGTGACGGTCACAGATAACGCCGGCAACAGCACCACCACGCCCGACACCACCGGACCGACCGTGGATAATGTCGCTCCGACCACCACAATCAGCGGCATCACCATTTCCGCGGATACCGGCACACCGGCCGACTTCATCACCAAGACCGCAGCGCAGACTATCGGTGCCACGCTGAGCGTCCCGCTGGGTGTGGGTGAAGTCCTCTGGGGCTCGGTGAATGGGGGAGTGTCATGGACGGATATTTCCGCCATGGCCACCGGCACAGCCGTTTCTTGGACTGCTGCAACGCTGGCTACAGGGTCCGATTCGATTGTTATGAAAGTTACCGATGGCACCGGTAATGACGGCGCAACCGCCTCTCAGGCCTATACGCTGGATACCGTTGCTCCGTCTGCGGCAATATTTTCACCGGTGACCACCAACAACAACCAGCCGACGATCAGCGGCACTTTCGAATCGGCAGCTCTGACCAATGGCGGCAGCTTCAAGCTGACTGGCTTCCCCAGTGGTACCCTGACCCTCGGAACAACTCCGGGCTTTACCAATGTCGGCGATACCTGGACGATGAATTTTGCCACAGCAGGGATCACCCTGCTCGACGCTGGTTATGATTTCGATGCCGTGACCACCGACGGCGCCGGCAATGTCACGACGAACACGCTGGCCGGCGGCATCGGCGCGCAGGGCATCCTGTTTGTCGATACCAATACTCCGGAGACACCACCGGACCCGGCCTTTGTGTCTCCGACAGTGAACACGCTGACCACCTTCAGCACCACCCCGACCATCACCGGCACGGTCCCCGCTCTGGTCGCCGCCCGTCTGACCACGGAAACCGCCGAGACCTTTACCGTCACGGTGGGTGGCGCGACCTACAACGTGACCCCGTCCACAACCGTGGTGACCAACATAACATCCCCGCAACCGGACACGGTCTATACCTGGAGTCTGGATCTGGCCACCGCCACACCGGCTACAGGCTCGCTGAGCCTGTCGCAGGGCGTCACCTACAATGTGGTCGCCTCGATCGTTGATGCCGCCGGCAATATCGCCAGCGACAGCACCACCGCCGACCTGACCATCGGCACGCCCGACACCATCGCACCGACCGCGCCGACCGTGACCGCGTTGAGCACTCAATCCTCACAGCCGACCATCACCGGCTCTTTCAATTCGGCCGATCATGCAGGCGGCTTCACGGTGACAGTGAACGGTACCACCTATACCCTCGGTACCGATCCAGCCCTGACCAGCAGCGGCAATACATGGTCGCTGAATCTGGCAACCTCAGGCCAGACCCTGCCGGAGGGCGCTTATACGGTGACCGCCACCGCCAAGGATGCCGCAATGAATGCCAGCAACGGTACAGGCAGCGTGATCATCGACCAGACCGCACCGGTGGCACCCGCCATCACCGGTCCGATTGACGGCGCCAAGCTCACCGGCACCACAACCAACATCACCGGCACCGGCGAACCGGGTGCCACGATGCGTGTGTACGACACCGACGGCGTCACCCTGCTGGGCACGACCACCGTGGCAGGTAACGGCATCTGGTCGCTGGCCAATGTGGCCCTCGCCTCCGGCGATCACACCATCCATGCAAAACAAACAGATGCCGCCGGCAATGTGAGCCCGGAGAAGCTGGTGAGCTTCAATGTATCGGCGCAGAATCCGTCCACGCTGCTGACCGGCACCGGCGGCATTACCCCGCCGACAGGCCAGACTGCAGCCCCGGACAGCGGCAATATCGGTACCGTGGATGCCGGCACGCCGGTGATGGATACCGTGCAGCAATCGCTGGCCGAGGTCGGCGCGCAGAAGATCGATATCAGCGCGGCAACTGCCGCGACGGGCGGTCTGTCGGAGCAAACCGTCGAGACCACGGGCCAGCCGGGCGGCGAGGTCAATGCGGCCCAGAACACCCTGAACGCCGCGCTGAACACTCCTAGCGGGGCCGGTCCGGCCAGACCGGGCGAGACCGGGCGCGGCGGACCGCAACAGCCGACCGGCGAACGCAACAGCCTGAATGTGTCCGATGCGCTGCGCGGCCAGATCACGCAGCTCTCGCCCGACAGCTTCGAGGTGTTCCTGCCGGCCAGCAGCATGAATATCGGCGATATCATCTACACCGCCACGCGTGCCGATGGCTCGGCTCTGCCGGAGTACATCGTGGTCGATCCGGTGACCGGCAAGGTGACCATCAACCGCGACAAGGCTCCGCTGGGCGTGAACAAGGTGGATATCAAGCTTTCGCGCATCGTGCAGAACGGCGATCTGAAGGATGTGAAATCCGCCTCCTTCGGCATCACGGTAAACAAGGAAGCCAGGGTGAACCTCGGCAACGACCAGCAGGCTCCGGCTGAGCCCCCCGCCCCGCAGGGTTGAGCCTGAGCCCGTCCTGAAACCACAAACCCCGCCATCCGGCGGGGTTTGTTTTTGTGCCTTTGCTGCTGCCTTTGACTCCGGGTCCTACTTGTAGCGGTGCCGTGACGGTTGCCCTCTCATCGGAAAAGCGCAAAAAAAGGCGGCCTTTCTGCCGGTTTGCGCCCGATGAGCGGGTAATCGGCACGGGAATTCACCGCTACCCGTGGGTGGCCTTCTTTGCTTCTTTCTTGGCCATTCAAGAAAGAAGAAGGGTGTGGGCAGAGTGCTCCAGAGAACTGTCCGGGTTCGCATGGTAGATGAGCGGTTGTTTCCTTCTTCTTTGCGTGCCCACAATTCGGCAGGACAGCCGAATTGGACGCCTGAAAGTCGCCCGCAGGGCGAGCCGAGTCAAACGGCACCCGAGACATATCTGTGACAGCCGGGCTGGCACAGCTACAAGTGGGATTCGGTCGTTGCGGGAAGCGCAACCTGCGGATGCAGGCCGCTCAGAGATAAACGGAATTGTCCGGAGAGATCACCGACAGCTTCGGACCCTTCCTGATCTCTTCTTCCACCGCCTTCGGGTTGTCCACCGCATGCAGGATCACCTGCTTCAGGCAGGTATCGCTATCGCAGTAGAAGCCGCTGAAATTCACGGCGAATCCATCGCCGTCGCAGCGTGCCACATGCCCCAGGGCATGCATCACCATCGGCGCATCGTTGCCCAGCATGATGCGCACCTCGCAGGTATCGCCGACCATGACCTTCGCATGACTGCGCATATAGATGCCGCTCATGCTCATATCCACCACGTCGCCATGCAGCATCGCGCCGTTCACCTCTACCTCGGCCTTCGTGGAAAAGCGCACCCGCGTGAAACCTCTGGTTTCCTTTTTCACATGCTTCAGCATTCCGAGCCTCCCACTCCATCATGGATGCATTCCATCACCGATTATAGAGCAAAATACAGGCCAATCATGACCGCATCATGACCCGACGTGCTTTTCCTCCAGCATGCTGCGGATTCGTCCGAGTGAGGCCTGCGACATGCGCACCGTCAGCAGCATATCCTCACCGTCGTGCTGCTGCTCCAGCACCCGCCCGTTGGCATGGCACCAGGCCATGGCGCGACCATCCGAGATGGGAATGCGCAGCTCGGTTTGCGACATATGGCTTTCCAGCCAGTCGCGCAGAAGTCCGAGCAGATCATCCACGCCCGTACCGGTCACGGCGGAGAGGGCCACCTTGCTGCCATCGATCCCGGGATTGATGCGCGACACCACCTGCGGCGCGAGGTCGGTTTTGTTCCACACCTCGATCTTCGGCGGCATCTCCGAGCCGCCTTCCACCCAGCCTTCGCTCATGATCATGTGCAGGGTGTCGTCCACCACCTTGCCCTGCTCGATCACCTGCTCATCGGATGCATCACGCACATGCACGATCAGATCGGCCTCCACCACCTCCTCCAGCGTGGCGCGGAAGGCCTCGACCAGCTCATGCGGCAGTTCCTGCACAAAGCCCACCGTATCGGACAGCATCAGTGCGTGTCCGCCCGTCAACTCCACCTTGCGCATGGTCGGATCGAGGGTGGCGAACAATTGATCGGCGGCGAACACACCGGCCTGCGTCAGGCGGTTGAACAGCGTGGATTTTCCGGCATTGGTATAGCCGACCAGCGCCACGGTGGGGATCTCCTTGCGGCGGCGTCCGGCGCGCTGCGTGCTGCGCATGCGGCGCACACCGACCAGATCCTGCTCGATCTGCCGGATGCGGTTGCGGATCATGCGTTTATCGAGTTCCAGCTGGCGTTCGCCCGGACCACCGAGGAAGCCGAAGCCGCCGCGCTGCCTCTCCAGATGAGTCCAGCTGCGCACCAGCCGGCTGATCTGGTAGTTCAGGCTGGCCAGCTCCACCTGCATCGCGCCCTCGCTGGTGCGCGCCCGTGCCGCGAAGATCTCGAGGATCAGGCCGGTGCGGTCCACCACCTTGGTTTCCCACGCCTTTTCCAGATTGCGCTGCTGCACCGGGGAAAGCGGATGATCGACAAACACCACCGCCGCCTCGCAGGCCTGCACGTGATGCTTCATCTGCTCCATCTGGCCGGTACCGAGCAGTGTTGCCGAGCGCACCTTGCGGATGGGCACCACCACGGAATCGAGCAGATCGCAATCGCTGGCGATCACCAGCCTGTCGAATTCGGCGGCGCGCGCCGCCCTTGCCGATTCGCCGGCAGCCTTGCCGCTGATTTCGGGATGCACGGAGATCACCGCATCCCGTTTTTCTTGCAGATCCACACTATGACTCATCGAATGACCAGCCCCATACCCCGCTATAACGACCGCGAAGCGCCCGGCAATCTAGCACGAATCGCGTCTGCCAGCAGCGGGACAAGCATGCCCGCATCGCCGCGCACGGCATCCCCGGTCTGGTGCGCGAACCATGTGACCTGCCGCTTGGCGTAGTGTCTTGTCGCCGTGATGCCGTCGCGCACGGCCTCATCCAGCGGGCATTCGCCGCGCACATGCGCCAGCAACTGGCGATAGCCCACGGCGCGAACCACCGGATGGGTATCCGCCAGATGCAGAGCCTGCAAAGCCCGTACCTCGTCCAGCCAGCCGGCTGCCAGCATCGCATCGAAGCGCTCAGCGATGCGCAGACGAAGCACCTCGCGCGGCACATCCAGCACGAACACCGGGATCTCTGTCGGTGGTGCGGGGGGGGCTTCGCCGATCCATGCCGAGAGCGGTCGCCCGCTGCTGTGATACACGCTCAGCGCGCGCATGATGCGCTGTGTGTCGGTGTCAGGAAGCCGTCCGGCGGTTGCCGCATCCACTGTGAGCAACTCGGCATGCATGGCCTCGATACCCGAAACCTGCAGTCGCTGCTCAAGCGCCTGGCGAACCGCAGGGCTCACCTCCGGTATATCCGCCAGCCCCCGGGTGAGTGCCCGCAGGTACAGCCCCGTGCCGCCGACGATCAGCGGCACCCTGCCCGCTTCGTTTTCCACTCGGATGACATCGGCAGCCTGCGTTGCCCAGCGCGCCGCCGAAAAGGCATCGGGAAGCTCGCAGCAGTCGATCAGATGATGCGGCACGCGTGCCTGTTCCCGCTTCGTCGCCTTGGCCGTGCCGATATCCAGCCCCGTGTACACCTGCATCGAATCGCAGCACACGATGGGCACTTCCGCCGCCTCTGCCAACGGCAAGGCCAGCGCCGACTTGCCGCTGCCCGTCGCCCCCATCAGCGCCACAGCGCGTAACACCGGCTGCATCACAGGATGACCATCAGGCGGGCTTCTGCCTCAATCAAGCATGCCCCGGCGGATCAGGTTCTTGATCATCATCATCCACAACGGACTGAGCAGCAGGGAAAGCGCGATCACCGCCATGATGATGCGGTGTGAGGTTTCATCCATCAGGCCGAGCGACAGACCCATCGCAGCCAGCAGGAAGGAGAACTCGCCGATCTGGCCGAGCACGGCACCGGTGAGCAGCGCCTGCGGCCATGTTTCACCCAGAGCCCGCAACACCAGCGAGTTGATACCGGAGTTGAGCAACAGCACAGCCAGTGTGAGGCCGAACATCAATGGCATATGGCCGAGCACGAAGTGTGCATCCACCAGCATGCCGACAGACAGGAAGAAGATGGCTACAAACACGATATATACCGAGCGCAGATGCTCCTCCACCCAGTCGGCCTGATCGGTGGCATGCAGCAGCATCCCGGCCAGAAAGGCACCGAACGGCGCTGATAATCCAAGCAGCGCGGTCAGCGTGGCTGCCGCAAAGCACAACAGCAGGCCCATCATCACGCGCCTGTCCGTACCCTGATGCAGCCAGTCGGGGATCTTCCAGCCGGGGGTGCGCATCATATACACCGCCGCTCCCACCAGCAGCGTGCCGCCGATCAGCTGCACAAGGATGGAGGATACACTTACACCCTCTTCGCCACCGCCGAGAATACCGATCACGATCATCATCGGCACAATGGCGAGATCCTGCATGAGCAGCACACCGAGCGCATTCTGACCGAAAGGTTGTTCCAGTTCGTCAGAGTCCTTGAGCATGGTGAGCACCACCGCCGTGGAACTCATGCTCACAATAAAGCCGAGCAGCACGCCGGCCTTCCACGATGTGTCGAAAAATATCGCCGCACCCACGCAGACCAGCACACTGACCGCGATCTGGGCTGCGGTACCGAGCACAGCGATACGCCAGCTGGCAATCAGGCGCGGCAACTCCACCTCCATACCCACGAAGAACAGCAGCATGATCACGCCGATTTCGCCCATATGGGTGAGCAGCTCACGATCATGCACAAGCCCCAGTCCGGTCGGTCCGACAATCATGCCTGTAATGATGTAGGCGATGGCCGCAGGAAGTCTGATTTCACGCATGATGGTGGCCAGCAGCAACGCGCAGCCGGTGATACCGACCAGCGTGAGCAATACATGGTTCATCTCCAGAGTGATTCTCCCTTAGATCCGGACATCGCCGTATTCCGACTGATCCGCGACATATTCATCAGCCACGTCGACCAAACAGCTTGTCCAACTCACCCAGCGACAGGCGCACATAGGTCGGACGTCCATGATTGCATTGCGCGATATTCGGGGTTTGCTCCATCTCGCGCAGCAGCGCGACCTGTTCTTCGAGCTTGAGTTGCCTGCCCGCCTTCAGCGATCCCTTGCAGGCACGATTGCCCAGCCAGCGCTCCAGAACCCTTCCCCGCCCCTCTGCATTCTGGCCTGTTGCACGCAGCGATGCGGCAAGTTCCGCCGCCATTTGCAGCGGCGATTCCCCACCCAGCATGGCCGGCACACTACACACGGCGAAGCTTTCCTCACCGCGCACCTCGATCTCGAATCCGAAATCGAGCAATGCATCGCCATGCTCATGCAACCAGGCACTGGTCGGGGCATCCGGATGCCAGTCCATCGGAGTAAGCAGCATCTGACGGGAAACTTCCCTCTCCGCCAGCTGCCTTTTCAGACGCTCATAGGCGATGCGCTCGGCGGCGGCATGCTGATCCACCAGCACAATACCATCTTCACTTTGCGCAACGATGTAACAACGGTGAATCTGCGCCAGTGGCTGGCCCAGGTGGAGTCCATCAAGCACCTCGCCCGCCTCATACCGCCCCTCCACCTCATGCACCGAGGCCGCGGTAACATCGGGTGCGGAGAACAGATGCTGCAGGCCCTGCTGCATGCCGGGCCCGCCGACTGAAGCAGAAGGTCTGAAGGAAGCCGGTGCACCGCTGCCCCCCATCGCGCGCAGCGCCTGCGCCGTGGTCGCATCGGACACGCGCTGCCCCATGCGCGAGATGGCCGCACGCACGCAGTTCACCACCGCACCGCGCACCGCCTGCGGCTGGCGGAAACGCACCTCGCGCTTGGCCGGGTGCACATTCACATCCACCTCCGCAGGGTCCATCTCGATCCACAGCACGGCCTGCGGAAAACGATCATGGAACAGCACATCGCGATAACCCGCCTTGAGTGCTGAAATCAGTTGCCGGTCATGCACCACGCGCCCATTGATAAAGAAAAACATCCGGCCCGCATCCCTGTGATGATGCGTAGGCAGGGCAAAAAAACCGGCCACATACACACCGTCGAAACTCTCGGCATGCGACTGCTGATTACCCATGAATTCCCTGCCGAGAATATCGGAAATGCGACCCTCGCGCCCCTGACCCGCCGGCACATCCAACCGCTTGCGCCCGTCGCATTGAAGATTGAAACCGACTGACGGGTTGGCCAGCGCCAGCGCGCGCAGCGACTCGACGATCACCGCTTCCTCGGTGCGTTCCGTGCGCAGGAAGCGCTGCCTTGCAGGGGTGTTGAAAAACAGGTCGCGCACCCGCATGCGGGTACCCCGCCGGGGTGCGGCGGGTGACACATCGGGAGACTCGCCGCCATCGCAGCGGATGGCCGTACCGACATGGGAATCAGCCAGTGCGGTCTGCATCTCGAAACGGCTCACGGAAACTATCGACGGCAAGGCTTCGCCGCGGAAGCCATGACTGGCGATGGCGGACAGGTCTTCGGCATCGGCGATCTTGCTGGTGGCATGGCGTTCGAGGCAGAGCAACGCATCGCCCTCGCCCATGCCGCAACCGTCGTCCTCGACCTCGATCAGCTTCGCCCCGGCCTGCTCAATGCGCACCGCGATGCGGGACGCCCCGGCATCGAGGCTGTTCTCGACCAGTTCCTTGACGATAGATGCCGGTCTCTCGACCACCTCACCGGCGGCGATGCGGTTGGCCACCGCAGGCGGCAGCACATGGATGCGCAACTCAGCCGCCAAACATATCGCCTTTGCCCAGCGGTCTGCCGCGCAGGAAATCGGCTGCCTGCATCGGCTTTTTGCCCTCCGGCTGGAGCTCCAGCACGCGATACATCGAACCGCCGCCGCAGGCGATATCAAGCTCGCCCCCGGCGACACTGCCCGGTGCAAGCGGGCTGTGACCACGGCATGGCTCACCCTTCAACACCTTCAGCCATTTGCCGTCCAGCAGCGTGCGCGCCCCCGGTCTGGGCGAGAAACAGCGCACCTGCAAATTCACCTGTGCCGCCGGAGCGCTCCAGTCGATCACCCGCTCCTCGTTGCTCAGCTTGGCGGCGTAGGTGGTCTGAGACTCGTCCTGCGCTTCGGGCCTGAGACTGCCGTCTGCGATGCCCGGCAGGGATGCCACCAGCAGTTCGGCACCGGCAGTGGAAAGATGTTCCCACAGCTCCGCCCCGGTGGTCTGCGCCCCGATAGGGATGCGGCGCACGGCATACACCCCGCCGGTATCCAGCCCCTGCTCCATGTGCATGATGCATACGCCGGTCTCGGCGTCACCGGCCAGCAGCGCACGTTCGATCGGTGCCGCCCCGCGCCAGCGGGGCAAGAGAGATGCATGCACGTTCAGCGGTGCGAAGCGCGGTGCATCCAGCCACTCCACCGGCAGGATCATGCCGAAGGCCACCACCACCAGCATGTCCGCATTGCGCTCGTGCAGCCAGTTCAGCGCCCCGGCATTGCCCCTGAGTCTGTCCGGAGTGATGACATTGAGCCCGGCATCCAGTGCGGCCTGTTTCACCGGCGACGGGGTCAGGCGCATGCCGCGTCCGGCAGGACGGTCGGGCTGCGAGACCACGCCGACCACCTCGATTCCGGGAGCGGCCATCAGGGCTTCAAGGCAGGGAACGGAAAAAGCCGGGGTTCCGGCAAAAACAACACGCACAGGCAATTACTCCTGCATCTTCTTTTGCTTGTGCAGGCGCTTCTTGAGAAGTTTCTGTTTAATTGGCGGCAGCAGATCGATGAACAGCTTGCCGTCGAGATGGTCGAATTCGTGTTGCAGGGCCACGGCCTGAAAGCCTTCGAAGTCGGCGCTGTGATGGTTGCCTTCCATATCCTGCCAGCGCAATGTGATCTCGGCGGCGCGCTTGATGTCGTAGTAGATTCCGGGAACCGAAAGGCAACCTTCTTCATAAATGGCTTCACCGGCACGGCGGATGATTTCGGGATTAATCCAGACCTTCAGATCGCGCTCGCCATCCTCTTCCCGCCAGCGGGTATCGGTGACAGCCACACGCAGAGGCACACCGATCTGAGTGGCTGCCAGCCCTACACCGGGCGCGTCGTACATCGAATCGGCCAGGTCCTGCACAAGCTGCTTCAACGCCTCGGAGTTCACATCATCCACGGGCCTGGCGATCTCGCGCAGGGCCGGATCGGGATAGGTAAGGATTTCACGCACGGACATGCCACGAAGCATAGCGCCAAGGGTTAAAGAGTGAAGCACGGCAAAGCGCACCGCTTCTGCTTCCGCCTTCGCATGCAACCGCACCGGCCAGAACCGTGTCTTTGACTTTTGGGCCCCGTTTAGATCTGTGCCGGGATGGATGCTTATCCGGAGGATGAGCGCAAAGGAAGGCGGCCTTACTGCCGTTTTGCGCAATTCCCGATGAGCAGACAACCGGCACGGCACCGCTACAAGTGGGGCCCGCCAGGCAAAGTCACCGTCAGGGGGTTACATCATATCCAGCGGATCGACATCCACCTTCAGGCGCACAGTCGAGGCAAGCCTGAGAGAGCCGAGAAGCGGGGTCAGCTTCCAGGGCAGGTGTTTTGCCGAAGCATCACGCAGCACGATCTCGAAGCGGTAACGACCGGCCAGCCTTTCCACCGAACATGGCATCGGACCGGCGCAGCGCACCTCCTCAGGCAGACGGGCGCATTGCGCAGCCACCAGCGCGCCTGCCTCACAGGCCACATCGCTGCGCACCGCCGAGATGGTGATGCGCACCCAGCGGGCGAACGGCGGATATTGCAGGGCGCGGCGCAGTTCCAGTTCGTCGTTCAGCGTCGCCCTTGCCTGCTTGTCCCCGATACGCGCCAGCCATGCCATGCCCGGATTACGCGTCTGCACCACCACCCTGCCGGCATGCTCGCCGCGCCCGGTGCGCCCGACCACCTGGGTGAGCTGCTGCCACCAGCGCTCGCCCGCCCTGAAGTCCGGCATGGAAAGCCCCAGATCGGCATTGACCACACCGACCAGCGTGACGTTCGGGAAGTGATGCCCTTTGACCAGCATCTGCGTGCCGATCAGGCAATCCAGCTCGCCTGCCGCGAAGGCATCAAGGGTTGTCACCAGTTGCGCGGAACTGCGCACCGCATCACGGTCCAGCCGCGCATAACTCAAGCCGGGAAGGGCTGCCTGCAACTGCTCCTCCACCTTCTCCGTGCCCTCGCCCATGGGCAGCAGGGCCTCCTCGCCGCAGGCCTCGCATACCATCGGCACCGGGCGCACGAAGCCGCAGGCGTGGCAGCGCAACTGCCGGCGTTTTCTGTGCAGGGTCAGGCGCAGCGAGCAGGCCGGACACTCAGGCACCTCGCCGCACGCGCCGCACATCAGGGCAGGCGCATATCCGCGCCGGTTCAGATACAGCAGCGATTGCCGGCCTTCGGCCTTCACATCTGCCAACGCCTGCAAAAGCTTGTCGGACAACGGCGATTCCACGCCTCGCATATCCACCTGCTCGATCACGGGAGAGGCATGCGGACTGATTCGTTCGGGAAGTTCGAGTAGCTGATAGCGACCCTCACTGGCACGCTGCCAACTTTCCATTCCCGGTGTGGCACTACCCAGCACCACGGGGATGGCACATTCCTGCGCCAACAACACGGCCAGGTCGCGGGCATGATAATGCACCCCCTCCTGCTGCTTGAAGGAGGTGTCGTGCTCCTCGTCCACCACGATCATCGCCAGATCAGGCAGCGGCAGGAACAGCGCCGAGCGTGTGCCGACCAGCACTTCGGCATTCATCAGCTCGCGGCGCATACCCAGCCTTTCCACAGCCGAAAGCCCCGAATGCCACACGGCTACGCGGGGGAACCGTGCGCGCAGGCGGCTCAACCATTGCGGGGTGAGCCCGATCTCCGGCACCAGTATCAGCACCCGCCCGCCCGCCCTGATACGTTCGGCTGCGGCGCGCAGATACACCTCGGTCTTGCCGGAACCTGTGCAGCCGAACAGCAGGAACGGGGCAAAGCCTTGCGATACCAGAATCGCATCCAGTGCTTTCTGCTGCGCGGCATTCAGCGAGGCGGGAATGGCTTCGGCGGCATGGGCGGTTTCGGACACCACAGCATCCGTCGTCACCTCGACCAGCAGACCCGACGCGGCAAGCTGATTCAGGCGATGAAAGAACCCCTCGCGCGGCAGCCTCCGGCGCAGCGCCCCGGCAGACAGCGTGGCACGCTTGCCGAAGGCTTCGCTCAGCCCGGCATCGGCGGCAAGCAGTCCCGGCTTGTCGGCGATGTGCCAGCGGCGCTTGTCGTCATGCGCCGCCCAGCCCATGGCCGTTTCCCCCATCTCACCGGCAGAGGCGGCATAGTAGCGACCGGCACGCTGCAGCCAGCGCAGCCTTGCGGCATCGAACAGCGGGGCATCGTCCAGCCTGTCGATGACCTCTTTGAGATCGCCGCGATGCGCATCCTCAATTTCCCCGCTACCGCTGACGGCCAGCAGCAGACCGCTGCGCACGCTCTTGCCGAACGGGACGCGTACCCTCAAACCGGGCAGTGGCTCGCCGAGCGATGCCGGCCAGAGATAGCTGAAACTGCCGCGCAGCGGCGCAAACACCGCCACCTCGACGGTGGTTTGCGGGCAGCTTGTCATGCAGGGAGTCTCCGGCCGGTCGTCATGGTCGCAGCTGGGTCAGTGAGTGTTCAGGGGCGATGTTTCATCCGGCTGGGGTTCATCCGGCTGGGGTTCGTCCGGTTTGGGTTCATCCGGTTTGAATTCCGGAACCAGCACCTTGAGCAGGCGGCGCACCTCGCCCAGTTCGCGACGCGTGCATGCCTCGCGCAGCTGCCGCACCTGAGCGGTGAACTCGTCCCAGTCCACCACCCTTGAGCGGGCTAGCATGATCTTGGCGTGATGTGTGGGCTGCAGGGCCTCGGCATCGTGGAACAGTTCCTCGTACATCTTCTCGCCGGGCCTGAGGCCCGTGAACTCGATAGCGATATCCACGCCCGGCGTGAAGCCGGACAGCCGGATCATCTGCTCGGCCAGATCCACGATCTTCACCGGCTCACCCATATCCAGCACGAAGATCTCGCCGCCCTCACCCATCGCGCCAGCCTGCAGGATCAGGCTAACCGCTTCCGGGATGGTCATGAAATAACGCGTCATATCCGGATGGGTGACGGTCACCGGCCCCCCATCGGCGATCTGCTTGCGGAACTTCGGCACCACGGAGCCTGCCGAACCGAGCACATTGCCGAAGCGCGTGGTGATAAATGCTGTTGCCTTGCTGCGAACCGCCAGATTCTGGCAGTAGATCTCCGCAGCCCGCTTGGTCGCCCCCATCACATTGGCCGGATTCACCGCCTTGTCGGTGGATACCAGCACCATCTTCTCCACGCCGAATTCAACCGACAGATCGGCCATCTGGGCGGTGCCGTGCAGATTGGTGCGCGTGCCCTCGGCAGGATTCTCCTCGACCAGCGGCACATGCTTATAAGCCGCAGCATGGAACAGCACCTGCGGCCTGTAGGTCTCGAAGATCCAGCACATACGATCAGCATCGCGCACATCGCCCAGCAAGGGGACACAGGATCCAGCAGGCATCGCGCCCTCGCCTTCGCGCAACTCCTGCTCGATGCTGTAGAGATTGAATTCGGAGTGCTCCACCATCACCAGCTTCGCGGCACCGGCCCGACGCACCTGCCGGCAAAGCTCGGAGCCGATGGAGCCGCCTGCACCCGTCACCATGACGCACTTGCCGGTGATAAAGGCGGCGATGGCCGCATCATCGAGGCTCACAGCCTCGCGCCCGAGCACATCCTCGATGGTCACCTCGCGCAGCTGGCTGACCGCCACCCGCCCGTCCGCCAGCTCGGCCAGCGAGGGCAGCGTGCGGCAGGGAATGCCCAGCATGCGGCATTGCTCGTTCACCTGCTTCACCAACTGGCGCGGGGCGGAGGGAATAGCAAGCAGAACGACCTCCACGGCGTAGGACTTGAGCACCTTCGGCAACTCTTCCAGCCGGCCGATGACGCGCACCCCGTGCAGTTCCTGACCCTGACGCCGCCCGGCATCGTCGAGGAAGCCGACGGCGGCATACGGCCCGGACTTGAGCAATTCGCGCACCAGCTGTTCGCCTGCCGAGCCCGCGCCGATGATCAGTGCGCGCGGCCGCACACGGGAGAGATGCAGCGAGCGGTCCTTCAGCCAGCGGTAGAACAGCCGTGGCAGGGCAAGCCCCAGAGCCAGGATCACCGGATACAGCACCAGCACCGAACGCGGCACACCGGCCAGCCGGTCCCAGATGAAAATGGCAAGGAAGGTGAGGAATGTACCGATAGCGACTGCCTGACCGATACGCACCAGATCGGGCAGCGAGGCAAAACGCCATACGCCGCGATACAGGCCGAAATACCAGAAGACGATCAGCTGCAGAGGAAGTGAAACGGCAATCAGCAGATGCACGGATTGCATATAGTAGGAGGGTACCCCCTCAAGATTGAAGCGCAGCCAGAAGGCTGCCCACACGGCAACCGGCACCCAGATCAGATCGTGGGCAAAGGCCAGCCAGGGGTTACGGATCATGGATACCTTGAGCATCGAGGCACCCTACTCAAAGCCGCGGCGCAGCGCCAAGATTGCTCGCGTCACAACAGTTCGCGGCGCAAGCTAGCGTTCTGCCCGCTGCCGGCTTGTTGCGGCAAGCATGCCAAGGGCCAGCGTCAGCACAAGAAACACACCGGTTCCGTGCTGCTCGATCGTGGGCGCAAAGCAGGCATCCACGGCAAGCGCGATGCCTGCCAGCAGCATCAGCGGCGATTCAAACGAATCCTGCCCGGCCAGTCGCCAGCCGCTGCGCAACCAGATAACGACCAGCGCCATGAAGGCGGCCAGCCCGAACAGACCCCAGCGAGCCAGCGACAGCATGTACATATTGTGCGGATGCGCGGGGGTGTATCCGGCCAGCGCCCCGGATTTCAACAGCGGCTGCTTGTCCAGAACGGCAGCTGCGGCCGAGGGAAAACCACCTGTTCCGACACCGAGCAGCGGATGCTCCAGCCATGCATCCACCGAAACGATCCACATCGTCCAGCGCGGATTGGCATGGCCCACCTCGCCGTGCCACATGGCCGACACCTCGTTCAAGGTGACAGCCATGCGCTCCTTGCCCGGCCCTGTCGTCAGCAGGGCGCCCATCACCACCATCAGACCCAGCGGCAGCAGCAGAGCCTTCCAGCCTGTGGCAAACAGATGCCGCCAGAGCACGACAGCCATGATGGCCAGCGCCACCAGATAGCCACTGCGCCCCTGGGCCGCGAAGATTATCACCCATGCCCATGAAGCCAGCAGCCACATCCCCCAGCGCTTCCAGCCGGCCATCATCCAGCCCCGGTGCAACAGCCAGCCGGCCCAGATACCATATACGAAACCGAAACCGATATGCCCGATATAGCCGGTGGCATCGTCGGCATTGGAACCGCCGAAATCCACCAGACTGACGATACTGAACATCTGCAGCACACAGAACAGCAGATGCGCCGTCAGGCCGAACGACAACAACATCAACACCCGGAACCGCCAGCATGCGTCGTTTAACGTCACCAGCAGCACCGGCACGGCAAGCCAGAACCATTGATGCCCCAGAACCTGCAGGCCCCACGCACGATCCGTGCTCCAGGAAAGACCCGCCAGCATCAGGCCCCAATAGGCCAGCATGGCCCATGTCAGAGGGCGATAGTCCGCCCACATGAGCCGTGCACCGTCACGCCATAATCCGCCGAGGATACCGATGCCGAGAATTCCTCCGAGCAGCGCATTGGATGCAGCCACCGAAAAAGGAAATACCACAACCAGCCCGCAAAGCAGCCAGCGGACCATCCGTTCAGAATGTTGCCTCACCGGGAAACAGCCCTGCGCATCACCTTGTCGATCACCCGGGCCATCTCGACGATATCGCTGTCCTGCAGGGTGGGATGCACCAGCAGGGCGAGGCTCGTCCGGCCGGCCGTTTCGGCGCCGGGATGCGGGCTGCATTGCCAGCCTCTGCCGGCAAACGCCTTTTCACGCGATATATCGCTGCAACTGCCATGCATGCAGGGCACACCGGCCGCATTGATCTCCTCGACAATGCGATCCTGATTCCAGTCATCGTGCAACTGTTGCAGATCGATCGCGGTATAAAGACGATAAAAGGACGAGTGCACATGCGGAGGCGGCAGCGGCACGCTCAAGCCCGGCGTGTCCTGCAACTCTCTGGCAAAAAACAGCGCATGGGCGCGGCGCTTGGACACCCATTCGGGAAGCAGGCGCAACTGGATACGACCGATGGCCGCCTGCATTTCCGTCATGCGGAAGTTCGTCCCGAAGCTGGTGTGCAGCCAGCGGTGCCCGGGGGGATGGTCGCTGCGGCCGACCAGATCGAAATCCTTGCCGTGATCCTTGAATGCCCATGCCTTGCGCCACGCGGCCTCATCGCGCAGCAACAGCATGCCGCCCTCGCCTCCCGTGGTCATGATCTTGTCCTGACAGAAGGAGAAGGCCGCGGCATCCCCGAAACTGCCCACCGGCCTGCCGCGATATTCCGCCCCATGCGCCTGCGCACAGTCCTCGATGACAAACAGACCATGGCGCCCGGCGATCTCCATGATGCGGTCCATATCGCAGGGCCAGCCGCCCAGGTGCACGGCGATGATGGCGCGTGTGTTCGGGGTGATGGCTGCCTCGATGCAGTCAGCATCCATGTTCTGGCTGAACGGATCGATATCCACCACCACCGGCCTTGCCCCGCGCATCACCGCACTGCTGGCTGTGGCGATGAAGGTGCGGCTCGGCACGATCACTTCATCTCCTTCGCCGACACCCAGCGCGTGCAGCGCCAGTTCCAGCGCCACCGTCCCGTTGCTCAGCGCGATGGCGTGCGGCATGCCGGTGAATTCGGCGAACTCGCGCTCAAATAAGCGCCCCTCGTCGCCGGTCCAGTAATTCACCCTGCCGGAAGCCAGCACCGCGGACACAGCCCCGATCTCCTCAGGGGTGAACTGCGGCCAGCCCGGAAAACCTGCTTTTCTTTCGCTCATTTGCTCTCCGTAGCCCTGACGGGGCGTGCCGGACAACCGACCACCGTCAGGCCGTCATCCACATCGTTCACAACCACCGCACCTGCCCCCACGGTCACACCCCTGCCAACGCGCGCGCCCTGCTTGATGGCACAACCGATGCCCAGCCAGCTGCCATCGCCGACGATGACATTGCCGGCAAGGTGCGCACCGGGACACACATGCACCCCGTCGCCGAGCACACAGTCATGATCCACACCCGCCTGCGTATTGACGATCACGCCGCGCCCGAGACGCGCATCGGCCTGAATCACCGCGCCTGCGAAGATCACCGTGCCTTCGCCGATGACTGCCGACGAACTGACGGCTGTGAAGGGATGGCAAAGCACAGGTAAGACAAAACAGCTCGACGTCAGAGCATCGATGAATCCCAGACGGGTCTGGGCATGACCGATGGCAACCACCGCCGAATCACAAGTTCCGGCCATGCCAGGAAAATCCCGCGAGCCGCCGACAACCGGCCAGCGCAACGTGCCGTTCAGATTGGCATAGTCATCATCCAGGAATGTCAGCTGACTCCATTTACCGACAGCCTCGGCAGTGTCGGCAACGACCTTGCCATGCCCGCTGGCACCGATAATCAATAGCTGACTCATGAAGCCGACCCCCTGAACTTCTCCATGGTCGCATGCCCCTGCTGGCTCACGCCCTCGGAACGGACCACCTTGAGCAGCGTCATCCAGAGGATTTTCATATCCAGCCAGAAGGATTGATGCTCCACGTACCACACATCCAGCCGGAAGCGTTCTTCCCAGCTGATGGCATTGCGCCCATTGACCTGCGCCCAGCCGGTGATGCCCGGACGTACCTCATGCCTGCGCGCCTGCTCTCTGGAATACAGGGGAAGATACTCCATCAGCAGCGGCCTCGGGCCTACCAGACTCAATTCGCCCTTGAGCACATTGAACAGCTGCGGCAGCTCATCGAGGCTGAAACGGCGCATGAAGCGCCCGAAAGCGGTCAACCGCTCGGCATCGGGCAGCAACTCGCCGGCGGCATCGCGCTTATCGCTCATGGTGCGGAACTTGCGGATGAAAAAAGGCTTGCCGTGCAGGCCGGGGCGCTGCTGGGAAAACAGTACGGGCGAACCGAGCCGGATGCGGACCAGCACGGCCAGCACGAGCAGCAGGGGCCAGACAACCGAGAGCATCAGCAGGGCCACGAGGAAATCGAAAAGACGCTTCACAGCAGCGCATCATAGTATTCCAGCCATGCCTGCGTCACCCTCGCGCTGGAAAAATCCCGGCTGGCCCGCTCTCTGGCATACTCGCCCATCACACTGCGCAGACTCACATCCGCAAACAGCCGGAACATGCAATCGGCCAGTGCACCGATATCACGCGGCGGAAACAGCAGACCGCTCCGCCCCTCCTCGATGGCGTCGCTCACCCCGTAGATGTGTGAACCGATAGCCGGTATGCCGCAGGCTGCCGCCTCGATGATCACGCTGCCGAAGCCCTCGCGGTAGCTCGGCAGGCAGAACACATCGGCCGCAGCCATGTACTGCTGGGGATTGTCGGTGTATGCCACGAAGTGCATGCGGGCATGAGCGCCGGCCATCTCCTCGATGCGGGCCTGCATGCCTGCCTCGTCGGGGCCGACGAACAACAGATGGCAGCCCTCGGGCAGCCTTGTGAAGGCCTGTGCCAGATCGAGCACCCCCTTGTCCGGATTCAACCGGCCGAGGAACAGAAATACGCAGTCCTGAGGGACGATATCGAGTGCCTCCCGGATGCATGCCCGGGCCTTGTTGTCGGGATGGAAACGCACGGTATCCACACCGCTGATCGAGCCTTGCGCCAGCACCTTCGCCTTGCCTTCCTTCACAACCCCCTGCCCGACAAGGAAATCTCGCTGCGAGCCGGAATCAGCCAGCAGATGGGTGGCGCAGGCGGCCAGCAGCCGGTCCATGCTCTTGAGCAGCAGGCGGGAAGCGCCGCTGCGCGTCGCCCACACCTGCCCGGTGAAGATATGCACGCGCCGGGGGATACGGGCGAACAGCGCCGCCAGCATCGCGAGCAGGCCAGCTTTGGGAGTGACGCTGTGCACCAGTTCGAAACGCTCGCGACGGAACAACCGTATTAGGGCGAACAGCGCCGCCAGATCACGCAGCGGCGAGATCCGGCGCTCGATCGCCAGTGGAATCACGCGCACCTCGACACCGCTACCGGCAAGGAAATCGGGATTTTCCGCGTTCACCACCACGCTGACATCGTAGCGCCGGCTCAACGCGCGCAGATGCCCGGCCAGAAACGCCCGGATGGTGATCTCGCTGGCCGCCACCACACAGATCTTCCGCCTAGCCACGCGAAGCACCCCATGTGGCGATGCGCAGCAACAGATCCTGCCAGCGCGCCACATCATCCTCCTCTGCTGTAAGCGAACGCCGGCGGAGCAGCCTGCGCCTGACGGGCGGCAACATAGCCGGGATATCCGCCAGCATGCGCAACCCCTGAGCGGCCACGGCGCGCCATGCCCAGTCTTTGCGCCCCATGTCTGTATAGGCCCGGAACATGCCGCGCATCATGCAACGCCTGCTGGCCCACAGCTTGCCGGTTCCCGGCGCATCCTCACGATAGGCCAGCACGAAATCCTGTACATTGGCAAACCGCGACGACAGGCAGGCACCCGCCAGCAGCACCTGATCCTGCGCCTTGGACAGCGATTCGTCGTAGGGAAAAGCCCTGAACCACCCGGTTCTCGCCATGAATGTCGGGTGCATCAGCGGGAAGCCCGTCCACGGTGTGGCACAGATGGCTTCATGCGATTCCGCAGGCGTGCGCCTGCCGCGCAGTTCGGATGAAGAATCGAACACCACTGCCCAGCCGCCGACCAGATCGACTTCGGGATGCGAGCGCAGATAGGCGAGCTGTCGCGTCAGCCGGCACGGAAAAGCGATGTCGTCGCCATCCATGCGCACGAAATACTCGCCGCGACTCTCCCTCACCGCCTCGTTCAGGCGCGCGGCCAGACCGCGATTGACGCCATCCGACAGCACCCGGATACGCACATCGTCGAAGGAGCGGGCGATTGCCAGCGTATCGTCGGTCGAACCATCGTCGATGAGCAGCAGTTCCCAGGCCTCGAAATCCTGCAGCAGGATCGAGATCAGTGCAGAGCGCAGACTCCTGGCGGCATTGAACACCGGCATGCCGATGCTGATCACAGGTGAATCAGCCATGCGCAAGCAGCCGTTCGACATCCACAGGGGCGGGGCCTGCAGGAAGATCGTCGAGATACATGCGGCACCACAGCTCGAACACCACCAGCTGGAACAGGCGATGACTCAGGCGGTATTCACTCTCCAGCGCCGCCCGCCTCGGCTCGATGCCGCGGCAGCGTCTGATCAGCTGGCGCACGGCATGCGCATCGAAGATGCCACGGCGCGTCACGGCGGCTTCATTGAGCAGCTCTTCGGCCAGCGCGTAATAGTGGTCGTCAGCCCAGGTATGCAGCGGGATGGAGAAACCCTGTTTGCGATGCGTGAAGATATCCTCAGGCAGCAGATCGGCCACAGCGGCACGCAACACCCGCTTGCCCACACCGTTCTGCCAGTGCATGTGGCCGGGCAGCGAAAGCGCGTATTCGACCAGCCGGTGGTCGAGGAAGGGTACGCGCACCTCCAGCGAGGCGGCCATGCTCATGCGGTCCACCTTGGGCAGGTAGGCATCGGGCATGAAGTAGCGACATGAAAAACGCTGTGCCACCGCCACCGCATCCGCACCGGATGTCTGTGCAAGCTCCTCGTCCAGTTCCTGCCAAACAGCGGTATCATCGCTGTGCCATGCGGGCATCAACAGGGCATCGATGCTGCCGGCATCGTTCAGCCGCAACACCTCCAGCGGCAGACGATGCCTGCCCTGCAAGGAGGCCTCGAGTGCGTTGATCGGCTGACGCAACGCGGCCATGCCGCCAAGCGGCGTGGCCCTTGCCGCACCTCGCAGCAGACCGAGCAGGCCCGCACGCAGCGGGCGCGGGATGCCATAAAGGCGAGCGATACCGTGCAGCCAGCCATAGTGCGAATAACCGGCGAAACACTCGTCGCCGCCGTCACCGGAGAGCGCCACCTTCACATGCCGGCGGGCCAGTGTAGAAACCATGAAGGTGGGCAGCGCCGAAGAATCCGCCGTCGGCTGGCCGTGATGCGAGATCATGGCGCGCAGCAGTTCCTCGTTGAAACCGCGATCCGGCACGCTGAATTGGTGATGCTCGGTGTCGTAACGTTCGGCCACCTGCCGCGCATAGGCGGACTCATCGTAACCGCTTCCCTGAAAGCGCACAGAGAAGGTCGGAAAACGCTTGCCCGAGGCGCGCGCCATCAGCGCCACCACCGTACTCGAATCGATGCCGCCGCTGAGGAACGCGCCGACCGGCACATCGGAGATCATGTGCTCCCCGATGGAGGCCTCCAGCAGACTGCGGGTCCGCTGCACAGCCTCGTCGAAACCGGCCGCGACTCCCGCCACGGACGGCAGTGTCCAGTAAGCACGCTCAACGACCTGCGCACCTTCCAGCAGCAGGAAATGTCCGGGCATCAACTGCCGGATACCTTTGAACATGGTGCGCGGAGAAGCGACGATACCGGTGGCCAGATACTGGTTCAGCGCCAGCGGATCGATGGCGCGCGCGATCGCCGGATGCTGCAACAGGCTGGTCAGCTCCGAGGCGAAGGCCAGCAGCCTGTCGTCCAGATGGTAGTACAGCGGCTTGATCCCCAGCCGGTCGCGCACCAGCAACAGGCGGCGGCCCGCATCCGGGCGGACATCATGCACGGCGAAGGCGAACATGCCGCGCAACGCATGCACCGACTCAATGCCGTCCTGCTCGTAGCCGTGCACGATGGCCTCGGTATCGGTGCTGGTGACAAAGTGATGACCCTGCTGCTGCAATGCCTCGCGCAATGGCCCGGCGTTGTAGATCTCGCCGTTGAACACCGTCCACACATCGCCGTCCTCGTTAGCGATGGGCTGGTGTCCGCCGGCCACATCCATGATGGACAGCCGGCGCATGGCCATGGCGGTATCGCCGTCGATGCGTACACCGGCATCGTCGGGTCCACGGTGCAGCATGGCGTTGTTCATACGCTCGATGATGCCGCGCTCCGCCACTGCACCGTTCAGATTCACAAATCCGCAAATGCCGCACATCTCAGCGGCCCGCCTTGTTTTCAGCTTTCATGGTAGAACAGTCTGCCCGGCCAGCCGGCCGCACGGTAGACACGATCGCCGACCAGCCGCCAGCTCAGTTCGAACAGCATCCTTCTGGCCGCACGCACGCCGCGCTGCCTTCCCCAGATCAGGCTGCACGGCAGCAGCAGCAGGGCGCGCAGCAATTTCAATGCAGGCACGGCACGGTGGCGCAGCGCGATGCGCTCAAAAGCTGCCATATCCATTTTGCACGCATGCCGCGAGCGGCAGGATCGCATGGCGTTCGCCGCTTCCAGCAAGGCAGAGAAACGCGCCTCGTAGCTGTGCTCCTTTTTGCAGCGCTCATGCCCGGCACGCGCGATGGCATCGCGCCTTGCTGGCTCGGCCAGCAGCGCGCGGATGCGCTGCGCCAGATCATCCACATCGTTGAACACGACGATCTCCTCATCGGGGCGGAAGCAATCAGCCAGATGCTCGGCATCCTCGGTGAGCAGCAGACCGCCCGCCCCCGGCACCTCGAATACGCGCGCCTTGATCTGCCGGCTGCGCAGCGGCTTCACGCCCTGCATGACCACGCCGGAATCGCCGAAATTCAGACTTATCCTCGAGGCCCGCATGATGCGCGGAATATCCCCTGCCGCCACCGGCCCGTTCGGCCAGCCGTGTCCGAAACATGCGACCTCGATGCCGCGCTGCTGCAGTGCCTCGATCCATGCCAGGCGATTGCCGTAAGCGGAACCGACGAAACTGACATCATGCTCGCAGGCCTCGGCCGGCAGAGGTTCATTGAACACCGCGCTATTGGCCGCCCATTGGGTGAGCACGAAGTCATGCAGGCCATCCGCCGCCGCCTGCTGTTGCACAGCGGGGTAGGTGGTTGCCATCGCATCGAAGCCCGGCGCGATCAGCCGCGAGTTCTGCCGGTATTTCCACGAATCATCCGGGTTCCAGTGGATGAACAGGGCATCGCTGCCCTTACGCGCAAGCTCGAGGGTCTCGAGCCAAAGCTCGGTGGTCATGGTCACGCACAGCACCACATCCGGGGCTTCGCCTTCGACAGCCTGCAGGAAGCGGCGGTTCAGCTCGGCAAAGTCACTGTATGCCGAACGATCCCACAGCTCGAAGAAGGCAAGCTCGTGGCCGAGGTGTTGCAGGGCCGGAAGAAAGTTCGCGTACTCGTAACCGAGGCCGCGCGATGCATCGCCGTAGTTGTGCTTACCGAAGGCGCACAGGATTTTCACGTGAGATTGAGAACCTTCAGGCCTTCACCGCGGTGATGAAATAGCCGACCGTGAAATACTGTTTGTCATCGAAACGGTCGAGCAGATGCGCGGCAACAGGAATGAGCACCGCCAGAACCGGCAACAACATCAACCAGAAAGGCAGCCAGAGCAGAGAGACGAAAAACGGTAGAATGCCGGCGAACGGCATGGTCATGTGCGCAAAGCGCAACGTCTCCTGCGCGAAGGCTTTCAGCGAACCGCCATTGGCCTGCACCCGGATCTCCTTAAAGCCCTTCTCGGCCAGCACCTTGTCGTACCAGAACGGGGTATAGCCGCCGTAGAAGTGATACGGCTCCTGATGGATACCCGAGCCCAACGGAGCGGTGAGCAGCAGCCTGCCGCCCGGCTTGAGGATTCGGGAGAATTCCGCCATCACCGCCACCGGATCGGGAACATGCTCGATCACCTCGGAGCACAGCACGGCATCGAATGCGCCGTCCTCAACCGGGATGGAAGCAATATCGCAGACATAATCGATACTGCCGTAACCACCGCCGCTGAGCTGCTCGCCCTGCAGGGAGGTGAAATCCTGGGTCTTGTAATCGCAATGCGAAAACAGCGCACGATAAGGGCAGGAGCCGGCACCGGCATCCAGCACGCGACTGCCGGCAGGCAATGCCCCGGCTTGTCGGGCCACCCATGCATCACGCTCCACGACGTTGTAGTTCAGGATGGCCGATATTTGATAGATTTCCTTCAGAGATCGCAATAAACCCATCAGCCCGTCACTCCCTTTTCAACGCAGACATCCGTCGGAAAAAGTATCGAAATTGTAAAGACATTCATACGCATCATATAACACTCCCCATGGCAGGACAGCTATTGAGCATCCCCGGCCTGTTGGGGGTAGAGCCCTTGCAGCCATGCCTCATGTATGGGCCCGCCACAGATCCCGGTCCACATAAATGCTATTGATATAGGTATCCGCATATTTCATGTAATTATGTCCGCTCATGATCTCGTCGATCTCGGTCAGTTTCTTCCCTTCACCGACCCGCGAATACGTGATGGTTTCGATACAGAAAACGCCAGGCCTGTATTTGGTGAAATCTATGGAATCGAGAATCTCCATATCCATCCCCTCGACATCCAGAGAGATAAAGTCGGGCACTGTGTCAAAACACCGGCTCATGACATCCTCGAAGGTCAGCACAACTATCTCGCGCGAATCAATCTGCTCGTGCCCGGCAGCAATATATTTTTTCGCTTCTTCCCCCGAAAAGGTATTGAGTGTCCGGCTTGAAAAAACATGCAGCCGCAGAGTCCCGCTCTTGCCGGCCAGACCGACATTAAGATTCTGGTCCCTGCGTCTGGATTTGCTGATTTTATCAAACAGGAAAGGATCCGGTTCGATACAGACACCCCGGCTTCCCCGCCGGTAGAAAAGAAATGTGTTGCTCAGAAAATAGGGATGGTGGGCGCCGATATCGAGATAGGTGGGATGTGCGATCTTCAGGGAATCGAAGATATAGCTGACAATCAGATCCTCGCCGCACTGCGAGTACGACTTCTGATAATACACACCCACCATCTGACAGACTCGCAGCCATAAGCGGCGGAGGAGCATCGCATCATTTTTCTGGCTTTTATCGTGCATTCAAGTATCCATCGTTACGGAAATATATTGGGATGCATAGCATCATTATTTCGCCCTCACTGCTTCACGAAAACAAAGATGCCCAATGCATAGCGCATCTTTTCAAGAATTGCGATCTCTCTCTCGGGATCATCCGCTTCCTGCAAAGGACAGTCGGGATGCACCGAGGCGATACTTTTGAGAAGCAGTCCGTTTTCTTCTGCACAGCGAATGACTTCCCGCGGATCAAGTATCCTCTGTGCATTGAACTCGATTCGGGCCTTCCCGACCGGGGAGGACAAATAAAGAATCCCGCCGGGCTTCAACAGTCTCGCCATATTGCCCAGACCCCGGATATGTCCCTGCACATCCAGCGGATCGCCGTAACGGCCGAGTCCGAAATGTTCGAGCGCATGCAGGCTGGAAAGAGAATCACAGTAATTTTCACTTACCCTCTCGGCGCTCATCAGGTCCGCCTGCCTGAACACGATACCGGGAACAGTCGATGTCACGGGACGGATATCGAACACCTCGATTTCCCGGAAGCTGGCCACATGCGCTGCAAACCCGTTGATCCGCGAACCGATATCAACATGCTTCTCCGGCGCAGCCCGAAACACCTGTTGAGCCACATAAAGGTCCTGCAGGAAATACTCGCCACCTGCCGAGCCTCCTTCCTCATGCCAATCCTGCACACAGGGATGAATACTCACCTTGCCGGGATAGATTTTCCGGAATCGGCTCAAATCCCGCAGATAGCGCGGCATACCCAGAAAGAACCGGATAAATCTCCGCGCGTCAAAACCGATCTCCGCGCACACAAACCAGTATAATCTTCTCATCATATCAATCCTATTCCTTCCGCCTCAACCACTCCAGACTCAGCACAAAACCTATCAGATTGATAATGATCCAGCCGAATGCTGCACCGATCGATCCGTTGAAATATACCAGCAGCGGAATCAACACGACCGACAGGCCAAAGGCCGTAGCGTTCACCTGCAACACACGGCGAATCTTTTCATGCGCAATCCAGTTTATATACCCCACATTGTAAAAAGCATTCAGTACCGTACCTGTCAGCAATATGGCCAGCAGCGGGAATACGATGGCCTCGGCCTCGGGATTTCCCAGCCACAGCCCGAGCAGCCAGTGGCCCGCAAACACAAAACCGATCGCTCCGAGCAAAACCACCGTTCCGATCGCCTTGCACAACTTCAGACTCAGGGCCAGCAAAGCATCGGGCTCGTTCCTCAATTGAATCGCTCGTGGCAACACGGCCTGCACCAGCGGGTATACCAACTGCAATACCCCTCCTGCAATACTGGCGGCAATGACGTAGTAGCCGAACTGGTCGATCGGCACCATCCGGCTGAGCACGATTTTATCCATCTGCACCGTCAACGCACCCAGCCAGGTTGCAGCAGACATCCCCGCCACCAGAGCCCAGGTGGTCTTCAGCACCGATGGCATCCAACTGACATCCGTGTTTGAGACAGTCAGGCAACGCCATGCGTAATATCGCCGGAGGATTGTTTCCAGAAGGCCGATAGCCAGATGCCAGCAAAGGTAGGCAAGCAAAGTCGGCCATACAAAAAGCACCAGCACAGCACCGGCATGCCGAAGAAGCGCAGCCGCGGACATGATCACATTCAACGAGAGCTGGGCCTGTCCTGCTACCAGCATGCTGCGGTAGATCGAGCCTGGAAACTGAACGGCAAACAGAGCGGATGCCCCATATACCGCCAACTCCCCGAGACTCACCGGCAGATCTCCGAGATTGAGCCAATGGCTTGCAATCAACCCTGCGAACAGCATTGTCACAAGGGCCAGAGCAACTGCGAAGCCCCAGTACACCCTCTCGAATCCGAGCAACAGCTCCGCAGTCTTGCGCTGGGCATCCTGCACAAGCCCCAGCCGTACACTGAATTCCCTGATCAGGGCCTGACTCATGCCTGCATCGAGCAGGCCCAGAACCGCCTGCAAAGTGATGATGATGCCGATCAATCCGAACTGCCCCGGGCCGAGTATTCCCAGATACCAGGGCAGGGCGAAGATCGGCGCCAGTGCAACCGTTCCCGACCCCAGGTAGTTGGCGAAGATATTTCTTTTGACTGAAGTCACCGGAAGCGTACCGGCAAAAGCTTCATCGGGAATGCCGCCGATGCCGCATGGAGTGACCATCCGGCATTGCCAGCAACCCGTTATGCAAGATTTTGCGCCCCGAGGTCTGTGATTCTCTTTCCGATGGTGTCGCTACAGCGACGGTTGAGGAAAGGTATTCTGGCTCGAAGCTGGACAAGCAACCGGTACCATATCGTTCGACCCAGGCTCTGAAAGGCCGAATCCTTTTGCTGGCTCTCCAGCAGACGCTTGCGGACGCGGCGTCGCTCTACCGTATAATTGGCTGCCCCGCATATGCTTATCTGGGCTTCATGCCTTCGGAAGGCACTTAATACCATCGGCAGATAGCAGGCATTTGTCCGCTGGCTCATTTTAAGGAACAGGTCGTAGTCGGCGGCATGGCTCAGGCTGGTATCCAGCCCCCCGCAGGCTTCGTACAGCGACCGCCGCCATGCACATGCGTCCTGCAAGGGTGTCCAGCCGCCGTACAACATCATGTGGCTGAGGTTTCCCACCTGCCCTTTGCTGTGTTGTAAAACATGCCCTTGCTCATCGATATAGTAATCGTCACCGAACACGAGTTCGCAACCATCCCTGGCAAGTGCTTTGCGGCGCATGTCGAGGCTGCCATCTAGCAAAAGGTCGCTGCTGTTGATCCAGCACATCAGCGGTGCATCCGACATGGCGAAGCCTTTGGCCAGAGCATCGGCATAACCGCGGTCCGGCTCGCTCCCCCAACCGCTCAACCTGTCCTCGTATTTCCGGATAATATCAACACTGCCATCGGTAGAACCGCCATCGATGATGTAATACTCATCCCCAGGCGCAAGGCTGCGCAGAACCGACTGGATTGTTTCTTCCAGATATGCGGCCATATTGAAGTTTGGCGTTACAACGCAGAAGCGCAGAGCCTCTTCAACCGGCCGGTCAGACTTAATCACCCTTGGCACCCCATCAGCTTTTCGTACAAAGTCAAAGTTTCCGAAACGCAGCGATCCCAGGAAAAACCGGCGGCACGAAGCATCCCCCTGGTTGCGAACAACTCTGCAAGCGCGGAATCGTATAGTATTTGTTGCAGCGCCGCAGCCAGCAAATCGGGGCTTTGAGGATCGAACAGCATGGCGGCATCGCCCACCACCTCGGGAAGAGAGCTGGAATCTGCACAGATCACCGGGCAGCCGCATTGCATCGCCTCCAGCGGCGGGATGCCGAAACCTTCGTACAGCGAGGGATAGACGAATACCGCAGCATGCTGGTAACAAGCCGTCAGCATGCGGTCGTCCCCGGAAACCTGCTTCACTCCATCCTCGGGAATATGCATCCCATGCATGGCTTGCATCTCGGCATCCGTGAACCCGCCACCGCCGATGCAGAGCAGCATGAAATCCCTGCGCACATCCGGCAGGGAGGCGTATGCCTTGAGCAGGCACATGAAATTCTTATAACGGTCGCGCGGCCCCACATAAAGGATATAAGGCGACTCCACCGGCCGAGCCAGACCTGAAACCGGGCTCAGCGAAGCGGCAAGATGGATAACACTGATCCTGTTCTCATCCACACCGAGGATTTCGACAAGGTCTCGCTGCGTATTATGCGAGATACATATGATGTGATCGCTGCGCCGCACACTGGCCCGGCGCGCCCGGCTCAGGGCATCGCGTCCTGCCGGGTCGGCAAAGCGTTCGTGGATCAGGTCGTACATGGTCAATACCCGTAGCGCCCCCCCGGCTGCCGGCGCTGCTTCGCGGAAATAGGTTTCGTGCACAATATCCGGCGCGAATGTGTGCATCCGGGAGACTTCGAACAACCCGTTATAGTGCTGGCAGAGCTGTGTGACGCCGCGAAAATACGGCAGGCAGCTTCCTCTGTGACAGGACAGGTTGGCGAGATATCGATTGATATACAGCGGCGCATCGATACACACATGCTGACCGCGCGCCATCAGACCAGCTGCCATTTCCGAATAATACCGCGAGATACCGCCATATTGCTGGATGGTGAAGATCCGGTCGTCGAACCATATGTTCAAAGGTTTTCTCAAACGAATACCTGTCAGTCCGCTTGGTGCATCAGTCGCTGATGATCGGAGGCAACCAGCGAATCAAAACACAGCATGGGGTAAAGACGCGGTGCGAATCGCAGCAGAAACCTGACTGCTCCCGGTCGCCCGGGCTCGCGCATGAACGCATGCAAACCACCGACCGATACGCAGCTATAGCCGTATGTCGAAGCGATGCCTTGCAGGGCCTTAAGCTGAAACAGGGCGATATGCTGACCGGTGGCGAAGTAGAAGTAGTGCCAATCGGAGTTGACCGGCTCAGTAAAAAGCTCGCTGCTGACCAGCAGCATGTCCGGCTTCATACCGCCCAGAACACGCTTGAAGAATTCACCCGGCTGCTGCAGATGTTCGATGACCTCGAATGCTGTGACAACATCGTAGTCTTCTTCAGGATCACCCTCGAAACCGCGCGCGAACAGATTCTCGGCATGCGCATCCCAGCAGCGGAAATCGAACCCGTGATCCCGCATCAGGCGGGTAAGCACACCATGCCCTCCGCCATAATCGAGGCAGCGACTGCTTCGCATGCCCGATAGACGCAACAGCACCGCGGTGGTTTTCATCAACCAGATATTGCGCTGCATCATGCCGGTATCGGCTGCCGCCAGAGCCTCGCTATAGGCCTCATCCAGCCACCAGGGCTGCTCGGTTTGCAAAAGGCCGCAGTCCGGGCACAGGTAATAGCCCGCCTCGTGACGAGCCAGCAGACGATGGCTGAACAGGTAGCGCGCCTGCCCACCGCATAAACGGCAGGTATCCTGCGGGGGAGAGCGATCAGCGGGATGCAAAATAAGCCATCACAAAGCGCAGCATACCGCCGGCATGGGTCCAGATAGCAATGTGCCGGCGCACTGCAAGCCACATCAGCAGATGCAGTACGATCATCCCGACAGACATGGCAAGTGCCACCCCCTCAGACCCGAAAGACCTGCCCAGCACCCATGTGGCCAGCAGCGTCGCGGATGCGGCCCACAGCGACATCCGCACCAATTCGTTATGATAGCCCGTCATCATCAACACAGGACCGCAGAAACCGGACCAGGCATTGGCCACCACACCGATGCACAGGAAGACCAGGATCCATCTGGCATCCGCATAGAATGAACCGAACAACAGAGCAAGCAGATCCCCTCCCCAGAACAGGAAAACCAGCATCACAAGGCCCGAACCGAGCAAGGCCACCGAGGCAGCGAGTCGCACCACCCGCTCCATCTCCTGGATATTCCCTTCGGCATGTATTCGGGCGATCATGGGAGGAAGCATCGCATTTAGCGCCAGCAATGGAAACTGCGCCAGCAACATCACCCTTGCCGCAGCCCCGTATTGAGCGGCATCTTCAGCCGTCCCCAGATAGCCGACCACCCACAGACCCAGGCTGGTCATGAGCACCACGACAATATTACCGCCCAACAGCGGCAGACCGGTGCGCAACAGTTCTTTCACACCGACAGGCCCGTGCGATGAAAGCGGCACAACCCTTCGCCCCAGGCTGTAGAGTGCGAAGAGCATGCTAAGCAGCGCTGAACAAGTGGTGATCACAATGACCTGATAAAGGGAGATATCCTGCCGGTTCAGCCAGACGAAAAGCAGCAACAGGGCAAACAGCAGGCTGCTAAACAGCCCTTCGAACAGGGTTGCGAGCCGGATCTCCTCCAGACCGCGCAGGCACTCGGCAGCCAACGCGCGCAATGCATTCAGAACGATCCATGCGGCCACCCACAGGCTGCCGACCACCATCAGTTCCGAGTGAAACAGCGGATAGCCGAGAAGTTCAACAAAAAAAGCATAGCAAACAGCCATCATCAGGCTTGCAGAACCCGCGATAAGGAACGCCTTTATCACAACCGAACCGGCACTTGCGGCAAGGCCCTGCCCGCGAAGCCTAGCGATAAACCGGACAGCCGCCTGATTCTGTCCGGCCTGGGCAAACAATACGGCCACAGAAGCGATACTTATCATCAGGAAGTAGATACCGACTTCTTCCGGAGACATCAGACGCGTCAACATGGCATTGGCTAGGACTCCGGCAACGATCGCAAGCACCTTGCCGGAGATCACCCAAACACCGTTCAACGCATGTCGCCGCATTGGGTTCTCAGGAAGTTCCGGAAGGCATTGTTTGAGCAGGTTGAATGGCTTGCGGAAAGACGTAGCAGCTGCAACACATCAAAAACATGTGCTCAGCATTTATCCCGTGATTGTTCCTGTTCATAGGCAACCAGCATTTCGATCAGCTGTTCAAGGCCCACATCAGCCTGCCAACCCAGCTTCTGACGAGCCTTGGCCGGGTTGCCGCAGTTGTAATGGATGTCGGCAGGCCGGAACAATGACCGGTCGATCTCGACATGATTCTGCCAGTTCAGCGATAGACCGGAAAACACCATACTGACAAACTCTTCGAGACTGCATGCCCTGCCGGTGGCGATCACGAAATCCTCCGCCTTATCCGCCTGTAGCATGCGCCACATGGCATCCACATACTCGCCGGCAAAACCCCAGTCACGGAACACATTCAGATTGCCCAGTACCAGCTTCTCCCTGCTGCCATTGGCAATGGCGACAGCGCTGGAAACGATCTTGCGCGTCACAAAACGCTTCGGACGAAGCGGCGACTCATGGTTGAACAGGATGCCGGAACAGGCATACATCCCGTAAGCCTCGCGATAATTCGCCGTAGCCCAGAACGAGGCGCATTTGGCAACAGCATACGGGCTGCGAGGATGGAACGGGGTAGACTCATCACAACGGCTCCCCTCCGGGACCTGACCGAAGCATTCGCTAGATGCCGCATTGTAGAAACGCAACGGCCGACCCAGATAGCGGATCGCCTCCAGCACCTGAACAGTGCCCATCGCCGTGCTTTCCATGGTTTCGAGCGGTTGCGAGAAGGACAGACCGACCGAACTCTGACCTGCGAGATGATAGATCTCGTCGGGCTGCACGGTACTGATCACTTGCACAAGATTGCGGAAATCCAGCAGGGAAACCGAATGCAGCGTCACGCGCTCGCGAACCCCGAGCATGCTCAAAGCCGAGAAGTCCCGATTATCGACATCCCGCGATGTGCCGTGGACCTCATAACCCTTGTCCTGTAGCAGGCGTGCCAGATAGGCACCATCCTGACCGGAGATCCCAAAGATCAGAGCACGTTTATTTGTTGTCATATGAAAGGTTCAAACGCATAGGACTCAGGCTCACTGAAAACATGGCCGGAATCAATCCGCCGTGCGGCATCAATGCGTGCGACGGGCGGAGAAATCGGCCAGATCGGACATCAACTGGCGGATTGCAGGGTCTCCCGATTCCGGAAGGCAGACCTTGGCGCGCTCGGCGTATTCGGCGGCTGCATCCAGGCAGCGCTGCACGCCACCGGCAGCCTGCACCCTGTCGCGCACCGCTTCACGCTCGCCCTCGGCATATCCGTCGCGCTCGGCAACCGCCTCGACGATGGCATACAGCTCCGGGTCCTGTTGCATGGCATGGATCAGCGGCAGGGTGATCTTGCCCTCTTCCAGATCGTGCCCGACAGGCTTGCCGACATCCTGCGCCTCGGCGGCATAATCCAGCACATCGTCCATCAACTGGAAGGCGACGCCAAGACACATGCCGTATTCGGCCATGCGCCGGATGATTTCTTCATCCTGTTCGCTGACCCGCGCGCCGATCTCGGCGGCCGCGGAGAACAGGATGGCGGTCTTGCTCTCCACCACTTCCAGATACTCCGCCTCGGTCATGCCCAGATGGAAGGTACGCACCAGCTGCAGCACCTCACCCTCGGCCAGGGTGTTCGACACCCTGGAGAGCAGTGCCAGAATCTCCAGATGCCCGTCGGCCACCATCATCTCGAAGGCACGCGAGAACAGGAAATCGCCGACCAGCACGCTGGCCTGATTGCCCCAAACCCCGTTGGCGGAGGGCGCACCGCGGCGCACACCGGAGGAATCCACGACATCGTCGTGCAACAATGACGCGGTGTGCAGGAATTCAACCACCACGGACAACGGGATGTGGCGCTCGCCCTGATAGGAGAACAACCGGGCGGAAAGGATGCAGAGCAGCGGACGCAGGCGCTTGCCGCCGCTGTCCACGATATAGTTACCGATCGCCGGAATCATCATCACATCCGAGTCCAGCTCGCGACGGATGCAGGCATCCACGCCGCGCAGGTCTTCCCTGCACAGTTGTGTTGCCCGATTCAGAGGATTATCAATTGAAGACGCCACGATGCGCGCATCGTAAGTATCCTGACGGGTGCGTCAAGAAAACGGCCCACATCCTGCCTTCACAGGTAACGGACCTCATTTCTCGTCATCGCATAAATGTGAATATTCACTCAACACACAGCGGCAAAGCAGTTACCATGGCGCATGCAGATTATTCTCGCTTCCAAATCGCCGCGCCGCCGCATGCTGTTGCAGGCAGCAGGCTTCGCCGTCGAGGTAAGACCGGCGCATATCGATGAAACACTGCTTGCCGGCGAAGACGTGGCCAGCGCCGTACAAAGGCTGGCTGTGAGCAAAGCCGCCGCCATCGGAGGCTGTGCATATCCGGTGATCGCCGCCGATACGCTGGTGGCACTGGACGGCAAGCCGTTGGGCCAGCCGGCCAATCTGGATGAGGCGCGCTGTATGCTCAAGGCACTATCTGGCTCGACGCATCAGGTACTTACCGGTGTATGCGTCTCCTATGCCGGGCGCTCAGTGCACCGGCTGATGCGCTCCGGGGTGAGCTTCTATGAACTCACCGGCGAGCAGATCGACACCTATCTGCAACACAACGAGGTACTGGATAAAGCCGGCGCCTATGAAATCCAGGGGGGCGCGGCCAGTTTTGTACATGCGGTGAACGGCCCGCTGGACAATGTCATCGGCCTGCCCGTCCGCCTGACCCTGAACATGCTTGAAGAGGTACGCACATGAGTGTTGAACTGCTGGTCAACGTCACCCCTTTTGAGACACGTGTAGCTCGTGTCGAAAACGGACTGGCCGAAGAGGTGTATATCGAGCGCGAGCACGAGCGCGGCCTGCGCGGCAATATCTATAACGGTCGCGTGCAGCGCGTACTGCCGGGTATTCAGGCATCCTTTGTGGATATCGGCCTTTCCCGCGCAGGCTTCCTGTATGCCGGCGATATCGCCCAGCCCGACACACATGTTCCGGAAGAGCAGACGACACGCGAGAGCGAGGAAGCGACTGTCGAACCAAGCAGCGAGAGCGCATCGGTGCAGCGCCAGTTCCCCGACATCTCCACACTGGTACGCGAGAACCAGCATCTGACTGTGCAGGTATCCAAGGAGCCGATCGCTTCCAAGGGGCCTCGCCTGACCTCGTTGATCAGTCTGGCCGGTCGCTATCTGGTATTCCTGCCGCGCCACGTCCATATCGGTATCGCGCATCGCATCGAGGACGGCAATGAACGCAACCGGCTGATGCAGCTGGTCAGCGAGATGAAACCGGAAGGCTGCGGACTGATCGTGCGCACGGTGGCCGAAGGCAAAGGACAGGCCGAGATCAAGCAGGACCTGGACTATCTGCTGCGCCTGTGGACCGATATCGAGGAACGCCTGAAGCATGCAGGCCCCGCTTCGCTGGTGCACAAGGAACTGAACCTCTACCTGCGCATGATGCGTGATTTCGTGGATGCCGATGTCGAGAAGATCCATGTCGATTCGCGTGACGCCTACGAACGCATGCTGTCCTTCGCGCGCCGCTTCATGCCCGAGGTGGCGGATCGCCTGTATTACTATCCGGGAGAACGCCCGATCTTCGATGTGTACGGTGTGGAAGAAGAGATCAATCGCGCTTTGAAACGCCGTGTCGAACTCAAATCCGGCGGCCATCTGGTGATCGACCAGACCGAGGCACTGATCGCCATCGATGTGAACTCCGGCTCCTTCACCGCCTCACGCACCATGGAGGAAACCAGCTTCAAGACCAATCTCGAGGCGGTCAACGAGATCGTCCACCAGCTTCGCCTGCGCAATCTTGGCGGCATCATCGTTGTGGATTTCATCGACATGCAGGAAGACGAAAACAAACGCCGTCTGCTGGAGGTACTGGAAGAGGCCTTGTCGCGCGACCATGCCAAAACCCATATCGTGCATCTCTCCGAACTCGGTCTGGTGGAGATGACCCGCAAGCGCACCCGTGAATCCCTCGGACGCACACTGCTGTCGGTCTGCCCGCACTGCAATGCGACCGGCCATGTGCGCAGCGAGGTGACCATCTGCTACCAGATCTTCCGTGAGGTGGTGGCCGAAGCGCGCGCCTATCCCTGCGACAGGCTGATGGTGGTGGCACATCCGGCCATCATCGACCGCCTGCTGGGCGAAGAAAGTGACAGCGTCAGCGCTCTGGAACGCTTCCTGAAAAAGGAGATCGTGCTGAAGAGCGATGAGAAGCTGGATGCGGAGCGCTACGAGATCGTTCTGCAGTAAGCATGGCGTCCTGCAATAGGCCATGCATAAGACTTTGAACCGGCAGGCAGGTGAACTTCACCTGTATGTGCATATCCCGTTCTGCGTGCACAAGTGCGCCTACTGCGATTTCAACTCGCATGTCCGGCAGGCTCCGCCTTGGGAGCACTACCGGCTGGCGCTGCTGGCCGAACTCGACCACTGGTCGGATCAAGGACAGTTCGCAGGACGCAAGCTCACCACGGTTTTCTTCGGCGGCGGCACGCCTTCGCTTGCACCAGCCACGCTGATCGCCGATGTGCTGCAACTGGCCGCACAAAGGTTCGAACTGGCAGGCGATGCCGAGATCACTCTGGAAGCCAATCCGGGCACCGTGGATACAGCGCGCTTCGCGGCCTACCGGGAGGCCGGTATCAACCGCCTGTCCATCGGCGTGCAGAGTTTTGATGATGCCGAACTGCTCTGGCTGGAACGCATCCATAACGGCTCGCAAGCCATGCAAGCTTTCGAGCGCGCGCGCAATGCCGGTTTCGACAACATCAGTCTGGACCTGATGCACGGCCTTCCCGGCCAGAGCATGCACGGCTGGCTTGAATCCCTGAACGCGGCCATCGGACTATCCCCGGAACATCTGTCCTGCTACCAGTTGACCATCGAGGCGCATACCGAGCTGGCACAACGCCATCGCAGACAGCCGCTGGCCCTGCCGGAGGACGAACTGGCGCTCGATTTCCTGCGCAGCACACGCAGCCGTCTGAGTGATGCGGGGTATCAGGCCTATGAGGTCTCGAATTTCTCGCGTCCCGGCCGCTATTGCCGGCACAACGATGCCTACTGGCTGTATCACGACTATATCGGTATCGGTGCGGGCGCCGCAGGCAAATGGGATGAGGACGACGGCGGTATCACCCGCTATGCCGATATCCGCTCGCCCGAGGGCTATATCAAGGCAGGCATATCCGATGGGCGCTGCATCAACAACAGTGAGACACTGGGACTGAAAAAGGCAGCCGGTGAAGCGGTGTGGCTGGGCTTAAGGCGCCATGACGGCATCGATCAACAACTGTTCAGCAAACGTTTCGGCCAGAAAATAGGGGAGATGTTCGGCGAGGCCCTCAGGCCATGGCAGCGAAGCGGTCACCTGTTGATCAGCGAGGAAACAATAAAGCTAAGTGACAAGGGACTGGGTATGGCCGACAGCATCGCAGTCTCTGTGTTGACCGACTGAGAAGCTCAGCTTTCGGCGTTTAGTGCTTGAAGTTCCCTGTGCTGAAATCGTCGTACACCGCTTGGGTGAAATACAGGCCGTGCGCCGGTGCGGTTTCTCCCGCCACCACACGATCACGTCCTGCGATCAAGTCAGCCATATGGGCGGCCTGCCATTTGCCCGTGCCCACACGCACCAGCGAACCGACGATATTGCGCACCATATGGTAGAGAAAGGCGTCCGCACTGATATTGATACTGACGCACCAGCCATGCTGTTCGATGCTCAATGTACGCACCTCGCGAACCGGTGAAGAAGCCTGACATCCGCTGGCGCGGAAACATGAGAAATCATGCCTGCCCTTCAGATACTCTGCCGCCTGCTGCATAGCCGCAAGATCCAGTGTGCGGGGCATCCACCAGTGCCGCCAGCGCTCGATGGCAGGAGCCGTTCCACGATTCCATATCTGATAGCGATAAGCCCTTTCGCGGCAATCGAAACGCGCATGAAAATCCGCCGCCACAGCTCGCACGGCACTCACCCGGATACTCTCCGGAAGCCCCTGATTCACGCCATGCACATAGGCCATCGGCGATCGCTCGAAGCGGGATCTGTGTACATCGGCATGCACTGCCATGGCCTCGGCATGCACGCCGGCATCGGTGCGCCCGGCTGCGACACATGCCACCTCGGCGCCTTCGATCAGACCCAGAGCCTGTTCAAGATGCTGCTGCACGGACGAGCCGTTGTTCTGTCGTTGCCACCCGCATAGTGCATGACCGTCGTATTCAACAACCAGGGCGATGCGCTGCATATCAGGAGTATCTATTGTCATCCGACCATCCATACAGAGACAGGCATCAGCACACCGAGCACGGCAAGCAGAATCCCGGCAGTAACATTTCCCGACACCCGGCGCGCAGCTTCTTCTTGATCCCAGTTCTTCCATAGCTGTTCAGCCTGACTGTCCGATGCATGCCAGACGTTTTCGATGGCATCCCCGAGTGCACGCGGGATAGCTGCTGCATCACGCCATGCGGACCTCAGGCTGATGGTCATGCGCGCCTGTGACAGTGCCTGGCTGGCCATCCCCCGCATGGGTAAAGACAACTTTACATAGGGCAGCAGAAACGCTCCGAGCACAGGCAGACTCAGGCAGCACCAGACCCATTCCTCGCGACTCAGGGAACGGGAGACCAGCATGGCCGCATAGAACATCGCACTCAATCTCAGGCCCAGTAAAACCCCCTCATGCCATCCCTCGCGGGTGACATGCAGCCAGCTAGCCGGCCAGAGCAACTCACCGGGGGTGAATAGCATATGCAGACACAGGATCGGTAACACAAGCCAGAGCAGGAGACGCGCGGCACGCCATACGGGCAACCAGCTGGCGCTCAGCCACGATATCAGGAGCATGCTGATCACGAGCAGCACGGACATTCCCGGGATATCGCGCTGCACAAGCAGGAGCGTGGCAAGCATGCCCACGGCAAACGACAACCGTCCCAGCGGGTGAATGCGTCTCGCCGGATGTATCCGGGGTGTTTGTTGTGCAGGAAACTCGCTCAATTGCAACCTTGAAGCGTCAATTCAGCGCGCAGACGGCGATCAGGCTGACAGGTTTCTCACCGAATCGAACCAGTCACGATTGCTGTCGTCGAGCAGATCCTCGGCCTCTGCCAGAAGCTCGCTGCTGCGTGCGCTATCTCCACGCTTTGCCGCCACCTCGGCCAGACCGATCAATGCGTCACCACGACGATCTCCGGCCAGTGCGGAGGTCAGCGCGGCCTCGGCATCGTCGAGCTGGTTTTCTGCCAGCAGGCTGCGCGCACGGTCGAGGTCAAGACTTTCCGGACCTGCCTCGAAATCCAGACCTTCGCCCTCTTGACCCCATTCAGCCAGCAAGTCATCCAACTCGTCGCTGACATCCATTTCCGGCATATCGGCAATGGCATCGGAGGTGGAGGCGACCACATCGGAATCTGCTCCCGTGGCACCCTCTCCGGCATCGGCTGAGTAGGAATCAAGCTGTCCCAGGATGTCATCCAGACCGAGGTCGTCGTCTTCGGTTGCATCGGCCTCGATAACAGTCTCCGGAACTGAGCCCTCGTCAGCGGCCTCGTCAGATCCTTCTGCTTCGTGCATGGCGAATTCGCCGAGGATGGCATCGATGCCGAGCTCATCGTCCGAACCGCTATCGATCACGGTTTCCGGCACGATTTCATCATCGGCATTCTGCTCGTAGGTGGTTACACCGCTGCCTGCCGAGGCGAAATCAATTCCATCCGAAGATTCGCCATCAGCGTCTTTGGCGAATTCGCCCAGAATCTCATCCAGACCCAGTTCATCATCATCCAGGGAAGCCACTTCGGATGACAGAGCAGTGTCTTCTTCAGCAGCATCCTCAGGGGAATCGAATGCAAGTCCGGTATCATCTTCTTCCGCTGCATCTTCGCCGGACAAGGACTGCAACATATCGCCAAGTTCACTGTCGTCCTGCGACTCGTCATCCAGCGAAAAATCCAGCCCTGATCCATCATCGGCAGCAGCAACATCTGCATCTGCGTCATCTTCAGCCTCAACCTCATCCGCTTCGGATATTTCGATCGAGCTGACAAAATCAAGATCGCCTTCATCATCCAGCCCGCCGGGTACCGCCACATCTTCAGTACCGGCACTTTCTGCCGGTTCCTCATCCGACCCGTCCTGCGCAGACAGACCTGTGAAATCCAGGCCGGCATCGTCTGCTGAGCCGGCAGATGCCGCAATCTGCGTACCCGAAACCATATCGCCCAGATCAATGGACATATCGTCCGCGGAACCTTCATCCTCCGACCCTGCCTGTGCAGGCTCTTCGGTTGATTCCTCAGCTCTGGCAAGCACATCATCGAAATCGATGTCGTCGCCGGATTCGTCAGCGAGCACATCGACATCGTCCGCCTGACTGGCCGGCATGGAATTCTCTAAGGCTTCCAGGTCTGCTCCCCGCAGAGCGCTACGGGCTGCCTCGATGGCTGCTGTAACAGCGGCATCATCGCCCCGCGACTGCAGGAAACTCACTAGTTTCTGATGTGCTTCCAGATTGTCCGGCCTCTGTTCGATGGCCAGATGCATCTGCTGCAACGCCTCGTCGTCCATACCATAACGCAGATAGACTTCGGCCTCGGCCAGATAATCCACACCAGCCTGAGCCGACGGTGCCTTTTGTTCAAACAGCATGGAATCATTGGACATGTCGATGTCCGCTTCCTGCACTGGCTCGCTGTCCAGTGAGGCGGCAATTGACTCGGCATCCATTCCGTTCAACGCAGCTTCGTTGCTGTCAATTTCGTCTGTCATGGCTGCGGCCACCGGTGCAGCCATTGCAGCCACGGCTGGCATGACATCAGATGCGGCAGACGTCTCCTGCATGGATGCATGAGGCCGATCACGGCGCAACAGGAACAGGAGGTATCCGGCAACGGCGATCAGCAGCAGGATGATGCCGCCCATCACATAGGTCAGCGCATTCATATCCTGCGATTTGGCCGTTTCAAGTTCCTGATTCACCAGCACGAGCTGGCGCTGCAAACGTGCGACAGTCAGTTCCAGCTTTTTAACTCTCTCGTCCGCTGCAGCCGAATCAGCTGTTGCCGGTGGCGCGGCGGCGGCACTGGCCTCGGATTCCTTCAATGCCTGTTGCAAACGGAGGTTTTCCTCCTGCAATGCGCGCATCTGATCGGCCATCGCCTGTGCTGAAGCATCCCCCTGCTGCACGGGCTGATTGCCCATCATGTCAGCTCCCGCCTGCGCCGGCATATTGTCCTGCGGCATTGGCGCAGCTGCTGTCCCGGATGCGGACTGACCGATATTAACGCGTGCCCTGTAGCGGTTTTCCTGAGCCTCTGCCTCGGCGGCATAGACGGGCTGGTTACGCAGGTTCTTCCACTGCTTTTCCTGCTGTTTGATCAATGCCTCGGCTTCGCTGGCCGGTACAGATTCAACCTCGGCAGCAGATGGCACATTCAGATAGGTACCCGCATTGATCAGGTTGATATTGCCTTCGCGGAACTTGTCTTTGTTCTTATTGAACAGTCCGACCATGATCTGGTTGATCGTGTAGCGCTCATCAACGCGCAGACGCCGGGCCACGGTTGTAATCGTGTCACCGCGCACCATCGGACCATAACGACTGGTACGTGCCCAACCGTCGTAAGGATTGAATTCAGAGCCGGTCGGCTCGATCGGGGCTCGCTGATCCGTTTCGGCATACGCAGCGGGTGCCGGTTCATATACAGGGGCCACCGGTTCGATCGGACGAATATCAACGGCGGATACTTCAGGGGCCTGCTGCACAGACTCGACCTGTGCGGGCTGTGGTTCGACAGGCGCGGGTGCTGCCGGGCGGACCTGTTCGGGAAGATCGAGGAATACGGGGTACTTCTTGAAATTGGTGGCATGCCCGTGACGCATCTTGAGAACCAGATTGAAGTAAGGCGTATCCACTGCCTGATTCGAACTGATCACGACACGAGGCCCGCGCAGATCATTGACGACTTCAACAGCCAGGCTGTTCAGCGCGGGGTCACGGAACACTTCCAGAATCTGATAATCGGAAGGGGCTGCCATTTCAACAGTGACATCGGAAATCTTCTCGCCTGAATCAAGCTGCAGCGGAGCCTCGGCGAAGAAGGTTTCACCGAGATGGCTGGTGACCTCGATCTTGCCAAGCGCAACAGCACCGGCCTGGCCGGCAGCGAATATCAGACATACAGACAGCAGCAGCACATTCCGCAATCCAACGAACATACGGCAATCTCCCTTTTGGCGACCCGCCTCTCGCATCAAGCAGCCGACATCACAAGCGCATCAATGTTCCGAAACAAGTAATTCCGCAATCTGAACGGCATTTAGAGCCGCACCCTTACGGACATTATCAGCAACCACCCATAAATGCAAGGAATCAGGGCAAGATTTGTCTTCACGGATACGCCCGACCCACACCGGATCGGTGCCGCCGGCCTCGCTGGCAAGCGGATAATCGGCCGTTGCCGGATCGTCCACCACACACACACCTTCGGCATCAGCAAGCAGGCTACGCGCCGTATCGGCTGTCATCGGACCGGTGAATGTGACATTCACCGATTCGGAGTGCCCGTAGAACACCGGCACGCGGACCGTGGTGGCGGTTACCGCGATATCCGCCTCCATGATCTTGCGCGTTTCATCCATCATCTTGCGCTCTTCCTTGGTGTAACCGTCTTCCATGAACACATCGATCTGCGGAATCACATTGAAGGCAATGCGTGCCGGCAGCATATTCACTTTGGCTTCGTTACCCAGCAGCAGGCTGCGGGTCTGCTCGGCAAGCTCTTCGATGGCCTTGCCACCTGCACCGGACACAGCCTGATAGGTGGAAACCACCACACGCTTGATCGGCACGGCATCATGCAGCGGCTTGAGCGCCACCACCATCTGGATGGTCGAGCAATTCGGGTTGGCGATGATGCGGTTCGCTCTGGCCATGGAAAGGGCGTGCGGATTCACTTCCGGCACAACCAGACACACATCATCGTGCATGCGCCATGCGCTGGAATTATCCACCACATAGCAGCCCGCCTCGGCAAAACGCGGGGCATGCTTCAAAGATGTGCCGCCACCGGCGGAAAACAGAGCAATATCCAGACCTGCCGGATCGAAGGTCTCCAGATCCTGCACGACGTATTCCCTGCCCTTGAACTCGACGCGCGAGCCCGCACTGCGGCTGGAAGCCACGAGCACCAGATCCGCGATCGGAAAATTCCGCTCGGCGAGGATCTCGAGCATGGTCTGGCCGACAGCACCGGTCGCACCGACCACGGCCACATTGTATGCATCCTTATTCGGTAAATAGTCGCTCATCATCAACCCGCCATTGCCCTAAGTTTTTCACTAACCGCATCACCCATGCCGGAACAGGAAACCGTGCGGCTCCCGCCGGCCAGATCCAGCGTACGCACGCCGTCATCAAGCACAGCCTCGACAGCTGCCTCGACCTTGGCGGCCAGATCGGCCTTGCCGAGCGAATAGCGCAGCATCATGGCCACGGAAAGGATCGTTGCCAGCGGATTGGCCTTGTCCTGACCCGCGATATCGGGTGCGGAGCCGTGGATTGGCTCGTACATGGCGAACTTCTCACCGATGGATGCAGACGGCAACATGCCGATCGAACCGGTCAGCATGGAAGCCTCGTCCGAGAGGATATCACCGAACAGATTACCGGTGACCATCACATCGAACTGTTTCGGATTGCGGATCAGCTGCATGGCAGCGTTATCGACGTACATGTGCGTAAGCTCGACATCCGGGAACTCGCTTTCTTTGACGCGGATCACAGTTTCGCGCCAGAGCTCCGAGACCTCCAGCACATTGGCCTTGTCCACGCTGCACACGCGGTTGGAACGCAGGCGAGCGGCGGCAAAGGCGGTGCGGGCGATGCGCTCGACTTCCGATTCGCAATAGCCCATCGTATTAAAACCGCGCCGCTCACCGTTCACCTGCTCGAAACCACGCGGCTGACCGAAATACACGCCCGATACCAGTTCGCGCACCACCAGAATATCCACGCCCTGCACCACTTCCGGCTTCAGAGTCGAAGCACCCAGCAACTGATCGTACACTCTGGCAGGACGATAGTTGGCGAACAGCCCGAGCTCGGCACGAATGCCGAGCAGGCCGGCCTCCGGACGCAAAGGCTTGTCCAGCGGCTCCCACTTCGGACCACCCACTGCTCCGAGCAGCACCGCATCACTGGCATGCGCCAGCTTGCGCGTCGCTTCGGGATACGGATCGCCGGAGGTGTCATAACCGTCGCCACCGATGGCAGCCTCTTCCCACTCGGCATTCAGGCCGTAGGCGCTGTTCAGCACGCCCATGACCTTCAGTGCCTCACGTACGATCTCGCGACCGATGCCATCACCCGGCAATACTGCAATCTTCACACCCATGTTTACTCTCCCTTGACTCGCATAGCCGACTTCACCGCGGCTACAAATTCATCCACATCCTTGAACTCACGATACACCGACGCGAAACGGATATAAGCCACACCATCGAGCTGACGCAACTGCTCCATGACATAATCACCGATGCTGCCTGCCGGGATCTCCGATTCACTGCTCTCCTGAGCAGCACGGATCACCGCCTGCACGCCCTGCTCCAGCGCATCGGCACTCACCGGTCGCTTTTCCAGCGCCTTCTGCATGCCGCCGCGTATCTTCCTCTCATCGAAGGTCTGCCGGGTTCCGTCTTTCTTGATCACCATCGGCAGACGCAGTTCGGCCCGCTCATAACTTGAGAAACGCTTGCCGCACACCTCGCACTCGCGCCGGCGGCGCACTGCGGCACCGCCTTCCGCCACGCGTGAATCGATCACGCGCGTATCGTCATTGGAACAGAACGGGCAATGCATGACCGGTCTGCCCGGTCAGTCGCAACGACGGAAAACAAGCATGTCCGCCAACTCAGTCGTAGATCGGGAAGCGATCGGTCAGTGCGCGCACTTCAGCAGCCACTGCCGCATGCACGGAGGCATCCTCGGGAGCAGACAGCACCTTGAGGATCATCTCGCCGATCGCTCTCGCCTCGGCTTCCAGCATACCGCGCGCAGTGATCACCGAAGCGCCGATACGCACACCGCTGGTCACGAACGGGCTTTCCGGATCGAACGGGATGGTGTTCTTGTTCACCGTGATGCCGGCAGCCTCAAGGGCTTCCTCGGCGACCTTGCCGGTGATGCCCTGCGGACGCACATCCACGCGGAACATGTGGCAATCCGTCCCTCCGGAGACCACACGCAGGCCGCCTGCCGTCAATGTGTCAGCCAGTGCTCGCGCATTGAGCACCACCTGCTTCTGGTCGCGCTGGAACTGCCCGCCCAGCGCCTCGCCGAAAGCCACGGCTTTGGCAGCGATCACATGCATCAGCGGACCACCCTGGATGCCGGGGAAGATGCGCGAGTTCAGCTTCTTGGCCAGATCGTCATCGTCGGTGAGGATCATGCCACCGCGCGGACCGCGAAGGGTTTTATGCGTGGTGGTAGTAATCACATGCGCATGCCCAACGGGGCTCGGATAGGCACCGGCAGCGATCAGGCCCGCATAGTGTGCCATGTCCACGAACAGGATGGCGCCGACGGAATCGGCGATCTTGCGCATACGTGCGAAGTCGATCTCGCGTTCATAGGCAGAAGCACCGCCGATAATCATCTTAGGCTTGTGCTCGTCGGCCAGCTGCTGCATGACATCGTAATCGATACGCTCGTCGGACTCGCGCACGCCGTATGCCACGACATTGTACAGACGACCGGAGAAGTTCACCGGTGAGCCGTGGGTCAGATGTCCGCCATGCGAAAGATCCATGCCCATGATGGTATCGCCCGGATTGAGTACGGCCATGTAGACGGCCATATTGGCCTGCGAGCCGGAATGCGGCTGTACATTCGCATGCTTCACACCGAACAGCTTTTTCGCGCGCTCCTGAGCCAGCGCCTCGACCTTGTCCACATGCTCGCAACCACCGTAGTAACGGCGGCCGGGATAGCCCTCGGCGTATTTATTGGTCATCACCGAGCCCTGCGCCTGCATCACGGCCCTGGACACAATATTTTCGCTGGCAATCAGCTCCAGGGTGTGCTGCTGGCGACCGAGCTCGGCGGCAATCGCCTCGGCAACGGCAGTGTCGGCCAGATCGGCATGAAAGAAATCGGAACGCTCGCTCATCTATCCCTCCTCGGTATGGGGCAGCAACGGTAATTGATGCTTAATATTGAAACAACAAACAACAAGGGGCCCCAACGGGCCCCTTGCAATGATCTTCCTCGGGCACACCGCCGTAATTAGCGGATGCGACGCTCGCGGATACGGGCAGCCTTACCGGAGAGTGCACGCAGGTAGTACAGCTTGGCGCGACGCACGCGACCGTGACGCACTACATTGATGCTCTCCAGCATCGGGGAATGCAGCGGGAACACACGCTCCACACCGACTCCACCGGAAATCTTGCGCACGGTGAAAGAGCTGGAAATGCCCTTGTTGTGACGCGCGATCACAACGCCTTCATAGGCCTGCAGGCGCTCGCGGCGCTCCACACCCTTCTTGGTATCCTTGAAATCAACCACGCGAACATTGACGCGGACGGTATCGCCCTCGCGGAATGCCGGGATATCGTTACGAATCTGATCCTTGGTTACATCATCCAATGCACGCATTTAAGCCTCCAACACCTCTAACTACTACCTCTCCGGCCGACTGCAGCGATCCATATAGATGGCAAGGGCTGCACGTACCGAAAGGTGGCGCACTTTACCGGCACCTTCGATGGGCCGCAACCATCCATTTGCAGGCGGCAGTTTCGAGGCATCCAGACCCGATCCCGTGCCGAAAACAATCAGGTGCGGGCCGGATTCGTCCCGCAGGGATTCAATATCCCGCAAACCCTGCTGCGGCGGTGTGGCGGAGGTGTACCATAATTTATAAGGCGCATCCTGCATGACCTCTTGCAGAGAGTGCAGCAATCTCACATGCGAAAGCACCTCGCGCCGCCCCGGATTGCGGGCCCCGCCCTCGCCCTCCTGCCAGTAGCCGCAGATATCCCGCACCATGGCATGCATGCCTTCAGCCGGATGTATCAGATATACCGGACCCGCATCGTAAAATGCACAGGTGCGCGCAAAATCGTGCACATCCATCGAGGTGATCGCCGTGGTCGAGGTCTCCCCCAGCCGGTTGAGCACCGGATAATGCACCAGCGCGACCGCGATACTGTCCGGCCCGACCGGGATATTGTTGTCAGCTGCATTCAATCCTTTTTCATCTCCCTGATGGCGTCGGCCAGGTCATTATAACCATCCACCAGCGAAATGAACTCGATCGGCACATCCCTGTCCACCCGGTGATCCAGCTCTCCCTGCCTGAGCTTCCGCATCCCCTTGGCGACCTCGCGCAGCGGAGGGAAGAAGCTGCGCGGCATCCAGACCATGCCGAACACCACGATACCGAGCGCTGCCAGAAACAGGGCGCCGGAAATGATATAGGTCTGGGTTTCGATGAGCCGGATATGTTCGCCGCTGCTGATATTCTCCGCATATACGGCATCGTAAACACGGCTCAGCGTTTGCGATGCATTGTCGATCAGCAGATCAAAATCCTCCATGCGTTGAGCAGCCAGCGGATTGCCGACCGGTCGCGGCATGGCGATGATGTCATCGGCCACCTGCATGGCCTTGTCCCACTCGATACGCGCATCGGCCAGCATATCGAGCTGTCCCTGCTCGAAACCCCGCATCGCGGCAAGGGCGGCGAATTCCCTTTCCACTTTGCCGCGCAGGCGACGGTACTCATCTTTCTCCCCGGTATTGGCGTGGATGATGTAGTCATTGACCGGCATCGCCGCCTCGGTGGCGGAGATGCGTAGCAACATGGCGTGATGCATCTGATTGATCGAACGCTGGATGATCTGGTTGCTCAGATCGGTGGACATATCAAGCTTGAGCATGGCGATACTGCCGAGTAGCAGGATAACCAGAAACAACCCATAGGATGCGAACTGGTAGGTGGTTTTTAGTGAAGTACGACCCAGACGTAGCGACATGTCCCCTCCCAGAGATAAAGACGTTGAGTGATTATTGCCAAATTTGCCGGGGCTGTCACCCCGACAGGCTTATTTCATCTCCAGCGCCGTCTTGCAGGGTGTTGAATCGGCGGTAACCCGGTTGAACAGACCCTCGCCGAGCAGGGACAAGCCCCCGGTCATCACGGCGCCCGCCGTGCGCGCAGCCGCCATGCCGGACTTGGCGGCATCCACCACCATGCCCGGTTCGGCCAGCGTTCCGCCCAGCTTCACCACATTGACCATATTGGAAAGGTTCACACCGATACCGTCGCGCGGCTCAGTGCCAAAGCTCAGATCGATGCTTTCGTCAAGCAGGTTAATCGAGCCCTGGCTGAGGATGTTCATGCGCGCGGTTTCAAAGGCGATGCCCTTCTCCGACAGCATCATGCCGTTCTCGATCCTGAAATGGACCACCCCGCATTGCAGCTCCATGCTGTCCTTCTTCTCGGAGAACGGATTGAGCTTGTCGGCCAGCGTCATCAGCATATCGCCGCCGATCATGTTCAGTGCCGTGCTCTTCACCTTTCCCTCGCCCATGCTCAGCTTGATCCGCCCGTTGCTGTCCGCCAGCAACCCGGCCACGGATGTGCCGCGCCCGTCGAGCGTCAAATCGATATCCATGCTGCCGCCCTGCATCAGCCCATCCGCCTGCGGTCCTGCTCGCATGGCCAGCAACCGGTCCGCCATAATGCCCCGCCCGACAAGTGTCATGCCGAACACAGCCGGCGACTTTGCGGCGCGCAGCACCAGTTCGCCGCGCACCTGACCGCCGGCCAGCAGCCCTTTGAAGGGCCCGAGCCGCAACTCTCCGTCGGCAAGACCGGCCTTGAGATGCACATCCGAGAGCTGCAGATCGGGCATGGAGAAGCGGGCGATCTTCCATTCCACCGTCGCATCCATGGCGCGCAACACTGCAAGATCGATCGGCCCGGCGGGCAATACGCGCGCAGCCTGCGACTTGCCGCCCCCCTTGCCGGACGCTGCGGCCGGAGCGTTTTCCGCCTGCTTCGATTCCGGCAGCAGGCCGCTCAGATCGATGGCATTCGAGACAAGCATGGCATCCAGACGCAGTCGTCCCTTCGGCATGCCGATATGCACATCGCCGGACACATCGTTGCCCCCGAGCCTGGCCTGGAAGCCCTGCAACAGGAAACCTTCAGCATCATCCTGCAGTGTGGTTTTCAGATGCATCGCCAGAGCCAGGACCGGAGGCAGCTTGAACAATCTCGCCAGACTGCCGATACCCGGTGAATCCGCATCGATTTCAAGCGACATCCCCTTCGCATCCAGCGGCTGCTGCATGCTGCCGCCCAGCTTCAGCTCGACGCCCGGAACCGAGGCATGCAGCGACACAGCCAGTGCCTGGTTGGCCAGCAGTGCATGCAACGAGGAAAGCGATCCCTGCAGCTTCAGCGGCACCTTCTCGAACTCGCCGCGGGCACGCAGCAGCAGCTTGTCCTTGCCCTCGCCGTTGCCCTCCCACAGTTCGATCTCGGGCACGACAAGGCTTCTCGGGCGTAGCTCGCCGGCGTCGCGGAATCCGAGGGTCGCGTTGCGAATCATCACACGATGCACACGCGGAAGAATGGTCGGACTGTCGGGGCCGGCCTCGGCAGCGGCGGAAACTCCCTCTCCGGCCAGCTCTCCCGGCAGGCTCCAGTTATCACGGCCATCGGACAGCTTTTCCAGCAGGATATCCGGATCGATCAGATCGACATGCTCGACCAGCAATTCCCCATAAAGCAGAGGCAACAAGGCGATCTCGACATCCATGCGTGCCACATCCACGGTGTTCGGACGACTGAAACCAGCAGGATTGGCCAGATGCACACCCTCCACGCGCAGCGCCGGATGCAGGGAAACCGACAGGCGCATATCACCGTCGATCAACAGCGCGCGACCTCCGGCCTTGAGCACGGCATCCTGAATCATCGGTTTGTAGGTATTGAAATCCAGCGTCTTGAGATACCAGGTCAGGCCGATAGCCGACAACAGCAGCAGGCCGAACACGGCAGCACCACCGATGAGCAGAGCACGCATCAATAGGCTGCGCGTCAGCAGGCGACGCACAGCATCGGTGACAGAATCGGGCAGCAGGGTACTCAAGCCCTCGGGCTCATGCGACCGGAATCATGCGACCGGACAGGCTGCCACCAGCAGCATCTCGCGTACCGCCTTGGCAGCCAGCACGGAGGAGCAGCCGGAGGCGTCCAGTTGCGGTGCCAGCTCCACGGCATCGAGACCGACGATGCGGCAGCCGCGCAGCACCTGCAAAAAGCGCTGGAAGGTCCACCAGTCGATACCACCCGGCTCCGGCGTGCCGGTGCCGGGAAAGCAGGACGGGTCGAACACATCCAGATCAACAGTAAGATACACAGGCCGCCGGCCGATCCATACCTTCAGTTCTTCAAGATCCGCTTCGCGGAAGGTGGTCAGGGTGCCGTGCTCGCGCATCAGCCTATATTCTTCTTTGGTGCCGGAACGGATACCGATCTGCCGGATACGCTCCTGCCCGAGAAACTCAGCAACCCGGCGTATCACACAGGCATGCGAGAGCTTCACCCCCATATAATCCTCGCGCTGATCGGCATGCGCATCGAGCTGCACCACAAGCAGATCGGGATGGCGTGCATGCACCGCAGCGATCGCCGGCAGAGAAACCAGATGCTCGCCGCCGAGCAGGAAAGGTGCGGCGCCGGCATCCAGCGCGGCATCGGCAGCTTCACGGATCATCTCCAGTGCGCGCCCGGTATCGCCCATCGGCAATTCCACATCTCCGGCATCGGCATAACGAACACACTCAAGCGAGGCATCAAGCAACGGCGACCAGACCTCGACGCCATCGGAAGCATCGCGGATGGCGGCAGGACCGAAGCGTGCTCCGGGACGGAAAGACACCGTACCATCGAATGGAGCACCGATGATGCGGATGGAATGGGCTTGATCAAGCGGGGTTTCAGTAGAATCGAACATCGGGAAAGCTTACGCGCGCCCTACAGCCGGAACAACCGCTGCGGCATGCCTCCGGAACATATTTCCCCATGACGCGGCAAACCACCGGGGCTAAACTCGCCTGACTTTCCAGGAGGTCCATCCATGGCAGATATTCTGATTATCGGTGCAGGCGGTGTCGGCCGCGTGGTCGCCCATAAATGCGCGCAGCAGAAGGATGTGTTCGACAACATCACGCTGGCCAGCCGCACCGTTGCCAAGTGCGACCAGATTGCATCGGAGGTGCTGGAGAAGACCGGCAAGCGCATCGCCACGGCAAGCGTGGATGCCGACAAGGTGCCGGAACTGGTGGCGCTGATCGAACGGGTGAAGCCCTTCATGGTCATCAATGTCGCCCTTCCCTATCAGGATCTGAGCATCATGGATGCGTGTCTGGAAACCGGCGTGCACTATCTGGATACCGCCAACTACGAACCGCTGGACGAAGCCAAATTCGAATACAGCTGGCAGTGGGCCTATCAGCAGCGCTTCAAGGATGCCGGACTGATGGCCCTGCTCGGCTCCGGCTTCGACCCGGGCGTGACCAATGTGTACTGCGCGCATGCGCTGAAACACCACTTCGACGAGATCCATACCGTGGACATCCTGGACTGCAACGGCGGCGACCACGGCTATGCATTCGCCACCAACTTCAACCCGGAGATCAATATCCGCGAGGTGACCAGCAACGGGCGCTACTTCGAAAACGGCGAGTGGATCGAAACCAGACCGATGCAGTTCAAGCGGACGTTCGACTTTGAAGAAGTCGGAGAAAAGAACATGTATCTGCTTTACCACGAGGAGATGGAATCGCTGGCGCAGAATCTGCCGGGCTTAAAGCGCATCCGCTTCTGGATGACCTTCGGCGATGCCTACCTCAAGCATCTGGAGGTGTTCCGCAATATCGGACTGGACTCCATTGAGCCGATCATGTTCGAGGGCCGCGAGATCGTGCCGATCCAGTTCCTCAAGGCCCTGTTGCCCGACCCGGCCAGCCTTGGCCCGCGCACCAAAGGCAAGACCAACATCGGCTGCATCGTCACCGGCACGAAAGGCGGCGGCGCACCGTTCACGCGATATATATATAATATATGCGACCATGAGGCCTGCTATGCCGAGACCTATGCGCAGGGCGTGTCCTACACCACGGGCGTACCGGCGATGATCGGCGCCAAGCAGATGGTCACGGGAAAATGGCTGAAGCCGGGCGTGTGGAACATGGAGCAATGTGACCCCGATCCCTTCATGGATGATCTCAACGCCTGCGGCCTGCCCTGGGTAGATGTCCCGTCCCAACCGCTCGACGACATCTCCCCGCAGCTGTGAGTCATATCCCCGACTGGGTGAACCGCTGCCCCTCCCCGGCTTATGTGCTGGAGGAGACCAAGCTGCGCGCCAACCTTGAGTTGATGAAGCGTGTTCAACAGGAAGCCGGATGCAGCATCATTCTGGCACTCAAGGGCTTTGCCATGTGGTCGACCTTTCCGCTGGTGAAGCAATACCTGCCGGGATGCACTGCAAGCTCGTTGTACGAACTGAGGCTTTCCGCTGAGGAATTCAAGGGCGAGAACCACATCTATTCGGCCGCCTTCCGCGATGACGAGTTCGACGAGATCTGTTCGCTTGCCGGGCATATGGTGTTCAATTCCGTCAGCCAGTGGCAACAATTCGGCAAGCGGGCAAGGGCAGCCGGCGTGTCCTGCGGCATCCGTGTGAATCCGGGTATCGCAGAAGTCGAAACCGATCTCTACAACCCGTGTTTTTCCGGTTCGCGCCTCGGTGTACGCCCTGAGCATTTGCAGGGTGCAGACCTTGCGGGAATCGAAGGCCTGCATGCACATGCCCTGTGCGAAAACCTCGCCGATTCCTCGGTCGCCCTGATCGATGCCTTCGAGGAGAAGTTCGCCGCGTGGATTCCCGGATTGAAGTGGGTGAACTTCGGCGGCGGACACCTGATGACCCATAAGGATTACGATGTGGACAAGCTGATCGCCCGCATCCGCGACTTCCGCGAGCGCTGGAAGGTACAGGTGTATCTGGAACCGGGCGGTGCCGTGGCATGGCGCACCGGAGAGTTGATCGCCTCGGTGCTGGATATCGTGCCGACCGACTCGTTACCTGTGGTGATTCTCGATATCTCCGCCACCGCGCACATGCCGGATGTGCTGGAGCAGCCCTATCGCCCGATGATTACCGGCGCTGACGAGGCCGGCGTGAAACCGCACACCTACCGCCTCGGCGGCACCTCATGCCTGGCCGGCGATGTGATCGGTGATTACTCATTCGACACTCCGCTAGTGCCGGGTTCACGTCTGGTCTTCGAAGACATGATTCACTACACGATGGTCAAAACCACGATGTTCAACGGCGTGCGCCACCCGGACATCGCCATCCTCCGCGAGTCCGGCAATTTCGAGACCATCCGCCGCTTCAGCTACGAGGATTTCCGGAACCGTCTGTCTTAAGCCCTGCCCTGCGAAACTACTTGCCGGGGCTGCCGTTGTCATCGCCAGCGGGCGGCTCCCAGCAGTTCGATGAGGTCCCCAGCACCTTGCCTGCAGCTGATCCCGCCGTACTGGCGGCCTTGCCCGCTGCCGTTCCGGCAGTATCAATAACTTTGTCCACCACATCTCCGGTCTTTTCAGCTGTTTTTCCAGCTGTGCCCAACGCCTTGCCGATAGCCCTGCCGATGCTTCCGAAAAAACCCATCGCTGTATCCTCCCTGCTGTCTGGCAGCCCTGATAATATAGCAGGTATCCCTGACTCCGCGCAGCATTGCCTGAACTGAGCTATGCTCCCGATGGCGCTTGTCGCCGGGAGTTGACCATGAAATACCTGCTTGCCGGATTGTGTGCTGCACTGCTGATACCCGCCTTCGCTGGTGCATCGCCCGCTAACATTGATACCCCGCCACCGAGGGTCGGCGACCTGAACTGCAAGATCCTGCAGCATTCCGGCATCAACCTGCTGATCCACTCCACGCGCGAGATCCGTTGCACCTTCAAGCCGGAAGCGGGAGGAACAAGCGAGTACTACAAGGGCGAAACCGGCATCGGTTTCGGCTTCGATGTGGCCTTCGGTCGAAACTCGACGCTCGACTACGCGGTCTTCGCGCGGCCATTCACTGCAGGCTCGCACCAGTTGGCCGGCAAATACGAAGGCATGGGCGGTAGTGCCACACTGGGCGTTTCCGTCGGTCAGACCTCGCCCATCCAGAAGCGCGACGGCAGCGTCGTGTTGCAACCCATCGGCGGCAAGAACAAGGGCGCGGGTGCAGCCGCCGGATACACCTATCTATTTCTGCAGGTGGATGACGATCCGCCAGAAGCGGCCCCTGCGGGGAATTGAATAGCGAACCTGTCACCCGCATAATGTCAGGCACTGGAGTCGGAACCCGAACCTGACGTGAACAAGCCCTCTATTACCTCAACAGATACCGACAGCAAGGCATGGCTCGGTTTTGCGTTGCTCTCGGCAGCCAGCTTCGCAGTGATGGCTGCCTGTGTGCGCATGGCTAGCGAAAGCCTGCCGCAGAGCGAGGTGGTTTTCTTCCGCAACTTCATCGCCCTGCTGATGCTGCTGCCCTTGCTACGCCACAATCGCGTATCCCTGAAAACCAGACGCTTCGATCTGCATCTGCTGCGCGGCATCTCGGGTCTCTGCGCGATGTATCTGTATTTCATTGCCATCAATGGCCTGCATCTGAGCGATGCGCTGCTGCTCAACTACACCTCGCCGGTATTCATCGCCATCTTCGCCGTGCTCTGGCTGAAGGAGCAATGGACGATGCCCCGCCGCATCGCCCTCGGCCTGAGCCTGATCGGCCTTGCGCTGCTTTTCCACCCGTCAGCAGGCATTTTTTCGCTTGCCGGCCTGTGCGGACTGGCCTCCGGCGCACTGGCAGGCCTTGCTCTGACCACCACCAAACGGCTTTCAGATACGGATGATCCGGTCAGCATCGTGGTGTGGTTCGCACTGATCGCATCCGTCGTTTCCGCCGTGCCCCTGCTCTGGGGCTTCGTTCTACCGCAGGCCATGGATTGGCTATGGCTGCTGGCTGTCGGCCTGTTCGGCAGCCTCGGGCAACTCGGTCTCACCTGGGCCTATAAACGGGCACCGGTGACCAGGGTGTCACCGTTAGGCTACACCGGCCTGCTGTTCGCTGGCTTCATCGGCTTTATGGCATGGGGTGAACTCCCGGACATACCGGGGCTGGCCGGCATGCTGTTCATCACCGCCGCAGGCATCGCGGTGGCACGCGAACGCAGCACACCGCCGTCACCGCAACCGCCCAGCGGCGTGCCGATCATCGAGGCGGAAAAAAATCCCGGGGATATGGAAAAGTCCTGAGCCGGTATTCATTGGCAGGGAAAGTGCTTGGGCAACTCCATGCAGGAGAAGGAAGGGAAGCCATCACAGGTCAGAAGCATCTGCCTGATCGTCATCATGGTGAGCATCACCCTCACCGTGCTCGGTGTAGCCATCGGCTCGCTGTACCAGACAGCCCTAGAAGAACAGCGCAAGCGACTGGTGGATACGGCACAGAGCAGGGCCGCGATGATGAATGCCGTGGCAAGTTACGACAAACAGCATTCCGGCGCACAGGCCTTCGAGCACACACCCGGCCAGATCAGGGAAGCCCACAGGAATTTCCATGGATTCGGGGAGACCGGCGAATTCACGCTGGCCAGACGCGAGGGCGACCCGATCGTTTTCCTATTGAGCCATCGTCACCACGATACCGTTCATCTGCATCCGGTTGCCTTCGACGGCGCGGAGGCCATTCCCATGCAGCATGCCCTAAAGGGTGAATCCGGTTCGATCATCGGCAGGGACTACCGGGGTGAAAACGTGCTCGCCGCCTACGAGCCGGTGAGGGAAATGGGGCTCGGCATCGTCGCCAAGATCGATATGAAGGAGATCCGCGCGCCCTTCATCCGTGCCGCATACACCACCAGCGACATCGCATTGCTGCTGATCCTGCTCGGTTCTCAGGCCTTCCGGCGCATCACGGCCGGAACCGCACGCCGCGTCGAGCATAGCGAGAAGCTGTTCAGGGAAACCTTCGCTCATGCCCATATCGGCATGGCGCATGTCGGCATCGGTGGCGCGTGGTTGCGCGTCAACGATGCCCTGTGCGACATCGTTGGCTATCCCCGCGAAGAACTGCCGCGATGTACCTTTCAGGACATCACTCACCCGGAGGAACTGGATGCCGACCTGACCCAGATCAAGCTGACCCTGGCCGGAGACATCAACACCTATTCGATGGAGACGCGTTATATCCGCAAGGACGGCTCCTCGATCCATGGCATCTGACGGTCTCGCTGGTGCGCGTTGCAACAGGCAAGCCCGACTACTTCATCGCAGCGATCGCCGATATCAGCGAGCTGAAAAAGGCGCAGCGCTCTCTACTGGCGCTCAACAGCGAACTGGAAAGCAGCAACAGGGAACTCAACGAGGCACTGGCCACCATCAAAAGCATCAGCGACATCGTCCCGCTATGCGCCTGGTGCGGCAACAGCATCAGGAACGAACAGGGCGAATGGATCCGGGTGGAGGAGTATTTCGAGGAGCATACCGATGCACAGATCAGTCACGTCATGTGCCCGAAGTGCAGGGAAAACTTCGGAAAAGAAAGCAACCATGGCAGTTGACGCGCCACCCGGTGCATAGTCTTTTCCCCTTAAATCAGGTTCATCGCGGATTGGCGGGAAATAGGGGTTAAAGCGAGCGGTGCCCCTGGTTAGGTTGTTTGTACCACCAAGCAACTTTTCCGGAGGACACCGCT
>PEWE01000006.1 GCA_002779605.1 Zetaproteobacteria bacterium CG06_land_8_20_14_3_00_59_53 | reverse complement strand
CTCACGCTGCCTATGGCTGCCTGAGCAGAACTCGGCAGGAGTCCACTTATAAAGAGGGATTTACTGTCCAACCGAACGGGACCACCTCTATCGTTTTGCAACCTCCCATCCAGCTTGCGTACAACACTGCACCTTGGGGTCAGGAATTGTTTTGTGCATGATTGTTGTTAGGGATCCTCTGAATAACCCCTGAATAGTTCGCCTGCCCTTCGATGCAGTCGCACTCTGCACAAGGCTGCATTTGCAGGTATGCTTGAGGCATGTGGTCCTATGAACATAACGGCTTCAGCGTGCACCAGATTCCGGCACTCAGGGACAATTTCATCTACCTGATCGCCACGGATGAGGTGCTGGCCTGTGTCGATCCGGCGGAGGCGGCGCCTGTTGTGGCGGCCTGCAGGCAACTCGGGCGGAAGCTCACGCATATCCTGAACACGCATCACCACAACGATCACACCGGCGGCAATCTCGAACTGAAGGCACGCTATGCCTGTATGGTTGCCGGCGCTGCGCACGATGCCCTACGCATCCCCGGCATCGATCTGCACCTGTCCCAGGGCATTGACCTGCGCATCGGCGATCTTGCCCTACAGGTGCTTGATATCCCGGGGCATACCACAGGACATATCGCCTTCGTGTGTGGCGAGGGTGACGACACCGCCCTGTTCTGCGGCGATACCATCTTCGGTGCCGGATGCGGGCGCTTGTTCGAGGGCACACCGGCACAGATGTGGCACAGCCTTGAAAAGCTGATGCGCCTTCCCGATAGCACACGCTTCTACTGTGCCCACGAATACACGCTGAACAACCTGGAATTCTGCCTTGCCCGCATCTCGCAAAGCGATGCCGTGAAGGCCTATAGCACATGGTGCAAAGACAGGTTGGATAAGGGCATTCCCAGCATTCCCGGCACTTTGGGACGGGAAAAGCAGTGCAATCCGATGCTACTGCCGGCAGATGAGGCTTTCCGGATAAACTACGCCAAGCTTCACGGCATCGGCGAGGATGCGGTCAGCGTGTACACGCATATCCGTGAAGCGCGCAACCACTGGTAAGGGACATGCAATAAAAGGAGAGCCACATGCGTCTGTTGCACACCATGTTAAGGGTCAGCGATCTGGATCGCGCGATTGCATTCTATACGGAGCTGCTGGGCATGCGCCTGCTGCGTCGCAAGGATTATCCCGGCGGACGCTTCACCCTCGCATTTGTCGGCTACGGCGATGAAGCCAACAGCTCGGTGATCGAACTGACCCACAACTGGGACACCGCCTCATACGATCCCGGCAACGCCTTCGGACACATCGCCATCGCAGTGGATGACATTTACAGCGTCTGCGACGGAATCAGGGCCAGCGGCGGGAAGATCGTACGCGAACCCGGACCGATGAAACACGGCACGACGGTGATCGCCTTTGTCGAGGACCCGGACGGCTACAAGATCGAACTGATCGAGCGGGATTAAAAAAAACTATGCGTAGGCCTTGTTCAAGGCTTCGGAAAAAGCAGCAAGCATATCTTCCGGCAGGGCGTTGATACCTGCAGCTGCGGCACGTCCGCCACCGGTCGGGAAAGACCTGCACAGCACATCCGCCCCCTCTTTCCGACTCATCGGTGCGCGCACACTGATACGCCATGTGCCGTCATCCAGCTGCATGGCCACGGCATGCGCACGATGCGGATAATCACGTGCCAGTTCATTGCCGAACACACCGGACACACGCCTCGCCCAGGCCGAATTCGGCAGCAGCAGCAAGGCCGCATGCGGGTTGTCCGACTCCGGCTGCACACCGCGCGCTTTGGCCAGATCATCGTTCATGCCCGCCTCAAGGGTTGCAAATGCCTCATCCATTTCGATAAAGGCAAACGGGTCGGCATAGGGCCGGATTCGCTTGTACAGTTCGGCGGGATGGAAGAAAAGATCGTCCTCGCCGACCCCGTAACCGTTGTAATTCAGGCACTCGCCGAGCACGCACAGGCGATCAAGCGAAGCAGCATCCAGCCCCAGCGGCACAGCCGCCGCGCGTGCGGCGGCATGCAGATTGTCGCCGAAGGCCGCAGTCACCGCCCAGGCCAGAAAACGACCGTGAAGATGCCGGTTCACCAGCAGGCTGGTACAGACATCGGCACTGGTATCGATATGCGCATGCAGAGCGTTATGGTCGGGAATCTCGCCGGCGTAGTGATGATCGAAATAGGTGATATCCGCACCCGATTCAAGCAGACGGAGCACATCGGCGCGATTCTTGTCGAATGAGATATCAAGCGCGGTCACGCGATCTCCCGCTTTTGCCTCGACCCGCCTGAGCAGGTCGATCTCGCGTTTCACACCGGTCACCAGTTCGGCGTCCTGCGGCTCGGCAAGGCGCAGCTGATGCAACGCGCACAGCCCGTCGGCATCACCGTTGAATACATCGAAACAGGCCATCATCAGGCCTCCTGAACAACTTTCTTGATGGTGTCACTGAGCGATTCACCGATCTCCAGCATCAGCGCCTCGTCCTCGGCCTCCACCATGACACGCAGCTTGGGCTCGGTGCCGGAGGCACGAACGTTCAGTCGCCCCACCCCGGCCAGACGTTTCTCAGCGGCGATCACATCGTTCATGATCGAGGCATCTGACATCACATCCATACGGCGCGGCAGCGTGATATTCCAGAGCTTCTGGGGAAACAGGGAGATGCCGGAAACCAGCTCGGCCAGCGGACGCTTCCGCTGCTGCATCGCGGCCAGCAGTTGCACAGCTGTAAGCAGCCCGTCGCCGGTGGTGTTGCAATCCAGCATGATGACATGTCCGGACTGTTCGCCACCGAGATTGCATCCCTTGTCGCGCATCATCTCCAGCACATAGCGATCGCCCACCGCGGCGCGGTACATCTGAAGACCCAGACCGTTCAGATATCTTTCCAGACCCATATTGCTCATCAGCGTGGTCACCACTGCACCACCCTTGAGTTGCTTTTCATCCAGCAGGTGCTCGGCCAGAGCCGCAATAACACAATCGCCATCCACGATCTGCCCGCTTGCATCGCAGGCGATCAGGCGATCGGCATCGCCATCGAGTGCGAATCCGGCGTCCGCACCGCATTCCACCACCCGCTTGCACATCTGCTCCGGGTAGGTCGAGCCGCATGCCAGATTGATATTGCGCCCGTCAGGCTTGTCGTTCATCGCCACGACCTCGCAACCGAGCTCGTGAAACAATCGCGGGGCCACGTCGTAGGCGGCACCGTTGGCGCAATCCACCACCACCTTCATGCCGTCCATGCGGAAACCGCGCGCAAGGGAGGCCTTGCAGAACTCGATGTAGCGACCGCGGGCATCGTCGATACGGAAAGCCTTGCCGACCATGGATGCCTTCGGTCGCGGCGGCAGATCGTCCAGAGCGCGTTCGATCTCATGCTCAATCTCGTCGGGAAGCTTGAAACCGTCCGCACCGAAAAACTTGATGCCGTTATCGCCCGCAGGATTATGCGAGGCGGACAGCACGACTCCGGCATCGGCGCGCAGGCTACGCGTCAGATATGCCACCGCAGGCGTCGGCACAGGGCCGACCAGCATCACGTTCATGCCCTGCGAGGTGAGACCTGCGCAAAGTCCGGACTCGATCATATAACCGGATAATCGTGTGTCCTTACCGATCAGAATATGCGGCTGATGATTAAGATGACGGGTGAGCACGAAGCCTGCGGCACGACCAAGACGCAGGGCGAACTCGGCGGTCATCGGCTCTTCGTTCACCGTACCGCGCACTCCATCCGTTCCGAAATACTTACGCATCAACGCTTCTCCCCTGCTTCTTTGGCTCTGCCCCCATCCGCTGCAGGCACAAGCATACCGCGCAGCAGCAACTTCTTCTGCGGATCCACCACGCGAATCGCCTTGCCTGAAGGGCTTTCCACGCTCACCTGAAAGCGGAACGGCCCCTCCACCGGCTGCGGATGCACCAGCGTGGTTTCCACCTCAAGCAAGGCTTCCAGCCAGACCTCAGGCCCTTCCAGCATCACCTGCAGGGGCTGAATCTGCAGATCGCGCACTTCCCAGCCCTGCGGCGTATCAATGCGCGGTTTAACATTAATCATTCGTTGCACGATGCGGTCGAGCTGCACCTGAAGACGATCGGGCTGCAACTTGGTGATACTCAGACCGATCGGCAGGCGGATCGCTGAGATTTCCAGCGCCTGATCCAGCACACCGGGTTTGCTCACATGCGACATATCCAGCGGCACACGCACATCACCGGGAGTCAGGGTATTCAGGCGGGCCTGCAAACCGCTTACCGTGATGCGCACATGATCGGGAAGATTATTCACAATGGCGATTCCGGAACTCAGCCCCTCAACCTGCAAAGGCACATCCATGCTGATCGATCCGGTCCCCTGACCATGCACCTGTGCCCAAAGCACCAGCGCGAACAGCACCGCCAGAATCTGCAGGCTGCTGGTGCGAAAAAAACCTACGGCCTTACCGATCACGGCTGCCTCCATCGGATTGTGACAAGCGACGGAGCAGGGTCTGCCTCAGTCCGGCGGCATCGAACGGCTCACTCACAGTACCGCCATCCACCAGACGCACATGGCCTGTCTCTTCCGACACCACGACCACCAGCGCATCGCTCTCCTCGGTGAGTCCGAGCGCTGCCCTGTGGCGTGTACCGAATTCCCCCGACAGGGCATTGGCCTGTGCCAGCGGCAACAGCACCCGGGCGGCGACGATGCGTCCGCCCTGGCCTGCCTGTGGGTGAATCACGACCGCACCGTCGTGCATGGGCGCCTGCGGGTTGAACAGCGCCAGCATCAGATCGCTGCGTAGCGGCGCATCCATTTCCACGCCGGAATCAAACAGGTGCTTCAGGCCGGTTTCCCGCTCGATCACCATCAAGCCCCCCCAGCGGCCATGCGCCAGTGCAAAGGCCGATTCGACCAGCGAATCCACCATTTCGGTAGGAGATGTTGATGAGGCCAGTGGATTGGCACCGATACGCATCAGGGCCCGGCGGATCTCATGCTGGAAAAGAACCACCAGAATAATAATGAAAGCGGAAAAGAACTGACCGAAGATCCATTCGACGGTGAGCAGACCGAAGAACCGGGACAGCTCGTATACCACGACAAACACGGCCAGACCGATCAGCATCTGCACAGCACGCGTGCCGCGAATCAATCGCAACACAAGGTAAATAAGTATCGCCACCAGTGCGATGTCGATGATGTCCAGAAGGCCGAAGTTCCAGTTCTGCATGACGTTCGGGATAGTACGTTGAAGGCGCGCTATCAGGCAAGCCGGACAGCTTGATTCGATGATGCCAAGGCAAGCGCCGAGGCCACTCCGATAGCACGCTTTTGTGCAGCAACATCGTGTACCCGCAGCACATCGGCCCCGAGCAACACGCAGGCGGTCACGGCCGAGGCCGTCTCGATCTCGCGATCAGCGACAGACGAGCCGGAAAGCTCGCCGAGGAAGGATTTGCGCGACACGCCCATCAACACCGGGAACCCGAGCTCGCGCAAGCGGGGAATCGCAGCGATCAGGTCCAGATTATCCTGCAATCGTTTGCCGAAGCCGATACCGGGATCGAGCAGAATCCTGTGCGCTGCGATACCGGCGGCTATGCAGGCTTTGGCGCGCGACTCCAGAAAAGAAATCACCTCATCCACCACATCGTTGTAATGCACGGCATGCTGCATGGTCTGCGGCGTACCGCGCATATGCATCAGGCAGATATCCGCATCGCTTCCCGCCACCGCATCCAGTGCGCCGTCGGCCAGCAAGGCATTCACATCATTGACCATGCGGGCACCGGCCTGAATGGCTGCGCGCATGACTTCCGGTTTGCATGTATCGATGGAAACCACCACCCCGTGATCTGCCAGCGCCTCGACTACCGGAATTACACGCAGCAGTTCCTCATCCACAGGCACAGGCTGCGAGCCCGGACGGGTCGATTCGCCGCCGACATCGACGATGGCCGCCCCCTGAGCGGTCATCTGCAGCGCATGCTCCAGCCGGCTTGCGGTATCGACATACAGTCCGCCGTCGGAAAATGAATCAGGGGTGCAATTAAGCACCCCCATGATCCAAGCGTGACCCGCGGCCAGCGCCTTCCAGCGCGCGTCCATCAGCTGTGCTGCCCTGCCTCTTCGGTCGGCACATGCGTGCCGGTTTCGGGCGCTGCTGCGGACGGATCCTGCGGCGGAGTCTTCGGCTGGCGGGGCTCGCCACGATGCAGCGCCTTGCCCGCCATAATGGTATCGATCTCCGGACCATCCAGGGTCTCGTATTCGATCAAAGCCAGCGCCAGCATGTGCAACTGATCCATATGTTCGACCAGAATATCCTTGGCACGGTTGTAGTTGTCATCCACCATCTTGCGCACGACAGCATCGATCTTGCGTGCCGTTTCCTCGGAGATGTTCGTCTGGCGAGTGATCTCACGTCCCAGGAAAGGTTCGTGTTCACGCTCGCCGTACACCATCGGACCGAGCTCATCGCTCATGCCCCACTGGGTCACCATATTGCGTGCCAGTTGCGTGGCGCGCTCGAAATCATTCGATGCGCCGGTGGTTTTCTGGCTGAGCACCAGTTCCTCGCCCAGACGGCCGCCCATCATGATGGCGATCTGGTCTTTCAGGTACTCGGCATCGTGATTGAAGCGATCCTCCACCGGCAGCTGCATGGTCACACCCAGCGCCTGTCCGCGCGGGATGATACTGACCTTGTGCACCGGGTCGGCGGTCTTCAGATACTTGGCCACCAGCGTATGCCCGGCCTCATGATAGGCCGTGGTTTTCTTCTGATCGTCGGAGATGATCATCGAGCGACGCTCGGTGCCCATCATCACCTTGTCCTTGGCGGTCTCGAAATCGGCGTTACCCACTCTGTCCGCACCAAAACGAGCCGCATTCAGCGCCGCCTCATTGACCAGATTGGCCAGATCGGCACCGGAGAAGCCGGGTGTGCCGCGTGCCAGCGACTTGACCTCGACATCACTGGACAGCGGAACCTTGCGCATATGCACGCGCAGGATCTCCTCGCGACCTTTCAGATCCGGACGCGGCACCACGACCTGACGGTCAAAGCGCCCCGGACGCAGCAGCGCCGGATCAAGCACATCCGGACGGTTGGTCGCAGCCACCAGGATCACGCCCTCATTGGCCTCGAAGCCGTCCATCTCGACCAGCATCTGGTTAAGGGTCTGCTCGCGCTCGTCGTTGCCACCGCCGATGCCTGCGCCGCGGTGCCGGCCCATGGCGTCGATCTCATCCACAAAGATGATGCACGGCGCGCTCTTCTTGGCCTGCTCGAACATATCACGCACACGCGATGCGCCCACACCAACGAACATCTCCACGAAATCGGAACCGGAGATACTGAAAAACGGCACATCGGCCTCGCCGGCAATGGCGCGCGCCAGCAGGGTTTTACCGGTACCCGGCGGGCCGACCAGCAGCACGCCCTTGGGAATCTTGCCGCCCAGACGGGTGAATTTTGAAGGATCGCGCAGGAACTCGATCACCTCGGTGACTTCCTGCTTGGCTTCATCGCAACCGGCCACATCACTGAACGTCACCTTATTGGTATTCTGGGTCAGCAGCTTGGCCTTGCTCTTGCCGAAGGACATCGCGCCACCACGCCCGCCACCCTGCATCTGGCGCATGAAAAACACCCAGACAGCGATCAGCAGCAGCATCGGGAACCAGGAGATCAGCACCGACAACAGGAATGGCACCTCTTCCGGCTTGCTCACATCCACTTCGACATGGTTGTCGATCAGACGCTGGGTCAGGCCCGGATCGTTGTTCGGAATCGTCACCTGATAAGTACGCAGATCACCCTGCAGGTTGCGGTACTGCCCGCTGACCTCATGTTCCTTGATCCTTGCAGTATCCACCATACCGCCATCCACCTTCTGGATGAAGGCGGAATAGGTCATGCCTTCGCCGGGTTTGAGCGGCGGATTGAACATATTGAACAGGCTCACCATGGTGATACCGATAATAAGCCAGAGAAGAAGGTTTTTTCCGATCAATGAAGGTCACCAGTTCCTTTTATTAGGGTTCTCATCAGCGATTCAGGCCATGGCCCGATGCAACACCGTATGCAGCCGGCATGAACATTCCATGAATCTGACAAAGCAGTTTCAGCGCAGCATATCCGGCAAACTTACTTCTGCCCGCGCAAGATGCAAGTATTCCCTGTCGCGGAACAGCCGGCTGCGCGTCAGATCGATGCCCGCACGTCCACCCTGTCCGCGCCATGCCTCGGCCAACAGGATATGCCTGCGACCCAGAACAGCACCTTCGCCGAACAGGCTGGCACTCATGCGCTGCAACACCACAGCACGCACCGCAGCCGGGCTGGACTGCCATGCATCCCAGCCAACCACGGCAGCGCCCTGACGCATCTCAAGTCCGATTTCATCGGCAAGCCATTGAAGCTGAGCAGACAGACGTACAGCCTGCGCCTGCCAGCGGCAGAACAACTCCACGGGGTCGATACCGGCGCTGCGCGCTGCGGGAAAGAGTTGATGGCGGATCCGGTTGCGCAACAAGGTCGTATCGCGGTTACTGGCATCCTCGACCCAGTCCACCCCGGCTGCCAGTAGCACCTGTTCCACCTCACCCCGTCCGATGTGCAATAATGGCCGGACGATGTTCAGCCCCTGCCACAGGCGACCGGCACGCATGCCGGCGCATCCGGCAGGGCCCGCACCCTGCAACAGGCGCATGCAGACAGTTTCAGCCTGATCGTTGCGCTGCTGCGCAAGACACAACGTGGCGATGCCCTGCGCTTCGCCCCATGCGACAAACTGCGCGAAACGCGCTTTTCTGGCTTCTGCCTCACGATTTTTCCCGCTCGGAGGATCCAGCCGGACCCGATGGAACTCGATTCCCCAACCTGCGGCTTTGGCCTGCAAGGCATCGGCCACTCGAACCGAGCCGGCATGCCAGCCGTGGTCCACATGCCAGGCCACCACCTGATGACCGGCTGCGGCCAGTGCCAGCAACAGAGCAGTCGAGTCCGCCCCGCCGGAAAAGCCCACGGCAAGCCGCTGCGGAAGATCAACACCGGCGAACCAGTGCCGTGGATGGGGCATCCTTACCATGAAATGCCGTTGTCCTGTATCAGTCAGATGTGGCCGACAACCAGCGCGGCAGGGCATCGTTCAGGGCGCGATACCCGGGGGCTTCATGATCCAGCACCTCGTAGATATCCTCCACGTTCGTCCCCAGCAGCACCTTGCCGATGCGCAACAGGATATGTGTTTCGGGCTCGGCACCTGCCGCTCCGACCACATGCACGACAAAACCTTCAGCCCGTCCTGCCGGCAGCCTGAATGCTGCGAACGCAGGCAGAGCAGCATCCTCAAGCGGCGACTGGAAACCCTGCATCTGCAACTGCGCCGTGCTTGCCAGCAGCGAATGCAGCGCAGAGCCGGTCAGCGCGAAGCCGCGATTGCAAAGGATCGGAATGCTCTTGCCGTCGGCCATGCGGATGGATTCCACGCGCACGCCACCCGGCGGACGCTTGCCGTCGCGAGCATCAAAGCTGAGCAGCAGGCGGCGCAATCCGTCGTTGCGGCTGACCGCCGAATTAGCCTGCGCCAGCCCCTGACTGAAGGCCAGCCTGCCGACAGGCGCATTGTCGATCTGTTTGACGATGGACCAGTCGCCCATCACTGCAAGACACATCGACACGACCGGTTCATCCTTCTCGACCACATCGGATGTGGCCTCAAGCTCATCGAACCATCTACCCATCAACTGACGCAGCCCGATACCGGACAGCAGCAGCTTCGGCAATGAACCGCGCAGAATAAGACCCGATGCGCTGAACGAATCGATGAATACTCCCTCCAGGCTTTTCACCAGCTGCATGATGCCGGGCTGGAAGGCATGCTCCAGGAATCTCGGCATACCTGCACCGCAGCGCCGCTCGGTCACCCGCAGATATTCGGTCCAGTCAACGCACAGCACGCCCTGCACTGCACCTTCGCCGCCAGCCACGAACAACGGTGCATTTGCATCCTTCTGCAACAACACCACCTTGCCCTTGGCATGAGCCTCCACAAGGATCCTGCCGGCCTCGGAACCGCGCCCGACACCAACCAGCACGGATTCCCTGTTCAACCAGCGCTCCCCGGCAAGTCTGCGCTCCCGCTCCACTGCGGCATCCAGCTCGAACAACTCGAAAACCTGTAGCAGTCGGGCATCCTCGCGCCACGGGTATGACTCGGCATCACCCCGGCTGAGCAGGCCTTTTTTACGGGTATGCGATAACAACCATTCGGCAAAGGGATTGCCTGCAAAGCCCTCCAATGCATTCTGCAAATCGACAGCTGCATTCCCGGGCGCACTGAGCAGGCCGTCCAGACGCTTTTTATCCATCGCCCATTTGATCCACACACCCTGCCCGCCGCTCTCCGCCATCTCGTGCAGCGACAGGCGTGCCCAACTGCGCTTGAGCAGGTGATCGGTCAGCGTTTCGGCGGCCAGTTCTGCCAGAATGGCTGCAGCCGGCTCTCCGGGCATCTCGTCGCGTGCCTGACGCATGCGCGGCAACAACTCGGCCTCCAGTCCGTAGGCTGTCACCATATGCGCCGCATCGGAGAATATCTGTCCCTTGGGCTGACGGCGGAAAAAGGTCAGCGAGGTCAGCGGCACGGAGATCTGTTGCAGCACGGCCCTGCGCCGGGTCTCATCCTCGCCGACGAGGTGTTCATTGACGAATTCGCGCAGCATCCAGCGGCAGGTCGCTCCCAGCACATGCACCATCACCACATCGAGCATCTCGGCATGCTCTTCCGGCTGGCGCTGCACCTCGTGCCGGATCAGCCCGAGCAGCAGGATATTTACCGCCCCCAGCCATTGTAGGCGACTGGCATCGGGTGCAGTACCGGGTACAGCGGGAAGTTCCGAGGTCCATGCCTTCAGCCAGTTGTCGTGCAACAGACGGCGCACAGCCCCTGCTCCCTGCTCGTCAGCACACCAGTGATGCAGCAGATGGGTTGAAAGCTGCGGCTGATTGGAGCGCAGCGCCTGCATCATCGCCGAGGAACGGTTGTCGTGCTGCGGCAGCTTATGCGCCGATACCGCCGCACCCTCAATGATATAGGTGACCATGTGTTCACGCAGGCGGCGCACGGCCAGACCCAGTTGACCGGCGACATCGGGATGGATGGCGAAAGGAATATACTCGGAGGCATCCTCACCGGCTGTCACTAGCGGCATCTCCCGCACCCGGATATGGCACATTTCGATGACATCCCGACCCTGCCCTTGCACGTTCTGCAACAGCTCCAGGCGGGACAGCATTTCTTTGACAGACAACATGGTCACTCCTTGCATGACCAGCATTGCCGATTTTTTTGCCTGTGTAAACATTCCGCGAGGATTTTTTCAATGTCTGCGACCCGCAGGCATCCGTTGCCGCAGCCTGCATGCTTCCATAGCATGCCGCTTCCATGAACCCGACCCGCGCCCAGCGTCTCCTCTCTCTCAGCTGTTTCCGGCTCGCCGGCGGAATCCCCGGCCTGATTCTCTGCCTGCTGGCTTGCATGCCTGCCGCCTCGGCCGGCGGCATCGTCACCACCCTGCCGCCGCTGACCGGGCTGGTGCTGCTGCTTGATGCGGATGTCGATGTGCACTGCCTGCTGCCTCCGGGTGCGGATGCGCACGATTTCCAGATCACTCCGCGACAGGCGCAGCTGTTGAAGGGTGCCGATCTGCTGATCCGCTCGTCCTATGATGACCGGCACTGGTCCGGACTGCGCAGCAACAAGCAGGTATTCGACCTGTGGCCCGATCAGGGGCATGCATGGCTCTCCCCGCGTGCCGTGCGCGACAGGTTGCCAGCGCTGGCAGCCACCCTGCAGAAGCTCTCCCCGCAGCGCAGCGAACAGATCGCCGCAGCCCTTGAGCATGCATTGACCAGCAGCAAGGTTGTCGAGGCAGCCTGGATCATGGCCCTTGCCCCGCTGTATGAGAGCGGCGTGATCATGCAGCACAATGCATGGCAGACGACGCTGAGAGAATTCGGCGTGCCGGTATGGGGTGTGCTGGAAACCGGCCATCACGGCGACGACATCGGACCGCGGCAGCTGGAAAATGCCCTTGAACTGATGCGCAAGCACCCGGGTGCCGTGCTGTGGGGCAATCAACGCCATCCCGACCGCGCCCTGTACTGGCTGCGCGAGCATCGCGGTGAGGCTGAGGTAAAATTGCTGCGCTTCGACCCGCTGGGCGATTGCGGCATGACATGGCCGCAACTGATGCAGCGCAACCTCGATCTTCTCGCAGGTCATGCCTCGCAGTGAACACAATGGCCGCGAACCCGCCCGCACTACGCCTGAACCATGTGTCCTTCGGACCGGCGGATGCACGCATCCTCGATACCATCGACCTGCAACTGGATGCAGGGCATTTTCTCGGCATCGTAGGTCCCAACGGCGCGGGCAAAAGCACCCTGCTGCATATCATCTGCGGCCTGTTGCAGGCCTCCGACGGACATGTCGATCTGTTCGGCGAATGCCTGTCGCGCAGCAGTCGCCGCCGCCTGCTCTCGCAGGTGCGTTTCCTGCCGCAGCGGCAGGAGAGTATGAGCAGTATGCCGGTGAAGGTACGCAATGTGGTCGGCATGGGTCTTGATGACTATCACAAGGCGCTGTGGTTCGCCCGCCGCAACAACGAACAGATCGCCCATGCACTGGCGCTCACCGGCATGCAGAAGCATGCCGAAAAGGATTTCCGGGCGCTCTCCGGCGGCCAGCAGCAGCGTGTACGACTGGCGCGTGCGCTGGTCTCCTCACCAAAGATTCTATTGCTCGACGAACCGGCCGCAGCCCTTGATGCGCGCGCCCAGGCCAGCCTGTATGAACTGCTGCGCAAGCTGTGCGACGACACCGGCATGTCGGTGGTCATGGTGGAGCACGACATCGCGGCAATCAGCGATTTCGTCAACTCGGTGGCCTGTCTGAACAGAAAGATCCATCACCATGCCATGCGCGGCGAAACCATTCCGGATCATGTGTGGCGCGACATGTACGGCGAGCATATGCATATCGTGGCGCACGATGCGCACTGCATCGGCTGTGTTCATCCGGAGGACAAGCCATGAGCGGCTTCTTCGAAAGCCAGGTGATGCTTGAAGCCCTCGGCCCTGCCACGCTGATCGCGGTGGTCGCCTCCAGCATGTCGGTGATGGTGCTGGCGCACCGTCTGGCCTTTCTGGCTGTCGGCGTATCGCATGCCACGCTGGCGGGTCTGGGCATCGCCGTGGTGCTTGCCCTTCCCCTGCTGCCTACCGCCGCAGTCTCCGCCGTGGTGGTGGCACTGCTTCTCGGCGTGATATCCCCGCAAAGAGGCATGAATGAAGATGCCGCCACCGGCGTGCTGTTCGCCGGCGCCATGGCGCTCGGCATCGTGCTGCTCTCCGGCGCGAGTAAACATGAGGTGGATCTGTTCGGCCTGCTGTTCGGCAATATCCTGATGGTATCGGAACAGGACAGATTCTGGTTGATCTGCGGCAGCGTTCCGGTGCTGCTGGCCCTGCTCGTCGCCGCCCGCCCGTGGTGGGCGATGGCCTTCGATGCCGCCAGCATGCGCGCCATGGGCCTGCCGGTGCAGGCTTACCGCCTGATGCTCTATGCAATTGTGGGCCTTACGGTGGTGATGTGTGTGAAGCTCGCCGGTATTGTGCTCACCGCAGGCATGCTTGTGCTCCCCGCCGCCAGTGCCTGGCTATGGGGCCGCGGCCTGCTCTCCATGTGGCTGCTCAGCCTCGCCCTGTCGCTCGCCGGCACCTGGCTGGGCCTGTATGTTTCCTACCTCCACGATCTGCCCTCCGGTGCCACGGTCGTTCTGCTGCTATGTGCCGTTTTCCTCGTCAGCCGCAGTGCGCACTGGCTCCTCCACCACCGCAAAGCCGGCCAAAGCCACTGAGCATTTCCATCCGGAAACAGCCCCCGTTGATGGATGCTGCGGTTGAGACTCAACCCCGCCTCAACACTGCGGGCACATCAACAGCATGTGCCCAATAGGGTTGCTTAACCGGCAATGCTCATCGTTCTGAGAAATGTTCCGGGTAGAGAAATTACTCGGGATTCGCTGCCCTGTAATATAGACAGCCCCAAAGTTTGCAGGTTTCTTTTTTCTCCAGATCAGCGTGTTCCTGCCTGACCTCTTCAATCACATGGTGGAGGCATAGCGTTGCAGCAACCTCCCAGCACTGGGGCCCGTCCTCCCTGCCGTACAGGGGGCACCCGGTCTGGCCGCATTTAAGGTACTCGTAGCAGCGCATGGCATCTCCGAAGCATTCATTGCATCATGCGAGACCTTTACATTTCTATTGTGGCAGGTTTTTTTCAATAGGACAATTTGTCGCACTCTTCATAAGTGCACAGCGAACGTCTGCCTATTGGCCGGAATCGGTCTGTCAGTCGTTGCGCTCGGTCGGGGACGGGTCCACATCGCTGACCGGAATCGGGGCTTCTAGGATGGCGGGATCGACGGTCTGGTTGTGGTCACGATCGATGGTTTCGAGGTAATGCGTCAGGTTGGCGATCATCAGGGAATACACGGCGATGCCGAACAGCATCAGCATCACGGCGACGATCCGCCCTGCCCCGGTTTGCGGCACGATATCGCCGTAGCCCACGGTGGTCAGGGTGACAAAGGCCCACCACAGGCCGTCGTGGATGTCGCCGAAGGCCGGATTGGTGTTGTGCTCCAGCAGATACGTACTGGCTCCGAAGACGAACACCATGCCGAAGATAAGTGCCATGGCGATCGGGAAGCTGTCACGCGATAAGAGTACCAACTTCAGGATGCGCTTGCGGTTGCGGCTGAGAATCGCTCCGAATTTCAGGGCGGGCATCAGTTTGACGAAGCGCAGGGCTGTGAACAGGCGCAGGACGGGTGAGGCCAGCAGCACCACTAATACCAGATCGAACCAGTTCTCGCGGATATAGCGACGCCGGTTGTCGTCAATACGCCAGCGGATGGCGAACAGCAGCACGAAGATGATCAGTGCTGTCATCTGCATCCAGTCTGGAATGCCTTCCCAGAACGAACCAACCACCGAACCGATCGTGAGCAGGAAGAGCAGCACATCAAGCGCCCTCTTCCGCCAGTCGGTGGCAAGGAACTTCATCCCTAGTGCTTATCGCCGGACTTGTGGGTGAAGTAGATGGACAGCGAGACCATCAGGATGCCGATACCCATGTACAGGATGTTCAGCGGGTTGTCGAAGGTGACATGCAGAACATTCTTGAAGAAGGCCACCACCAGGATCATCAGCACGACCTTGGCGAGTCTGTCCTTCAGATCATCCAGACTGTTGATCATCAGGATGTTGCTGGCGTTGTCATCAGCATGCGCGATATCGATCTTGCTGATAAACAGCTCATACAGGCCGAGTGCGAAGATCAGCAGCACGGTGCCGAGCAGGAAGTCATCGACCGCGGAGATGATCTGCCCGACCGCATCGGTATGGAATTCAGGATTCGCCACACCCATGAAGGTCATCTCGGTGAACTCCCAGGCCAGATGCACCATGCTTTCGGCGGCCATGAAAAACAGCAGCAGCATGCCGATCATCGACGACAACACGGCCAGAATCACAACAAAGCGGCTGTTCCAAAGAAACCACTCGAATGACTTTTCAACGATTCCCTGACTCTTATCCATCTCAAGCCCTCCCAGTTTATGCAGATGCTACAGCCTAACCGGCCTGTGCTGCCAACCGCAAGGCATCAGCATCAAGCCGCTTGCTGTCCACCTTGCAGTAGGCGGTCTGCTCGTCGGCATACAATTCAACCTCGACCACGCCCTCGACAGCCAGCAGGCGTGTGCGCAAAGCCGCGATGGCAGCATCATCCGTGGCCTCGATATGCAGCATGCGGGTGGCCACATGGCGCGGCTGCGGCATGAACAAAGCGACCAGCATCCACAGACCCAGCAGACCGGCAATGGTCATGAAGGCCTGAGCCTCATTATGCTCTGCAGGCTGATACATCAGGCCACCCAGCATGCCGCCGACAAAGGCACCGAAGAACTGGCAGGTATTGAACACGCCGACCGCCGTGCCTTTGGCCGAGGCCGGGGCGATCTTGGAGATCAGTGAAGGGAGCGTGGCTTCAAGCGCATTGAAGCCGATAAAGAAGATGGCCAGTGCCGTGGCGATCATGACCAGCGAGTGGTTGTTGAGGGACAACAGGCACAGACTGAGCACCAGCATCAGAATGGCCGAAACAAACACCTGTTTCATCTTGCGTCTGGCTTCGGCGATGATCACCAGAGGAATCATCAGCAGAAAGGCACCGCCCATCACCGGCAGATACAACTTCCATTGATCTGCGCTCTGCAGCAACGGATGAGCCGGATCCATCAGCACCATCGGAAGCACCACGAACATCGCCGTCAGCCCCGCATGCAGCACGAACACACCGAAATCCAGGCGCAGCAATTCGGTGTTGCGCAGCACCGAGGTGAACATACCTGCGGTCACCTCGGCATCGCGATGATGCACCTGACGCTTGGGGTCGGGCACCACCAGATAAAGGAAGAGAATCGAGAACAGGGCCATCGCACCGGTCAGCCAGAAGATGCCGTCCACGCCGATCGAGCCACCCAGCAAGGGGCCGAGAACCATCGAGATCGTAAAGGAAACGCCGATGGTCATACCGATCATCGCCATGGCCTTGGTACGGTGTTCTTCACGGGTCAGATCGGCGGTCAGCGCGATCACCGCAGCGGCCACCGCACCCGAACCCTGAATGATACGACCGATCAATACACCGGTGATGGAATCGGACATCGCGGCAATCACCGAACCGATGGCAAACAGCAGCATGCCTGCAGCGATCACAGGCTTGCGCCCGAAGCGATCGGACATCATGCCGAAGGGGATCTGCAGAACAGCCTGGGTCAGGCCGTAGGCACCGAGCGCCAGACCGACCAGCATCGGACTCTCCGCCGCACCCTCAAGGCCATGCGCATACGGGGCGAACACCGGCAGGATCAGGAACAGCCCGAGCATGCGCAGACCGAAGATGCCCGCCAGGGACATCGCCGAGCGGCGCTCCATGGCATTCATTGCGCTTGCATCATCCTCACTGCGTGACATGGGAAACCTCTCTGCTTTCAAGACGGCCATGATAGCCGGCGGGCATGATGGGCAATCACCGGCATGCAGGCAAGACGCAGAAACCCCGCCCCTGCCGCCATTCCGGTTTTCATTTGCCGGCTAATAGCGCATAGTGCGCGGCGTTCGAGGAAAAAAGTAAAAGGCCCGACGCTTGCGCACCGGGCCTTTTTGAAGAACTGAGGATCCATCATCATGAATCCCAGCGTTTTAATGGTACCGAGGACTGGAGTCGAACCAGCACTTCCGTGAGGAAACTGGCACCTGAAGCCAGCGCGTCTACCAATTCCGCCACCTCGGCATTTATCAAACCCCGCAGCCGGTAGGTATCTGCGAGGCGCGAATCATAGGATGGAGCAACTACGTGTCAAGAAAGAAAACAAGCCCGGACAGAAGCAAACCGGAGCATCGCGGAAAACGCGCAAACCGGCAGTCCGAGGTATCCCCCTGGGCCGCTGCCGAGCAGAAGAAACGTTCGGGAAGCCGCTCGCCGCACAGCGGTCGCAGCACTGAAAAAAACGAGGGTACGAGCGACACATCTTCGGGTCAGGGCGCATGGGGCGGTAAAAAGCCCAATCACGGCACGCGGGGCGCTGCAGCAGAGCGCTCCGGACGCAGCTACAGGGAGCGCGAATACGGTACGCGGGGCCGTGCCGAAGGCGCGCGCAGCGGCAAGCTTTTCACCGGCATCGTATCGGCCCATCCCGACGGCTTCGGCTTTGTCGATGTAGAGGGGCGTGAAAAGGGATTGTTCCTGCCGCATGAGGAGATGCGCAGCCTGATGCACGGCGATGAGGTGGAGGTGAGGCTGAGCTTCTCGCGCGGTCGTGAATCCGCCGAGCTGGTGCGTATCGTCAAGGAAGCCAATAACATCATCATCGGCCAGTTCTCGCTGCAGCGCGGCATCGGCATGGTGCAGCCGCGCTCCAGGCGCATGCCGCAAGGCATCCTGATCGGCACTGCCGATGCAGCCAAAGCCGCCGATGGTGACTGGGTGCGCATCGAGCTGCAGCGCGGCAAGAACCCGCTGCGCGGCAAGGTGCTCGAGGTACTGGGCGATGTCACCGATCCGGCATCGTTGATTGATCTGGTGATCAGCGAGCTGCAACTTCCCGATTGTTTCCCCGAAGCCGTGGAGCGCGAAGCTAATGCCCTGCCCGACAAGGTGCAGGAAGCCGACCTCGAAGGCCGGCTGGACCTGCGCCATCTGCCGTTCGTGACCATCGACGGCGAGACCGCACGCGACTTCGACGATGCCATCTGCGTGCAGTCACGCGGTGACGGCTTCGAGGCCTGGGTGGCGATCGCCGATGTGTCGCACTATGTGTTGCCGCACTCGGCCATGGATGCCGAGGCGCTGGAGCGCAGCAATTCCTTCTATTTCCCGGACCGGGTGATTCCGATGCTGCCGGAGAAGCTGTCCAACGGACTGTGCTCGCTGAACCCCAGGGTGGACCGGCTGGCCATGGTGGCGCGCATGCGTTTCGATGTCGCCGGACGCCAGCGCACGGCGCGCATGTACACCGCCGTGATCCATTCCAGAGCAAGGTTGACCTATACGCAGGCCTCGGCCTGGTTGCAGGAGCGTGATGCATCAAGCGTCCCCGAGGAGGGTCTGCGTGAGATGCTGGATTGTGCGGCGCTGCTTTTTGCGGAACTCGCCAAGAAGCGCAAACGTCGCGGTGCACTCGATCTGGATGTGCCCGAGGTGCGCGCCGTGCTGCATGAAGGCAGCGTGGCCCGCATGAATTCGGATGAACGCAACATCGCCCACCACCTGATCGAAGAGATGATGCTGGCCGCCAATACCGCCGTGGCCGAATACATGGATACGCACCACTGCCCGCTGCTCTACCGCGTGCATCCGCAGCCGAAACGCCAGTCCATCGAGGCGCTCAACGAGTTCCTGCTGCCCTTCGGGCTGTTCGTGAAGCTGCCCAAGGTGGCCGACAAGGAATCCAAGGTGCGCCCCGGCGATGTGCAGTTCGTGCTCGAACAGGCCGTGGACAAGCCGTTTGCCCATCCCCTGCAGCGCATGGTGCTGCGCTCGATGCAGCAGGCGCGCTACACCACGGAGAACGACGGGCATTTCGGCCTGGCCTATGAAAGCTACTGCCATTTCACCAGCCCCATCCGCCGCTACGCCGATCTCACCGTGCACCGCCGCCTGAAGGCTTTGATCAACAAACAGATTCCGGACAAGGTGCAGCCACTGGCCAAGCTGGAGGCCATCGGCCTGCAGACCTCGCAGCAGGAACGCAAACAGCAGCGCGCCGAATGGGATGTGCAGGCCATGCTGGCTGCGCTGTACCATAGCAAGGATGTCGGTCGCGAGATGGAAGCCCGCATTTCCGGCATGACGCAACGCCGCATCTTCTTCGAATTGCAGGAGTCGCTGGCCGAGTGCGGCATGCCCAGCGAAATGCTGGAGGGTCCTTACGAACTCGACGAAAGCGGCCACCGGCTGGTTTCCAGACGCAGCGGCCATGCCTGGCAACTGGGCGACGAAGTGAAGGTGCGCATCGATGCCACCGATCCGGTGCGCGGCCTGATCAATGTCACACTGATCATGCCGGAAAGCGCGCGGGCAGAGGCATTAAATGACAGGAGTTAAAACGGAACGACTGGACCGTCTGCTGTCGCGTCTGGGCTACGGCTCGCGCAGCGATGTGCAGGCATGGCTGCGTCAAGGCCTGATCACTGTTGCCGGAACACCCGCCAGATCACCATCACTGAAGGTAAGCCCGGATGATGTGCTGATCGACGGCAAGCCCATGGACCATCCCTACGGCCTGACCGTGATCTATCACAAGCCGCTGGATGCGGTATGCTCGCATCGAGAGACAGGCCGGCTGATATACGACGATTTCCCCGAACGCTGGGCGTGCCGCAAGCCTGCCCTGTCCAGCGTCGGGCGACTGGACAAGGAAACCTCGGGACTTCTGATCGTTACTGACGATGGTCAGCTGAACCACCGGATCACCAGCCCGAAACACCATATCAGCCGCACCTATGTCGCGACCCTGCATGCACCGCTTGCCGGCGACGAGGCGGAGGTGTTCGCCAGCGGCAAACTCCTGCTGAAGGACGATGACAAACCTTGCCTTCCGGCTGAACTGACGGTCATCGACGAAACGCATGTGTCGATCGTGTTGCATGAAGGGCGCTACCATCAGGTGCGCCGCATGTTCGCCGCAGTGGGTAATCATGTGACGGAACTGACCCGCAGCCACATCGGGGCACTGTCGCTCGCATCCACAGCTCTCGCCCCCGGCGAATACCGCTCCACCACCCCCGACGCGTTGCTCAGGCTTATTTCGGGAACAACACAGGTTTAACCACAAAGACACGAAGAGTTCAAATCATTTGCAGAACAATCACATGTTAATTATGTGTCGATTTTCTTTGTGACTTTGTGCCTTCGTGCTTAAGCCCTTCAGCTTACTTACGCCAGAACTCGGGGACGAGGAGCACGAAGAAGGTGAATATCTCCAGCCGTCCGAGCACCATGCCGAACATCAGCACCGCCTTGGCGAAGTCCGGCAGCGAGGCATAGTTGCCGGCCGGACCGACGGATCCGAAACCCGGACCGGTATTGGTAATACAGGCCGCCGATGCGGTCAGTGCGGTCAACATATCGACGCCAGAAAGCGCGACCAGAATGGCAATCAGCATGAAACAGACAATATACAACACGAAAAAACCCCACAGCGCCTCGACCACCGAGCCGGATACATTCATGCCGTTGAGCTTGATGGGAAGCACCGCGTGCGGATGGATCAGACGATGCACCTCGCGCAGCCCCTGCCGGAACAGCAGCAACACGCGTATCATCTTCATGCCGCCGCCGGTGGACCCGGCACAGGCTCCGGCGAAGATCGAGGCGAACAGGATCAGGCTGGTCACCACCGGCCACTGGCCGTAATCACTGACTGCAAACCCCGTGGTCGTGGCCACCGCCACAGTGTTGAATAACACCTCGTCCCAGGTCCCTTTCGAGGTCAACAGCGTGGGAATGCCGACCAGAATCACCAGCAGAACCATCCATTTGAAATAGGTACGGAACTCATCATCTCCAAAATAGGTGCGCGGTGTATCAAGACTCAGACCGCGACGCATGGAAGCGAAATGCAGGGTGAAATTGATACCTGCGGCAAACATGAAATAGGTTGCGGCCAGACGCAGCGGCAGGGAGTCGAAATAACCCATGCTGGCGTCATGCGTGGAAAAGCCTCCGATGGCGATGGTGCACATCGCATGATTGATCGCATCGAAGCCGCTCATGCCGAGCATCCAGTAGGTCACGGCAACGATCATGGTCATGGCCAGATACATATACCACAGGATCTTGCCGGTTTCGGTCACCCGCGAGGTCAATTTATCCTTGACCGGCCCGGGTGCTTCGGCGCGGAACAGCTGCATGCCGCCGATGCCGAGCAGCGGCATGATGGCTACGGCCAGCACGATGATACCCATGCCGCCGACCCACTCCTCCATCGAACGCCAGAAAAGGATGGAGGGAGGCATCGAATCCAGTCCGGTAAACACCGTAGCACCCGTGGTGGTCAGGCCCGAGGCGGATTCGAACAGTGCATCCATCACGGTATTCGCCGTACCGGTCGTCCAGAATGGCACGGCACCCAGCAGCGACAGCACCACCCAGGCCAGGGCTACGATAAGAAAGCCGTCGCGATGACTCAGCGACTGCGGCGCCTTGCCCGCGGCACGCATCATCCCCAGACCGATGGCTGAAACAATCACACCTGCAGTCATGAACTCCGAGAAAAGGCTGGTCTGGTAATGCCATGCCACGAAGGCAGGCAGCAGCATGCTGACCCCGAAGAAGGCCGCCAGAATGCCGATGGTCCAGATAACACCGCGATAATTCATGACAATGGCCTTATCAGAAGAATTCCAGATGCACTTCGAACAGTTTTTCGGTAGCCAGCACGGAGCTGCTGCCTGTCACCATCAGCACATGATCGTGAGCACGGATCTTGGTCCTGCCGTTGGGAATCACCACTTCGCCATTACGCAGGATCGCACCGACCAGAGTCCCCTGCGGCAAATCAAGCTCCAGCAAAGGTTTGTTCAAAATCTTACTGGTTTCCAGCGCCTCCGCTTCCAGCACCTCGATGCTACCGTCTCCCAGCGACGACATACCGAGGATTCGTCCCTTACGGATATGACTGAGTACGCTGGATACTGTGGTCAGACGCGGTGAAACCGTCACATCCAGACCGATCTGCGAGATCAGGTCGGCATAGATGGCCCGGTTGACCAGCGTCACGATATGCGGAACGGTATATTTCTTGGCGATCAGACTGACCAGAATATTGGTTTCGTCATCATTGGTCAGGGCGAGAAAATCATCCATCTCGCTGATGTTTTCCTCTTCCAGCAATTGCCGGTCCATGGCATCGCCATGGATCACCGTGGTGCGTTCCAGATGTTCGGCCAGCCAGCGCGCCCGATCCTCGTTGAACTCGATGATCTTCAGCGACACATTCATCGCCTCCAGATGCTGGGCGACGATATAACCGATATGCCCGCCGCCGACGATCATCACATGCTTGGTGCCGGTGTCGGCGCAATGCAGACCGGCCGCATCCATGAATGCATCGGTGTTCTCGCGGGCGATCGCCACATAGATCGTGTCGCCGGCCAGCAACACCACATCGGCGGTCGGCACGCGCCAGCTCTGGTTGTGCTCATGCGCCACGATGATCACCGGAATGCCGTTGATGGCCTCGGAGATTTCCGTGATCGAGATACCGGCCAGCGCACTTTTCGGCGGTATGCGCAGGCCGACCAGTGCGATTTTTCCATTCGCGAACTCCTGGGCATCCGCCGCAGAAGACACTTGGAAGCGCTTGACGATGGCCTTGGCCGCCTCCCTTTCCGGAGAAATAATCAGATCGATCGGCAGATCGTCGCGCCCGCAGAGTTTTTCATGATCCACATACTCCGACTCGCGCACACGGGCCAGTTTGGTGGGCACCTTGAACAGCGAGTGAGCCACCTGACAGGCCATCATATTGACCTCGTCATTGGTGGTTGCAGCGATCAGCAGATCGGTATTGGCGGCATTGGCCTGCTCCAGCACGCTGGGCAGCGAGGCGTGCCCGCAGACGGTCTTCACATCCATATTGTCGGCCACCCGCTTGAGCAACTGCGGGTTTTTATCCACCACCACCACATTGCAGTTCTCGGATGCCAGACGCTGCGCGATGCTGAAACCCACCTCACCCGCGCCAAGAATAAGCACATTCATGTCCGTCCCTCCTTCAGACCGAAGCTCTTCAGTTTGCGATGCAACTGACTGCGCTCCATGCCGATATCCTCAGCCGTGCGGCTGACATTCCAGTCGTTCTTGTTCAAATGGTAAAGCAGATAGCTGCGTTCAAATGTTTCCCGCGCGTGATGGAAGTTCGCCGAGACATCGGCCTCGGCCCGCATGCCACCCTGATCCTGCGGCGGCATATCCGCCGAACTGATCTCCTCTCCCTGACGCAGGATATGGCAACGCTCCACATAATTGCGCAGCTCGCGCACATTGCCACCCCAGCGACAGGATTGCAGCATGGCAACAGCATCATCCGTAAAACGTACCGGCTCTCCACCGAATAATTCGGCCTGTTCATTCACCAGCACATCGAGAAGCAGCGGAATATCCTCCGGGCGCTCGCGCAACGGCGGCATGCGGATACTGACCACATTCAAACGATAGTATATATCCTCACGCAGGCTGCCGCTGCGCATGGCCTGCTCCGGATCACCGCTGCAAGCAGCAATCAAACGTACATCCACCTTCACCGGCTCGGCTCCGCCGATACGCTGCACAGCATGTTCCTGCATCACACGCAGCACCTTGGCCTGCGCCCCGGGCGACAGATCGGTCAATTCGTCGAAGAACAGAGTCCCTGAATGGGCCATTTCGAAGCGCCCGCGCTGCGCATGCAAGGCGCCCGGAAAGGCGCCCTTTTCATGACCGAACAACTCCGAGTCCATGCGTGCATCGGCGATGCCGGCTGAGTTGACCGCCACAAAGGGGCCTGCCGCACGCTTTGACTGCCTGTGCAGCAGTCGCGCCGCAACCGCTTTGCCGGTACCGTGTTCACCAAGAATCAACAAGGGGGCATCCGTTCCGGCCACCTGACGGATCAGCTTGCGCACCGCAGTGATCGCAGGGCTGATGCCAATCAGATCCTGCATACCGGCAGGCTCCGCCTGCTGCTGTTGTTTGAGCTCCTGATTCTCCATTGCCAGTTTGCGCTTTTCCAGCGCATTGCGGATCAGGATCAGCAGACGATCCGAGGAAAGCGGCTTCTCGACGAAATCGAATGCCCCCTGCCGTGTGGCACGTACCGCGGTATCGATGGTGGCGTGACCGGACATCATGATCACCGGCACTCCGGCATCCATCGACTTCAGGCGAGACAGGGTCTCAAGGCCATCGATACCCGGCATCCAGATATCCAGCAGCACACAGCCCACCGGATGCTTACGAAAACGTGCCACGGCCTCTTCACCGGAGGCTGCACAGATCACCGAATAGCCTTCATCCTCGAACAATCCCTGCAGGGAATCGCGAATGGACTCTTCGTCGTCGACAACAAGAATACGGCTGTTCATGCATCCTCCTTCATACTCACCTGCGGGAATTCACCGGGCAGGGTCAGACGGAAACGGGTGGGGTTGGCAGCAGAAAGAATCACCAGATCGCCTTCATGTTCGTTGGCGATACGCCTGGCAATCGCCAGTCCCAGGCCGGAACCATCCGCCTTTGTAGAAAAATACGGCTCGAAGATATGCTCCACGGCATCGGGTGAGATGCCGCCGCCACCATCTTCGACATGCAACTCCACAGCCGCTCCGGCTTTAACCGCATACAGCGTCACATCGCCGCCGGTGGTGGTGGCTGCCAGCGCATTGTCCATCAGATTGATCAGCACCTGCCTGATCTGGTCGATATCACATACACATGTCAGCCCGGCCTGCGGCGGCTGCATCTGTACGCGCGGCCAAGGTGCATAAAGATCCCGCATCTCCTCGATCAGCTGCTGCACCGGCACCTCGGCCAGACGTGGCTGCGGCAATCTTGCCAGCGTGGAAAAATCGCTGATCAGGCGCTGCAGGCGTTCGACCTGTGCTATGATGGTGTGCGTACAGGAATCGAATACCTCGACATGGTCCACCTGCGTTGAGAAACGCCGCTGCAGTCGCTCGGCCGCCAGCTTGATCGGGGTCAACGGATTTTTAATCTCGTGAGCCAGACGTTGTGCCACCTCGGCCCATGCCTTGTTTCGCTGTGCCTCGGCCAGACTGCTGATATCGTCCATGACGATCAGATACCCGGACAGATCGTTGCTGCCCACGCCGAACAGGCGGGCACCGCGTAACAGCACATGCAGATTCTGTTTGCCTACGGATATATCAATTTCCCGCTGCAACTGCTCCTGCGTCTGGTCGCGCAACTCAGCCAGAAAATCCCCGATGGCGCGCAAACGCCCTGTGCACAGCGCATTCACATCCTTACCTGGAGACCAGCCCTGCGGCAGATTCAACAGCGAGCCGAGCGCCGCATTGAGCAGGCGGATGCGTCCATCCGGTTCGCAGAGCAGCACACCTGTCTGCAGACTGGCCAGTAGTTTCTCCAGAATCAGACGGCGCTGCCGGCTGTTATCCAGCGCCTCGGTCAATTCGCGCTGGGTGCGTTGCAGGGCGGCCACATTCTGCCGCAAACGCTCGGCCATACTGTTGAATGACTGCACCAGCGAACCCAGTTCGTCATTCGCCGTAGCTTCCACGGAGACGCGCAGATCACCCTCACCGATACGGCGCAGGGCATAGGCGAGATGGCCGATGGGAGCGGTAAGCCTGCGTGCAAAGATGATGGCCACGCCGCCTGCTATCAGCACCACCAGCAGAGTGATAATGAGCATGGTGTTGGTGAACAGGCTGCCGATGGACTGCCTTTTACGCTCCAGCTCGCGATAAGTACGAAAGTCCTGTTCGACGGCTCGCGCGCTCTGCACCACACCCAAAGGAAGGGCAATTTCGGCACGTAACACACCGACCACATTCTGCTGGTCGTGCAACGGGGCAAAACCGGCCACCACCTCGCCGCCGCTACCGACCTTGAGGTCGGTCATCACGCGACCGAGCGTCAGGGCGAGCTTGGCGTTCTCGGCAAACGGCTCGGCTTCCAGTGTCTCCAGGCCGCGCTGCTGCACACTGCCCAGCAGACGCTCACCGGGATCGAACAACTGCACCTGCTGCCAACCTTCCTTGACCATGATTTCGCTTAGCCGGGCATTCAATGCGGGGTAGTTGATTTCCCCTTCGACCGCAGCAAGCAGTGCCGGATCAGCGATGTACTGCTGCAGGCCACGCTTCATATCCGTTTCGATGCGACCATAAAAACCGCGCGCCAGATCCAGCGCGCGATCCAGGAGTTTATCCACACGCACATCGAACCAGACATTCAGTCCGCGCTCCATCATCTGGTTGGCTGTGATCTGAGTGGTCATAGAAGGAATGGTAAGCATGGCAACCAGTGCCATCACCAGCTTGGCACGAAGCCTTGAGCCGGGGCGCGGCTCCTCTTTTTCACGCAACAGACGAAGACCGTAATACAGAGACAGCATTGCCATCGTCGACATCAGGAAAATATTCAGCCAGGCAAGCAGTTCGCCAAGACCGCTGACTGTCGGGTCCGGCCAGAGGAAGATGACGCCACCAAGCAATGCTGCAGCCATCATCAGCGGCAGGAAGCGCATCAGACCCAACCCGTTCACCGCTGTTGATCCCCCGTAAGCCCGATCCGCGGTTCCGGAAGAAGTTCACGCGCATTTTGCCGCATATTAAAGAAACCTTTGCGGGTGCTTCATGGCATGTGGAATTCGGTCACGGAGGATCCACCGCTGGCACCGAACCATGATGTCCAGGTGTTTCCCTGCTTTTGACCTTCCCACTCGTTGACCGAGACCGTAACCACATAGGACTGGCCGGAGGTCAGCAGACTTCGATCCACGATCGGAAAACCGGACAATCCGGTCAGAAAGCGAACGGCCTCTTCCAGTGAGAAGACCCGCCGCGAGATACCACTGGTCAAATCCTCCAGCGTCCAGCTGCGCGATACCAGATCAGGCACGACATGGCGATTCACCAGCACGCTGGCTACCGTGTTGTTAAGCCAGTATTTCCGCTCGATAGCCACCGTCAATTTCCACTCGATGCTGATTTCACTACCTTCACTCAGCGCACGGGCCATACCCTCGGGGGCCTCGGCAAGCGATGCGTCGCAGGCCAGCACATCGGCCTTGATGATGAGCTGCATATTCATGGGCGTAGCAGCCTGAGCATAAGCAACCGGCAGGCAGCAAAGCAGCAGCCACAGTGAAAGGCGCAGCACGAGGCAAGGGCTTGAAACACTCATCGGCTGGCATTGTAACAGCAGCTTGGCCAATGAAGAAGGAAATGAAGAAGGAAATGAAGCATGCAAAGAATAAAGCCGGGACCGCCAGCAGGAAAAACAGGCCTACTCCTCGATACGATACACGTCCACCGGGCTGACTTTGCCCTTGAACTGCCTGGTGCAAGACATCCGGCAATGCCTTGCCGCCATTTCCGCAGGCAAACTGCCCATTGCAGACCCTGTCTGAAAACGATGGTCATTTCGGTATCAAATGCCAGCTTATCGGGAAACTGAGTTCCGATGGAAGCATTTCGACCGTTTCGGGAGGAAGAAAAGAGGACATATGGATCATGGCAGGTGATTCTCCGATACCGGACCGCTCAGAATGAAAGATCGTTGCATAGCCGGGGTCGAGCAATTTGAGCGCCATCCGCAAACAACACCCCCGATTTCCTGTTTCCCAATCGGTGTTCGCCGTCTATGCTGAAAGCCATGCAAGTTGCGAGTGTCGAGACAAGTCTTACCACGGTCGAATATGCGGTTCAGCCGGATGATCTGAACGGTTACAAACTGCTGCACGGCGGTCGCCTGCTGACCCTTGCCGATGAAACCGCCTACAAGGCCGCCAGATATTTTTGCGGCAGGGATTGTCTGACTGTGGCTGTTCATCATGCATCATTTCATCGTCCTGCAGAGCTGGGTGAAACGCTGCGCCTGCAGGCGATGGTTGCACTGACAGGCATAAGCAGCATCTGGGTTGCAGTCGAGGCTTTCAACATTCGCACTGAAAAGCTCATGGACGCGGTATTTGTCTTTGTTGCTGTGGACGACAAGCATCGGCCCGTCTGCATCCCCCGGATAGAGGCAACAAGCCCTGCAGGAAAGGCACTGCAGGAAAAAATTCAAAAACTTAAAACGACTCGTCCGGGAGGCCATCACTGAGCACCTTGCCGACTATCCTCAAGCTGGCCAGCTTCAATATCCAGGCCGGAATCGGAAGCCGCCGCATGCGGCATATGCTGACCTACAGCTTCCGCTATGTGCTGCCGCACCGTCAGGCCATTGCCAACCTCGACCGCATCGCCGAAAAGATGCGGGGATTCGATTTGGTGGGGTTGCAGGAAGCAGATTGCGGCTCATTCCGCAGCAATCAGGTGCAACAGGCTCAATACATTGCCCTGCGCGCCGACATCCCCTTTTGCCTGACACAGGTCACCCGTGATATCGGCAATATTGCCAGTATCGGCCTTGGTTTACTCAGCCGCTATCCCTGCATTCATAGCGAGCGCCATCGCCTGCCCGCCTCTCGACATGGGCGCGGCCTGCTTGAGACCGTGTTTCATATCAATGGCAGAGATATGGCCGTTTTTGTAACCCATCTTTCGCTGAAGCAATCCAGCCGGGTCCGACAATTCCACCATATCGCCCAACACATGCAGCAACACAAGCATGCGATCCTGATGGGCGATCTGAATTGCGAACCTGATTCAAGTGAATTTATGATGTTTTTGAATGAGAGCGGACTGCATCAGCCCCCCGCCTCCCCGACCACATTCCCGAGCTGGCAGCCGCAGCGCAGAATCGATTATATTCTGACACGTGGCGAGCCGCGCGTCAGTAATCTTGAGGCGATGCCTTTTGTAGGCTCGGACCACCTGCCAATCATCGCTGACATCACCTTCTGACATTGTACTGAAGACATCGCCGCTTAAAATCAGGACATAAAAAAACCCCAGCAGAAGCCGGGGTTAATAGTTCGGCGAAATTTATAGGGAGGGGAGGAGGGAATCGCGCCGAACCACGTGAAACCCTATGGACCCATCGTTGAAGAACCGTGAAACGCATATTAAAAAACATTCACGACATTCAAACGCCCTATCAACTGGCTGGGGGACGAGGATTCGAACCTCGGTTGACGGAGTCAGAGTCCGTAGTCCTACCGCTAGACGATCCCCCATTCGGGACGCGCAACTATAAGAATGAAGATTCGCAAGTCAACTCATGAAGCACACATCCATGGACACTTCAGATATCTCAACGCAGCCTTCGACTCAGGCCACGATCGACTGACGAATCTCGGTGGATTTTTGTTCGCCGCAAAGCCTCGCAACCAGACGCAAAGCAAACTCGACAGCCGTTCCGGCACCACGACTGGTGATCAGAAAATCATCCTCCACCACGATATCGTCCATGTAAACCGACGATGGCTGCAGGCTCTGCATCTCCTCGCGACAGGCCGGGTATGAGGTGACGCGCATGTTCGCCGTCATGCCGTAGGCGGCCAGCGCCGTGGGGGCCGCACAGATCGCCGCAATCGATTTACGCTCGGCCCGCAAGCGATCAACGACCTGCTTCACACCGGCATCGTCACGCAGCAGATGCGCATTGGGCAGACCACCGGGCAACACCACCATATCCCAGGCATCGCTCATCACATCGGGAAGTGCAGCATCCGGTTCAATCGTGATACCCGAACGCCCTGTCACGGCCGCGCCATCCAGACTCGCCGCGCATACCTCTACCCCGGCGCGGCGCAGAATATCCACCACCGCGACAAATTCGATTTCCTCGACACCTTTTGCGAACGGCACCAGAACCCTGCTCATATCATGCCTCCATGCATCTGCTGCGGATTATTCATCCTGAATCCAATCATGCGGCAACTTCCCGCTTGAGGCAAAAACAAACGCCTCGGCCATGCGCTTCAAAGTCGCCTTTTCCCGCACATCCATCCTGTCATTTCGCAGGGCTGTAAAGTGCTGCAACAATTCCTCAGGCGATCCCCCTACCTCTCTCGGATAAAGAGCGCAATGCGCATCAGAAAAAGACAGTGATGCCTTCTCGTTGCACTGTTGCGCGGCAAGCAGCTTCTGCCGGTCGGCATACAGTTCCGGATCGCCTTCGGCCCCCATGAATACCAGTGAGCGCGTTTGCTCCAAAAGCACATTCACCTGAGCCGTCAGTGCCACATAGGGGGTGTGAAACACCCCGTTCAGCTGCCCCTCGCATTGCAACGGGTTGAGCAGGCGGGCGACCGTGTGAGAAAAGGTGCGCACCCCGAGTCGGGGGCGAAGCGCGGTCAAGGCGAACAAGGGCGGGCAGATATCGGCCAGATCCATGTAAACGATGCCATCACTTAAGAGCACGCGAAGCCCTTCGTCCAGCGTTCCTGCCCTGCATACGCCCGCCGTTTGCACGGCCTGCCATGCGCTCAGCCGACCCGCGATATGCTCAAGCCCATGCAGCACAACAGGGATACCCGCATCCCGCGCCTGCAAGGCTGCGACCAGATGAACAGGGGCGGCCCTGCGCTTACCTGCATAGCATGGCATATCCACAGCACCCTGCGGTGCTCTTGATTCTCCGAATCCTTTGATATGCCGGCGCGCCGCATCGACAAAGCCGGCGAGTTCTTCACTGCTTTCGCCCTTCATACGTTCGGCAATCAGAAATGCGCCGAGCTGCAACTGATCGGCACCCGGGGAGAGTAGTTCAGCCAGAACCATCGCCGCCTCGTGACGCTGCAGATGTTCCGAACCGTTTCGACCACGCGCCACGCGGCGCAGAAACACACTGAGATCTATATCCATAGCCGACTTGTACCACCGATACCCGTGTGCGGGAATCCCCGCATATACACATGACATCACACCCAAGCATGATATCAGACTGACTTGCTGCTGACTTCTGTGTGCAACCTGCGTGTCACGAGTTCCCTGCATCATCCCGCCCGATCATCGGAGGATTGTATGCTTAACATCGAGGCACTGACCGCCGAACACATGCCGGGGCTGAACAACAAGCCGCCGCTGCTGCGCGATTCCCTGAAGCGCATCCTGCGCATCCTGTTCCATGAGAAACAGCTGCACCGTTTTCAGGCGACCTACCCGCACCTGGAGGGCTTCGACTTTGTCGATCAGCTGCTGGAGCACTTTGATTTCAGCTATTCGCTGCGCGGCGACGAGCGCGAGTGCATCCCTCAGTCCGGGCGCGTGGTCATCATCGCCAACCATCCCATCGGCACGCTCGATGCAGCCGTACTGGTCCGTCTGGTCGGTGAGATCCGCCGCGACGTGAAGGCGGTCACCAATCAGGTGCTCGGCGCCGTCAAACCGCTCGCCCCCTTGCTGCTGCCGGTGGATAACATGGGCGGACGCAGCAGCCGCGAGCAGCTCAAGGCAGTGTACCGACATCTTGAAAACGAAGGCGCCGTGATCATCTTTCCGGCCGGCGAGGTGTCGCGCATGGGTCCTGCCGGCATCCGCGACGGACACTGGCACAGCGGCTTTCTGCGCATCGCCACGGCGACCCGCTCGCCGATCCTGCCGATCTATATTGATGGGCGGAACTCGATGTTTTTCTATGCGCTTTCATTCATCTCGCGCCCGCTGTCCACCCTCTGGCTGGTGCGCGAGATGTTCAAACAGGCCAGACGCTCGGTACACATCTCCATCGGCAACCCCATCTCCTTCGACAACTACCAGCGCACCCACCTGCCGCTGAAATCACGGGTCAAACTTTTCCAGCGCCATGTGTACCGCATCGGCAAGCAGAAGGAGCCGGTGTTCGAAACGCATCGCGCCATCGCCCATCCGGAGAACCGGCAACAGCTGCGCCGCGAGATTCATGCCTGCTCCCTGCTCGGCGAGACCCGTGACAACAAACAGATCTACCTGTTCGATTTCAATCCGGATTGCAGCATCATGCGCGAGATCGGTCGGCTGCGTGAAATATCCTTCCGCGCCGTCGGCGAGGGAACCGGCCAGCGACGCGATATCGATGCCTTCGACCGGCATTGCAAACAGCTGATCTTATGGGACGAATCGGAGCTCGAGATCGTCGGTGCCTACCGTTTGCGCGATACGCGCGGACAGCGCTTCGAGGCCAACGAAACCTATAGCGGCACGCTGTTTGATTTCGGCTCCGGGATGCAACCCGTTCTGGATAAGGGACTGGAGCTTGGCCGCAGCTTCGTGCAGCCGCGCTACTGGGGCAAGCGCAGTCTGGATTACCTGTGGTTCGGCATCGGGGCCTTTCTGCGCAATAATCCGGAATACCGCTATCTGTTCGGCCCGGTCAGTATCAGCGACACCTATCCGGCCGCGGCCAAGGACATGCTGGTGTATTTCTACACCACCTACTTCGGCGGAAATCCCGAAACGGCCCGGGCCCGTATGCCCTACCAGCTGGATAGCGACAGCGAACGCCAGATGCGCGAGGTCTTCTGCGCAAGCGATTACAAGCGCGATTACGTGCTGCTGAAAAGCCGCATGCATCACCTTGGATGCAGCGTCCCGACCCTGTTCAAGCAATACGGCGAACTGTGTGAAGAAGGCGGCGTGAACTTCCTGGGCTTCAACATCGACCCGGATTTCGCCGATTGCGTGGACGGACTGGTGGTACTCGACCTGCATCGCCTGAAATCCTCCAAGCGCGAGCGATATCTCGACCTCAAGGGCGCAGAAATGGACTGATGGGGAATTGCCCCGGCAGCGCCGCATGCCTAGGCTGAAGCCATGCAATTCCTTGTCCTGCAACATCTTGATATCGAACCGCCCGCTATGATCGGCGAAATATTGCTCGAGGCGGGTCATACCCTTCTGTCTATCCACACCTATCTGGGCGAGGCCTGCCCGAGGATGTATCACCCTATACCGGCATCATCGTCATGGGCGGCCCGCAATCGGCCAACGACAACCACCTTCCCTATATCCGGGATGAATTGAGCTGGCTTGAGCAGCGCCTTGCCGAAGGCATGCCCATGCTGGGCATCTGTCTGGGTGCGCAACTGATGGCCAAAGCAGCAGGAGGCAGGGTAACAGGGTCACCTCAGCGTGAACTGGGTTGGTATCCGGTTTATCCGACTGCGGACACGGTATCCGATCCCCTGTTTGCAGCCATGCCCGAAAGCGGACTCACCGTCTTCCAATGGCATGGGGAAACCTTTTCCATTCCCGATAGGGCGACCCTGATTGCCTCTCACCCCGCAGTGCCTTCACAGGCCATGCGTCTTGGCCGGGCACAATACGGTTTGCAGTTTCATGTCGAGGTGGATGCCCCGTTGATCGCGCAGTAGATGGCTGCAGGCGATAGCGAACGCGCGCATCTGGGCCGGGCCGGTATCGAAGCCCTGCATGAAGCAACACAGCATCACCTTGAAGCGATGCGCTCCTATTGCCGCTGCATGATGCGCAGCTGGCTGAATCTGCTGAGCGGATAAAAAAGGCGCGGTCCGCAGACCGCGCCCTGTTCGAGCATGACAGGCCCTTAGTGGCCGGCCATGTCCTGTTCCGGATTGGAACTGATCTTGTGGATCGCCAGATCAGCACCCTGATACTCGTCTTCTTCCGACAAGCGGATACCGATCGTTGCCTTGATCGCGCCGTAAACAAGGAAGCCTCCCGCCACAGCGATGCCCAGACCGGTCAGTGTGCCGACAAGCTGTGACATAAAGGTCACTCCGCCTGCCCCGCCCAGAGCCGTGGAGCCGAAGATACCGGCGGCGATACCGCCCCAGACCCCTGCGCCGCCATGCAGCGGCACCACACCCAGCACATCGTCGATGCCCAGACGGTTCTGCACGAGCTGGAAGCCGTACACGAATCCGGCTCCGGCGATAGCACCGATCACCAAAGCCCCCATCGGATGCACCAGGTCGGAACCGGCGCAGATGGCCACAAGACCGGCCAGTGCCCCGTTATGCACAAAGCCGGGGTCGTTTCTGCCGGCCACCAGCGCTGCAATCAGACCTCCGACCATGGCCAGCAGGGAGTTCATCGCCACCAGACCGGAAGCCCCTTCTACATTGCCGGCACTCATCACATTGAAGCCGAACCAGCCGACACACAGGATCCACGAACCAAGGGCCAGGAACGGGATGTTGGACGGCAGGATGGCATTCACGCGGCCACTGCTGTAGCGCCCCTTGCGCGCACCCAGCAGGATCACCGCACCAAGCGCGATAAATCCGCCCATGCCGTGCACCACCACCGAACCCGCGAAATCATGGAACGAGGCACCGAAAGTGCTCTCAAGCCATGCCTGATAACCATAGTTGCCGGCCCAGATCAGCCCCTCGTAAAACGGATATACCAGACCGACGAGAAGCACCGTGGCCAGCACATTCGGCCAGAAACGCACACGCTCGGTGATGCCGCCGGAGATGATCGCCGGAATAGCCGCCGCAAAGGTCAGCAGGAAGAAGAAATGCACCATCTCGTAACCGTTGGTCTTTCCGCCGAGCACAGATATTTCGGATACCGGTGCGAAAAAGTTGATCCCGTAGGCCACCGAAAAACCGGCGAAGAAATACGCCACCGTTGAAAATCCGAAATCGGAAAGCACCCGGATCAGCGCATTCACCTGATTCTTCTTGCGCACCGTTCCCGCTTCGAGAAAGGCAAAACCGGCATGCATCGCCAGCACCATGGCCGCACCCATGGTTAGAAAAAAGACATCAAAACCCGCTGTATTCATTGAAAACCCCAACCTCCATCCACATTAAATTTCAGCCGCGCATCTCAGGGAAGCGGCCCTTTCAGTAATTATACAAAGCTCAGGAAAGCGCGTCGGCATCCTGCTCGCCGGTGCGAATACGCACCACGCGCTCGACGGGCGACACGAAAATCTTACCGTCGCCGACCTTGCCTGTGTTCGCCGCCTTGCAGATCGCATCGACAGCCGCATCCACCTGATCGTCGGCCACGACCACCGACACCTCGGCCTTGGGCAGGAAATCGACGCTGTATTCTGCACCGCGGTACAGCTCGGTATGTCCCTTCTGCCGGCCATGTCCCTTGACCTCGGACACCGTCATGCCGGAGATCCCCAGCCCGACCAGCGCATCCTTGATATCATCCAGCTTGAACGGCTTGATCACTGCTGTAATTTTTTTCATAGAACACCCTTCCTCCATGTATGATTGAATGCGAACTTTGCACGGATTGTGTGTAAAGTCACCCTCTTCAGGTTCGCAACCCCCTCAATCGGAGACTTTATCCACACCTGCCAGGCGATCCAGCACCACCTGCTGTCTGGCCAGCATTCTGGAGTGCAGCAATTGCAGGATGATTTCGCATTGTTTACCGGTGCGACGCAGCATACCGGTGCGCTCATCGAGCAGATCCGTGGCATGCTCGAACGGCAAACGCATGCGCGGCCACAGAGCCGACATTCCCGGCTGATTTGCAGCCTTCAGTTCGCCGATAATGCTCTCAAACAGCATGGACAGATTGTGAATCTCGCCCTGCAGGCGCGAGCGCTGATAGGAAAGCTCGGACAGGCGCAACATCGAATCCCCGCTGTCGCATACCATGCCATCCCATTCGGCCGGCTCCACTTTTTCAAGACGGGACTGACGCAACAGGTTCATGGCCTCGCCATACAAGTCGGTTTCTTCCGTACTGTCCCAAACCTTGCGGTAGATGCGCATCACCTGGGCCCTGAGCGCCATCAGATTACGCAGGGAATACAAGGCATGCTGCACCTCCTCTCTGGGCAGGGAAGTTGAATTGATCAATGGTGCAAGCACGAAACCGGCTGCTTCGCCGTTTTTCATCTGATCGTTGCCGTAGAGGTAGATCTGCCCCTCATAGAGCTGCTGTGCGAACATCTCTCCGGCGATCAGCTTGTCGCAGGCATCATATTGCAGCGGTGCATCGGAAAAATAGGCTTCATACTGAAAATCGGCATGCAGGGTATCGCTTTCAGATGACAACTCCGGAAGCGAGGCCGCCTTTCCGAACACATCCATATGCCGCCAGATGCCCAGAAAATAGAAATAGCGCGAGGCCAGCGAATCATCGGCCAGAGAGATCACCACGGTGTAGGTGCGTCCCTTTCCCTGCGCATCAAAGGCCACCACATCCTTGTTGCTGAGCGAGATTCCTCCCGCAGTCATGCCGAGCTCGGAAAGCATGGTCAGGCAATGGCCGATGAAACCATCGCGTGAGCACTCTTCCTTGGCATATCCCCATACCCGACCATGCAAGGGCAGGCGTTTCGGCTCGAGAATACGGTCATTCAGTGACAAAGCATGCAACAGCAGTGACTTACTCATCGTTATCTCCTTTTACTTTGGGGCTGTTGGCGATGCCGCGAGCGACTTACACAGCCCATCGTAAACACACCCAAACCAAACGGAAAGTGGGGAGCGACCGAAGTCGCCCCCCTTTTCCATGGATGCCTTTGCCTGAGGGTGGGTGGAGTTTGGCTCGGGCATCCATTCCTTTTGGCAATGCGGTTTACTCGTAAACCTGCTCGCCATGTTGCGTGATATCCAGGCCCTGACGCTCTTCTTCCTCGGTGACGCGCAGACCGATCACCATGTCGATCAGCTTGAGGATCACGAAGGTCACCACAGCATCGTAAACGATGGTGTAGAGCACGGCCTCGCCCTGCACAGCCAGCTGATGCGCCATGGTCACGCCCTCGGCAAAACCGGCACCGCCGAAGGAAGAGGACACGAACACACCGGTCAGCATGGCACCGACGATACCGCCCATGGCGTGCACGCCGAAGGCATCCAGCGAATCGTCATAGCCGAGCATCTTCTTCAGGCTGGTGACAGCCCAGAAGCAGACCAGACCTGCAACCAGACCGATAGCCAGTGCGCCCATCGGGCCTACGAAGCCGGAAGCCGGGGTGATGGCAACCAGACCTGCCACAGCACCGGAACATGCACCCAGCAGACTCGGACGCTTGTAAACAACCCATTCAGCGAAGGTCCAGGCCAGCACTGCCATAGCGGTAGCAACCTGGGTAACCAGCATGGCCATACCCGCGGTGCCGTCAGCAGCCAGCTCGGAGCCAGCGTTGAAACCGAACCAGCCGACCCACAGCAGGGCAGCACCGATCATGGTCAGGGTCAGGTTGTGCGGCATCAGACCTTCTTTCGGGTAACCGATTCGCTTACCCAGAACAAGTGCGCAAACCAGACCGGCCACACCGGCATTGATATGCACCACGGTACCGCCGGCGAAGTCGAGCGTGCCTGCTTCAGCCAGGAAGCCGCCGCCCCACACCCAGTGGGTGACAGGAGCATACACAGCCAACACCCATGCGGTCATGAAGGCCAGAATTGCAGTGAACTTCATGCGCTCGGCGAAGGCACCGATGATCAGCACCGGGGTGATGATGGCGAAGGTCATCTGGAAGGTGGCGAACACGGTCTCGGGAATGGTTCCGGAAATCGAGTCCACACCGACACCGCTGAAGAAGGCCTTGGACAGGCCGCCGACAAACGCATTACCTTCGGCGAAGGCCATCGAGTAGCCGCAAACCACCCAGAGCACGCTCATCAGAGCAGCTATGGTGATGGTCTGCATGCAAACGCTCAGCACATTCTTTTTGCGAACCATACCACCGTAGAACAGCGCCAGGCCCGGAAGGGTCATCAACAGCACCAGTGCTGTTGCTGTGATCATCCAGGCAGTATTACCTGAATCCAGGGTCGGCACGTCTTCGGCCAGCGCCAAAGCAGGCGTCAGCAGAGCGGCGGGCATGAACCCCATTGTTTTTTTGAATAACTTTCTCATGGTTATCTCCTTGTATAGTTTGAACGGGTTCGGGTTACAGAGCTGCGTTGTCTTCTTCGCCGGTCCTGATACGCACCGTGCGACCGACATCGATCACGAAAATCTTACCGTCACCGACCTTGTCGGTACGAGCCGCATTCACAATCGCCTCGATAACGGCATCCACCTGGCTGGATTCGACAACTGTTGTCAGCTCCACCTTGGGCAGGAAATCCACCTGATATTCTGAACCGCGGTACAATTCGGTATGACCTTTCTGTCGGCCATGCCCACGCACCTCGCTCACCGTCAGGCCGGAGACGCCGATCGCAACCAGTGCGTCTTTGACCTCATCGAGCTTGAACGGCTTGATAATTGCCTTGATCATTTTCATGTTTTGTCTCCTTGTTTAGATGTTTACATGGGGTCAGAGGATGGGAGGAAGGGCAGACGCGCCCTTCCTCCTTCATCTCTTAGTAGGACAGGCTCAGAGCAGCAACAAACTCGTTCTTGGCGGAAAGGCCGTAGATATAACGGTTGCCGTCAGTCTGCTTGGAGCCGATCGGCACAGTTGCAGTCAGAGTGGAGGTCAGGGATGCACCCTCGATGGTGAAGCCCTTGCTGACGCTCAGCGTTGCCAGGTTCACACCGTTCTTGAAGGTGTTGATGGCGCCCAGAGGACGGTTCAAGTTATCCTTCTTCCACTTTGCATACGAAAGCGCACCGGAAACATCAAAGCCGGCCAGCGAACCCGACACACCCAGATCAACCCAGATATCGCCGCGCAGGTAGGCCTTGTTGCTGCTGTCCTTGGTGATTGCATAACCGGTCAGCGACACAGGGCCATAGGAAAGACCGGCATTCACTTCAGGGAAGTTGGAGGCCGAGTCATACAGGTAGGTGTAGTAGATGGCGCCGACGGAATAGCCGAGGTCTTCAGTGATCGAGCCGGCATAGCTTGCAGTCCAGTCGAATTCAACCACATCGCGCGGGGCGAACTTGGCTACAGGGGACGGATAGGCATTGGAGAACCAGCCGCCGATCGAGAAATCGCCGAGTGCGATGCCCAGATCACCCTGTACAGCAGTTTTGCCGTTGGTCTGCGTCAGGCCACGCCAGACATACTGACTCGCGATACCGATATCACCCGACACGGTCATGCCATACGGCAGCTCGGAAGCAGCCTCTTCGGCCATTGCGGTGTTTGCTACAAGACCAGCGCCCATCAGGCCGGCCATCATCATTGCTACATAAGTCTTCTTCATCATTGTCTCCTTGAGTGTTGTTGTTATTTGCGTTGCTACCTTGGTGTTGTTACGACTACGATCCATTGCTTTCACACAGTCCTCCTTTGTTACCAGGTTGGTTGCGGTCAGCGCCGCTTTGCAATTTATATAACAACTGCCGTGCCATCTTTGTGTAACATTGATAAATGGCTTTAAATATAGGTTTTAAGAAATTCATCCGAATCGCCGTATGTTTTTATTGATGTTTTTTTATGCATATATCATTTTTTATGCATAATTTTTACCCTGCAAATAGGGTTGTGACGATACGCATCGTTGCTGTTAGTTTCCCGCAAGCAAAAAAGTTCACTAGGCAGGTAACGGATATGGAATCACAGGCACAGCATCTGGCATGGGGCATCGGCTTTGCAGGACTGATGTATGTGGTCGGCAACGGTGTATGGACCAATAACATCGCCCGCCGGAAACAATGGATGGGCTGGATGATGTGGCTGATCGCCTCTGTGCTGATCGTGATCGCAGGTTCGTTCGTCGATATCCGTCTTTCCGGCCTGCCGACCGACCTATGGGAGCGCCTGACCAGCGTGGATAAAGAGAATCACTGGATCGCACTGAGCCTGTTCGCCCTGATGAGCGTTCCCGGTGCAGCTTCGGTGATTCTCAAACAGACCTCCACCTGGACCCGCCTGGCCCTGCTGCTCCCTGCCATCATCGTGTTTGTTCCGGTCGGCATGCAACTGGGAGAGGGCATCAACGGCGTGGCCGCCGGCCTAGGCGTCGCACTGGCCATTTCCGCCCTGATCCTTGCCTGGCAGTTCATGCTGGACACACCACCGGCCGAGAAACAGGCCCGGACCGGCTGAAGCAGCGCCCGCAGGCCGCTTCCGCCTGCTAAAATCCACACATGCCCCAACCGCCTCTGATTCAGGCCATGCTGCTGGATGATTTCTATCCGCATGCCACGGACAACATCCGCCTGTTGCAGACCCACGCCTCATGGGTGGTACTGACCGGCCCTTTCGCCTACAAGGTGAAAAAACCGGTCGATTTCGGCTTCCTTGATTTCTCGACACTGGAAAAACGCAAGCACTACTGCGAAGAAGAGCTTCGCCTGAACCGCCAGCTTGCTGCGGAGCTGTATCTCGATGTCCTGCCTATCTGCCATGCCCACACCGGCTTCAAGCTCGGCGGTTCGCAAGCGATCTGCGACTACTGCATCAAAATGCGGCAGTTCGCCGATGGCGACCTGCTCGACGCCCGGCTGGCTGCGCACAGCTTCGACGCTGTCTGGATGGATGAACTGGCGGAATGCATGGCTGCCTTTCACAAACAAGCGGAACAAAGCACCACCATCAGCAGCTATGGTGCGCCCGGATTCCTGTTACAACACATCATAGCATCCCTCGACACAGGACTGCGCCATCCGGAGGCTGTTGATGCATCGCTGATTGAATCCATCCGCATGCAAACCATCCAACGGGTACAGCAAATGCAGGAGCTGTTTGCCGGACGTATGGCGCAGGGTCGCATCCGCGACTGCCACGGCGACCTGCATCTGGGCAACATCGCACTATTCAGGGGGCACCCCACGCCCTTCGACTGCATCGAATTCAATCCCGAATACCGCGCTATAGACACCCTGAACGATGCAGCTTTTCTGGTCATGGACTGCGATGCACACGGCCGCGCGGACCTGTCCATGCGCTTGCTGTCGCGCTACCTCGAACACAGCGGGGATTACGAGGGCATGCCGCTTCTCCCGCTATTCCTCTCGTATCGTGCCGGTGTTCGCGGCAAGGTTTCCTGCCTGTTTGCTGAAGACGGTGCAATCACTGACAAGACCAGAAAACTCAAGCTCTCCGAGGCGGCACACTATTTCCGGCTGGCCGCGGACTATCTGCTCAAACCCGCCCCCGCCTGTCTGTATGCCGTGGGCGGGCTGTCGGGCAGCGGCAAGAGCCGACTGAGCCTGCTGGGATGCGGCCCGGCGCGCGCCGTCATCATCCGCTCGGATGCCACCCGCAAACGCATCGCCCCGCAGCATCCCGGGCTGCCGCTGTATAGCGATACCATGCACCGGCTGACGTATCAGGCCATGTTCGATGCCGCGGCCATCGTTCTGCGTGCCGGATGGCCTGTGATTCTTGATGCCACCTTTCTCTCAAGCGATGAACGCCAGCATGCCCGGGAACTCGCCGAAGCCGCGGGCGTCCCTTTTCACTTTCTATGGCTGGATATTCCCGAAGCTGATGTGCGCCGCAACATCAAGCAGCGCAGCGCACTCGGCAGCGACATCTCGGATGCCGGTATCGAAGTCCTGCAAGGCCAGCTTGCCAACTACGAGCGACCATCGGATAAGCCCATGCGTTTTCTGACCTCGGCAGATCAATGGCCATGGCCCGATACCCGTTCCTGAAAACAAAAAAGGCGGCCGATGGCCGCCTTTCTGTGAATCAGCCCGACTATCAGTCGTGCATCATCTGTTCGTGTTCGGAGAGTGAACGCTCGAAGGCCGGACGCTCGAACAGGCGGTCCATATATGCCTCCAGATGCGGCCAGCGGGCGGTGTCCACACCCATCGGCGACAAGCGCCACAGGATCGGGGCCAGCGACACATCGGCCAGCGTGTAGCATTCGCCGACGAAATACTCCTGACGCGCCAGATAGGTATCCAGGGCCTCGAGATAATCGCTGATCTTCTTGCGGCTTTCGGCCTTGTCTGCAGCCTTCTCCAACTCGTCGTAGATCGGGAACAGCTCCTGCTCGATGCGCATCACAGCCAGACGCATCTGCGCACGCTCAGCGGGAGAACCCGGCTTCAGCGGCGGATGCGGATATCGCTCGTCGAGGTATTCGTTCACCACCGAGGCTTCGAACAGGATCGTGCTGCGGTCTTCCAGCGTCGGCAGCTTGCCGACCGGATTGACGTCCTGCAGTTCCTTGGACGTTTCACCATCCTCGACATCGACGATCTCGCTGGGAAGTTCCTTCTCGGCAAGAACGATGCGGGTGCGGTGTGAATCCGGACTCACAGGATTCGAATACAACTTGATCATGTAAAACCTCCATTGGCAGGGCGCGGCAATATAGCGTTTTTCATGGAAAAATAAAGGATTTTCTCGCCTTTTGCGTCAAGCACGGATTACAGCTTCGGGACAGGCGGAGAATCAGCCCTCGCCGCGGCGCACCCCCATCAGCTGCGCCTGGATGAAGGCATCGATATCCCCGTCGAGAAATGCCTGCGTATTGCCGGTTTCCATACCGGTACGCAGATCCTTGATGCGCGACTGGTCGAGCACATAGGAGCGGATCTGATGCCCCCAGCCGATGTCGGATTTATTGTCCTCCAGCGCCTGCTTCTCGGCCTGCTGCTTCTCCAGCTCGAACTCGTACAAACGGGCCTTGAGCATCTTCCATGCGGAGGCGCGGTTCTTGTGCTGACTGCGGTCGCTTTGGCACTGCACCACGATGCCGGTCGGAACATGCGTCAGGCGCACAGCCGAATCGGTCTTATTGATGTGCTGACCGCCGGCACCGGATGCGCGGTAGGTATCGGTGCGCACATCGGATTCATCGATATCGATCTCGATCTCGCGGTCGATATCCGGATACACGAACACGGAGGCGAACGAGGTGTGCCGGCGATTACCGGAATCGAACGGGGATTTGCGCACCAGACGATGGATACCCACCTCGGCGCGCAGCAGACCGAAGGCATACTCACCCTTCACCGACACGGTCACCGATTTGATACCGGCTTCTTCACCCTCGGTGCACTCCATCAACTCTGTGTCGAATCCTTTGCGTTCCGCCCAGCGCAGATACATGCGCAGCAAAATCTCTGTCCAGTCCTGCGCCTCGGTGCCGCCGGCACCGGCATGGATTTCAAGGAAGGCCGATTCGGCATCGTTCTCGCCGCCCAGCATCACTTCCATCTCGAGTGCCGCGATCGCCTCTTCCACGGCATCCAGTGCATAGGCCGCCTCGCCCTGGGTCGCGACATCACCCTCATCACCACCCATCTCGTAGAGCATCACCTGCTCTTCAAGGGTTTCCAGCGTGTCCTTGTATGCCTTCAGCGGGCGCTCCAGACGCGTACGCTTCTGCATCACCGCCTGCGCCTGCTCCGGATCGTTCCATAGCGTGGGGTCCTCGATGCGCGCGGCGAGTTCTCTTAATTCCTGTTCCTTGCCTTCGATGTCAAAGTGACCTCCGCAGGGCGGTCAGGCGTGTGCCCATCTCTTCCGCCAGCGTGCGAAATCCGGCAATGCGGTCTTCAATCGTCATCGTTCACTCCGTGTCCCGAAAGAAATTCAAAGGGTTGATTCGAGGGGTTGGGAACATATCGCCTCACACTCTTAAATCAAGCCGGCATTGCCTCTGGCGTCCGAATGCGTGCACCGAAGTCAGCGCGATCCGCTCGCAATTTGGAGGCTCAGCCCCTAGGCTGTCGACAACGTCCGACCACGATTCACTCAGGAGAAAAGATAATGCGATATTCATGGATGATGATACTCGGCCTGCTATGCGCAGCCCTGCCCGCGCAGGCGGAAACGCTTGATATCGATCTGAAGATTCCGGAAATCCACGGGCTCGCATTAAAGGGCGAAGCCGGCATTGTTTCGTTATGGGTGGAGGACAATCGCGCGGCACCCGCCCTTGGAAGGGAGTTGCACGGCAAGAGCGTCATGCCGCGTCAGGATGTGGCCATTCTGCTGCGCAATGCACTGGCAGGCTCACTGCGCACAGCCGGCTTCCGTGTCGAAGAGGTGCATACCGACAAGAGCATCGATCTGGTCGTACATATCACCTCCCTGAGCTACAAGGCCGAGGACGGCTTCGTCACCAGCAAGGCCATCCTGTCGAGCCGTGTTACGGCAGAGGTCGGCCATGGCGACTGGCATGTGAATCGCAGCCTTGGAACCACTGCCGAACACACCGTGCCGCTCTCCCCGAATGCGGAGAAGATCGCGGAACTGGTCAACGAAACCCTGTCCGACACCCTGCGAATCATCCTCGAAGACGAACAAATCGGCGCAGCCCTGAAGGACAAACCGCAACTGTCGAACTGAGCCCTCTGCGCAACAGGCTTTTCTGCTATCCTGCGCCGCCTGAATCAAGCACCGGAGTAAACCATGGCCGATTATCAATACATCTACACCATGCAGGGCGTCGGCAAGACTGTCGCCGGCAAGCGCGAAATCCTCAAGGATATCTATCTGTCCTTCTTCCCGGGCGCCAAGATCGGCGTGCTGGGCTTGAACGGCGCAGGTAAATCCACACTGCTGCGCATCATGGCCGGAATCGATACCGATATCCTCGGCGAAGCCCGCCCTGCCCCCGGCATCCGCATCGGCTACCTGTCGCAGGAACCGGAACTGGACCCGGCCAAGGATGTGCGCGGCAATGTCGAAGAGGGCGTCGCCTCCACCAAGGCGCTGCTGGATCAATTCAATGCCATCAGCGAGAAGTTCTCCGATCCGGATGCCGATTTCGACAAGCTGCTGGAAGAGCAGGGCAAACTGCAGGACGCCATCGATGCCGCCGATGCCTGGGATCTGGAGCGCAAGCTCGAAGTCGCCGCTGATGCCCTGCGCCTGCCCGACTGGGATGCGGATGTCACCAAGCTCTCCGGCGGCGAGCGTCGCCGCGTAGCTCTCTGCCGCCTGCTGCTCTCGGCTCCCGATATGTTGCTGCTCGATGAGCCGACCAACCATCTGGATGCCGAATCCGTGGGCTGGCTGGAGCGCTTCCTGCACGATTACAAGGGCACCGTGGTCGCTGTGACCCATGACCGCTACTTTCTGGATAACGTGGCCGGCTGGATTCTGGAACTGGATCGCGGTCGCGGCATCCCGTGGGAGGGCAACTACTCCTCATGGCTGGAGCAGAAGGAAAAGCGTCTGGCTGTCGAAGAGAAACAGGAAACCGCCCGTCAGAAAGCCATGGCACAGGAACTCGAATGGGTTCGCGCCGGTGCCAAGGGCCGCCATGCCAAATCCAAGGCACGACTCAAGGCCTTCGACGATCTGGCCAACAAGGATGTGCAGGAGCGCAACGCCACCAAGCAGATTTTCATCCCCGCCGGTGAACGTCTGGGCGACATCGTGGTGAAGGCCGAGAATGTCAGCAAATCCTTCGGCGACCGCGTGCTGGTGGAGAATCTCACCTTCAATCTGCCGCGTGGCGGCATCGTCGGCATCATCGGTGCGAACGGTGCGGGTAAAACCACGCTGTTCCGCATGCTCACCGGGCAGGAATCCCCTGACAGCGGAACGCTGACCATCGGCGAGACCGTGCATTTCTCCTATGTCGATCAATCGCGCGATGCGCTGAACGGCGACAACAGTGTGTGGCAGGAGATCTCCGGCGGCTCGGATTCGATCTATCTGGGCAAGATCGAGGTCGCCAGCCGCGCCTACTGCGGCCGCTTCAACTTCAAGGGCGGCGACCAGCAGAAGCTGGTGAAGGCACTCTCCGGCGGCGAGCGCAACCGCGTGCATCTGGCCAAGATGCTGATGAGCGGCGGCAACGTGTTGCTACTCGATGAGCCGACCAACGATCTGGACGTGGAAACCCTGCGCGCACTGGAAGAAGCCCTGCTCGACTTCGCCGGCTGCACGGTGGTGATCTCCCATGACCGCTGGTTCCTCGACCGCATCGCCACCCACATCCTAGCCTTTGAAGGCGAAGGGCATGTGGAATGGTTCGAGGGCAACTTCGCCGACTACGAGGAAGACAAAAAGAAACGCCTCGGCGAAGACGCCACCCAGCCCCACCGCATGAAGTACAAGCGCCTGGCGTAAGAAGCACGGACATGTTCTGGCTGAAGGCGCTGGTTTCAGCCGCCATCATCATGGCAGCGGCCGGTGCCGCCAAGCGTTTCGGCCCGTTCTGGGGTGCGCTGATCGTCGCCCTGCCGCTGACCTCGATGCTGGCCATGGCCTTCGTCTGGTTCGACACGAAGAACGCGCAACTGGTCAATGAACTGGCACGCGACATCTTCATTCTTGTGCCTGTATCCCTGCTGTTTTTCGTACCCTTTCTGGCCGCCAGACTGACTGACTTGGGCTTCGCGGCCAATTTCACAGCGGGCATACTGCTGCTCTGTGGCGGCATTATCCTGTTGCACCGCTTGTTCCCGAACCTTTAGGCGGGGCTGATAACCGTGCAATGAAAAGGGCGGCGACGAGCCTCCTTTTTTTGTTACCTTCCCCTGCTCACAGGAGGCAGACATGCAAAGTCCCATCGTGGTAATCGGAATCGGCGAGATCGGCTCGGTGTTCGCGCGCGGCTTTATGCGCCTGGGCTACCCGATCGTGCCGGTGACACGCGATATGGACATGGGGGAAGTGGCTGAAGAGGCGCTTGGCCCCGAAATGGTCATCGTGGCCGTAGCCGAGAAAGACCTGCATGACACATTGGCCGCCCTTCCGGATGCATGGCGCTCGAATCTTGTGTTGTTGCAGAACGAATTGCTGCCGCGCGACTGGGAACAACATGGTTTGGAAAACCCCACCGTCATCTCCGTGTGGTTCGAGAAGAAGAAGGGCATGGATTCCAGGGTGGTGATCACCTCCCCTGCCTTCGGGGAATTCGCTTTGTTGCTCAAGGATGCGCTGGGTTCGCTGGATATCCCCGTGCGCGAACTGAGCAGCGAGGCCGAACTGCTGTTTGAACTGGTGCTGAAGAATCTCTACATCCTGACCACCAACATCGCGGGACTGGAGTGCGGCGGCAACGTGCGCGAGCTATGGCTTGAGCATAATGATCTGGCATGCGCCGTGGCCGGTGATGTGCTCGATATCCAGGAGCATCTGACGGGGCAGGAATTCGATCGCGCGGCCCTGATCGAGGGCATGCTGGCAGCCTTCGATGGCGACCCGGCACACGGCTGCATGGGTCGTTCGGCCCCTGCGCGCCTTGAGCGCGCCCTGTTCATCGCCGACGATGCAGGACTTGAGGTGCCCACCCTGCGCCGTATTGCCAAGGCCAAGCTGTAAAGCTCAGTCAATGATAATCGTCTTCCCGTTGGTGGCGAACGGCTAGAACAGTCACCGTTTCGTTGTTTTCAATCTCGAACAGCGCCACATAGCCCGCATCACCGAATGAAATAACAAACTCTCGCAGGAAGGCGTCCGCACCTTCTGCCCTACGGCAGGAAAACGGAAACTCCTCCAGAAGTTCCCAAGCCTTGCCGATAGTCTCAAGAGCTTTTTCCGCTGCGACAGGATCATTTCCGGCTGCAAACGCATACAAGCGTTTCAGATCGTCCACAGCCTCTTCGGTGAACCGAAGCGTGAAGCTCACTGTCTGGACTGCGCCGTTTCCAGGGTTGAGCGCAAAGCGTCCATGACTTCGTTCTTTGAAACGTAACGGCCGGTGTCCCTGGCCTTGTCCCGCGCAGCCAGCCCTCTGGCGATAAATTCCTGCTGGAACTTACGATGTTCCACCTGTTTGCGCAGGGATTCCTCGACGAAGCTGCTCAGCGTCTCACCTTCTCTCAACACGCTCTCGGCATCATGGCGCAAATCCGGCGTGACAAGCAGTGGCGGTATGGTGGCTGTTTTCATAAACAAAACCTCCGCAATACATATGCAATGCACGATACGTTCAACCTCGATTTCTGGCAACCACTCAGCGAAATCCCGGCGCATCAACTACCGGTGTTGATGGATTCCTTCATCTCGGCCACACCGCTTTCGTCCACCCAACCGCAACGGGCATCGGGGAAGGAATCGCTGTAGGTCAGGTAGGGTTTGATATCCAGCACAGGCGTGCCGTCGAGCATATCGTGCCCCTGGATGTGCAGCGTTCGCCCTTCAATCCCTGTAAGACGAACAACTGACAGGCCGATGCTGTTCGGGCGGTGCGGGGCGCGTGTGGCAAACAGGCCGCGGCGTACCTTCGGACCACGCGGCGGCACCACGGTCGGATTCCAGCCCTGATTCAGATGCATCCAGTAGATCACCCAGATATGGGTGAAGCCGTCGAGATCCTTCACCGCCTGTTCGAAATTCATACCGGCGTTCAATTCGATCGTGGCAGGCATGGGATCATCCAGCGAAGGCTGGCGCGGGGTGGAGAAACGCTCCTTGTAGCTGCTGTGCACAATGCCGATGGGCTGCATCACGATATGCTCATCGTGCGCAAAATCCTCCGCATAGGATTTCGGGTCGAGGTTCTTGCTCGGTTTCCTGTCCCACTTCAGGGGCGGTTGATCTTCACTCATGGGCGGAAGCTAGGCGATTCGGAATCTTCGCTCCATCATGACGTGAAACACCCGCTGCATGCTTTGCCATGACAGTGCTTAGATCATGACAGTGCTTACTTCATGACTTTGGCCCCCGCGTCGGCGAGGATGCAGCCATGACAACACGCTACTGCATCGCCAACCTCGATACCGGACTCGACGAGGCACAGACATCGATCCACATAAGGCTGGCAAAGCGGCTCGGCCTGCAGGATGCCGGCATCAGCGATCTGACACTGGTCCGCCGTGCGCTGGATGCGCGCAAGAAGAGCAATATCCACTTTGTCTGCTCCTATGAGTTCACCACGGCTTCCCCGTTGACTGAAAAGCTTGTCGGCGATCCGGCCATGCAGTTGCGTGTTATTCAGGCTTCCGCGCTCGATGCCCCTGCCCTTCCTGTGAAGCAAATCAACGAGCGGCATGCCATCGTGGTCGGTGCCGGCCCTGCCGGCCTGTTTGCAGCGCTGCAGCTGGCCGAGCGCGGCATGCGCGTCACCCTGCTGGAGCGCGGCCAGCCGGTGGAGACCCGCATGCGCGATATCGGCAGGCTTCGTTCCAGAGGGGAGCTGAACACCGAGAGCAATATCTGCTTCGGTGAGGGTGGTGCCGGCACATACACCGACGGCAAGCTGTACACCCGCATCAAGAGCCCGCTGGTACGCAATGTGCTGCACACCTTTGTGCGCTTTGGAGCCAACCACGACATCCTGATCGATGCCCATCCGCATCTGGGCACCGATAAGCTGGTGCGCATCGTACGCAACATGCGCACCCATCTGGAAGCACTGGGCGTGGACTACCGCTTCGGCGCGCGCGTGGATGCACTGCTCACCCATGGCGATGCAGTGTGCGGCGTTCGACTGGCCAGCAACGAAGAGATTTCAGGTGATTGCGTGGTGCTGGCCACCGGCCATTCGGCACGCGACACCTACGAGCACCTGCACAAGCTGGGCATCCGTCTGGAAGCCAAGGCCTTCGCCGTCGGCGTGCGCGCCGAGCATCCGCAAGCGTTGATCGATGCCATCCAGTTCGGTCCCGCAGCCGGTCATGCGGCCCTCGGTGCTGCGGAATACGCTCTCACGCATCAGGTCCCCGACGAACAGCTGGGCCAACGCGGCGTGTATTCCTTCTGCATGTGTCCGGGCGGGCTGATCGTCCCCTCGCCCACCGAGGAGGGAGGCATGGCGGTGAACGGCATGAGCAATGCCAAACGCTCCGGCGAGTTCGCCAATTCGGGTCTGGTCGTACAGGTCACCCCCGAGGATATCGAGCGTCATGGTATCAAGGCCCATCCGCTTTCCGGCGTGCACTTCCAGCGCGAGATCGAGCGCGCCACCTTCAAGGCCGCAGGAAACCGATATGCAGCGCCTGCCATGCGCCTGACCGATTTTGTAAACAGAAAGGCAAGCGGTGCCCTCGCCAACTGCCGCTTCAAGCCCTCACCCATCCCCGCCGACCTCTGGGAACTGCTGCCGCACTGGATCGCCTCGCCCCTGGCCTGCGGCATCCGCGGCTTCGACCGCCGCATGCGCGGCTATCTCACGGATGAAGCCAACCTGCTGGCCAGCGAGACCCGTACCAGCAGCCCGGTGCGCATCTCGCGCGACGAGAGCATGCAGTCCGTAACCCTCAAAGGCCTTTATCCGGTCGGCGAAGGCGCGGGCTATGCAGGCGGCATCGTTTCTGCGGCGGTGGACGGCCTGAAGGCCGCCGACATGATTCTGTCCAGCAGGTAAACGGGCATCACTTGGCTTTTCCCTGCCTTCAAACGCTACAGCAGCACGGATTCACCTTCACAACATGGACATCGATACCGCAATGTGTTAAAGCTGGTAACTGCTCCAGAGGTGGAATCAATCATGACTACTTCGACGATCCTGAAGATTACAGACTTTCTTTCATTTGCGGCTTTAACCTTCATGGTCTCAACGGGGATATTTCTTGAATATGCCCTGCCCCCGAGAAGCGGTGGGGATGAAGTGTGGCATTTAACACGCCATGCATGGGGTGATATTCACTTTTATGTTTCGATCGGTTTTCTTTTATTGATGACTGTTCATTTGATCACACATATCAAGTTCATCAAAAGTGTTGTAACTGGCAAAGGCTCCACGGAGAACAATTATCGCATAGCCGCCGGGATACTTGGGGCCATAGCACTCATTGCTCTGGCATTTGCACCGCTTGTTTCTCCGGTCACTGATGCAGAGCGTGGGCAACAGCGTTATCATCAGGTTCGGTAACAAAGCACTTGCGGGTCTCTATGCCGGTGAAATGATTCGACTACACGACCGGGAAATAACCCTTACACAAAAGGGTTGTTAATCATATTAGGATATCATAATGTTCGCACCTAAGAACTCAGGGGGCCGGCGTGTTTTCGGTCTCTCAAGACTGGAGGAGATGAATATGGCACGAGTACTTATCCTGGGAGCCGGCATCGCGGGACACACCGCCGCCCGCTACCTGAGCAAGTGGATCGGTAAAAAACACGAGGTGGTTGTGGTATCCCCCAACGCCTTGTGGAACTGGATCCCGTCGAACATCTGGGTCGGCGTGGGCGATATGACCGAAGAGGATGTGACCTTCGACCTGAAACAGGTGTACGACAAAGCCGGCATCACCTTCCATCAGGCCAGGGCGATCTCCATCAATCCGGAAGGCAGCAAGGACAGCGCTTTACCGTACGTCACCGTCGAATTCACCGACGAGGCGCGTGCTGGCCAGAGCGATATCCTGACCTATGACTACCTGATCAATGCCACTGGACCCAAGCTGAACTTCAATGCCACCCCGGGCCTCGGTCCGGATAATGGCTACACCGTATCCGTGTGTACCGCCAAGCATGCGCTGGAAGCCAACGAGAAGCTGCAGGAGCAGATTGAGGCCATGAAGAAAGGCGAGCAGCGCACCTTCGTGATCGGCACCGGCCACGGCATGTGCACCTGCCAGGGCGCGGCCTTCGAGTACACCTACAATGTGGATCACACGCTGCGCGAGGCCGGTGTGCGCGACAAGGCTCGCATCATCTGGATCAGTAATGAATACGAACTCGGCGATTTCGGCATGGGCGGCGTACACATCAAGCGCGGCGGCTATGTGACCAACGCCAAGACCTTCAGCGAGTCGCTAATGGTGGAGCGCGGCATCGAGTGGGTCACCCGTGCTCATGTCAGCAAGATCGAACCGGGCAAGATCCACTACGAACAGCTCGACGGCACCATGGGTGAACTCGACTTCGACTTCTCCATGCTCATCCCGCCTTTTGCCGGCGTGGGCCTGAAGGCCTTCGATAAGGCAGGCGAGGACATCACCACGACCCTGTTCGCCCCGAACGGCTTTTTGAAGGTGGACGGCGACTACACGCCGCGTCCCTACGAAGAGTGGAGTGCGGAGGACTGGCCGAAGACCTACCAGAACCCGATCTACAAGCACCTGTTCGCTATCGGCATCGCGTTCGCCCCGCCGCACCCGATCAGCAAGCCGATGAAGAGCGTCAACGGCACGCCGATCAGCCCCACCCCGCCGCGTACCGGCATGCCGTCCGCCGCCATGGCCGTCAACGTGGCCAAGAGCATCCGCGACATGATCAACGGCGCCGAGAAGCCGACCCACCACGCCTCCATGGCCGAGATGGGCGCTGCATGCATGGCCTCCACAGGTTCGCATATCTTCCGTGGTAGCGCTGTCTCGATGACCGTGTACCCGGTGGTGCCGGACTACGACAAGTATCCGGCATACGGCCGCGACCTGTCCCTGACAACCGGCGAAGTCGGCCTGGCAGGCCACTGGATGAAATACGTCCTGCACTACACCTTCATGTACCAGTCGAAGATGAAGCCCGGCTGGTCGTACATGCCAGACTAATTAAGAATACGAATCGAGGAGACAGACATGCCAAATGCCAATCGCGAGCCCTACGGGCAGACCTATTACCCGCCGACGCCGACGGGTTTCACCCGCTACATGCGTAATTCGTTACCATGGCAGTTCATCCGCTTCATCGTCATCAACGTGAAGATGCTCAGACTGATGATGAACTCGCAGCACTAAATCCCGCTTAGAAAAGGCAACGGGGCCGGACAAATGTCCGGCCCCGTTTGTTTGAATATCTAGAAAACCTGACCCTGTGTTGGCGATTGCGCGGAGGTTTACTTCAAGCCATTCAGGAAGGCGATGACCTCGTCGGCCTTTTCGCCGGCAACGCGCTGGGTCGGCATCTTGGTGCGCTTGCCGTCCGCCTTGGCGACCCCGGCGGAGTCCTCCATCCATGCCTTCAGATGCTCCTCATCCCAGGTGAAATCTGCATTCTTCAGATAATCGCCGTACTTGTAGCCATCAAGCGAACCAGCCTTGCGTCCGACGATACCGAACAGGTTCGGGCCCATCCTGTTGCTGCCGCCCTTATCGAAGGTATGGCATGTCTGGCACTTGCTTTCCGCACCGGCCACGGCGTCGGTTGCGGTGAAACCGCCGATCACGAGTACGGCTGCGCTTGCGATCATCAGTGTCTTCTTCATGGGAACTCCTTGCTTGATGGTATATTCAGGCCACACGGCCTGTCCTGCTTCATGTCCTCAACCGTAGTGCGGGTAGCTGAACTGAAACTGAACCATCAATAAGGTTTAAAGCGCTATGGCATCCTCGACGACGAACTGCACCGCACCATTGCCACGGTATTCGTCGAGTTGCAGTTGTCCCAGCAGGGAAACGACGCAGCCGGGTTGCAGGGGTTGGGAGAAACCGTTGGCGCCGAAGATAATGCAGTCAAGCCACCCTGTGCCGTCACCGACCTTCAGGCGGGACACCCCGCCCTTCATATCGCGGCGGTCGGCGATGTGCACGCTCTCCAGCAGCCATGTGCAGGGCGGATTGCCGCGACCGATGGGCTCGAAGCGGGCCAACCTTTCAGCCAAGCCTGCGTGCATCGCGCCAAGGCCCAGAATGCCATCCACGGGTTGCTCCAGATGATTGGCGGCATTGCCCGCCTGCCCTGCAATCGCTTCACCGAAAGCCTCCACGAAGGCATCCCATGAACCCTCTTTGATACCTCCGCCGCCGGCACCGGCATGACCGCCGAAGCCTTCAAGGTGTTCGCTGCATGCATTCAGAAGATCGCCGATATGAAAGCCCGGCGTGCCACGCAGGGATACGCGTACCCTGCCCTCAGGGGTGACGAAGCCGACAGCCGCCGGCCTGCCGAGTTTGCGGGCCAGCCTTCCTGCGGCAAGCCCGACCACACCGGCATGCCACTCTGCATCCCATGTCGCCAGAATCTCCGAGCCGGCCAGTTTCACTTCCGCCTGTTTGAACACCTCGGCCTCGACCATGCGGCGCTGCTTGTTTGTCTCATCCAGTTCTGCCGCAATGGCCGATGCCTCATCGGCATCCTGTGTGCACAGCATGCGCATGGCTGCTTCGCCATGCTGCATGCGTCCTGCGGCATTGATTCTGGGTGCCAGATAAAAGCCGATGGTTTCTGCAGTCACCGCTGTTCTCACCCGGGCCACGCGCATCAGCGCGCGCATGCCGGTGGACGGCTCCGTGTTCAGCCTTTGCAGACCGTGATACACTAGAATACGGTTCACACCGACGAGATCCATCACATCGGCCACCGTGGCCACCGCGACCCTGTCCAACAGACATCGCAGATCGAAGTCGGGGCGCGCCCCCCTATCGGCCAGCACCTTCCACACAGCCATCAGCAGAAAGAAGGCAACTCCCGTACCGCAAAGCTTCCTGTCCGCGAAACCGCAGTCATCCCTCGCCGGATTCAGCAGTGCATAGGCAGGCGGCAGGCAGGCTTCGGGCAGATGATGATCGCTGACCATCAGGTCCATCCCGGCATCACGGGCCGCAATACAGGCATCGAAACAAGTGGTTCCGGTATCCACACTGATGCCGACGCGGATACCGCGCGCCGCGGCCTCCATAACCGGCTCCACACCAATGCCGTGACCATCATCCGCACGGTGTGGAATGGAGAACGTGACCTCCGCCCCTGCCCCGCGCAGCGCCTCGACCAGAATAGCCGTGCCGTTCACACCATCGGCATCGAAATCGCCAAACACATGAATAGGCTCATTTTCTCGGATCGCAACAGCCAAGCGGTTCGCAGCCCTGTGCATATCCTGCATGGCAAAAGGATTGGGAAGATCTGTCAGACGCGGGGTGAAGAAGGCATCGGTCTCACTCAGATTTCTGGCCGCCAGAAGCCCCTGCCATGCACTCAGCGGATCATCGGCGCGCAGCTCTGCGTGCCGCCAGACCAGACTGCGCCCGCGCAGCGTTCTGCACTCAGGTAACATGGGTCAGGCTTCGCAATGTGAGAAAGAGTTCGGACTCATGCGCCGGACTCTGTGCCTTCCAGTCCTTGCCCAGGCGGGGAAAGACGGATTTCTGCAATAAAACGGCATGTCCCGCACCGGCCAGCAATACCGCCGGCGGTAACACGCCGGAAGCCAGCAGGGCAGGCAGATGCTCAGCCTCGGTAATGGTGAGCTCGGCACCATGATCATGCTCCAGCGATTGCAACACGGGATTCAGCGATGCCACCGGCGGCAGACCGATGGGAAGCTCGCATGACATCTCGCAGGCGCCCCACAGCCACAGGCCATGGAGCCCCGGCTTCCCTTCACGGGTCGGCTGCGAACTTGAATGCAGTAGCATCTGGATCTCGGACAACAAGCGCATCAGGCGTCCGCCATCTCGACCCGCCGGATGGCGGTTGGGCAGCAGATGACCCGCGATATCGGCAAAAGCGGCAGGTTGGACATCCAGCTGCTGCTTACTCGCCAGCAGCAGGGCATCCTCGCAGGGGTGCAGGCTCATACCATCCTGATGAAGTAGCGGATTGAGTTCATTGCACAGCCAGATGCTGTCCTCTTCACCCCAGGGAAAATCCACCTCGGGCAGCAGGCGCACCGTGTCGCGCCCGAGCATGGCATGATAGGGAGAGGCCACCCAGACCTGCATGGCATGTGCCGGAAGTTCGGTACACCGCGCAGCCAGCAGGGCTGCAGGCTCGGTGCCTACAAGTGCGGCATACCAGCCGAGCGGATTATGATTGGCGCATCTGAACCATTGCCGCCGCCGTTTATCCAGTTGCGTCCTGATACCATCGAGCGCCGGATGCAGGGTGAACGGCGCGGCGGAATCGCGCCCCTCTCCCGCCAACAGGGCATCGGTGACCAGCAGCAATTTCATGAAACGGAAGTGTGTATCAGGAGTCCAGCGCCCTGCGTACAGCATCCTCGTTGGCATCGATGGTGACCGGCTTGGGCACATTCTGCATGGCCGTGTCCGGATCCTTCAGACCATTACCGGTCAGGGTGCATACGATGCTTGCGCCGGGCTGGAAATAGCCGGCCTTGTTCAGCTTGATGATGCCTGCCACCGAGGCTGCGGAGGCAGGTTCGCAGAACACGCCCTCCATGCAGGCCAGCATGTTGTAGGCCTCCAGAATCTCCTCGTCGGTGACCGCATCGATCACGCCGCCGGATTCGTCGCGTGCGGCTTCGGCCTGTTTCCACGATGCCGGCTTGCCGATACGAATCGCCGTGGCGATGGTTTCAGGGTTGTCGATCGGATGGCCAAGCACGATGGGGGCGGAACCGGCAGCCTGGAAACCCAGCATCTTCGGCTTGCTTTTGGAGATACGCTTGTCGAAATATTCCTTATATCCCATCCAGTAGGCGGTGATGTTGCCGGCATTGCCGACCGGCAGCGCGTGATAATCCGGGGCAAAGCCCAGCTCATCGACGATCTCGAAGGAGGCGGTCTTCTGGCCCTGGATGCGGTAGGGATTGACGGAGTTCACCAGCGAGATGGAGCCATCGGCGGAAATCGTGCGCACCAGTTCCAGCGCATCATCGAAATTGCCGCGGATCTGGATTACCTTGGCACCGTAGCGCATGCCCTGCGAAAGCTTGCCGAGCGCGATCTTGCCGTCCGGAATCAGCACGAAGGCTTCCATACCGCAATTGGCTGCATAGGCGGCAGCCGAAGCCGAGGTATTGCCGGTGGAGGCGCAGATCACCTTGCGCGAGCCTGCGTTATATGCTTGCGTGACGGCCATGGTCATGCCGCGGTCCTTGAAGGAACCGGTCGGGTTCAGACCCTCGAACTTCAGATAGATGTTCAGTTCGGGATTGATGGCGTTGCGCAGGTTCATCGACTCATGCAGCGGCGTATCGCCCTCATACAGCGTGATGACGGCATCGTCCTTGGCAATCGGCAGAAAGGCGCGGTAACGGTTGATGATTCCTTCGTATCTGGGCATGACTATATATCCTCTTATTCCTAAGCGACCGCGGTTTCTTTACGCAGAATCAGTACATCGTCTTCCACGGCATCCAGGCCGGTGATGCGGCTGATCGCCGCCTGCATGTTTCCTTCGGTGGTTTCGTGGGTGAGCATCACGATCGGCACATTGTGGCAGGCATGACGCTCTTTCTGCACCAGTGCTTCAAGACTGATGCGATGATCGGCCAGAATCGAAGTGACCGCGGCGATCACGCCCGGCTGATCCTTGACCATCAAGCGCAGATAATATTCACAGACCACATCAGCCATCGGCAGTGTGGGGATCTCCTTGCGTGAAGACTCCACAAAGCCCATCGGCGGAGCCAGATGCGCGATGCCATCCGGGAAGCCGCTGGTGATATCCATGATATCGGCGACCACCGCCGAGGCTGTCGGTCGCTCGCCGGCGCCACGACCGAAATACATGGTGTGCTCGACGAAATCGCCGGATATCTGCACGGCATTGTAGGAATCCGACACCTGGGCGATCTGCGAGGTGAGCGGTACGAGCGTGGGATGCACACGCATCTCAACCTTGTCCCCGCCCGCATCGGAATGCGGCTTGGCGATACCCAGCAGCTTGATGCGATAGCCCATCTCGTGCGTGGCAGCGATATCGGCGGCAGTGATTTTGCTGATACCCTCGGTGTACACCTCGTCGAAATGAATCTTCGAACCGAAGGCCATGGCCGCAAGGATGGACAGCTTATGCGCGGTATCGATGCCCTCCACGTCGAAGGTGGGATTGGCCTCGGCATAGCCCAGTGCCTGCGCCTCGTGCAGGGCATCGACATAATCCGAGCCTTCGTTCTCCATCTTGGTGAGAATGAAGTTGCAGGTGCCGTTCAAGATGCCGTACACCGATTCGATATTGTTGGCGGCAAGGCCCTCGCGCAACGCCTTCATGCACGGAATACCGCCGCCGACGGCAGCTTCGAAACCGATCTGCAGGCCGTTCTTCACAGCCAGCGGGAAAAGCTCGTCGCCATGCTTGGCGATCAGCGCCTTGTTGGCCGTGACCACATGCTTGCCGTTCCGCAGGGCAGTCTGCACAAAAGTACGTGCCGGCTCATAGCCACCGATCAGTTCGACCACCAGATCGATATCATCGGCGGCAACGATCTCGGCTGCATCGCAGCACAGGCGCACGCCGGTGAAGTCAATACCACGATCGCGTTCCGGAAACTTGTCGGCTGCCGCCACCAGACGGACCTGCTTACCGAGGCGGCGCGAGATCAGCTCTTTCTGCTCGATCAGGATGCGCGCCACACCGGTACCGATGGTGCCCAGGCCCAGCAGCCCTACTCTCAATTCAATCATTCAAAACTCCAGTATTCATCACGCAGGCCATCCCGTGGATGCTGCGGTCGATTCAATCATTTGCCGCCGTGCAGGAACTGGCGCATACCACGGATGGCCTGACGAGTACGATGTTCGTTCTCGATCAGGGCGATACGCACATAATGATCGCCATAGTCGCCGAAGCCGATACCGGGGGATACCGCCACCCCGCCCTGCTCCAGCATCTGCTTGCAGAACTCCAGCGAACCGAGAGCCTTGAACTCATCGGGAATCTCGGCCCAGATGAACATGCTGGCCTTCGGCTTCTCGGCCATCCAGCCCATCTTGTGCAGACCGTCTATCATCACATCGCGGCGCGACTGGTACATGGCGCGGATATCATCCACACAATCCTGCGGCCCGTTCAATGCGGCGCAGGCTGCGATCTGCAACGGCTGGAAGGTGCCGTAATCCAGATACGACTTGATCTTGGCAAGGGCAGCCACGATCTCGCGGTTGCCGACCATGAAGCCCATACGCCAGCCCGGCATATTGTAGGTCTTGGACAGCGAATAGAATTCCACTGCCACATCCTTTGCTCCGGGTACCTGCATGATCGACGGACACTTGTAGCCGTCGAAAGTGATTTCGGCATAGGCGATATCGGAAATAACGATCAGATCATTCTCGCGGGCGAAATCGACCAGCTTGACGTAAAAATCCAGATCCACGACTTCCGCCGTCGGGTTGGACGGGAAATTCACCACCAGGATCTTCGGCTTCGGCCAGGAATCACGCACAGCCTTCTGCACTTCCTCGAAGTAATCAAAACCCGGACCCATCGGCACATGCCGGATATCGGCTCCGGCGATGATGAAACCGTAGGGATGGATCGGGTAGGCGGGATTCGGGGTCAGGATCAGATCGCCTGGGCTGGTGATCGCCACAGCCAGATGCGCCAAACCCTCCTTCGAACCGATCGTGGCGATAGCCTCGGTCTCAGGATCGAGATCCACATCAAACTTGGTTTTGTACCAGGCGCAGATGGCACGGCGCAGGCCGGGAATGCCGCGCGACACCGAATAGCGGTGGTTGCGACCGTCCTGCGCGGCTTCGCACAGCTTATCAACAATGTGCTGCGGGGTCGGCTGGTCGGGGTTGCCCATGCCCAAATCGATGATGTCGTGGCCGGCATGGCGCAACTCCATCTTCAGCTTGTTCACAACGGCGAAAACATAGGGAGGAAGACGCTTGATCTTGTCGAATTCACGCATGCTGTGTCTGATATCTCCCTGGTATAATAAAGAAGTTGGCGAGTGTAGGCAGGCGATAAAAACCGGTCAAGGAATACACCGGCCGGATAACGTTTCACAGACCCTGCTCACCCTTCCTCTGCCGGCACCTCATCCGGCCTGCGTCCGGCTTTCGCCAGCAGCAACCCGATTTCAAACAGCGCCAGCATCGGCACGGCCAGCAGGATCTGTGAAATCACATCCGGCGGCGTGAGGATGGCGGCGATGATAAAGGCCCACACAATGACGTAGCGCCGCTGCCCTGCCAGACGCTCCGGTGTGGTCAGCCCGAGCCGGGTCGCCAGCACAAGGATGATCGGAATCTCGAAGCTCAGGCCGAAAGCGAACAGCAGCTTCATGAACAGCGACAGATACTCGCGCACAGCAGGCAGGGCATGAATCTGATCGGTGGCAAAGCCGAGAAAGAAGGCGAACACCAGCGGAAAAACGATAAAATAGGCAAACGCCCCGCCGATGATGAACAACACCACACTGCCTGCCACGGAGAAGGAAAACAGCCGCTTTTCATGCAGATAAAGACCCGGCGCGATAAAAGCCCAGAGCTGATAGAAGGTGACCGGCGAAGTCGCGAACAAGCTGCCCAGCAGAGCGATCTTCAGATAAGTGAAAAACACATCGGGCGCTCCGAGAAAGATCATCGGCGTGCCAGGCGGCAGGGCTGCCAGCAGCGGGGCTGCCATGAAATTGAACACCGGGGAGGACCAGTTCATCAGAACCGCCACACCGATCAGATAAACCCCACCGGCAACCATGACCCTGCGGCGCAACTCCCTCAGATGCGGCAACAGGCCGCCGGCAACCTCAGCCATCAGTCCGCTTTGCTTTGAATATGATTCTGACCTGACTGCTCAGGCTCATCCGCCGGCACGGCGTCTTCAGCATGCCGGGCCGAATCAGAGGCCGAACCAAACTCGCGTGCTGTGCGACCGACATCGTCGATCTGCTGCTCGACATGCGCCCTAGCTGCCTGGATCGGGGTTGTAATATCAGCGGTTTCACGAGTTATTTCGCTGCGGAAGTCGCGCATCCAGACACGCCCGGTCCGCATCCAGCGACCGACCTGGGAAAAGAACTCCGGCATACGCTCCGGCCCGACGACCACAAACAGCAGGATGCCGATCACCAATAGTTCGAAAAGCCCGATGTCGGGCATGCTGCTATTCCTTCTTGTCCGTTACGGCACTGTCCGCTTTATCGGCCGGCGCCTCATCCTTCATGGTCTTGCGGAAGTTACTGATCCCCTTGGCGAGTCCGGCACCGAGCTGCGGCAGCTTTCCGGCCCCGAACAGCAGAATGACGATCAGCAGTACAAGCAGCAATTCCGTGGTTCCAAGTCCAAACATGTATCATCTCCTCGTGCTGGCCCGTGCAATAAGACGTTCGCGGCCGACTCTATCGCAAACCGGTAAAACAAAGCCAGACGGAGCTGGGAGGGTCACCGACACCTGTCGCCGGCTGCATACCCTGCGGAGCGGCAGTAGCCCCATCCCCTACAAAAACACTCAACTATTTGAATTTATTGTATTTATCTATTCCCACCCTATAATCCTGACAAAATTATTCAGGTGGTTCCTCATGCCCAAGTACAAACGCTTCTCCGATACCTCGGTCAGCGAAAAAATCCTCGACTCGATGTTCCTGATTACCATCGGCATCGGCTATCTCTTTGCTCTGCTGAATCTTTATTACACCCATCAGGGACGTGATGGTCAGCCCGGCCTGTCGGTTCAGGATGTGGTCATCGCCTACTACGGCAGCCATAACCAGACCCGCCTGGGTGCTGCCATTAACGGCCCGATGGAAGCCAATCTGCCCAACGCGGCGGCCAAGGAAATCATTCTGGACTGGATCAACGACGGTGCCACTGAACAAGGCTTCAACGAGAAGGTCAAGCCGATCATGGATGACAACTGCATCATGTGCCACTCTGCGGAGAGCGGCCTGCCGATTCCCGACTTCACATCCTATGCAAATACCGTGCAACTGACCAAAACCGATACCGGCGCGACCATCCCCGCACTGGTGCGCGTATCGCACATCCACCTGTTCGGTATCGCCTTCATCCTGTTCTTTGTAGGCCGCATTTTCCTGCTCTGCGAGATGAACGTCACGCTCAAGCGAACCTATGTCGCCCTGCCCTTCATCTTCCTGCTGTTGGATATCTCTTCGTGGTTCATCACCAAGATCATTCCGGATTTCGCCTATGTCGTGGTTGCAGCCGGCGGACTGGTCGGCACCACCTTCGGCCTGCAGATCATCATCTGCCTGTACCAGATGTGGTTGTATAAGCCGAAATCCGTGCCTGTCGAGATGTAAGGCGCGCAATAATTAGACCTGAGGGGGAGCGGCTGCTCTTGTCAGTCAATTTACCGCAGGCCTAGCATCACTCCATCACCGTGGAGCTAACACCAAAGGAGCTAAAAATGAAAAAGACATTTGCCATCATGATTGCCGCAGCCTGCCTCGGCCTAGGATCGCAGGCCGCCATTGCAGGACCGGACGGCGCCACCATCTTCAAGAAGAAGTGCGCCATGTGCCATGCCGTTGACGTGAAGAGGACCGGCCCTGCCGTCAAGACCATGAACAAGGATGCTGCTGTGCTGAAGGATGTCGTCACCAATGGTCGCGACGGCACCATGATGAAGCCTTATGGCAAGAAGCTCGATGCTGAAGAGATCGATGCTGTCGTTGCTTTCCTGGTCAGTAATCAGTAAATCCGGATCTTTTCAGCCGCATAGCGCAAGCCCCCTTGCGCTATGCGGTTCTCTGGACAATAGTTAGGTCTGCGATTACCCAGAGGAAGGAGAGGATTTATGCAACCAAGGTTTTTAATCGGGGCCATAATTGCCCTGTTGGTTATACCGGCACTGGCAACAGCATCCGACGATATTGACGGCAAGGCTCTGTACGCCAAGAGCTGCGCAACATGTCATGGAGCCAATGGCGAACCGACAGAGATGGGCAAGAGCCTTAAGCCCTTCCCGGCGCGCAAACATCGCGCCATCGCCAATCTGGTCGGCCGCGATGAGCTTCGCCGCATCATCACCTACGGGGTGGAAGGCACCGCCATGACCCCCAAGAAATACACCCTTGATCCGCTCGAAATCGAAGCCGTCATCGACTATATCCAGACATTTGATTACAAACCGGACTTGGCCAACGGCAAGAATCGTTTCAAGGCCGTCTGCTCCAGCTGCCACGGCATGGACGGACGCGCACAGACAGGCGTCGGCGCCAAGAATCTTGTTTATTCCAAGCTTGATCTGGGGGGCATTGTGCACACCATGCGCTATGGCCGACCGGGCACCCTGATGACCAGCAAACGGCACCAGCTGAGCAATCCTGATATCGCCGATATTGCCAACTATGTCTATTCACTGCGTTATCTTGCCAACCCTGCCGAGGGCAAGAAGCTGTATGCCAAGAGCTGCGTCTCCTGTCATACATCACCTGCAGCCATCAAGCTGATTGGCAATGCAGCCGAGAAGCGAACCGTCGCCGATCTTGATGACCGCCTGCTGGATCTGCGTATCCGTCATGGTCGTCATGTGGATCGTGCCGGAGAAAAGGTTGCACATTTGTCCGACGACAACATTCAGGATCTAATTGCCTATATCAGGTATGAAGTGAAATAAACCTTCGGACAACACGTAGTCAAAAGGTCGGGGAATCTCCCCGGCCTTTTTATTTCCATTTTCAGCTAATGAAGTAAACGGAACTAGAGTGCAAGCGCCTCGTCGAGTTGCAGGGACTTCCCGTTTACGGCGTCGGTCGGCGCAATAAACAAGCGCAGGAAGCCTTCGGTCACATCGGCAGGGCCAGGCACTTCGCTGGGATGCATACCACCGTAGGCGCGCTTGAACAGCGCTGTGCGCACTTTTCCAGGGTTAAGTGTGACAAAGCGGTAGGGTTTGTCCGGATGCTCCATCTGCCACATGGCCGAGGCATACACCAAAGCACGCTTGGCCATGCCGTAACCGTGCCAGTTGGGAAGATTATCACGCATCATATCACAGCTAGTAAACACAACCGTGCAGGCTTCGGCACGCCGGATCAATGGCAGCATGATCTGGGTCAGAAGATTCGGTGCTGCAAGATGAATATCCAGCATACCCCTGAAGTCATCAGCCTTGACATACTGCAGCGGTGTACAGCGCTTCAATGCTCCGGCACAATGAATCAAGCCATCAAGATGAGGGATCTGGTCTTTCAAGCCGAGGAAGAGTTTCCCGTAGGAATCAAACTCCAGCAGATCAAAGGGAATACAAAGACAACGACCTCCGGCCTGTTCTACCAGATTCTGAGTATAGGCCAGTTCTTCGGCATTGCGACCCAGAGCGACAACACTAGCCCCCTTACCCCCCAGTGCTACACACACCGCCCTTCCCAGACCGGACGAAGCTCCGGTAACCATGATGATTGATTGAGCGCTAATACCCTGTGTCATGCAGATATCCTTGATGAGTCTTAAAGCGGAATTTATTTGGCACGGCGAACAACAAGTATGCCGGCAGCCAGATCATGCAACGCCTGTTGCCGTTTACTCAGAGCAAGACAGGCCAGGCTGATAAAGGGAAGCAGGGCTACGGTAGCATAGGTGGTGTTCTGGGTTTTACCTGTGAGCATGGATAACAGAACAAAAACTGCTGCCAACCAGGTAGCCAGCAATACAGCAAAACGAATCGTGCAGGCTGAAAGTGACGGGAAGTCACCGTTATCTGCCATAACCAGTACCAATCGCCATGGCCGCATGCCCGTCGTTTCACCGGAGCGACTCCAGAAGCCCACAAAGTAGGCCCAGAATACAGTCAGCACCAGCATACCCTTGATCCACTCGGGCATAACCCCCAGCGACTGTTCCACTGCGGTTACCGGGATAAAAATCAGGAAGCACAGCGCAAAGACAATGCCTAGATCATACAGGGCGGCAATCGCACGAACTGTGAAGCCGGCAAGCACGGCCTGCTGACGCACAGGTTCAAGAATCTGTGAAGTTTGATCATCTGTCTGTTTATCTGTCGTCAAAACAATCTCCACTATTCAGCGCGCCATGCCGGCGGCCCATGTAGCCAAGTCTCCATATACGGGAAAAATAACATAAGTACCAAGGATTGCATCGGGCAAGGAAGACGCCCCAAGCAATACCCACACCAGGACAAGCTTGCGTTCTGCAATACTGCCAGAATGTGCAAACACGGCAAAGCGTGTCCCGGAAAACCGTGGCAACAGCCACTCGCCCAATAACATCCCTGGAAGGGGCAACAGATGTATGCCCAGCATGCACAGATTGAAAAACATCAGTACTTTGGCCCACCAGTAGTGCAATGGTGGCAACCCCATAGCTGCTGGATGCGTCAGACTCCATATATAAAGCAGGTAGCCCAGCAGACACAACACACCATGCGCAGCGAAACGAACCAAAGTGGCCGGCAAACCTGCATGAGCAGGGCGAGGAAGAGCAAAGATAACGGCACGATTGAACACGATGCATGCCAGCCACGGCAACCAGCTCCCGCACCAGCTCAATGCATAAAAGGCATGTCGCATAGGTTGGCGCATCGCGCGTGCCTCTGCCATACCTACCACACTCAGCGAAATGAGCATAGGCAATGAATACATAATGATTTGCCGCAGAACTATTTCAAGCCAGCTTTCCACGCTTGAGAATTCCAGCCGATACTGTTTATTTCTCGCCGCGATTCTTGGCCTGGCGATAGCGCTTGGTGGCAAAGAAGCCGGCCCACCAACAAAAGGCGATAAAAGGAACCATAATCACTAACAGCATCCAGTCCATGCACTCAACCTCCGGCTATTCTCATACACAGTCTGATTCTTCCGATTTACCCGGCAATGAAAAGGCCCGCCAGCGGCGGGCCCTTCATGCTCCATGCCGATCACAAAAGGATCAATGCTTGATGTCTTTCCAAACCTCTTTCTTCAGCAGATAGAGGACAATGGTCAACAAGATCAGGAAGATCATCACATACTTGCCGATGGCATGGCGTTCGTTCTGATGCGGATCGCCGATAAAGGTAAGAAATGCGGCGACATCCTTTGCCTGTGCTTCCAGTACGGCAGTATCGGCTTCGTCATGATCCAGCCAGCCGAGCGGATCCGGCATGGCAATGCGATGACCCGGGAAGTATTCGTTGAAGGTGCCATCAGGAATCTTTCCATCCGGATCTTTCTCGAAACCGGTCAGGATCGAGTACACATAGTTTGCACCACCGCGACGGGCATTGACGATCAGGGACAGATCAGGCGGTACTTTACCGTAAGACACCGTAGCGTCTTCCGGGCTCAAATCACTGATCAGACCGGATGTGATCGGCTTATCGCCACGCAGCTCATCAACGGCCTCACGTGTAAGGCCGATCTCAGGATAATCAATCAGGCTTTTATAAGTCACATACTTGGCGGAATGGCAGCCCATGCAGACCTCGGTAAACACCGTAAGGCCACGATTGATCTGATCGCGGTCGGCAGTGTTGACTTCGGCATGTTTGAGCGCAGCGCCACCTTCATTGGCCAGTGCGGCAAAAGGCAGGGCCAACACAAGGGCCATGCCCGCTACTGTCAGAAAATGCTTAAACTTCATATTAAATCTCCTCCGGCAGCGGCTTGGTCTTTTCGAACTTGTGCACAAAGGGCAGCAAGAGGAAGAAGGCGAAGTAATAGGTGGTGGCGATCTGTCCGATCAGCTTCAAAGTCGGGGTCGGAGCGGAATGGCCGCAGTAACCCAGCACAATGACCGTGATAAAGAACAGATAGACCATCTGCTTGTACACCGGTCGGTAGCGTGCTGATCGTACCTTGCTGCGATCGAGGAATGGCAGCAGGAACAGAATTGCCAGCGATGCACCCATGGCAACCACGCCCAACAGCTTGCTCTCGAAGGAGCGCAGGATGGTGTACCATGGGGTCAAGTACCACACAGGAGCGATATGCGGTGGTGTCTGCAGATTATCGGCCGGTACATAGTTGTCCACTTCGATGAAGTAGCCACCCATCTGCGGATTGAAGAACACCACATAGCAGTAGAACAGCAGGAACACACCGACGCCGAATGCATCCTTGATCGTGTAGTAAGGATGGAACGGAATCGTGCTCTTGCCTTCATGCACATCCAGGCCCGTCGGGTTGTTGGAATGCACAACATGCAGCGCATGCACATGCCCGCCGACAATCGCAGCCAGCAGCAACGGGAACAGGTAATGCAGCGAGAAGAAGCGGTTCAGAGTCGGGTCACCGACAGCGAAACCACCTCGCAGCACTTCCTGCAGGAAGCCTCCGATGACAGGAAGGGCTCCGAACAGATTGGTAATCACGGTTGCGCCCCAAAAGGACATCTGCCCCCAGGGCAGCAGATAACCGAAGAATGCAGCACCCTGCATGATCAGCAGGATCACCACGCCGATAATCCACAGCAGCTCGCGCGGACCCTTGTACGAACCGTAGTACAGACCGCGACCGATATGCATATAAACAACCACGAAGAAAGCGGAAGCGCCGACTGCATGCATATAACGGATCAGCCAACCGAAGTTCACATCACGCATAATGCGCTCGACCGAATCAAAGGCGACTGTGTAGCCGCCCATGGTCAGCGCCGCACTCGGCTTGTAATACATGGCCAGGAAGATACCGGTCAGGATCTGCAGCACCAGTACCAGAAGGGCGAGTGAACCGAAGTTCCACATATAGTTCAGGTTCTTTGGAACCTGATATTCAGTCAGCTGCGACTTGAGAATCGCTTCGGCGCCGGTGCGCTCATCGATCCAGCCGAACAGCTTGGTTTTCATCATTTTCTCTAACACATTCCCCTCCTTGGTCCGCTTAGCCGATCACGACTTTGGTATCAGAAAGATACTTGTAAGGCATCAGATGCAGATTATGCGGTGCAGGCGATCCGTTAATCACGCGGGCCGAAATATCGTACAGCGAGCCATGGCATGGGCAATGCCAGCCACCCGGCCAGTTTTCCGGCACTGAATCGCCCCACTCTTTGCGTCCGACCGATGGCTTGTACAGCGGAATACAACCCAGATGTGTGCAGCTGGCCACGACGATCAGGTATTCCGGCTTGATAGCACGGTATTTCCTGTTCTCCGGAGTCATCCACTCGGCGGAAACATCCTCGATTTCTTCTGAGTTCGGATCTTTGAGCATTTCATCGTGCCCGTCGACTTCCTTCAGCAGCTCAGGCGTACGGTTTACGACGAACACCGGCTTGCCCTGCCACTGAATCACGACCAGCTGGCCGGCTTCCACGGTAGAGACATCGTACTCGGTCTTGGATGCTGCCAGGGTATCAGCTGCCGGCAGCATGCTGCCGATAAAAGGCACAACGGCTGCACCCGCAGCTACTGCACCCATGCCACCGGCGGCTACATAAAGAAAATTGCGCCGGGTATGGTCAAGTGTGTCACTCATGTTTACTCCCTCCTTGGCCATACGGCCCTTCCTTTACGATAAAATCGGGTCAGAAAACCGATAAAACAAAACCGGAAGCGGCCCTGACGGGCCGCTTCCGGTTGAAAATCAGGCGTTGTCTGCCATCTCGCGCAGCTCTTTGATAGCCGCAGCGTAATCCGGCTTGCCGTACACGGCAGAACCAGCAACAAAGGTATCGGCACCTGCCGCAGCAACTTCAGCCATGGTCGCGGTATTCACACCACCATCCACCTGCAGACGCGCATCGCATCCGGCATCATCCAGCATCTTGCGTGCCTCGCGAATCTTGTCTGTCACTGCGTGGATATAGGATTGGCCGCCGTATCCGGGGTTCACGCTCATCAGCAGCACCAGATCGGTGCAGTGCAGCACATGCTTGATGGTCGACACCGGCGTGGCCGGATTCAGGCTCACGCCAGCCTTCACGCCGAGAGAACGGATATATTGCAGGGTGCGCTCAAGGTGAACGCATGCTTCCTGATGAACGGTGATGTAGTCCGCGCCGGCCTTGGCGAAGGCTTCCACCTGGGTATCCGGGTGATTGACCATCAGATGCACATCGATCGGCAGCTTGGTATGCGGGCGGACAGCCTTGCATACATTGTCACCGATGGTGATCGGCGGAACGAATGAACCGTCCATCACATCGAAGTGGATCCAGTCACAACCACCTTCATCGATGGCCCGGATTTCAGCACCCAGATCGGCGAAGTCAGCGGATAAAATTGAGGGGGCAATTACAGTGCTTTTTTTCATGGCGCATTTATAGCTTCTTCATCTTCACTCGTCCAGCCCCGATAGCCATTTCGACAGCTCGCTGATCTGCAAAGGACTAAGCGGGCCACCATTCGCAGCCGAAAATGACGGCATCCGACGGTCGATACCATGCTGCAGAACCGCACTCAAACCGTCGGCATCCATACCCCGCAACGCCGGCGCATAGGCCCCCTTGGCTTCATCTCCGTGACACATGGCGCATACCGCAGCGTAGATTTCAGCACCCTTCAGCTTGCCCTTTGCGGGCGCCACATGACACGCGGCGCATTTACCGTCGAATATGCCGCGCCCCTGCATGCCGGAACCATGAGGATTCTCCCTGACCCGCAGGCTCAGGGTCGCCTGTGCCTTGCGCCCGAGAGCATCAATCACGGTCACCTTCTTTTCTATGGAGTCACCCTTCGCCGTGGTATCGATGGTGACATCAAGCGTGGTAAAACCGCCGGGCGCGATATCGCGATTGCCCAGCGAACTCACCGTGCACCCGCAGGCCGACTGCACATCCACGATATGCAAAGGCAGCAATCCGGTGTTGCGCACAAACAGTCTGGCCTTTGCTTCCTCGCCCTCCGGCACTTCACCGACATCGAAATGCTGTGGTTGAATCTGAAAATCCGGATTGCCGGCAATGCCTTGTTCCTGTTGTTGCGATTGTTCCTTTGCAACAGGCTGAACATGCTGATGCGACGGCGGAACAGTACAGGCGAACATGCCTGCGCATGCAACAAGACCGAACGACAATCTGCGCAAAGCACGCATCATGCTTTCACCTGCAACCACGGCCGCAACACATCAGGCAGCTGGAGCTCGTCATGCATCATGGCCAGTAATTGCGGGGTCTGCATCTGCATCAGCTGTTGTGCCGCCTCGATCACCGGCGGGTCGCCGCGACTGATGGCTGGCTCGAGTCTCCCCAGCCACTCCTCCAGCTCCAGCATACCCAGACGCTGCAGGCGGTAGCGCAACCTGCGCAGTTGCAAGGCCTGTTCAGGGCTTTCAGTCATGCTCATGTAATGATCCGCTCAGGACTTACGGGCCAGCAGGGTCCGTTTGATGTGATTGATGGCCCCTGTCGGATTCAGGCCCTTGGGGCAGGCTTCCATGCAATTCATGATCTGATGGCAGCGGTACAGCTTGAAGGCATCCTCCAGCTTGTCGAGGCGCTCCCCGGTCTTTTCATCGCGTGAATCGCGGATCCAGCGGTCGGCCTGCAACAGCACGGCAGGGCCGAGGAAGCGGTCACCGTTCCACCACCACGACGGGCAGGATGTGGTACAGCAACCGCACAGGATACATTCATACATGCCATCCAGCTGCGCCCGCTCCTCCACCGATTGCAGGCGCTCGTGCTCGGGAACCGGAGAAACAGCCTGCAGCCAGGGCTTGATGGAGCGGTACTGCTCGAAGAAATGCGTGGTATCCACTACCAGATCGCGGATCACCGGCATGCCGGGCAGCGGGGATACGCGGATCGGCTGTTTCAGTCCGGCCACATCGGTGATGCAGGCCAGCCCGTTCACACCGTTGATGTTCATGCCATCGGAACCGCATACACCTTCACCGCAGGAGCGGCGGAAGGTCAGGGTTCCGTCGAGCTTCCATTTGATATAGTTCAGTGCATCCAGCAGTTTCATGCCCGGCTTGAACACCGGCACCTCGAAGGACTGTCTGCACGGCTCGCCACCGGCTTCGGGGTCGTAGCGGTAGATTTCGAGCCGGATCATTTCCATACCTGCACCCCGGAGACATGCACACGAGTATCTTCATTCCGGGCAAGGCGTGGGAGGAGCGAGGCGCGGAGCATATCAGGGATATGTGAGCAACCGGGCGACGACTGCAACGCAGCATGGGATAAAAAGTCGATGCTGTGCATCAGTACACCCGTTCCTTCGGCGGGAACGACGCCACCGTCATCGGCTGCATGCGCACCGGCTTGTAGTCCAGCTTCACCATGCCGTCGCTAATCCCCGCCAGCGTATGCTGCAACCAGGCTACATCATCGCGTTTCGGATAATCGTCTCGCGCATGCGCGCCGCGAGATTCCTTGCGGGCCAGGGCACCTGCCGCGGTCACCCGCGCCAGCCCCATCAGATGCTCCAGTTCCAGTGCGTCGATCAGCTCGGTGTTGAAGATGCGGTTGGCATCATCGATTCGCGCCGACTCCAGCTCCACAGCCAGACCCTCCAGCAGGGCAATACCCTCGCTCATCACCTCTTCGGTGCGATACACGCTGAAATGATCCTGCATCACGGTCTGCATCGCGTTGCGCAATTCGGCGATACGCCGCCCGTTGCCGGACTTCGCCGAATCCAGCCAGCGCTCCACGCGCGCAACCCCGGGCTGCCAGCAGTCCGGACTGATGGCCGGATGATAACGATGGCTGCGCAGACGCTTGAGCACACGATTACCACAGGCCCGTCCGAACACCACGATCTCCAGCAGCGAATTGCCGCCCAGCCGGTTGGCACCGTGCACCGAGGCACAGGCGCCCTCACCGATGGCATACAGCCCCGGCATCACATGCTCCTTATCCTCACCTTTCGGATACACCACCTCGCCGAAGCGGTTGGTCGGGATGCCCCCCATCGTATAATGCATGGTCGGCTGCACCGGAATCGGCTCTTTGGTGCAATCCACACCGGCGAAACGCAGGGCGAGTTCGTGGATATTGGGCAGCTTGGAAAGGATCAGCTCTTCTCCGAGGTGGTCCAGCTTGAGCAGGGCATGATCCTTGTTCGGTCCGCAACCGCGCCCGGCGCGCACCTCCAGTGCAATGGCGCGCGACACCACATCGCGGCTAGCCAGATCTTTGGCGGTCGGTGCGTAGCGCTCCATGAAACGCTCGCCCTCGGAGTTCAGCAGGTAGCCGCCCTCGCCGCGCACGCCCTCGGTGATCAACGGGCCGACATCGGCGATGCCGGTGGGATGAAACTGGAAGAACTCCATATCCTCGACAGGCAGTCCGGCCCTGAGTGCGAGCCCGCCGCCGTCGCCGGTATTGATATGCGCATTGGTGGTGATCTTGTACACCCGCCCTGCCCCGCCGGTCGCCATAATCACCGCCTTGGCCTGAAACAGATGGTATTCCCCGCGCGCGATATCCCATGCCATCACACCATGACAGCCCTCGTCGTCGGTGATCAGATCGAGCGCGAAATATTCTTCATAGATATGTGTGCCGGCGCGCAGGTTCTGCTGATACAGGGTATGCAGGATGGCGTGTCCGGTGCGGTCGGCTGCAGCACAGGTACGTGTGGCCTGACCGCCCTCGCCAAACTCGCGCGACTGGCCGCCGAACGGCCGCTGGTAGATCGTGCCGTTATCCAGCCGGGAAAAGGGTACGCCCTGATGTTCGAGCTCGCGCACCAGAAGTGGAGCAGCGCGGCACATATACTCGATGGCATCCTGGTCGCCGAGATAATCGGAGCCCTTGATGGTGTCATACATATGCCACTGCCAGTGGTCCGAAACGATATTGCCCAGCGAGGCATTGATACCGCCCTGAGCGGCCACGGTATGCGAGCGCGTCGGCAGCACCTTGGAAATCACCGCCACGCGATGCCCGGCATCGGCCAGTTGCAGCGCGCAGCGCAACCCCGCTCCGCCCGCACCGACAATCACCACATCGTGAAAATGATGTTCGACGTTCTCAGAGGATAGATATGCCATCAGGCGGCCCAGGCCCAGATCACGGACAGCCACCAGATGCCGAATCCGGCCAGCCCGATCAGCAAGGCCCCCATCATCGGGATGCGCAATGCGGCCATATGCACATAATCCTCCACGATCAGCTTCACCCCGAGATAGGCGTGGGTGAGCAGGGCGATCAGCAACAGGGTATGCAGCATGCGCCCGATATATCCGTCCACCAGATCGAGCATCTGCATCTGATCCAGCGCGCCGTTGTAAACCGCCAGCAGCAGCAGATAGGCCAGTGGCATCAGCAGCGCGACAACGATTGCGGTCAGGCGCTGCACATACCAGTCGCCGAGGCCGTTGTGGGCCGTACCGTAACGCTCGGCGCCTAACATGACGTCACCACAGGAATCCTCCGAGTAACAGCGCACCCAGCACCCCTGCCCCGACACTGATGCGCGCCGTCAAGCGCATCGAATCGCGAGCCTCGAACCAGCCGGCGTCGAGCAGAATGAAACGAATACCGTTGACCAGATGATAGATCAGGGCCGTACCGGTCAGCCACAGGATCAGCCGGCCCGGAACGGAATGCATCCATGCCATCTGACGGATAAAATCATCGGGCGAGCCGGTCAGGCCAGTCAGGATAAAAAGATAAACGGGAACAAACAGCGCCAGAATGATGCCGGTGGCGCGATGCGCCAGGCTGGCGATCATCGGCAATTGCCAGCGATACACTGCCAGACGGGGTGAAAGCGGTCGCGAATATGACGGGCGTTTTACAGTCGGCATGGGTACCCCTTACGCATGGGCCTGTTCTAGCACGCGAGCATGCCAAAGTTAAGTGGGGTTCTTTTCATCCCGGGAAGCTCAGCACAACCTTTGCCGCACATCCGCCACCCTGTCCGGCAACTGCCCGGCGCGGTACCAGCCGCCCACTTCGCCTGCCTTGCCGTGCAGGGCCACGCCACCGCACAGCGCCAACTCCACAGGCAGTCCCTGAGCCAACAGCCCTGCGAGCATACCGGCAAGCACATCGCCGCTGCCCGCCGTGGCCAGGCGGTTGCTACCAAACGGGCACAGACGGATGCTTCCGTCGGGCGAACCGATCAGCGTCTGCTCGCCCTTGAGTACCACCCAGCCGTGCAGTTTTTCGACCAGTGCCTGCAAGGCCTCCGGCCTGTCCTGCTGCACTTCAGCCGAAGTACAACCCAGCAGGCGCCCTGCCTCGCCCGGATGCGGGGTGAACACCGTCAATGCGCTGCGTGCAGCGGCGTCTGCCAGCAGCCCATGATCGAGCGCCAGCATATTCAGGGCATCGGCATCGAGCAGCAGCGGCCTGTCACTCTCCAGAAGACTGGCAAGCAAGGCCTGCTGGCCTGTGCCCCAACCGGGGCCGGCCAGAAGCACATCCGCATGTTTCCAGACCGCCTTGCCCTGCCGGTGCACCATGGCCTCAAGGCTGGCGCCGGCAATCGGGGCGTATACATCGTCAGGACAGGCGATACTGACCAGACCGGCATGCACGGCCATCGCACCGAGCGAGGCCAACCGCGGTGCGCCGGCAAAACCCTCGCTGCCGCCGAACACCCAGACATGTCCGAAGCTTCCTTTGTGCATATCAGGGAGGTCCTGCGTCACCAATCGCTTGAACAGGGAGTCGTCCAGCATGCATGCGTCGCTTTCCATCTCCCCGATTATGATGCCGATATCGGCAGGCGGCAGGAGCCTGCCGTGGTGCTGTCTGCCCGCACCCAGCCAGTGCCCCCATTTGACGGCTGCGATCGGCAGGGTCCAGTCGGCCTCGATGGCCGCACCCATCACTCTGCCGTTATCGCTATGGATGCCGCTCGGCATATCGACGGACATCACCGGTCTGTCGGAGGCATTGATGATCCCGATGGCCTCGCGCATCCAACCTGTAAGCTCGCGATCCAGCCCTGTCCCGAAAACGGCGTCGAGCACCAGCACGGCGCGAGTCAGCCAGAAAGACAGCACATCGCGATCATCACTTTTGCATGCCATTCGGATCTTCGCCCCGGATTGGGCAGCCAGCCGCGCATGTTCTGCCGCCGCACCGGTCAGCTTTTCGGGATCGCTCAAGGCCACCACCGTCACACGCACCTTCATGCCGGAGAGGGTGGTTGCAGCCGCATATCCGTCGCCGCCGTTGTTGCCACCGCCGACCACAATCACCATGCGACCGGTATCGGGGGCCACCTTCTGCGCGGTATCCGCCACGGCGCGACCGGCACGCTGCATCAGGTCAAACGCGGATACGCCGCCGTCGATGGTCGCCTGATCGGCCTGGCGCATCTGCATTGCTGTCAGTATCTGTTTCATCCTCACCCCTCCCCGGATTCAGTGATGCCAATGATCTCCGCCACGGCGAAGGCCATGGCCACGCCGTCATCGTCGGTCAGCGAGACATGCACGATGTCCACGCCGAGCCGCTCTGCAGCCCTTGCCGCTCCGGCATGCAGGGTGACTTCCGGCTTGCCGGAGGGCTGATGAATGATTTCGATATGGCTGGCTGCCACGCCCTGATGAAAACCGGTGCCCAGCGCCTTGGACACAGCCTCCTTGGCTGCGAACAGCATGGCCAGACGGCGGGCCTTGTTGCCCCTGGCCTGCGCCTGGCGTAGCTCTTCACGGGTAAAGACGCGCTGCTCGAAGCGCTCTCCGAAGCGCAGCAGGGATTGCTCGATGCGGGCGATCACCACCCGGTCGGTACCGATGCCGGCGATCACCGGCGCATCAGTTCCACAAAATCGCGAACCGCCTGTTCCAGCCCCTTGAAGACGGCATCGGCGACGATCGCATGCCCGATGTTCAGGCCTTCGATCTCCCTGATCGCCACCATCGCCGGGGTGTTCTCCAGCGTCAGTCCATGCCCGGCATGCACGATCAGACCGAGATCGGCGGCCTGCCTGGCCGCGGCCTCGATGCGCTTCAGTTCTTCCTGCTGCGCTGCGCCGGAGAGATTGGCGTAATGCCCGGTATGCAACTCCACCACCGGAGCACCGATGGCATGCGAGGCCGCCACCTGTGCCGGATCCGGATCGATGAACATCGATACGCGGCACCCCGCATCGCTCAGCCTGCCGACCACGCTTTGCAGCCGCACGCGGTGCGCCACGACATCCAGTCCGCCCTCGGTGGTCAGTTCCTCGCGTTTCTCCGGCACCAGACAACTAGCGGCGGGGGCAAGCTGGCAGCAGATGGACACCATCTCGTTGCTCGCCGCCATCTCCATATTCAGATGCAGGCCGGGCATCGCAGCCAGGCAGTGCATATCGTCATCCACGATGTGCCGGCGATCCTCGCGCAGATGCGCGGTAATGCCATTGGCACCGCCGGCCAGACACAAGGCGACAGCCGCCACCGGGTCCGGATAGATGGTTCTGCGGGCCTGCCTAAGCGTCGCAATATGGTCGATATTCACACCCAGATGCATCTTCCCTCCCATCAGGAACCAAACCTTAAAGCATATTCAGCGGCCTGATGCCGTGCCGCCGTAAAACATCCTGTATCATCCCTGCCCACGCCGTCAAATCCGCCGGCGACATCGCCACCCTTGTGGATTGCATGAAGGCCGGAATCGAGCGCCGCAACCCACGGCTCAACGCCTCTCCACCACCGCAGGACGCACAGCGGCATTCCGCTGCATGCCATGCCAGATCCTCGCACGGCTCGCCGCACTGCCAGCAGTGATCCAGCGGACCCAGCAGGCCCTGATCGTCCAGCAACGACCACACCCCTGCCAGCACCCCGGCCTGATGCGGACGTTCCGCCAGCACCTCGAATGCCCGCTGCAATTCCACGAAGCCCTGCGGGTCTCCCTCCTGATACAGATGGGCGGCCACGGCACATAATTGCAGGGCCTCGGGGCTATGCGCCCCGTCCACCATGGCTGCGCCGCGCTGCACATCGCTCAAGTTGCCCATGCCAGTACGCCCGGGGTGCCAGCTGATGCGCAGTGCATACAATGGTTCAAGAGAGGCCCGGAACGGGCTCTTCGCACGTCTGGCACCGCGTGCCATCAGGCTGATGCGACCGTGATGACGGCACAGTGCATGGATGATGTAGGAACTGTCGCCAAAGGCGACGCGACGCAGTAGAAACGCGTCGTCGCTAAGCTCAGCCATCCAGGCCGAGATCCTGCAAGCGCCCCGGATTGTCGAACCAGTCGGGCTGCACCCGCACCCACAGGCGCAGATCGACCGGGCAGTCGAACAGATCCTGCAGGCCCTTGCGCGCCTTGGTGCCGATGTCCTTCATGCGCTCGCCACCCTTGCCGATCAGCATCGGCTTGTGGCGTTCACTGCCGACCAGGATCGCCGCCTCGATGCTCATACCGGTCTCATCCTCGCCGAAGGCCTCGATCTCCACGGCCGTTTGAAAGGGGATCTCCTGTTGCATGGCCAGAAACACCTGCTCGCGCACATATTCGGCGGCCAGCTGCCGCTGGCTCTGGTCGGTGAACCAGTCGGCCGCATAGACCGGCGGGGCTTCGGGAAGCAGTCTGGTGATCTCCTTGAGCAGGGCATCCACCTGCACACCCTTTCTGGCAGACAGCGGGATATAGGCCGCCGCATCCGGATCCAGTCGTTGCACCTCTGCCAGACGCGGCAACAGGGCTGCATGCGTCATCTGATCCACCTTGTTCAGCACATGCAGGCGCGGCTGTTTCAGACGGCCGTCGGCGAAGCCCTTGATCAGGGTGCTGGTGGCGTGGTCCATCGGCTTTGACAGGTCCTGCATGATGACCAGCACATCGGCTTCTTCAGCAGCGGCATAAGCCACACGCACCATGTTCCTGTTCAGCTGCTTGTCGCCCTTATGGATGCCGGGGGTGTCCACGAACACCATCTGGCTGTGCTCATCGGTATGGATGCCGAGGATGCGATGCCGCGTGGTCTGCGGCTTCGGGGTCACAATCGCCACCTTGGCACCGACGATGCGATTCATCAGCGTGGATTTGCCGACATTCGGCCGTCCCAGCAGGGCCACCGTGCCGCAGCGGTAATCTTCCGCCACAGGCGCATCCGGGTCCGCCCAGCCCGCGTTCAAGGATTCAATGTTGTCCATGCCTGTTTTGCCGCCTCTGATTCCGCTATTTTTTTACGCTCGCCGCTGCCTTCACCGACCACCTCGCCACGCACCCTGCAAACCGCCAAGAAACGCGGAGACTGCGCCGCACCATGATCGCTGACCACATATTCCGGCAGACCCCAGTCTTTAGCCTGGGTGAATTCCTGCAGCCGCGTCTTGGCATCGCGCCCGTCGGCCTTGTCGGCTCCCGCCAGCTGCGCATCCCATGAGCGCAGTATCACAGCGCGCACCACATCCCAGCCGGCATCCAGAAACAGGGCACCGATCACCGCTTCCACCGCATTGGCACAGATGGATTGCGACCGGATGCGTCCCGCGATATCGCGTTCACCGGGACCGACATTGAGCAGCGGATCGATATCCCAGTCGGCGGCTACCTGCAACAGACCCGCGCGGCAGACGAGCCCTGCGCGCATCAGGGTCAGTTTGCCCTCCTGCTCGAGCGGGAAACGGCTGTACAAGGCTTCGGAGATGATCATGTCGAGCACCGCATCGCCGAGGAACTCCAGCCGCTCCATATGCGGCAGCTCTACGGAGGTGTGGGTTAAAGCCTGCTGCAACAGGCCGGCATCGTGGAAGCTGTACCCGAGCTGAGACTCGAGACGCGACTCAGGGCGGGAAGCTGATGCCATCGGCTGATGCAATACGCTGATTGCGCCCTACTCGACCAGATGGCCGAGACGGTCCCAGCGTACTTTCTTGGCGTGCCCGTCCCACGACCACCAGACGATCGCCGCATGACCGACAAGATAGGACTGCGGCACATAGCCCCAGAAGCGGGAATCGCGCGAGTTGTTACGGTTATCCCCCAGCACGAAGAACATGCCCTGGGGAATCTTCCACACCCCGTCGCGGATACTCTGCGGTTTGCGCAGCACCTGATGCTTCACATCGCCCAGCTGCTCGGTGAACAGGCCGGAAACATCCGCCTCACCGTCTGCCAGGAAATAGGTGCGCCGGCCATCCAGCTCCAGCGGCATCTCCACGCCGTTGATGGAAAGTTTGTTGTCGGTGTATTCGATGGTATCGCCCGGCAGGCCAATGATGCGCTTGATGTAATCCTTGCTGCGGTCTTCCGGATAATCGAACACCGCCACATCACCGCGCTTCGGTGGATGCGCGAAGAACTGCATATCGGTGAAAGGGATGCGCAGGCCGTAGGGGTAGCGCAGCACGAAGATGTAATCTCCGACCTCAAGGGTGGGCACCATGCTGGAAGACGGGATCTTGAAGGGTGCGACCACGAAACTGCGCACCAGGATGGCGATCACCGCCACCACGATCAGCGATTCCAGCCACTCGCGCCATGCCGGTTTCTGTGCCTGCGATAGGCCCGGTTGTTTATGAAACACTAGCTCTCCTCACCCAGCCTGAGCACCGCAAGGAATGCCTCCTGAGGCACCTCCACGCTACCGATGGACTTCATGCGCTTCTTGCCGGCTTTCTGTTTCTCCAGCAATTTGCGTTTTCGTGTGATATCGCCGCCGTAGCACTTGGCGGTCACATTCTTGCGCACGGCTTTCACCGTCTCGCGGGCCAAGATACGGCCGCCGATTGCCGCCTGCAAGGGAACATCGAACTGCTGCCTCGGGATCAGTTCGCGCAACTTCTTCACCAGTTCGCGGCCACGCGACTCGGCGATCGAGCGATGCACGATCAGCGAAAGCGCATCCACAGGCTCCGCATGCACCAGCACATCGAGCTTCACCACATCACTGGCCATGAACTCGGAGAGCTCGTAATCCATCGAGGCATAACCACGCGAAAGGGATTTCAGCTTGTCGTAAAAATCGATGACCATTTCAGCCAGCGGCAGTGCATAGGTCAGCATCACGCGACCCTGACCGATGAACTTCATGTCCTGCTGTGTGCCGCGCCTTGTCTGGCAGAGCTTCATCATCGCGCCGACAAACTCTTCCGGCATGAAAATATTCGCCGTCACCATCGGTTCCTCGATGAGCTCGATGGTCACCGGGTCGGGAAACTCGCTGGGGTTGGAGGTTTCCAGTTTGGTGCCGTTGGTGAGCGTCATGCGATAGATCACGCTGGGCGCTGTGGTGATCAGATTCTGATTGTATTCGCGCTCCAGACGCTCCTGCACGATCTCCATATGCAGCATGCCCAGGAATCCGCAGCGGAAGCCAAGGCCCAAAGCCGAGGAGTTCTCCGGCTCGAAGGTGAAGGCCGGGTCGTTCAGATGCAGTTTTTCAAGCGAATCGCGCAAGTCGGCATAATCGGCCGAATCCACCGGATAGAGCCCGGAGAACACCATCGGCTGCGGTTCACGATAACCCGGCAGCGGCTTCTCGGCGGGATTGCGCAGCAGGGTGACGGTATCGCCCACCTTCAGATCGGCCAGCTGCTTGATGCCGGCCACCATGAATCCCACACAACCGGAAGCCAACTGCGGCACGGAGAACGGGGCCGGCAGAAACACGCCCACATCCTGAATTTCATACGCGGCGGTCGTGGTCATGGACATCAGGCGGATACGGTCGCCCTTCTTCATCACACCATCGAACACACGCACCAGCGCCACAGCACCCACATAGGAATCGAACCACGAATCCACGACCAGCGCGCGCAGCGGCCGCTCATTGTGATTCTTCGGCGGCGGGATGCGCAGTGCGATGGCCTCCAGCACATCCTTGATGCCCACACCGGTCTTGGCGGATACGGCGATCGCATCGGATGCATCCAGCCCGATAACATCCTCGATCTGCCGTTTGGCTTCCTCGATATCGGCACTCGGCAGGTCGATTTTATTAATGACCGGAATGATTTCCAGATTGTTTTCCAGCGCCAGATACACATTGGCCAGCGTCTGCGCTTCCACGCCCTGCGTGGCATCCACGATCAGCAGCGCGCCTTCGCAGGCTTGCAGCGAGCGCGATACCTCATAGGAAAAGTCCACATGCCCGGGGGTATCGATCAGGTTGAAGGTGTAGATCGTGCCGTCTTTGGCCGGGTACTGCAGGGTCGCGGTCTGCGCCTTGATGGTGATGCCGCGCTCCTGCTCCAGATCCATCGAATCGAGCACCTGCTTCTTCATCTGGCGTTCGGCCAGCGCGCCGGTCTCCTCGATCAGACGATCGGCAAGGGTGGACTTGCCATGGTCGATATGGGCAATAATGGAAAAATTTCGGGTTTTCTGTTGGGCGTCGAGTTCAATCATCGGGCGGCAGTGTAGCGGTGCGCCCGCTTATCTGCCAATAGTATCCACGCGCACTGTCCCCCCCCCCGTGCGCAAAACCATGCGCCTAATCTACCGCTTCAAGGACAAGGAACCGGTCGGACTGCTCTACAAAACCCACCGCCCCACACTCGATACCATCATGGCCGACCTCGTCACCCAGGACGGTGGCTCCAAAGACTACGACATCCGCAAGATCATCGATCTTTCACGACCGTAAGGAAAACAGGGATCGCACACCTGAATTCTCAGCGACAGGTTCCAGCCAACAGCAGCCATTCCAAATGAGTAATCTATATTGCACCAAACTTCCTGCTTGAGAATTTCTATGGATGCAATTATTAACTCATAGAGGTAATAAATGGCTGCAACCACATATCAACGCAAAGAAGTTGAGCTGCTTCTAAGCCGCTTTAGCATTCAATTCGACGACAGGATGCCAAGGCAGCAAACCAATGCCGTTTACACAAAAATTCTTACACCCTTCTGGCCTGACCCCGTTTTTGCGGTTTGATGAGGGAGGGCAGGGTTGGCCTGTCCTCTACTCTACCCGTTTTTCTTCCGTTTACTTTTAAGAAGGTTCTCAAGCCTTTTGATACAACGCAACCAGTTGCATAAAATGCCGCTGACTCCATGTGATGGTGCATTCTTCGCCAGCCAGACGAATGCGTATCTTAATTTCCTGAGCCCTTTTCCCGCCGTTATCGAATTCCGCAATCTTGTGCTCGATGTCGTCCAGCCACTCGAAACTGGCGTGATTCAGCTTGGCCATCGTGTCAGCACTGACACAGAGCATATTGCCCGCATCGTTGAGATAGTCGGCATTGCCGTAGGGAAGCAGGCTGCACACCTCGAAGTAGTTTGCTGCCTCGCCATTGGCACTGGCCGATGCTTTTTGAAATGTCTCTCCTGTTACCTGACAACGCCCTTGATATTCTTGGTAAAGAGTTTGGCGTGCGTCCTTGTTAGACGGCTGATCTCGTAAAGGAGAAAAGCTAATGGTTCTCGGTGAACTCGCGTGTTTCTGTACTCCATCAGCAACTGCCTGATTAAGATTCTCTTGGCGGTAGTCAGGTTTGGAAACTGGGTAAGAGCGAGGGAAGCTCTCGTCATCAAGTGGCATGCCTCGCTGTTGCCTTGTCATGTTTTCGAGGCCGTCTTTGAAAGATGGCGCAGGCATAGGCGGAACGGTTCTCGGCACAAGCTCCTCATACTTGTCGAGATCATCATCAGAGGCATTAGCGATTTGTTCAAGTAAAAATTTTTTGCGTGGATCGCCTTTGGACAATGTTTCTGCTGCCTGTTCGACTTCAGGTTTTCTTATTCCCAGTTTTTCTGCTACCTCCTTGGCGCGAATAGAGGATGCGCCAAACCCTTCCGGCAAGTCGGTCAGAAAAAGTTCGTTAGGTTTGCGGAAGTTGCCAGCTTGATCTGGCAGCCAATCGCGTTCACTGCATAGTTTTCCAACATCGGTATATTTGAGTTCCTTCTTGGCAGCATCCAGTCTCTGGCGGTTGGATGACTGTTGTATTTCACCACTGATAATACGAGGACCGGATAACATGATGTTCCAGAGAATGATGGCTCTCTCTTTGTTCCAATTAACAAGCGCAGATTGCAGGCCAGCAACCGTTGCGTCCGGCTTGAACCCGTTCAACCCTTGCTTGTGATTCCCATAGCTTTCGTTACACAAGCTTACGGTGTATTCAGACGAGTGCAGATTCTGAGTCAGTGCGGTAGCGGGTTTGACCAAGTTAGAGACGAAACCATTGAGTTCATTAATTACAGACGGGTGCAGAAAATACGCACCCACACTGTCCAACCCATGAAACCAAATTTCATGATCGTTAGTCCTCATAAATACATCGGATGGCCCCGGCTTTTTCCAAACTATTTTATCCGGCGCGTTGCCGCTGGCATGAATACAAGCCACCCATGCAGCACCATCCAAGTTTGTGGTGAGTTGTTTTTTTGCCGCCTCATTGGCTTCGGTGTATGCCTTGCGAATTTGGCGCAGGTGACCACGGTAGCTGGGTTCATCGAAAGGCGTGCCCACGCCGCTGTATAGCGGCAAGATGCACTGCCCGACTATTGCCGCTGCATCAATTTCGCGGATGCCTTCTTTTTCCAGAAGCTTCCTGATCGATTCATTCGCAGCCAGTTCTGAGAAAACCAGCGGAAATTCGGACAAATCTAGACCAGCGCTCTCCTTGGGTGCGAACCATGCCGATGGCAGCACATTCTTGTCTGCTGGTAGAGAAACATGACCGCCAGATACAAGACGGATAAAAGGCACTTTTCTGAGCGATTGCGCACCTTGCATTGCGTATTGAATGAATCTGGTTAACCAGTCTATCGACTGCTTAACTAGAAAATCAGCGGTCAGTTTTGGAGCGAATGCTTCAGGAGTAACCTGCACCCCATCAGCAAGACCGACTATATATGCGTACAAATCCGGGTAGTTGTCATTGGTGATGTTTTTATCCAGCCACGCCAATTTTGCCTTGCCAAACAGCATGCCAAGTTGTTCCGGCGAAATGCCACGCTCAGGCGAAAACAGCTTCACCAAATCTTCACCGCGTGCCAGCTTGGCCTCATCCGCCTTGATGAAACTGCCCCTCTCTGCGAGCAGGAGTTGCTGGGTTTTGAGTGCTTCGCGCACCTTGTCATACACTGGGCGGAACAGACTACCTTCTGAAAAATCTTGCGCCCGCAATGGTAGTGCTGCATAGCTGGCGACATTCAGCAAACCAAGGTCGCGCAAGACTAATAGGCTACCGGCTGCGAGTTGTGCTGCAGCTTCAATCAACTGGCGGTTAGCCGAATCGTCGGCCTTGATGTTGTCACGTGCCTTGGTCGCCTTGAATGGAGCCTGAATGAGAAAGCCTAATTCGGTTTTCTTTTCTGTCGGGAAGAAAACGATCAACTCCGTGTTGTCCGCTCTGGTTACTGCTCCGTTCTTAATGAGAAAAGCAATTTCAACCGTGACTTGGTGAGATTGCCCAGCGTCTTGTACTACGGCATCCCGCGCAAATATTCGCCACTCTTCAAAGAGATCGTTTTGATCGAGGACTTCAACTTTGCGCAGTCCATCACGATTTGCGATCTGCTCGGAGTTTCTGACGAACTGCCCTGCCGTGCCATCCGGTAATGTCCATTTGATTTCTTCGATATGCCGCAAAAATAGCAGGGTGCGGATGCCAAGTGTACGGATGGCATCGCCAATTTCGCGCACAGCGTCTGCGACAGATACATATTCCCTGAAAGCCCACGCAGGTCTTTTATCGAGTTGATCGAAGGGCAAAACTATCAGAGTGTCTTTGTCGTTCACGCAGGTAATGGCGTGGGGTTCGACAAAACGCCGTATCTCGAAATGCTCGCCACCAGAGTGAATTTTCGGGAAGAATGTATAGGCATATACCGACTTGAAACCGATGCCAAATTTTCCAATCTGTGTGAAATCCCCTGATTTTGTGCCTTCACCAATACCGCAGATGCCGGTTACATTGAGTTCATTGAACGGAGCGCCGTTGTGGCGAATTTCCAAACGATCCAAGTGCAGGTGGAAATGTACATAACCGGCATCGCTACCTGCTGGCCGACGCGACAGCGCGTCCTCAGCATTTTGCAGCACCTCGAAAATGAAGTGGGTGCGGGTCGAATAGATGTCGGCGAAGTAAGAGAGGTGGCGTGATCCTTCGCCGTACTCCTTGATATTCTTTTGACGTATCGCCTCATAGTCCGTGCTCATCCCGTCACCTCCACCACCCCAAACGCCACCGCCTCAGCACGAATATCTGCCGTTTCCTTGGCTGCTTCCAGCTTTTCCTTCCGCCGGGAATAGTCGGCCTTGATACGGTCTAATTCCGCCTGTTTCATGATACGTATTTTCTCATCCGTGGCCTTGCCTAACTGGTCTTTTACTTGCCGCAATCGCGCCTTGGTGCTGGCGGTCAGACTGTTCAGACGGTAATCAACCAACTGCTGGTTGGCTTCCTTGTGATTGGCGAGCGTGTCGCGCCAGCGCTGATGGTGGCGGGATTCGAGTGGATCGAACACGGCTTGCGCGGGCAGTGCGCTTTCCTCTACCGGAAGCGCGTCATGCAACAAGGAGAATAGCTTCGCTTCGATTTCTGGCGATTCTGCCACAGCTACCAGTTCGCAATCGGCGCGCACGCCTTGTTTGTGCCATTGGTAAAGTGCGAATGGATATACCCCCGCTGCCAGTTCCTCCGACTGTACCCGACACTGGACATAAATCGGCTGACGTGGTTGCAGGTGTAAGGCAGCTTGGCGCAGCAGCGGATGGGCGGGGTGCAGCAACGCAGCTTTTGGATTATCGCTTGCGCAATCCTGATCGAAGGTGATCTCGATGTGCGGCGTATTTCCTTTGAGCCAGCGTTCCCAAGCTCTCGCCTCCTGATTGTCGGCTTTCAGTTTCTGAAAATCCTCCAGCAGACGGGTGCGCGCATCGGCATCCAGCCGTAAAGTTTTGAGGGCTTGATTGCCGAGCATAACTTCCTGCTCTTTGCTAAAACGGTCACGCAGGTAAAGTCTGGCTGTTGATTGCAGTGCTTCCGGCGTGAGCCAGCCGCTGGTCGGGGTAGTCAAGTCGTCGTCATTGGGCAGACTCAAACCGAACAGTTCAGTGGCACGGCTTTCTAATGCTTCCTGCTCCTGAATCTCGCGCAGTTCGTTGTCCGCCAGTTGTTGCAGCCGCTCTTGCCGTTGTTGCGGAGTCAGGTCAAAGCTCTCGGAAATGGCGCGCAGTTCTTTGCTGATCTGGCCGAGGATTTCCTCGCTCGCGCCCAGCGCTTGCTGGAATACGCCGATGCGCAACAGGCAGCGTTCGTAGATGTCGGCATCCACCGTGCCGGGGGTGATGAGGTTGTTGATGACCACCACTTCGCTTTTTTGCCCGTAACGGTCTATGCGCCCGATACGTTGTTCGATGCGCATCGGGTTCCATGGCAAATCGTAGTTGACCATGCCATCGCAAAACTGGAAGTCCAGGCCTTCGCTGCCAACTTCCGTGGAGAGCAACACGTCCAGCGTATCTGTCTGCTCCTTGGCTTGGGCAAAGCGTTGGCGGATGTCGCGGCGGTCTTCGTCCGCCACTCCGCCGTGGATCACACCAACGCGGGTGCCTGCCGCAAGCAGATTCCGCTCCAGATAAAACAAGGTGTGGCGAAAACTGGTGAACACCAGCAGTTTGTTGTTAGGCAGTGCTTGTTTGTCGCGGACGATGGTGAGGAAGGCATCCAGCTTGGGGTCGGCGGGATCGAGCATCCTTGCGGCTTGTCGCAGTTGTTCAATATCAGCCTGCAAGCTGCCCGGCGGCAATACTTCCACATCGTCCGTTTCGTCGTCATTGATTTCAGCCAGACCAAGATCGTCCAGCTTGCCATCCAGCCATTGGTCTATAAACGGAGCCAGCGCGTAGAGGCAACTGGCCGCCTGTCTCCGCAGGGTGGAGAGCATGAACAGCACGGCAGTCCGCCCATGATTTTGCGCGAATATCCGTGCTGCTGTGTCAATTAACTGGTCGTGAAAAACACGCTGGGCATCGGTGAATGGGACAGAGACGGTTTCCGGTTTGCGTGTAGTGAAGTTGCCGATGTCGCGCCGCCGTGTGCGATTGATGAGGCTATCAAAAGTAGAAAATCGCTCGATTTCCCGAATCAATGCAACTCGTGTGGTAGGGCTAATTTCCGGCTCGACCAACGTATCCAGTACACGCTGAAAATCGGGGGTTTCAATGAAAGCAAATGTCCCTGCCGCAGCCTTCAATTCCGCTACTGCCTGTTGCTGGCTATCTGCTGCCGCAGAGCGCAGATGGTTCGCCGCAGCGTGGATATGCGGATTGGGCTCGGCCATGAATTCAAAGCTGGGTTTATCTATCACCAGGTCAGGGCGCAGCACATTGAGCAGGGTGAACAAATCCTGATTGCCCATCTGGATGGGAGTGGCGGTCATAAAAACCACTGCCTCGGCGTGGTCGCAGAAAAACTTTACGCCTTGGTGTAGCCATGTATTTGCGTTGCGAATGTGGTGCGCCTCATCCACGATGACCAGATCGAAGCGCGGTGGCGGGTCGAGATCGAACAGCCCTTTGGTTTTCTTGCCGCGTTTATGCGGTTTGCCATTGAGCAAGGTATCGTCAAACAGAGAGAACGGCAGAATGGTGCGACTGTGTTGGCGCGGCCATTCTCCATCGAGGTCGGTTTCGTGTAAGCAGTGGCGCAAGGTATCACCGTCGAGATGGGTGAACTCTTCGCCGAAACGCTTCATCTCGCTACGCCACTTGCCTTCTGCCACCAGCGGTTTGGGGCATATGATCAGCACCGATTTAATTTCGGAGCGGGCTTGCAACTCTTTCAGGATCAACCCCGCCTCGATCGTCTTGCCAACGCCAACATCATCGGCAATCAGCAAGCGCGGACGATCCGCGCGCAGCAGCTTGAGCACGGGGCGATACTGGTAAGGCACGAAGCGCACCCGCCCTGAGTGCAAGGAGTAGAGGTTGGCGGCAGACGGCGCAGTCAACAGCAGCGCGGTGATGCGCGCATGAAATTCTGCCAGTGCGAGTGTGGTTCGCTCATCCACGGACGTGGGGTTGGCTTCGAGTTGGCTTGCATAATAATTCGTTGGCTTGCCATCCTCGAAAACCGAGTAGCGGCACTCGCCGCCCGAATTTGGCTGCACCGAGAGGATTGGGAAAATCTTGGTGTGGTTCGATTTCAGGCGCACTAACTGGCCCGGTGAAAATCCATCCTGGATGGTCGTTGTTTGCGGCACTGCTGCAACGGTAGGCACAGCAGGTGCGGGGGACGACGCAACAGGTGGCAGCGATGGGTTTGAAGAAACGGTGGGTGAAAGCTGCGCCAACTGCTGCTGTTTGTAAGCGGCTATTTGGCTTTGTGCGGCATCGCCGACCCCGAGCATTCTTGCCAGACGTTCAAGCGTGTCGGCATCGCGATAGGTATCAGGTGGATCGGTTTCTGCAGTCGTGGCGTGCGCCCAACGGTTGCGTATCGTCTGCGCTTCTTTCAGCCAGTTGCGCGCTTCTTTGGGCCAGTTGTACTGTGAAGACAGTTCGTACCAGTTTTGATCGAGCACCCGCAGTAAAGCAGCCAGATCGAGGCCGGACAAATCATCAATGCGTGATTGTTTGACGCGCTCTTGTTGCTGATAGGTCAGAATATCCAGAACATGTCGCTTCCACCAGTCGGCGGATAACTGAGGCAGCCATGAACTCAGGAGAGTTCTTAGTTCAACAGTGAAGGAATGCAACAAGTTATTCATATAAAAAAGTAACCCTCCAAGGATACACTTGCGCGCATGGCCTTTGGCGGGTTTTGTTAATGCGAATGCTAAAGCATGTTGCGCTTTTGGCAACATAATCCGAAGTGATGTTGAA
>PEWE01000022.1:12860-47670 GCA_002779605.1 Zetaproteobacteria bacterium CG06_land_8_20_14_3_00_59_53 | reverse complement strand
GTAACATAAAACATAAATAAAATCAGCTAATTACAAAAGAAGAAACAGAAAATTACCAATGTAAACTCACTGATTCAGGTCGGCGACCTGGGCAACGGCACCTCATCCTCCCCTGCCGATTCCGCCGCCCGACCGGACCCAGTTGAAGCCCACCCTGTCGGGATCGAAGTCATGGCCGATGCAGGACCACGCAGCGACATCCTCGTGAACAATGAGGCCGGATTGGCCGGATTGCTCGACGCACTGCACAAGGCCGAACTGATCGCTGTGGACACGGAAACCACCTCACTGAACTGCCACGATGCGGAGATCGTCGGCCTGTCGTTCGCCGTGAAAAACGGCGAAGGGTTTTACGTTCCGGTCGGGCACCGTGCCCGCGATCTGCTCGATGAAACCCCGCAGCAGCTGCCGCGCGAGGATGTACTTGCTGCCCTCAAGCCCGTTCTCGAAGACCCCGCCCGCCCGAAGTGCGGGCATAATCTGAAATACGATACGCAGGTATTCCGCCGCGCAGGGATTGAGTTGCAGGGCGTGCGCTTTGATTCGATGCTGCTGGCCTACGTGGACGAGCCCGGACAATCGGCCAAGATGGACAATGTATCGGAGAAATATCTTGGCCATACATGCATCGCTTACGAAGAAGTGGCCGGCAAGGGTGCGAAGCAGATCAATTTCGCGCATGTCCCCGTGGCGGCGGCACTGCCCTATGCCGCCGAGGATGCGGAGGTCGCGCTGCGCCTTGCAGGCCGCCTTGCCGGCCGCCTGGGAAAGCGGCTGAGCCGGCACGACGACATCGAACTGCCGCTCTCGCTGGTGCTGGCCGATATGGAGTGGAACGGAGCGCATATCGATGCCGGTCAACTGGCTGCTTTATCCAGACGTTTCGGCGAGAGCATCGCCGATCTCGAACAGCGCATCCACGCGGCGGCAGGCCAGGCCTTCAACATCCAGTCACCGAAACAGCTCGGAGAGTTGCTGTTCGACAAGCTCGGCATCGCCGGCGGCAAAAAGACCAAGTCCGGCCAGTGGGCCACGGGGCAGGAAGAGCTTGAGAAGCTGGCCGATGAGCATGAGGTACCGCGCCTGATCCTTGAGGCCCGCCAGCTTGCCAAGCTGAAATCCACCTACACCGACTCCCTGCCGAAACTGATCCATCCGCAGACCGGCCGCGTGCACACATCCTACAATCAGGCGGTGACCACTACCGGGCGCTTATCCTCCACCGACCCGAATCTGCAGAACATCCCGATCAGAAGTCAGGAAGGTCGGGAGATCCGCAAGGCATTCATCGCCGAGTCCGGCAACATCCTGCTCGCCGCCGACTATTCGCAGATCGAGTTGCGCCTGATGGCGCACTTTTCCGGCGATGCCGCACTGCAGCAGGCATTTGCCAACGGTGAGGACATCCATGCCGCGACCGCCGCAGCGGTCAATCAGGTGGACTTGAAGGATGTGACAGGTGACATGCGCCGCGCTGCGAAGATCGTCAATTTCGGCATCCTGTACGGTATGAGTGCCTTCGGCCTGGCCAAACAGCTCGGCGTGGAGCGCGGCGAGGCGCAGGTCTTCATCGCCGGCTATTTCGCGCAGTACCCGAAGGTGCGCGATTTCATGGATGCCACGCTCGAAGCAGCGCGTGTTAAAGGCTATGTCGAAACCCTGCTCGGGCATCGCGTGATGCTGCCGGAGATCAACGACAAGAACGGCATGCGCCGGCAGTATGCCGAACGCACCGCCATCAACGCCCCGCTGCAGGGCTCCGCCGCCGATATCATCAAGGTGGCGATGATCCGCCTGCATGCCCGCTTGAAGGCGGATGCCCCGGATGCCCGGATGATCCTGCAGGTACATGACGAACTGGTCGTCGAATGCCCCGCAGAGCAATCCGACGCAGTGGCACGAATCATGCGCGCCGAGATGGAATCTGCAGTCAGCCTGAACGTCCCGCTGACCGTCGATATCGGTACGGGACCGAGCTGGTTCGAGGCGCACAGGCTTTGATCCCGGTATCATCATGGTGAGCAAGGAATGCATATGAACGATCAGGAAATCGAGGCTTTCGACATCTTCCCATGGAACCAGAACTTCGAATCAGGCATCCCGCTGGTCGACGAGCAGCACAAGCAGCTTGTCCGCATCCTCAACCTGCTAGCCAATCATCTGGGCAACCAGTCCGGCGCGATCCGGCTGAATCAGGTGTTTGATGATCTGGCCGCCTATGCGGATCACCATTTCAAGACCGAGGAAGGTATCTGGGAACCCTGCTTCGGCAACGATCCCGAATATCTCAATCACAAACAGACCCACGACTCCTTCATGGGTCAGGTGAGCGCCCTGAAGGCGGAGGAGGGCGACAAGCCGCTCGACGTGGTCGTGGAAGACATCCTCAAGTTCCTGACGCACTGGCTGGCTTTTCATATCCTGGACAGCGACAAGCGCATGGCCAAGACCGTACTGGCCGTGAACGCCGGTCTTCCGCTCGAACAGGCAAAGGCGCAGGCTGAGATAGAGATGAGCGGCTCGATGCAGGTGCTGATCGAAACCGTGCTGTCGATGTACGACCATCTTTCTTCACGCACGCTCGAACTGATGCGCGAAAAGAACGAGCGCCTGAAGATCGAGCAGGCGCTGAAACAAAGCCAGCAGCGTGAAAAGGCCTTCTCCGACACCCTGATGAGCTCGGTCCCGGGCCTGTTATATCTGTTCGACGACGACCACCGGCTGGTGCGCTGGAACAACCGTTTCTGCGAGTTCACCGGCTACAGCCCGGACGAACTGGCACGCATGCATCTGCTGGATTTCTTCGAGGAGAGCTACCACCCGGCCATCCGCGCAAACCTCGAAACTTTTTACCACGGCGGCTATGCCGAAGTCGAAGGACGCCTGCTGTGCAAGGATGGCACACGCACCCCCCTGCTTTTCACCTCCGTACCGCTGAGCATCGATGGCAGGGATTACTTCATCGGCGTCGGCATGGACATCTCCAAACGCCGACTGGCCGAACAGCGCTTGCGTATGCTGTCCTCTTCCATCGAGCAGGCCAACGAGGCCATCCTGATCACCGACAGGAAAGGCGCCATCAAGTACGTCAATCCGGCCTTCAGTCGTCTGACGGGTTACACGGAAGACGAGGTAGTCGGCAAAAACCCGCGCATGTTGAACAGCGACAGGCAGGACGAGATGTTCTACAAGGAGATGTGGAACGCCATCAGCGAGGGCACGCCCTGGCAGGGCAGAGTCGTGGACCGGAGAAAGGACGGCACCTTCTATCCCGCCATGCTGACCATCTCCCCGATCAGGAACCATGCCGGCGATATCGAAAGTTTCGTGGGCATCCAGCAGGACCTGAGCGCCTACGAGGATCTCGAGCAGCAGTTCCACCAGGCGCAGAAGATGGAGGCCATCGGCACCTTGGTCGGCGGCATCGCGCACGATTTCAACAATATGCTGGCCGGCATCATGGGGAATCTGTATCTGGTTCAGTTGCGGGTCACGGACATGCCCGACGTGGCGCTCAAGCTGAAGGGGATCGAGCAGCTTTCGTTCCGCGCGGCGGACATGATCCAGCAGCTACTGACCTTCGCGCGCAAGGATCAGGTCAACATCAAACCCCTGCCGCTCACCTCCTTCATCAAGGAAACCGTCAAATTCCTGCGTAGCTCGATCTCGGAGAATATCGAACTGCGTCAGGACATATGCAGCGATGCACTGTCGGTCAACGGTGACAGCACACAACTCCATCAGGTACTGCTGAATCTGACCAACAACGCCCGCGATGCACTGCAAGACTCGTCGGAGCCATGCATCGGCATCCGGCTGAGAACCCTTGTGGCCGATGATGACTTCAGGAAGTCACATAGCTATTTCAAGACCGGGCGCTATGCCCAACTGAGTGTATCGGATAACGGCTGCGGTATCCCGGCGCATCACATCGAACACATCTTCGAGCCATTCTTCACCACCAAGGAGCAGGGCAAGGGAACCGGACTGGGGCTGACCATGACGTTCGGCGCCATCAAGAACCATCACGGATATATAGAGGTGGAAAGCATCAAGGGCGAGGGGTCGATATTCCACCTCTATCTTCCCCTGCGCGAAGACAACCGCAGCGCAGTGACACCGCCGCAAGAGGAAGAAAAGGCCATCAGCGGAAACGGCGAAACCATCCTTCTGGTGGACGACGACCCGAGCATCATCAACATCGGCCGGGAGTTGCTGGAAAGCATGCAATACCGGGTGCTGACTGCGGCCAACGGGCAAGAGGCCATCGACGTATTCACTGCGCACAAACAGGACATCGGTCTGATCCTGATGGATGTCGTCATGCCCTCCATGGGCGGCGTGAAAGCCGCCTGGGCTATCCGGCAGATCGACCCCGACATCAACATCATCTACTGCACAGGTTACGACAAAGACGCGACGGTTCCGGACAATATCCCGCAGGGCAGCGAGGTTTTCTCCAAACCATATAATATCGTCGAACTAAGCAGGGCCATCCAGAAGCTGTTGCATGCATCAGCGCCATGAAAGGCAAACAGCGCGAGTAAAGAGCATATTTCAGGGTGGCTTCATATATGCCGTCCAAGTTTGCCCCGGCCCTGACGGAAAATAGCTTGTATGGAGGACATGACGATACTCGAAAGAATCTGCCTGACCTTGTTGCTGCTGATTTCCGTCACGTTCAGTCAACCGGCTGCGGCCTCCAATACGAGCAAGACGGACACCATCCGGGAAATGGGAATGCACAGCGAGGCGCTGGTGGATGCCCTGATTATCAGGGATAAGAAACTTGCCGGGCAGCACTACAATCTTCTGAAAGCCGAACTGGACGGCTTACATGCGATGTCGGCGAAGCTGGATTTCAGCGAGCGGCGTACACGTGAACAGTTCACCGCCTATTCGTGTGTGCGGCTGATTTCCATCGATATGCAGGCAGGCGCATGGACGGGAGCCGCTATTGCCGCCAACCAGATGAGCGGCGAGACCGTCCGTTTCACCGACTTTGCCAACCTGACCCTGCGCGATGTGGCGTGGATGGATTATCTCGGCCGCGATGTGATGCTGCTGAGCATCGAGGATATGCAGGGCAATCAACAGGCCATCGATCTGCGCAGAAGCGAACTTGCCGAACCATGGAAGCGGGTGCGCGAAGAGATGATCAAGGATTTCCGCAACAAGACGCTGGTCATGCGCGGCGACCAGCTGATCGAGCGCATGCAGCAGGCAGGCAAGGGAGAAGCACTGATCGGACTGAGCAAGGAAGCTCACACCCTGGTGCTCGATATGCAGCAGGTTCTGGCAAACAGCCCTTCATAAAAGATAGCGGGCAGCTGCAAATGCAGATCTGCCCGATCATGCATCAGCGTACGACTAGTCTTTCCACTTGATCGAACAACCGATGGTCGGATGTTGCGGTTGCGGGGCGGGACGGCCTGCGGCCATCGCCTCGGCGGCGGGCAGCAATTCCTGCTGCTTCACCCCGGCTTCGTCCTTCCAAGAGTCGTCGATGCGCCCGTGGTAGTAAAGCTTGCCGTGCTTATCGAACAGGTAGAGATCGGGTGTGCACTGTGCATCGAAGCGCCGCGCCACATCCTGCGACACATCGGCCAGATAGGGGAAATCGATGCCCCACTCGGCGATCTTCTCCTGCATTGCCGGCATCGAATCCTCGGGATAATCGGGATGGATGTTCGGGTTCACGGCAACTGTATTCACGCCCATACCGCGCAGGGTGGCAGACTGCCTGATCAGGCGCGGCCAGACGGCGATCGCATACGGACAGTGATTGCAGGTAAAGGCCACCAGCAGTCCGTTTTCACCCATTATATCCGGCAGGCGGACGTTCTCCCCCGCAGCGGTTTGCAACTCCATATCGGGCAGGGCCCAACCGGGATTCACATGAATCGAAGCGACCAGCGCCATGAACATCCTCCTATAGCATGAAATGATCGCGCAAGATTAGCCTGCATGCCCGGCGAATCCATATGTGCGGTCCGCCCTTACCCCGATGGCCTGACTCAAACCTCGTAATGCTTGCTGAGGTGGGATACAAACACGGTGATATATTCGCCGCATTCATTCTCAAGAGCCGAACTCGGTTCGAACTCGCCCGGCATGAACTCGCCATCGAGCTCTATAGCCACAGCCCGGGCGATACACAACCAGCAGGCCTTGCTGATCGGGTCGCCATAATTCGCCGTACCCAGGAGCAGATGTCTGTTCGACGGCTTGATGTCGATGACTATGCCGTTGTCGGTACGATAAAAGGTCATACTGTCATTCTCATGCATCAGCAGCATGCCGAAACGTTTCAGCTCAGGATTGTCCCTGTACAGCCCCTGATGCAGATAGCTTTCAAGATGAATGGAGCCGATTGTTGTACGAAAGCCTTCCTGCTTATCCTCGATCTGTTTCATGCCTTCTCCTTATCGTCGATCAACCGAACCACGCAGGAACTTGGCGGAAGTGGGCCAGCCATACAATCGCAAAAAACACCCCCATGGCGGACAGCCAGGCGAGCTTCCGCTGTCCCCGGGTCCGCCCGAAGCGGAACACCACGAAACCCAGAGCGATATAAACCAGCACGGCCGCAAGCTTCAGCGTCACCCATCCGGCAACAAACGGGTACTGCCCGCTGATCAGCACCAGAGCCACGCCTGTGGCGAGCAGCAGTGTATCCACAGAATCAGGCACCCAACGCAACCAGCGGCGCGAGATCGGGGGGCGATCGACAGCCAGACTCCCGCGCCAGACGAACAGCAGCAGGGTCAGCAGGGCGCAACATGCATGGGTGATTTTAACGACGGGATAGATGCTCAGCATGGTGTTGTCACGGTAGGAGCAGGGATGCTATGCGTCAACCGGCACCCCGTCTCTGGCTCGCCGTTTGCTTGCATTTCAACGCCTCACGGCTATCATTGCATGATGGCGTCAATCCCTCTGCAAGGCGGGTATGCACGCGCTCATCATTCAGGAGAACCTCAATCATGACTGAATCGCTGCTGCTGCTTGCCGTCGCTCTCGTGCTGGTATTTGTTGCTGCCGAGCTGTTTACCAATGCCCTTGAATTCATCGGCGAGCGCATGGGCGTCTCCGAGGGCGTCACCGGCTCGCTGTTTGCCGCTGTCGGGACGGCCATGCCGGAAACCATCGTACCCATCGTCGCCATCCTGGCCGGCGGCGCATCCATGGAAGTGAATCACGCGGTCGGTATGGGCGCCATTCTCGGGGCCCCCTTTATGCTGGCCACGCTGGGCATCGGCATCATGGCGCTGGCGGCCGGCATGGCGCGCGGCTGGCACATCCCGTTGAATCCCGAACCCAGCGGCCTGAGCCGTGACTTGCGCATCTTCCTGCCGGGCTTCGTGTTGGTCGTCGTTTCCGGCCTGCTGCCGGAGAACTGGGATGCAGCACGCGGTGGCATCGCCAGTCTGCTGATTCTCGGCTATTTCTTTTATGTGCTGCGTACAGTGCAGGCCAGCAAGGCTCTGGTCGAAGACGGCCATGCCACCGAGGCGCATCAGGAACTGTATGCCGGGCGTTTCCTGCCTGCCGAAAACTGGAGCGCCATCGCTCAGCTTCTCGTCGCCCTGTTCATGCTGATCGGCGGCGCACGCATGTTTGTCAGCGGGGCTGAAGAGGTCAGCGCGCTGATCGGCGTTTCCGCCTTCATCGTCTCGCTGCTCATCGTTCCCGTGGCCACCGAACTGCCGGAGAAGGTCAACTCCGTGATCTGGATCCGTCGCCGCAAAGACACCCTGGCCTTCGGCAACATGACCGGTGCGATGGTGTTTCAGGGCACGGTGATCCCGGCGATCGGCATGCTGATCATGCCGTGGCATATCGATCTGTCCTCGGCGGCCGGTATATCCATCATCCTCACCCTGATCGGAGCCGTCGGACTGAGCATCATGCACGCCACGGGCAGACTCCAGCCACGCCTGCTGTTGATCAATGCCGCCCTGTACCTGACCTTTGGCGCCTATGTGTGGGCAAGCCTCTCCTGACAGCAGGGAAGCGATAAAGGACCCCTTATATGGCCTGTAAATTGCTTGTGGGCAGTGCTTGAAGTAGTTGAAACCGGATCGGACCAGGGAGCCTTGTGATGATTGAAACCGTGCTCGCAGTCGCCGCCATTCTTTATCTGGCATTGCAGATCGAGGATAAACTAAGCGTTCCATCGCCGCTTTCGCTGATCGCCCTGTCCTACGGGCTGTATTTCCTGTTGCCCGATATCGTGCTGACGCACGATGCGGAACAATTTGCCGCACTGGTGCTGCTGCTGCTGCCCATCCTGCTGATCGCAGACTCGCTTGAGCTGCGCGTCGCCGATCTCAGGGAGCACGCCTTGAGCCTGTTTTATCTGGCGGTGGTCGCCGTGGCTCTGTCGGTGGTGACCGCGATCTTCCTGGGCGGCTGGCTGTTCGATCAATACAACCTGAGCATGGCGGCCATCATCGTGCTGTTTGCCATGGTGCTGGCGACCGACCCGGTTTCCGTGGTCAGCATCTTTTCCAAATTCGAACTGCCGCACCGCCTGAAGATCCTCGCTGAGGGTGAGAGCCTGTTCAACGATGCCACCGCGCTGATCGTGTTCGTATTCATCGGCCTGTACGCCCTGGAAGGCGGGGAGATCACTGCAACCTATGTCGGAGAGATCAGCCTGCTGGTGGTGCTGGGCTCGGCGGCACTGGGCATCAGCTTCGCCTATCTGGGGCTGGTGATGCTGAAGACCACCGAAAACCGTTTCGCAGAATTGATGGTACTGATTCTCACCGGCTATGGGGCCTTCACGCTGGCCGAGCATTTCTACTCCCTGCTCAACCTGTTCGGGGCGCATTCTCACCTGCATCTTTCCGGCATCCTCGCCTGCATCTTCGCCACCGTGACCCTGCATCATCAGATGACCAAGGAAACCGATGCTGAAGATGTGCAATTGCAGCAACAGGAGGATGTGCTGCTCAAGGAGTCCGGCAAGAGCCAGTCCTCGCGCAACCTGATTGCCAATGCCGTCGCCAAGATCCGTGTGACCATCGACGAGCAGCAGCGGCACTACCGTACCAAGGAGGATATCCAGCTGCTGGCGCTGGTGGCCAACACCATGCTGTTCGTGGCCATGGCCGAGATCGTCGATATCGATCTGCTGCTGCAGTACAAGAAGGAAATCCTGATCATGTTCCTGGCCACCACGGTGATCCGTGCGATCATGATGGCCAAGTTCGCGCTGATCACCAATCAGACGGACAAGATGACCAATGTGAATTTCCGCTGGTGGGGTGTGCTGACCTTCGCCGGCATCAAGGGCGGGTTATCGGTGGTGATGCTGATGATGATCCCGGCCAGCTTCGAGCATCTGGATATGTTTAAGGCCGTGGTGGTCGGGGTAATCCTGCTTTCCACCTTCATCTATTCGCTGGTTCTGCTGTACATCATCGGTCGCAATGCGGAGATTTTCAGACAGGAAAAGGAAGCCGAACATCACTCCTAGGCAATGCCCGTATGCTCAGCCGGAACATTCCTCCGGGGCCTCTGCACGAATGGACAGGGCGTGAATTTCGTGCCGGAAGGCATCGCCCAGCGCATCATGCACCATGCGATGCCGCGCGATACGGCTCTTGCCGGCAAAGCAGCCGGCCACGATAAGCACGGCAAAATGCCCGCCGCCATGGCCGCGCACCCCGGCATGCCCGGCGTGCTGCGCGGACTGGTCTTCGATCTCCAGACGCACGGGGGAAAGTACCGCCTCAAGGGTGCGACGGATGGTCGCGACCCGCGAATCCATCAGTCTTTTTTCCTGAGGTAGAGAATGAATACCTTGCCAATGCTGTGCACCAGTTCCGCACCCGTGCGCTCGACGAGCTGCATGGCCAGAGCACTGCGGTCATCCCGCTCGCCTGCGGCGACATGCACCTTGATCAGTTCATGGCGTTCAAGACAGGCATCGGTTTCTGCAACCAGGGCATCGGTCATCCCCTTCTGGCCGATGCGGATCACCGGCTTGAGGTGGTGGGCATCCTGCTTCAGCTTCTTTTTCTGTGTGGCATCGAGCGACATGCATTTCTCCTTTGTTCGTGCCAGAGTCTAGCGATATGCAGGCTGGCGATGAAGCGGCTAATATAGCGACCATGCGGATAGCATCATCCGTGACGGAGGAACTTGTTTTGCAGAAGAGACTGCGATGAAGCGATTCATGGAGGATCCGCGCCGCGTGCTGATTCTGGGCGCAGGTGAAGGCGGCACTGCCGTGCTTGAGATGCTGCGCGATGAACCGCTGGTGGAAATCGTAGGCATGGCCGACAAGAATCCCGATGCCAAAGGCATGCACATGGCCAGCGATCTGGGCATTACGGTTTTCTCGGATATCGAGACCGCCATCGAGGCCTGCAAGCCCTGCGTGGCATTCAATCTGACCGGCAACGAGATGGTCGAGGATGTAGTCGGAGAATCGCTTGGCGTGGGCGGTGTGATCGGCGGCCTGGAGGCACGACTGATCGTGCGCATGGTCAGCCAGATCAAGGAAACCCGCGAGCAGCTGCGCTATGAGGCCACCCACGATGCCCTGACCGGCATCTACAATCGCCGCCATATGCAGACCCTGCTCGGCGAGGCCCTGTCGCAGGCCTCGCGTTATGGGCATCCCTATTCCATCGCCCTGCTCGATCTGGATCACTTCAAACAGGTCAACGACACCTACGGACATCCGGCAGGCGATGCTGTTCTCAAAGGCGTTGTCGACACATTGAATATCTGCATCCGTGATGCCGACATCATCGGCCGCTGGGGCGGCGAGGAATTCCTCGTGCTGTTGCCGCATACCGCCAATGCCGATGCCATCAGGGCTGCCGGGCAGTGGCTGGAGCGTGTAAAGCGCCGGCCTGTATGCCTGCCCGACGGGCAGGAGATCCCCATCAGCTTCTCCGCAGGTATCGCCAGCTATAATCCCCCCGCCGATAAAACCCCCATGTCTGAACGAATCGAGGTGCTGTTGCATCAGGCCGACCAACGGCTCTATGAAGCCAAGAACAAGGGTAGAGGCAGAGTCTGCGGCGAGGCCTGAGCGACTGATCCAGGGCTATGCAAGAACAGAAGCCGCAGCGTGATCTGTTCAACCTTATTTTGTTCAGGTTTATTTCAGTTCACTTTTCTAAGCTTCGCCCATGAACGGGCAAAACACATCCATCATGGTCTGGGACCCCCTGCTGCGCAGCTTTCACTGGCTGCTGGTCGTGGCCTTCGGTATCGCATGGTGGAGCGAGGGCAGCGACATCCGCATCCACATGCTGGCCGGCAGCGTGATCCCCGGCCTGCTTTTCTTCCGCCTGATCTGGGGTGTGGCTGGTGAGCAGCATGCGCTGTTCGCCTCGCTCCGTCCCTCGCTTGCTGCTATCCGGCAGCATGTTATCGAACTGCTGCACTTGCAGGCCGACCGCTACAAGGGTCATACGCCGATCGGCAGCCTGATGATCTACATCCTGCTTATCGTGCTGCTTGTTCTGGGTATCAGCGGCATGCTACTGGCCGCCCTGCAAATGGGCCTCGGTCCTTTTGCCGGCTGGGCAGCGCAGGCGGATATGCAAACCGAATGGCTGGTGATGCAGCTGCATGGCTGGTGCTTTGATGCCCTGCAGGTCCTTGTTGCCATCCATCTTGCCGGCGTGGCAGCGGAAAGTGTGCTGCAACGCTGCAACCTGACTCTTGCCATGATCACCGGCAGGAAAAACCTGAAGGAGCAACAAGCATGAAGAAATATCTATGGATCATCCCGATGCTTCTGCAGGCCGGAGCCGTACATGCCTCGGAAGCTGTCGTTCAGGCCCAGATCGTCGGCTACGAGCAGCAGGGCGCAAGCGGCGCCGATGCGGCGCGTGGACAGGCCTCCTGGAACGAGCAGCACATGCAGCCCGATCTGGGCAAGATGGTGAGCTGCGCCTCCTGCCACAGCACCGACCTGACACAGGCCGGCGAACACATGCGCACCGCCAAGCGCATCGAGCCGATGGCACCGAGTGTGAATCCAGAGCGCCTGACCGACCCGGCCAAGATCGAGAAATGGTTCGGCCGCAATTGCGAATGGACCATCGGCCGCGATTGTACCGCACAGGAGAAGGCGGATTTCCTTGCCTTCATCCAATCCAAATAAAACCGACAAAAAGAGATACACATGAAAAATATGAAACTGAATCGCTTCTGGGGTATGCTGCTGTTTGCCGGCTGCATCACGCTTTCGATGGGCACGCTGGCCTGGAGTGATAGCGATGACTACAACAAGGCCGGTTCCAAATACGCCGGTGAAGGCAAGGCCGAGGGCGGCTGGGGCCGCACGACAGGTGTGGCTCTGGTGACCAACAAGCAGTATCAGACCGAGTGCTCGGCCTGCCATTTCGCCTATCAGCCGAGCTTCCTGCCGGAGCGCTCCTGGGTGAAGATCATGGGCGGACTGTCCGATCATTTCGGCGAAAATGCCAAGCTGGACGAAGCCATCCGTGTATCCATCGAGAACTATCTGCGCGGCAATGCAGCGGATCGCATACCCAACCGCTACAGCCGCAGCTTCCTGCGCTCGATCCGTGACGATGCCACCCCGATGCGCATCTCGGAAACCGCCTATTTCGAACGCAAGCACGACGAGGTTCCGGCCCGCATGGTGCGCGACAACCCCAAGGTGCGCTCCTTTGCCAATTGCGCCACCTGCCACAGCGGTGCCGAGAAGGGCTCATTCGACGAGGATGGCGTAGTCATCCCCGGCTTCGGCAGCTGGGAATAACAGGCATCCGGGGATGCACATGAAGCAGGCTGAAGACCTGACACGAGACACCACTGCTCCCTTTCTTGCGGCGTGCCTTGCCCTGTTCGTGTGCATCTCGGGACTTGCTCTGGCAAGCGCGCTGGCGGACGATGTGGACCGGGTGCGCGAGCTGCGCAGCACGGCCAGCATCATGCCGCTCTCGCATATCCTGCAAAGCGTTGAAAAAAACTATCCGGGCACCCTGCTTGAAGTCGAACTCGAAGAAGAGGGCGAACAGGTGGTATATGAAATGCAGTTACTGGGCAGCGACAAGGTGGTGCATTACCTGAAGATCGATGCCAGGGACGGACACATCCTGTCCACGGACAAGGATCATTGATGCGGCTGCTGCTGATCGAGGACGAGCCCGCCCTGAACCGCGAACTGAGCAATGAGCTCGGGCGTCGAGGCTTTGCAGTGGACAGCTGCCGGGAGGGTGAAGACGGTGCCTTCATGGGTGAGACCGAGCCCTACGACATCATCGTTCTCGATCTCGGCCTGCCCGACCTTCCGGGACTGGATATTCTTGAGCGCTGGCGCGGCAAGGGCATCACAACCCCCGTACTGATCCTGACGGCACGCGGTGCATGGCACGAAAAAGTGAATGGCTTCCGCAAGGGCGCCGACGACTACCTGACCAAACCCTTTCATATCGAGGAACTGGCTGTGCGCCTGCAAACGCTGGTCAAACGCTCGGCCGGCGTGGTGGCGGCAAGCCTGGAGATCGGTCGCCTGAAGCTCGATGAGGGTCGCCAATCCGCGCAGTGGAAAACGGGCGACAGCTGGAGTGATATCGAGCTTACCGGTATCGAATTCCGCCTGCTGCGCTACCTGATGCTGCATCCGAAAAAGGTCTGCTCGAATTCTCATCTCCTCGAACACGTCTATGATTTCGACGCGGAAAAGGAAAGCAATGTGATCGAAGTGTATATCAGCCGCCTGCGCCGCAAGATCGACAAGGATGTGATCTGCACCCGGCGAGGGCAGGGTTACTACCTCGATCCGGACCTGCTGCAAACCGGCACCTGATGAGCTCGCTGCGGCAACGTCTGACCCTCAGTCTGGCTGCAAGCCTGGCGCTGTTTTTCATCATCCAGACCTGGATGATCGGCAACGAGGTGGAATCACTCGGCGAACGCAATCTGCTGTCCCGTCTGCAACACGATCAGGAACAGATCATCGCCGCTCTGGAATGGCTTCCGCCTGCAACACCGGAGTTGCGCAGGTCCCTGATTCCCGGCATCTACGAGCGACCCTTCTCCGGACATTATTTCCAGCTGGACATCGGCGGAACCATCCTGCGCTCCCGCTCGCTGTGGGACGAGAAGCTTCCTGCACAAGCCGGCGCGATTGTACGCGATGTCCCAGGCCCCGACGACCAGCGCCTGCTGGTGGTAGAGGAAACCGTGCAGTTCAAAGGTCAACCGGTCACCATTCGCACGGCTGAGAACATCCTTCCGATCGAACACTCCACCGGGGATTTTCAGCGCCATCTGCTGCTCTTCGCGCTGTGTGCCGTGCTGGTATTGATGCTGCTGCAAGGCTGGCTGATCGGGTACAGCCTGAAGCCCCTGCAACGCATCCGCATGCAGATCAACCGCCTGAAGAAAGGCGAGCAGGAAATCATCGATGCACCGGCCCCGGATGAGATCATGCCGCTGGTCGAGGAGATCAATCACCTGATGCAGATGATGCAGCAGCGACTGCAACGCTCGCGACATGCACTCGGCGACCTGGCACACAGCCTGAAAACACCGCTGGCCGTGACCCGTCAGATCATCCGCAGGCAGTCAGCCTCATCCGGAACATCCGACTGCGGCATCGAAGCATCAGATATCAGCCAGCTGTCCGAACAGCTTGAACGTATCGAACAACGCGTCGAGCGGGAACTGGTCAGAGCCAGAACGGCCGGGCGCATGCCCGGGGGCCAGTGGAGCGACGCCGACCGCGACATCCGGGACTTGGCGAGCATGTTGAATCAGGTGTTCCCGCGCATCGACTTCGATGTGCAGATCGACACCGGGCTGAAAATACCCGCAGACCGTGAAGACATGCTGGAGATCTTCGGCAACCTGCTGGAGAACGCGTGCAAATGGGCCGAATCCCGGGTCCGCTGCCGCATCTGGGGCGCACAGGGAGGGGTGTGCATCTGCATCGAGGACGACGGTCCCGGCATCGAAGAAGAGGACTATGCAGAGCTGCTGTATCGCGGTACCCGCGCCGATGAGTCGACACCCGGCCATGGCCTCGGCCTGTCCATCGTATCGGAAATGGTCGCCGCCTATGAAGGCGAGATCACGCTGTCCCGCTCTGATGACATGCACGGACTACGGGTCAACATCAGGATCCCCTAGATCTGCAATCTTTCAGGTTCGTTTCAGCTCCCGCTCCCACGCTTCGCCCAACATTTATTTTAAGGAGCACACACATGGTCCGCAGCATGAACATCGCCTCGGCAGCCTTTCTGATGGCCGGCTGACGCTGGCCTCCGCCGGCAATGCATTCGCTTTCGACCCGTAAGTCGGGGCCAGCCTCGGTGCCTTCAATATCAGTACCGGTGCTTCCAAAAAAGCCGTGACCGGTGGTTTTGTACAGCTGGGCGACGACTTCTCCGAGTATCTGGGCGGTGAGCTTCGCATCGGCACCACCGGCAACTCCAAGCAGGGCGGTGCCGCACAGGCCAGAGCCCGTGTGGACTGGTTCGCAGCGGACCTGCTCAAGCCGAAGACCGATGCCACGCTGATCAAGACCGGCTTCAAGGGTGTTGAGTCCAGTGTCTTCACCCTCGGCATGAAGTACTACTTTTACTCATCGTTCAACCCTCTCGGGGCCGCTCCCTCCTCTCCCTCCCCTCTAAGGTCGCAGCGGTCCCGGAAATGGCGGAAGTTCAGGCTTCCGCCATTTTTTTACTCCTGAGAAATGTGACCCATATGCCCTGTTCTCATCCTGAAAACGGGATAGACTGCCGGCATGACCTTGCCGGAGCTCATTTCCATCTGGGAAAAATCCCAAGCCAACTGGAAAAACAACCTGTCTATCTGGCAGGCGAACCTGTCCAGCGTGCGTTTCCCCATCCGCTGGCGCTGGATGGCTCTGGTCAGCACCACCGTGGCGCTGGCTGTGCTGATTGTTTCCCTGATCCTGCTGAATATGGAGCGCGATGCCTGGCTTAAGAGCCAGCAGGCGCAGGCCCGCGTGATGGTCGAGCGCCTCGGCGACGAGGTGAAAAGCTACATGCTCGCCGGTCGAAAGCTCGATAAGACCCAGGTGGACATCATCGTCACCGGTTTCCGCGAGAAGGTACCCACCGTGCTCGGCATTCAGGTGCAGTATGCCGACGGGGAGTTGCACAATTACGCCGAAGTGGGCGAAACCGTGCCGTTGTCAAAGGACAACAAGGCGGAATCCGCGAAACATCTGCTGCTGTCCGACGACCTTTGGTACGTCCAGCCCGTCAGCTATGCCTCGGCCCGGGTGGGCAGCATCGCCGTGCGTTTCTCGGGCGATGAATGGCGTTCGCTGGCCAACCGTTTTATTGCGAGCACCCTGATGGTGGCGGTGATCGTCATCCTGCTTTCCAGCATCGCGGCCTACTGGGTTGCCACACGCATGAGCCGACCGCTGGAGGCGCTGGCGATGGCGGCCCGGCATGTGGCCGACGGCGATTTCTCCACCCGTATCCATATCCGCGGCAACGACGAGATCAGTGATGCCGGCGAACAGTTCAACCACATGGTCAGCGAACTGGCGCATAAGGAAAAACTGCGCGATGCCTTCGGCCGCTATCTCAATCCCGAACTGGTCAACGACATGTTCGACGAGAACGCCTCGGCGCCCGTCAGCCGCCGCCAGCCGGTGGCTGTCCTGTTTGCCGATATGGTCGGCTTCACCGCCTTCTCGGAGAGCAACCCCAGTGAAGAGGTGGTGCGCGTACTGAACCGCCATTTCGAGATGTTCCATCGCATCATCGACTACTACGGCGGACATGTGGACAAGTACATCGGAGATGCAGTGATGGCGGTGTTCAATCACCCGCATGAAGACGAGGCACATGTGCGCCACGCGGCCATGGCAGGCCTGGCCATCACACTGGCCTGCACGCAACTGAACAAAGCGAACCCTGATGCGCCGGAAATCGTATTCCGTGTCGGCATCAACCACGGCGAGGCGATCGTCGGCAATATCGGCGCCGCCGAACGACTCGAGTACACGGTCATCGGTGATGCGGTGAATGTGGCCTCGCGCATGACAGGGCTTGGCGAAGGCGGCGAAGTGGTGCTTTCGCAGAACACCTTCCGGGAGATCGGCAAAGGCTTCAGCTTCGATGATATAGGACGCAAAACCATCAAAGGCATTCAAAAGACCATCAACTGCGGTAGGCTTGTCGCCGACGATGCCAGGGTCGCCGTCAACCTGCAGCACGCCGTATCGCTCGCTTTCGACCTCACGGTGAAGAAGGAAGAAAAGCACATGGAGGAATCAAGCCTTGCTACAACTGAAGCTGCCTGACCCCCGGAAGTGCCGCCTGTTCGCGATGCTGATCGCATTGCCATGGCTGATGAACGGCTGTGGCGGCGGCTCGCTGAGCAAAGGCCTGAACAACATCCAGGAACAGGCGATGAGCGCGGTCAGCAGCTATAAATCGGCCAAATATTACTACGAAAGCGGCGATATCATCCTGGCCCGGCGCGCAGCCCTGCGAACCGACCCCAACCGCCCTGATTATGCGGATGCGCAAGCACTGCTGAAAGAAAAGATCGAACCAGCACGCCTGAAGCTGTTGCGCCACTATCGCGATTCAGCCGAACGGGCCGAAAGACAGGGTAAACTCTACCTTGCCAAGGATTTCTATCTCAAAACCGCCGCCGTATGGATCGGTGATGACAAGATGCAGAAAGAAGCGGATCGCATCGATCTGATCCTGCGCCAGAAACGCCTGGACGCCCTGGCCGAACAGCGTCGCAAGGAAGATGCCCAGCTGCTCGAAGCACTTGATCGCTACGACCCGCCAAAAGGACTTGATCCGCAAGACACGCCTTTCGCCCGCGAACTCGAACGAGCCCAGGACAGGGTTCTGGCACGCGGACGCAATGCCTTGAATGCCGCCAAGCGTGAATTGCGCGAAGGACACCCGGAAGTGGCTTATGTCGAGGCAGAATCCTACCAGCGGCTGCGTCCCGGATCGCGGCTCGGCGACAGACTGATGCAGGATGTTCGCGAGGCTCTGCCCAAGAGCTTGCGTATCCCGTCGGAAGCGAAAAGCTCCAGGCGCACTGTTCGTTCCACCAGCTCCAGCCGCAACAAACCTCCGGCAAACGTGACCGCCGAGCAGATTCAGCAACTGATGGCCGAGGGCAAGTGGCTTGAAGCACATGATTACGCCATGATGTATCGCCGCGACGGCGGCGACGATGCCGATACACTGCTGCAGAGTATCGACAAGACTCTGAAGAAGCAGGCAGAAGAGGCCTTCAGAACCGGCCAGATGGCTTTCCAGCAGGAGAAGTTGGACACAGCAGTCGAGGCATGGACTCAGGCGGCATTGCTGCAACCCGAGAATCGCGACTACACCGACAGCCTGCGCCGTGCCACCGAGCTGCAGGAGCGCTTCCGGATTTTGCAGGGCAACACCAATGCGGATAACTAAAGGATACACAAAGCATGCGTGATCAGATCGTCCAACCCAGACGCAAAACCCGGCAGCTGCGCGTCGGCCATGTACTGATCGGTGGTGGTGCACCGATTGCCGTGCAGTCGATGACCAACACCCCGACCACCGATATCGATGCCACCGTCGCACAGACACAGCGCCTGAGCGAGGCCGGTGCGGATATCGTACGCATCTCGGTACCCGATCCCGAATCGGCCGCCGCCATGCCGGAGATCCTCAGGCAGACCGATGTTCCGATCATCGCCGACATCCATTTCAGCCACAAGATGGCGCTGGCCGCCATCGAGGCCGGGGTGCACGGCCTGCGCCTGAATCCGGGCAACATCGGCACGCGCGACCGTGTGGAGGCCGTGGTGAAGGCCGCGCAGGAACGCGGCATCTCCATCCGTATCGGGGTGAACGCCGGCTCGCTGGAAAAGCCGCTGCTGGAGAAGTACGGTGAGCCCTGCGCCGATGCCATGGTAGAATCCGCTCTCGGTCATATCCGCATCCTCGAGGACATGGACTTCCACGACATCAAGGTGTCACTGAAGGCCAGCAACATCCCGATGACCGTGGCCGCCTACCGCAAACTCGCCGGGCAGGTGGACTATCCCTTCCACCTCGGTATCACTGAAGCAGGCAGCAAGTTCAGCGGTACGGTGAAGTCCTCCATCGGCCTCGGCCTGCTGCTGGCTGACGGCATCGGCGACACCATCCGCATCTCGCTGGCTGCCGAACCCGAGGAAGAGATCCGCGCCGGTTTCGAGATCCTCAAATGCCTGAACCTCAGACATCGCGGTGTGAACCTGATCGCCTGCCCGTCCTGTGCGCGGCAGAAATTCGATGTCATCCGCACCGTCGAGATGCTGGAGAAACGTCTGGCACACATCCACGAGCCGATGGATGTGGCGGTGATCGGCTGCGTGGTCAATGGCCCCGGCGAGGCGCGCGAGGCGGGCCTCGGCATCACCGGCGGCTATCCGGTGCACCTGATGTACAAGGACGGCAAACCCTCCGGCAAGGTCAAGTCGGGAGATATGATCGATCAGCTGGTGCAGGAGGTCGAGGCGCGCGCCGCCAAGATCGCAGCCGCCCGCGAGGCCGCCAGTAGCGCAGAGGAGAACAAGGCTTGAGTACCCAGTTCCGCAGTATCCGCGGCATCCACGACGGACTGCCCGAAGAGGTCCGCAGCTTCCGCCATATCGAGGAGACCGCGCGCCGTGTGTTCTCCCGCTACGTGTTCTCAGAGGTGCGTCTGCCTGTATTGGAGCCGACCGCGATGTTCGTGCGCTCCATCGGCAGCGACACCGACATCGTGGCCAAGGAGATGTACCGCTTCGAGGATCGCGGCGGCGATGATATCTGCCTGCGCCCGGAGGGGACGGCGGGCGCGGTGCGCGCCTACCTGCAGGCCGGACTGACGCGCAGCGGCGCGCAGCGCTGGTTCTATATCGGTCCGATGTTCCGCCGCGAGCGGCCGCAGAAGGGCAGGCTTCGCCAGTTCCAGCAGATCGGCGCGGAATGGTTCGGTGTATCCGGCCCCGTCGAGGATGTGGAAGTGCTGGCCATGGCGCATGCCTTTCTTGAAGAGCTCGGCATTCCGGAACTGGCCATGGAGATCAATTCGCTGGGCTGCCCCGTCTGCCGCCCGGCCTACCGCGACAAGCTGGTCGCTTTCCTCGATGCACGCCGGGTATCCCTCTGCGAAACCTGCAACACGCGCATCGACAGCAACCCGATGCGCGTGCTCGACTGCAAGGTGGGGAGCTGTCAGGCACAGCTTGCCGATGCTCCTGAAATGGCTTCTCACCTGTGCGGCGACTGCCAGTCGCATTTCGATGGCGTGAAGTCAGGCCTGGATGCGCTCGCCATCCCGTATGTCGTGAATCCGCGCATCGTGCGCGGTCTGGATTATTACAACCGCACGGCCTTCGAGATCGTCACCAACAAGCTCGGCGCACAAGGCACGGTGCTGGCAGGCGGTCGCTACGACGGGCTGGTCGAAGAACTCGGCGGACCGGCTACACCGGCCATCGGTTTCGCCATGGGTATGGAGCGCCTGGCCATGCTGCTGCCCGACATAGCCGCAGGGTCTGTGGATGTGGCCGTGGTGGCTATCGGGGATAGCGTTGCCGCCTATGCACTGGGCATCGCCGACCGCCTGCGCCGCGCCGGCTGCCATGTGATCCACTGCGGCGGCGGGGCCGCCAAGCGCCAGTTCAAGGTGGCCGACCGCGAGCAGGCGCGCTTTGTCGCCGTGCTCGGCGAGGATGAGATGCAACAGGGCCTGATGCAGGTCAAGGATATGCAGAGCGGCAGCCAGCAAGCGCTGGGTATCGATGCCGCGATCGCCGCCATCCGCCAGGAGCGCAGCTGATCGCCAGCTTGTGCATGCATGCACCGGCGGCCGCGAGGCCGAAGCACACTGCATGGATAAGCACATACAGATGAACAACCTTCTGTCATCGCTGCACGGTATGATCCGTCCGCTGCTCGGCGCGCTGCGCGATCTGGCACCGATCCTGATCGTCATCGTGGTCTTCCAGACCCTCGTACTGCAACAGCCGATCCCCAATCTGGGCAGCATGATCGTCGGCTTTCTGTGTGTGCTGGTCGGTCTGGCGCTGTTCGTGCAGGGGCTGGAATCCGCCCTGTTCCCCATCGGCGAGAATCTGGCGCATGCCTTCGCCTACAAGGGCAGCCTGCTCTGGCTGCTACTGTTCGCCTTCCTGCTCGGCTTCGGCACCACCATCGCCGAGCCTGCGCTGATCGCCATTGTCGCCAAGGCTGCGGATATCGCCGCCGAAGCCTCGCTGATCGGCAATGATGCCGCAGCCAGAGAAGCCTATGCCAACGGCCTGCGCCTGAGCGTGGCGGTGTCCGTCGGGCTGGCCATCCTGATCGGCGTGATCCGCATATTAAAAGGCTGGCCGCTGCCGTGGCTGATCGTCGGCGGCTATCTGCTGGTCGAGCTGATGACCCCTTTTGCCCCGAAAGAGATCATCGGCATCGCCTACGATGCCGGCGGCGTGACCACTTCGACGATCACCGTACCGCTGGTCGCCGCCCTCGGCATCGGCCTGGCCTCCTCCATTCAGGGGCGCAACCCGGTGCTCGACGGCTTCGGCCTGATTGCACTGGCTTCGCTGCTGCCGATGGTATTCGTGATGATCTACGGCCTGCTGGTGCTGGGATGAGCGGCATGATGGCAAGTGGCGCAATGGGCCTGCTGTTCGATATCTCCGACACATTCCAAGCCACGCTGGAAGATGTCGCACCGATCATCGGCACGCTGTTCTTCTTCCAGTACGTCGTACTGAAAAGACCGCTGGTCAATCTCGACCGCATCCTGTTCGGCCTGTTCATGGTGATGCTCGGGCTTACGCTTTTTCTGGTCGGACTGGAGGATGCGATCTTTCCACTGGGCGATGCCATGGCACGCCAGCTCACCGATCCGGCCTTCCTGTATCCGGCAGGGCAGACCCCGACCTATCTCTGGCAGGACTATCTCTGGGTGTACGTGTTCGCCTTTGCCATCGGCTTTGCCACCACCGTGGCCGAGCCAGCGCTGATCGCCGTATCCCTGAAGGCGCAGGATATCTCCGGCGGCGCGATCTCCGCCTTCGGGCTGCGTATGGCAGTGGCGGTCGGGGTATCCACCGGCGTGACCATCGGCTGCTTCCGCATCGTTAGCGGAACCTCATTGTGGGTGTATATTGTGGTGGCATATGTGGTGGTTCTGCTGCAAACGATGCGCGCCCCGAAAGCCATCATCCCGCTGGCCTTCGATTCCGGCGGGGTGACCACTTCGACCGTGACCGTACCGCTACTGGCCGCTCTCGGACTGGGTCTGGCCAGCACCATCCCGGGACGCAGCCCGGTGCTCGACGGTTTCGGACTGATCGCCTTCGCCAGCGTGTTCCCGATCATGTCCGTCCTCGCCTATGCCCAGCTCTCGGCATGGTTGAACAGGCGGCCAAGCAAGCCATCCAAGGAGGAAGGAAATGCACTTTAAACTGATCATTGCTCTGGTGGACGAGCAGCAGACCAAGGAAGCCATGCGTGCGGCACGCGAGGCCGGCGCCACCGGCGCCACCGTGGTAGGAGCCGCGCGCGGCGAAGGACTGGCACCGAAGAAGACCTTCTTCGGGCTGAATCTGGAGGCGCAGCGCGATATGCTGATGTTCCTCGTCGAGGAGCATCTGAGCCGCCAGGTGCTGGAGAATATCGCCGAAACCTGCCGCTTCGAGGACAATCCCGGCAGCGGGCTGGTGTTCATGCTGGATGTGCAGGACACCATCGGCCTGCGCAGCCAGATCGAGGTGATTTCCGAGGAAGTGGAGGAGGAAATATAATGAGCGAGAAGAAACTGATCCGTGTGCGCGATGTGATGAAGCACAAATACGATCTGGTGGATGGCCTGTCCACCGTGCGCCAGGTGCTGGACATGATGCAGCATGTGGAAACCAAATGCGTGATCGTGGACAAGCGGCATGAGGATGACGAATACGGCATCGTGGTGCTGGCCGATATCGCCCGCCATGTGCTGGCCGCAAACAAATCGCCGGACAGGGTGAGTATCTACGAGGTGATGACCAAGCCGGCGGTCACGGTCAGCCCGAACATGAACATCCGCCACGCCAGCGCCCTGTTCGCCCGCCTCGGCCTGTCGCGCGCCCCGGTGGTCAACGGCGAAGGCGAGATCATCGGCATCGTCAGCCATACCGATATGGTACTCAAGGGCCTGATGCAGCTGTACTGAGGGCACCAACCTGCGGGGCCTTGCCGTGCATTGAGTTCCGGCCCCGGCTTGGTAGCTTCCTGCGTCATGAAAGACATGCAGGACACCGCCTCGCTGGACAGCTTGCGCCAGCAGATCGACAACGTCGACGAACAACTGCTGGCCCTGATTCACCAGCGCGCCGATCTGGCCGGTGAGGTCGGGCGTCGCAAAAAGCTCGACGGCGAAAAAGCCTATTATGTCCCCAGTCGCGAAGCGCAGATCATCCGCCGGCTGAAGACACTGAATGCAGGCCGCATCCCGGATGCCGCACTGCACGGCATCTACCGCGAGATCATCGGTGCCTGCCTGTCGCTCGAACAACCCTTGTGCATCGCCTATCTCGGCCCTGAAGGCACCTTCACACACACCGCCGCACGCAAACAGTTCGGCTCCACGGCCAATTATCAGGGCTGCCGCAATTTCGACGAGATCTTCGACGAGGTGGAAGCCGGCCGGATGACCTACGGCGTGGTGCCGGTGGAGAACGCCTTCGAGGGCGCGGTGACGCATACCCTCGATCTGTTCATCGACCGCAAGGTGTCCATCTGTGCCGAGGTGCTGCTGGGCATCCACCATCATCTGCTGGGGCATTGCCCGATGGATCAGATCGAGGTGGTGTATACCAAGTCCGAGGTGCTTTCACAGTGCCGCAAGTGGTTGCAGGCGCATCTGCCGAACGCGCGGCTTGAAGAAGCCGAATCGACCGCCGCTGCCGCAGCACGCATCACCAAAGAACCGAAGGCCGCCGCCATCGCTTCCAAGGAAGTAGCCGAGCGCAACGATCTGCCCATCCTGGCCTCCAATATCGAAGACCATCATGGCAACACCACCCGCTTTCTGGTGATCGGCCAGCACGACTCGCCGCCATCCGGCAAAGACAAGACCGCGTTGGTGATGTCCACCACGGATCGCCCCGGCGCGCTGCACGATCTGCTGGAGCCTTTCCACGATCGCGGTATTGGCTTAACCCGCATCGAATCGCGCCCGTCGCGCAAGAACCTGTGGGAGTATGTGTTTTTCATCGATCTGCAGGGGCATCGTCTGGATGACGATGTGTCTGCCGCGCTGAATGACATCCGCAAGCTGCCGGACGGATTCCTGAAGATTCTGGGCTCATTCCCCGTCGCCGAGAGGCTGTAAACATGACGAACACTGTCGATTGGAATCGCCGCTCCGTGCGGCAGAGCGCGCATCTGCACCCCTATATTCCGGGCAAGCCGGTGGAGCAGCTGCTGCGCGAAAAGGGGCTGACGAAGGCAGTTAAACTGGCCTCCAACGAGAACCCTTACGGTCCGGCACCCGCCGCCATCAAGGCCATCCGTGATGCCGCCGCCGAGGTGCACCGCTATCCGAACGGCGACTGCACGCAGCTGAAGAAGGCACTGGCGGAACGCCACGGCGTGACACCTGCCAACATCCTGCCCGGCAACGGCTCCAATGAAGTGCTGGAGCTGATCATCCGCAGCTTTGCCGGTGCGGGGGATGAGGTGGTGTATGCGGCGCGCGGCTTCATCGTGTATGCGCTGGCCACCACGGCGGCGGGCGCCACAGGTATTGCCGTAGCGGAAAAGGACGGCCTGACCCATGATCTCGACGGCATGCTGGCTGCGGTCAATGAGCGCACCAAGCTGGTGTGTATCGCCAATCCGAACAACCCGACCGGCAGCCTGCTGGGCGAGGCCGAACTGCAAGCCTTCCTCGATGCCCTGCCGCGCGATGTGGTGGTGATCCTCGATGAGGCCTATTTCGAATATGTGCAGGCGGTCGCTGGAGATTCCATCGGCAGGCTGAACCATCCGGGACTCATCACCTGTCGCACCTTCTCCAAGGCCTACGGACTGGCCGGCCTGCGCATCGGCTATGCCGTCGGCGATGCCGACCTGCTGGCGCTGATCAACCGCTTCCGCGAACCCTTCAACGTCAGCCTGCTGGCGCAGGCCGCAGCGCTGGCCGCGCTTTCGGATACCCGATGGCTTGCCGACACCGTTGCCGAATCACTCAGCGAACGTGCCAGGCTGGAGAGCTTTCTGGCTGACGCCGGACTGCTCGGTGCCGCCTCGCACGGCAACTTCGTGCTGCTACGCCACGCCAAAGCAAGCCGTATCGCATCCGAACTGGAGAACCACGGTGTCATCCCGCGTCCGCTCGGTCCTTACGGCATGCCCGACTGGCTGCGCATCTCCGTCGGTTCACCGGATGAGAACGACAGCTTCATCAGCACACTGAACCCCATCATGACTGACATTGGAGAGGCCTGATGAGTGTAGGTGGAATTAGCGAAGGGATCGGGCATGCGCACGGCATACTGGTGAAGCGCCTGAGCATCATCGGTGTCGGTCTGATCGGTGGTTCGCTGGCCCGGGCTCTGCGTCGAATGGGCGCTGTTGAGCACATCACCGGCATCGGTCGCGGTCGCACGAATCTCGAGCGTGCCAAGGAACTCGGCGTGGTGGATGCCTGGACACAGGATGTCGCCGCGGGCGTGAAGGGTGCCGACATGGTGGTCGTTGCCGTGCCGATGGGCATGTACGATCAGGTGTTCGCCGCCATGGCAGGCTCACTGGGTTCTACCGCCATCGTCACCGACGCAGGAAGCACCAAACAGCACGCCATCGAAGCGGCCATACGGCATATGGCGAACCCGTCCATGTTTGTCGCTGCCCACCCGATCGCCGGCACCGAACAGTCTGGCGTGGAGGCTTCCTTTGCCGATCTGTATATCGGGCGCAGCTGCATCATCACCCCGGTGGCAGACACCGACGCCAACGCATTGAAACTGGTGGAGCAGGTCTGGCAGGTTGCCGGCAGCCGTGTGGAACTGATGGATGCGGCCAGCCATGACGATCTGCTGGCAGGGGTCAGCCATCTGCCGCATGTCGCTGCCTTTGCGCTGGTCAATGCCGTGCGCAGACAGGATAGCGGTATCCACGATCCCTTCGCCTTTGCCGCGGGCGGCTTCCGCGATTTCACGCGCATCGCCTCCTCCTCGCCTGCCATGTGGCGCGATATCGCGCTGTGCAACCGCGAACCGGTACTGAAAAAGATCGCCGCCCTGCAGGCGGAACTGAAAAGACTGAGCGATGCGCTTGAGCTGGGTGACGGGGAAACCCTGCTCAAGGAATTCGACGCAGCCAGGCAGGCCCGCGAGGCATGGCTCGGCAAACACGGAGGCGGATTGTGAATATTGGCGGAAGATTGCTGGCAGGGCCTGCAAAAGGACCGCTGCGCGGTCGCGTGAACGTACCCGGCGATAAATCCATGTCGCACCGTGCGGTGATGCTGGCATCTCTGGCCGATGGCGTGACCGAGATCCACGGCTTCCTGCCCGGCGAAGACAACCTCGCCACGGCGCAGATGTTCGTGGACATGGGGGTCAGGATCGACTGGCTGAGCGAGGACAAGACCTCGCTGCGCGTGCATGGCGTCGGTCTGCACGGCCTGAAGCCGACAACCAAGGTGCTGGATGCCGGCAACTCCGGCACCTGCGTGCGCCTGATGACCGGCGTGCTGGCGGGTCAAAGCTTTGCCTCGACGGTGAGCGGCGACGCCTCGCTATGCAAGCGGCCGATGAAACGCGTGGCCGATCCGGTGCGCCGTATGGGTGCGAGCGTTGAGGGACAGGATGGTGGCAACCTTCTTCCCCTGACCATCAGGGGCGGCAGGCTCAAGGCCATCCATCATGTCTCCGAGGTAGCCAGCGCGCAGGTGAAATCATGCGTGCTGCTGGCCGGTCTGTATGCCGACGGGGAAACCACGGTCAGCGAACCGCGTCCGACGCGCGACCATACCGAGCGCATGCTGCCGCTGTTCGGTCAGCCCGTGCATGTGGATGCCGACGGCGTGATCCATCTCAAGCCGACCGGCAGGCTGACCGCGCCCGAAGCCCCGATCCATATCCCGGCCGATCCGTCCTCGGCCACCTTTTTTGCCGTGGCGGCCAGCCTTGTGAAGGGCTCCGATGTAATGCTCGCGCAGGTCGGCACGAACCCGCTGCGCAACGGCTGGAGCCGGATCCTTGCCGGCATGGGCGGGGCGCTTGAGCTGCGTAGCGAAGGCAAGGTGGGCGAGGAAAGTGTCGCCGATATCCATGCCGAGTATGCGCCGCTGCATGGCCTGCAGGTGAATCCGGCCGATGTGCCGGATGCCATCGACGAGTTTCCGGCATTGTTTGCCGCGGCCTCGCTGGCCGACGGCGAGTTCCTGCTCAGCGAGGCCGAAGAGTTGCGCGTCAAGGAATCCGACCGCATCGCCGTGATGGCCAGGGCACTACTGGCCGCCGGTGCGGATATCGAGGAATACCCGGACGGCGCGCGCATCACCGGCGGCAGGCTCAAGGGCGCCTGCCGGGTGGATGCCGAAGGCGATCACCGTATCGCTATGGCCATGGCGGTAGCGGCGCAATGCAGTAATGCGGAGATCGTCATCGACAACGCGGCTGCGATAGCCACCTCCTTCCCGGATTTCGTACCGCTGGCACAGAGCATCGGCATGAATGTGCGCTGGGACGGTGAATGAGATGAGTGCCTGGAAGGCCATCAGCGGATTACAGATCGCCATCGACGGGCCTTCCGGTTCCGGCAAGGGGACGATTGCCAAAATGCTGGCCGAGGCTGTCGGTCTGCCGGTGCTCGATACCGGTCTGCTGTACCGCTTTATCGGCTATTGCAGCATGCAGCAGGGCGCGGACGATGAAGCCGCCGTGCTGGCATGTATGGATGCGAGCCTGGGCGATATGCAGTGGAAGCCCGGCGGGATCTTTGTGAACGGCGAGAATATCGGTAACCGGCTGCGTCAGCAGGATGTCGCCGCCGCAGCTTCCCGCGTGGCCGCCATGCCCGGCGTGCGCAGCCGTCTGCTGCATGTGCAGCAGGACATCGCCGCCAATGGTTGCGTGATGGACGGCCGCGATATCGGCAGCGTGGTATTGCCCGGCGCACAGGCCAAGTTTTTTCTCACTGCATCGCTGCGCGAACGGGCCAGGCGTCGCTGGTCGCAGTTGCAGGGGTTAGGGGCCGAGGCTAGCCTTGATGCCATCCTGAATGAAATCAGAGATCGCGACACGCAGGACGCCGAACGTACCCATTCCCCGCTGCAACAGGCTGGGGATGCGCTTAGCATCGATTCCACCACCATGCGCATCGATGAGGTAGTGGATCGCATGCTGTCCATCATGGAGCGCAGAGAACTGATATCAAAGGCCTGACAGACGCGATAGGATGTCGCTCCGAATTTTAAGCGAACAACACAAAACGAAGATAGCCAACCAGAGGAATAACCCACCAATGAGCCCTACTACTGAACCCACCACAGCCCCCGTGCCTGAAACGAACGCGCCTGCCGATACTACGACAAGCCCCGCTCCGTCCGAGGCCGCCGCTGCTACGCCCGCAACACCGGAAGCCCCGGTTACCGCCGAAGCCGAGGTAAGCAAAGAGGTTCAGAGCCCGGCCGTTGAAGCCCCGACTGTGATCGAGGCAGCAGACGAGGCAGCCGCCGTATCGGATGAGGATGAGCTGTTCCGCCAGATGCTCGAGGAGTCCCTGCGTCAGCAGCCGGTCGCCTCCAGTGGCGAAATCATCAAGGGCATCGTGGTCGGTGCAGACCGCGAGGTCGTGATGATCGACGTCGGTGGCAAGAATGAAGGCCGCGTCCCCGCCTCCGAGTTCGAACAGCTCGGTGAGGCACTGCCTTCCGTCGGCGACGAGATCGAGATCATGGTGCAGCACGGTGGCGAGCGCGGTGGTTCCACCTACTCCGTGATCGCCGCACGCCGCAACTCACTGTGGGAGCACATCGAGGCGTCGTTCAACGAGCAGAGCATCCTGCAGGGTCGCGTGACCAAGGAAGTGAAGGGCGGCTTGCGCGTGCAGCTCGGCGGCATCGAAGCCTTCATGCCGCGCTCCGAGTGCGATACCAGCCTGTCACGCCAGGTCGGCGAACTGGTCGGGCAGGACGTCGAAGTGGTGGTCATCACCGCCGAGCGCCGACCGGAAAACGTGGTGGTGTCGCGCAAGCGTCCGCTGGAAAAGGTGGAGCTGGCCAAGCGTGCCGAGTTCTTCGCGGACAAGAAGATCGGCGACAAGGTCAGCGGCGAGGTCAAGCGTCTGACCGATTTCGGTGCCTTCGTCGATCTCGGCGGCGTGGATGCACTGCTGCATATCTCCGATATCGCATGGCGTCGCCTGAAGCACCCGTCCGAGGCACTGCAGATCGGCCAGAAGGTCACCGCAGAAATCATCAAGCTGAACGAACCCAGCGGCAAGGTGTCGCTGTCCATGCGCGCTCTGCAGTCCGATCCGTGGGAAAGCGCCGAGCACAATTATCAGGCCGGCATGCGCATCACCGGCACCGTGCGCCGTCTGCTGGATTTCGGCGCGATGGTGGAGCTGGAGCCGGGCGTTGAAGGCATGATCCATCGCTCCGAAATGAGCTGGACACGTCGCGACATCAACCCGTCGCAGATGCTTGTCGAAGGCGATGTCGTGGATGTGGCCGTCATCGAGGTGGATCCCGCCAAGCGCCGTATCGCGCTGAGCCTGAAAGAGGTCTCCGAAAATCCCTGGCAGGCATGGTTGTCCGGTCACCCTGCCGGTTCACATGTCAGCGGTCCGGTGCGCAGTATCACCGAGTTCGGCATGTTCGTGAAACTGAACGACGATCTTGATGGCCTGGTGCATATCGGTGACCTGTCATGGACCGAGACCGGCGACAAGGTGCTCAGCAACTACAGCAAGGGCCAGGAAGTCGAATGCGTCGTACTCGGCGTGGATATCGACCGTCAGCGCATCTCGCTCGGCATCAAGCAGATGGAGAGCGATCCGTTCGATGTATTCATGAACGGCGCCAGCCGTGGCCGCAAGGTCGAAGGCAAGGTCGTGTTCGTCGGCAAGGGCGCAGCCAATGTCGAACTGATGGAAGGCGTGGTTGGTCGTCTGGCGTTCCGCGAAGTGCCGCGCGAGCAGGATGAGCCGAAGGTCGGCGATCATATCGAGGCCAAGATCATCGAGCTGGACAAGAAGCGTCGTCGCATCGACCTCTCCGTCAGCCAGTTGCTGCGCGACGAGGAAAAGGATGCTGTGCGCAACTATTCGCAGAAAAATGCCGGTGGCGCCACCATGTCCGCCCTGGCTCTGGAACTGCAGCGCAAGCTGCTGAGCAAGCAGGAGAAGACCCCGGCCAAGGCAGCTGCGAAACCCGAGGCCAAACCTGCAGCTAAGGCAGAAGCAAAGCCTGCAGCCAAGGCTGTTGAGAAGCCGGTCGAGGAATCCGCAGCCAAAGCGGATGCCGGCAGCAAGAAGGGGGGGAAAGCATGACCAAATCAGAGTTGATCGATGCCATTGTCGAACTGGAAGGGCAGATCACCCGACGCGAAGCCGAGGTGGTGGTGAATAACGTCCTCACCGCCATCGGTGATGCGCTGGGCCGTGGTGAACGCGTGGAACTGCGCGGTTTCGGCAGCTTCTACACCAAGGAGCGCGATGCCCGTGTCGGTCGCAATCCGAAAACCGGAGAAAGCGTGCATGTGCCGTCCAAGGTCGTGCCGCAGTTCAAGCCGGGCAAGGAATTGCGCGACCGGGTTGACGGCGCCGCCTGATTGCACCCTGCCCATCCTCCGCGTGGGCTACACTGAGATGATCAGGCAACCAGAGGAGGAATGACATGAACTGGATCAACGCCCTGCTGGTGGTCATTCTGACCACGCTGGCCACCATGTTTGCTGCGGCCAACGAAGCCAAGGTCATGATCGGTTTCGCCAATCTGACATCGGGCGCAGTACCCCTTTATCTGCCGATATTCACCGCTTTTCTGGTCGGCTTCGCCGGCGGCATGCTTTCACTGAGCTTCTCGCGGCGTAAACACAAGATGGAGATCGAGCACCTGCGACAGGAAAACAGTCTGCTGCAAACCGAAGTGAACAATCTGCGCAACCTGCCGCTGCAAGACGAAACATGACCAACGCCATTCTTCTCGCCGCCATTCTGGCGGCATGCGGTGTCGTCATCTGGGTGCTCTGGCGGCAACAGGATACACAGCCATCCAAGCCTGCCGAGCAGGAGGACGCACGTATCCCGCCGCTGCTGCGCGGCATCAACTTCCTGCTTTCCGACGAGCCCGACCGTGCAATGAAAGAGCTGGTGCATGTCGCCAAGCTGCAAACGGAAACAGCCGAGGTATATCTGGCGCTGGGCGATATGTTCCGCAACAAGGGCGAATTCGGTCGCGCCGTGCGCATCCACCAGAACCTGCTGGCCCGCCCTGACCTGCCGCAGCATCTGCACATGCAGGCACAATTCGCACTGGCCGTGGACTTTCAGGCCGGCGGCCTGCTCGGCCGCGCCCTGCAACAATACGCTCGCGTGCTGGACCGTCAGCCGGGGCATATCGCGGCACTGGAGGCCAGCCTGCGTATCCGCGAGCAAAGCCGCGAATGGGAGCTGGCCGAGGAACTGCTGCAACGACTCGACCGCGTGCGCGGCAGCAATTCGGCGTTGCATCATGCCTATCTGCAAACCGAAATGGCGAGACAGAAGCTGTCCCGGAAAGACGAGGACGGCGCACTGGCCATCGTGCAGCAGGTTGTCGAGCAGGCTCCCGGCTGTGCGGCTGCGCATCTGCTGCTGGCCGAGATCGATCTGAAGCGCGGCGATGTCGAATCCGCGGTGAACAGCATGCGCCAGTTGCATGCCGCAGCACCATACTACCTGCCGTTGCTGATTCCGGTGCTACTGTCACATGGCGAGGCCTACGACTCGCATGGCCATGCCTTCCTCTGTCAGTGCTGGCAGGAGAAGCACGATGAACAGCTGGCCATTGCATGGATCAGGGCTGTGCATACCGCCCGCGGCGCCGAGGAGGCGCGCAAGACAGCCAGAGAGATCGCGTTCGAGCCGCGTTCGCTTCCTGCCTGCCTGCACATGACCGCCATGCTGGGCAAGGAAGAACCGCTCACCCTCGCCAGCCGGCAGTGGCAGAGCGCGCAGAAGAACTATGCCTGCAGCGAATGCGGCGCGAAGTTCGTCGATATGCGCTGGCAGTGCCCGCAATGCCATGAATGGGGCAGTATCCGCCCGATCAAGGACAAGGATTCCGCATGAAAAACCGTTTGATGCTTGCACTCGATCTGCCCGACCGCGACAAGGCCGAGGCCATGGCGAAGGAACTCGCCGGTGATATCGGCTGGTTCAAGATCGGCCTGCGCCTGTTTGTCGCCGCCGGTCCCGAACTGGTGAAGAGCATCCTGCAGACGCATCGCGTGTTCCTCGATCTGAAATTCCACGACATCCCGAACACCGTGGCCGAGGCCATCGGCAGTGCAGGGCAGCTCGGTGTGCAGATGACCAATATCCATGCCGCCGGCGGACATGAGATGATGCGTGCCGCAGCCGATGCCGCGAAATCCTTTCCGCGTATGCAGCTGATCGCCGTCACTGTGCTGACCAGCGACCCCATGCCGCCGGAGCAGGCACGCGTGGAAGCCGTGCGTCGCGCCGAAGCGGCGAGAGAGGCAGGGCTTCACGGCGTGGTGTGCAGTGTGCATGAAGTGGAAGCCATCAAGGCTGCCTGCGGCCATGATTTCCTCACCGTCACGCCCGGCATCCGCTGGGGCGGACAGAGCGCCAACGATCAGCAGCGCATCGCCGATCCGGGTTATGCCATCAGTCAGGGCGCCGATTATCTGGTGGTCGGTCGCCCCATCCTGCAAGCGCCTGACCGCAAGGCTGCGGCGCGCGAGGCTGTCGAACTGATGCAGGCGGCTGCCAGAGGCGGCGCATAATCTTGCCCGCCAACAAACTGCCCGATTACGAAGACTCCCTCGCACCCTATGCCTGCCGCTCCTCGCAATCCCGCGGCCGGCAGTATGCGGAAGAAGAATCGGGCACCCGCAACATCTTCCAGCGCGACCGCGACCGCATCATCCATTCCACGGCCTTCCGCCGTCTGGAATACAAAACGCAGGTGTTTGTTAACCACGAAGGCGACCACTACCGCACCCGCCTGACGCATTCCATCGAGGTGGCACAGATCGCCCGCTCGATCTGCCGCACCATGCATCTGCACGAGGATCTGGCCGAGGGCGTGGCGCTGGCCCACGATCTGGGGCACACCCCGTTCGGCCACTCCGGACAGGACGCACTGGATGAGGTGATGAAGCCCTTCGGCGGGTTTGAACATAACAGGCAGTCGCTGCGCGTGGTCGAGGCGCTGGAGAAACGCTATGCCGCCTTCCCCGGCCTGAACCTGAGCTACGAGATGCGCGAGGGAATCGTGAAGCACACCTCGCCGCACGATCTGCCGAAGAATGCCGATCTGGCCATGTACAACCTGTCCGAGCAGGCCACACTGGAAGCGCAGCTAGGCAATCTGGCCGACGAGATCGCCTACAACAATCACGATGTGGACGACGGCTTCCGCGCCGGGATTCTAAGTCTGGCCGGGCTTAGTGAAGTGCCGCTGTTCGCCATGCATTTCGAGGCCGTGAAAGCCGCACTCGGGGATATCGAGGAACGCATGCTGGTGCTGGAAACCGTGCGTCGCATGATCAATTTTATGGTGGTCGATGCCGTCGAGGAAACCACGCTGCGCATCCGGCAGAACAGCATCCGATCGCTGGATGATGTGCGCGCCTGCAACACCCCGCTGGTCGCATTCTCCCGCCCGGTTCGCCATATGAATGCCGAACTGAAGCGCTACCTCTTAAAGCATATGTACCAGCACTACCGCGTGGCCCGCATGGCAGCCAAGGCCACCCGCGTGGTGCAGGAGTTGTTCAGCGCCTACCACGCCAACCCCGCCATGCTGCCGCCCGGCCCCGCCGAGCGCCTCGCCGCCGTGGAAGGTGAGGTCAAGCAGGCCCGCGTGATCGCCGACTATATCGCCGGCATGACCGACCGCTACGCTCTGGAAGAATACAGCCGCCTGTTCGACATCCACGCCAGCACCTGATTCTCTGATTGGCCTATTACGGCCGACATACGGCATTCGGATATTCCTAAATAAGGGCCAAGTTTGAGTTAGTAGGACCTGAGCAAAGTTGCTCCTAAGACGACTAGCGGCCAAAAAATCCTCTGATGGCTGTCTTCCAGTTTGGCGGCAATGTTTCTTACCTCCAGAATCGAAGGCGACTAGAAACAGAACAAAGGTATTGATAAAGAAAGAATTACTTTCTCTTCAGTACCACGACATTCTCTACAATGTCATCATCATTATAAGTGACCTGATATACCATCTTGTCACCGTCGAAAGCAGACTCGGTTGGCGTACCTACCACTTCCCACAGACCTAAGGTTAGAACATCGGCAGCCCCATGAGCTAAACCGCGTCCTACCTTTGCCCCCGTGCTATATCCCTGCACAAACGAGAATATATCAACGGTTTTTCCATCCTTTGTTGTAGTCGCAGTCGGGTTCCCAAATTCAGAGATGAGCAAATTTTTAGGTGTGCCTACCGCAAATAGTCCGACATCCTTTTTATCTGGCTGATGAGCAGCCATATATACCGAACAGCCTGGAATAAATAACAGTGAAAGAACCATCACCATGGTAATGCGAAGTTGAATCATAACTACCCCCTATATATGAATCGCCACCGT
>PEWE01000022.1:0-12848 GCA_002779605.1 Zetaproteobacteria bacterium CG06_land_8_20_14_3_00_59_53 | reverse complement strand
TTTTGCGTTTGATTCTTTCCCGTTTGAGTAGCTGAAAGAAGCTTTCAGCTACAGCATTATCATGGCAGTTGCCCCGACGGCTCATGCTTGCCTCAAGATTGTGAGCTTTGAGAAAATCCTGCCACTCATAGCTGCTGTACTGGCTGCCCTGATCGGAGTGAACGATTACCTTGTCCTCTGGCTTGCGTCGCCACACGGCCGATAGAAGTGCCTTGAGCACCAAATCAGCATGCATACTTGGCTACTCGATGTATTGAAGTCCATTGCTGAATGAAATGACTTCGTGACCAAATAGACTCATGACTTTCGAAAATAAATCGCACAGTGATTCGGAGTCTTCGACATAATGAAAAAGTCCCATGGCGTTAGGCCCCAATTAGCGCGAATCAGTGATCAGGATGATTGAAAAAACTTCATCCAACCAACCCCGATACTCCGGGGTGATCGGATATACAACGGCGCTTCCCGTGTCATGTGAAGATTCTTGACGCCTTCCTCATCTGTGCATCAATGAGGCCCCTCAAGCCAGAGACGATTTTTCAACGGGTGGCGATTTTCCCCTTCTTGTCGGAGATGATGATTTCCACACGCCTGTTCTGTTGGCGGCCTGCCGCAGTTTTGTTGTCGGCTACCGGAAACGTTTCGCCGTAACCGCGTGTCGAAATGCGGTCGCTGTTGATGCCCATGTCGATCAGCGCCAGCTGCACGGCATCCGCACGCCGGACTGAGAGGGTTTGATTGTAGTCGTTGGTGCCGTTGCTGTCGGTGAAGCCTTCAATCATCACATTGTGTTCCTTGAACTCATTGAGGAAGTCAGCAAGTTTTTGCACGTTGCGCATACCGCCAGATTCCAGTTGTGCCTTGTTGTTACTGAACAACACATCGCCCAGGGTGATGACCATGCCGCGAGCTGTTTTTTTGGCATTGAGTTCCTTCAGCTGCTTTTGCTGTTGGGCGATAATCGCCTGATCGACCTCTGCATTGCTGTCTGCCGCTGCCAATGCGGCGGCCTGCTCATCGGTGGTTATTTTTGCCTCGGCCGCCTGTTGCCTGGCTGCATCCGCTTCATCTGTTCTTGCATCGAGCTGTACCTGGCTGCGCTGGGCGGCGGAGTTGGATACCGTTACTTCAGCAGCCTTCCGCTTGGCCGTCTGCTCTGCAATCGACACTTGCTGACTGGCTATATAAGCCAGTTGATTGACCTTGTCGGCGCCCTGACCCTTGCTCAAAGCCATATCTGCCTGACTCAGTGAATCGCCGGCTTCTTTCAGCTCAACCGGTGCCAGCTTGGTGACTTGAGGATTGCTGCGCGCGATGTTGTAACTGCGATGCGCTGCATCCAGGGAACTGTTTTCTTTCGGCGTCGAAACGCAGCCGGAGATCAGTGCAACAGCGATCAGGGTCGTGGCGTAATTAAGTTTGTTTTTCATGATGGGCTCCATGGTGGTTATTTGCTGTTCCGGTTGATTTTATTGTGCAGCACTCTGTTGCTTTCCCGAACGACGTCGGCTGCTTTTTGCACCTTTGCTACGCATGTCGTCGATTCAGCGTGCAGCCTCGCAAGCGCATAGTCTTTTTCATGATACCGATTGCTTTTCATGACGGGGTGCATGGCTGATTACCTGGTTTTACGGTCTATTTCGTGGCGCAGCACGCGGTTGCTTTCGCGCACTTCGTCGGCCGCTTTTTGTGCCTTTGCGGCTCGCGCTGTCGTTTCAGCCAGTTTGGCGTCGACCTGTGCCTGTTCAGCCAGTTGCCGAGCAAGCGCATAATCTTTCTTGTCCATCGCCTGCTTCGCAGCTTCCATCTTTTCCATCGAGGACTTGATCTGCATCGGAGCATACTCATTGGCGCCTGAGTCGATCGCAGTGTTGAGCGCAGTTCTGGATACAGCCATCTGTTCAGTAGGTGGAGGCGTGGTTGGCGTGCTTGCGCATCCGGCTACAAAGATGGCTGCGAATAAGCCCGCGGCTATCCTGTGCGCCACTTGAGCAGAGCCAATTCGGTTAATTTCTTTTATCATGTTTCACCCCTTGAGTTATATTTTATCCATCATCGTTACGAACCGGTATTGCGCTTACAGTGATTTCCGGTTTTGAATCACCGTCAAAAGCAGGGGGCAGATATTTTTATTCCCTCTCCATATCTGCCACACCAACTTATCAATCTGGCGTCAAATTAGGACGCCGGCCCCGGCTTGTCTGTGCGGCAGCGTACGCAGCCGATTCATGCGGATTGGAATGTTGTTTGTGTGCTGGATGGATTTGAAAAGATGGCTGGGAGCAGAGCCTGACAGGTTTTGGATGAAAGCTTTTTTCTCACGTCAGGGGGGAGTGGGGGAGCAGACGATAGAATGTCTGTTTGATGATCTGTTAGCACTGCAAACCAGCTTCTTGGGGCAGCGTGATGATATTCGATCAGTAATGCTGGACCTCACCCCTTGCATATCGGCTTGTGTTCGTTGCCGCACAGACGCATGGATATTTCATCCCTAAGCTGGCCATGGAAACACAGGAGAAAACCATGAAAACGGTTCATACAGTTATCAGAGTTCTCTGACGAAAAAAACCAAAGCCAGTGGCTTTGCCGGGCCACAGGGTCATCAATCCCTGCGTGCCCGCATCATGATACAGCCATTTGCTTGCCAAGCAGCGCGTTCATGCGGGGCTGACCTTTCAGCGATGCTGGTACATCACAAAGTCACAGGCAGTCCTATAACGTGGACGTTGATGCCCGGGGAGCATGGTTCGCAGACCGCCAATCCACAGATCAGAGATGACAACAGGCACTCGATGTCCGGAATGTCGCGGTGATCCGTTACCGGCGATGCCAAAAAGTTCCATAGGAGTAACACAATGAAAACCAGAAATATATTCAATATCCGAAGTACATGGATGGCAGCACTGTTGCTCATCCCGCTTATCTCTGCTTGCGGTGACGGCGGCGGTAGCGCTATCGGGACCGGTCCCGTACCCACGATTCTTGAAACAAGTCCGCTGGATACAGCCATCGCTGTGCCTATCAATAGCAATGTGGCTGCTACCTTCAGCGCTGCGATGAACAGCACAAGCATCAACACGACAAACTTTACGGTAGTGGGTGCAGGCGAGACTGCATTGGCCGGCACCGTGAGTCTTGATGCAGCAAGCAATACCGCAACCTTCAACCCGACGGGCAACATGACGGTCAGCAAGCTCTACACCGCCACGCTTACCACCGGTGTGAAAAGCGCATTGGGTATGGCACTGGCAAACAACTATGTGTGGAGCTTCACCACCGGTACGACGGCAGACACCACCGCCCCGACGGTATTATCGACCAACCCTGCGAACGCGGCTACCGCTGTAGTGCTTGGCAGCACCGTGAGTGCGAACTTCAGCGAAGCGCTTGCGCCGGCTACGGTGAACGCCACGACCTTTACCCTGAAGCAGGGTGCCACGTCGGTTGCAGGTACGGTGAGCTACAGCAACAAGGTGGCGACCTTTACCCCGGCCGCCAATCTCACGGCCAGCAAGGTCTATACCGCAACCCTGACAACAGGTATTACCGATCTTGTTGCCCCTGCAAATGCACTGGCGGCAAACGTAGTGTGGAGCTTTACGACCGGTACTACAGCCACTGCTGCAGGCCCTGCCGCGGTCAACCTCAGAACAGCGGGCAACTTCGTCATTCTGACCAAGACCGGCGTCACCAACGTTCACACCTCGGCGATTAGCGGTAATGTGGGTGCCAGTCCGATCACCGCTGCGGCGATGAATAATGTGTTCTGTTCGGAAATCACCGGCACGATCTACGGTGCGGATGCTGCCTATACCGGCAGCGGCGCAGTCACCTGTTTTGCGGGCACTGCTGCTGACAATACCCTGGTCGCCAATGCGATCCTCGATATGGGCACCGCCTATGCCGATGCATCAGGCAGGACAACACCTGATTTCACGGAACTGGGCGCGGGCAATATCAGCGGTCTGACCCTGGTCCCCGGTCTGTATAAATGGGGTACGACTGTGAATATCAATACCAACGTCACGCTTTCGGGTGGTCCGAATGACGTATGGATCTTCCAGATAGCAGGAGACCTTATCCAGGCAAACGGTACCAGCGTGCTGCTCATCGGTGGCGCATTGCCCAAGAACATCTTCTGGCAGGTTGCCGGCCTTACCGGTGCAACCATTGGTACGACGGCCGTTATGGAGGGCGTGGTGCTTGCTGCAAAGGCGATTGCCGTCAGCACAACGGCAACCGTTCATGGCAGGCTGTTGGCACAGACCGCGGTTACCCTGGACCAGAACACGATTACACAGCCGGCTCCATAAGGCTTGAGCGTACAGGCTGTGAACAATCGCTATCACGAGGAAGGACTCGCAAGGGTCCTTCCTTTTGTTATGCAAATCCCGATTAACACAACAGGAGAGGCAACGTCAGCCTCATCGCGGGAGATCTGATATGGCCGAGGAAAAGATCGAATTAAGAAAACTGGCTGAGGCCAGTCTGGCCGGCAAAAGCCAGCTGCCGGATTCCCTTTCAGGCCTGGAAAGCCGCGAGCTTATCCGTGAATTGCAGACCTATCAGGCAGAGCTGGAAATTCAGAATGAAGAGCTGCGCAGGGTGGAGATTAATCTCAGAGAAGCCCGGGATCGATTTTCTGATCTGTATGATTTCGCACCGGTCGGTTATGCCAGCATCAGCGAAAACGGACGTATTTCCGAGGCGAACCTCACCTTATGCCGCCTGCTCGGTGTGGATCGGAGCAAGCTTTTGAAGCAAGACTTCACGGCATGGATTGCACAGGAAGATCAGGATATATATTACCGGCATCGCAAGGTCATCCTTGCTTCAAGGAAGTCTCTATCCGCCGAGTTGCGGATGAAAAAAGCAGATGGAAGCCCATTCTGGGCGAAGATTGAAAGCACAGTGGCACAGGCCGGAAGCACAGTAGAACAGACTGCCGGTGCGGCCTGCGAAAGCCTGAGAATAGCTGTTTCGGACCTCAGCGACTGCAGGCATGCGAATGAATTGATTCAGCAACTCTCTCAGGCCGTCGAGCAGTCCGGCGAATCAATCTTTATTACCGATCCACACGGGGTGATAAGCTATACCAACCCCGCCTTCACCCGTCTCACCGGATATACGGTCGAAGAGGCCACGGGTAAGACCCCCGGAGATCTACTCAAAAGCGGCCAGCAGAATGCAGCCTTCTATAAAGATATGTGGGGGAGCATCAGCGCTGGAAAGATCTGGCACGCGAAGCTGGTCGACAAACGCAAGGATGGCTCCCTTTTTCCCGCCATGCTGACCATATCGCCCATTTTTCTTGATGCCGGGAAGAAAGTCGGGATCACCCACTTTGTCGGTATCTACTCCGATCTGAGCAGGATCAGTGAGCTCGAACATCAGTTCCATCAGGCGCAGAAAATGGAGGCCATCGGAACCCTGGTGGCAGGCATTGCCCATGATTTCAATAATTCTCTGGCGGCCATTACCGCCAACACCTTTCTGGGCAGACAGCATGCCAATGACGCGACGGATGTTGTCAGGCGGTTTAATACCATTGAGAGGGTCTCCTTTCATGCTGCCGGAACCATCAAACAGCTTCTGACTTTTGCCCGTAAGGACACGATGAGTATGCAGCACTTTCCTCTGGCTCCGTTTATCAAGGAAACCCTCAAGCTGCTGCGTACCACAACACCCGAAAACATTGCTATCCGGACAGAGATATGCAGCCACCCGCTGATCATCGACGGCGATGCCAACCAGATTCATCAGGCGCTGACCAATCTTGTCAACAATGCCCGTGATGCCCTTGAGGGTGTGTATGATCCCTGTATCCATATCCGTCTTGCTGCGATCGAAGCAGATGATGCATTCAGAAAGATGCACCCTTTGATGATCGCCGGAACCTATGCGCAGCTGAGTGTTGCAGATAATGGCTGCGGCATTCCGCAAGCGATGATCGACCATGTGTATGAACCCTTCTTTACCACCAAGGGTCAGGGCAAGGGAACCGGCATGGGTCTGGCCATGACCTATGGCGCAGTGAAATCAAATCAGGGCTATATTTCAGTGGATAGCATGCAGGGCAAGGGAACCACCTTCCACATCTACCTGCCGGTGTTGCCGTCGCAAGACATGCCAGTCGTGTCCGCTCCGGATGAGAACAACATAGCCATGGGGCATGGTGAAACCATCCTGCTTGCCGATGATGATGATCGGATTCTCGATACCGCGGGAGATATCCTGACCTCGCTGGGTTATAAGGTATTGAAGGCCGGAAACGGTGTGCAGGCCGTTGCCCGGTTCAATGAGCATGCGAAGGATATTGCCTTGTGCATGTTCGATATCGTCATGCCGGAGATGCAGGGTGACAAGGCCGCCGAACACATCAGGAAGACACATCCCGCCATCAAAATCATCTTCTGCACCGGTTACGATTTAAATAACCAGACTGACATGCGCGATGAAACCGTCATCAACAAGCCGTTTAATATTGTGAAAATGAGTCAGCTGATCCGGGAGAAACTGGATTGAGCTGCTTCCTTGAGAAGGGGCGATTGCCCTTTGCTCTTCGGGCAGGCACCGCCGGGATAGCGCGCTGCGTTTCTGCCACCGGCAAGCAGCATCAAAGCGCAGCGTCCAATGCATCGTTCCACGATGTAAAAGGAGTCAATTGATGTATGGATTCAGCACACAGCTAAAGCCGCCCTTCGATGCGGCAGTCGCGAGAGTCACCGAGGCCCTGAAACAGGAGGGCTTCGGCGTACTCACCGATATCGATGTCAAAGCAACGTTGAAAGCCAGGCTGGGCATCGAGCATCGGCCGTATTGCATCCTCGGTGCATGCAAGCCGCAGCTTGCCCACCGCGCCATCGAAGCGGATCCCGACATCGGCCTCCTGCTGCCTTGCAATGTGGTGGTGCGCGAAGAATCCGATGGCGGTATCACGGTCGCGTTCATGGATCCCGAGGCGGTGTTGAAGCTGGTCGGCAAAGCGGAAGTGAGCGCCATCGGCAGGGAAGTGCGGGCACTGCTGCAGAAGGTATGTGCGAGTCTTACGGCGTGAAGAAGCAATGAAAGTCAGCAGCGTTGCCAGAAACTTTCCTGTCGTTTGCGTGGGCGGTTCGGCCGGCGGGCTCGATGCGTATACCCGCCTGCTCCGGCATCTGCCGACCGATATGGGTGTCGCCATCGTCATCGTCAATCACCTGAGAAGTGTGGCGACCCTGCTGCATGAGATTCTGCCAAGCTTTACCGCAATGCCGGTTGCGCTGATTACACAAAATCTGCATATCCGGCCCGACCATGTATTCATCATCCCGGCGCAGCGCGACTTGCATGTGCTCAACGGAGAATTCCGGCTCAAGCAGATCTCCAAGCCGCGGGGATGGCCGGATGTGATCACGGTTTTTCTGCGCTCCCTTACAGAGCACTGGGACGGCAAACTGATCGCGGTCATCGTCTCCGGCTACGATGGCGATGGTGCGGCCGCGTTGTGCGGCATCAAGGAAGCGGGCGGCATCACCATCGCACAGAAGCTGGACACAGCTGCGCAGCCCGATATGCCGCAGAGTGCGATCGCAAGCGGCTGCATCGATTTTGTACTTTCGCCGGAGGACATCGCCGGACAAATCGTCCGGATTGCGCAAACCGAGGCACAGACCGGGTGAAGCAGGCGACGGATTGTCATGCGGGAAATGCTTCATGCGCAATGATGATCCGTTTTCTCAGTCGTGAGAGAAAGGAGATTCGATCATGAAGGCAACAACCCTTTCAGCGGAATTGTTGCACAAGATGGATGCCTACTGGCGTGCGGCCAACTATCTGTCGGTCGGCCAGATCTATTTATATGGAAATCCGCTGCTGAAAAAGCCGCTGGCCCTTGAACATATCAAGCCGCGTCTTCTGGGGCATTGGGGTACGACCCCCGGGCTCAATTTTATTTATGTCCATCTTAACCGCATCATCCGGAAATATGATATGAGCATTGTGAATGTCACAGGACCCGGCCACGGTGGACCGGGGCTGGTGGCCAATTCGTATCTGGAAGGGACGTACAGCGAGGTGTATCCGAACATTTCGCAGGACGAAGCGGGAATGAAAAAGCTGTTTACCCAGTTTTCATTTCCCGGTGGCATTCCCAGTCACGTCGCACCGGAAACACCGGGTTCCATTCATGAAGGTGGCGAACTGGGTTACGCGCTATCGCATGCCTATGGCGCCGCCTTCGATAATCCCGATCTACTGGTGGCCTGTGTGGTCGGTGATGGTGAAGCGGAAACCGGGCCCATGGCAACCAGCTGGCACTCCAATAAATTTCTCAACCCGGTGCATGATGGTGCCGTGTTGCCGATTCTACATCTGAATGGCTACAAAATCGCCGGCCCCACTGTGCTGGCGCGGATCCCTCACGATGAACTGGAAGCGCTGTTTCGAGGCTATGGTTATACGCCGTATTTCGTCGAGGGTGATGACCCGGAAAGCATGCACCAGTTGATGGCCGCGACACTGGATACCGTGATTGCGAGTATCAAATGTATTCAGAGTGACGCGCGAGTGCATGGATTCACAGAGCGGCCATGCTGGCCGATGATTATCCTGCGTTCTCTCAAGGGCTGGACGGGCCCCGAATTCGTCGACGGGCAACAGGTCGAAGGCACCTTTCACGCTCATCAGGTTCCGGTCACTAATTTTATTAAAGAGCCAAAGCATATAAAAATCCTTGAACAATGGATGAAGAGTTATCGACCCGAAGAGTTATTCGATGACACTGGTAAGCTTATTGCAGAACTGGCTGAACTGGCCCCGGAAGGTGAACGCCGCATGGGTGCCAATCCGCATACCAATGGCGGCAAGTTGCTGCGTGATCTACGACTGCCGGACTTTCGCGATTATGCGGTGAAGGTGCCGAATCCGGGTGAGGTAAAGGCTGAAGCGACGCGTGTGCAGGGGGAATTCATTCGCGACGTGATGAAACTCAATGCCGGGGCACGCAACTTCCGTATTTTCAGTCCGGACGAAACCGCATCGAATCGCTGGGGTGCTTTATTCGAAGTCACCAAGCGTTGTTCGACAGCAGAGATATTGCCCGGCGATGAAAACATCGCGCCGGATGGCCGGGTGATGGAAATGCTGAGTGAGCACCAGTGTCAGGGCTGGCTTGAAGGTTATCTGCTCACCGGGCGACATGGCTTTTTTTCCTGCTATGAGGCATTTATTCACATTGTCGATTCGATGTTTAATCAGCATGCCAAGTGGCTCGATGTGACGCGTGACATTCCGTGGCGCAGGCCTATTGCCTCGTTGAATTATCTATTGTCTTCGCACGTCTGGCGACAGGATCACAATGGCTTTAGTCATCAGGATCCGGGGTTTATCGATCTGGTGGTGAACAAGAAGGCGGAGATCATCCGTGTCTATCTGCCACCGGATGCCAACACCCTGTTATCGGTGACCGACCATTGTCTGCGCAGTCACAACGATATTAATGTGATCGTCGCGGGTAAGCAGCCTGAGTTGCAATGGCTGGATATGGAGGCAGCGATCAAACACTGCAGTGCCGGTCTGGGGATATGGACCTGGGCCAGTAACGATGAGGGCGGTGATCCCGATGTGGTGATGGCCTGTTGCGGTGACGTGCCGACACTGGAAACGCTGGCGGCTGTAAAACTTTTACGCCAGCAGTTTCCCGATCTGAAAATTCGCGTGATCAATGTGGTGGATCTGATGGCCCTGCAGCCGGAAAGCGAACACCCGCACGGTATTTCCGACAAGGATTTCGATGTGCTGTTCACCAAAGACAAGCCCGTCATTTTTGCCTATCACGGCTATCCCTGGTTGATCCATCGTCTGTCCTACCGCCGCAGCAATCACCGGAATCTGCATGTGCGTGGTTACAAAGAGAACGGCACCACGACGACGCCCTTTGATATGGCGGTATTGAATGATCTCGATCGTTTTCATCTGGCGGGCGATGTTATCGACCGGGTGCCGAGTCTGGGTTCGCGTCCCGCATATGCGAAACAGATGTTGCGCGACAAGCTGCTCGACCATAAGGCCTACATCCAGAAACATGGCGAAGACATGCCGGAAATTCTCAAATGGAAATGGCAGGATGAATAAGTTCATGCAGGTCTGGGGGACGCTGCGATCCAGCTTCTGGTTTATGCCTTCGCTGATGGTCGCGGGCAGCATGACCTTCGCGGTGGTACTGATCGAAGTCGCCTCGGCCGGTAACGACCAATGGCTGAGCCAGTGGCCGCGTCTGTTCGGAGTGGGGGCGGAAGGTGCACGCCAAATGTTGTCCACACTGGCCGGTTCAATGATAACGGTTATGGGCATCACCTTCTCCATGACCCTGCTTGCACTGGTGCTGGCGTCGGGTCAGTACACCTCTCGCATTTTGAGGAACTTCATGCGCAGCCGTATCACGCAATTCACTCTGGGGACTTTCGCCGGAATATTCGCCTATTGCCTGATTGTGTTGCGCACCATTCGCGGCAGTGGTGGTGTGGACGAGTTCGTGCCGAGCCTGGCGGTGTTTTTTGCATTTGTGTTGTCGCTCTGTGGCGTGGGTGTCCTTATCTATTTCATTCATCATATTGCCTCGTCGATCCAGGCATCGAGCATTATCGCCTCGATTGCTCAGGAGACCAACGCTTCTATCGATCGACTACTGCCAGAAAAAAAGGCTCAGGAGTCCGATGAAGATGCCGGCCTGAACCAGGGGCTCGAATCACTGGATGACAGGGAGTGGTATCCAGTGCCGGCTGCAGGGAGCGGTTATATTCAAAGCGTGGATCATGATGCGCTGTATCGCCTGTCGGGGGAGAGCAGGACCATTGTGCGGATGGAATACGGCATCGGTACATTTGTTGTGCAAGATACTGCGTTGCTATCACTTGCCCTGACTTACCCGCCGGATCTGAGCACCATAAATGCGTATAACGGGGCATACAGTATTGGTCGATATCGCACTGTTGAGCAGGACCCGGCTTTCGGCATTCGACAAATCGTGGATATAGCCATCAAGGCACTTTCTCCGGGCGTCAATGACACCTCAACGGCGATCATGTGCGTGGATTATCTGACTTCGATTATGGCGCGTCTGGCCAGCCGACAATTCCCGCCATTGTACCGTTACGAGGGGGAAACCCTGCGGGTGGTGGCAATCGTTACGAGCTTTGAGGGGCTATTGTCCGAAGCCTTCGATCAGATTCGCGGTAACGCCGAAGTGAATGTTGCTATTCTGGCACGCATGCTCGGTGCTCTTGATGCCATCGGCAGTCTGACGCTCAGGCCGGATTTTTTGCGAGCTCTCGACGAACAGCTGCAATGGATTGCCGAACTGGTCGAGCGCACCATCGAAGCCACCCATGAACGGGCGCGCCTCGAAAGGCGGGTGTCGGAAGTGCGCGTAACGCTGGAAGCGCAATCTGCATTGTGCGCTGGGGAAGTGAACGGATAGCGCTATGCATACGAATCAGACGATACCTGACGACAAAGCTTTCAAAAACACCGGTATGGTGGTTTCTGTGCGCGGGAGTGTCGTGGACATCGTGTTTGAAGAACATTTGCCCCCCATTCATTCGCTGCTGCATGCGCGTGAGGGGAAAATTGCGATTGAGGTGCTGTCGCAACTTGACGCACATCGGGTGCGTGGCATTGCGTTGACGGCGACCCAGGGTCTTGCCCGCGGTATGCAGGTGGAAGACAGTGGCGGACCATTATTGACGCCGGTGGGCAAGGCTATTCTGTCCCGGATGTTCGATGTTTTCGGTCATGCAATCGATCGTCAACCGGCACCGACAGAGATCCAGTGGCGGAGCGTGCATCATGCGCCGCCCCCATTAGCCCGACGCTCCACCAAATCCGAAATCTTTGAAACCGGCATTAAACTCATCGATGTGCTGATGCCACTGGAACGAGGCGGCAAAGCAGGCCTGTTTGGGGGTGCCGGTGTGGGCAAGACAGTCCTGCTCACCGAGATGATACACAACATGGTCGGAGAGCATGCCGGCGTGAGTATTTTTTGCGGTATTGGTGAGCGCTGTCGTGAAGGCGAAGAACTGTATCGGGAAATGAAAGAAGCGGGTGTGCTGGACAATATGGTGATGGTGTTCGGTCAGATGAATGAACCACCCGGTGCACGTTTTCGCGTCGGTCATGCAGCACTGACCATGGCCGAGTATTTCCGCGATGATGAAAATCGCGATGTGCTGCTGTTGGTGGATAACATTTTCCGGTTTATTCAGGCGGGCATGGAAGTGTCCGGTTTGATGGGACAGATGCCGGCTCGCCTCGGCTATCAGCCGACCATGGGAACCGAGTTGTCACGACTGGAAGAACGTATCGCCAATACGGATACCGGTGCCATTACCTCGATCCAGGCCGTTTACGTGCCGGCGGATGATTTCACTGACCCGGCAGCAGTGCATACATTTTCGCACCTTTCCGCATCCATCGTGTTATCGCGTAAGCGGGCGAGTGAAGGGCTGTATCCTGCCATCGATCCCTTGCAATCCAGTTCCAAAATGGCCACGACCGGCATCATTGGCAAGCGGCATTATGATCTGGCGCAGGAGATCCGTCGCACCTTCGCCCAATACGCCGAGCTCAAAGACATTATCGCCATGCTCGGCATGGAGCAGTTATCACCCGAGGATCATAAGGTGGTGGGTCGTGCGCGGCGACTGGAACGCTTTCTCACCCAGCCGTTTTTTACCACTGAACAGTTTATCGGACACAAGGGCAAGCTGAGAGGTGGTCCCGTTCGGTTGGACAGTAAATCCCTCTTTATAAGTGGACTCCTGCCGAGTTCTGCTCAGGCAGCCATAGGCAGCGTGAGCAGATTTTCG
>PEWE01000010.1 GCA_002779605.1 Zetaproteobacteria bacterium CG06_land_8_20_14_3_00_59_53 | reverse complement strand
TCTTCATGTCCAATCTCCTTTCAATTTGGGATTGGACTCTAAATCGTTGTGCTACTCAAATTGGGGGTGACGTCGTCACCTCAAAATAATGAATGCGCCTACAGCTAGCAGCGCTAGCGACATAATCAACAGGCTCTTATGATGCTCTAGGAGTGGCTCCATTTCAGTGATGCCTTTTGTGTCATTGCTCTTCATGGCATAAAGCGAGAAGCCATTTACAAACACACCTATAATACCAAATATTATCTGAAATGGCCCCCGAATTTCGGACAGGCCGCTAAGGTGTGGCCGTCAACGTTTGAAATCATGCCGCAATCGGCATATGGAGTCCACCGAAGTAGACCGAATCGGGCGTCTGATCGTTGAGCCCCTGATGCCTTCTGTTCATGTTGTAGAATCGCATCCATTGGTCGATTCCCTGCCTGGCCTCGGCTACGGAGTCGTAGGCCTTGAGGTAGACCTCCTCGTATTTGAGGCTTCGCCAGAGTCGTTCGATGAAGATGTTGTCCATACAACGCCCCTTACCATCCATGCTGATGCGAATGCCATGCTGCTTGAGTGCCCCGGTAAAGGCTTCCGATGTGAACTGGGAGCCCTGATCCGAGTTGAAGATTTCAGGTGTGCCAAAGCGTGTTACAGCCTCGTCCAGCGCCTCCAGGCAGAAGTGGGCATCCATGGTGTTGGACAACCGCCATGAGAGCACCTTTCTGGAGTGCCAGTCCATGATCGCCACCAGATAGAGGAAGCCCCTGGCCATCGGAATGTAGGTAATGTCGGTGCACCAGACCTGATTTGGTCGATCAATCGCCATGCCACGCAGCAGGTAAGGATAGACCTTGTGCTGTCGATTGGCCTTCGAGGTATTCTTCTTCGGATAGATCGGCACAATGCCCATCTTCCGCATCAGACGTACAACCTTCTTGCGGGAGAGCTCATGCCCGTGATCGGACAGCCAGCCTCGCAGGCATCGACTGCCATAGAACGGATACTTCAAATGCCCTTCATCAAGCAGGCGCATCAGTTCAAGCTCCTCGGCCGATATCGGCGCGGCCTGGTAGTAGAAGCCGGAGCGACTGATGCCCAGCAACTTGCACTGCTTTACAACGGATGGTTTCGATTCCTTTGTGATCATGGCCTTGCGCTCGCTCACCGAATGCGATTGAGCGCATTGGATAAAAAATCGCGTTCCACCGTCAGCTCGCCGATCTTGGCGTGCAGATTCCTGACCTCGCTCTCATGCTTTTCCGAAAAGGCCGAATGATTGCCCGCGAACAGCGACTCCAGGTTGTCCAGCGCAATTTTCTTCCAACTGCTCACCTGATTCACATGCACCTGATATTCGCTGGCAATCTCGCTGATCGTCTTGTCGCCCCGGATCGCCGCCAGCGCGACCTTCGCCTTGAACGATGGTTGTAGGTTCCTTCTCTTTCTGCTCATCTCTATGCTCCTATCTGCTTGTATTTCGCAGACAGTCACACCTTAGCAAGACTACTTTACTGTCCAAAGGATGGGGACCAGCTCAATCAATACCACTGCTATTATAGTCATAAGTCAGTTCCTATTAATTCCGCCACTGAGATATAAATTTCGATTCTTGAAGTGCTGTTTATATTCATGTGTCTCTGCGTCTCATTCGCAATTCATTGAGCATTTTTCCCGCGAACCTTTCATCAACAACGCGCAGGGAGCTATCGCTGTTAAGGTCAAAAGATTCAAGAGTTTTCTCTAGGCTTTCATAGAATTCATTGTAAGGAGCCCATAACGAATCGTTGAATAAAATAATTTTTAATTTGGGGTCTTCTGGGTGCATCATTATACGGTTAAAGTATAGTGCCTCATCAATCTGATCGCCTTCCGAATGTAATTTGGCTTTCAGGAATAACTTGGTTAACTCTAAAACTTGGTCATCCATTTCTTCATCGAAGACCATTATTTTCTCAATCAGGTCAGGATAAGAAGAAACCACCCTGCGTTTATATCCAAAGCTCATTTGCTTGCCGATATCACCTGACATGATTTCTAGATCAGCTAAAGCTCGATTACCGTTTTCAATATACTCATCAATATTTTCTGAGAAGGTTAGTTGTAGCCACAATCGGCGTTCCATATCATGGTAAAGGAGATCTGCTGCCAGGGCACTTCTGTTTTGACAGTTTGGGCATGTAATTACATTCAATTCTCCATCAAGCAATTTATCCTTCAACTTCGGATCCAACTTAATATTTATGCTTGCCCAATACTCGAACCCGAACTCATGCCCACATTTCCCACAAGCACCACTGGTTTCGATCAAATCACTCATTCGCTAATCCCTCCATCATATTTCCATATACATTAGAGTATGTGGAGTTTTTTGTCGAATTCTGTGGCTTTATATGAGCTCTTTTCTGTCACATTTGAGACTTCATACTTATCGTTCTTGCTGGATTGGATTGCCTTTCTCATTCTTGGCTATTTCCAATGGTTCAAGCTGTTGCCATACATCATAGGTAAGCTACGGAAGGATCGGTTGCCAGGGTCAGACCAAGGTAAGTGACTGATATATAATGGGTTGTGGTCTGAATGTGGGGGATTTCAGGGCTTAGAAGCTCCTTTTCGGGGTTGAAAAGGGGCTTCTAAGGATGAGGTGGCTCAGCCCCTTCTGGATAGCTTCAGGGCTGCAAACACATCTTCGGCGTGGAAAGAGGAACGCACCAGCGGGCCGCAGGCGACCATGCCGAAGCCTTTCTTTTCGGCCAGATACTTGATGTCCTCGAACTCTTCCGGGGTCCAGTACTTCATCACCGGATGATGCTTCACCGAGGGGCGCAGATACTGGCCGACGGTGAGGATATCGATGCCCGCCTCGCGCATGTCGTCGAGCACCTGCAGCACCTCGTCGCGCGCCTCACCGAGGCCCAGCATGATGCCGGACTTGGTGACTGCGTTCGGATCGATTTCCTTGGCACGCTGCAAAAGCCGCAGGGAAGTGAAATAGCGCGCGCCGGGGCGCACCGAACGATACAGGCGGGGCACGGTTTCAAGGTTGTGATTGAATATCTCCGGATGGGCCGCCATCAGGGTATCAAGGCAGGAAGAAGGCTTGCGCTGGAAATCCGGGGTGAGCACCTCCACGGTGGTTTCGGGCAGCCGCTCCTTCACCGCGCGGATGGTGGCGGCGTAGTGCGCTGCTCCACCGTCGGGCAGATCGTCGCGATCCACCGAGGTGATCACCACATGTTTTAATTTCATCGCGGCTGCGGCATCGGCCAGATGCTGCGGTTCGGATATATCCACGGGATCGGGACGACCGGTCCCCACATCGCAGAAGGCGCAGGTGCGGGTGCACACGCGGCCTAAAATCATGAAGGTGGCGGAACCGTGCTTCCAGCATTCGCCGATGTTCGGACAGGAGGCCTCTTCGCACACGGTGTTCAGCTTCTGGCCACGCATCAGCTCGACCAGCTGTCTGTATTCCTTCGACATCGGGGCGCGCACCTTCAACCATGACGGTTTGCCGGTCATCGGTTCGCCCACCTGTTTGCCGGCAGGCTGGTTAGCGGATTGGTTGGCCTCGAGAATCGGAATGATGGTCGGTGTCGTCATGCGCGAAACGCTACTACGCGATCCGGATTGCTGCATCCCCATGCTTGTCACGGGATTCATGCACTTGTCGGGGGCACAGGGCATCGCCAGCATGGCCGCATGAAGATTGTCAGCTGGAACGTGAACTCACTGAATATCCGCCTGCCGCATGTGCTGGATTATCTGGCGGCGCACAGCCCGGATGTGCTTGCCTTGCAGGAAACCAAGACCCCGGACGAGAAATTCCCTGCCGCCGAGATCGAGGCGGCGGGTTATCACGTTATCTATTCCGGGCAGAAGACCTATAACGGCGTGGCCATCATCAGCAGGCAGGATGCGGGCGATGTGCAGGCAGGCATTCCCGGATATGATGATCCGCAGAAGCGCGTGCTGGCGGCCACGGTGGGCGGGGTGCGCATCATCGATGTGTATATCCCCAACGGGCAGGAGGTCGGCTCGGAGAAGTATGCGTATAAACTCGACTGGCTAGCCACGCTTACCGCCTATCTGAAGGATCAACTCTCGGCGCATGATAAACTGCTGGTGCTCGGCGATTTCAATATCGCTCCGGCTGATATCGATATCCACGACCCTTCGCGCTGGAAGGAGAAGATCATGTGCTCGACCGTGGAGCGGCAGCGCTTCTTCGCCATGCTCGATCTGGGGCTGTCCGATTCATTGCGCGGCCTGCATCCCGATGATGCCATGCATTCGTGGTGGGATTACCGCCTCAATGCCTTCCAGCGCAACTGGGGCATCCGCATCGACCATATCCTGACCACCGCCTCGCTGTCCCTGCTGGACGGCGGTGTGCACCGCGAGGAGCGCGGCCGCGAGCGGCCCAGCGACCATGCGCCGGTATGGCTGGAGCTGGATACATGATGAGTGCATACATGATCGAGCTGCAGGCATGACGGAGCCGGTGATGCGGCAGTCGCAGAGTATTCTTACCATCCCCATGCAGGGGCGCGGCATGCGCAATATCACGCAGGATCTGATCGCGCAGCTGGATGAAAGCGGTATCATTCAGGGCATGCTCCACCTGTTCGTGCAGCACACCAGTTGCTCGCTGCTGATTCAGGAGAATGCCGATCCCGAGGTGCAGGCCGATCTGGAACGCTTCTTCTCCCGACTGGTGCCGGACGGCGATCCCCTGTTCCGGCACACCGAGGAAGGACCGGACGATATGCCGGCGCATGTGCGTGCCGCCCTCACCGCCACCACGCTGTCCATCCCCGTTTCCCGCGGACGCATGATGCTGGGCATCTGGCAGGGCGTTTATCTTTATGAACACCGCCACGCTTCCTCGCGCCGCCGCATTGTTGTATCGATCTGCGGAGTGTGACGGAAGTCATATTTATCAGCGGATAGCGCTTTAGGCTTCCGCTCAGTCAGGAGGCTTTTATGGGCTTACATTGTTTCGAGTATTTTGAACGTCAATCATCGGGGTCCCCGCTCGGATATGCACTACTGTTTTTGTGCTTTTTCGGTCTGGCCTGGCTGCTTTCCGGCTAACGACGTTTCCCGGCCTGTTTCACAGAGGTTCACCAACGGCATCGCGCTCGTTGTTACCTCGCAGGATAGATTCTTTCCGGTAGAAGAACCTCTCCGGAGACCGTCACGCTAAGCCGGCTTTCCCCGCTGTTCAATGCAGGAGCAGCATCGGCTGCAGACATAGCCATCATACCGCGTTGCATGACTAGCGGAGGAAGTGCCCCGCTGTCACTTCCAAGACTCAGGAGGCGGAAAGATGTGGCACCCAGTGATTTGGCAATTGTCGCCGCCTTGTTGCGGAACAGATGTATCGCCTGCGAGTGCAGTCTCTCCATCGCCGCGGTTGCCGACGCTTCGGAAACCGTGAAACTCAATTGTTCGAGATTAGCACCCGCCTGCTCGATGACTCCAACCCATTCTGCGACACCCTGTAGATCGTGACTCACTATCTGTTCGTTCTGCACCATGCGCCAGCCGTCGCGGATCTGCCGGCCAAGAACCTTATCATAATGGTTCATCGCTTGCAGGCTGCGACCGGTTGTTTGTTGCTTAAGCTCCGGAAATCTTGCCAGTGCTGTTTGCGCCTTTTCAGCTATGGTGTTGACCTGTTTCTGCAACAGGCCCGTATTGCCGCCGGATGCCTCGATGCGATATGTCACAACCACCTCGTCGTTGGGCAGATGCATAAAAGATGTCGCGGAGATAGCGACTACGGTTCCCCTGTCGTTTTCCGCTGTGTTTGCTGCCCATGCCGGGGAAACGAGCATCAGAAATAGAATGATCAGATGTTTGATTGGCTTGGTCATAGGGTCAATAGTGGAAGACGATGCCTGTGTCTGCAAGCTGCAAGCTGGAGGGTGGAGGCGAATCTGCTAGACTGCGTAAAATTTTGGCGAGGTGATGTATGGCAAAGGCAACAGCAAGACATATTTTGGTGAGCAGTGAAGCGAAGTGTATCGAACTGAAAACGCAGATCGAACAGGGTGCCGATTTCGCTGAGGTTGCAAAGAAGAACTCATCCTGCCCGTCTTCCCGTCAGGGTGGTGATCTCGGTGAATTCGGCCCCGGTATGATGGTGCCGGAGTTCGACAAGGTGGTGTTCTCCGCAGATGTGGGCAGCGTGCAGGGTCCGGTGCAAACCCAGTTCGGCTACCACCTGCTGGAGGTCACCAGCCGCACCGATTGAATCTGATTTCAGCCTGATTCCGGGGCGCGATGATTCGCGCCCCTTTTCTTTTCAGTTTCGAGAGTTGCAGCTTGTTGTCGCTGCATTGGCAAGTAGCTTGCGCAGCATGAATGATTCCTGCACACAAACAGTCACTATTATTGGCGCCGGTCTGGCCGGCAGCGAGGCTGCGTGGCAATTGGCGCAGCGCGGTATTCGTGTCCGCCTGCACGAAATGCGCCCCACCTCCATGACACCGGCACACCATACCGGCAACTGCGCGGAACTTGTCTGCTCGAACACCTTCCGTGCTGATCATCTGGAAAATGCCGTCGGTCTTTTGCATGAAGAGATGCGCCGTATGAATTCCCTGATTATGCGATGCGGTGATGCTACGCGTATTCCTGCAGGTACCGCGCTGGCCGTGGATCGCGAACAGTTTTCAGACTTGGTGACCACCATGCTGAAGGCCGAACCGCTGATCGAATTCGTGCCCGGCGAAGTGACGGAGATTCCTTCTGAGGGGCTGCTTCTGATCGCATCCGGACCACTGACATCGGATGCGCTTTATGAACAGATACGGCAACTCACGGGCGAAGATCACCTGAGTTTTTTTGATGCGATCGCGCCTGTGGTCGATGCTGAATCGGTGAATATGGATGTCTGCTTCTGGAAGAACCGCTACGACAAGAACGTGACCGAGGGGGAGGCGGGCGATTACCTGAACTGCCCGATGAGCGAGGGTCAGTACAAGGCTTTCATCGCCGAGTTGGTAGCCGCTGACAAAGTGGCTTTCAAGGGCTTCGAAAACGTGCCCTTTTTCGATGGCTGTATGCCGATCGAGGAGATGGCCGAGCGTGGCGAAGACACCCCGCGGTTCGGGCCGATGAAGCCTGTCGGGCTGGATCATCCGGTTACCGGAGAACGTCACTATGCTGTTGTGCAACTTAGGCGCGACAATCGCATGGGCTCCCTGCTCAACATGGTCGGATTCCAGACCAAGATGACCTATGGAGAGCAGAAGCGGGTGTTCAGTATGATTCCCGGACTTGAGCAGGCCGAGTTTTTCCGTCTCGGCAGCCTGCATCGCAACACCTTTATCAAATCCCCCGCATTACTCGACGGCGTGCTTCGACTTAATGACGAGCCGCGCATTCTGTTCGCCGGGCAGATCACCGGAGTGGAAGGCTATGTAGAGTCGGCTGCCATGGGGCTTATGGCCGGGCGTTTTCTGGCCGCGATGGCACAGGGCATGGAGCCTGTCGCTCCGCCTGCCGATACCGCGCACGGTGCCCTGCTGGCGCATATCTCTCAGACGCGCGTGGAGGATTTCCAGCCGATGAACATCAATTTCGGCCTGCTGCCCGCCGCCCCGAAGAAGGACGGCAAGCGCCGTCTGGGTCGCGCCGAACGCAGGCTGATGGTATCCGAATCAGCTCTGGCTTCGCTGCAGGGCTGGCTGGATCAACAGATCTGAACAATAAATAGGGTGCCCCCTGCTTGCTCAGCAGCAGGCGGACGATAGCATTCGCTTGCATCCATTTACTCCATCGGGGGTATCACCTATGAAGATTCTCAATATCGCACTGGTCGCAGCAGCTCTGCTGGCAGGCGGACAAAGCGCACTGGCCGACGGCGTTGCCGCGGGCGTCAAGGCCGGCACACTGGGCGGCGGCGTGGAGCTGACGACCAATATCATTCCGATGCTGCTCAACGCCCGCATCCAGGCCAACGGTTTCCGCTATAACACCACCGTGAACAACACCAGTGTGAACTATGATGCCAAGCTGAAACTGTTCAGCGTCGGCGCGCTGGCCGATTTCTACCCGCTTGCCGGCAAGTTCCGTATCACCGCCGGTGCTTATTACAACGGTAACAGGCTGACCCTGACCGGTGTACCGACTGCTGCCAGCTATACCTTCAACGGTACGACCTATACAGCTGCTCAGGCAGGCAGCGTCACCGGTACGATGGACTTCAACAAGCTCGCACCATATGCGGGCATTGGCTGGGGCGATGCGGTGTCCAGTGGCAGCCCGATCGGGTTTAATATCGATTTCGGTGTGCTCTATCAGGGCAAGCCGAAGACCACCATTACGGCGACCGGTGCGACTGCCGGACTGGCCGCCGATGTGGCGGCTGAGAAGGCCCGTCTGGACAGCGAAGTGAAGAAGTACAAGTTCTATCCGGTCGCCTCGGTGGGTATCAGCTATCATTTCTGAGTTGATGGTGTTGCAAGCATGGATGCGGGGAGCTTTCATGCTCCCCGGCTTCTTTTTTGCACTCACCTCGTTGGCGGCCGCCGGAGCGGATCAGCAACAGGCGCGTATCGCTCAATTGGTTTTTCACAACGAATGTGCCGCGAAAATCGCCTGCCTGACCTCGTGGAATCGGGGCGAGGAATTTGCATCGCTCGGCATCGGGCATTTTATCTGGTATCCCTCAGGCACGCCTGAAACGGACAGGCCTTTTGCCGAAAGCTTTCCGCTGTTGCTGCAGTTTTTTCAGGAGCATGGTATCCGGCTTCCGGACTGGCTGGAGTTAAGCCGCGGCTGCCCGTGGCATGATCGGGACAACTTCATCGCTGCCGCATCCTCACCCCGCATGCAGGAGTTACGATTGCTTCTACAGGAAACCATGGCTCTTCAGGCGGCTTTTTTGCAGCGTCGACTTGAGCATGCGTTGCCGGCCATGCTGGAAGCTGTATCCGCCGATTTGCGCCCGAACATCCAACGACAGTTCCGCCGTGTTGCCGCATCGCCGATGGGCGCCTATGTGCTGACCGATTATGTGAACTTCAAGGGTGAGGGTTTGCGCCTCAGTGAGCGCTACGACGGAGAGGGTTGGGGGCTGATGCAGGTTTTGGTGAGTATGCAGGGAGATGCATCAGGTTTGGGGGCCATTCAGGAATTCGCCAGCTCAGCAAATGTGCTGCTCACACGCCGTGTGGCACACGCACCAAAGAATAGAAACGAGACACGCTGGCTGCCCGGCTGGCGCAAGCGACTCGGCACGTATGAAGAAGAGGCACGCAGAGCCATGTGATGAATACTCCTGCGGGGGGCAGCCATTCCCCTCTGCTGTTTGCGGTTTGCATGCGCCTCCACATCCCGTAAATTACGCTGCATGAAATCAATCCATACGCTTCTTCCCTTATTATTTCTTTCATTGTCAGTTCCGCTGTGCTCAGCCGGAGCCGCGCCCTTCGCCCCGCTTCAGCGTGCCGATTTCGAGAACGGTGTACGCTTGGTGGTCGAAGAAGATCATTCGGCGCCCGTGGCCATCGTGCAGATCTGGCTGAAGGTTGGCGGGCGCGACGAGGTTCCCGGAAAAACGGGACTGGCGCATGTCTTCGAGCATATGATGTTCAAGGGCTCGAAGGCGCTTGCCGCCGGCGAGTTCTCGCGTCGTATCGCCGCCATGGGCGGTAACGACAATGCCTTCACCAGCCATGACTACACGGCGTATTTCGAAACCGTGCCCGCCGCGAAGGTGGACGAGGTTCTGGGCATGGAGGCCGAACGCTTCGGGCATTTGAGCCTGCGTGCCGAGGACTTCGCCAAGGAGATCCGGGTGATTCAGGAGGAGCGCCGCATGCGCACCGACGATGATCCGAACAGCCGCATGTTCGAGGAGCTTTCCTCGGTGGCGCTGCGCCTGCATCCCTACCGCGAGCCGGTGATCGGCTGGATGCAGGATCTGAAGACCTTGAGTATCGAGGATGTGCGTGCCTTCTATCAGGAGCATTACATCCCCGGCAATGTCACCGTGGTGGTAGTCGGCGATGTGGATTTCGCGGATGTGAAAAAAACCGTGGCGCGCACCTTCGGCCGGCTTGCGAAGCGGCCGGTCGCACCGCGCTTCAATCCCGTTGAGCCGGAGCCCATCGGCCCGAAGCGCATGGTGGCCACCCTGCCCGCACAGTTGCCGATGCTGGCGGTGACCATGCCGGTGCCGGTCTGGCATCCGGGCGAGAACGATCGCGAGGCGGCAGCCCTTGCTGTGGCCACGGAGATACTGGCCGGTGGACGCTCGGCACTGCTCAACCGCGAGATCGTGGATAAGCAGCGCAAGGCCTTCGCGGCTGCGGCGGGCTACGACCCGTTTTCCATGGGCACCGACCTGTGGTTCGCCTACGGCATGCTCGGCCCGAAGCAGACACCCGAGGCGTTTGAGAAGGCCCTGTGGGCGACCATCGATGGGCTGCGCGACAAGGGTCCGGATGCGGCCCAGCTGGCAGCTGCCAAGCGCCGCATGATTGCTGATGAAGTGTTTGCGCAGGACTCGCTGTACATCCGCGCCAAGCAGATCGGCAGCCTTGAGGTGGTCGGCATCGGAGCCGACCGGCGCGACGACTGGCTGCAGGCGCTGGGCTCGGTGACTGGTAAGGATGTGCAGAAGGTGCTGAAGCAATGGATCGTGCCGGCTCGTTCGATCACGGGCCTGTTGCAGCCGGAGGTGAAGTCATGAGCGGTCTGATGCGGATTTTCGCCCTTGTGGTGTTTTTCTCGGCGGCCACGCCCGCCATGGCCATGCCGCCGGTCGAGCAGGTGCGTCTGGATAACGGTCTGCGCGTGCTGCTGATGCAGTCACACAATGTACCGATGGTGTCGATGAGCCTGAATGTACCGGCGGGCAGCTGGCTGGATCCCTCCGGTAAGGGAGGCACGGCCTCCCTGCTGTCGGCGATGCTGACCGATCATACGGCCCGTCATGACTATATCACATGGGCGGACAGGCTCGATGCCGCAGCCATCCGGCTGGGCAGCGATGCATCCCGTGATTCGCTCAGCTTGTCGTTGACCGTGCTCAAGGATGCTTTGCCCGAAGGCGTGCAGGCATTTGCAGAAGCCGCGTTGCTACCGGGCTGGGATGCAAAGCGCTTTGCCGTGCTGCAAAGCGATAGCGTGGCCGGTGCGCAGAAATCACTGGAGGAGCCGGGCGTGCGTGCAGCACAGGAAACCGCCGCATTATTGTATGGCGAGCACGGTTACAACCATCGTCCGGATGGCGACCTTGCTTCCTTGCAGCGCATCAGACTTGCGGACCTGCAGGCCATGTATGCCGCGCAGTTCAAGCCGCAAGGGGCGGTGCTGGCGGTCAGCGGCGATGTGACGATGGATGAGTTGCTGGCCCTGATCGGTCCTGCGCTCAAGGGCTGGAAGGGGGCTCCTGCAAAAACCTTCCGGGATATCCCGGCTCCTGCAACGGTGAGTGGCGAGGTGCGCAACATCAATATGCCCACCCGGCAGATGACGGTGCAGCTGGCCCGCCTCGGTCCGTCGCGTTTCGATGATGCCTTCTTTGCCGACATGCTGCTCAATCACATCCTCGGGGGTGGCGGCTTTTCTTCTCGCCTGATGAACGAGGTGCGCGAGCAGCGCGGCCTGGTGTACGGTGTGTATTCCTATTTTGCTCCGCTGGCTGTTTCCGGCCCGTTCGTGATCAGCTTGCAGACCCGTGCCGATCAGGCGGGTAAGGCATTGCAGGTGGTGCATGATGTGATGCGCGGCATGCATGACGGAAAGATCGACAAGCAGGAGTTGCAGGCAGCCAAGGACAATCTGACCGGGGGCTTTGCGCACCGGCTGGATTCCAATGCCAAGCGCGTCGGTCTGCTTTCGATGATCGGCTATTACGATCTGCCGCTGGATTATCTGCAGGCATGGGAAGCGAACATCAACGGCGTCACCTTGAGTGCCGTGCAGGCCGAAGCGAAACGCTTCCTTGACCCCGATCAATGGAATAGCATTCAGGCTGGTCCAACCGATGGGGGAGATGCTCAATGATGAAAACCGTTCTTGTGGTCGAGGATTCCGGCTCCAGTCGCGATCTGACCGCCCATTTTCTGCAACAGGGAGGCTTCCGCGTACTGGAGGCTGAGGACGGCATGAAGGCCCTGGGCATCCTGAAGACCCGGCATGTCGATCTGATTCTGGCCGATATCATGATGCCGAATATGGATGGCTGGGAATTCTACACCGAGGTGCGCAAGCAGAAGAAATTCAACCTCACCCCGTTTGTGTTTCTCAGCATGCTCGACGAACTCAATGATCAGATCAAAGGCCTGTCGCTGGGCGTGGACGACTACATCACCAAGCCGGTGAATCCGCAACAGCTGCTGGCGCGTGTATCCACGGCGCTGATGCGCGGCGAACGCATGACGCAGTATTTCTATCAGGACCCGGTCAACGATTTCGACAAGCCGGCCTTCTTCCGGCACCGCCTGGATCAGGAGGCTGTGCGCTGCCGCGAGCATAAGCGCCCGCTGACCATGGTGGTGATCGATATCGGCAACTATGGTGCGATGGTTCGCGGACAGGCCGAATGGTTTGCACGTATGGCATCTCAGGAGGCCGGACAGGCCATTCAGATGCGCCTGCGCGACTACGATCTTTGCGCCGATATGGGCGAGGGCCGCTTTGCCCTGCTGATGCCCGAGATGACCGAGGATGCCGCCCGCTCCTGGGCTGAATCGCTGCGCGGCAGCTGGAATGTCGGCGTGGTGTGGAGTGAGACCGAGCAGCGCATTGCCGTGGATATCGGCTTTTCGCTGGACGTCATCGCGCCCGGTACTGAAAACCCGCGGGAAGTACTCGATAAGCGTCTGAAGTCCCTGATGCGTAAATGGTAGGGGGCTGCCTGAGGGCCGGCTTCCGGATGCTGCCCGCCTAAGGTGCGTATCACCGCCGGACATCTGCGCGGCAGAATCATCACGGTTCCCGATATTCCCGGTGTACGCCCCACACCGTCCAAGGTGCGGCAGGCCTTGTTCAACATCCTCGGTGATCTGCACGGTTGCGATATGCTGGAATTGTTCTCCGGCTCCGGCCTGATGGCCGTCGAAGCGCTGTCACGCGGGGCGGCATCGGTGACATCCATCGAGATGGACCGGCGTATCGTGGGCGGGCTTGCCGCCATGCGCCGCGATCTGGATCTCGAAGATCAATGGCATCTGATCTGCGGCGATGCGCGCAAGTCGCCGGGGCGATTAAAGGGACGGCACTTCGATGTGGTATTCGCCGACCCGCCCTACGGCAAGGGCATCAGTGATCAGATCCCTGCGTGGCTGGATGCGGCCGGGGTCAGCTGCGGGCAGCTGGTGATCGAGGAAGAGTCGCGCGCAGAGCCGGTCTGGCCGGCAGGCTGGACGGAGATGCAGGCGCGGCGTTATGGTGGCACATGCCTGCATTTTCTGGGCGCGGAGGAAGCATGAATCGTACAGCCATCTATCCCGGCACCTTTGATCCCATCACCCTCGGCCATGTCGATGTGGTGCGCCGCGGCCTGAAGGTGTTCGACCGGGTGGTCATCGGTGTGGCTGAAAACCCGAACAAGAAGCCGATGTTCGATCTTGATACCCGCCTTGCCATGGTGAGGCAGACCTTTGTGGCCGACGATCGCATCGAGGCGGTGGCCTTTTCCGGCCTGCTGATCGATCTGGCGCGCCAGCAGAAGGCCAACGCCATCCTGCGCGGCCTGCGCGCGGCCTCGGATTTCGAGTATGAGTTCCAGATGGCCACAATGAACCGCCGTCTGGAAGAAAAAATCGAAACCGTGTTTGTGATGGCCCGCGAGGATTACACCTTCGTGTCCTCCCGCTTCATCCGCGAAATCTCCTCCATGGGCGGCGATGTGTCTGAACTTGTGCCTCAAGTTGTTATGCCTTTCCTGAAAAGGTGAGGCTGAAGCGATGAGTGACGGCGCTGTCGATCCGGCGTTCAGGCATCTGATCGACGGCAAGGGGTGGCCTCATCTGGAGGCAGCGGAAAGCTCTGTTTATGGTATCTGGCCGGACTTTCGTCTGGCATATTGCAATCCGGCATGGTTCCGCATTGCCAGCCGGGAGCAGGGTGAGCCTGCTATTTCACAATGCTGGCATATCGGCGCATCGATTCTGGATGCCATGACCCCTGAGTAGCGTCATTTCTATGCCCGGGAATATAGCCGCTGTCTGTCTGAGCAGCATGTCCGGCAGCATGACTACGAGCGTTCCAGCTCCTCCCCTTACCGGAATTCCATCAACTTGTCTATCCGCTGAAGGGAGCCGGACTGCTCATCGTCAATGCCTTGTTTGTCGATTGCCCGCATGATTCCTCTGGGCTGGTTAGTATGCCTGTCGAGAGGAATACCGCGATGAGCATGGCTTTATCTACCAGTGCATGCATTGCCGCCGGACGCAGAGCCAGATACAGAAACAGCGCCGGAATTTTGTCCCGCCGTGGGTGGAGCAAATGCCGCCTTTTACCAGCCCTGGCCTCAGCCCTGCTCGCTACCGGTATGATTATGTGAGGTTGCAGGGCGATTTCGCGGAGAGCGGACCCAGGGAGCAATAGCCCCTTTGCCCGTGTCGGGAGCCTACAGGGTGATGGTTAGTTCGCAGCAGGCGCTGGAGCCTTCCTGAATATCTTCCTGCTTGCGAACGCCCGCCTTGATCGGCAACACATAGGCATCCAGTTTCGCGTCACGGAACAGCGATGTGCTCCAGCGCGTATCACCCAGACAGGCTTCGACACGAACTGAACCCCATGCGCTTTTTCTGTCGGCGGTGAAAAAACGGATTTCGTCGGAGATCTGTTGCGGGAGCGTGATGAAGAACCACGCTGCCTTTCCCTGATATTTCCAGACGGTGGCTGTGATGCGATAGCGCAGCGGATGCAGGCTCTGACTCAGCGGAGCATCTCCAGCGCGGCCCATTCGTCCATGGTGTCCGAGCGGTCGAGTCTGAGTCCTGCGGCGATATAGGCGGCGGACACGGCATCGATCTGGGTGGCTAACAGTCCGGAAAGGACGAGGCGGTTGCCGACGCATTGAGTAAGAGCAGGAGCCATGTCGATCAGAGGACCGGCGAGGATGTTGGCGGCGACCAGTTCGAAGCGTTGTACCGGAGGCACCTCGCCTAGCAGGGATTCGAGCTTGATGCCGTTGATGGCTGCATTGACGCTGCACGCCTCCACGCAGACCGGATCGTTGTCGATGGCCACGATGCCCTGCGCTCCCAGCTTGCCGGCGGCGATGGCCAGCAGGCCGGAGCCTGCGCCCATATCGAGCATGCTCTGCGGAGGGGCTTCGCGGCACATCCGCTCGATGGTTTCCAGACATAGCTTCGTGGTGGCGTGCTGGCCGGTACCGAAGGCCATGCCGGGATCGAGTACGATGTCGATGCGGTCCAAGGGAGCCTCCTCGCAGAACGAGGGGCGTACCCACAGGCTGTCGCCGATCGGCATGCCGTGCCAGTCGCGCTGCCAGGCGGTTTCCCAGTCGTCGTTGAGCAGGGTGAGTCTGATGTCGGATTCTGCAACACCGAGCAGCAGCGCCGCGGCGCTGATGACCGCGCGGCTGTGCTGCACATCCTCACCGGCGGGGAACCACGCCACGTGCTCGCCTGCCCCCGTCTTGGCATCGGTTTCCAGTGCACTGCCGCCGGCTTCGAGATGCGCGCACATCTGCACGAAATCATCTTCGCTGACGGCATTCTCAGGCAGGCGGAGCTCGAGCAGGGAGTCTCCCGGGGAAATCGTTTCTTGCATCTTGTGGGCCTCTCCGTTGCAATGTGGACCCCGTCCGGCAGGGCAGGCCCGGTAAGCGAGGTTCGATTGACACATACTCTTCCATATTTGATGCGGGTGAAAGCCTCGGAACTGCTGAGCAGCCCTGAAAGTGGAGAAACCATCATCCGGCTGGAGATCGAGCCAGCTCCCGGCGATGTGATCGATGCCTTCATTCCCGGACAGATCGCACGTCTGGGGCTTCTCGGCCTGCACGATCCGCAGCCCGGTTATTTCGCCATCGCCTCGGAGCCTGCGCGCTCGGATGCCTTCGAATTCGTCATCAAGCACCGTCCCGGCATTGCCGCCCTGCTGGCAAGCCTTGAGCCGGGGGCTGCCGTCGAGGTGGAAGGGCCGATGGGGCATGGCTTCGATCTGACGCCCTACAAGGGTGCCGATGTGTATCTGATCGGCGTGGGCACCGGCGTGGCTCCGCTGCGCAGTGTCTGGCGGCATCTGATCTCGCATCGTGAAGAATACGGCAGGGTGCATATCTATTGCGGCTTTCTCACCCCCTGCCACCGCCTGCTGACCGACGAGCTGGATGCGCTTTCCGAGCACGATATCGAGGTCAGTGTGTCGGTGACCAACGGCAGCGAAGACTGGAACGGACCTATCGGCTATGTACAGGATGCACTCCGCCATGATGCCCCGAACGGGCAGAACAGCGTCGCCTGTCTGGCCGGTATGAATGCCATGGTGGACGCCTGCCGCGAAACGCTGCACACTCTCGATTTTGATGACAGGCACATCCTCCTCAACTACTGATTCTTCTCCGGACAAACCCCTGACACTACCCCTGTTGGCGCTCGATATCGGCGGCAAGCGCATCGGCGTGGCCGTTTGCGACCGCTTTGCCATCTCGGTGCGCGGCATCGCATGCCTGTTCCGCAAGGATCAGGGATGGTCGAGGCAGGCACTTAAGCTGGCCGAACAATACGGCTGTCGCGGCATCGTCGTCGGCCTGCCGCTGAATATGGACGGCAGCGAAGGCGTGCAGTCGGCGGATTGCCGCAAGGCTGCAGCCGAACTCCGCCAGTTGTCAGATTTACCGCTGGTGATGCAGGATGAACGTCTGTCCTCATGGACGGCGAAAGAGCGTCTTTACGCACAGGGTCTGAACGAAAAAAAGGTCCGCGAACGCATCGACCAGGCGGCGGCGGCGGTGATTCTGGAAGACTTTCTGGCCGCCCATCCGGAATTGAAGGAGTCGCTTCATGGCTGATATCATCTACGACAAAGCCGCAGTCGGCGCCGCACTGGACCGCATGGCGCTGGCCATCCGAAGTCAGGGCAACGATATCGCGTTGATCGGTATCGAGCGCGGCGGCGCTCGCGTCGCCGATGCCGTGCAGCAGCGTCTGGAGCGTGCCGGTTGCATGGTGGTGCGCGGCAATCTGGATATCAGCTTCTACCGTGACGATCTGGATACCATCGGCTCGAATCCCGAAGTGCGTCCGAGCCATATGCCCTTTGATGTCAGCGGACGTACCGTATGGCTGGTGGACGATGTGCTGTACACGGGCCGTACCATCCGCGCAGCACTCGGCGAGGTGTTCGATTATGGCAGGCCGGACGCCGTGCGCCTGTGCGTGCTGCTGGATCGCGGCGGTCGTCAGCTGCCCATCGCCGCCGATGTCGCCGGACTGATGCATGCCGCGGATGCGGGTTGCTCGGTCAAGCTGGTGACCGAAGATGTTTCCGAAAACGATTGGCATATTGAGCAACGGAGGGTTAGAGCATGAGTCAGGCCCTGCAACACCTGTTCGGCATCGGGCAGCTGAGTCGCGAGCAGATCGAATATCTTATCGATATGGGCGAGTCGTTCGTCGAACTCTCCCGCCGGCCGATCAAGAAGGCGCCGACCTTGCGCGGTAAGACCGTCATCAACCTGTTCTTCGAGAACTCCACGCGCACACGCACCAGTTTCGAGATCGCCGGTAAGCGATTGAGCGCTGACGTTATCAATATCTCCGCATCGACCAGCGCCACCTCCAAGGGTGAATCACTGCTCGATACCGGCGAGACGCTGGCCGCCATGCAGCCGCATGTGCTGGTCATCCGGCATTCGCTCGCCGGAACCTGCGAGTTCCTGGCCGATTTCCTGCCGCACACCAGCATCGTCAATGCCGGTGACGGGGCGCATGAACATCCGACCCAGATCCTCACCGATCTGCTGACGCTGAAAACACAGGCCGACGGATACCAAGGCAAGACCGTGACCATCGTCGGTGATATCGCGCATTCGCGCGTGGCCCGCTCGCATCTGCTTGCGGCACAGAAGCTGGGCTACAAGATCCGGCTGGTCGCGCCCAAGACCCTGCTGCCCAGTCATGTGCGGCAATACGGGTGCGAGGTGTTCCACGATTTCGATGCCGCGATCCCCGGTTCCGATGTGCTGTATATGCTACGCGTGCAGTCCGAGCGTCTGACGGACAACTGTGCCTTCCCGTCCATCCGCGAATACCACGAGGCGTATGGATTGAACCGCAAGCGGCTGGCTCAGGCCGGCGACAACTGCGTGGTGATGCATCCGGGACCGATGAACCGGGGCGTGGAAATCGCTTCCGATGTGGCCGACTCGGCGCGCAGCCGCATCCTCGATCAGGTGGAGCATGGCGTGGCCATCCGCATGGCCGTGCTCACCGCTCTTTGCGGCGCGGCTCCCGAGCCGGAGAAGCTCAGTCCTAAAAAAGAGAAAGCCGCGGCTGCCATGCAGGCGCAGGGGAAATTGCTATGACGACGTTGCTGATCAGGGGCGGGCGGGTGATCGACCCGGCCAACGGTGTGGATGAAGTCGCCGATGTGTTCATCGAGGACGGGCGGATATCAGTCGCACACGGCAAGGCCGCGAAAGAGATCGATGCGACCGGGCTGATTGTGTGCCCCGGCCTGATCGATATGCATGTGCATCTGCGCGAGCCCGGCCAGGAGTGGAAAGAGGACATCGAATCGGGTTCGCGCGCGGCTGTGGCCGGCGGTGTGACCACGATGTGCTGCATGCCCAATACCACTCCGCGGCTGGATCATGCCGGCGTGGTGCGACAGGTCATCGAGCGCGCCCGGCAGGTCGGCCTGTGCGACGTGCATCCGATCGGCGCGGTCAGCCGCAATCTGGACGGCAAGGAACTCGCCGAGATGCGCGAACTGACTCGCGCCGGGGCTGTAGCCTTCTCCGACGACGGCAAGCCGATCTGGCATTCGGGCGTCATGCGCAAGGCGCTGGAATACGCCTCCACCTTCGGTTTTCTGATCATCCAGCATGCCGAGGATCTGCAACTTACCGGCGGCGGCTGCATCAACGAGGGGCGTATCTCCACACAGCTCGGCGTGACCGGCATGCCCGCGGTGGGCGAGGACGATATGATCTCGCGCGACATCATGCTGGCGAAGCTTGCCGATGCCAGTTATCACGTGGCGCATATCTCGACCAGGGGTGCGGTGGATCTGGTGCGCCGTGCGCAGGCCGAAGGCCTGAAGGTCACCACCGAGGCGGCGCCGCATCATTTCGCGCTGACCGAGGAAGAGGTGCTGGGGTTCAATGCCGATGCCAAGATGAGTCCTCCGCTGAGGACCGAAGATGACCGGCAGGCGGTCATCGAAGGTTTGCGGGATGGTACGATCAATATTATCGCCACCGACCATGCGCCGCACCACGAAGACGACAAGCGCTGCGGCCTGTCCTGTGCCGCCTTCGGCATCGTGGGGCTTGAAACCATGCTGCCGGTTTCTCTCGGGCTGGTGCGCGACGGCGTGCTGTCGATGTCCGCACTGATCGCCACGATGACAGTGAATCCCGCCAGGCTGTTGAAGCTTGCATCCGGCACACTGAGCGAGGGCGCTGCCGCCGATATCTGCATCTTCGATCCCGCCGGGAAGTGGACGCTGGATCGCAACGCGCTGTTCTCCAAATCGCGCAACACCCCGTGGCACAATCGCGAGATGACCGGCCGTGTGGTGCACACCATCAAGGGTGGGAGGCATGTGTTCGGGAAGGGGGAAATCCTTGTCTGAGACCGGCTTGCAACCGCACCGCAACACCATCTATGAAGAGCAGGCCGAGGTGCTTGCACATGTGGCGCATCCGGGCGAGCAGTTCGTGATGCGGCTGAAAGCACCGAAGACCGCAGCCCATGCCCTGCCCGGACAGTTCGTGCATATCCGCGTATCGCGGGGGCGACCGCTGCGCCGGCCGATCTCCATCATGCTGACCGATCCGGCTAGGGGTACGGTCGATCTGCTCTACAAGGCTATCGGTGAAGGCACGCGTGAACTCTCCGAGCGCAAGGCAGGGGAGTTGCTGCCCATGCTCGGCCCGATCGGCCGTCCGTTCGATCTGTCTGACACATCGAAACGCTATGTGCTGATCGGTGGCGGCGTGGGTATTCCGCCGATGATCTTTGCCGCCGATCGTCTGGCAGGCGCTTCGCCGGAAAAGACAGTCGATGTGGTGGTCTTCGCCGGCTCCGAGGTCGAGTTCCCGTTCGCGCTCAAGCCTTCGCAGTACCTGCTGCCGGGGATCGCGGGCAACACCATTCTGGGCATCACCTCCCTGGAGTCGCGCGGTGTACCCAGCAGGCTGGCATCCAATGCCGGCATGTACGGCTGCTATCAGGGGCATGTGCCGGATCTGGCCGGGGAATACCTGCGCGCCTTGAGCGAAGCAGAGCGCGCACGCACGGTGATGCTGTCCTGCGGGCCGCATCCGATGCTGCATGCCGTGGCTCGTCTGTCGCGCGAGACCGGCGTGGCCGCACAGTTGTCGCTGGAAGAACACATGGCCTGCGGTATCGGCGGTTGTGCCGGTTGCGTGGTCAAAACCGTCGAGGCCGGCGGCGAATACTACCGCCGCGTATGCGTGGACGGCCCGGTGTTTCCGGTGGAGATGCTCCCCGAATTCGCCTGAACGTGAGCTCATCCGCTTGAACCCAATAAAAAGGCCCGCCGTTTCCGACGGGCCTTTTTTTGCTAACGGGACGGGAATCAGAACTCGCGCAGTAGTTCGGTGATGCCGGTCTTGGAGCGGGTTTGTTCGTCCACCTTCTTGACGATCACCGCGCAGTAAAGGTTCGGACCGCCCGACTTGCCCGGCATGGAGCCGGAAACCACGACTGAATAAGGCGGCACCTCGCCGTAATGCACCTCGCCGGTTTCGCGGTCGATGATGCGGGTGGATTTGCCCAGATACACACCCATGGAGATCACCGAGCCCTCGCGCACGATCACGCCCTCCACCACTTCCGAACGCGCGCCGATGAAGCAGTTGTCCTCGATGATGGTAGGGGTGGCCTGCAGCGGCTCAAGCACGCCGCCGATACCCACGCCGCCGGACAGGTGCACATTCTTGCCGATCTGCGCACAGGAGCCGACCGTGGACCAGGTGTCCACCATGGTGCCCTCATCCACATAGGCGCCGATATTCACATAGGACGGCATCAGCACGACCTTCGGGGCAATGTATGAACCGCGACGCACGGTGGCCGGAGGAACGACGCGCATGCCGCCCTTGCGGAAATTATCCTCGCCCCAGTTGGCGAACTTCAACGGCACCTTGTCGTAGTAGTTCTGCACGCCGCCGTTGATGACCTGATTGTCGTTCAGCTTGAAGTAGAGCAGCACGGCCTTTTTCAGCCATTCGTTGGTCACCCAGGTGCCGTCCGCGTTACGCTCCGCGACACGCACGCCGCCGTCGTCGAGCAGGGTGATGGCCTTTTCGATGCTGCTGCGGAACGGTTCAGCGCCGCTCTGCGAATTCCATGCATCGCGTGTATCCCATGCTTCTTCAATCACCTGTTGCAAATGACTCATATATGACTCCCTTCAAATCCGGATAAGGTGGTAAGTGTAACGAAAAACATCGCGGGCTCGAAGCCCCGGCTTGCCTGTCGCAAGCTCAGTCGAGGACGATTTCCTGCGGACGCTCGTGGCTGAGAAACTCGATATTGGACATGGAGAGGCCATAAGCCCCGGCCAGCCCGAACACAGCGATATCGCCGACATCGGCAGCCTCGACATACACATCGTTGGCCAGCTTGTCGGCGCCGGTGCACAGCGGGCCGCCGAAATACACCGACTCGCGATGCACCGCCTCCTGCCCCTCGAACAGCGGTGCGCGCTCCATGCGCAGCACGGCCAGCGGATGGTTGATGGCCAGTGCCGCAGGCCTGCGGAAATGATTGATGCCACCGGCGCAGATCACCTGCTTTTTGCCGCGGCTGTCCTTGATATCCAGGATCTCGGTGCAGAACCAGCCGGAATCGGCGGCCAGATAGCGTCCGAGCTCGAGGAAGAAGGTGCGCCCTGCAAAGCCGTACTCGGCGATCAGGCGGGCAAGGCCGTGTGCATAGCCTTGCGGATTGAAATCGTGCCCCTCTTCCAGATAGTCCACACCGAAGCCGCCGCCGAAATCGATGATGTCGCAAAGCACGCCCGGATAGGCGGTCTCGATGGAGCGCGCCATGCCGAACACCAGTTCGCAGTTCTTCAGCAGATCGGCCACATTCAACACGCCGGATGCGGCATACACATGCAGGCCGCGGAAATGCAGGGAGTCCAGCGCCAGGATCTGCGGCAGAATATCGCCAAGCTTTTCCTCATCCACACCGAACTTCTTGGAGCCGCCGGAGAAGGTGGTCTGTGCCTCGTGGATGTCGAAGTCGGCGTTGATGCGCAGCAGCACATCCTGGGTTCGCCCCGCTGCCTTGCAGATGGCGTGCAGGCGGTGCGCCTCGGTCAGCGATTCGATATGGATGCTGCGGATGCCTTTCTGCACGCACCAGCTTAATTCTTCCACCGATTTGCCGGGGCCGGTGTAGATCAGTTGCTGTGCCGAAAAGCCCGCGGCCACGGCTTTTTCCGCCTCGCCGAGACTGGCGATCTCGATACCCCTGGCCCCGGCCTGCATGGCAGCGGACAGGAAGGCTGCATGCGGGTTGGCCTTCATGGCGTAAAACACCTCCACACCCTCGGGCATGATGCCGGCCAGATGTGCGATTCTGGCGCGCATCGGCGCGGTGTCGTAGAGGTAGGCGTTGAGCGTGCCGTGTTCGGCAAGCCGGCGGAGTTCGGAGGCTACGTTCTGTGGAATCTGCATGATTAAATCCTGACTTGACGGAGTCGGCGGGCAAGCTCGGCGGCCTTTTCGGGACCGTCGACCAGGGCCGCACGGATGAAGCCCTTGCCGGGGTTGTTTCCGGAAGCATCGTCGGCTGAAAGATAGGCGCCGGGCAGGATGGTGACGGCCTGCTGCGCGTAGGCTGCTTTGGCAAAGGCCTCGCCATCGCTCACCGGCAGCCAGACGAAGAAGGAACCCTCCGGCGGCTCGCCTTCGCCGTAAGCCTCGAAGAACGCCTCAAGACTCCGGCGGTACACGGCCAGATGCCGCTCGACATGCGTCTCGTCCGACCATGCAGCGGCGGCCACCTGCTGCAACGGAACCGGCGTGGCCGGTCCGGTATAGGTGCGCAGCTTGGCAAAACGCCCGATCAGCGCGGCGTCGCCGGCGATAAAACCGGAGCGCATGCCGGGCAGTGCCGAGCGCTTGGACAGCGAGTTCATCACCAGACAGCGGCTGAATCCTGTTCGGGCAAGACCCTCTGCGATCTGCAACAGGCCGACGGGCGGCTGATGCATATATATCTCGGAATAGCATTCGTCGGAGACGATGTTGAAATCGAAGCGGTCGGCCAGCGCGAACAGATCCCGGTACCAGTTTTCGCCGGCGATCCAGCCGGTGGGGTTGGATGGCGAGCAGACATAGATGAATGCGGTGTTCCGCCATACCTCTTCGGGCACGGCAGCGAGATCGGGGGCAAATCCGGTTGCCGGTGTGCAGGGCATGAAGTAGGGCTCAGCGCCGGCCAGAATCGCGCCGCCCAGATAGATCTGGTACATCGGATTGGGCATCAGCACATAGGCCTTTTCGCGCGAATCCGGATCGACCAGCGCATGCGCCACGGCGAACAACGCCTCGCGGGTGCCGTTGGCACTGAGTATCTGGGAATCGGCGTGAATTTCCTTCAAGCCATAGCGGCGGGTCAACCAGTCGGCCACGGTGTTGCGCAACGCATCCGAACCTTTGGTGGTCGGATAGCGAGAGAAGCCGGAGAGATTGGCCTGCAAGGTGTCGGCGACGAAGGGTGGCAGCGGCAGGCGCGGCTCACCGGCTCCGGCATCGATATGCGCGAGACCTGCGGGCGCTGTGATGCCGCTGAGCAGGACCTTCAGGCGCTCGAACGGATAGGCTCCGAGGGTATCCAGACGATGTCGCGACGGACTCAACGGGGCTCGTCGGCACGGGCCTGCATCGGCGCGCTCCATGGACTCAGGTTGCCGGCTGAATCAATCGCGCGGATACGGAAAGCAAAATCGCGTTTGTAGCTCAGCATCACATTGCGCATCTGCTCCACACCCTTGCGATTGGGCAGCGTTTCCTGCTCCAGAAAACGTTGCCACCCGGTCAGGCAGTTGCACACGTTATCGGACACAGCGCGATCGATCTGGTAACCGACGTTGCCATAGCCGCCGACGATGGTGAATTTCATGGTGATGACGCTGACCTCTTTCGACCATTGCAGGTTCACGATGCGCAGCGGCTCGCTGGTGTCCGGTTGCGGAAACTCTTTCTTGCCGCAGCCTGCGAGGGCTACCAGGGCGATCAAACCGCCCAGAATAAGATTACGCATTGTCTGCCTCCAGCTTCTGTGTCCACGCAGCACATTGAGTCCGGACCTGATCCGGAGCCGTGCCGCCGATATGATTACGTGCTGCCACACAGGCCTCGACAGAAAGCTGCGAGGTCATGGCGACCGTCAGTCGAGCATCGATCGCCGCACAGGCTGCCGCATCCATCTGATGCAATTCAGTGTCGTGCTCGATGCACCAGGACACGCTGCGTCCGACGATATCGTGTGCCTCGCGGAACGGGATACCGGCGCGCACAAGCGCATCGGCCAGATCGGTGGCCGTGGAAAAGCCTGATGATGCGGCCTTGTGCATGATCACTTTATTCACCTTCATGCCGGGCAGCATGTCGGCGAACACACGCAGGCACCCTTCGAGCTGATCGAAGGCATCGAACACCGCGCCTTTATCTTCCTGCATGTCCTTGTTGTAGGCCAGCGGCAGGGCTTTGACGGTGCACAGCATGGCGACCAGGCCGCCGATGATGCCACCGGTCTTGCCGCGCACCAGTTCGGGCATATCCGGATTCTTCTTCTGCGGCATGATGGAAGAGCCGGTGCAGAAGGCATCCGGCAGGTCGATGAAGCGGAACTGCGCGCTCATCCACAGAATCACCTCTTCGGAGAAGCGCGACAGGTGCACCGCGCAGATCGAGCAGGCGGCCAGCAGCTCCAGCACGAAGTCGCGATCCGATACCGCATCCAGCGAGTTGGCGCAGGGCGCATCGAAACCCAGCTCGCGCGCCGTGGCATGGCGGTCGATCGGGAAGGTGGTGCCGGCCAGTGCTGCCGAACCCAGCGGGCACTGGTTCATGCGGGCCCGGGCATCGGCAAAACGACCGGCATCGCGTCTTAGCATTTCGACATAGGCCAGAAGATGGTGCCCGAAGGTAACCGGTTGCGCGGTCTGCAGATGCGTGAAGCCGGGCATGATGGTATCGGCATGGCATTGTGCCAAATTGACGAGCGCAGTCTGGAGAGTGCGTATGCGGATCTGGATTTCATCAACACGGCGGCGCAGGAACAGGCGGGTGTCGGTGGCTACCTGATCGTTACGACTGCGCGCGGTGTGCAGGCGTTTGCCGGCATCTCCGATATTCTCGGTCAGGCGGGCCTCGATGTTCATATGCACATCTTCCAGCGCTACAGTGAATGGCAGCGCACCTTCCTCGATAGCCTTCTCCATGTCGTTCAGGCCGGCAAGAATCTGCTTTACATCGGCATCCGAAAGAATGCCCTGCTGTCCCAGCATGCGGGCATGCGCACGCGAACCGGCGATATCCTCGCGGTACATGCGTCCATCCACATCGATGGATGCGTTGAACTGCTCGACGAATTCATTGATCGGGGCGTTGAAACGGCCGCCCCAGAGTTTGTCTTTGGACATAAGCTCTCCTGACTGGTCGCGTCACTCTAGCGTTGCCCTTGCCAATCGGAAACATGCCAGACGTTATGAATCATCAGCCTGCTGAATCCTTGCCCGGTTTGAATGAGAGCGCCGCGGAGTTGATGCAGTAGCGCTTGCCGGTCGGTGCCGGAATCGAACTTGTCGTTGCTGGAGAAGAGGCCCGCACCGCAGCAGACGCAGCAGTACACGCCGCTATCGTGATGGTCCCAGAAGGCGCCGGTGAAGGCGCGCTCGGTGCCTTTTTTGCGGCAGATGCGGAATTGCTCTTCGCTCAGCTCCGTCTTCCACTCGGCCTCGGTTTTCTCCATCTGTGCCTTGTCACTCATCGTTGACCACCTGATCTTCCTTCAGCCGCGACAGGAAGTAATAACTGAAGCCGAGGGCCGCCACGATGGCTGCCATGGCGATCACCTGGACTGGTTCGATACCGGCAAAATCCAGCACGATGATTTTCCGTGCCACGGCCATCAGCGCGGTGGCCACCACCAGGCGCACGGCGATCACATGCCGGCGTACATACAGCGAGATATTGATGAAGATATCGATGGCGATCAGCACGGCCAGAAAAGAGGCGAAGGTCGAGGTGATGCCGCTGATGCTGAGCAGGGTATCGGGCGAATCACGCAGGGTTTCGTATAATTCAACACCGATCAGCACCACGCCGCACAGCACCACGAAGGCCATCAGCACGGCCAGAGCCATCACCGTGTAACGTACCAGATTATTGAGATATCCCATCAGGGATTTGTCATGCTGCTTCAGGGTGAGCACTTCGCGCGACATCTCGGCGACATACTGCTGTTTGACGAACTTCATCAGTTCATGTGCGAAAATCTGGCTGGAATACGCCCCTGCCTTGCCCTTCACATCGTCATCCAGATGATAGTCGTAGCCTTCGATGTCCTGCATCTGCTCGCGGGTCAGGGTCTTGAAGCCCATGCTCCATTCGCCGAACTGCCGCTCGTCGATGGTGACGCGCTCGATCAGCGTCACATTGTGATGGCGGGTGTCCTTTTTGATGCGCGCGAAGGTGGCGTCCACCGCTTCGCGCGGACCCTCCAGCACCTGCATGAAGGTGCCTTCGCTGTAGATCAGCTGACCGGTGATCTGTTGTTCGGTGTTGTTGCCGCGGCATTTGGCGAGCAGATGCAGCAGATCCTCTTTTTCAAAGGGGCTGGCAGCGAAGCTCACATAAACGATGCGGATCATGCTGCCTCCTGAGCCGGATGACGTGGTACGGGTGAGCTCAAACCTGCGCCGCATCCTCGCCATCGTCAAAGACACGCAGTGTTACCGGGCACTCGATGCTGCCGGTGGGCAGTTGCGCTTCATACTGAGCCACCATGGAACGTTTGCCGTTCGTTTCCGGATGCTTGGAGATCAAAAAGGAACAGATGTCGCAATATTCCTCGATGGAGATATCGAAGGTGCCGATACGCCGGGCAAGTGCGATGATCTCCTCCTTGTCCGAACCGATCAGCGGCGAAAGCAGCGGCAGCGGGGATGCATCGTAGATCGCCTGGATGTTGCCCAGTGTCTGGCTGGCGACCTGTCCCAGCGAATCGCCGGTGATCAGCGCCTGCGCGTGGACCTTGTCTGCGATCCTGGCTGCTTCCCGGATCATCTGGCGCTTATAGATGATCATGCGGTATTCGGGCGGCACAAGTGCGATGGCGTGCCGCTGGAACTCCTCCAGATCGATCAGATACAGCTTGATGTGACCCTGATAGCGGGACAGTTGCCGCGCCAGGTCTTTGATTTTGGCGAAGTCGCGGTTGATGGTGCTGTTGTAGCAGTGCACCAGCGTGGCACTCATGCCTCGCTTCATCATCGTATAGGCGGCGACCGGCGAATCGATGCCGCCGGAGAACAGCACCACTCCCTTGCCCGAGGTGCCCACCGGCAGGCCGCCGATGCCGGGAATCTTGCGCGTGTAGATATAGGCCGCATCCAGCCCCACCTCGACGCGCACATCCATCACCGGTTCGCTGAGGTTCACAGACAGGCCGAGTTCGGTTTTCAGAAATCCGCCGATCTCGTAATTGATCTCCATGGACGGATGCGGAAAACGCTTGTCGCTGCGTTTGGATGTGACTCGGAACGGGGTGCCGGCGACATTGTCGCCGTAATCGGCGAGCACGGCCTGTTTGGCTGTCTGCTTCATGGACTCGAGACTCAACCCGGTCTCGTGCACCAGCGAGAAATTGCGCACGCCCGGCAGCAGTGCGAGATGTTGCAGCAGTCCGGGAGAGGTCTGCGTCACCTCCGCCACCATGCGCCCGTATTCCCGATGCAGCCCGTCGGGCAGCAGCACGCCCTTCAGCGCGCCGCGGATATTGCGCGCCATGCGCTTCTCGAACAGCCGCCGGTTTTTGCCCTTGAGCGATAACTCGCCGAAATGAAACAGGATCTTGACCATGCGCGGCACCCTAACCGCTTTCCCCTCTCTGTGCAGCGGTTGCGGTAGCACTGTTCGCATGGCAGAGCCGGAAACCGGTAAACAAACCGGTCCGGATGGTCAGATCTCAGAATCGAAGGGGCATTTCTGCTTGCATGTGGCGAAATGGTCGCGGTTATCCGGCCAGGCATTCACCAGTGTGGCGGCAGGGCCGCATTCGTTGCAGGTCCTCAGGTGCTGGAAGGTCTTCTCCATCTGCCCGAAACTGATGGGTTTGACCAGAAAAATACAAGCCTCGGAGCAGTATGGATGCGCGCTCTGAGATTTTCCGCTGATCATCACGAAGCGGATATTCGGATGCAGTTCATGCACCTGATGCATCATGTCAAAGCCGTTCATCTCGGGCATCACGACATCGCAGAAGACCGCGGCGGGACTCTTATAGGCGCTGGAACCGGCCAATGCGAGGTAGTCCAAAGGATTGCGGAAGCGCCTGGACTGAAAGCCGAATGTTTTTCCGAGTTCGGATATCACAGCGAGTATCAGTTCATCGTCATCCACGATATGGATCATTTTTTCTGCGCTTCCGGGATTCTTCGCATGTATCATTCTCTCCTCTGGGCGCCTTTAGAAGAGAAGCGCGGAGAGCAGAAGGAATAAAAGCAGCAGCACAAAAATAGGAACGAGCGGCTTCCTTTCCGGACGCTGATTCCAGTGTCTGCAGTTATCCACCATCTCGCATTTTGCTCCTGCCATTTTTCGCATCCTTTTGTTTTGAAAGCACGATTCATGCCAGCGTGCAGATATTGTTTTCCTGATGCGGAAAGTCTGAGGAACTCGACCGATGAATGCCGGTGATATAACTCACCCGGCATTTCGAGGCCTGAATCAAGTGAACAGATAGCTCAGAGCCAGACCGGCGAAGACGGCGCCGCCGAGCAGGTTGTTGTTCAGGAAGGCCCTGAAACAGGCTTCCCGCTGGCGTGTGAATATAAGCCGCTGGTGATAGATGGCGAAACCGGCAGCGACGCCCAGTCCGGCGTAGTACAGCAAGCTGGCATCGAAGACACGGCCGGCGGCGATCATCAGGGCGAAAAACCCAAGCTGGAACAGGCCGATGATGTGCCGGTCCCAGTGACCGAACAGGATGGCCGTGGATTTCACGCCGATTTTCACATCGTCGTCGCGATCCACCATGGCATACATCGTGTCGTAGGCCACCACCCAGCATACATTGGCAGCAAAGATCAACCAGCTTGCAGCCGGTACTTCGCCGGATTGTGCGGCGAAGGCCATGGGCACGGCCCAGCCGAAGGCGGCGCCGAGAAACACCTGTGGCCACTGCGTGTAGCGCTTCATGAATGGATAAAGCGCGGCCAGCGCCACACCGCCGACAGACAGGTAAACGGTCAGCCGGTTGGTGCACAGCACCAGTGCGAAGGCGGTCAGGCAGAGCACGACAAACAGACCCAGGGCTTCTTTGGATGAGATTTCGCCGGCGGCCAGCGGGCGGGCCCTGGTGCGCTCGACATGCGGGTCGATGTTGCGGTCCGCGAAGTCGTTGATCACGCACCCTGCGGAGCGCATCAAGAAGGCGCCGGCCAGAAAGATGAGTACAAGGCCGGCATCGGGATGACCGTTGCCCGCAAACCACAGCGCCCACAGCATCGGCCATGCGACCAGATAGGTGCCGATGGGCCTGTCGGCGCGCATCAGGCGCAGGTAGATATGCATGCGCCTGCTGATGACTTCGAAGTAACCGACCGGCATGTCAGACGTGGTTTTTCAGGACAAGGGTCAGACCATCGGCGACCGGCAGCATGCAAAGATCGAAACGCGGATCGTCGATGAGTTTGCGGTTGAAAGCGCGGATGGCTTCGGTGCTGGCCTCGCGGTTGGCATCGTCCACCACCCTGCCGCCCCACAGGGTGTTATCCACGGCGATCATACCGCCCGGGCGTACCAGTTGCAGGCAGGCCTCGAAGTAGGTGCCGTAGTTCTCCTTGTCGGCATCGATGAAGGCGAAATCGAACGAGGCGGCACCACCGAGTTCCAGTAGTTCATCGAGGGTTTCAATCGCCGGGCGCAGATGCAGGTGGATGCGACCCTGCACGCCGGCCTGCTCCCAGAATCGATGCGCGATAAAGGTCCAGCGCTCCGAAACATCGCAGGTCACGAGCTTGCCGTCGCGCGGCAGGGCGAGCGCCATCCACAGCGTGGCATAGCCGGTGAAGGTGCCGATCTCCAGCACATGGCTGGCGCCCATCAGCTTGAGCAGCAGGGCCATGAACTGTCCCTGCTCGGGGGCCGAGCGCATCATCGACATTTCCTCGGCTTCGGTGGCCTCGCGCAGTTCCATCAGCACATCCGGTTCGCGCACGCCGACGCTGAGCAGATATCGGTATAACTCGTCGCTGAGATCGAGGGTCTGGTTAGCCATGTTACGCTTCGAGTTCGGCAAGTCGCCGCGCGGCTGCTTCCATCTGGCTCTCGTTGAACACCGAAATGCCGTGGCCGGTTAGCAGGGCGGTGGTTACACCCTGTCCGGTAATTTTGCTGCCGGAAAAGCGACCATCGTTCACCAGACTGCTACCGCAGGACGGGCTGCCCTCTTTGAGAATGGCGATCTTGATCTTGTGCTCCCAGCATTGCGCCAGCGCCCTCTCGGCACCGTCCACAAAGGCATGGGTGACATCGCCGCCGTCTTTTTTCTGCACCCGTCCCGTGCCGCGCAGTATGGCTGCTGCATCAACAGCAACGATCTCGGCGGGGGCGCGGGGGATGCAAAGGCCGCCCGCCACTTCCGGGCACATCGATACGATGCGTCCCTGTTTCGCCCAGGTGTCGAGCAGGCCATGCACGGCGCATGAGCTGCCGTCGTAACGTACCTTTTCGCCCAGCAGGCAGGCGCTGACTAAAATCCTTTCCATGCCGTCAGCTTACCCATGCTTGCAGCTCTGATAAAGCAGTGCTTTCGAGCAGGTATTTTTCCCTGCGTTCGGTGACCAGATGCCGGATAGTCTGCAACAGTTCGGCGCTATTATCTGGCTTGGAGATACCTGAATCGGATACGTATCCCCACATGTGATGCAAAGCGTTGCTCAAGTGACCGGGTGAGGGGCGCTTGCGCAGGGTGGCGATCAGCAGTTCCGCCAGACCGGAGATATCCGTGCGGTAGATTCCCTGCGCCATTTCCGGCCCGATGCGCGAATACAGAGCGGGTTCGCGCGCCATCACCGAATACTTGTGCTGTGCCCATAGCTGTTGTGCGTTATCCGGTAGCGGGATGCGCGCCGAATCTTCATGCTGCTGCTTGTCTGCCAGCAGTTCGAACTGTCTGATGGGCGGGTCGATCCGGATGGCAGGCCAGCTTATATCTTCAGCGATCTCCGGTAGCGGCGAGTGATGCCTGTAGCCCCTCAGCAGCATTTCCGAAACCAGCAGACCATGACGCATACACAGAGCAGGGAGGTGGTTGACCCAGCGCAGGGTTTCAGGGTGATGCGAATATCCTTTTTTATGCAGGGAAACGATATTGAACAGGCCGTGTAATTCACGGTGTTCACCCAGCAGCCGTTTGCGGTCCAGATAGCCGGGGTTTAAATCCCAGATGCGCATCAGGATTTCTCAGCAAGCAGGGTTGCGACTTCCTGTCTGTTGGCAAGCGCGGCGCGTGCACCGAGGCGGGTGCAGGCCAGCGCGCCCGCGGCCGAGGCAAAGGCAAGGATAGCGGGCCAATCCATGCCGCGTGCCACGCCCAGCGCGAAGGCACCGTGGAAGGCATCGCCGGCACCGGTCGAATCCAGTGCCGTTACAGGATAGGCAGGCAGTGTTCCTTTGTGGCCCTTTTTCTGCCAGATCAGCCCGTGTTCACCGAGGGTGATGACGATGTTCGGGGCGATATTGCCAAGCGTGTCCAGCCATGCCCCGGGATCATCCGCCGCACACCATTGCCGGGCGAATTTTTCCGAAGCCACGAGATAGTCCACACGTGATGCCAACTCTCTTGTGCCGCGATGCAGTGAGCCTGCATCCAGCACGGTGGGAACAGCGTTATTCCTTGCCCATGTGCAGATCGGGGCTGAAACAAGAGGTTCATGGCCATCGAGCAGGATGACATCCGGGGAAAGCGCAGCGATGCGCGCCATATCCACCGCATCTTCGGGCAGCCACGGGGTGTCGCCCTTGAAGCTGACCACGCTGCGCGAACCGTCGGGCTTGGCGAGAATTTGGGAGACCGGGCTGGCATGTCCGCCGCGAATCAGAAGTGCGGTGTCCACGCCTTCATGACTCAGCTCCGCGACATGTTCCTCCCCGAAAAGGTCATGGCCGAGGTAGCCGCAGAAGGCCGCCCTGCCCCCGAGCCGGACCACCTGCACGGCGGCATTGGCGGCAGGGCCGCCGCCGCCGAGCAGCAGGGCATCGGCCAGCATCTTTTCATCGGGGCCGGGATGATGCGCCGCCGTCATGGTGATATCGAAGGCGGCATGACCCACACAAAGGACATCGATCATGGCACGAGGTTAGCACGAGCAAGGGGCATGGAATACGCAGAGGAGGAAGGTTTGTTGCCCAGTTTTTTTGCCAGCCTGCATGAAGGGGCACTGTTGATCGTTGATGCCGAAGCTATGGCGGTCGTCGTTCAGTGTGCATTGGAGTTCATCGGACGGGTCACACTCCAGGCATTGTCGCAGGTGTTCGAAAGTCGCTTCAAGCCTGTCGAAGCGGATCGGCTTGAGCAGGTAGATGCAGGCTCCATGCATATCGTGCTGTGCACCGTGATGCTCACCGCTCATCACCACAAAGCGCACTTGCGGATGCCGGCTGTTTTCGCGGGACAAGGCAGGCTAGGTTTTGTTTTTGAGTCAATAACAGGGAGTGAATCGATGGTTCGACATATCGTCATGTGGAAGCTGCGCGACAGGGCCGATGCGGCGCTACTCAAGGAGCAGCTTGAGGCCATGCGCGGACGCATTCCGGGTCTGCTGAACATCGAGGCCGGCATTGATTTTCTGGCCTCGGAGCAGTCCGCCGATCTGGTGCTGGTCGCCGATCTGGAAAGTCGCGAGGCGCTGGATGCCTATCAGGCGCATCCCGCGCATCAGGTCGTGGTGCCGTTGATCCGGCAGGCGGCGGTTTCCCGCACGGTGGCGGATTACGAAACCTGATGACGCTTAGGGCGTGATTTCGCGCCCTTCCGCGCTGCGGTGAAGCGGTTATAGTTCGGTCAACACGGAGGCTTCGATGTTTCACGGCACCATCACTGCACTATTAACCCCCTTCAAGAACGGGCAAATCGATGAAGACGCATTCCGCGCCCATCTGGATCGTCAGATCGAGGCCGGTGTGCATGCCGTGGTTCCCGCCGGCACGACGGGCGAGGCGGCCACTCTTTCTTTTGCCGAGCACAAGCGGCTGATCGGTATCACGGTCGAGCATGTGGCAGGGCGTGTGCCGGTGATCGCCGGAACCGGAAGCAACAATACCGCCGAATCCATCGAACTAACCCAGTCGGCCAAGTCGCTGGGCGCGGATGCGGCTCTGCTGATCTCCCCCTACTACAACAAGCCTACTCAGGAAGGCATTTTCCGGCACTACGAGGCCGTGGCCGATGCCGTTCACCTGCCGCAGATCGTGTACAACGTGCCGGGCCGCACGCAGTCCAATATCCTGCCGGCAACCGTCGCGCGCCTGTCGAAGATCAGCAATATCGTCGGCATCAAGGATGCCACGGCCGATATGGAGCAGTTCAATGCCACCCTTGATGCCTGCGAGGGGCGTATCGACTTTTTCTCCGGTGACGATGCCACGGTACTGCCGTTTATGGCGTTGGGTGGTGCAGGTGTGATTTCTGTGGTAGCGAATGTGGCACCGCAGGCCATGTTGCGATTGACCAATGCAGCTGCTGCGGGGGATTGGAATGAGGCGCGCAAGGCGCAGTTGGCGATGCGTGAACTCAATCGTGTGATGTTTGTGCAGAGCAATCCGATTCCGGTGAAGGCCGCTTGCGCCATGATGGGTTGGATCGGCGCCGAGGTTCGCCTGCCGCTGACCGTACTGCCGGATGATCTGTGTGCCGAGTTGCATGCCAGCCTGACGGCCTTCGGCCTCAAGCCGGAGCGGACGCTTCCCTGATTTTCATGCGGGCGGCCTGCCGATGTTGAGGTTCTCCCGCCGCCGTTTGTGGCATGCAGCTGCCTGGCTGCTGGCGCTGCTTCTCACACTCGGTTTCTTCTTCGTATCACTGCTGCTGATCGAGGCTGGATTCTATGCCGTGACCGGGCATCCGGTCTCGATGTCTGCATTGGTGCTCGCGGCCTTGATGGCAGCGCTGATATTCCTGCCTCTGGTGCATACCCTGCAACATGGATTCGATCGCCTGTTCTTCCGGCAATATGTCGATGCCCTTCAGGCGATACGCCATCTGGGGGCAGGCGATCTTGCCGAGTTGCCGGCGGAGGGCATCGAACGGGCGCTGCTGGCGCGTATCTGCATGCTCAGCCATCGTCCGGCGGCGGCACTGGTGGAGACGTTTGACAACACGACACGCCTGCGTGCATATCCGGAGCATGCAGCAAGCGGCTTCACGCCTCCTTCAGAACCACCCTTGAAGCTCGATGACACGGCCCCCTTCGAGTTATGCCTTGAGCTGCCGCGCAGGCAGGGTCGTGCCTGGCTGTATCTCGCCATGCATGACAACGGCATGGCGACCGATGAGGATGAAATCGAGGCACTTCGCGGACTTTCACGATTCGCTGCGATGAGTCTCGAACATGCCCGACTGACCCGGCAGCAGGCCGAGAACGCCCGGCTTGATTCACTGTCCCGTGTGGCCGGTCAGTTACATTCGCACGATCTGAAAAACCGGCTCAATGATCTCTCGTTTCTGGCGCATCACATCGGCTCGGGCAAGCTCGACCCGGAGGATGTAAAGCCGCTGGTGGAATCCATCCGCAAGGTGGTCGGGCGCATGCAGACGGTGATGCAGCGACTGGCCGACCCTCAGGCTCCGTTGCATCCGAAGCTCGCGCCGCTGGATCTGCGCCAGATGTTGTCCCGTGCTGTGGATGAACGGCTGTGGCCGGAAGGTATCAGGATTGTGCTCGATATTCCGGCGCTGCCGCCGGTGAGCGGCGATGAATCCATGCTCTCCGGGGTGTTCGAGAATCTGTTCGACAACGCAGTGCAGGCCATGCAGCGCAAGGGCGAACTGCATATCTCAGCGGTGATTGATCGCGAAGCTGTCGAGGTTCGGGTGCGCGACGACGGCTGCGGCATGTCTGCGACATTTTTGAAGGAACGTACATTCCGTCTGTTCTCCAGCAGCAAGCCGAACGGTCTGGGTATCGGGCTTTATCTGAGCAAGCGCATCATCGACGTGCATCACGGCAGCATCAGCGTGCATAGCGACGGGGAGGGGAAAGGTTGCACCTTTCATGTGCGTCTTCCGCTATGGCATGCTCATCCCGAAAGGGAGTCCTGATGCAACGCGTTATCCTCATCGTCGACGACAACGACATTAACCGCCTGAACCTTCGCCTGCTCCTCAAAGACAGTTATCAGGTGGTTGAGGCAGGTGATACCGAACAGGCCGACAAGGCTCTGCTCGGTCATCGTGTCGACCTGATTGTGCTCGATCTGGCTCTGCCTCCCGAGCCGGATAATCCCGATATCGGGCTGAGTTATCTTGAAGGCTTGCGTCGCGAGGGCACCGACATTCCGGTGGTGGTGATTACCGGGCACGATGAGCGCAAGCTGGCTGTCAGGGCCAGAAAAGCCGGCGCACTCGATTTTTTCGCCAAGCCATTCGACCCCGATGAGGTGCGAGGCACCATCGATGCGGCCATGCAGGAACGCATGCAGCAGTTGCGCGAGCAGGAGAAAACCCGCTTGCTGGACAACCGTATGGGGCAGGAACTGCTCGGGGATTCACCGCAGATGGTTTCCCTGCGTGACCTGATCGAGCAGGTGGCTGCGGCACCCTCCACCGTGCTGGTTCGCGGTGAAACCGGCACTGGAAAGGAGTTGGTGGCCCGCCTGCTGCATGCCGGAAGTGTGCGCAGCGACGGTCCGTTCATTGCCGTGAACTGTGCGGCGATGGATGCGGGGCTGCTGGAATCGGAGTTGTTCGGGCACGAAAAGGGTGCCTATGCGGCGGCGACCACCAGGCATCTCGGCTGGTTCGAGCGGGCCAGCGGCGGCACGCTGTTTCTCGATGAGGTTTCCGGCCTGCCTGCAGGCGTGCAGGGCAAGTTGTTGCGTGTGCTGGAGAGCGGTGAGTTTTCAAGGCTCGGAAGCGATGCCGTGTTGCGTTCGGATGTGCGCCTGATCTGTTCGACCCGCGAGCCGCTTGAGTCGATGGTGGAGGCAGGCGGTTTCCGTGACGATCTGTATTACCGCATCAATGTGGTGAATATCCAGGTGCCGCCACTGCGCGAGCATGCACAGGATATCGGCCTGCTGGCGATGCATTTTCTCGAGCGCAAGGCGCTGCTGTGCAACAAAACGGTGCAGGGGTTTTCCGATGTCGCGATGCAGCAGCTCACCGGCTATACATGGCCGGGCAATGTGCGCGAGCTGGAAAATGTGATCGAGCGTGCCGTGGTGCTGGCAGCGGGGAATACCATTGAGGCGGTTCCTTCGCTGGAAGGCCCGCGTGTGCGTCAGGAGCGCGAAGACCTGATCGCCTCATGGCTGGAACGCCTGCCTGAAGACGGGGTGAATGCCGAGCAGTTGATGGATGAAATGGAGCGCCGGCTGGTGGAAACCGCGCTGCTGCGCAGCAGCCGGATCAAGGCGCGTGCCGGTCGTTGGCTGGGGTTCGGTGAGCGGGCCAAAGACAAGATGCGTTATCTCTGTGACAAGCACGGCATTCAGGCCGGAGGTGACGAGACATGAGACATTTTCTCTTGTCGATAGCGTTGATGGCTGTGCTGTGGATGCCGGGGTATGCCGGGGCGACGCAGGAGTATCTCTATCAGCGTGATGTCACGGTTCCGGCCTACCAGACCTTGCGTGAATTTTTCGATATGCCGAATCGGCCGGGTAATTATGAAGTGACATTGTTGTCCGATGGCATCGGTCCGCTGACCTTCCGGCTGACCCGGGTACGCGGCGAACACGAGAGCCTGATCGGAAGCAAACGCAGCTATCGCGTTGGTGCGCACGATTTCCAGCAGCGTTTCAACAACCCCGCCGGCGAGGATGACCTGATGGTCGAAATCTCCAACTCCAACCCTGCGGCCACGGCGCGTGTCACTATGTTCGTCGTCGAGCTTCCTTGAGCGCCTGCGGGCTCTCCGCTGAACAAACTTCCCGCCGGGCTTGCATCCGACAGACGATAACCCCATAAACATAGTGATCATGAAAGAAAACGGAGATCACATATGGATATGAACCGGATGACACAGAAGGTGCGCGAGGCGCTTGCCGCTGCGCAGACCCTGGCCGGGCGCCTGAATCATCAGGAAATCGATGCCGAGCATCTGCTGGCCGAGTTGCTGGCGCAGGAAGGCGGGCTGGCTTCGCGCCTGCTTGAACAGGCAGGCGGCAAGCTTGCGGCTATCCGGGAAGGTGTTCAGAAGGCGCTGGCCAGGCGCCCGAAGGTGACCGGTGCGGCAGCAGGCGGTATGTATGCCACACAGCGCCTGAATCGTCTGTTTGCCAAAGCCGAGGATGAATCCAGGGCCCTGAAAGACGATTTCATTTCCGTCGAACATCTGCTGCTGGCCTATGTGGAAGAGGGCAAGCAGACCGAGGCGGGTCGCGTCCTTGCCGAAGCAGGGATCACCCGCACCGCTTTGCTCGGTGCGCTGGAAAAGGTTCGCGGACACCAGAATGTGACCAGTGATGATCCCGAATCCAGTTACGATGCCCTGATGAAGTACGGTAGCGATCTGGTGGATATGGCCCGTTCCGGAAAACTGGACCCTGTCATCGGTCGCGATTCCGAGATCCGTAGCGTGATCCGCATCCTGTCGCGCAAAACCAAAAACAACCCGGTGCTGATCGGCGAGCCCGGCGTGGGCAAGACAGCCATCGCCGAAGGGCTGGCGCAGCGCATCTTGAAGGGCGATGTACCGGAAGGTCTGAAGGACCGCACGGTGTTCGCGCTGGATATGACGGCGCTGATGGCAGGAGCCAAGTATCGCGGCGAATTCGAGGAAAGACTGAAAGCCGTGCTCAAGGAGATCAAGGAAGCCGAAGGCCGCATCATCCTGTTCATCGACGAGTTGCACACCATCGTGGGTGCGGGCAAAACGGAAGGCTCGTCGGATGCCGGCAATATGCTCAAGCCGATGCTGGCGCGCGGCGAGTTGCATTGCATCGGCGCGACCACGCTGGACGAATACCGCCTGCATATTGAAAAAGACGCTGCACTGGAAAGGCGCTTCCAGCCTGTGCTGGTGGATGCCCCGAATGTCGAGGATACGGTGTCTATCCTGCGCGGCCTGAAGGAGCGCTTCGAGGTGCATCACGGGGTGCGCATCCAGGATGCGGCGCTGGTGGCAGCGGCCACCCTTTCCGATCGCTACATCTCGGATCGTTTTCTGCCCGACAAGGCTATCGATCTGGTGGACGAGGCCTGTGCCTCCATCCGCACCGAAATTGATTCGCTGCCGGCAGAGCTGGATGGCATCACCCGCCGGGTGATGCGTCTGGAGATCGAGGAGCGCGCGCTGAACAAGGAGAAGGACGAAGCCAGCCGAGAGCGGCTGGATGAATTGCGCCGTGAACTGGCCGATCTGAAAGAATCACGCGACACCATGCGCGCCCAGTGGGAGGGCGAGAAGGCATCGCTGGGCAAGGTGCAGACCTTGCGCGAGAAGATCGAGCAGGTGAAACACGATATCGAGGCTGCCGAGCGGGACTACGATCTGAATCGTGTGGCCGAGCTGCGCCATGGCATATTACCGGGGCTGGAAAAGCAGTTGGCCGAACTTGAAGCATCTGCGGTGCATGGCGAAGGCAATCTTTTGCAGGAGGAGGTCACCGAGGAGGAAATCGCTCAGGTGGTGGCCCGCTGGACGCATATTCCGGTGACCCGCCTGCTCGAAGGCGAGCGGCAGAAGTTGTTGCATATGGACCGGGCTCTGCATCAACGGGTGATCGGGCAGAATGAGGCGGTGCAGGCGGTGGCCGATGCCGTGCTACGTGCCCGTGCAGGGGTAAAGGATCCGAAACGGCCCATCGGCTCTTTCATCTTTCTAGGGCCGACAGGTGTGGGCAAAACGGAGCTGGCACGCGCGCTGGCGGTCGAATTGTTCGACTCCGAAGATGCCATGATCCGACTGGATATGAGTGAGTACATGGAGAAGCACACGGTGTCGCGTCTGGTCGGCGCGCCACCCGGCTATATCGGCTTTGAAGAAGGTGGTCAGTTGACCGAAGCTGTGCGCCGCAAGCCGTATGCCGTGCTGCTGCTCGACGAAGTGGAGAAGGCGCACCCGGATGTGTTCAATATCCTGTTGCAGTTGCTGGATGACGGGCGATTGACCGATAGCCACGGGCGCACCGTGAACTTCAAGAACACCATCGTCATCATGACCAGCAATATCGGCAGCGATGCCCTGCTTTCCGGGATCGACGCATCGGGAAAGATCAGTGAGTCGGCCAGGGATGAGGTGATGCAGGGCTTGAAGAATCATTTCCGTCCGGAGTTTCTCAACCGGCTGGACGATGTGGTGTTGTTCAGCCCGCTGGGACGCGAGGCGATCGTGCAAATCGTCGATCTGCTGATGTCCGAGGTAGCGGCAAGGCTGGCTGCGCAGGGTATTACGCTCAACATCAGCGATGCCGCGCGCCGGCTGATCGCCGATGCCGGCTACGATCCCGTGTACGGTGCCAGGCCGTTGAAGCGATTTATCCAGCATCAGGTGGAGACGCAGGTTGCGCGTGCGATTCTGGGTAGTGCCGAGCGCCTCGCGCAGTTGCAAGTCGATGCAAAGGACGGAGAGCTTCTGGTGCGCTGATCAACCCTATCCCCCCCCTGAAATGATGGGGGTAATATTTACATCTATCCGGCCTTTATGAATTTACTCAGTATTATGTGACCCCGAACATCTTTCTAAAGGTGTGGGATTTTCCGAGAGGAGGAGTGATAATTACAATGAAAAAAACGATGATGATTGCCGCTACCGCTGCGTTTGTGATGCTGGGTGGTCTTTCCACCGCCGAGGCCAAGCCGTTCTGTGCGGCTTGCCATGAAGGCCATGCTGACAAGATAGGCCCGTCTTTTACCAGTATTGTTGCTGCGTATGGATCGGTTGACGCTGTGTTTGCCTTTCTGAACTCCGATGCAGATCTGGAGCCGAAGGTTGCTGCATTCGCCAGCAAGGCTTCCACCATGAAGTCCCAGGTGAAGAAGTACCGCAAGCTGGACGACGCCAAGAAGGCCGAGGTCCGCGCATGGGTTGAAGAGCAGATCAAGTAATAGCGTAACGAACCGCAAGGTTCAGCAAAACGAAAGGGCGGTCCTTAGGGGCCGCCTTTTTCTTGTGCGATGCGATAAAGCTTTGCTTATGCAGGCGGAGCGAATGCGGTTAGCATGCGCCCATGTCCATGCTCAACCGCAAAGCGCGCCATGAATACAATATCCTGGAGACCTTCGAGGCCGGCATCATGCTCACCGGTCCCGAGGTGAAGTCGCTGCGCGCCGGTCACGCCAGCCTGGCCGAGGCGCATTGCATCGTGCGCGGCAATCGCGCCATGCTGATCGGGTGTCATATTCAGCCCTACAAGCCGGCGGCCTTGAACAACCCGGCGGATCCCCGCCGCACCCGCATCCTGCTGCTGCACAGGCAGGAGCTTTCCAAGCTGATCGGTAAACTGCATGAGAAGGGGCTGACGCTGATTCCGCTGAAGATGTATTTCAACGAGCGCGGACTGGCCAAACTGCAGCTCGGCCTTTGCCGCGGCAAGAAGCTCTACGACAAGCGCCACGATATGAAGGAGCGTGATGTGAAACGCGATCTGGAACGCCACTACAAGACCCGCTGATGCGGCCTATGTCTGTTCACGCCTAGCTAGCAGAAACCAGGTATTCAGCCTTCCCTTCCCCTTGATTTCGATTTCCCCTCGCTCCTCGAAAAGATGGGAATCGCGAAGCTGGCGGTACATGTCTTCACTGATCTGGATTCGCCCTGCAATACCGTGCGACTCCATGCGGCTGGCAGTATTCACTGAATCCCCCCAAAGATCGTAGCTGAACTTGTTCAGTCCGATGATACCGGCTACGGCGGGCCCTTTGTGCATGCCGATTCGTATCTCAAGATTCCGACCTGTGCGCAGGTTGAATATGTGAGTTGCATTAATCATGCCCAGAGCAAGATCGGCCATGCGGGCGGCATGGCCGGGGAAAGGTTTGGGGGCGCCGCCGACGACCATGTAGGCATCACCGATGGTTTTGATCTTCTCCAGTCCGTGCTGCTCGACCAGCGTATCGAAATCCGAGAACAGGCCATTCAGCAGGCCGACCAGATCGGCCGGTTGCATGGTGTCGGCCATGCGGGTAAAGCCCGCGATATCGGCAAACAGCACGCTGATGTCGTTGAAGCTGTCCGAAATGGTTTCCTCCCCATGCTTGAGGCGGGCGGCAATCGGAGCTGGCAGGATGTTGAGAAGCAGGCGCTCGGAGCGGCGCTGTTCTTCGCGTAGTTGCATGCGGGCAAAAAACTCACGCTTTCGAAGGCCGCTGGTCATGATGCTCGAGGCAATGGTGATCAATGTGGCGCATATCATGAACAGCGTGCTGGAGGTGAAGCCCGGCTCATGGCTGCCGATTTGCTGCGAGCCGGGCAGCAGCGGCCCGAGGAACACCATCCAGACCAGCGCGCAGATGACGCCGATCTGCCCGGGCGAATAAGGCACGAGCAGACCGGCACCCACAATCAACAGGGCAAGTCCGGTCTGAAATGGCGAGTTATAGCCGCTGGTCAGGATGATGGCGGTTTCAACATCGGAGCTGACAATACACACCAGCAGCAGACCCAAAGGAAAACAGAAGCGCGTTGCCGCAGGATGCCGGCTGAAACGCCATACCAGCAGACAGAGAAGTACGGATGACAGACGTACCCATAACAGTTGTGAATACAGGTGCGGATCGAAGAAGTACTGCGCGACGGCATCGAGGATGATGATGGCAATGACCAGCAGGGCGGTGATGCGCAGCCTGCTGACGGTCAGCTTCTGGACATGCCTGCGGTAGTCGTTGTTCCATCCATCTGCGGCCGGATTGTGTTTTGCCTGTGAAGTCTGCATCCCCCCCTCCCTGTTGTATGTCCAGCCTGACACATGGCGGCGGCGCATTGCAACATATCCACGGCATTGCGCCGCCTGCTGCACTACCGCAGACTGATTGGCATGAAGCAGACAAACTCCTTTCTTGTGGCGCATCGCGGTGATCGATGCGGTGGCGTGGAGAATACGCTGGAGGGCTTTGCTGCGGCCGCAGCAGCGGGAGCACGCTTTGCCGAATGCGATATCCAGTTTAGCCGCGATCTGGTGCCGCTGGTAATTCACGACAACCTTCTGAAGCGACTATGCGGATTGGATGTCCGGGTATCGGAGATGACGGCGAATGAGCTGCGTCGCATATGTCGTCCGTATTTCGAGCTATCCAGCCTGCCGGACTTGCTGCTCTGGCTGCGCACCGTGCCGCCGCTGACCCTGTTCATCGAGATCAAATCCCCGGTTCGACGGCGGCTGGCCGACGACTCGATCGCCCGCCGGATCACGGCCCTGCTGCCCGATGATCTGTTGCCTCGCGTTGTCGCCATCGGGATGTCCGCATCGCTGATGGATGCCTGCGCTGCGATCATGCCCTGCCCGGTCGGATGGGTTGCTGAAGGTGTGCGGGAGCCTCAAGCCACGATGCCGTACATATTCATGCCCTGGCAGAGGATCGATGCGATGGCGCGATGGCAGTCCCGTGGCAGCAAGGTCGCGCTTTACACGGTAAACGATGCGGCCACGGTTGTAGCCCTGAGGGCAGCTGGTGCGGATATGATCGAAACCAATTATTTTTCCGGGATGGTGAGCGAGATTGGCTGAATCGAATCCCGATCTGTTGATTATCGGCGGTGGCATTTATGGCTGCGGCATCGCGCAAGCCGCCGCTGCCAGCGGATACACGGTTGTGCTCGTAGAGCAATACAGCATTGCTTCGGGTACCAGCAGCCAGTCCACCAAGTTGATCCACGGCGGTCTGCGCTATCTGGAGCAGGCCAATCTCCGGCTGGTGTATGAGGCTCTGAGCGAGCGCGAAACCCTGTTGAAGGTCGCACCCGCGCTGGTCAGCCGCGAATGGTTTTATATTCCGGTGTATGCCGGTAGCCGCAGGCCGTGGTGGTTCATCGCTTGCGGTCTTTTGCTCTACTGGCTGCTCTCGCTTGGCAGGTCGCGCTTTCGGCGAGTTCCCGAAAGCCAGTGGCAGGAGCTGCTGCCGGGCTTGAGCTGTGACGGCCTTCAAGCGGTGCTCGCCTATCAGGATGCCGCCACCGACGATGCCGCCCTGACCCGCGCAGTGCTGGATTCCGCGCGCAGCATGGGCTGCCGGGTGATCGAGGGCTGCGGACTGGCAGCTGCGACATACGACGGGAATTTCTGGAGGGTCCGGCTGGATGACGGCAGGGAGTTGACGACGCGCATGCTGATCAATGCGGCTGGTCCGTGGATGCATCAGGTTAGTGCTTGTATCAAGCCTGCGCCGCCTGAACTGGATATACGCCTTGTGCAGGGCTCGCACCTGCTGCTCGACCGTCCCTGCCCGACGTTCATCTACACCGAATCAGACGATGGCCGGGTGATGTTTTTCCGCCCTTGGAACGGCCGAATGCTGGCCGGAACCACTGAAACAGAGCTTGCCGCGATGCCGCGGAAACCTGCACCGACCCCTGATGAGGTGGCGACCATCCTTGCCACCTACAACCGCTATTTCCCCGGATCCCCGTGCAGTGAAAAGGACATTTTGCAAACCTTCTGCGGGGTACGCGTACTTCCAGCCTCAGGCGGTGTCTTTGGTGCCAGTCGCGAGACAGTGATGCTACCCGATGATGCAAGGAGCCCGGCCTATCTGGCTGTGTACGGCGGCAAGCTGACGACTTATCGCCGCGAGGCTGAAAAAGCACTGGCGTGGATCGCCCGCAATACGCCGCCATCAGTTCACGCAGACACAGCGCACATAGACCTGTAGCCGGGCGACTAGGGGGCGATGGTGGTTTGCCTGGGGAGCGACAGGGAGATAAGGCCTGCGGCCAGTATGAAGGCTGCTGAACACCACAGGCATCCGGTCAGTCCGGCGCTCTGATAGACCAGTCCCGAAAGCACAGTGCCAGCCAGCCGGCCGCCGGCATTGGCCATGTAATAGAAGCCGACGTTCATCGATACCTGTTCGCGGTCCGACCAGGCAACGATCAGGAACGAATGCAGCGCCGAATTGACGGCGAACACCGTACCGAAGACCGCGAGCCCGGCCACCACAAGGATTTCAGCATCAAGTGACAAGCCAAGCCCGCCTGCAAGCAGCACCGGAATGGCCGCGAGTCCAAATGCCCACAGTGCCGGGTTGCGCATAAAGCCCGCAGGGTCAGAACCGAGCAGTGACGGCGTTATCGCCTGCACCATGCCGTAGCCGATCACCCACAGGGCGAAGAAGGCGCCGACGGCGGTGAAGCTCCAGTCGAGTTCTGCGGCGAGGAATACCGGCAGGGCGACCACGAACCACACATCCCTTGCCCCGAACAGAAAAAACCGGGCTGCGGAAAGCCGGTTCACCGCAGGGGATTTGGAAAACAGGCCGGAGAATCTGGCCTTCTCCCCGGTTTTTCCCAACCCGGCCGGTAGCAGCAGCCAGGTCGCCAGCAGAGCCAGCGCCAGCATACCTGCCAGTGCAAGCAGCGCGCCCCTGAAGCCCAGCCACGCCAGCAGCGCGCCACCTGCGAAGAAGCCCGCTCCTTTCAGCGCATTCTTCGAACCGGTGAGCACGGCCACCCAGTGGAACAGCCGGGCATCACCATGCTCGGGCAGGAACAGTTTAACGCCGGCTTTCGCACTCATCTTGTTGAGATCCTTGGCGATGCCGGAAAGCGCCTGTGCCGCCATCACATAGGGCACGGACAACCAGGCATCCGGTACGGTCAGCATCATCAGCGCGGCGATCTGCAAGCCCATGCCGATATTCATGCACAGGTTCAGGCCGATACGCGCACCCAGCCAGCCGCCAAACAGATTGGTAACAATGCCGAAGAATTCGTAGAACAGAAAAAGCATGGCGATAGCCAGCGGGCTGTAGCCGAGTTGATGGAAATACAGCACCACCAGCATGCGGATGGCACCGTCTGTCAGCGTGAAAGCCCAGTAGCCGCCGGTGACCGTCAGATAGTTGCGGATACCCTGTTCCATACTACAGCGATGTCGCCACCTTCTGCGTCAACTGCATCATGCGATTCACGTAGCCCCATTCGTTGTCGTACCAGGCCAACACTTTCACCTGTGTGCCGTCGATGACCATGGTGGACGGGGCATCAATGATCGAGGAGCGCGGGTCGTTCACATAATCCACCGAAACCAACGGACGCTCCTCATATCCCAGAATCCCTGCCAGGACACCTTCGGCCGCCCCCCTGAACAGTGCGTTGATCTCATCCACGCTGGTTTTCCGTTTGGCCTCAAACACAAGGTCGGTCAGCGAGGCATTGAGCAGCGGCACGCGCACGGCCAACCCGTTGAGCTTTCCTTCCAGTTCCGGAAAGATTGCTGTGATGGCCTTGGCCGAACCTGTCGTGGTCGGAATCAGCGACTGGCCTGCAGCACGCGCCCGGCGCAGGTCCTTGTGTCCCTTGTCTACGATGGTTTGCGTGTTGGTGGTGTCGTGGATGGTGGTCATGCAGCCGTGCCGGATGCCGACCGATTCGTGCATCACCTTGACCACCGGGGCCAGGCAGTTGGTAGTGCAGGAGGCTGCAGACAGAAGATGGTGGGTATCCGGTTCGTATAGGTGGTCGTTGATGCCGTAGACGATGTTCAGCGCACCGGACACCGGAGCTGCGACGATCACCTTCTTCACGCCTTGGGAAAAATAGTTCTGCAGCTGTTCCGGTTTGCGGAACTTGCCGCTGGCTTCGATGACGATGTCGCAGTCCGACCAGTCGGTATCGGCAATGGCTGCGTTCGAGCTGTAGCCGAGTTCGTTGCCGCCGATGCGCATGCGATCCGCCGCACCACTGCATATATCCGGGTCGCTTGCGGGAGCCCATCGGCCATGCACGGAATCGAAGCTCAGCAGGTGGGCAGAACCCGAGGCATCGCAGGCGGTTTCGTTGATCTGCACGATATCGAACTCGGGCATCGCCCAACCGGCGCGCAAACCCAATCGTCCCATGCGTCCGAAGCCATTGATGCCCACGCGCTTTGTCATGTCGTCCTCCGTGATGGCGACCATGCGCCCGGTAGATACATTCTCATATGCGGATATGTCATCATCATGACAGCCCAGACTCGTACCATTGCCTGGTGCTGTTGACGATGCCGACCACCGACAGCATCACCGGCACCTCGACCAGCACGCCGACCACGGTGGCAAGTGCCGCCCCCGATTCGAAACCGAACAGGGCGATGGCGGCAGCCACGGCCAGCTCGAAGAAATTGGATGCGCCGATCAGGGCCGACGGTCCGGCCACGGCATGTACCACGCCGAGCCTGCGGTTCAGCCAGTAGGTCAGCATGGAATTGAAGTAAACCTGAAGGGTAATCGGAATGGCCAGCAGCAGAATCACCAGCGGCTGGTCCAGAATCTGCCCGCCCTGAAAGCCGAACAGCAGCACCACGGTTAGCAACAGCGCGCCCATCGAAACGGGATCCATCATGCGCAGTACGGCATCCAGCCACCCCTGGGTAAGTAGCATTCGCCGCCCGATGTAGGCCAGCAGTACCGGGATGACGATATACAATAGCACCGAAAGGAACAGCGTATCCCAGGGCACGATAATCGAGGCCATGCCCAGCAGCAGGCCGACGATGGGGGCAAAGGCGAAGATCATGATGATATCGTTCAGTGCCACCTGGGTGAGGGTGAACTGCGCATGCCCTCCGACCAGCCGGGACCAGACGAAGACCATGGCAGTGCAGGGGGCGGCGGCGAGCAGGATCAGGCCGGCGATGTAGGCATCGATCTTGCCGGGATCAAGCCAGTCGGCGAACAGTACCCGCAGGAAGACATAACCGAGCAGTGCCATCGAGAAGGGTTTGACCAGCCAGTTGATGGCCAGGGTGACGCCGATGCCGCGACGCTGATGCCAGCCCTCGTGTAGTGCCGAATAATCGATCTTGAGCAGCATCGGCAGGATCATCGCCCAGATCAGAGCGGCCACAGGAAGGTTGATGTGCGCCAGCTCCGCTCTTCCAAGGGTTTGGAATACGCCCGGTAATCCTGCACCGAGCCCGATGCCTGCGAGGATGCACAGTAAAACCCAGAGTGTGAGATAGCGGGCAAAAAGCCCCATGGATTGACGTGCTGTACGCTGTTCGGGCATGGGCATAATGTATCCGGACATGCGGATATGTAAATGCCGATATCTGGTTCGTTGCATTTAAGCCCCAAAATACCAGAGTCCGAGTCCCATGAAGGTACGTGTTGCATCCATCGAAGAAGAGTTGTTCCTTGGCGAGGCGCTGGCCGTGGTCACCGTGACTACGAACGGGGAATTGAAGATCATGCCCGGGCATGCGCCGCTGCTGGGTGTCCTGCGTCCCGGCTTGCTGCGTATCTATTCTCCGGCGCAGAAGAACTATCCTCAGGGCAGGCAATACATGATGCTGATCAGCGGCGGCTATCTGGAGGTGCAGGCGGATTCGGTGACCATTCTGGCCGATGCCTACGAGCGCGCCGCTGAGGTCGATGCCGACAAGGCGAGGAAGATCCTCAGGCAGGCGCGCGAACACTTCAGGCATGCCACGCTGGATGAGCTGGACAAGGCTATGGTCGAGCTTGAAATGGCCATCGCCCGTATGAATCTGGCAAAGCGCGCGCTCCGCAGCTGATTCAGGCGTACTGTGTGCGCTTGCATACCCTGCTCAACACGCCATGCTTCGCCTCCCTTATATACGGAGATATTGCTATGAGCGCCACAGAGATGAACGACAACGATATCACTTATTTCGAGAAGAACCGCCCGGCGGGCTCCTTTATCGCCGCTCTGAAGGACCTGGTCACAAGGCCCCGTGAATTCTTCGCCGGCATGCCGTACGCTGTGTTTTACGGGAGCAGCCTGTTCTTTGCCTCCATTATTATTTTCATCCTGACCTTCCTCGCCGTTCCCGCTTACAGCCTGGGTATGCTGTTCATGCTGCCCTTCACCTGGGGCGCGATTCTGATCGGCATGTGGATGGTTTCCGGCTTGATCAGCTGGGGCGTGAGAACGCTCAGTGCAAGCCGGCTGTCGACTGCCAATGCCTTTCAGCTTTCCGCTTATGCCTTTGCACCGATGATGTTTGTCGGCCTGTCATGGGGCGGTATCGTGGCATTCCTGTGGAGCATGTTTCTGCTGTGGCTGGGGCTGAGTGCGCATTGCCGTATCAGCGGCGGCCGCGCGGTGGCTGTGCTTGCCATGCCGGTGCTGATGGTTGTCATGATCGGCGGCTCCATGCTGTTCGCGCTCGACCATCTGACAATCAAATGATTCGTCGCCTTTCCTGAACGGGGAGGGTCAGCTCGATATGCAGGGTTGGTTCAGGCCTTGCAGGATTTCATCCAGTTGCCGTAAATCGCTCTGCTGCGTTGCATCGGCGACCGGCCCGATGATGGCTGCAAGCGATGCAGCCAGCTCGCCGCTCAAACGATAATACATCCATTTGCCGTCACGCCTTGTCGCAACCAAGCCGGCATGGCGCAGTGAACCCAGATGTCTGGAAACCGTGCTTTGCGGCAGTTGCAGTGCATCCGTCAGGTGACAGACGCAGAGTTCGGCATACCGGCTGAGCAGATAAAACAGTCTCAGGCGAACCGGATCGCCCAGTGCCTTGAATGCTGTAGCGGCCTGATTGCTCATGCCTTTCCGGGTCGGATGCGCGTCAGAATATTGTGTCCCTGCATCTGGTGCAGGATCACGGCAAGGATGTGGGCTGCGAGCAGGGCCTCGAACAGGCCGACCAGTGTTTCATGGACCTCGCCGACCGCTTCGATCAAGGCAGTCTGATGACCATGCTCGTTCCAGCCGAAAAACAGCACCACGCCGGCAGCGGCGATGCCCAGTGCTGTCAGCAGCATCAGGCCGTGCACCGACCTGGCCACGGTTTCCCCTTCCTCGGGCGGAGCAAGCCTGCCCCTCATCCAGCCGCCGGCCTGTGCCCCGGCTTCCGCCAGCAGGGCGGCGCGTCCGGATGCGGACAGCCACGGGAAAAGATTGCGCCAGCCGGTCTCGGGGAGGGAGGAGAAGGCCAGCAACAGACGGGCCAGAAGCAGGCCGGCAATGACAAGGCCGAGACATTCATGCGCCTCGAAGCCCGCGGTGACCGGCACGATGACATCGGCATGCCCGGCATGCGCATAGGCAGCCGGCACGATGCCGAGCCGGGCTTCCTCCGGTTCGCCGGCAGCTCCCGGAACATCCATCAGTTCGCCGACAGCCAGTTGCGCCAGCATGCTCAGTGCGAGCAGGGAATGCAGGATACGGATGGCTTGCGGATATATCACGATGGTCTCCCCTGTGCCCGGCATGGACACTGCGCCAAGTGTAGTTGCCGGGACGATGAAAAACAAAATCCCGGCTCGGGCCGGGGTTTTGTATATTCCGTGCAGCCTTGTCTACTTGATGCGGCTAATGACGTCGTGGCCCTGCTTCTGGTGCCAGATGGCGGCAGCCACATGCAATACCAGATAGGCGATGATCAGCATGCCGGCGACCTCGTGCATTTCCTTCACCTCCTTGATGCCGGCGCTCATCGCGCCGTTTTCTCCCATGCCGAGGAACAGGCAGCCGCCGGTCAGGCCCTGGAAAAGCACCAGTAGCAGGCCCGCGCCATGGATGGTCGAGGCCAGCGTGTGCTGCTCATCCGGATGCGGCAGCCCCTTGCTGAACCAGCTGCCAACCTGCTTGAGCTCGCCGAGCAGCTTGCAGCAGCCTGCACCGGTCAGCCACGGGAACAGTGTGCGCCACGATGCATTGCCGGTGCTGATCAGGCTGTACACGACATGTGCGATAACGATCAGGGCGGCAGCGATACCGACCCATTCGTGGGCTTCGAACAGTTGAAGGGCCAGCGGGTCGCGGGTCACGTTCGGCTTCGGATACTGCATGAAAAAGCTCAGCACGATCTGCACGCTGACCGTCAGGGCCATGCCCTTGTGCAGCAGTTTGGTGGGGGTATCGTAGTAACTCATGTTATCTCCGTTTTCTTTTATTGCCGGATACTAATCGAACTTGCGGCCGGCGAAGGCTTCCATGCGCAGGCGAAGGGCATTGAGCTTGATGAAGCCGCCGGCGTCCTTCTGGTCATAGGCGCCCTTGTCGTCCTCGAAGGTGCACAGGCGTTCGTCGAACAGCGACTCGGCCGAACGGCGGCCGACCACGGACACGCTGCCCTTGTACAGCTTGACGCGCACATCGCCGTTCACGGTGGCCTGTGAGGCATCGATCATCTTCTGCAGCATGATGCGCTCGGGGGCGAACCAGAAACCGTTATACACCAGCTTGGCATAACGCGGCATCAACTCGTCCTTCAGGTGAGCGACTTCACGGTCCACGGTGATGGATTCGATGGCGCGGTGCGCCTTGAGCATGATGGTGCCGCCCGGGGTTTCGTAGCAGCCGCGCGACTTCATGCCGACGAAGCGGTTTTCCACGATGTCGATGCGGCCGACGCCGTGTTTGCCGCCGATGCGGTTAAGCTCGGTTAGTATCTGCGCGGGGGTCATCTGCACGCCGTTGATGGCCATGATATCGCCGCCCTTGTAGGCAAGCTCGATGTATTCCGGCTCGTTCGGGGCGTTCTCCGGCGAGACGCTCCAGCGCCACATATCATCGGACGGCTCGCACCACGGATTTTCCAGATCGTAGCCCTCGTAGGAGATGTGCAGCAGGTTGGCATCCATCGAGTAAGGCGACTTGGATCCTTCGCGCTTGCGCTCAACCGGAATGCCGTGCTTTTCGGCAAAGCGCAACATGTCTTCACGGCTGACCATGTTCCATTCACGCCATGGTGCTATCACCTTCACGTCGGGCTTCAGGGCATAGAAACCGAGTTCGAAACGGACCTGATCGTTACCCTTGCCGGTGGCACCATGCGATACCGCATCAGCGCCTTCCAGATTGGCTATCTCGATCATGCGTTTGGCGATCAGCGGGCGGGCAATGGAGGTTCCCAGAAGGTATTCGCCCTCGTAGATGGCATTGGCGCGAAACATCGGAAACACATAATCGCGGACGAATTCTTCGGTAAGATCCTCGATATAAATACCTGTTGCCTTGCCGGCGATGGCCTTGGCGCGCGCATCCTCAACCTCTTTGCCCTGACCGATGTCTGCGGTGAATGTGACCACCTGGCAGCCGTAGGTTTCCTGAAGCCATTTGAGGATGATGGAGGTATCCAGTCCGCCGGAATAGGCCAGAACGACCTTGGAAGCTGACTGATGGGCACTGAGTGAAGACATGAAAACTCCTTGGATTGCGCCGCCGTCGGCGGCACCTTGATCGCGACGCGGCATGCTAGCCTCGTTCGCAGGGAAATCTATTGCGCTTGCGTTAGTCCGGCGAGAAGGCCGTGCCCACGCCCTCGTCGGTGAGGATCTCCAGCAGCAGGGAGTGCGGGATGCGCCCGTCGATGATATGCGCCTTGGCCACGCCGTGTGCAATGGCATCCATGCAGCAGTTCACCTTGGGGATCATGCCGCCGCTGATGATGCCGCGTTGCATCCAGGCGGTTACCTGGTCACCGGTGAGAGTGGACTGCAGTTGCTTGTTCTCGTCCAGCACGCCCGCCACATCGGTGAGCAGGATGAGCTTGGCTGCACCGATGGCCTGCGCGATGGCGCCGGCCACCAGATCGGCATTGATGTTGTAGCTGCTGCGCTCGTCCTTGTGGTAGCCCACCGGGGCGATCACCGGAATGAAACGGTCCTTCTCCAGCATGTGCAGGATCTCGGGGTTGATGTGGTGCACGCTGCCCACATGACCGAGATCAATGATCTCCGGCACATCCAGTTCCGGCGCATCTTTCTCGAATACCATTTTGCGCGCGCAGATCAGGCCGCCGTCCTTGCCGGACAGGCCCACGGCGCGGCCTCCGCTGGCATTGATGTTGGCCACGATCTCCTTGTTCACCAGACCGGCCAGCACCATCTCCACGATGTCCATGGTTTCCCTGTCGGTGACCCGCATGCCTTGGATGAATTCGCTCTGCTTGCCGATCTTTTTGAGCAGTTGGCCGATCTGCGGGCCACCGCCATGCACCACCACCGGATGAATGCCGACCTGCTTGAGCAGCACGATGTCGCGCGCGAAATCGCTCTTCAGCGACTCTTCGACCATCGCATTGCCGCCGTATTTGATGACGATGCTCTGTCCTGCATAGCGTTGCAGATAGGGCAGCGCTTCCAGCAGTGTTTTGGCCCGGGCTTGACCGTGTTCCATGATATGAGCTCCTCTTGGTGCGCCGCCTGGGGCGCGTTGAACATGTTCGGAATCAGGCCAGCAGGAATTCGAGCAGTCCCTTCTGGGCATGCAGGCGGTTCTCGGCTTCGTCCCACACCACCGATTGTCTGCCGTCGATCACCTCGGCTGCAACCTCTTCGCCTCGATGCGCCGGCAGGCAGTGCATGAACAGGGCGTCAGGCTGGGCTTCCAGCATCACCCGGCTGTTCACCTGATAGGCTGCGAAGATTTTCTCGCGCTCGGCTCGTTGCTTCTCCTGACCCATCGAGGCCCACACATCGGTGGTCACCAGATCGGCATCACGCGCCGCCAGCAGCGGGTCGTCCGTCAGGTTGACCTCGGCACCCAATTCGCGTGCAGCGGCCAGTAGCTTCTCGTCCGGGGTGTAGTCATCAGGACAGGCGATATTCAGCTTGTAGCCGAAACTCACCGAGCCGTTGATCCAGGAGTGCGCCATGTTGTTGCCGTCGCCGATCCATGCGACGGTTTTCCCCTCGATCGAGCCGCGATGTTCCTCATAGGTGAACACATCGGACAGCACCTGGCAGGGGTGGGTCAGATCGGTCAGGGCATTGATCACCGGCACCTGCGAATGGCGGGCGAAACGCTGCACCATATCGTGTGCGTAGGTGCGGATGACAACCACATCGAGCATGCGAGACAGAACCTTTGCCGTATCTTCAACGGGCTCGCCGCGCCCGAGCTGGGTGTCGCCGGAATTCAGGAACACGCTGTTGCCACCCAGTTGGTACATGCCGACTTCGAAAGAAACGCGGGTGCGCGTGGAAGCCTTGTCGAAGATCATGCCCATGGTCTTGCCGGCCAGCGGCTGGTGCGGCTTTCCCTCGCGCAGCATGCGCTTGATGATGGCTGCGCGTTTCAGGATGTGGCGTGCTTCGTCGTTACTGATATCCAGCAGGCTGATGAAATGCCTCATGCGGAAACTCCTTTGAGGGCGGCGGCAAGCTTGGCCAGCGCCTCATCGATGTCGGCGGCCGTGACGTTCAGCGGTGGCAGCAGTCGCAGCACATGCGGACCTGCCGGAAGAATGAGCAGGCCGCCTTCACGGCAGGCGGTGATGATATCTGCAGCCGTGATGCCGCAAGCCTCATCCAGGGCGGCGCCGACCAGCAGGCCTGCACCGCGTACTTCGCGGATGATCGGGAATTCCGCCTGCAGGGCTGCAAGTCCTTGTTTCAGTTGTGCACCGCGCTGCCTGCAATTGTCCAGCATGTCCTGCTGCTCGATGACATCGAGCACCGTCAGTGCCGCCGTGCATGACAACGGGTTGCCGCCGAAGGTGGAACCATGCGTGCCCGGCCCGAAGGATGCGGCCACCGATTCAGAAGCCAACATCGCGCCGATCGGCACGCCGCCACCCAAACCCTTGGCAAGCGTCAGGATGTCCGGCCGGATGCCGGCCTGCTCGAAGGCGAACATCGTGCCGCAGCGACCGATGCCGGTCTGGATTTCATCAAGCATCAACAGGATGCCATGTTCGTCGCATAAGGCCCGCACAGCCTGCAGGTATCCGGCGTTGGCGATATTGACACCGCCCTCTCCCTGTAATGGCTCCAGCATGATGGCTGCCGTGTGTTCGTTGACAGTGCTTTTCAGAGTCGCGATGTCGTTGAGCGGCACATGAACAAAGCCTGGCGGCAGCGGATCGAATCCGATCTTCACCTTGTCCTGGCCGGTTGCGGTCAGCGTGGAAATAAGCCGGCCGTGGAACGACTGGGTCGCGGTGATCACCGTGCGCCGTTTCGATCCCTTGTCATAAAAATACTTGCGGGCGATTTTGATCGCGCCTTCATTGGCCTCGGCACCGGAATTGCAGAAAAAAGCACGCCCCAGTCCGGCAAGCGCGGTCAGTCTTGCGGCCAGCTGCTGCTGTTGCGGAATATGGAACAGGTTGGAGCAGTGCAGCATGCTGCCTGCCTGTCTGCAGATGGCTTCAGCCAGTTGCGGATTCGCGTGACCAAGGGTGTTCACGGCGATGCCCGAAATGAAATCGAGGTATTCGCGGCCGGCATCATCGCACACCCGGCTACCCTTGCCGCTGACCAGGGTGAGCGGGTAGCGGGCATAGGTCGGCATGACGGACATGGCGGGGTCGAATGGTGTTGCTGTTTGCTTCATCGCCGCAATCTTAAAGGCTTATCGGCGAAAACGCACGATTCTGCTTGCAGTCACCTTTTCCGGCGCTTTTCAAGCTATCGGCAGTTGCCTAGTGTGATGCGGATGAACAATACCCGGAGCGGTGTGGAGCCGCAGCTGCGCACCCGGATCAAGGTGTGTGGCATCACGCGAATTGAGGATGCACTATGCGCCGCCGGACTCGGTGCGGATGCGCTCGGCTTTGTGTTTTATGCTGCTTCCCCGCGCTATATCGAGCCATCTGCGGCTGCCGGCATCATCCGTGCCCTGCCGCCATTCGTGAGTGCTGTCGGTCTGTTTGTGAATGCCGTGCAGGACGAGATCAATGCCGTTCTGCAGACCTGTCCGCTGGATGTGCTGCAGTTGCATGGCGATGAGACGCCGGCCTTCTGTGCCGCGCAGACGCGCAGGGTCATCAAGGCGGTAGCGGTGCGTGATGCGGCGGATACGGCGCGCATCGCCGATTACGATTGTCCGGTGCTGCTGGATGCCAAGGCCCCGCCCGGTGTCTATGGGGGTACAGGCTGCAGCTTCGATTGGGAACTGGTGCGGCATGTACAGCATGCCCACCCTTTGATTCTGGCCGGCGGTCTGCATGCGGATAATGTCGCTCAGGCACTGGCTGTTCGCCAATGGCATGCGCTGGATGTATCCTCCGCCGTCGAAGTTTTCCCCGGCATCAAGCATGCGGGAAAAATGCAGCGTTTTATTGATGCTGTGGTGATGAATGATCTTCCGGGCGCCGCTGTGCGCAGCAATGGAGCAATCGATTGAGCAGGCCAGAGTGATGAGCGAACAGACGATGTACGATATGGAAATGCGGCATATGCCCGATATCGGCGGTCATTTCGGCCGCTTCGGTGGCAAGTATGCAGCAGAAACCCTGATGGGGCCGCTGGCCGAGCTGGAAGCTGCCTTCCATGCCTCATGGGAGGATGAATCCTTTCAGGCAGAGCGGCTGCGTCTTTTGCAGCAGTACGTCGGGCGACCCACACCGCTGTATCATGCCGAGCATCTGTCGCGTGCCATCGGCGGTGCGCAGATCATTCTCAAGCGCGAGGACCTGACGCATACAGGGGCACACAAGATCAACAACACCATCGGTCAGGGCCTGCTCGCACAGCGTATGGGCAAGAAGCGCGTGATCGCCGAAACCGGCGCCGGTCAGCATGGTGTGGCCACGGCTACCGTGGCGGCGATGTTCGATATGCAGTGCGATGTCTATATGGGTCGCGAGGATATGCGACGTCAGGCCCCCAATGTATTCCGCATGGAGTTGCTCGGGGCGCGCGTTATTCCTGTGGATTGCGGCTCAGGCACGTTGAAGGATGCGCTCAATGAAGCGCTGCGTGACTGGGTGGCAAGTTGTGAAACCACCTTTTACATCATCGGCACTGTAGCCGGTCCGCACCCATATCCGTTGATGGTCCGGCAGTACCATGCGGTGATCGGTCAGGAGGCGCGCGCTCAGTTCCTTGAGCAGTTCGGGCGTCTGCCGGATGTGGCAATGGCATGTGTTGGCGGTGGCTCGAATGCTATGGGCCTGCTGCACCCGTTGCGTGACGACAATATTCGCCTAGTTGCCGTGGAGGCTGCCGGTTACGGGCTTGAGACCGGACAACATGCCGCCTCGATGCTGGCCGGTCGCCCCGGTATCCTGCATGGCAACCTCACCTACCTGCTGGAGAATAGTGAAGGGCAGATCAACGGCACGCACAGTATTTCAGCCGGACTGGATTATCCCGGCGTCGGCCCTGAGCTAGCGGCGATGTACGATGCCGGACGTCTGGAGCTGGATTCGGCCACGGATGATCAGGCACTGCAGGCATTCAAGCGTCTGGCTCATACCGAGGGTATCCTGCCGGCACTCGAATCCAGCCATGCATTGGCGGCTGCGATGCGTATGGCATCGACCATGACTCCTGATCAGATGATTCTGGTGAATTTGTCCGGCCGTGGTGACAAGGATCTGGATACGGTGATGAAGGTATTCGGAAAAGGGGAAAAGGCATGAGTCTGGACCGCCTGAAAAACTGTTTCGAACGCTGCAAATCCGAGCAGCGGGCTGCATTGGTCGGTTATCTGACCGCCGGCGATCCGAATCCCGCCGCCTCAGAGAAGTTGCTGCATGTGCTGGCCGGTCATGCAGACATTCTTGAGATCGGTATGCCCTTCTCCGACCCGATGGCCGATGGTCCGACCATTCAGGCTGCCAGCGAGCGTTCGCTGGAGGCCGGCACGAAGATGCACGATGTGTTCCATCTGTGCATGACCGTCCGCAAGGCCCGCCCCGAGGCCGGTATCGTGCTGATGGGCTATGCCAATATCGCCTATGCCATGGGTTACCGGCAGTTCGCCGATCAGGCGGCACTGGCCGGCGCCGATGGTGTGCTGATCGTGGATATCCCGCCAGAGGAATCCGGCGATCTGGATGCCGCACTGCTGGCGCATGCCCTGCACAGTATCCGGCTGGTCGCACCGACCTCGTCGGCCGCGCGCCGCGAACTGGCGGCAAAGACCGCCAGCGGCTTTATCTATTATGTTTCGCTGACCGGCATCACCGGTGCGGAGATGGGCTCGGTTGCGGATATCCGCACTCAGGTCGAATCATTACATAGCCAGTCCGGATTGCCGATTTGTGTCGGTTTCGGTATAAAGACACCTGAGCAGGCTGCCGCAGTCGCAGCCTTTGCCGACGGTGTGGTCATCGGCAGCCATTTTGTGAGTTGCATCGCAGACCATGCCGGTGATGAACCTGCTATGCTCGCGGCTTTGGACAAAACTTGTGCCGCCATGCGGAAGGCGATGGGCAACGGGGGTAGTGTGTGAAAATCAAGGTGCTGGGTTGTTACGGCGGACAGCTGCTCGGATTCCATCTGACCTCGTTTCTGATCAACGATTCGATTCTGCTGGATGCCGGCTCGCCGACCGAGGCGCTGGATCTGGAAGACCAGTTCGCCATCCGGCACATCTTTATCTCCCACACCCATCTCGACCATATCAAGGATATCGCATTCCTCGCCGATAACCGCTCCCTGAAGCGCATGGGCGGAGCCGACACCAACCGCCAGATCGTGGTGCACAGCCTGCCGGAGAACATCGAGGTGATGCGCAACGATTTCTTCAACAACCGCGTCTGGCCGGATTTTACGCGCATCCCTTCGCTCAGTGATCCGATCCTGGTGTTCGAGCCGATCGAGGCCGGACAGACCGTCGAGGTGGACGGTGTGAAGGTCACCGCCATTCCGGTGAATCATCCTGTCCCCTGTACCGGCTTTCTGATCGAGCAGGACGATAAACAGTTCATCTACACCGCCGACACCGGCAGCACGGACCGCATCTGGGAGGTTGCCAACGCCCAGCCGAATCTGAAGGGTGTGGTGATCGATTGCTCGTTTCCCAATGCCTATGAGGATCTGGCCAGACGCAGCGGACATCTCACCCCCAACGGCATGGCTGCCGAATTGGCCAAGTTCGAGCGCCTCGGCGCGGTGCCTGTTTACCTGTATCATATGAAGCCTGAAACGCTGGATGTGCTGACCTCCGAGGTCGGCTCGCTGTTCCTCCCCCATCTGCGCATGCTGACGCAGGTGGACGAATTGCTGCTTTAGGTCGCTATTAGGAGTTTTATCCATGAACTGGATCACCCGTTTGATTGAAAGCCCGAAGAACATCCTTGGCGGTGCCCGTTCGGCAACGCCTGAAGGACTTTGGATCAAGTGTCCCGATTGCTCGGTGGCCATCTACAACAAGGAGATGGAGCGCAGCCTGATGGTCTGCCCGAAATGCGGGCATCATCATCGTATCCCGGCTGCTGTGCGCGCCGCTTCCCTGTTCGATGAGGGTACCTTCGAGGCGATGGATGCCGGCCTGCGCTCGCAGGATCCGCTGGATTTCCGCGACAAGAAGAAATACAAAGACCGTGTGCGTGATGCCGATAAGAAGGCCGGTGCCGAGGATGCGGTGCACAACTACCTCGGCGATATCGGCGGGCATACCGTCTCCGCCTCTATCTTCGAATTCTCCTACATGGGCGGCAGCATGGGCTCGGTGGTGGGTGAAAAGATCGTACGCGGCATGGAGCGATCGCTGGAGCGCGGTTGTCCCTTCCTGCTGGTGGCTGCCTCCGGTGGTGCGCGTATGCAGGAGGGTGTACTTTCCCTGATGCAGATGGCCAAGACCTCCGCAGCTGCCAAGAAGCTGCAGCAGGCAGGTATTCCGTTCATCTGCATCCTGACCCATCCGACGATGGGCGGCGTGTCCGCTTCGATGGCCTGGCTGGGTGATGTGGTGCTGGCCGAACCGGGTGCGCTGATCGGCTTCGCCGGTCCGCGCGTGATCCGCGAAACCGTGAATCAGGAGCTGCCCAAGGGCTTCCAGTCCGCCGAGTTCCTGGTCGAGCACGGGCTGATCGATGCCATCGTGGATCGCCGTGAACTGCCCGTCTATCTGAAGCTGACGCTCGACAAGCTGACCGAGCGCCCCTACCGGCAGGTCGGCTGAGACCTTTTCCGCAGGCACGCCTGCTTCCTGAGCGATGATCATGCATGGCAAAGGCAGCGTTGAGGACTGGCTGAGCGGTCTCGGTGCGCCCGCCGCCGACCGTGATTACAAGCCCGGACATGCGCGCATGCTTGATCTGTTGTCTGGGATGCCATTGCATCGTCCGGCCCTGCGCATCCGCATCGCCGGCACCAACGGCAAGGGCTCGACGGCCCATATGCTGGCAGCAGGTCTCTCCGCTGCCGGCCTGAAGGTCGCCCTGTACACCTCCCCGCATATCCACCGCTTCAATGAACGCATCCGTGTTGCCGGTGAGCTGGTGACGGATGCAGAGCTGCTGCGCCTGCTGCCGCCGGTCGTCGAGCGTGCCATGCAGATCGGTGCATCCTATTTCGAGGTGGCTACGGCAATCGCCCTGCAATGTTTTTCCGATGCGCGGGTGGATGTCGAGATACTGGAAGCAGGTGTCGGTGCAAGGCTGGATGCAACCACTGCAGTGCCTGCAGAGATGGCCCTGCTGACCCCGGTAGCGCTGGATCATCAGGCATGGCTGGGTGATGCCCTGAAGGACATCGCCTTTGAAAAGGCGCATGTGTTTGCCGGATGCCGCTGGTGCCTGAGTGCGCCGCAATCGGCAGAGGTGCGGCAGGTGGTGGATGCGATGGCGCCGTCTGTGGTTTACGCCATGCAGCCTGCCGGCCTGAAGCTTGCGATGCAGGGCGCGCACCAGCAGACCAACGCTGCGCTGGTGCTGGCCGCCTTATCGGCCCTGCAATCGGGCGGGGTGCTGGGGAATGCGCAACGGGTTACAGAAGATATGCGCCGGGCTGTCGCCGGTGTGCAGGTGCCGGGGCGTTTGCAGGAGATCCGTGTTGCGGCCCAAAGCTTCCTGCTTGATGCAGCGCACAACCGGCATGCGGTGGATGCCCTGATGCCGACCCTTTCAGGCATGCCCGGGTTCGACGCGGTGTTCGTGTTCACCCGCGAGGATCGTGATCTGAGCGATTCGCTGCCGCTGTTGCGCGGACTGACCCGCCGCTTGATCAGCGGCAGACCGGATGCGCGGGCGGATGCCAGTTATGCATCGGTTCGCGAAGCCATGGAGAAGGAAACAGGCAGGCCGGATGGCCGTTATCTGGTACTCGGCTCGTTCATCACCGTGGCCGCTGCTGCAGACTGGTTGCAGCAGCGTGATTAATCGACGGTAAAGCCTTCGGCCCCGCGACGCATGCCGACCGGGCCGGTGCGTGTCATCTCGATGATGCCGTAAGATTCGACCTGCTGCAGAAAGCCATCCAGTTCGTCGCACGAACCGGTCAGCTCCAGCGTCAGATAGCCGATGTCGATATGATCGACGACCTTGGCGCGCATCTCCTCGGCCAGACTGACCAGCGCTGCGCGGTTGTCGGCCGATGTCGCCAGTTTGACCAGCAGCATCTCGCGTTCGATGTGCACCAGATGCGAGATATCCTCGACCTTGATCACCGGAATCAGCTTGTTCAGCTGCTTCTTGATCTGCTCGATCACGCGTTCGTCGCCGCGCGTCACCAGCGTCATGCGGCTGACCGTGGCGTCGAGGCTCGGTGCCACATTCAGGGTTTCGATATTATAACCGCGCGCTGAGAACAGGCCCGCCACACGGGTCAGCACACCGAATTCGTTTTCAACAAGAATGGAAATGGTATGCCTCATGACAGCACCATCTCGTTCAACGCCGCACCGGCAGGAACCATCGGGAACACGTTTTCCTCCTTGGAAACCGCCACATCGAGAATAATGAACTGGTCATGCGAGGCCAGCGCCTTGTCCAGCGCCGGGCTCAATTCTTCCAGGCTGTCCACGCGGATGCCGGTGCCGCCGTAGGTCTCGGCCATCTTCACAAAGTCCGGCAGGGAATCGAAATACGACTGCGAATAGCGGGATTCGTAGAACATCTCCTGCCACTGGCGCACCATGCCCATATAGCCGTTGTTCAGAATGATCACGATCACCGGCAGATTGTACTGGAAGGCGGTGGAGAATTCCTGGCTGCACATCTGGATCGAGGAATCACCGGTAAAGACGATCACCTTCTCTTCAGGCATGGCCACCTGCGCGCCGATACCGGCGGGGAGTCCGTAGCCCATGGTGCCCAGGCCGCCCGAGGTCAGCCAGCGGTGCGGCCGGTTGAAGCCGTAGAATTGTGCAGCCCACATCTGATGCTGACCGACGTCGGTGGCGACAATGGCATTGCCCCTGGTCTTCTCATGCACCATACGAACCACGGTCTGCGGTTTGATCGGGCCGTCCGCATCCTGCACAAAGCCGAGCGAATCCCTGGAGCGCCACTGGTTGATCTGTTCCCACCACAGCGTCAGAGCGGCTTCATTCGGCTTGCCGTCGCGGCGGGCGATTTCCTCAAGCAGCTGCTTGAGCACCTCGCCGACATCGCCCACGATCGGCAGATGCGCATGGATATTCTTGGAGATGGAAGACGGATCGATGTCGATATGGATGACCTTGGCATCGGGTGCGAAGGCATCGAGGCGACCGGTCACACGATCGTCAAAGCGCGCGCCGATGGCGACCAGCAGGTCGCAATGCGATACCGCCATATTGGCCTCGAAGGTGCCGTGCATGCCGAGCATGCCGAGGAAATGCGGGTCGTCGTGCGGCATGCCGCCCAGACCCATCAGGGTATTGGTCACCGGGGCATTCAGGGCATGCGAAAGCTCCCTGAGCATGGCGGCGCTGCCGACGGAATTGAGGATGCCGCCACCGGTGTACAGCACCGGCCGCTTGGCCGACAGCATGGATTTCACCGCGCGCTTGATCTGGCCGGGATGGCCGTGGGTCACCGGCTTGTAGGAGCGCATCTCCACCTTCTCGGGCCAGATGAACTCGCAGCTTTCGCCGCTGATATCCTTGGGGATATCGATCAGCACAGGGCCGGGGCGGCCGGTGGTGGCGATGTGGAAGGCCTGGCGCACGATCAGTGCAATGTCCTCCACGCGCTTGACCAGGAAATTGTGCTTGGTGGCCGAGCGGGTAATGCCAACGACATCGGCTTCCTGAAAGGCATCGTTGCCGATCAGGCTGGACGGCACCTGCCCGGAAATGCACACGGTGGGAATCGAATCGGCCAGTGAATCGGCAAGACCGGTCACGGCATTGGTGGCGCCGGGGCCTGAGGTCACCAGCGCGACACCGCATTTACCGGATACGCGCGCATAGCCGTTGGCCGAATGCAGCGCAGCCTGTTCGTGGCGCACCAGATAATGTTTGATGGCATCCTGCTTGAAGATGGCATCGTAAATGTGCAGTACGGCGCCGCCCGGATAGCCGAAAATGGTATCCACGTTTTCTCGTTTCAGGCATTCAACCAGGATTTCCGCGCCGGTCATTTTCATGGGATGTGTCGCCACCTTTTTTGATTGGCTAGCGACCATAAGTACGACTGCGAAAAGTGTCAAGCCACGCAACGGTTTCAGGGCTTTTTGACACATCCTGACAAGGGTTTTTCAGTCGGATTCTTCCTGCGGTTCGTCTTTCTTCCGCATCTCCTGTTTCTGTCTTGCGGTGCGGTTTTTTTCGTCATTGCTGAAGGTGAATCGTCCCGAAAGGGTGCAGCCTTTCATGCCGGGGTCGCAGTCCCGTCCGGCCACCCTGTTGCACTTGCCGTGCTCCTCGTGCGGACAACCCCACGAACCGCTCATTGCAGCTGACTCATGCCGACATCATACATCTCTGCCTGTGTGCTTCACACCCGCCTCCTCGTGTTTATCCGATAACGCCGGGTTCACGTGTCACTTGAGTTTGCCGATGCAAGGGGGCTATATTGGCCAGTGCGGTTGAGCAGAGGGGCCGCGGAGGGTGTGTATGAAACATGGGTTGACGGATATTTCGGGCATCGGGGCCAGTACGGCAGCTGTGCTGGCAGAGCACGGCATCGATTCGGTCAAGACGCTGCTCAAGGGTGGCGAGAAAAAACTGTGCACGGTTCCGGGATTCGGACCGGCGCGTGCCGCCAGAACACTGGCCGCAGCCGAAGCGCTGATAAGCGACGACACGGTGGGGAGTCAAATCAAGGCTGGCGCTAAGAAGATGGCCGGTCAGGTCAAGGCGGGAGCGGAGAAAGTCGCCAAAGTAAGCGGAAAAGCGGCTAAACAGGCTGCAAAAGAAGCGAAGAGGCTTGCCAGGGCCGCTGAGAGGGAAGCCAAGAAGATTGCCAAGGCTGCCTTGAGAGCGGAAAAGCAGGCTGAAAAAGAGGCGAAGAAGCTGGCCAAGGTCGCAGAAAAAGAGCTGAAGCAGGCCGCGAAGGCAGCCAAAAAGCTGGCCCGGAATACAGAGCGGGAAGCCAATAAGGCCGCCAAGGTGGTAGCCGGAGAAGCCAAAAAAGCTGCGAAGGCCATCAAGAAAAAAACCCGAAAGGAATAGCCGATCGACATGGCGGAAAGTCCCGACTAAAAGCAGAAGAGGGAAGCAATCAGATTGCTTCCCTCTTTGTTTGTATGGTGCCTGAGACTGGACTCGAACCAGCACGGGTTGCCCCACCACCCCCTCAAGATGGCGTGTCTACCAATTTCACCACTCAGGCATTATGTCGCGGGCATTAACGGCGCCTGCAGCCGTGAAGCTATGAGGGACTCAGTTGGCTGTCGGCAGGCCGTCGGTCGAACCTTCCTTCAGCTTGGAGGGGTCGAAACCACTCGATCCGCCAGCGGCCGGAAGATTATCCTGCTCTGCAGGTTGTTCAACTGCCGGTTTGGCAACCACCGACTTGACCTGCTGCTGCGAGAAGAAGGCGAGGGTCAGGCTGGTCACCATGAACAATGCAGCCACACCGCCGGTCAGCTTACCGAGGAAGGAGCCGGAACCACGGCTGCCGAACAGCGTCTGTGCGCCGCCGCCACCGAAGGACACGCCCATGTTGGCGCCTTCTCCGCGGTTGATCAGTACCAGGCCGATCAGGATCAGCGCGGCCAGGACATGAAGTGAAACAAACAGAATGGTCATCGATTACTCTCCTGCTGCCACGTCGGCGGCAGCCTGAACGATTTTCATAAAGGAATCGGCCTGCAGGCTTGCGCCGCCGACCAGTGCGCCTTCGACACCCGGGCAAGCCATCAACTCGGCGGCATTCTCCGGCTTCACACTGCCGCCATACAGTACACGGCAATCATGACCGAGGCGCGTCAGTTCCTCGTGGATAAAGGCATGGGTCTCGGTGACCTGTTCCGGCGAAGCGGTCAGGCCCGTGCCGATGGCCCAGACAGGTTCGTAAGCCACGGTCAGGGCAGCGCCTTCCGGGGCATCTTCCAGCACAGCCAGCTGGCGACGCAGTACGGCATTGGTCTCGCCGTCCTGACGCTCTTCAAGGTGTTCACCGATGCACAGGATGGGCTCGAGGCCGGCAGACCATGCGGCGGCGAGTTTCTTGCCGATCAGTTCGTTGGCTTCGCCCATGATGTCGCGGCGCTCGGAATGGGCCAGAATCACATAGCGGCAGCCGGCATCGCGCAGCATCAGCGGCGATATGGAGCCGGTGAAGGCGCCCTTCGGCTCGTAGTAGACATTCTGTGCGCCGAGCTGGATACCCTTCTGGCGCAGTAATTCGGAAAGCGGGTGAAGCAGGGTGTAGGGAGGCATCAGTGCCACTTCAACCTGATCAGGTGAAGCAATATTGCCCAGATCGGCAACAAACTGCTGCGCTTCGTCAAGCATGCCGTGCATCTTCCAGTTGCCCGCGATCAGCGGGCGCCTGCGGCTTGTATAGCTTCCACTCTGTCTCACGATGTATCCTCCTCGTTGTGCAAACCTGCTCCGGAACCCGGCTCAGGGGGGCGGGATTTTAGAAAACCCCGCGCACAAAGCAAGGAAAACATGGATATATTATATTGCGCGAAGATTCAACCCGGTTTTTGCAGGTGCGCGCTGGCCTTGCCGTAGGTCTTCCATGCTATGTGTTTAAACAGATTTTCCGCCATGCTTCGAGCGGGATCTGGCGGGCCGAGCCGAAGCCGCCGATCCAGTGGACCTGCCGGGGATTCAGGCGGTAGAGCCTGAAATCGGCGAAATCGAACAGGGCTGCGGCCTCCGGGATAGCCTGCAGATAGGAGGCCTTCGCCGGAGCAAGGGTATCTTCCGCCACAGGAGATACCGGCCCATGAAGGCTCAGTCGGGGCAGGGCCAGCGGTGAGTCCATGGCTGTTTCCGGCGTGCAGATCATGAATCCGGCGGCTGGTTGCGCGGTGATGTTGGCGGTATGCCGGGCCAGACTGGAGAGATGCAGCAGGATGTCACCCTCATATAGGGCATAGGGAGCCATCGAGGTCTCCGGTCCTTCTTTTCCCCCGGTGGCGAGAAAGCCGATGCGACTTATGGTGAGCAGTGTGTGGATAGCGTCGTACTGGTCCGGGGTCTCCGGCATGCTCAGCCGACCTCGCAAAGCTCGATGGCATTGCCGTCCGGGTCGCGGCAGAACAGGGCGGCGCGACCGGATTTGCTCATCGTGTAGGCGATGCCTGCGGCATCAAGACGCTGCCGTATGGCGGCCAGATCATCCACGCCGAGTGCCAGATGCCGGTCGCGGCCGCCATGCGACGGCAGGGCGCAATCGCGGTACGGATTATCCAGGCGCATCAGGTGGATCTGGCGATTGCCGTCCAGCGCATAGAAGATGCCTGCAAAGCCGAGCTCGGGGCGTTCGGCGCGCTGTAGGCCGAGTATGCCCTCGTAGAACGCCGAGGCTGTCGCCAGATCTGCGACCAGCAGGCCTGCATGCAATAATTTCATCGTTTCTCCCATAGCCAGGCTGCACCGCGTACCCCGGAGGAATCTCCGTGTACCGGCGGCAGCAGGCATGTGTTGACGCTAGCCGAGAAGATATGTTCGTTCCACAAGGCGGGTGTTCGCGAATAAAGGCCGGCGATGTGCGACAACCCGCCGCCCAGCACGATGACATGAGGATCGAGGATGTTGATGACTCCGGCCAGCGCCTTTGCCAGCCTCCGGGTGTATCGCTCAAGCGTATCCGTGCAGGCCGTATCGCCGGCTTCCGCCCGGCCGGCGATGTCACGGGCTGAAAGCGCCGTTCCGCTGACGCGCTGATGATCGGCCGCCATGCCGGGGCCGGAAAGCCATGTTTCGATACATCCATGCCTGCCGCAGTAGCAGGCCGGGCCGGGTCGTTCATCGTCGTTCGGGGCAGGTAAAGGGTTGTGCCCCCATTCGCCGGCGATGCCGTTGGCGCCGTTCATCACATGATGCTGCACCACGATGCCCGCGCCGACACCGGTGCCGAGAATCACCCCGAACACGACACCTGCCCCTGCTCCGGCGCCGTCCACAGCCTCGGACAGCGCAAAGCAATTGGCGTCGTTGGCCATGCGGATCTCCCTGTCCAGCAGGCTCTCGATGTCCTGTTTCAGCGGCCTGCCGTTCAGGCAGGTGGAGTTGCAGTTCTGCATGCGCCCGGGACTGCCGGCAATCGAGCCGGGTGTGCCGATGCCGACCGTGGCGCGGACACCTGTATCGGCTTCGGCCTGCTCAACCATGGTGCCGATCTGTTGCAGTGTTGCCGCATAATTCCCGGCGGGGGTGGGGCGACGCAGGCGGAGGCATTCGTGGCCGGAGTCGTCCAGTGCTATCAGTTCGGTTTTCGTGCCGCCCAGGTCAATGCCGATTCGCATGCGGGATATCATTGTGCAGCCAGCTCCTTCCTGCAACAATTCGCAGCCATGAAAGCACGCACTCTGGACGGCAAGACCGTCGCCGCACGAATCCGCAAGACGATGACCGAAGAGGTCGCCGCACTGACTGCACGGCATGGCCGTGCACCGGGGCTGGCGGTGATCCTGGTCGGCGAGGACGCCGCCTCCGAGGTGTATGTACGCAACAAGAAAAAGGCGTGCGTGGATTGCGGTATCGAGTCCGAGGCCTTTTCCCAGACGCTGCCGGCCAACACCACGCAGCAGCATCTGCTCGGCCTGATCGCCGAGCTCAATGCCAACCCCAAAGTGGACGGCATTCTGGTGCAGATGCCGCTGCCTGCGCAGATCAACCCGGAAACCGTCATCGAGGCCATCGAGCCGGACAAGGATGTGGACGGTTTCCACCCGTATAACGTCGGCCGGCTGGCCGCGCGCATCCCGTCCCTGCGCTCCTGCACGCCCTACGGCTGCATGAAGCTGCTGGAGGAAACCGGTATTGATCTGCACGGACAGGAAGTGGTGGTCGTCGGTGCCTCCAATATCGTGGGTCGCCCGATGGCACTGGAGCTGTTGCTCGCAGGTGCGACGGTGACCGTGGTCCATAAATTCACCCGTGATCTGCAATCGCATGTCGAACGTGCCGATATCGTGGTGGCCGCCGCCGGCAAGCCGGGCCTGGTGAAGGGTGCCTGGATCAAGCCGGGAGCTGTGGTCATCGATGTGGGTATCAATCGCCTGCCCGACGGCAGCCTGACCGGCGATGTCGAATTCGCCCCGGCCGCCGAGCGGGCCGGCTGGATCACTCCGGTGCCGGGCGGTGTCGGACCGATGACCATTACCATGCTGCTGGCCAATACCGTGCAGGCCTTCCGCGAACATCTTGGAGATGCACCATGACAGGCCACACCGAAAAACTGGCTCTCACCCCGCTGCATGCCGAACACATCCGCCTGGGCGGCAAGATGGTGCCCTTCGCCGGCTTCGATATGCCGGTGCAGTATCCTGAGGGAGCCTTGAAGGAATACACCGCGGTGCGTGAGGGAAGTGCAGGCCTGTTCGATATTTCGCATATGGGACAGGTGCGGGTGACAGGTCCGCAGGCGCTGGATTTCCTGCAATACGTGACGACCAACGATGTGTCGAAGCTGGTGGACGGGCAGGTGCAGTATTCCGCCCTGCTGAACGAGCAGGGCACATTCATCGACGATATCACCACCTACCGTATCGCTGAGGGAAAATACTATCTGTGCATCAATGCCGCCAACCGCCACAAGGATGTCGCGCATCTGCTGAAGGAGGCTGCGGCCTTCGATGTGACCGTGCAGGATGAGTCCGACGACACCACGCTGCTGGCGCTGCAGGGTGCTGCTTCCGGCAAGCTTTTGCAGGCGCTGTGCGATATCGATCTGCAGGGTGTCGGCTATTACCGCTTCGCCGAATGCAAGCTTTCGGGAACCCCGGCCATCGTGTCGCGCACCGGCTATACCGGCGAGGACGGCTTCGAGCTTTACCTGCCCAATGCTGCGGCAGGCGTTATCTGGGGAGCGTTGCTTGAGGCGGGAGCCGTGCCGATCGGTCTGGCGGCGCGCGATATGCTGCGCACCGAAATGGGCTATGCCCTGTACGGGCACGAGATTTCCGATGCTGTGACTCCTGTTGAAGCCAGGCTGATGTGGATCACCAGACTGGATAAGGGCGAGTTCATCGGTAAGGCGGCGGTTGCCGCGCGCAAGGCGGAAGGACCCCGGCAGGTGCTGATCGCCCTGAAGCTGATCGAGCGCGGCATTCCGCGCGAGCACTATCCGGTGCTGGTGGATGGCGAGCTGAGCGGCGAAGTGACCTCCGGTATGCATTCGCCGATGGCCGGCGGGGTTGCGCTGGCCTATGTGAAGCCGGAGCATGCAGACAATGGCACACTGGCCGTGGAGATTCGCGGCAAGGCCGTGGCCGCAGAGCGCACAAAGACACCGTTCGTACGCAGTAACGTCCGGAAATAGGGGATAAGGGCCTTACGCCCGAAAATTGGAGATAGTGATGACGATTCCTGTTGATTTGAAGTACACGAAAGAGCACGAGTGGGTGCGTATCGAGGGCGATATCGCGACCTTCGGTATCAGCGACCATGCTCAGGAAGCACTTGGCGATATCGTATTTGTCGAGCTGCCGGAGATCGGCCGTGAACTTGCACCCGGCGATGCCTTCGCGGTGGTCGAGTCGGTCAAGGCAGTGTCCGATGTGTATGCCCCGGTGGGCGGCGAGGTTGTCGATGTGAACGAGGTGCTCGAGGGCGAGCCCGAGAAGATTAACTCCGACCCGTATGGAGCCGGCTGGATCGCCAAAGTGAAGATCAGCGGCGGCAGCATCGAGCTGCTGGATGCCGACGCCTACACCACCTTTCTCGAAGAATAAATGAAGTGACCGGGGGCGGTGCGGGCAGAAATCTGCCTGCATCGTCTCCTCCGGCCCACAGGATGCGATGTGAGATTTCTACCCCATACCGATGCCGATCGTCAGTCCATGCTCGCCAGCATGGGGCGAACGGATATCCGCGAACTGTTCGCCGATATCCCTTCTGAATTCCATCTCAAGCCGGGCTCGCTCGACCTGCCCGACTCGCTTGCCGAGGCGGATATCGTGCGCAAGTTCACCCGTGCGGCCGAGGCCAACCGGCATGCCGGTTCCACGCGCTGCTTTCTCGGCGGGGGCACCTATCATCATTTCGTGCCGGCGGTGGTGGATTACATCATCTCGCGCGGTGAGGTACTGACCGCCTACACCCCGTACCAGCCGGAGATTGCGCAGGGCACGTTGCAGACCCTGTTCGAGTTCCAGACCATGGTCGCCCGCCTGCTCGGCATGGAGGTGGCCAATGCCTCGATGTATGACGCGGCAACATCGGTTGCCGAAGCCGCCCTGATGGCCAGGCGCATCACGCGCAAATCACGCATCGTGATGGCGGCCTCGGTGAACCCGGCCTACCGTGAGGTCACCCGCAATTACCTCTCGCAGCAGGATTTCGAGTACGCGGAAGTCGCCTGTGCAGGTTTCTCCACCGATATCGCGGCTCTGGCTGCGGCTGTGGATGGCGATACCGCCGCGGTGGTCGTGCAGTACCCGGATTTCTTCGGCTCGGTGCATGATCTCGCCCCGCTGCGTGCGGCCTGCGATGCCAACAAGGCGCTGCTGGTGGTTTGTTTCTCCGATGCCTCCGCCTTCGGGCTGATCGAACCGCCGGGTGGCTATGGTGCGGACATCGTCTGCGGCTCCGGACAGGCGCTGGGGATTCCGATGGGATACGGGGGGCCGCATATCGGCCTGTTCGCCTGCCGCGAAAAGTATGTGCGCCAGATGCCGGGACGGCTCTGCGGCATGACCGGCGATGCCGACTGCAAGCGCGGTTTCGTACTCACCCTGTCCACCCGCGAGCAGCATATCCGCCGCGAGAAGGCGACTTCCAACATCTGTTCCAATCAGGGCCTGATGTGCACGGCCAATGCCTGCTACATGACGCTGCTCGGCGATGCCGGGCTGAAACAGGTGGCACGCCGCTCGGCGGCTGCACTGCAAGCACTTGTCTCTTCTCTGCCTGACGGAGTGTCGGCGGCAAGCGGCGCGCATTACAATGAAACCGTACTTTCCTTTGTCGATCATGCGGCGCGTGACCGGGTGCTGGCTGCGGCTCGCGCCAGAGACATCTTCGCCGGCATCCCGCTGGAGCAGATGGATGCCGCTTATGGCAGCAATCACCTGCTGGTGGCCACCACGGAGATGATCGGGGCGCAGGATATTGCCGATTATGTCGCAGTTCTGGAGGACGCCCGATGAACCAGACCACCATGAACCACTCCAAATACTCCGCCACCTCCGGTCTGCAACATGAGGAGCCGCTGCTTTTCGAGCATGCCCATGAAGAAGCCACTTCGATTGCCCTGCCGGGCGTGGATGCAGAGGGCTGCCCTGAACTTGCAGCCTTCACCCGTCGCACGCCTGCCCTGATCCCCGGGCTTTCCGAGCCGGAGGCGGTGCGCCATTTCGTGCGCTTGAGCCAGTGGAACCACGGCATCGAAACCGGCTTCTATCCGCTGGGTTCGTGCACCATGAAATACAACCCGCGCGTCAATGAGCAGGTGGTCCGCCTGCCGGGTCTGGCCGGCCTGCACCCCGAGCAGCCGGACGATACGGTGCAGGGTGTGCTCGGCCTGCTCTATGAACTGCAGCAGTGGCTGGGCGAGATCTCCGGCCTGCCGCACGTGACCCTGCAGCCGGCTGCAGGTGCGCATGGCGAACTGGCCGGTATGATGGTCATCCGTGCCTACCACGATGCGCGCGGCGACACGACCCGGCGCAAGGTGCTGGTGCCGGATTCGGCGCACGGGACCAATCCGGCTTCGGCCGTGCTGGCCGGTCTGGAGACCGTGGAGATCAAGTCGGGGGCCGACGGGCGCATCGATCTGGAGGTGCTCAAGGCGCATCTGAATGACGATATCGCCGCCCTGATGCTGACCAACCCGAACACCACCGGGATGTTTGAATCCGACATCGCCGAGATCTGCGCGCTGGTGCATGCGGCCGGCGGCATGGTGTACGGCGATGGTGCGAATCTCAATGCGCTGGTCGGGCTGGCCCGTCCCGGCGATATGGGCATCGACTGTCTGCATATCAATGTGCATAAAACCTTCTCCACGCCGCACGGCGGCGGCGGGCCGGGTGCAGGCCCGGTGGCTGTCAGCGATGCGCTGGCCCCCTTTCTGCCTGTACCGCGCATCGAGAAGCAGGGCGATGCCTATCGCGTGGTGCGCAAGGATGCACAGAGTATCGGCGCGGTGTTCGGTTCCATCGGTCAGGTGGGCGTGCTGTTGCGTGCGGCTGCCTATATCGCCGCCTTCGGTCGCAATCATCTGAACAAGATCGCCGAGGATGCGGTGCTCAATGCCAATTACGTGCTGTACCGCCTGAAAGATGCCTATCACGTGCCCTTCCCCGGTCTGTGCAAGCACGAATGTCTGCTCACCGACGAGTTGCAGGAGAGGCACGGCGTGAAGACGCTGGATATCGCCAAGCGCCTGATCGATCTGGGCATGCATCCGATGACGGTGTATTTCCCGCTGATCGTGCATGGCGCGATGCTCATCGAGCCGACGGAAACCGAGTCGCGTGAAACCCTCGATACCTTCTGCGATGCCATGCTGGAGATCGCTGCGGCTTGCGAGGCCGGGGATACGGAGGCCATGCATGCCGCACCGCTGGTGCCTTTCCGTCGGCGTCTGGATGAAACCCAGGCGGCGCGCAAACCGGTGCTGGTCTGGCCTTTGCAGGGAGCGGTCTAAGCGCTTGTCGGCCGCCTCGCGTCGGTGAACAGCTAGTCGAGCAGGTCCTTTTTTTCGAGCAGTTCGCCCAGCATCTGGCGGAGCGTGACCGAATGCAGGGGTTTGCTTAAAGCGGCGACACTCTGCATGCCTTCAACACCGCGCAGCACATGGTCGCGGTCGTAGCCGGTGGCGAAGATCACCGGGATGTCCGGGCGGATCTCGCGCATGCGATGCGCGGCATCCATGCCACCCATGCGCGGCATCACCACATCCAGGATGACAGCATCATAGGTCTCCGGCTTCTCGGAGAATTGCTCCACGGCATCCTGACCGTCTATCGCGACATCCACGACAAAGCCATCGATGCGCAGCATCTCGCTGATGGTCTCACGGATGATCGGCTCATCGTCGGCCAGCAACAGGCGCTCGCCATGGCCGGTCCAGTTCGATGGCTCTTCGGGCGACGGGTTTTCACGTTGCTCTGACAGCGGAAAATACAGCTTGAAGATGCTTCCCCGGTCCTGTTCGCTTTGCAGTTCGATCACGCCGCGATGACTTTTCATCGCACCGAACAGCATGGAAAGTCCCAGTCCGGAGCCCTGACCGACACCCTTGGTGGTGAAAAAAGGTTCAAAGATGCGATCACGCAGGTTTTCAGGGATGCCGCAGCCATTGTCCTCGACACAGAGCATGGCATAGGCAGAGGCATTCGCATCGGGATATTCCTGCAGGAATTGTCTGTCAGGTTCGAAGCGAGCCAGAGAAAGGACGATTTCCGGATCGTCCTTACCCTGTACTGCATCCCGCGCATTGGTCAGCAGGTTCATCAGCATCTGTTGCAGCTGCGTTGCGTCACATTCGACAGGTAATGGATCAGCAGCGATGTCGGATGAGCACAGGATGTTTTCAGGGATCGCCACGCGCGACAGCTTGAACGCCTCCTTGATGAAAGGCACCAGATCGATGGACTTGAACTGCACCATGTCCTTGCGCGCGAAGGCCAGCAGCTGCTTGATCATATCGGCAGCGCGGAAGCTGAGTTTTTCGACCCGCGCCAGTTTCTCGGTGATTTCCGGCATGTCCTTGGCGCGTTTGCGGGCCATGTAGAGATTGCCGACCATGCCGGCCAGCATGTTGTTGAAATCGTGGGCGATGCCGCCGACCAGCGTGCCGAGGGATTCCATTTTCTGGGCCTGCAGCAGCTGCATTTCGATCTTCTGCTGCTCGCTGACATCCTCCTGCACACTGACGTAGTGACTGACTTTTCCACCGCCGTCGAGCAGCGGGGCAATTGATACCTTGGCAAGGTAGAGCAATCCGCTCTTCTTGCGATCTGTCATGCGACCCTTCCATACCTTGCCGCTGGAGATGCGACCCCAAAGCGCCTGATAAAACTCCTTCGGGTGCTTGCCGCTTTTCAGGATGCGTGGATTCTGTCCCACGGCTTCTTCCTGCGAATAACCCGTGATGCGGGTAAACGCGCTGTTCACGTACTCGATGGTGCCGCCGGCATCGGTGATCAGCACGCCTTCACTCATGTGTTCCACGGCCCGGCTGAGTTGTTGCAGGCGAACATTTTCATTGCCGAGATGCTCGGTCATGGCATCGAAGGCGGCCCCGATCTGTGCAAGTTCATCGCGTCCGGTCAAGCCCGCCCGCACACTGAAATTACCCCGGCCGACCTGCTTGGCGGTGGCGATCAGCCTGTTCATACGACGCGTGATGGCATGGCGGGTAAGCAGCCATAAAAGCATTGCGCTGATCAACACCAGAACGGCAAACAGCATCACCCATTCTTCGATGCGATGCATGGATGCCTGCTTCCTGCCGGACAGGTCGAATTTGGCGATGAGCAGGCCGAAACGATCCGAGCGGATCGAGCCATGCGCAGCCGGATATTGCAGCGGAAACCGGGCCCATACCGTCATGCGATCATCGCTCAGATGGATATCGCCGCTGCGGCTGTGCGAATCGTCTGCGATCTGCGGCAGCAGCCCAGCTTCGCCCAGTTCTCCGGCCTTGCGACCTACCCAGGCCAGACGTGTTGCTGCCGAGATGCTGCCTTCCGGATTCTGTAACAGCGCATATTGCAGACCCGGTTCGCTGCTGAAATCGCCGAGTAGCAACTGGATTTCGGTTTCATCGGCATGCTTCAGGGAAAGCTGCAATTGAACCGTCAGACGATGCATATCCTGCATCAGTTCGTGTGTGGTCGATTGTTCGATGTCGCTGATCGAGCGCTGCGCCTCGAACCACCAGAAGCCGCCGATCACCGCTCCGCTGACTGTGATAAGCAGCAGGGGAAGCATCCAGCGCATCGGCAACCAGGGAAAGGCGCTGAGGACTTTCAAGGCGTGGTCCCGGTGGATTTGTATGATGCATGACCGGCGAACAGACGATTCACATCCACATCCCTGCGCAGGAGCTGTTGTCTGCGCATCACCTGCATCATCAGCGTGGCATTTTTGACAGATGCCGAGGCGGCATCGTCAAAGAACGCATCATTCTCCCGGCGATCCCCCATGTGGACGCCGGCGAATTGCTCAAGAACCCTGTCGGCAGGCAAGCGCAGGCGAGCCTGCATGCGCCGGGCGGCATCGGCAGGTTCACGCTGTACATAATCCAGCGCATGGAACCAAAGCTCCGCCAATGTGTTCAGTGATTCCGGATGATCCGCGAGTATGGCCGCGCGCACCACCAGTACATCCACCACCTCGCCCGGAATCATCGATGAATCGAAAACGATTTTTCCGCCTTGCTCCAGCAGGCGGCTTTTCACCGGTTCGAAGGTGACCACGGCATCCACCCGATTTTCAATAAATGCTTGCTCGTGCTCATCAAGCATCAACGGGATGATATGCACATCTTCCTGCTTCAGCCCGGCTTTATCCAGCACACGGCTGAGCATATAGCCGCCAAGCGCCGAGGATTCGGCACCGATCGTTCTGCCCCGTAAATCCTCCATGCTCTCGATGCCCGGTCGGGCAATCACCGCATCCGCGCCATCTGATACATCAAGCAGCAACACAATGCGCAGATCGATACCGTCCTGTGCCAGGGTAAGGACTTCATCCAGGGTCAGGGCACCGGCCTCGATGCCGCCGTGACGCAGGGCGCGCATGGTTTCCGTGGATGATGGATATTCGATCAGGCTGATACCGGTGCCCTTGAGCAGACCCAGCGAGCGGGCCAGATAAAGCGGCTCATAGCCCGGCCAGATATTGGTGCCGATGCGCAGTTCCGGTTTCGGGGCTGGGGTGCAGGCCGTTAGCGGCAGGGCCAGCAGGGCCAACAGCAGGATGGCCGGCAGGATTCTGCAGTCGGCAAAACCAAATCCGGCGAGGGATTCAATGCGCAATGCATGTCTAATTTCCAGCAATCTCCGGCTCCTTCCGTGCTTTCGCCTGACCGTTAAGCACGGGTAGGTATCAGCAAGAACAATACCAATTCAGGTGGCCGGAAGGACTCAGAAAGGCCGGATCACCACCATGATCACTGCACCCATCAGTGCCAGCACCGGCACCTCGTTGAACCAGCGGTAGAACACATGGCTGCGGGTGTTTTCACCTGCGGCGAACATGCGCACCAACCGGCCGCAATACAGATGATAGCCTATCAGCAGGGCCACGATGGCCATTTTCAGCCAGAACCAGGTTTCATCGTAGAGGAAATCCCATTCCAGCCAGACCAGCCACAGACCGGTGAACAGGGTCAGCCACATGATCGGGGTGACGAAGCGATACAGCTTGCCCTCCATCATGGACAGCCGTTCATGCACCGGCCCATCGGAGAATTGCGCGTGGTTCACAAAGATGCGCGGCAGATAGAAAAGACCTGCGAACCACGACACCATCATGATAATGTGAAAAGACTTGATCCAGAGCATGCGGCTGATTGTAGGAGATTGCTTCGCCGGTGACCACCCAGTGCGACTGCATATGCGACATTGTACGTTCAACCTCTTATCCTTCCGCGATGCGACGAATCGACCTGATCGAACCCTTCCGGGTGATGCAATTACTGGAGCGCGCCCGGCAGCTTGAGGCGCAGGGGCGGCACATCGTGCACATGGAGATCGGCGAGCCGGATTTTCCTACGCCGGCGCCTGTTGTTGAAGCTGCGCGACAGCGGCTGGATACAGGGCGGAATTTCTATACACCATCGACCGGCGCGCCGGAACTGCAGCGGGCGCTGAGCGACTGGTATGCCAGGACCCAAGGACTGGATATCGATCCGGATCGCATTGTCATCACCCCCGGCACCTCCGGGGCCTTCAGTCTGATCTATGCCGTGCTGCTGGAGGCGGGCGAGTCGGTGCTGCTGTCCGACCCCGGCTATCCCTGCCAGCGCAATTTTATCCGTCTGGCGGGCGGTGAGCCCCTGAATATCCCGGTGGGGCCGGATACCCGCTACCACCTGTCGGCCGACCTGCTGGCAGCGAACTGGCGGCAGGACACGCGCGCCGCCGTGGTGATCAACCCGTCCAACCCGACCGGTACGCTGATCGACCCCGAAGAGCTTGCCCTGATCGGCAGGGCTTGCGCCGAGATGGATGGCTATCTCATTTCCGACGAGATCTATCACGGGCTGACCTACGGGGTGAATCCCCCCTGCGCGCTGCAATGTTCGGATGCTGCGCACACCATCGTGGTCAACGGCTTCTCCAAGCGCTGGGCGATGACCGGCTGGCGCGTCGGCTGGGTGGTGCTGCCCGAGCAGCTGCTCGATGCGGCGCGCCGAGTGATGCAGAATATCTTTATTGCCGCGCCCACGCTGTCGCAGTATGCCGCCGTCGCGGCCCTTGAAGCCGATGGGCAGGTGGAGGTCATGCGGCAAGCCTATGACGAGCGCCGGCGTTATCTGCTGGAGGCGCTTCCGGGGCTTGGCTTCGATATCGTTGTGGAACCGCAGGGGGCCTTCTATATCTATGCCGATGTGAGCAGGCTGACCGGTGATTCGCGCAGCTTCTGTTGGGATCTGCTGGAGCATGCCGGCGTGGCCATCACGCCCGGAGAGGACTTCGGTGCTTACCGCTCTGCTCAGCATGTTCGCTTTTCCTATGCCACAAGCCTGAGCGAGTTGCGCGAGGGCATAAGCAGAATAGGGTTGGCACTTGCCGCACGCAGACACTAAACTCGCTATGACTTACCGGGGGATAGCCAACTGAAGTATTCATCAATGATCTTTCTGAACGAGGGTGAGGCGGCCCGGCTGGCCGTGTTACGCGATGCCGATGAGCCGAAATTCCGTGAGCAGTTACGCAAGGATATGCTCAAGGGGCGGCTTCTGGACGCGGCACGCAGCTTTGCAGCGCTTGCCATGCAAGACGATCAGGATGTCGATTTCCCGCTGCGCGCTGCGCGCAATTATCAGAAGCTCGATCTCAGGGCTGATGCCGGGCGATGGTTTCTGGAAGCCGCGCGGCGCTATGCCACGCGCAACTATCCGGCTCAGGCCATGGCCACGCTCAGGCTGTATCGCGAGATGATGCCCGGTGACCATGCCGGTCCACGCGAGATTTTTCTTTTCTGCCGCGGACAGGATGGTATGCGCAAGGATTTCGTCGAGATGCTGTCCGACCGCGACAGGGTCGGCTATCGCATGCGTGGTGATGAGTTGTTCGGTGCGATGGACGATGCCGTTTTCGATGACCTGCTGGATCAGATGAGTTTTCATGCCGTTGCCAAAGGCGAGACGTTTTTGAAGATGGGAGATGAAGCCACCTCTCTGTTTCTGCTGGCCAGGGGCACGATGCATTGCTTTATGGATTCGGGCGGTCAGCGGCACGAGCTTGGCAGCTTGCAGGCCGGCGAGATCTACGGCGAAGTCGCCTATTTTACCGGTGGTCGGCGAACTGCGGGGGTGGTGGCGGACAGCGATTGCGAGGTGCTGGAACTACCCTTTGCCGCACTCGACAAGGTGCAGGAACAGGCGCCAGCCTTGCAGGCCCGCATCGAGACGCTTTACCGGCAGCGCATGCTGGGCAAGCAACTGGCCCTTGCGCCGCTGTTCGGCACCCTCAGCGTCGGGCTGCGCGAGCGACTGGCCGCCGGCATGCAGCCGGTTTCCCGTAAGGCCGGAGCCGTCCTGTTCCGCGAGCATGATACCAGCTCCGATGTGTACCTGCTCAGGCAGGGTAGTATCAGCCTGAATATGCAAATCAATGGTGTCGAACAGCAGTTGAAGCTGGTCGAAACCGGTGCGCTGGTCGGCGAAATGGCCGTGCTGGTCGGCTGGCGTACGGCCACCGCACGCCTGATGACCGATTGCAGGCTGATGCGGCTGGACGGCAAGCTGTATGGTGAATTGTATGATACTTCGCCCGAGTTGCGCGCGGCGCTGCAGTCCATGAAGGATGGTCAGGTGGATGAAACCCGCCGCTTCATTCAGGAAGCGGACAGGGAAGAGGACGAATACGGCGACCGCCTGATGCGCGCCATCTGGGGTGGTTGATCCCTGTAAATCACCGGCTTGACGGTGCAGATATTGCTGTTTTGTCGCATACCCCCATGCATGTTAGCGTGCGCCGCCTGATTCAACCGCGCCGCACAGGAGCAAGTGCCACATGTTCGATTTTCTGACCAAATTGTTTGGCAGCCGCAACGAGCGGATTCTCAAACAGATGTATCCCGTTGTGGAACAGATCAATGCCATGGAAAGCCGCATGCAGCTGCTTTCCGATGATGAATTGAAGGCCAAGACCGCCGAGTTCAAGGCCCGTCTGGCCGACGGGGAAACCGTGGATGCGCTGCTTCCCGAGGCCTTTGCCGTGGCCCGCGAGGCCAGTGTGCGCTGTCTCGGCATGCGGCATTTCGATGTGCAGCTGATCGGCGGCATGATCCTCAACAACGGCATGATCTCCGAAATGAAGACCGGTGAAGGCAAGACACTGATGGCCACCCTGCCGGTGTATCTCAATGCGCTGACCGGTCGCGGCGTGCATGTGGTGACGGTTAACGATTACCTGGCCAAACGCGATGCGGAATGGATGGGAAGATTGTATGCCTTCCTGGGCCTTTCCACCGGTGTGATCGTGCACGGTATCAGCAGCGAAGAGCGCAAGAATGCCTATGCCAGCGATATCACCTACGGCACCAATAACGAATTCGGCTTCGATTATCTGCGCGACAATATGGCCTTTGCCCGCGAAGATCTGGTGCAGCGCGAGCAGCACTACGCCATCGTCGATGAGGTGGACTCCATCCTGATCGATGAGGCGCGCACCCCGCTGATCATCTCCGGTCCTGCCGAGAAGGCCGGTGATCTTTACATGAAGGCCGATGCCATCATCAAGCAGCTCGATGCGGCGGATTATGAGAAGGATGAAAAAGACAAGGCCGTGTCCCTCACCGAGGAAGGCATGGAGCATGTCGAGACTCTGCTGCGCGAGGGCGGTCTGATGCCCACGGGCAATCTGTACGATCCGGAAAACGTCAATCTGATGCATGCCATCACGCAATGCCTGCGTGCCAACACCCTGTTCACCCGCGAGGTGGACTACATCGTGCGCAACGACGAGGTCATCATCATCGACGAGTTCACCGGCCGCATGATGCCCGGACGCCGCTATTCCGACGGCCAGCATCAGGCGCTGGAGGCCAAGGAAGGCGTGACAGTGCAGCCGGAGAACCAGACGCTGGCTTCGGTGACCTTCCAGAACTACTTCCGTATGTACGAAAAGCTGGCCGGCATGACCGGCACGGCCGATACCGAGGCCGAGGAATTCGAGAAGATCTACAAGCTCGAAGTGGTCATCGTGCCGACCAACAATCCGATGATCCGCGACGACAAGGCCGATCTGATCTTCGGCGACCAGGAAGACAAGTATATCGCCGTGATCGAGGATATCGTTTCCTCGCACAAATCCGGTCAGCCTATTCTGGTCGGCACGACCTCCATCGAGAAATCCGAGTTTCTGTCCGGCGTGCTGACCAAGCGCGGCATCAAGCATGAGGTGCTCAACGCCAAGCAGCACGAGCGTGAAGCCGAGATCGTGGCACAGGCCGGTCGCAAGGGTGCGGTGACCATCGCCACCAATATGGCCGGTCGCGGTACCGACATCATGCTCGGCGGCAATCCGGACATGCTCATCAGCCAGCTCCCCGGCAAGCTTTCGGAGGACGAACGCAAGGAGAAGATCGCCGAAATCAAGGCGCAGTGTGCGGCCGAGCATATTGAAGTCGTGGCGGCGGGCGGCCTGCATATCGTGGGCACCGAACGCCATGAATCGCGGCGCATCGACAACCAGTTGCGCGGCCGTGCCGGTCGTCAGGGCGATCCGGGCTCGACGCGTTTCTATCTGTCGCTGCAGGACGATCTGATGCGCATCTTCGGCGGCGAGAAGATGCAGGCCATGCTGACCAAGATGGGCTTCAACAAGGGAGAGTCCATCGAGCATCCGTGGGTGACCAAGGCCATCGAGAATTCGCAGAAGAAGGTGGAAGGACGCAACTTCGATATCCGCAAACAGCTGCTCGAATACGACGACGTGATGAACCAGCAGCGCGATGTGGTGTATTCGCAGCGCCGCGAGTTGCTTGAGGCCGATGATGTGCGCGATGTCATCGAGGACATGCGCCGCGATTTCGTCGCCACCATGGTGGACAGGCACATGCCGGCTCACGCCTATGCCGACGACTGGGCGCTGGATGCGCTGCACGATGAGCTGCAGCAGCAGCTGACGCTGGACGCGCCGGTGAAGAGCTGGGTGGAGAGCGACGAGGTGCAGGATGCCGGTGTCATGGTGGAGCGCATCTGCTCGGCGCTGGCGGAGATGATGCAGACCAAGGAAGAGCGGGTCGGTGTCGAGGCCATGCACAATTTCGAGAAGTATCTGGTGTTGCAGATGCTCGATCACCACTGGAAGGATCACCTGCTGGCCATGGATCACCTGCGCCAGAGTGTGGGTCTGCGCGGCTATGCGCAGAAGCAGCCGTTGCAGGAGTACAAGCGCGAGTCGTTTGAACTGTTCGCCGCCATGCTCGGTCGGGTGCGTATGGAAACCATGCTGGCCCTGCATCAGGTGCGTGTGGAACAGCCGGTGCCGGTGGAAGAGCCGAAAAAGCAGGAAGCTCCGGTGCAGTACAGTCACGGAGCCGAACCGGTGGATGATGCGGACCATGATACTTTCAAGCGCGACCATCCGAAGGTCGGGCGCAACGACCCCTGCCCCTGCGGTTCGGGCAAAAAATACAAGCAGTGCCACGGCGCGCGCTAAGTTCGATGACAAGGATACGGATATGAGTACGGAACAGGAACTGCGTACCCGCGCGGGTGACGCATGCGAGCTTTGCTCGGCGAATGACGATCTGGCGGTCTTCGGGGTCGAACCCTCCGACGGCAGTGCCGATCAGAGCATCCTCGTCTGTGCCACCTGTTTTGAGCAGATCGCGGACGAGAGTAAAACCGACGCCAACCACTGGCGCTGTCTGAATGATTCGATGTGGTCTCAGGTGCCTGCGGTGCAGGTGATGGCCTGGCGCCTGCTGAACCGCCTGAAGGCCGAGGGCTGGCCGCAGGATCTGCTGGATATGATGTATCTGGACGATGACGTGCGTGCATGGGCCGAGGCCGGTGCAGCGCGCGAGGACGAGGTGAAGCACATCGATTCCAACGGCGTGGTGTTGCAGGCCGGTGATACGGTGGTGCTGATCAAGGATCTGGATGTGAAGGGCTCAAGCCTGACCGCCAAGCGGGGTACGGCGGTGCGCAATATTCGACTGGTGCACGACAATGCCGAGCACATCGAAGGCCGCGTGGAAGGTCAGCAGATCGTCATTCTCACCAAGTTTGTTAAGAAGTCCGGCTGATTCATTGTAAGAAATCATGTGGAACTCTGCGGCGGGCTTGTCCCGCCGCTTTTGTTTTGCGCTTTGTTGATCGCGCAATCAGGGTTTTCGGCTGAAAGGGAGGGTTCAGAGGTCAGCTTGTCCCTGCAATTCGTCTGACTGGTAGAAGCTCCAGGCGATGCCGACGGCGCCGGACAGGTAGTGCGGGGTTTTGACCAGCGGGCTGGCGTTGACCACGCCTGAACTCAGATTGCGGTAGCGCAGTGTGCCGAACAGGCGAATCCGGTCACTCATCTTCCAGAACACGGCGCCGTTCAGCGACAGCGAATGCAGGCCGGCCCCGGCCTGATAGGCGGGTCGGGTGGCCGTCGCATAGGCGGTATCGACGTTGTAATAGGTGGTGTTGAACCTGCGCGAGGCGAACAGCGCGCCGGCGCTTAACTGCATGCCGATATCTTGCGAAAGCTGGTAGCGCATGCGCAGATCAGGCTCCGACACGAGGCCCAGAAAATGCCCCTTTATATCCATCACGCCGCGACCGGGCAGGCGGATGGTCCAGTCGCCCCTGTCACCGGCATACACACGCCAGTTCAGGCGCGGGCCTGCCTGCAGGCTGAAATACAGATGCGGCATACCGGCGCGGGCGCGGTTGCTGTTGCGCACGGGAAGACCCACGCCGAGGCTGGCATCCAGCGATACATCCCGGTTGCCGAACAGCTCGGCGCGCAGCCCGTCGCGATCCAGATTCAGGCGTTCGCCGCGGTAAATCACGAAAGGTACGGGGATGGCGAAGGTGTAGCGCTCGTCGCTGCCCATGTATTGCGGCAGAGAGGCCGCGCCTGCGGCGATTCCGGCCTCCCAGCGGGGCAGCGTATCTGCCGCGTGGGCGTTGCTTATCCAGCAGCTCAGCAGGATGGTGGAGAGACTAAGGGCGCGAATGTTCAAGCGCGGATATTATTTTCAAACTTGGGATGCTTCGACCCTTCATGACGCATGGGTTGTGTTATGCAAAGGCAGCGGCTTGCAGCAAGCCCCTCGCAGCCTCAGTCTTGCCCCGTTTCGCATTCCGCGTTGAAAGGACTCATCATCATGGCCGTGAACCCTCCCGAACTCAATCCCCCTCTGCCCGTCCCCGGCTTCCGCGTCGGCACGGCATCATGCGGGGTGAAATCGCCGGCCCTGAAAGGTAAACGGCAGGATGTGACGCTGATCGTCGGCGATGTGGATTGTCATGCGGCAGGTGTGTTCACCAGCAATCGCTTCCGCGCCGCCTGCGTGCGCCGGGGCGAGAAGACGCTGGCCACGCATGCACAGAAGGTACGCGCCATCGTGGCCAATGCCGGCAATGCCAATGCCGGGCTCGGCGAGATGGAGACCACATGGGCGCGTCAGCTGATTGAATCGGGTGCTGCGGCCGCCGGGGTGAACGCCGATGCCGTGCTGTCCGCCTCGACCGGCGTGATCGGCACGCCGTTCCCGATCGACCGCATCAGGGACGGCATGCATGAGGCCGCCGATTCGCTGGCAGCCGACAACTGGGAAGCCTCCGCGCACGCCATCCGTACCACCGATACCTTCGCCAAATGGGCTTCGGCTCAGGTCGAGGTGGATGGTGCGACCTACACCCTGACCGGCATCTGCAAGGGTAGCGGTATGATCCATCCGAACATGGCGACCATGCTCGGCTTTGTCGCCACCGATGCACCGATTGCCGCGCAGGATTTGCAGGCCATGTTGCGCCGCGTCGCGGACCGCTCGTTCAACTGTATCTCGGTGGATGGCGATACCTCGACCAACGATACGCTTTATGTGCTGTCATCCGGCATCGGTCTGGGGTATGCCCCGCTGCGTGATGCCACGCTGTTCGAGCAGGCGCTGACCGAGCTGTGCATCGATCTGGCGCAGTTGATCGTGCGCGATGGCGAGGGCGTATCGAAGTTCGTCACCATTGAAGTGAATGGCGCGGCGAGCGAGCAGGATGCGCGTACCGTGGGTCGTGCCGTGGCTGTGTCGCCGCTGGTGAAGACGGCCTTTGCCGGTTCGGATGCCAACTGGGGTCGTATCCTTTCCGCAGTCGGCAATTCCGGCGTGGCCATCGATACCAACCGCATCACGCTGTCCGCCGACGATGTGCTGATGTTCGAGAAGGGAAACCTGCATCCGGATTACCGGGATGCCGATGGCATGGCGGTGTTCCGCGAGCCGGAATTCACCATCCGGCTTGATCTCGGCATGGGAATGGAAAGCTCGACTGTGTGGACCGGCGATCTGACGCACGATTACATCACCATCAATGCCGAATACCGGACCTGACAGTGTTCAGGTCATCTCGCTGGTCGCGGCCTTCAACCGGTGCGGCGAGGTGCTGCTGCTCAGGCGTCCCGATGCCGTGCACTGCGGCGGCCTGTGGTCCTTTCCCGGCGGCAAGCCCGAAGGGGATGAGATGCCCTTGCAGGCGGCTGTGCGGGAATTGAAAGAGGAAACCGGACTTAAAGGGATGCACTGGCGCCATCTAGGCAAGGCCTCGCACAACTATGCGGATCGTTCACTGCGCTTCCTGCTGTTCGTTTGCCAGTGCCCGGACATATCCCCGTTGCGATGCGAGTCGGAACATGGCTGGGTTGCGCGCGGTGAGCTGGCCGGCATGCCGATGCCGCAAGCCAATGCGAAATTGCTGCCGATGTTGCTGCTTCCTGAAGTGGATGAATTTCTGGATACGTTTGCGGGCTGTTAGGGTCTGTTGACCCTAAATCAGCTGACACCGATTCATTGCCTGTTCATCATGCACCCATAAATTCACCGGCCTCGCCATCATTCAGGAGGTTGGGCATGCCATTGAAATCAACGCTGGGAATGCTTCTGCTATGTGCAGCGGGGACGGTTTCGCTCTCTGATGCGAGTGCTGCGAATGTGCAGAAGGCCACCTTTGCCGGCGGATGTTTCTGGTGTATCGAGCATCCCTACGATCGCCATGCAGGCGTGCTATCTGCGGTTTCGGGATACACAGGCGGACTGCAACCCAATCCCACCTACGAGCAGGTTTCAGCCGGCGGCACAGGCCATGTCGAAGCGGTAGAGATCACCTTCGATGCAGGGGAGACCAGCTATGCCGAATTGCTCGATACCTTCTGGAAGCGGATCGACCCGACCGATGCCGGCGGGCAGTTCGCCGACCGCGGCAGTCAGTACCGGCCGGTGATCTTCTACCACAGTGAAGAGCAGAAGCGACTGGCCGAGGCTTCGCGCGATGCTCTGGTCGCATCAGGCCGGTTCAAGGGGCCGATCGTTGTTGATATCGTGCCGGCTTCCGAGTTCTATGCTGCAGAGGACTATCATCAGGACTATGCGGAAAAGAATCCGCTGCGCTACCGCTACTACCGCTTCGGCTCCGGTCGCGATCAGTTTCTGCAACGTATATGGGGCGATCAGTAAGCCTTTTTGACGCATCCGCTTTACTTCCTGCAAACATTGTCTACAACACAGATGCACCTCGCATGCGCGGGGGATCGGATGGGCGCTCGCTATATGCACAGCCGCTTGGATCGATGATGGACGTATAAGGAGGAACAAATGACGATAATTTTAAGGGTAATGATGTTTGCCATGCTGGCTCTGGCCCTGCCGTTGACCGGATGGGCTGCGGAAGGGCAAACCAGCGAGGGCACCAAGCTCGGCAAGCTCGAGTGCAAAACCGTGGAGGGCTCCGGCAGCAATCTGCTGATCCATTCAACAGTGGATGTGACATGCACATTCAGCTCCACAGCAGGTGAGGTGGAAAAATACAAGGGTGAAACCGGTATCGGTTTCGGTGTTGATCTTACCTTCGACAAACAATCCAGTTTTGTATTTGCCGTGATGGCGGCCGATTTCAAACCGGGTGAGTACAAGTTCGCAGGCAAGTACTACGGTGCGGGCGGCGATGCCACCATCGGACGCGGCATCGGAGCCGGTGTGCTGGTCGGCGGCAGCAAGAAGAGTGTTTCGCTGGAGCCGATCGGCCTGAGCGCAACCAAGGGTGCCGGGGTCAGCGGCGGTCTGACATATCTGTACCTGGAGCCGGACAAATAAGCGAAGCGATCATCCTCGCCTGAGGGCGATGCGTTTGAAAACGAAGGGGCCGCATCGCGGCCCCTTTTTATTGATGGTTCCTGGCTCCAGAGCTCGTCAGGTACGGCTCAGCCAGTCGATATGTGCCGGGCTGCGACCATGCACCACATCGAAATACTTCTTCTGCAGGCGCTCGGTGACCGGACCGCGCGAGCCGATGCCGATGGAGCGCCCATCGAGCTCGCGGATCGGCGTGACCTCGGCGGCCGTGCCGGTGAAGAAGGCTTCATCGCACACATACACTTCATCGCGCGTGATGCGCTTCTCGCGCACCTCGAAGCCCTCCTCCTTCGCCAGCTGCATCACCGTGGCGCGGGTGATGCCGTCCAGTGCGCTGGTCAGCTCCGGGGTGTAGATCACACCGTCACGGACCATGAAGAAGTTCTCGCCGCTGCCCTCGGCCACGAAGCCGTCCACATCGAGGAACAGGGCTTCATCGTAGCCGTCGCGCAGCGCGTCTGAGAGGGCCAGCATCGAGCTGATGTAGTTGCCGTTCGCCTTGGCCTTGCACATGGCGATGTTCACATGATGCCGGGTGAAGGACGAGGTGCGGATGCGGATGCCCTTTTCCAGCGCTTCCTTGCCGAGATATGCACCCCAGCTCCAGGCGGCGACGATGACATGCGTTTTCAGGTTGTCGGCGCGCAGGCCCATGCCTTCCGAGCCGTAGAAACACATCGGACGGATATAGGCGGAATCAAGCTTGTTCTCGCGTACGGCAGCAAGCTGCGCGGCGTTCAATTCGTCCCTGGACCAGGGCATCTGCATGTTCATGATCTTGGCCGAGCGGAACAGGCGGTCGGTGTGCTCCTGCAGGCGGAAAATGGCGGTGCCGCCATCGGCGTGATAGGCGCGCACGCCTTCGAACACGCCCATGCCGTAATGCAGGGTGTGGGTCAGCACATGCACCTTGGCGTCCCGCCAGGGAACCATCTCGCCGTCAAACCAGATCAGGCCATCGCGGTCGGCAAAATTCGGGGTCATGGGCTTTCTCCTTGCATCAAATCCCGTCATCAACGGGAACGCGGGAATATAGTGCAATTAACCGGCAGCGCAAATGGGTTGCCGCAACCCCGGATGATGGCCGGCGCATTGGCGGAAACAGTCTTTCACCTGCATTTCAGGTTGCCGTCTATGATGCACGTATGCGGCGCGAATTTTCGCTGCCTGTGCGTCTATTGCCGCTTACTGCACAGACGTTAGGCTGTTGCGCCGGTCCCCGCATTGATTTGACATATATGTGCGGGCAAAACAGGAAGGTTGAGTGAGATGATCCGCTGCAAGGCGCTGACAAAGATGTTCGGAGATGCTGCCGCGCTGAATGGCGTGGATATCCATGTGCGCGCGCATAAAACAACCGTCATCATGGGTGGTTCCGGTTCCGGCAAGACCACACTGCTGCGCCTGATCGCCGGCCTCGAAGAGCCGACCAGTGGCGAGATCCACTACGGTGACGAGGATTTCATCCACATGCCGCGGCCCCGTTTGTATCAGTTGCGGCAGACGATGGGCATGGTGTTCCAGTATTCGGCACTGCTCAATTCGCTGAATGTGTACGACAATGTTGCTTTCACGCTGCACGAACACAGCGATCTGGACGAGGATATCATCCGCACCATCGTGACCATGAAGCTGGAACAGGTCGGCCTGCGCGGCATGGAGAATCTGATGCCTTCCGAACTTTCCGGTGGTATGGCCAAGCGTGTCGCTCTGGCGCGTGCCATGGCCATGGACCCCGAAATCATCTTCTTCGACGAACCGACTTCGGGCCTTGATCCGATTTCCGCAGGCGTCATCACCTCGCTGATCCACGATCTGAGCATCAAGTCGCATCACACCTCGGTGGTGGTGACGCATGATGTCGAGGCGGGATTGCGCATCGCCGATTATGTGGTGCTGCTCTGGCAGGGCAAGGTGATCGCCGAGGGCAGTGCCGATGATATCCGGCACAGCGAGGATGCACGCGTGCGTCAGTTCATCGAGGGCAGCCCGGATGGACCGATTCCGTTTTCGCGCAGTTCCACGAGTTATGTCGATGACCTGCTGCACAAGCCGGGCACAGTGAGGATGGGCGCATGAATGCGGCTGTGACCATGTTCGGCCGCCTTGGCCGCGGTTTTCTGACGATGGTCTCAAGGCTCGGTGATGCGGCCAGCCTGAGCGGTGCCTCGCTCGGTCTGTTGTCCGCGCGTCCATGGCAGGGCAGGCATATCGTCATCCAGATGTTCAATATCGGCGTCGGCTCGCTGGTGATCATTGCGCTGACCGGTGCCTTCACCGGCATGGTGCTGGCACTACAGGGCTATTACACGCTGGCCAAGTTCGGCTCCGAATCCATGCTCGGTGCGGGCATCGCGCTGGCCATCATCCGCGAACTGGGCCCTGTGCTGGGTGCCATGATGCTGACCGCGCGCGCAGGTTCCGCGATCACCGCCGAGATCGGCATCATGCGCGTCACCGAGCAGATCGATGCGCTGGAGATGATGGCGGTGAATCCACGGGCCAGAATCATCATGCCGCGCATTATCGCCGCAACCCTGGTGCTGCCGCTGCTCATCGCACTGTTCGATCTGATCGGCATGGGTGCAGGCTATGTGGTCGGCGTGGAGTTGCTCGGTGTGAATCCGGGTGCGTTCATTGCCGAAATGCAGGCCAAGGTGACCACCCATGATCTGAATACAGGCTGGATCAAGGCCGTGGCCTTCGGTTTCCTGATCGGCGTGATCTGTACCTATATCGGCTATCGCGCCACACCGACCACCGAAGGCGTGGGCAAGGCCACGACGCAGGCCGTGGTGCTTTCCTCTGTCGGCATCCTGATGCTCGACTATATCCTGACATCGTTTTTCCTGTGACTGGAGCAAGACTATGACTGAATACAAGCGAATCGAAATCACCGTCGGCCTGTTCGTGTTTGTCGGACTGGCCGGCATGTTCTATATGGCACTGAAGCTCGGCGAGGTCGGAGGTCTGGGGACCTCGGGATATCATCTGACCGCCGTGTTCGATGATGTCGGTGGTGTGCGTGCCGGTGCCGATGTGATGATCGCCGGTGTCGTGGTCGGGCGTGTGGATGATGTGCATCTGAACGAACGCGACCGTGCCCAGATCAGCATGCGCATCAATGACAATATCAAAATAACCTCCGATGCCATCGCCTCGATCCGCACCAAAGGTATTATCGGCGACAGATTTATCCGCGTCGGTCAGGGCGGTGATGACGTTCTCCTCAAGGATGGCGATTCTATCGAGGAGACAGAGCCGGCCATCAATCTTGAGGACCTTGTTTCCAAATATATCTTTGACGGCTCGGGCAAGTAGAGCCGCTGATTGTGCACCGCAGGGGGAATCTGTCCGCTTCTTGGCTGTATACCCCTTCTTTAGATTCCAATGTAATGCTTTCAACCAAGGAGAAACCGATGTTCAAAAAGATGCTTGTTGTGATGTCGCTGCTGGCTGTGATGATCCTGCCGTTCCCGGTACAGGGTGCGGCCGGTGAGACCGGCCCGAAGCAGGCTGTTGAGATTACCGTCAACGGCGTGATCGATGTACTCAAGGCAAGGGCGGACCAGAAGTCCTTGTCCGAGCAGGATCGCGAGGGTATCCGCAAGGCGGTTTCCCAATATTTCGATTTCGAGGAAATGGCCAAGCGTTCGCTGGCTGCACCCTGGAAGGATCTGAGCGAGAACCAGAAGGCCGAATTTGTCGGTTTGTTCCAGCAGTTGCTTGAGTTGACCTACGGCAACCGCCTTGCAGACTTCCATAATCAGACGGTCGAATACGGCGAGGAGTTCATCAAGGGGCGTATCGCCATCGTTGATTCCGATGTGGTTGATGCCGACAAGCGCACCCCCGTTCGCTACAAGCTGGTCAGCAAGGAAGTCGGCTGGCGGGTGTATGATATCCAGGTTGAAGGCATCAGCATGATCAGCACCTTCCGCACCGACTTCACTGCCGCGGTGAACAAGGATGGTGTCGAAGGTTTCCTGACCGATCTCAAGGCACGCGTTGCCGGAATGCAGACCGAGGAAAAGGGCTGATTCCCGAGCCTGTCCCGGCATGATATGAAATCCGTTCTGGCGGTATGCCGACGAATCCTGATCGCTGTTCTTGCGCTGCTTATCCTGCTCGGCGGATGGGCCTATTGGCAGGCACCGTCGCTGAACGAGTTGCGACCACAGCTGGAAGGCATGCTGGCCAAACAGCTGGGGCTTGCTGATCTTCATCTCGGTAATCTGTCGTGGCGATGGGCCGGGCATGTCTGGCTGAATGCCGAAAGCATCAGCTTTGCCGGTGCCGAAAAGCGCATCACCGTCGATGATGCACAGCTGGCAGTGAAGCTTTCCGCCTGGGATCTGCTGCAGGGTGATATCCGCCCTACCAGTATAAGCCTGCGCCATGGCCGCATCGATCTGCATATCCCCAAGGCGGCTGCGGGTGAGCGCTTTCCCCTGCCTTCAGGGTTGCTGCGTATCGAAGACTCCACTGTTGTCCTGACCTACGGTGGTTTCAGCAACCGGTTCGAGCATCTCGACCTCTTGCTGGATGCCGGGAACAACTCGCTCGGCATGCAGATGCCGGGCTTCAATCTTGATGTTGCATGGAATGCACAATTGCAGCCTGAGCATGTGCAAGCCCGCTTCGATAATCTGCTATGGCTTCCCGAGGCCTGGCGTAACTCCATCCGGGGGCCGTTCGGCGCAACCCTGCAACTGGATAAGGCTGCCGATGGCAGCGCCTGGAAGCTGCTTGCCGATGTCATCTCGGATGATGGCGCAGAGGTGGTGGCTGCCGATGGTCGTGCGCATCTGCCCTTTAACAAGGCGCGTGTGCAGGCGGTTTTTCATGCCGCTGCAAGCCCACTCGCCAATCCACTCGATATTCTCGCCATCGACTGGCAGGAAGTGCTTTGGCAGAGCGGTGCGAACAGTCTTGAGGCACACGGACGCTGGGCCGAAGGCAGCCTGCAGATGCAGGCTCAGGCTGGTGAATTGCAACTGGCCTCGCTGGCGGTGCTCGGTATGCCGCTGGCCGAGGGGGGCTGGCGTGACTGGCTGGCGGGGCTGGCCGGAACCGCGAGAAACCTGAAGTTAGAGGTGCGTCTGCCGCAGGCCTCCCCCTGGGAGAAGCCGGGCATGCCCGATCTCAAGCGCGGTGATGTGCAGGTTGATGTAAGCCTGTCCGATGCCACCCTGCCGCTGGTGACGGCCGGTGAGGAACTCATGCATTACGATGGAGCCGTCAGCCTGAGTGGAGAGGGGCTGGCATTCCGCGCAAGCAGCATGCATCTGCCGCTGCAGGCCGGGGTGGTGCATGGCAGTGCCGTGATCGCCGATTTCGATCATCCGGTGTTCGACATCAAGGGGGTCGGTCAGGTTGATATCGGTCGTCTGGAGGCATGGATGGGGGTCAACCCTCTGCCGCAGGTGGTGTGGAAGGATGCTCCTGCCGAGGGCGAGTTCGCGCTGTCCTGGCCAATGTTCGCGTCAGCACCTGACAAGGGTGAGGCAAAGCTGACGCCTGCGCTCGCCTGGCAGACAGAGATCATGGGGCGTGCCGTGCAGCTCGGTGGCGGCAGCCTGTTCTGGGCTGCAGGCAAGGGCTTGCGCTTTGAGGGTATGGATGCCCAGTACGAAGGCCTGCAGGCGAATTTCGATATGCGGCTGAACGATGCCAGCGCCGGTGAATTGCAGATTCTCGGATTCCGGCTTGATTCGGTCGGGGATTTTGCGGCCATGGCAACACGCTTCAGCATGCCGATCGACGAACCGGCCGGACGCTACACGATGTCGCTGCATTACGACGGCCTGCAAAACAAAGCCCCCTGGTCGTTTGAGCTGGATCTCAAGGATGCCGGCTGGGCCAGCCTGCTGGGGTCGGGCAAAAAGACCGGCGAGGCTTATGCTCTGCAAGCCAATGGAAAAAAGACAGCGAACGGCTTGACCATAAGCCGGCTGCAAAGCAGCGGAGCCAGGCCCTTTGTCAGCGGTTCGGGTGAATTAAGTCCGGAGCTTGCCGTGCTTCGCATGACCGCCTTGCAAGCGGCTGCCTATAGCGGCTCGTTATCCATCCGTGCGCCGCTTGATCATGCCTCCGATGCGCCGCTTGAGATCGATGTGAACTCCGATTTTCTGGACCAGCGCGCGCTGCCCAAAGATATTCCCGATCTGGCCCGTACTGCTGCGCTGCAGGACAACAGCGCGACGCAACGCAAATGGGTGCTGCGCGGTCAATTCAAACGGATTCACTGGGATGCAGTGTCCATTCGCGGTGTGAAGGTGCATTTCGCTTCCGCAGCTCAGGGTGTGGGCCGGCTTGAGGCCGATGCGCTGGATGCAGCCCAGTTCTCGATGCGCGAGGTCAGGGCATTCTTCCAGCTCGGTTCGGGTGGCCGGGTGGATATCAGGCATCTCGGAGCACAGGCGATGGGCCAGCAGATGAATCTGTCCGGTACCCTGCATCCCGAAGCTGGCGGTGGTTTGCGCTGGACCGGCTTTGCCGATATCAGCGGCGATTTCAGTCAGGTGATCAAACGTCTGGATGCGTCCCGACTGTTCGATGGCGGTACGGTTCACGCGCTCTGGTCGGGGAGTGGCGTGGTACGTGAAGGGATGCCGTGGTGGCATGAAATGCAGGGGCGTCTGCGGCTGCGTTCCGACGACGGACGTATCCTTGAAGGCGGCACCATGACCAAGTTGCTTGCAGCGTTGAGTCTGGCCGATCTGCCGGGTTTTCTGACAGGTAACCGCAAGGACATCAGCGGACCCGGCATGCTGTACAAACGTTTACAGCTTGAGGCATCCGTGCAGGGAGAGAATGCTGAGATCAGGCAACTGGCGATGCGCGCCTCGGCTCTGGATATGGCCGGCAAGGGAAGTCTCAATCTGGCTGACGGCCTGATCGATCTGTATGTCGCGGTCAGGCCGCTGCAGAACCTGGATGCGCTGATCAATATGATACCGCTGCTGCGCGATGTGATTCTCGGTCCGGCCAAGAGCGTGTTTCGCAAGGTGTATCATGTGAATGGTCCCTTGCACGATGCCAGGGTGGATGCGGTCAGCGCAGAATCAGCCGGGCTGCCCGACTCCGGCTTGCTGGAACAGTTGATCAGTCTGCCGGGGCGCTGGTTCGATGCCGGTAAAAAGGCTGCCGGTGATGCCATTCCGGCACTTCCCTGAGGCGCTTTTCAAAGCTGTCTGACTCCCTATACTCCGTCAATGCAGCTCATCATGCTGGACACAGAAACCACCGGCCTGTCCCCCTTAAGCGGGGATCGTATCGTTGAAATCGGCGCGGTTCGTGTGTCGCAGCGTCGGATCGATCGCAAGCAGGTCTTCCATCATTACCTGAATCCCGATCGCCACATTCCCGAAGAGGTGGTGCGTATCCATGGCATCAGCGACAAGGATGTGAGGGATAAGCCGCGCTTCGCCGATATCGGCGGGGAGTTCCTCGATTTCATCAAGGATGCCACGCTGGTGATCCATAATGCCGCTTTCGATCTCGGCTTTCTGATGCATGAGCTGCGCCTGGCCGGCCTGCCGGATATCTCCGATATACCGGTGATCGATTCCCTGCAGGTGGCGCGCAAGCGGCACCCGCAGCAGCGCAACAACCTCGATGCCCTGTGTGACCGCTACAATGTGGAACGCGGCCATCGCACGCTGCACGGTGCATTGCTTGATGCCGAGCTGCTGGCCGAGATGTATCTGGCCATGACCGGAGGTAACCAGTTCTCTCTGGATGTGGAAACCACGGTGTTTCCGGCCTCCAATTTTGTGCAACTGCCTGAAACCAGCAGTGGCCGTGCCGAAAAGGCCGAAACCGCAGCGCTTACCCGGCGTCCCGCATTGCCTGTCGCGGAGGATGATATGCAGGCGCATCGTCTGATGCTGGAGCGGATCCATCGTGAGAGCGGCCAGGCGATCTGGTTGCTGCCGGTTGAAGCGCCGCAGAACTGAAGCGGGGAGGGATTGCAGGGCATGATGCTTCCATCACCGATACTCGTGGTTTGCGCCGGCAACCTGTGCCGTAGCCCGTTTGCCGAGGGCGTTTTTCGCAACAGGCTGGAGCAGGCAGGTGTGTATGCCGAGGTGTTCAGTCGTGGCCTGCTGGATGTCGGCAAGCAACCTGTGCCGCAGTCCGCGCTCAAGGTGGCGAAGGAATTCGGTGTCGATTTATCCGAGCATCATGCGGCTCAACTGAAAAATGAGGATCTGCAACGTGCTGGCATCGTGCTGGTGATGAGTGCCAGGCAGCGTAGGCATATCGGGGGAATTTCGCCGACTGCATTCGGCAAGGTGTTTCTGCTTTCCCAGCCTGATGACGGTGAAGCAGTGGAGGACCCGATCGGCAAGCCGGATTCGGTGTTCCATGAGGTGTATCATCAGATCAATCAGCTCGCCGGTCTCTGGTTGCAGCGGTTTGGTGTTTCGTCATGATGGGCAGGTATTGTTCAAGCCTGTCGGGAGAGGCCTGTTGAAGGCCAGTCTGCCGAGACTGCTTGCATAACAGACATCCGCATCTTTCCCATCTGAAGTGCCGTCCGGATATCGATGGCCGACAGGATCAGGGTATTCGATACACTACCCAATCTTTGCGATGCGGTATCCGGCCGTGCCCGGCGTCGCGCAACGGACGTTTGTTGTACAGCTATTCGGATCATATCTCGGATTATGCGGCGGGTATCATCGGGGCCGATCTGAACAAAATGCTGGCGGACTTCTAGTCCGGACAACATGCAAAAGGGCATACAAGTCCGGGCTTGCAGCCGGGCGGCTTGCTCCTAGCATGAGCCCTTATTCAGGCGGGCATCGTATAATGGTATTACCCAAGCTTCCCAAGCTTGTGACACGGGTTCGATTCCCGTTGCCCGCTCCAATTTGCAGGTTTCACAGGTAGTCATGTCCCCGTTGATTCGATTCTCTTTTCCCTTGAGCCCGCGTATGCAGGGTTTCCTGCAGGTGCGCGATGCGCTTGCCTGCCTTGAGCAGGCCAACGTGGAGAATCAACCCTATGTGTGGCTGCAGGCCTGTGCCGATCTGTGCATCAGTCTGTTCGCCGAGCAGGGCAGGCGGCCCGGCCTTGCCGATGTGACGGGGCTTTTATCGAGCATGCAAGTGCATCTCGATAGTCTGGCAAAAGAGCATCCGCGTTACTGTGAGCAGATCATGCGTTCCTGTGCCACGCTTGAGCGGCATGAAAGAAACCTGCGCGACGGCATCGAGCCGGCCATGGCGATGCTGTCCTCGGATGCGCTGATTCATGCCTGGCTGAACGGCCTGAAAAAGCACGACTGGCTCGGCCATCAGAGTCATATGCCGCATGCCGTAGCGACCTTGTGGAGCATCAAAGAGAGGCGGCAGGTGTTGCACGATGGCTTGCAGGGGCTGCATGAGGCGGTGAAGAGCCTGCACGACATGCTGCACGATTTCGTCGGTTGGGAGCATCGGGTTGCTGTCGGCGGTGGCGACCATGTCCGGCTGGAGCGTGACAAGGAATTCGGCCTGTTGATCGTAGGCCTTACCCACGAGCAGGTGCTGGCCGGTCTGATCCCGGATATTTCCGGCAATCGCATGGCGATCCGTTTGCGTTTTCAGTGCTGGCAGCCGGGCAAGCCTGCGATGGCTGCCGAGCAGGATGTGCCGTATCAGGCCATGATGGTGCCGGTGGCATGAGCGGTACAAAGGATTTCAGGCCCTGCCCTGTGTGCCGTATCCTGGTCGATCCGGCATCGGATTATCGGCCGTTTTGCAGCAAGCGCTGCCAGCAGATCGATCTCGGTCGCTGGGCCTCTGGCGACTACAGTGTTCCGGGAGACCCGGTGTCATCGTGGAACGACACAGAAGGTGACGGGGAAGGGGGCCGGTGAATCGTAAGGCAGGTTTGATCCTTGCCTCGACATCGCCCTATCGCAGGCAGTTGCTGCGGCGCCTTTGTCTGCCGTTTGAATGTATCGCCCCTGAATTCGACGAGGCCCTCCCGGGTTCCATGCCGGTCACTGAACTGGTGCGCCACAACACTCTGGGTAAAGCGGCAAGCATTGCCCGCCGGTATCCCGAATCCACGGTGATCGGTTCCGACCAGCTTGCCGTTTGCGCCGATGTCGTGCTGGGTAAACCGGGCAATCATCAGGCGGCGTTCGAGCAGCTTTCCTTTTTGTCCGCTAAGCCTGTGGATTTCCTGACAGGACTTGCGCTGTTGCATGCCGGCGAGGAGCGCTATGCCTGTGTGTCCTACCGGGTCGTGTTCCGCAATCTGTCCGCTGTTGAGATCGAGGCCTATCTGCATGCCGAGCAGCCGTATGACTGCGCCGGCAGCTTCAAATCCGAAGCGCTTGGCATCGCCCTGTTCGAATCCATGCAGGGTGACGATCCCACGGCCCTGATGGGGCTGCCCCTGATCACCCTTTCCGGGTGGCTATATCCGCTTCGCAAGGACTCAATATCCCGGTAGTTGATTGAAAGATGGCACTAAGCCATCAAAACCGGCAAATCCATCCGCTTGGTTCCGGCCGGTCAGGGGCAATAAAAAAGGTTCATCGCGGAAGTCCGGGAAAGGCGGCTTTGATTTTGAGGAAGAAGTATTCGTTATCGCGGAACCCATAGGCCATGCGTTTGATGACCTT
>PEWE01000032.1 GCA_002779605.1 Zetaproteobacteria bacterium CG06_land_8_20_14_3_00_59_53 | reverse complement strand
TTCAGGCTCTAAACTTCTCGCGAAAATGACTTGGCGCGACAACCCTGAGAGGTGTGGGTTACCCGCTCACTGATTCAGGGAAACTCCCTGATAGAAACAGCAACCTTAAGAGGGAATTATGACATCCTGGTTGCAAGACAACAAAATATCCTGAACTGCAGGAAGGACACCCTCCCAATCGCGCCAATGTAATCGGCAAATGTCGGTACGCATAGTATGCAATTCAATCCCGGAGTATGTGATGCTACGCACATTCCACATGAATCGAAGCAGAACGCGCTCCCGCAAGCATGGTGTCTCACGCCAATGGCCGCTATCCTTGCCCGCCGAATTACGTTGCGCCCTTTCATATTGGAGCTTTGCCGTGTCTGAAGAACAAACATACGACTACAAATCGACGGTTTTCCTGCCGACCACCGATTTCCCCATGCGCGGCAATCTGCCGCAAGCCGAACCGATAAGGCTGGCGCAATGGGAAAAACAGGGTCTGTATGCCGCCATTCGCGCCACGCGCAAAGGAGCGCCGAGCTTCATACTGCACGATGGCCCGCCGTATGCCAACGGCAACATCCATATCGGCCACGCGGTCAACAAGATCCTCAAGGATATCGTAGTGCGCTCGCGCACCATGCTGGGCTTCGATGCACCCTATGTGCCCGGCTGGGATTGCCACGGCCTGCCCATCGAACTGAAGGTCGAAGAGGCCTTCAAGAAAAAGAAACGCAGCAAGGAAGACATCAGCGATTCCGAGTTCCGTGCCGAGTGCCGTGCTTACGCCAGAACCCAGATCGATGTACAGCGCGAGGAGTTCATGCGGCTCGGCGTGATCGGCGACTGGCAGAAGCCCTACATCACCATGGATTTCGATTTCGAGGCCAACACGGTGCGCGAGATCGGCAAGTTTCTGGAGAACGGCGGGTTGTACAAGGGTGCCAAGCCCGTGCACTGGTGTGTCTCCTGCGCCACCGCACTGGCCGAGGCCGAGGTGGAGTATGAAGACCACACCTCGCATTCCATCTATGTGAAGTTCGCCGCCGGCGAGGACCTCAGCGACATCGCACCCGGATTGACCCCGGAAACCTCCATCGTCATCTGGACGACCACGCCGTGGACCATCCCGGCCAATCTGGCCGTGTCCGTCGGACCGGACATCGAATATGCCGCGGTGAAGATCACCAGCGCCGGCGACAACGCCAACCTGAAAGCCGGAGAGATTCTGATCCTGGCCGAGGATCTGCGCGCAGGCGTGATGAACGACATCGGCGGCGAGGGTGAGGTGATCGCCCGCTTTGCCGGTTCCTTGCTTGATAACCGCCGTTTCCGCCATCCCTATCTGGATCAGGATGCACCGATCCTGGTCGGCACGCATGTCACGCTCGATGCCGGCACCGGCTCGGTGCACACCGCCCCCGGCCATGGTCAGGAAGACTACGAGATCGGCATGAAGTACGGATTGCGCGCCTTCAATCCCGTCGGCGATACCGGCGTGTTCGAGGCTGGCACACCGGTGGTCGAAGGCCGCCATGTGTACCAGGCCAATGCCATCATGGTCGAGCACCTGCAGAACTGCGGCGCCCTGCTGCAGACCAGTCAGGTGAAGCATTCCTATCCGCATTGCTGGCGCTGCCACAAGCCTTTGATCTTCCGCGCCACGCCGCAGTGGTTCATCTCGATGGACAACAACGGCCTGCGCGACAAGGCCCTGAAGGAGATCGGCAAGACGAAGTTCGTTCCGGAATGGGGCGAGAAGCGCATCCGCGGCATGATCGAGCAACGCCCTGACTGGTGCGTATCGCGGCAGCGCAACTGGGGTGTGCCGATCACCGCCATCCGCTGTGCCGACTGCGGCTCGCATAAGGTGACGACACCTGCCGTGCTGGAAGGCATCGCCAGACAAGTCGAGCAAGGCGGCGCGGATGTATGGTTTGCCAAAGATGTGTCGGACTTCCTGCCGTCAGGTGTAAGCTGTCCTGATTGCGGCGGCTCAGCTTTCGAGAAGGAGACCGACATCCTCGATGTGTGGTTCGATTCCGGCTCGACACACGCCTGCGTGCTGGAGCAGCGCGACGGGCTTTCCTCGCCGGCCGACCTGTATCTGGAGGGAAGCGACCAGCATCGCGGCTGGTTCCAGTCCTCGCTGCTGGAGAGCGTGGGCACACGCGGCGTGGCTCCGTTCAAGGGCGTGCTGACGCACGGCTTTGTGGTGGATTCGAACGGCAACAAGATGTCCAAGTCGCGCGGCAATGTGGTGGCACCGCAGAAGATCATCCAGCAGATGGGCGCCGATATCCTGCGCCTGTGGGTGGCGGCCGCCGATTATTCCGCCGATATCCGCATCTCCGATGATATTGTGAAACAGCTGGCCGAAAGCTATCGCCGCATCCGCAATACCATCCGCTTCCTGCTGGGCAATGTGCACGGCTTCGATCCGTTGCGTGATCACGTTCCGCTTTGCGAGCGCACACCGCTGGATCAGTGGGCCGATCACCGTCTGTCGCAGGTCGAGCATGCCGTGCATCAGGCCTATGAAAGCTACCAGTTCCATCGCATCCATCAGGAGATCCACAACTTCTGCTCGGTCGATCTGGGTGGTTTCTACCTCGATGTCATTAAGGACCGGCTGTACTGCGACGCACCGGACTCGCTGCGCCGCCGCTCCGCACGCGCCACACTGTACGACATCGCCGACACGCTGATCCGGCTGATCGCACCGATCCTGCCCTTTACCGCTGAAGAGGCCTGGGAACATCTGCCGCAATCCGGGGCTGCCAGCATCCACCTGCAGACCTTCCATGCGGTGGGCGATGTGAGCATCGACGAAGCGGCATGGGAGCGCTTCTTTGCGGTTCGCGAACAGGTGAACACAGCGCTGGATCAGGCCAAGAAAGACAAGATCGTCGGCTCCTCCATCGCGGCCAGCGTCAGCGTGCCGGGGCTTGATAGCGCGTTCTCTGAAGCTGTGGGCGAAAGCTGGGAGCAGTTGTTCATCGTCGCCAGGGTCGAGGCTGGCGACGCGTTGAGCATCAAGCCTGCAGATGGCGTGAAATGCCCGCGCTGCTGGAATGTGTCGGCTCCTGCACAGCCCGGACATGACATGCACAACGCCCTGTGCCCGCGCTGCTTCGATGTTGTGACCGGCGCATGAGTAAAGCCCGCACATGGCAGCAACTGGCCCTGTTTGCCGTGCTGCTCAGTGCCGATCAGCTGAGCAAGGCGTGGATCGAACAACAGATGCCGTTCTTTCAACAGACGGTGATTCCCGGCTGCTTCGATCTGGTCAAGGCGCATAATTTCGGTGTCGCGTTTTCAATGTTCGCCGACTGGTCGAACCAGTGGCGCACCACGCTGCTGCTCGGCGTGACCATCGGCATCGCCGCCGCCGTCTCGGTGTGGTGGTGGCAGGAGCGGCACCGCGCCGGTATCACCTCATGGCTGCTGGTGCTGATCATGGCCGGCGCGGCGGGCAATATCTGGGACCGCGTGCATCTCGGCTACGTGGTGGATTTCATCGACTGGTATATCACATGGAACGGCAGCGCATACCACTGGCCCGCCTTCAATATCGCCGATGCCTGCATCTCGGTCTCGGTGGTTCTACTATTGTTGTTTGGTGGAAAAAAGGCCTAGCCCCTTCATCAGGGGACGATCGCCTGTGCCCCGGATAATACCGCGACATCACCACTTCTGCCGAGCATGGTCAGGGTGGTCGCCTCACCACTTCCCGCCGGATCGGGACCGGAATAGCTGGCGAAATTCATCACGCCGCCGTTCGCGGGCACCTGCAGGCGAACCGCCGGATTGAATGCCGCCTTCCATGAATCCAGATTCGTCTCATAGATCGCACAACGCACACGCTCTCCCGCATTGAACTGTGTGCTGTAACCGGTACGTCTGGCCAGCAGGTCGTAAACCTGGCCGTCGCTGTAGTCAATGGCGGAAAAATGCAGCTCGCCCGAGCCCTGCGCCGCCTGCACGCCGGCCAGCACCTGCGGCAGGCTGCCCATATCAATCAGACCCGCCTGCCGGATACGCCGCACAAGGGTTTCGTCCTTCCGCTCCCGCCGGTAGATGTGCGGTGTTGCCGGATCGAGGCTGTAGATGATTTCCACCGTCTGCTGCTGCAGGTGATCGACACGCCGGGTGTACAGTGGCGCCCCGTCTCCGCGCCGGATGATATGCACGGCATGCATGCGTGCGTCGTCCCAGACAATGCGCCATGCATCCACACCCTTGTAGCTCGTCGCCTCAACCTGATAGGCAATCTTTGCCGCATCCCCGTCCGTTTCTGCACGCGCGTAGATAAAGCTGCCGCTGACCACAGCCAGCGGCATCACTGCGCCAAAGGTTGCAAACACCCCGGTCAGCATGCTGAATGCAAAGCACAATGGCATAAGAATCTTTCTGGAAACAGTGAGTTGGCGATCACTGAACGATATATAAGTCTGAGTGAACATGATGCACATCCACCTCCAGCCATCCGCTGCGCAATTGCTGAAACTCCTGCGCCATGCGATGTGTACGATCAAACCTGCATATGATGTGCCAGATGAAGAGAGGGCTTGGCCCGGAAAGTCAGAAACGGCTCAGATAATCCTGATAGGCTAGGCGGATACCGGCTTCCAGACCGGTCTGCGCCTTCCAGCCGAGGGCATGGATGCGGCCGACATCCAGCAGTTTGCGCGGCGTTCCGTCCGGCTTGTTCGCGTCCCAGACCACCTCGCCCTCGAATCCGACGATACCCTGAATGATCCCGGCCAGTTGCTTGATGGTGATATCCTCGCCGACACCGACATTCAGCGCCATCTCGCCGCTGTATTCCTGCAGCAGGAACAGGCAGGCACGCGCCAGATCATCGACATACAGGAACTCGCGGCACGGCGAACCGCTACCCCAGAGCATCACCGCAGGCTTGCGCGAAGCATCGATGGCCAGTGACTCGCCTGTACGGAGCACAGCCAGCATGTGCAGGATATCGTCGGGAATCGTTCCGTAGACCTGCTCGTCACGCTGCATGCCTGCCACATCGCCGGCTGCGGCAAGCCGGGCAAGATGGAACTTACGGATCAGGGCAGGCAACACGTGTGAGTTCTGCAGATTGTAGTTGTCGTTCGGGCCGTACAGATTGGTCGGCATGGTACTGATGGCATCGAAGCCGTACTGCCGGCGGTAGGCCTGGCACATCTTCAGCCCGGCGATCTTGGCGATGGCATACCATTCGTTGGTCGGCTCCAGACCACCTTCCAGCAGATATTCTTCGCGAATCGGCTGCGGCGCCATTTTCGGATAGATGCAGGATGAGCCCAGAAACAGCAGCTTCTTCGCTCCGTGGCGATAGGCTGCATCGATCACATGCAGCGCAATCTGCAGGTTCTCGCGGATAAAATCGGCGGGGTAGCTGTTGTTGGCATGGATACCGCCGACCTTCGCAGCCGCCAGAATCACATATTCCGGACGCTCGGCTGCATAGAAGGCTTCCACAGCCTGCTGGTCGCACAGGTCCAGTTCGGAAGAGCTGCGCAGCAGCAGATGATTGTACCCCTGCCCCTGCAAACAGCGCACCAGCGCCGAACCCACCAGACCACGATGCCCGGCCACATGAATGCGCGAATCCTTCTGCATGGAATTACTCGTTGTGGCTCAGGGTGGTGTAACCCTCGGTTCTGCACAGGGCATCGCGCTCGGCGATGCGCAGGTCGGAAAGCACCATTTCCTTGACCAGTTCGGCAAAGCCGATCTTCGGCTCCCAGCCCAACTGACGTTTGGCCTTGGAAGGGTCACCCAGCAGGGTCTCCACTTCGGCCGGACGGAAGTAGCGCGGATCGACACGCACAATGATCTTGCCGTTCTGGTCCGTACCGGTCTCATTCACGCCCTCGCCCTGCCAGTTGACCGTGATGCCCAGTTCGGCTGCAGCCACGGTCACGAACTCGCGCACCGAATGCTGCTCGCCGGTAGCGATCACATAATCCTCCGGCTCGTCCTGCTGCAGCATCAACCACTGCATCTGCACGTAATCGCGGGCATGGCCCCAGTCGCGCAGCGAATCGATATTGCCGAGATACAGGCAGTCCTGCAGCCCGAGCTTGATGCGTGCCAGCGCGCGGGTGATCTTGCGGGTGACGAAGGTTTCGCCGCGGATCGGCGATTCGTGGTTGAACAGGATGCCGTTGCAGGCATATATGCCGTAGGCCTCTCGATAGTTCACGGTGATCCAGTAGGCATACATCTTGGCCACCGCATAGGGCGAGCGCGGGTGAAACGGCGTGGTCTCGCTCTGCGGAATCTCGCGCACCTTGCCGTACAACTCGGAGGTCGATGCCTGATAGAAGCGCGTCTTCTTCTCCAGACCCAGGATACGCATACCTTCCAGCAGGCGCAACGCGCCGAGCGCATCGGAATCGGCCGTGTACTCGGGCTCCTCGAAGGATACCGCGACATGGGACTGCGCCGCCAGATTGTAGATCTCCTCCGGTTGAACCTGCTGCATGATGCGGATCAGGCTGGAAGAGTCGGTCATATCGCCATGATGCAGGATAAAACGCTGATCCGGATCGTGCGGATCCTGATACAGATGATCGATACGATCCGTATTGAACAGCGAGGTGCGGCGCTTGATGCCGTGCACCTCATAGCCCTTGCCCAGCAGAAACTCCGCCAGATAGGCGCCGTCCTGCCCGGTCACGCCGGTAATCAATGCCTTCTTAGTCATGCTCACTCCGTTCGTCCGTAGGAATCGCCAAAGCGCTCGATATCGTCTTCGCCGACATACTCGCCCACCTGAACCTCGACGATCTGCAGCGGGATCCGCCCCTTGTTTTCAAGCCGATGCAACACGCCGATGGGAATATAGGTGCTCTCGTTCTTTGAAACGGTAAAGGTTTCATCACCACGCGTCACCGTTGCTGTCCCGGACACCACCACCCAGTGCTCGGAGCGGTGCTGATGCCGTTGCAGGCTCAGACTATGCCCCGGCAGCACCTCGATGCGCTTCATCTTGTATCCGGAACCGGAATCCTCGAGGACCTTGTAGCTCCCCCAAGGGCGACGCACGGTCAGATGTTCGATGTGCTCCCGACTGCCACGCTCCTTCAGCTTGTCGACGATCTCGCGCACCCGCTGGCTGTCACCCCGCTTGGCCAGAAGGATAGCATCCGCCGTCTCCACGACAATCACATCCTCAAGACCAACCGCCGCCAATAAACGATCATTGCTGCGCAGCAGGGTGTTCTTGCAATCGATGGCGATCACATCGCCGTCCTGCACATTGCCCTGAGCATCCTGCACGGAGATCTCGTGCACCGCATCCCAGCTGCCGACATCCGACCAGTCGATATCGCAGGGGATCAGACTGACCTTGTCCGAGCGCTCCAGTACGCCATAGTCGATGGAGATATCGGGCATGCGCTCAAAATCCTCACGCACCACTTCCTGCCATGGCTTTCCGCCCTGCCAGGCAGCACGCATATCGGCCAGCACGGCATCGATTTCGGGAATCCAGCGACCGACCTCTGCGAGAATCACCGAGGCACGCCAGACAAACATACCGGAATTCCAGTAGTAATTCCCCTGACGCAGAAAGCCTTCTGCTGTCTCCAGATCCGGTTTCTCCGTGAATCGTTTGACCGGCCTGGCTTCGCCCGCCGCGTCCTCGACCTCGATATAGCCGAATCCGGTATCCGGTCGCTCGGGATGGATACCGAAGGTGACCAGCCGACCGCTCTCGGCAACGGCGACCGCCTCCGCAAGATGATCCCGGAAAACCTGCGGCTTCTTGATGATGTGATCCGCCGGCAACACTACCATCACAGGGTCCGCACCGGTCTGCTCCATCAGCAGTGCTGCAGCCAGCGCAATGGCAGGCGCGGTATTGCGGCCGACCGGTTCAAGGATCTGATTGTATTTGACCAGCTCGCTGTATGCCTCACCGGATGCATGCGCCTCTCCCGTCACCACCCAGACATCATTGTTCCCGATCATGGGATAAAGCCGCTGGATAGTTGCCTCAAGCAGCGAAACCTCACCTTCGATCTTCAGAAACTGCTTGGGCAGCTGCTGCCGGGAAAGCGGCCATAAGCGACTGCCGGAACCACCGGCCAGAACCACTGCCTTGATGCCTGCACTCATCGTTCATCCCCCTGAATCAAATCCTTGGCTATCAGCCAGTCCATCACCCGCTGCACACTGTCGGCAAGCGGCTCGCTGCCCGTCGGCACAACGATCTCGGCATCGTCCGGTGCCTCATACGGTGAGGAGATGCCGGTAAAGGACGGAATCTCGCCGGCACGGGCCTTGGCATACAGCCCCTTCACATCGCGACCTTCGCAGACATCCAGTGGCGTATCGCAGAATATCTCGATGAAATCCGCACCAAGCAGTTCGCGCGCCAGCGCCCGGTCACGCCGGAAAGGCGAGATAAAAGCAGTCAGAGTCAGCACACCTGCCTGTACGAACAGGCCTGCAACCTCGGCGACGCGACGGATATTCTCCACACGGTCGGCATCACCGAAGCCAAGATCCCGACACAGGCCATGACGCACATTGTCGCCGTCAATCACATAGGTACGCACGCCACGTTCATGCAGGCGCTGCTCCACAGCATGCGCCAGGGTCGATTTTCCCGCACCGGACAGGCCGGTGAACCACAGCACCGCGGCACGGTGCCCGGCCTGCTGCTCGCGCAACTCACGCGTCACCTGACTCTGGTGCCAGACAACATTCGGACTCCTCTGTATGCCTTCACCCATTGTCACACCTTCTTCCAGCTTGTTCCCGATGGCCCATCCTCAAGCACAATGCCCTCGGCGGCAAGTTCATCGCGGATGGCATCTGCACGGGTGAAATCACGATCCTTACGCGCCTGTTTGCGCGCTTCGATGTGCGCCTCGATACGCACACTGTCCACATCACCGGACTGGAACCATGCGTCCGCCTCCTGTTGCAGGACACCGAGCAGGTCACTCATCGCGATCATGGCATCGGTAAGCCCTGCAGCTGCCTCACCGGCATCCAGTGCACGATTCAGCTGGCGGGATACTTCGAACAACTCGGCCAGTGCCTCGGGGGTGTTGAAATCATCATTCATGGCCGCCGCGAAACCTTCCGGCACCACCTGCGAACGGTCTTTGATCTCGTACCATACCGATGCGCCGACACGCTTCTTGGTTTCATACAGACGATCCAGACCGGTTTTGGCCACATCCAGTGCGGCGTCCGAGAAATCCAGCGGCGAGCGGTAATGCGTGCCGAGCATGAACATTCGCAGGGTCTCGGGATGATAACGCTCCGTCACCTCGCGGATGGTGAAGAAGTTGCCCAGCGATTTGGACATCTTTTCGGCATTGATGTTCACAAAGCCGTTGTGCAGCCAGTAGCGGGCGAACTTGCCGCCATTGGCCGCCTGCGCCTGCGCGATCTCGTTTTCATGATGCGGAAACTTCAGATCCATGCCGCCGCCGTGGATATCGAAGCTTTCACCCAGATGTCCGCAGCTCATCGCCGAACATTCGATATGCCAGCCCGGCCGTCCCTCGCCCCATGGCGATGCCCAGGCGGGCTCGCCCTTCTTGGCCATCTTCCACAGCACGAAATCCAGCGGGTCGCGCTTCTGCTCGTCCACATCCACCCGGCTGCCGGATTCCAGTTCATCGATATTCTTGCCGGAAAGTTGTCCGTAGCCCGCAAAGCGGCGCACGGCATAAAGCACATCGCCGGAATCCGACACATAGGCGTAGTTACGCGCGATCAGGCTCTCGATCATGGCGATCATCGCATGCATATGCCCCGTGGCCCTGGGCTCATGGGTCGGGCGCAGGCAACCCAGCGCATCGGCATCGGCATGAAATGCCTCGATCATCGCGCCGGTCAGCTCATCAATCGACACCCCCCGTTCGGCGGCCCGCTTGATAATCTTATCGTCCACATCGGTGAAGTTGCGCACATAGTCCACATCGAAACCGAGCTGCATCAGCCAGCGGTAGATCACATCGAACACCACCATCACCCGCGCATGCCCGACATGGCAGTAGTCGTAAACGGTCACGCCGCATACATACATACCGACCTTACCGGCATGCAGCGGAGTAAATGCTTCCTTGCTGCGTGACAGACTGTTGAACAACGTGAGCTTCGGTGCTTGCGTCATATCCTGATCTTCTCCCTGATATCTTCCAGCCGGGCACGTACTCCGCCGGATCCGAGATAGGCGACGACACCACTCATCTCAGGCCCGTGCGTGGCCCCGGATAGCGCCACGCGCAGCGGCATGAAAAGCTCCCGCCCCTTTGCTCCGGTAGCCTGCTTCACAGCATCGGCCCATGCCTTCCAGCCGTCCGCAGCATGCTGCTCCCAGGCCCCGATGGCCGCCGCATAGAATGCGTCGCCGACCTGTCTGGCCACATCCATCGCATCATCGTCGGGCACCACCTGCACATCGAGCAGCCGGGCATAGTGCAAGGCATCGCCGATGCGCTGCAGATTGCCCTGCACCAGAGCGGCAAAACCAGCATCCGCCGCGGGCACCACATGCTGCAAACGCACCAGCCAATCGTCCACCGGCAGGGCATGCAGCAGACGCGTGTGCCAGCGCCATAATTCATCATCCTGCCAGCGCACTGCCGAGGTGGATAAATGCTCCGCCGTGAAATTCGCCACCAGGGTTTCAAGAGAAGCATCTTCCGGCATATTCGGATGCCCCAGACGCGCCATGGCCTGCAGCAGCGCCTGCGGCAGAAGTCCGTCTTCACGCAACTCCGCCACGCTATGGCTGCCGCTGCGCTTGGACAGTTTGCTGCCGTCGGAGCCGAGCAGCAGACCGTGATGCAGATAGACCGGCGGCTGATAGCCCAGATGCAATAACAGCCAGACCTGATAGGACGAATTGGTCAGATGATCGTCGCCCCTGAGCACATGCGTGATACCGTCGATGGCATCGTCCACCGCATTGGGCAACAGGAAGGTGAAGCTTCCGTCGGAACGGGCCACCACCGGATCGTCGAGATCGGCGCAGTTGAAGGTCACACTACCGCGCAGACTGTCCGGCACCTCGACCACACCCTCGATTGCATGCACTGCCAGCCGCCACACATGCGGTTCCCTTTCGCCACGACTGGCGGATTCCTGGACATTCAACTCGCGGCAGCGGCCGCTATAGCGCGGCGGAAGACCGCGCGAGGCCGCCAGTCTGCGGTCGAGATTCAACTGATGTTCGGAACAGAAACAGCGGTAGGCCAGCCCCTGATCCGCCAGCTTCCGCAAGGCATCGCGATGCTGTCCGGCATGCGCCGACTGGAACTTCACCTCGCCGTCCCAGTCGAGGCCAAGCCATCGCAGATCGCTGCGGATAGCCTCGATAAATACCTTCTGGGAACGATCCGCATCGGTGTCCTCGAAGCGCAGCAGGAATTGCCCGCCATACCGCCGCGCATACAGCCAGTTGAGCAGGGCCGTGCGCACATTGCCCAGATGCAGCAGCCCTGTCGGGCTGGGGGCGAAGCGGGTCATCATCATCGGCTCACCATGTTATTTCGTTGTCCTCTTCTCATCCGCTCCCTGCTTCTCCGGCGGCACGATCAGCATGTACTCATCCGGATAGACATAGCCCAGCTCCCGATGCACCAGCTCCTCAATCGCTTCCGGATGGTTGCGCAGTCGCAGGATCTCGGCGGCCAATGCCTCGCGTTTCTGCTGCATCGCATCGAGTTGCTGCTGCAAGCGCAGCACCTCGGCATGCTCGTGCCGATACACCAGATAGCCGTGATCCGACCAGACCAGACCCCAGGCCATATAAGCGAGCAGGGCCAGGGACAAGCCCCAGCCCAGCCAACGCAAGGACTTCTTCAGAGCTTACGCCTTGGGGAAGGCATTCCGCCCGGCATAGCGGGCCGCAGCACCGAGCTCTTCCTCGATACGCAGCAACTGGTTGTACTTGGCCATGCGATCCGAACGCGAAGCCGAGCCGGACTTGATCTGTCCGGTTGCCAGCGCCACAGCCAGATCGGCAATGGTGGCATCCTCTGTTTCACCGGAGCGATGGCTCATCATGCAGCGATAGCCGGCATCATGCGCCATATTCACAGCGGCAATGGTTTCCGACAACGTACCGATCTGGTTCACCTTGACCAGCAGCGCATTGGCCACACCCTTGGCGATACCCTCTTTGAGGATCGCCGGGTTGGTCACGAACAGATCGTCGCCCACCAGCTGCACGCGCGCACCGACCTGATCGGTCAGCAGCTTCCAGCCGTCCCAATCGCCTTCATCCAGACCGTCTTCCACCGAGATGATCGGATACTGGCGGCACAGCGAATCGATGAGATCGACCATGCCGGCCGAATCCAGCTTGCGACCGCCTTCACCTGCCAGCACATACTTGCCGTCACGGTAGAATTCGGAAGCAGCCATGTCCGAGGCGATGGCGACATCGCTGCCCGCCTTCAAGCCGGCCTTTTCAATGGCTTCGAGGATGACCGTCACGCCTTCTTCATTGGAGCCCAGATTCGGGGCGAAACCGCCCTCATCGCCCACAGCGGTGATATGACCGCCCTTCTTGAGCACGGCTTTCAGTGCATGAAACACCTCCGCACCCATATCCAGCGCTTCGGCGAATGACGATGCCCCGACCGGAGCAATCATGTATTCCTGAAAATCGATGCTGTTATCGGCATGCGAACCGCCATTGATCACATTCATGCACGGCACTGGCAGAAGATCGGCCTTCCCGCCACCGATATGACGGAACAGGGAAACACCGTTCTCCATTGCCTGAGCCTTGGCCACAGACATGGATACGCCGAGAACGGCGTTGGCACCCAGACGGGCCTTGTTCGGCGTACCATCCAGTGCGATCAGCTTGTCATCCAGCCCCTGCTGATCGGCACCGTTCAGGCCGACCACTGCTTTGGCGATCTCGCCGTTCACATATGCCACTGCCTTGCGCACACCCTTGCCGCCCAGACGGCTGCCCCCATCGCGCAACTCAACGGCCTCACGCGAACCGGTAGATGCACCACTCGGCACTGCAGCACGACCAAACGCGCCGGAAGCCAATGTTACATCGACCTCTACTGTTGGATTACCACGCGAGTCGAAAATCTCGCGCCCATGAATTTTTACAATCTCTGTCACTTTAATCTCCTTGTTGGACGAATGCCCACCCGAAACTGATTTGATTGGTAATTAACCCCGAAGCTACAGAAGGAAGAAAGGGCCACAACACCTTTGTCCTGAGATCTGACGTAGCGGCTATAGTTTTTTCACCACCGCGTCGATCTGTTTCAGCGTGGTCAGCAGGCTCTCCAGATCGGCCAGCGGTAAAGAATTCGGCCCGTCGGACTTCGCCCTGTCCGGGTCGGGGTGTACTTCCATGAACAAGGCAGCCACACCGGTTGCCACGGCTGCACGGGCCAGGCCAGGCACATACTCGCGGTTGCCGCCGGTCGCACCACCCAGCCCTCCGGGCTGCTGCACCGAATGAGTTGCATCGAATACCAGCGGCGCACCGTATTCATTCATCACCAGCAGCGAACGCATGTCGGACACCAGATTATTGTATCCGAAGCTCGCACCGCGCTCGCACAGCAGGATGTCCCTGTTGCCCGTGGCCAGCGCCTTGTCGAGCACATGCCGCATATCCCAGGGTGCAAGGAACTGTCCCTTCTTGATGTTCACCGGCTTGCCGGCACGGCAGACCGCATCGATGAAATCAGTCTGACGGCACAGGAATGCCGGGGTCTGCAACACATCCACCACTTCGGCGGCAGGCTTTGCCTGCTCCGGGGTATGGATATCGGTGATCACCGGCAGACCGAGCTCATCCTTCACGCGTTGCAGAATGCGCAGGCCGTCATCCATGCCCGGTCCGCGGAAACCGCTCTTGCTGGTGCGGTTGGCCTTGTCGAAACTGGACTTGAAGATCAGCGGCACACTACAACGCGCGGCGATCGCGGCGATGGCCTCGGCGGTCTTCAGCGTGAAATCCTCACCCTCGATCACACACGGACCGGCAAACAACACCAGCGGCCTGTCCTGAGCGATCTCGAAAGCAGCGCCCCCTGAAGCGATGCGGATACGATGCATCGCCGTCATTCAGCTACCCGAGTATTGCCGGGCTGCACCGACAAAACCGGCGAACAACGGATGCGGAGCATACGGACGCGACAGGAATTCGGGGTGGAACTGACAGGCGACATACCACGGGTGGTCGCGCACCTCGACGATCTCCACCAGCGAGTTGTCCGGCAGGGTGCCGGAAACCACCAGCCCGGCCTGTTCCAGACGCGCACGGTAGGTATTGTTGAATTCATAGCGATGCCTGTGGCGCTCGCGGATATTTTCCTGACCGTAGGCTTCAAAGGCATGCGTGCCTGGCTTCAAGCGGCAGGGGTATCCGCCCAGACGCATCGTGCCGCCCAGATCATCCGAACCGGTGCGCTGCACCCGCTCGCCTTCCTGCTCCCATTCGGTCATCAGCGCGATGACCGGATGCTCGGCCTGCTCGTTGAACTCGCTGCTGGTCGCAGCATCAAGACCGGCGACGTTGCGTGCGAATTCCACCACCGCCATCTGCATACCCAGACAGATACCCAGATACGGGACCTTGTTCTCTCGGGCATAGCGGATCGCGGCGATCTTGCCCTCGGTACCGCGTTCGCCGAAACCGCCCGGCACCAGAATGCCGTGCGCGCCTTTCAGAATGTCCGTGCCCTCTGTTTCCAGCGATTCGGCATCCACATAATCGATCTTCACCTTGCAATCGTGCGCCATACCGCCGTGGAACAGCGCCTCGTTCACGGATTTATAGGCATCGGCCAGATCGACATACTTGCCAACCATGGCGATATGTATCTCGTGCCTAGCATCGCGGATGCGATGGCAGATATCCGTCCAGACGGCGATCTCCGGCTCTTCATCCGGCAGGCCGAAATGTTCCAGAAGGATCTGGGCGAGATGACCCTCGCGCAAGGAAAGAGGCACGGCATAGATGGTGTCCACATCCGGTGCCTCGATCACAGCCTCGCGCTCCACGTTGCAGAACAGCGCGATCTTGTCCTTCTGCGACCTGGGGATCGGGGTTTCCGTGCGGCACAGCAGGATATCCGGCTGGATACCGATTTCGCGCAGCTTCTGCACCGAATGCTGCGTCGGCTTGGTTTTGATCTCGCCGGCAGAGGCGATGTAGGGAACCAGCGTCAGATGCATGTAGGCAGTGCGCTTGCGCCCGATGTCGAAGCGCAGCTGGCGGATCGCTTCCAGGAAGGGTTGCGATTCGATATCGCCGACCGTGCCGCCGATCTCGACAATAGCGATATCCGGCGAATCCGCAGTCAGCGACAGGATGGCGTCCTTGATGGCATTGGTGATATGCGGGATCACCTGCACAGTAGCGCCCAGATAATCGCCACGACGTTCACGGCGGATCACCGATTCATAGATCCTGCCGGTGGTGAAATTGGAGCGCTTGGACATGGTTGCATGCGTGAATCGCTCGTAATGACCGAGATCGAGATCGGTTTCGGCGCCATCGTCGGTGACAAACACCTCGCCGTGCTGGAACGGGCTCATCGTGCCCGGATCGACATTGATGTAGGGGTCAAGCTTCTGCATGGTCACGGTCAGGCCGCGAGCCTCAAAAAGAGCCGCCAGCGATGCCGCGGCAATACCCTTACCCAGCGAGGAAACAACACCGCCGGTGACGAAAACGAAACGTGTATTTGGCTTACTCATGACGGGCGGGGAAGCTATCTGAACCGCGTGGCATCTTCTACCTCGAAATAGTGACTTGCACGGCAGGGCGGACAGTGCGATCGCGGCATACTGCAGGCGTGTACAGAACCGCTCGGGTGAGAAAAATCACCGTCGTCCGGCACGCCGGACAAACACCTGAATCAGTGAGCGGGTAACCCACACCTCTCAGGGTTGTCGCGCCAAGTCATTTTCGCGAGAAGTTTAGAGCCTGAATCCGTCGCCCGGTGAAGT
>PEWE01000031.1 GCA_002779605.1 Zetaproteobacteria bacterium CG06_land_8_20_14_3_00_59_53 | reverse complement strand
CCTCCGGAAAAGTTGCTTGGTGGTACAAACAACCTAACCAGGGGCACCGCTCGCTTTAACCCCTATTTCCCGCCAATCCGCGATGAACCACAAAAAAGGGGTGTACCGTTTCGAGTGGGAACATCGCCGGAAGAACGGCGAATGCTTCCCCGTGGAGGTCACGCTGGCCCGCATCGATATCGACGGGGTGCAACAACTTTACTGTATCTGGCGGGACATCAGCGAGAGAAAACAGGTCGAAGATGCTCTGAAACAAAGCGAGGAGCGTCTGAAACAGGCGCAGATCATCGGCGAGGTCGGGGTGTGGGACTGGAATCCTGTGACCGGAGCACTGGTGTGGACGGAAGAGACCTACAATATCTTCGGCTATGCCCTCGGCGAGGTGGAACCCGGTTTCGAACTGTTTCTAAAGCATGTGCATCCTGAGGATCGCGAGCCCCTGACCCGGGCTGTCGAGGCGGCGCTGCATGAAGGAAGCAAATACGATATCGACTGCCGCTTCATGCGCGTGGACAACAGCGAGGGGGTGGCCAATGCGCAGGGAAAGGTAAGCTTTGACGCTGCGGGGAAGCCCGTCCGTATGCTCGGCACCTTTCAGGATATCACCGCTCGCAAACAGACCGAGAACCGCCTGCGCGAGGCGCTGTCGCTGCAAATGGCCACGCTTGAGGCCACGGCAGACGGCATACTGGTGGTCGGCAACAAAGGGCAGTGGACGGCCTATAACCGCAAGTTCGCCGATATGTGGCGTATCCCGGAGGATATACTGGAATCCGGTGACGATCAGCGGGCTCTGGATTTTGTGCTGGATCAACTGCTCGATCCGCAAGGCTTCATCGACAAGGTGATGTCACTCTATGCCCGCCCCGAGGAAAGCAGTTTCGATGTGTTGCATTTCAGGGATGGGCGGGTATTCGAGCGCTACTCGATGGAGCAGCGTATCGAGGATGAGATTGTCGGCCGGGTGTGGAGTTTTCGCGATGTCACCGAGCGTCACCGGACAGAGGAAGAGCTGCGTATGTCCAAGTTCGTCATGGAGAACGCGCCCTACAACATCACCTTCCTCGATGAGCATGCGAAGATCCATTACATGAATAAAACCGGCCGAGAGACATTCGGATTGACCGAGGAAGAGGTCAGGGGGATGTATTTGTCGGACATCGACCCCGGGGCAAGCGACGAGATATGGCGGGAACACTGGCAGGATCTGAAGCAGCGCAAACAGGTGTCTCTGGAGAGGGAACATCGGCGCAAAAACGGTGAGGTGTTCCCTGTCGAGATCATTGCCAACTACATGCAGTTCGGTCAAAAGGCATTCAACGCCGCCTTCGACCGGGATGTCAGTGACAAGAAGTCGCTTGAGGCACAACTGCGGGAATCGCATAAGATGGAGGCCATCGGTACGCTGGTCGGGGGGATTGCGCACGACTTCAACAATATGCTGGCAGCCATTCAGGGCAATGTGTATCTGGCCAGAATGCAGTTGCAGGGACAGCCGGATGTGAGCGACAAGATCGATAATATCGAACAGTTGGGCAACCGGGCCGCCGAGATGGTGAAGCAGTTGCTCACCTTCGCCCGTAAGGATCGGGTGAGCATGATGGTGTTCTCGCTCAATTCATTCCTGAATGAGGGATACAGACTCACCCGCACGCTGATTCCGGAGAACATCGAGCACAGCAACGTCATCTGCAGTGAAGAATTGAAGGTGTACGGCGATGCCACCCAGTTGCAGCAGGTACTGATGAATCTGCTGAACAATGCGGTGGATGCTTTGGCAGGGGGTTCTCAACCATCCATCCGCTGCTCTCTGGATGCCTATGAAGCGGACGATACCTTCCGTCTGAGGCATCCTCATCTGGCAGGGGAACGCTTCGCCTGCCTGAGCGTTCAGGACAATGGTTGCGGCATCGAGCCCGATGCGCTGGGCAAGATATTCGAGCCGTTTTTCACCACCAAGGAGGTCGGCAAAGGCACGGGGCTGGGGCTGTCCATGCTGTATGGCGCTGTGCAGACACATGGCGGCGTGGTCGAGGTGGAGAGCAAGCCGGGTCAGGGGAGTACCTTCCGGATCTATCTGCCGTTGTGCGTAGTCGATGACCCGGTCGAGAGCGGAAACCCAGCTGAGCCTGCAGGCGGGTATGGGGAGACCATCCTGCTGGTGGACGATCAGGAGGATCTGCGTACAACATCGGCACAGGTGCTGAGCGTTCTTGGTTATCGGGTGTTACAGGCCGGAACTGGCAGAGAGGCACTGCAGGTGTTCCACGAACAGCAGGGGGGGATCGATTTGATTCTCTCCGATGTGGTGATGCCGGATATGGGCGGCGTTGAGCTATTGCAGGTGATTCGCGGGGAAGGGTGTAAGGTGCCCGTTATTCTTGCGACGGGCTACGACAGACAGCATGTGCTGGATAGGAGCGGACTTGACGAATATTGCATTGTCATCAGTAAACCATTCGATTTCAATGAATTATCACGGAATATTCAGACGATGCTACATGTGGAGTAGGGGCGAAAAGAGCGTGTTATGAACCCTGCAGATGCCGGGTCAGAAAGCGGTCGAGCTGGTTGGCGAAGGCGGTGCGGTCGCGTTGCGAGAAGGCTGCCGGTCCTCCCGTGAGGCTGCCGGCACCGCGAAGACCATCCATGAAGTTGCGCATGGAGAGCGCACTTTTCACATTGTCCTGCGTATAGAATTCGCCGCGCGGATTCAGGGCGAATCCTCCGTTTTCAATGGCATCGGCAGCCAGCGGGATGTCGGCGGTGATCACCAGATCGCCGGCCCGCATCAGCCGGGTGATCTCTTTATCGGCGACATCAAAACCGGCCTCGACCAGCAGAAAATGCAGGAATGGCGAGCGGGGCAGGGTAAGGCGGGAATTGGCCACGAAAGTGGTATGAATCTTCAGCCGGTCGGCGGCCCGGTAAACAATCTCTTTGATCGCCTTCGGGCATGCATCGGCATCGACCCATATCCGCATCATGGAATCAGTCTGAATCTGCATATCAACCGAGTGTTGCATCGAGGAACATCATGCAGGCGAAGCCGATCATCAGGCTGAATGTGGCAAGCGATTCAAAGCCTCTGCGATGGGTCTCCGGGATGATCTCGTCGCTGATGATCAACAGCATGGCCCCGGCCGAGAAGGCCAGTGCAAAGGGCATCACGGGGCCTGCAAGCGAGACGGCGACAGCCCCGAAGAGGCCGCCAACCGGTTCGGCCAGGCCGGTCAGCGCGCCGACCAGGAAACTCTGCATACGAGAGTAACCAACTGCGATCAGCGCGATGGCAACGGCCAGACCTTCCGGGATATTCTGGATGCCGATGCCGGTGGCCAGCGTCATGCCGTTATGCAAATCCCCACCCGCAAAGCCTGAGCCCACGGCCATGCCCTCGGGAAAGTTGTGCAGTGTGATGGCGAACACAAACAACCAGATGCGCCGGATGGCCGTCACATCCGGTCCTTCATGGCCGGCATGGAAATGCTCATGCGGCAGATAGCGATGCATCAGGTAAAGGCAAAACCCTCCCGAAAGGAAGCCGGCTATGACAAGCCATACGGCAATGATTTTGCTGCCGAATTCGATCTCACCGAAGTTGATGGCGGGCAGCAGAAGGGAGAAGAAGCAGGCTGCGAGCATGATGCCCGCGGCAAAGCTCAGCAGGCCATCCTCCAGACGCTCGGATAGACTACGGAAAAAGAACACGCCCACGGCGCCCACGGCTGTCATCATCCCGGCAGCGAGACTACCCAGAAAACCAGACCAGATAACATCCATGCGGCGATGGTATCGCACAGTCGGAGGGGGAAAAAGCACCGGCATGGTCGATAAAGCGAGTGGCGGGTTTGCGACAACAGGTTAGAGTGATTGCCTCGGAGGATATATGTCCCACGGTTCCACCAAGGCGGTTCTGACCGCGCTGGCCGGCAACAGTCTGGTCACAGTCGCAAAATTCTTCGGATTCTTTGTTTCCGGTTCCAGCGCTTTGCTTGCCGAGGCAGTGCACTCGCTGGCCGATACGGCCAATCAGGCTTTGCTTTATTTCGGTCTGCGCCGTTCGCAGCGCAAGGCGGATCAGGAACATCATTTCGGTTACGGGCAGGAACGCTATTTCTGGAATCTGGTTTCCGCGGTCACCATCTTTTTCCTCGGCTGCGTGTACACCGTTATGCATGCCGTGCATCAGTTGCAGGAGGACACGCAACCGGAGTTGTCCTGGGTTCCTTTTCTGATCATCGGTGTGGCATTTGCCGCCGAAGGGTACTCGCTGTTGGTGGCCCTGAGCGAGTTCAGAAGGCAGGCAGGTGAGGCCGGAAAGCCGCTGCGCGTATATTTTGTGGAGACCCGCGATCCGACCACGCTTGCAGTGCTCATCGAAGATGCGGTGGCGGTGTTCGGCCTGCTGATCGCGCTTCTCGGTATAGGGCTGGCGGCATGGACAGGCTCGGCGGTGTTCGATGGCATCGCGGCTATCTGCATCGGTCTGTTGATGGGCGTGCTGGCAGTCTTTCTTGCCTCGACCAATCGCAAATACCTGCTCAACCGTTCCGATGACGAGGTCAATACGATCGCTACACGGGCATGGCAGGCGGATGAAAAGGTGCAGCATGTGCAGCGAGTGAACAGCATCGTGCTTTCACCCGACGATACCCTGCTGATGGCCGAGGTGGAGCTTCGTGAGGAGACCATCTTCGCCGATATGACGGCTGCCGAGGTGGCTCAGGCCATCCGCTTCATGCGCAAGCTCGACATGATCCGGCGCTCGCTGGAAGATGATGTCACCAGCGTTGCTCCAGAAGCCCAGCATATATTTATCGAGTTCGCGGTTCCTGCCGAGAAGTCCGAGGCTGAGCAGGCCGGGGCTGCCTGATGCTTGAATATCCCGACTATCTTAAAATCTTTATCTCCCTGTTAGCCATCGTGAATCCGCTGGGTGCGATACCGATTTTCATCGGTTTGATCGGCGAGGTGGAGAAGCTTGAACGTCACCGCATCATCAATACGGTGGCACTAAGCGTCGGGCTGATCCTGATGGCCTCGCTGGTGTTCGGGCAGTTCATGCTGGATTTTTTCGGCATCTCCATCCATTCCTTCCGCGTCGGCGGCGGCATTCTGCTGTTGTTGATCGCCATTTCGATGCTCAATGCCAGGGTCAGTTCGATCGTGCAGACCAGCGAGGAGGCGGATGAGTCGAGAGACAAGGAGTCCATCGCCGTGGTGCCGCTGGCCATTCCGCTGCTGGCTGGTCCCGGTGCGATCAGTACGGTGATTATCGATGCGCATAAAGCCACGGGCGTGGGTCACTACAGTGTCATCGCGGGTGAGATCGTTGTGCTCAGCATCTGCCTGTGGCTGGTGCTGCGCCTGTCGCCGTTCATCTCGCTGCGTATCAGCGCCACCGGCATCAATATCTTCACCCGTATCATGGGTCTGATTCTGGCGGCTATCGCCGTGGAATTCATCGCCAATGGCATCAAGGGCCTGTTTCCGGCACTGGCCTGAGCTTATCACGAGACACATGTCCACCCGGCCGATATCCCGCGAGACCATGGATGACTGCATCGCGGCAGTCAATCAGGCGATGTCGCTGGCTGCAACTATGCTGCAAACCGGCAGTCGAGAGATAAAGGAAGCCAAGGGGGATCGCGATTTCGCCACCGCCACGGACCTGAGCATCGAGGCTGCACTGCGCGGCTTGCTGGCCGGGCTCACGCCGGATATCCCGTTACTCGGCGAGGAGCGCGGCGGGGTGGATATCGGGGCGCCGTTGTTCTGGACGCTCGACCCCGTTGACGGAACCATCAATTTTGCGCAAGGCATGCCGTTGTGCGGCATCTCTCTGGCTCTGGTCAATCAGGGGAGGGCGGTCATCGGGGCCATCGAGCTGCCTTTTCTCGGGCAGAGCTACCGCGCGGTTGCCGGTCACGGCGTGCGATGCAACGGCGAAGCTGTGCGGGTATCATCGTCAGGCAGTCTTGCCGGCGCCGTGATCGCCTTTGGAGATTTCGCGGTCGGTTCCGGTGCCGGAGACATCAACCGTGACAGGCTGAAGGTGATAAAGGCGTTGAGCTCGCGGGTGATGCGGGTGCGCATGCTGGGGTCGGCGGCTGTCGATCTGGCCTGGGTTGCGAGCGGGCGTCTGCATGCCAGCGTGATTTTCTCGAACAAGGCCTGGGATATGCAGGCAGGTGCACTGCTGGTGAGGGAAGCCGGCGGGGTGGTGTGTGATCTGGACGGTTCGATGCATGATGTGTTTTCCGCTTCCACCATCGCCGCATCGCCCGCGTTGAAGAAAGACCTTCTCGAACTTCTCAACGAAGCCATGGCATGACCTTCAGCGGCATCTGGCTGTGGTTCTGCCTGTTGGCCATTGCGGCCAGCATCGCCAAGGTCTATTACATCAAGCGGATCGGCGGCGGCATCAGCAATCTGTACATCCTGTTTTATGCCCGTCTGGCAACCTGTCTGGCCCTGCTGCCTTTCGCTGCATCCGTGCAGCTTCCCGCAAGTCCGGTGTTCTGGTTCGCCACCTGTGCTGCCGTACTGCTGACCACGCTGGCCGGTTATGTTTATATCGAGGCATTGAAACGCGGGCCGCTTTGTATCGTTTCTGCCGTGCAGGCAGCTATTCCGGTGATGATGGTGGCTGTGATTGCGCTGTTCTGGGAGCAATATCCTCCGGCTGCCGCGCTGTTCTTTCTGTTTGGCATGGCTGCCTGTATCGGGATGGTGTTTTTCAGCAGGGCCGGGGGCGGGCATGCGGTTTCCGATGCCGGTGCTGTATATCTGTCGCTGCTCGCGGCAGCCCTGTATGCGGTTTCGACGGTGCTGGACAAGGTGGCCGTTGCAGCGGTCGAACACGGTGCCTTCAACTATACCCTGATATGGAACGCTTTAAGCGCGATGCTGCTTGTTATCCTGTTGCGCGGGCGGATTAACCTACCGGCAGGCGGCGGCCCGCGCCGCCTGCTTTTCATCGTGGCTGTCAGTTCGCTTGCGGCTTTTCTGGCGCAACAGTATGCCGTGCAGTATTCGCTGCATATGGCCAACGGTGTGACCTATGTGAAAAGCATGGTGATGCTGCATATCGTCGGTCTGATGCTGCTGGGTGTTTTCGTTCTCGGGGAGCGTCCGCCCAGAGGGGCACTTACGGCCGGATTGCTCGGGGTGCTCTGCGCGGTGGGTCTGGTCCTGTTCAGCGGATGATTTTCCCGTTTGACGCATCGCAGGGTGTGCGGCATTTTCCGGCATCATTGCACCGGTTAACGGGCAGGTTTTGTCGAAGGGGCGCATTATGCTGATTGGTTTTGTGATTCTCTATCTCGTGGTATCCATTGCGCTCGGCATGTATGCCGCGACCCGGGTGCATAATGCACGCGACTACATCACCGCTGATCGCAAGCTGCCGTTCTTTGTGGTGGTGGCCATGGTGTTCGCTACATGGTTCGGAGCCGAAACGGTGCTGGGCATTCCGGCGACCTTTCTTGAAGAGGATCTCGCCGGACTGATCTCCGACCCGTTCGGCGCTTCGCTCTGCCTGATCCTGTTCGGTCTGTTTTTCGCCCGCAAGCTGTATCGCATGAATCTGCTGACCATCGTGGATTTCTACCGCAACCGCTATGACAGGCGTGTCGAGTTCGTCACCGGTATCGCCATCACCCTGTCCTACCTCGGCTGGGTGTCTGCGCAGATCACTGCGCTGGGACTCGTATTCAACGTGCTTTCCGATGGCTCCATCACGCAGGTGCAGGGCATCCTGATCGGGGCCTCGGTGGTGCTGGTGTACACCCTGTTCGGCGGCATGTGGTCGGTGGCCCTGACCACTTCCTTCCAGATGCTCGTGATCGTTGTCGGCCTGTTCTACATCGCATGGCTGGTGGCGGGGCTGGCTGGCGGCGTTACACCGGTGGTCGAGCACGCGATGCAGCACGACAAGTTCCATTTCTGGCCGGGGCTGAACACCGTGGCCATCATCGCCTTTGTTTCCGGTCTGCTCACCATGGGCTTCGGCTCCATTCCGCAGCAGGACGTTTTCCAGCGGGCCAACTCGGGCAAGAGCGAAGGGGTGGCTGTATGGGGGACGGTGATCGGCGGGGTTGCCTATTTCCTGTTTGCCGCCGTGCCGATCTATCTGGCTTATTCCGCCTTCCTGATCGATCCGGGCATGGTGTCCGGCCTGCTCAACGAAGACGCCCAGAAGATCCTTCCCAATCTGGTGCTCGGACATCTGCCGCTGTTCGCGCAGGTGGTGTTCTTCGGTGCCCTGCTGGCGGTGATCATGAGTACGGCTTCGGGCACCTTGCTGGCACCATCGGTCACCCTGTCGGAGAACGTACTGAAAGGCTGGCTGACCCGGGGTAACAATTCTGAAGAACATCTGTTGATGATGACCCGCTGGGTGGTGGCGACCTTTGCCCTTCTGGTCACACTGTATGCTCTGTGGGCACTGGATAGCGACCTGGGCATCCACCAGATGGTCGAGAATGCCTATAAGGTGACGCTGGTGGTGGCCTTCGTGCCATTGGTGGCAGGCCTGTACTGGAAGCGCGCCACCACGCTCGGTGCCTATACCGCCATTATCCTGGGTCTGCTCACGTGGCTGCCGCTGGAATTCATCGCTCCCGAGGGGGAGGGCATCATGCCGCCGCAGTTCGCAGGCTTTCTGATGGCCGTTGCCGGCATGCTGTTCGGTTCGCTGGCCCGTCGTCGGGAGCCTGACCTTTCCTGAGGCCGGCCTGATGAATTGCGCCCTGGAGCCTGTTGAGGCATGCTGTTCGTCAGGCAATGCCTCCAGGGAGGGTGAACGGTATGTTGCACACCGATAGGGGGATTTCATATGTCTGATGCATGGCTGTCCGTGTTTGCCGGGGGACAGCGCATCGTTTCCCTGTCCGGTTTCTGGTGGCAGATAGCGGTGCTTGTGCTGGCCTTGGGGTTGGCCTTGTTTGTGCGCAACCTGCTGAAGGAAGCCAATCCGGGCATGAAAGAAACCGAAGGCGTCAACCGCCTGCGCAAGATCTCCCGCAAGGGCCTGAATCGCATCCAGTTCCCGCTGACCATGCTGCTGGCGACTCTGATCGGCAAGGCGGCACTCGTGCATATGCATCTGGATGCAACGCTGCTGGCCTTCGCCACGCCGCTGCTGCTCTCTCTGGCCGGTATCCGGATCGCGGTTTACCTGCTGCGCAAGGGCTTCTCCGCAGGCCCCTTGCTCAAGGCCTTCGAGAACGTGATTTCAACCGCCGTCTGGGCGGTTGTCTCACTGCACCTGTTGGGCTGGCTGCCGGGCGTGCTTGCTGCACTGGATGGTTTGGCTTTCCATCTGGGAGGCAATCGCATTTCCCTGCTTCTGGTCATCAAGCTGGTCATCACGGTCGCGCTGTTCTGGATTCTGGCCCTGTGGCTGGCCCGGCTGATCGAGCAGCGCCTGCACGACTCGGTGCACATCAGTGAAAGCTCGCGCGTGGCTCTGACCAAATTCAGCAAGTTCTTCCTGCTGGCGCTGGCCATCCTTGTCGGGCTGGATGCGGCTGGTATCGATCTGACCGCACTGGCCGTATTCGGCGGTGCAGTCGGTGTGGGTATCGGTTTCGGCCTGCAACGCATCACCAGCAACTTCATCAGCGGTTTCATCCTGCTATTCGACAAGTCCATCAAGCCGGGTGATGTGATCACCATCGGCAGCAAGTTCGGCTGGGTACAGGAGTTGCGTGCCCGCTACATTGTGGTGCGCGACCGAGACGGCGTGGAGACCCTGATCCCGAACGAGAATCTGGTGACCACGGATGTGATCAACTGGAGTTATTCGGATAAGGCCGTTCGATTGAAATTGCCGGTGCAGATCAGCTATGGCGACGATCCCGAAAAGGCCATGCAGATCATGCTGGATGCGGCCTTCGCATCGTCGCGCGTGCTCAAAGAGCCCGTGCCACTATGCCGGCTGATGAACTTCGGCGACAGTGGCATCGAGCTGGAATTGCGCATCTGGATCCAGGACCCGGAAAACGGCCTGGGTGGCGTTCGCTCGGAAGTCAATCTGGCCATCTGGCGCGGCTTTAAAGAGGCCGGCATCACCATCCCGTTCCCGCAGCGAGACATCCATATCAAAGGCGGAGAAATAGATCAAAAATAATTCATCTGAATTGATGGGTGGGGGATGGACTATGTATCAATGTGAGCATTTCAAGATTCAGGAACTGGTACCTCCTGCGATATTCGAGGCGTGCGGAGAGGGTGCCTGGGAACTGCTCGATGAGCGACTACTCATCACGCTGGACCGGCTGCGCAAGCTCTACGGTCCGATCACGGTGAATAACTGGCATGTGGGGCAGGAGCGCGAATGGAGCGGGCTGCGCACACCGGAGAGTCCCTTCTACAGCCCGACCAGTCAGCATACCTTCGGTCGGGCGGCGGACTGCATTTTTCATCGTACCGATGCGGAAAGCGTGCGCAAACACATCCTTGCCGATCATGATGATCCGAATTTTGATCTGATCGGAGGCATCGAACTGGGGACTTCCTGGCTTCATTTCGATGTGCGCAACTGCGAGCGCATCAAAGCCTTTCATCCCTGATCGACTGTCAGGCGGAGTGATCCGCCCAGAACTCGGTATTGGAGCGCATCTTGCCGATGCGGCTGAGCAGGGCATCGATGGCCTCGGGGTCGTCGGCGAAGTTCATACGATCCGTCTGTACGATGAGCAGCGGGGTTTCCTGATAATGGAAGAAGAAGCGATCGTAGGCGGCGATGATGCGGCGCAGGTAGTCCGCCCCCAGATGGCGCTCGAAATCGCGTCCACGGTGACGGATGCGCTCCATGATCACATTCGCATCGGATTGCAGATAGATCACCAGATCCGGCTTGGGCAGGTCGACGGCCACGGCATGCAGCACCTGATCGTACAGTGATAATTCATCGTCGGAGAGCGTGACCGTGGCGAACAGGCGATCCTTGGCGAAGATGTAGTCGGTGATCATGCCCTGATGAAACAGGTCCTGCTGATTCAGTTCTTGCCATTGCTTCAAGCGTGAAAACAGGAAGGACAGCTGTACCGGCAGCGCATGCCGCTCCGGGTCTTCGTAGTACAGACCGATAAACGGGTTATCGTCGATGCGTTCCAGTAACAAGCCCGCCTGCAGGCGGTCGGCCAGCCGGCACGCCAGGGTGGTTTTGCCGACACCGATCGGCCCCTCGATGGCGATATGATTGAGTTGCGTATTGCGCATTACCATGCTTTCCCCCCGCCAAGCAGTGTGTCACCCGCGTTGATTCGGTGCTGTAAAAGTGCGCGGGCGGTTTTTCCGTTGGCGGGATGTCGCCAGCCGGGCCGGATGTCACACAGTGGTTGTAGTACGAACATGCGTTGCTGCATGCCGGGATGCGGCAGCGTGAGTGTATGCGATTGCATCTGCGTATCGTCATGGGCGATGAGATCAATATCAAGTGTCCGTTCGCCCCAGCGTCGGCCGCGCTGTCGTCCGAAGTGCAACTCGATGGCCTGCATGCGGAGCAACAGGGTGAGGGGTTCCAGCGTGGTGCTGATGGCGATCACCGCATTGAGGTAATCGGCCTGATCCTGTGGCCCCATGGGCGGCGAGCTGTACAGCAGGGACGATGCGGTCACCTCGATGCCGTCCTCTGCATCCAGCATGGCGCGTGCACCGGTAAAGCTGAGCAATACATCTCCGAGATTGCCGCCGAGCGCGATGATCGCTTCAACCGGATGTTCTTGATGCATCACTATGCCCATGCCACAGCACCGCCGCGGCGCGGGTCGCCAGCAGCTTCGACAATGCCGTGTTGTGACATGCTGATGGCATGCACACCACCGAAATACACCGAGGTGTCGGACCACTGGCGGATCTTCCAGCCGAGCTGCCGCAAGGCGTTGTAGCCGGCCGCATTCAGGGCGCCGGGTTCGGCATCCAGCAGATATCCTTCAGGATGCAGGCGCGGCGCATGCACGGCCTTTTCAATCGGCTCGCTCCGTTCAGCGTGACGCAGCAACACCTGCAGGATCGCACCGCGTAAACGGTTGGATCCGCCGCTACCGAGGATCAGGGCAGGACGTCCGTCGCGCAGCAGAATCGATGGCGCCATCATCGAGGACAGGGTTTCACCGGCTTTGAGTTGATGAAAACCGAGCGGGTTGATGTCCTCTTCGCCCAGCATATTGTTCAGGTGGATGCCTGTTCCGGGCACCATGATGCCCGAACCCTCACCGTTACTGGTGGTCATCGACACTGCCATGCCGTCCTTATCCAGCACGCTGATATGTGTTGTGCTGCCATGTCTGTTGGCGGATTCTTTCGAGCTGCGGGCGCCCCCCCTGCTGATACGTTCGGCAAGGCCAACAGCGTGTCTGTCTATCCTGTCCTTGTGCAGAAAATCGTCTGCGAAGCCGTGGCGATGCACCATGGCATCGAAGTCCGCATTGCGCGCAAGAGAGGATTCGCGCAGGCATTCGGTAAGCAGGCTGGCATCCATGCCATGACCCTGCCTGCGCATTTCCTCCAGCAGTAACAGGGAGAATCCGATGAGCGGGCCGCCGGAAGAGGGGGGGGGATTGCTCAGCAGAACACCGTTCAGGGCCTTTATGTTCAGGGGGCGTCTTTCAATCACCCGGCAAGCAGCCAGATCGCCCATACCGAGCAGACCGCCCGGCTGGCAGGCGCTGACGATGCTGCGCGCCACATCGCCGAGATACATTTCGTCCACGCCTTCCATGCAAAGTAATTCAAGCAGATTGGCCAGATCGGGATTGCTGAAACTTTCGCCGGCTTTGAGTAAACCGTCCTTCGAGCTGTGCATGGCCTTGCAAGGTCCCGTGGACGACAGGATGGGATCGAGCAGGTGGATGAACGATGCCTGCAGTGCGTTCAGGGTGACGCCGTGGCGTGCGGCATGCATGGCCGGGGCCAGCACCTCGCGCATCGGAATCCGCCCGTAGCGCTGTTGTGCGCTGAACAGCATGGACATCAGACCCGGTGTGGCAACCGATCCGCGACCGATATGGAAGGTTTGTACGGTATCACCGAAGTCCACAGGGATGGCCTTGAAGTCCTCAGGAGGGGTGCTTTCGCCGAGGCCTGCCGGCATACGGGCAAAACCATCGAGTAAAAGGGATGCACCATCGGGTCTGCACAGCAGCATGAATCCGCCCCCGCCTGCACCGGTGAGCACAGGCTCGGCCAGAAAAGACATGCATGCAGCTGCGACAGCGGCATCAACCGCATTGCCACCGGCGCGGAGAATGCCGGCTCCGGCCTCCGCCGTGATCGGATGTCCGGCTGCCACACAGCCCCGATTGCGGGAGGCAGCCATTAGCCCTCGACGACGAAACCCTTGAGTTTGGCCTTGTCCATTAATTGCGAGCGGAGTTTATCCGCGGCCTGACGTGTGGAAACCGGACCGATTCGTACGACATACAGGCCCTTGTCGTTGCTGGACACCGAACTGTTCCAGCCCTGTTGCAATAGCGTGGCAGCCTGTTGTCGCGCACCATTGCGCTCGCGGTAGGCACCGACCTGCACGAAATAAACATGCCCGGACGCGTTGGGTGACGATGCAACAGCCGGCTTGGCGGGTGCGGCTTTGACGACCGGTTGACTGGCGACGCTTGCTTTGTTGCTGACTGCGGGCCTGTTCGTGACCGGGGCCGGAGCCTTCTGGATGGGACGTATCGCCTGTGCAGGCGTGTCCGGGGTTATGACTTTTTTGGCGGCAGCAGGAGCGATCCTGGTGTCCGTTTTCTGCTGTTTGTCCGGAATGGCATAACGCGGTGTATCGGAGGTTACAGCTTTCGGGGTGGCTGGCTGGCCGGATACAGAGACGGTTGTCCGGCCTGGCTCTTTCGAGGGTGTCATCACCAGCATGATGATCAGGGCGATGCTGGCACCGGCAGCGATACCCAGAGCGACCCGGTGTTCAAGCAGGCCGGCGATCCAGGATTCAGCAGCCTGATTTGTTTGCGTCATCGTCCGGTCAGCGAGGGGGCAGTTGTTCAGGTCTCAACAATGCTGTTGAGGGTATGGGCGAAACCGTCATAGCGGAAAGGTTTGCTGAGGATGTTGAATTGTTTGTCCGGCCAGCGCTGCGCAAGATCGTCCGGATAGCCGGTTACAAACAGCACCCGCCTGAGCAGGTCCGGGTTGACCTGGGCGATGCTGTTGTAGATTTCATCTCCGGTCAGCTTGGGCAGACGCACATCAAGGATGATGACATCGTAATCGGATCCGTGGGTGCTCAGCTCAAACAGCCCGTGCACGGGATCGGCCATGGTTTTGATACCGGCGGTGTTACCCCGTTCGTCGAAATATCGCTGCACGAACGCCTTGAGAATTCCCTGAATATTCTCTTCATCCTCAATGATCAGTACACGTTTCATCACGGCCAACGACTCACCCTCCTAGTTCGCACACTTGCAGTGGCATATGGTTACACAGCTGCAACTAATTGGAAAGAACAGGTTTTTTTATTCTTTCTTCAGGTTCGATGTGCCGCTAAGCAGGGTGAGCGGGTTGATGCGGGCCTGATTGAAGCGCACCCCCCAGTGCAGGTGCGGGCCGGTGGCGCGCCCGGTCATACCGATCCCGCCGATTCGTGATCCTGCTTCAAGCCATTCTCCCTCTTTGACACTCAGTGAATGCAGATGCGAATACACCATGACCAGGCCGTTGCCATGCCCGATGACCACGGTATTGCCGTTGAGATACATGGGGCGGGCAAGTAGCACCCGGCCTGCCAGAGGGTTGATGACGGGCGTACCCTCGGGGGCGGCGATGTCGATGCCCGAGTGGGGAGAGCGGGGCTCACCGTTGACGTAGCGTTGCGCCCCGAACGGGGTGGAGATGATGCCTTCGGCAGGCTCCTTATGGATGCCGATATCCGGATCTCCCTCGACCTGCATGCTATAGGTGGCTTTGATGGCAGCCTGATCCTCGCGGATATGTTTCAAGGTGGCGGCATCGAATTCAGCCATTTTCTTCGCCACCTCGATGCGGGAAATGCGGAAGCTCCCTGCATTGACCCGTATCACATGCCGCTGTTCGATGGGTTCACCGCGAACAAGGAGCTTGTGATCACCCGCTTTGGTTGTCAGGTCAACACCGATCCATGCCTTGATGTGTTGCCCGTCGATCTGTTTCCACGGCCATGCTTTGCCGAATGCGCGGACTTCGAGATGTCGGCCGGCTGCCGGAACCTCAATGAGCAGAACATCGCCCTGAACAGCCTGCCATTGTTGTGCCGATGCCGCTTGCGGCAGGCAGGCCATCAAGATCAGGCCAGCAAACATTAAATAGTTCGGCATGAAGGGTTTTGACATGAAGAGCATCTTCGAGGTGACTGCCATGCAGCTTGTCTGCTTTGTGTGTTTCACGGGTTTGAATCTCCATTGCGATGAATATCAAGCAGTCGGGCGTCGGCAGAGCCATCATGCAGTCGGATGCTGATGGCATCACCGGCTTTGAGTTGCTCGACGGAGCGAAGCACTCGGCCTTCGCTGGAGAAGGCCAGTACGTAGCCTCGCTTGAGAACACCCAGTGGCCCGAGTGCCTGAAGCCGACCGTGTTCGCGTTCCACACTGCGTCGGGCTTCGCTAACCAGACTGCGCTGCAAGGCAATCAACGATTGCCGGCAGCCCTCAAGATGGCGTGAGGAGAGTTGGGTTCTGCGTTCGGCTGCATTGTGCAGGCGTTGCAGGCTTTCGTCCAACTGGCGCTGGCGCTGGCGCAGTCGTTGGCCCGGCTCAAGCGGCAACAGCCGTTTTTCCAGTTGGCGCAGTTGCCGGTGTCGTTCCCGCTGCATCTGGCGGCTTTGTCCGGCAAGCAGATTTTGCATGCGCTCGATATGCATACGACGTTCGTCCCGCGCGGTCTGCCAGCGATGCTGAAGGGCGCTGACGGATTGAGCCGTGCCTTGTCGGGCATGCGCAGTGCGGTGTTGTACCAGTTGCCGCAACAGGCCGATGCGCGGCATCTGCCGGCGCAGGGTATCGGATGCAGGGCAGGCGATCTCAGCGGCATTGGAGGGCGTGGCGGCATGTATGTCCGCGGCATAATCGGCCAGCGAGATGTCGATATCGTGTCCGATGCCGCTGATGATGGGGATGGAGCATTCCACCACGGCCTGCACCACCTTTTCATCGTTGAAGCACCACAGGTCTTCGGGGCTGCCACCGCCGCGCACCAGCAGGATGACATCCGGCGGTTGCGGCAGGGTCTGCAGTCGTTTGATGGCCTTTGCGATACCTGCGACTGCGGCCTGCCCCTGTACAGCGGTGGGTGAGAGCGTCAGTTGCAGCCAGCCGGGCCGGGTGGAGAGCACCTTGCGTACATCCTGCAATGCAGCCGCTGTTTCGGAGGTGACGATACCGATGTGGCGGGGCAGGGCGGGCACTGCCCGTTTGCGCCCGGCGTCGAACCAGCCGCGTTCATTGAACAGTCGCTTGCGGTGTTCGAATTCGGCCGCCAGAGCGCCGCCGCCTTCCTCTTCCAGCCGGGAGACCACAAGCTGGTAGCGCCCCTGCGGCGGATACAGCGAGATATGGCCGTGAAAGATATACTGCCTGCCTTCCTCCGGCTGCACGGCAAGGCGAAGCGCCGTGGATTTCCAGACCACGGCGGCGATCGCCGCGTTGCTGTCCTTGATGGTGAAATACAGATGTCCGGCGCTCTGCCGCGTCAGCCGCGACACCTCACCGCTGACCTTGATGTGCGAAAACCCCTGCTCCAACAGAGTTTTGATCTGTGCGGTCAGGGCACTGACGGACAGGGTGTCGGAAACAGATGTGGGAGAGGAGAAGCCTGAAAGCATGCAGCGATGCTAATGGCAGCCTGCTGTGCAATCCATGCCGGTTTTCGCCTGACGGGTGCAATCGATGCTTGCAATTGTGTGGCGGGGCGGTATAAATCGGCCTCGAAAATTTATCCGGCTTTATCAAGAGCAGTGGAGGGTTTCAGGCCCTGTGAAACTGCGGCAACCGGCCAAGATTGTGATTCCGATCGGACTCCTCTTGCGGCGACTGGTGCCAATGCCTGCTTCTCCGATGTTTTAATTAACAACGGGGGAGAGCGATAAGGAGCGGTTGTCGACGTCTGCGGTTCTGCCGCACCTGCAACCTCGCTTTATCCAGGCGGGGTTTTTTTGTGCCCCGCCACCGGGTGTTTGCTGTTGAATCATGCCGGCCATGGAGCTGATTTGATGAGTAAAAGTATTGTGCGCGCCCTGAAGTGCCGCGAATGCGGTCAGGAATACCCGATCGAGCCGACGCATGTCTGCGAATACTGCTTCGGACCGCTGGAAGTGGCCTACGACTACGACAAGCTGAAAGGGAAATTCACCCGCGAGCTGATCGAGTCTCGTCCGCAGACCATGTGGCGCTACAAGGAACTGCTGCCGATCGATGGCGAGCCGACGGTGGGTGCCCAGAACGGCTACACGCCGCTGGTGCGTGCACGTAACCTTGAAAAGGTGCTGGGCGTTTCCGAGCTGTATATCAAGAATGATTCGGTGTGCTACCCGACGCTGTCCTTCAAGGACCGCGTGGTGTCCGTGGCGCTGTCCAAGGCTGTGGAGTTCGGTTTCACCACCGTGGCCTGCGCCTCCACCGGCAATCTTGCTGGCTCCGTGGCTGCCAATGCGGCTGCAGCCGGTCTGGAATCCTATGTTTTCATCCCGCACGATCTGGAGCAGGGCAAGGTGCTCGGTGCCGGAATCTTCGGCACCAGGATCATCGGCATCCGCGGCAAATATGATGATGTGAACCGCCTGTGCTCCGAGGTGGCCGGTAAATACGGCTGGGCCTTTGTGAACGTCAATGTGCGCCCGTTTTACGCCGAGGGCTCCAAGTCGCTGGGTTATGAAGTCATGGAACAGCTGGGCTGGAAGGCGCCGAAGCATATCGTCGTGCCGATGGCCTCCGGTTCGCTGTGCACCAAGATCGACAAGTCCATCAAGGAATTCATCAAGCTGGGGCTGATCGAGGACAACGGTACGGCCGTGTATGGTGCACAGGCCACAGGTTGTTCGCCGATTTCCAGATCGGTGAAGGAAGGTACCGATCTGATCCATCCGGTGATTGCCGATACGATTGCCAAGTCTTTGGCCATTGGGAATCCGGCAGACGGCTATTATGCCAATCGCGTGATTCGCGAATCAGGCGGCTGGGCTGAAGACATCACAGATGAGGAAGTGGTTGATGCGATGAAGCAGTTGGCAGAGACAGAAGGTATCTTCGCGGAGACTGCCGGTGGTGTTACATTGGGCTGCGCAAGGAAAATGATTGAGTCCGGTCGTCTGCCGCGTGATGAGTCCATTGTGCTGTGCATTACCGGCAACGGTTTGAAGACACAGGAGGCTGTGATTGACGCGTTTGCCAAACCGCGGATTATCGATGCCAGCTTGAAAGAATTTGATGCCTTGGCTCAGGCTGACGGTGTGCAAAACAGCTGAACTTTAATGAGTATGACGAACATAACAGAAAGGAGATTGACATGAGTGTATCCGTACGTATTCCGACACCGCTGCGCAAACTGACGAACGGTGCCGATGAGGTGAATGTAGAAGCGGCCAATATCGGTCAGCTGATTGATAATCTGGAAGCTGCACATGCCGGCCTGAAAGATCGTTTATGCGACGAGAAGGGCGAAATCCGCCGTTTCGTCAATGTGTATGTAAACGATGAAGATGTGCGTTTTCTTGATGGTCGCGCCACAGCACTGAAAGACGGTGACGAAGTTTCCATCGTGCCGGCCATTGCCGGCGGCAGGATGTAAGGCGCATGAAACAGCGCGTCTATCTGACCTTTTCCGAGCAGACGGTGCGCGAGCCGCTGATCTGGAAACTGAGCAGGGAATTCGATGTGATCACCAATATCCGCACCGCCGAGGTGCGCGAGCATATGGGACTGGTCGGCCTGGAACTGGAAGGCAAGACCGCCGTGGTCGAGGCGGCTCTGCAGTGGCTGCAGGAGCAGGGCGTGCATGTCGACCCGATCGAACAGAATATCATCGAGGGTTGAAACAGGCTGACAAAGCATGCTGTTTGCCTGCAAAGTACAGTTGATGCATTGTTTATTAAAGCATAAAACGATTCATGAGGTGTGAAATGGCAATATACAACAATATCACTGAAACCGTTGGCGACACCCCGCTTGTCAGGCTGCAACGAATTGCTGCCGGGCTGGATGCCGAGCTGCTGCTCAAGCTCGAGTTCTTCAATCCGCTGAATTCGGTCAAAGACCGTATCGGTCGGGCTATGGTGGATGCGGCCGAGGCGGATGGCGTACTCAAGCCGGGCGGCGTGATTGTCGAGCCGACCAGTGGCAACACCGGCATCGCGCTGGCCTTTGTGGCGCGTGCACGTGGTTATCGTTGTATCCTGACCATGCCGGAATCCATGAGTCTTGAGCGTCGTAAGCTGTTGAAACTGCTTGGAGCCGAGCTTGTGCTGACCCCGGCGGAGAAGGGAATGAAGGGCGCGATCGCGCGCGCCAACGAAATCGCCGCCGCCACCGACAATGCTTTCATGCCGCAGCAGTTCGAGAATCCTGCGAATCCCGAGATCCACCGCAAGACGACCGCCGAGGAAATCTGGAACGATACCGACGGCAAGGTGGATGCGATTGTCGCCGGTGTCGGCACCGGCGGGACCATCACCGGTGTGGCCGAAGTGCTCAAATCGCGCAATCCGGCGTTCCAGGCGATTGCTGTGGAACCTGCCGATTCCCCGGTGATTTCAGGTGGTCAGCCCGGACCGCACAAGATCCAGGGTATCGGTGCAGGCTTCATTCCGAAGAACCTGAACGTGGACATCATCGATAGTGTCGAGCAGGTGACCAACGACGAGGCCATCCAGATGGCGCGCCGTCTTTCCGATGAAGAGGGCATTGCCGGTGGTATCTCTTCCGGTGCGGCGGTGACTGCCGCTCTGCGTGTGGCCGCCCGTCCCGAGATGAAGGGTAAGCGTATCGTGGTGATCATCCCGTCCATGGCCGAGCGTTATATGTCCACCGACCTGTTCAAGGGTATCGAGGTATAAGAAGCGGCCCGTCATCGAGCCTTCCTTATGTGATTTATCGAGTTAATTGGAGATTTTAAGTGATTGATTTTACAGAGAAACAAATCGAGCGCTATGCGCGCCACATCATCCTTCCCGAGGTCGGGGCGGAAGGGCAGTCGAAGCTGCTAGAATCCAAGGTGTTCATGATCGGCGCCGGCGGACTAGGTTCGCCTGTGGCCTATTATCTGGCAGCCGCCGGAGTGGGGACCATCGGTATCGCCGATGCCGATGTGGTGGATTCATCCAATCTGCAGCGCCAGATCATCCACAACGAAGACCGTGTCGGCATGCCTAAGGTGGAGAGCGCGCGTGAAACGATTCAGGCGCTCAATCCGGATGTGCAGGTCAACACCTACAACTACTTCGTCACCGAGGACAATATCCGCGAGATCATCCGTGAATACGATCTGATCATCGATGGCTGCGACAACTTCCCGACGCGCTTTCTGGTCAACGATGCCTGCTACTTCGAGAAGAAACCGCTGATCTCCGGTGCGATGTTCCGTTTCGAAGGGCAGGTGGCCACCTTCAAGCCACATCAACAGAAGGATGCACCCTGCTATCGCTGCCTGTATCCGGAGCCGCCGCCGAAGGGGCTGGTACCTTCCTGTTCCGAGGCCGGCATTCTCGGCGCGCTGGCTGGTGCCGTGGGTACCATCCAGGCCGTGGAGGCCATCAAGGAACTGCTGGGCATCGGCGATTCTCTGGCGGGCAGACTGATGACCTTCGATGCGCTGCGCATGGAGTGGAAGAAGCTGAAGCTGCGTAAGGATCCGGGTTGCCCGCTGTGCAGCGAACATCCCACCATTACCGAACTGGTGACCTATGAGCAGGCCTGCGAACTGCAGATTGGTCACAGCTGACAAATTTTTCACCACAGAGAGCACAGAGCGTCCTCTGTGTCCTCTGTGGCAATCAGAGGTTTGAAATGAGCGAATTTAATTTTACACGGACTGCCGATGTCGATGAGTTCGAGGCGGGCTATAAGGCTTTCCGTGCCGGCCGGATGTCCGAAGAGCGCTTTACGCCGTTCCGTCTGCAGATGGGTGTGTACGGCCAGCGTCAGGAAGGCGTGCAGATGGTGCGCGTCAAGCTGCCGGGCGGCAATCTGACCCCGGATCAACTGGATGTGATCGGCGATTGTGTGGCTGATTATGCCGGTCGCATGCCGACCGACGGCACGCTCATCGAGGCTCCGCATAAATTCGCCCATGTGACCACGCGTCAGGATATCCAGGCCAATTTCGTTTCACTGGACGATGTGCCCGCCTTTTTGCGCAGGCTGGATGCCGCAGGGCTGACCACGCGCGAGGCATGCGGTAACACCGTGCGCAATGTTTCCTCATGCTTTCTGGCTGGCCGCTGCCCTGCTGAGCATGCCGATGTGTCGGTACACGCACGCCGCTTTGCCGAGTTTTTCCTGCGTCACCCTCTGGCGCAGCAGTTTCCGCGTAAGTTCAAGGTGACATTCTCGGGCTGTGCTACGGATTGCGGCTTGTCCGGCATGCACGATATCGGCTTCATCGCCACCGTTCAGGACGGTATCAGGGGCTTTCAGGTATGGGCGGCAGGCGGGCTTTCTTCTCAGCCGATGAGCGCATTGCTGCTGGAGGCGTTCATTCCGGAGTCCGAGTTGCTGCTGGTCGGTGAGGCGCTGATGCGCATCCATTTCAAATTCTCCGATCGCAAACGCCGTGCCCGTGCGCGCATGAAATATGTGGCACAGAAACTGGGCGAGGAAGGCTTTATCGAGGAGTACAGGAGGCAGCGTGCCGTGGTCGAGAAGACCCATGCCGGTGCTACCGGTTACCCCGAAGCGAACTGGCGCACGCCGACCGGCGAGATGCCGCATTCCGATTCCGGTGTGGTCGGGCAGCACAACGGCAAGCAGGCGATCCTGCTGAACCTGTTCCGTGGCGATCTGACCCCGGCGCAGTGTCATGCCGTGGCCGATGCCGCGCGTGCCGCCGGCACCGATAGCCTGAGCGTGACGACCGAACAGGGTCTGGTGATTGCAGATGTGGATGCGGACAAGGTGGCCGCAGCCCAGGCTGTTCTCAATGCTGCGGGGCTGACCACCGAATATGCACGCGGCATCGCCGATGTGGTGGCCTGCCCGGGCACGGAAACCTGCCGTCTGGGCATCACCTCCAGTCGCGGACTTGCCGAGGCCCTGCAGCCGATGATGGCCGATCTGAAAAAGGATGCGACGCTGGCCGGGATCACGGTCAAAGCATCGGGCTGCCAGCATTCATGTGCCCGTCACCATATTGCCGATCTCGGATTCCACGGTCTGGCCAAGAAGATCGACGGACAGGCTGTGCCGCATTACCAGCTGCATGTCGGCGGTTCCGGTAAAGCCGGACAGCCGCTGGCCTTTGCCACAGATCCAGTGCCTGCCAAGCGCGCCCCCGAGGCTGGCATCGCCATGCTTCATGCCTACAAGGACGGGCGGGCAGAGGGCGAGAGCGTGCATGACTGGGCATCACGCATCGGGCAGGAGGCGATCAACGCAGTGCTGGCTCCGTTTGCCGGTCAGCCGGGTGAGATCGAGGGCCTGATCTACGACTGGAGCGAAAACGAGGCCTTCAATACCAAGGGTAACAAGAAGGGCGAGTGTGCCGGTGCTGTGCTTTCCATGTCCGATGCCTTGATCTCCGAGGCAGAGTATGAATTGCTGCTTGCCCGTGCGCACAGTGATGCGATGTTCTGGGCCGAGGCGCTGACGGCACTGCGCCGTTCGGCGATCTCCACGGCGCGCGCCTTCCTGGTGGCTTTCGGTGAGGCGCCTGAAGAAGACAATAGCGTGTTCGGCCTGCTGATGGTGAATGCTGCAGGTGATGCCGAGGTCATGGGCGGTTTCCAGGCCGTGCAATCGGCGCTGATGAATATCGATCTGGCTGATCCGGCTTCCGGTGTCACCAGACTGAAACAGGTTCAGGGCGATTGGCTGGCTCTTGCCGAGAAACGTTTCGCAGCGGTTCCGCAGCAGGATGAGGCTGCAAAGGAAGAGCCCGCAGTGGCTGCGCCTGAAGCATCCTCTTCGGATGTGGTTCTGCTCGATCTATCCGGGGTCGCCTGCCCGATGAACTTTGTGAAAACCAAGATCAAGCTTACCACGATGCCGGTCGGCAGCCTGCTGGATGTGATCCTCGATGACGGTGCTCCGATCGAGAATGTGCCGCTTTCGCTGCAGGAGCAGGGCCAGCGCGTTCTGGCCAAGGACAGGATATCCGATACCCAATGGAAGATCCGCGTGGAGAAGAGCGGTTCGATTTGATGATCAGATCATGATAACCAGATAATCATGGCAACGAATCGTACATGACAACCGACGACCTGCACCCGTTCTCCAACCCGGGGCGTACAAAGCTGGCTCTGGTGAGCCGGGGCCTTGCTCTGCCCGACGGCCTGCCGGATGCCTCGCGCTATGTGGCGCAGGCCAATGCGGCGGAATCGGTGGTCGATGTGCGCCTGCCCAGCGGTCAGTTCTGCACGGTTCCCGTCGGTCAGCCGTTCACCGAGGCCAGCGGCTTTGCGCTGCGCATGGTGGATGGAAATGCGGAACTGCACTGCGGTGGCGAGATGCAGCCGGTCAAGCTGCTTGAGGCCCCCAAGTATTATCGCAGGAAAACCCGCAGTGGCGCCCGCATGGGCAGTTTTTCTTCGCTGCACGACAGGTTGCTGATGCTGCATCCGCTGATGGGCTGCGGTTTCTTTGCCCGTCCGGGCATGGCTTGCGGTTATTGCCAGTATGATTCGATGCTCAACCAGGCCGAGCCGCCGATGCGCGACCCGCTTGAACTGGTCGAGGTGGTTCGGGCCGCCCTTGCCGAGCGCGATATCGATACCGTCTATCTCTACAACGGTGCATCGCCGGGAGATGATGCAGGTTTGTCCCGCCTGATTCCGGTGATTGCTCTGCTGAGAAAGCATCTCGGGCACCAGCAGATCGCGCTTGAAACCGTTGCCCCTCGCAATGTGCAGGTCATCGACGACCTGTATGCAGCAGGACTGGATATCTTTGTCTGCAATCTGGAAGTGAATGATGCAGTCCGTTTTACCGAGGTTTGTCCGGGCAAGCAACAGGAAGGCGGACAGCAGGCTGTGTGGAGGGCACTGGAACACGCACAGGCGGTATTCAGGCCGGGTTCTGTGGTCAGCCATCTGATCGTCGGACTGGAACCGCTGTCTTCCACCATCGAGGGCATGCAGAAGCTGATCGCATGCGGTGTTGTACCCTTGCTGACTCCTTTCCGGCCTCTGCCCGGCACACCGCTGGCCGATTGCGATTTGCCTAGTCTGGATGATGTGGAGCAGGCGCTGCTGCAACAGTATGAACTTCTCACTGCTTCGCAGCTGCCCAGCCATAGGCTGCGCGATATGGGACGAGTACTCACGCCGATGGAAAGCGGAGCGCTGGTCGGTCAGGAAACCATGTTGCATGAACGTATCTCCGCCTCATCGCTGGGCCGTAAGGTGCATGGCTGGCTGGATGCGCTGCGTCGCCATCTGCGGGTGCATCAATCGGAAGCCGTCGACAGTGAGGATGCTTTCGGTTCAGCGCCCGCGATGGACAAGCGCCCGATGCACGTGCTGGTGGCCAGACGCAGCTTTCCGCTCCTTGCCCTGCTGCTGTTGTTCGCATTGACCGCGATGACCATGTTGCAAACCTCTCCTGAAGGACTGAGCGAACCGGGTTGGCGCGCCTTGCTGGTATTCGGCCTGTGTCTGGTTCTGTGGATCACCCAATTACTGCCGCTGCCGGTCACCTCCATGCTCGGGCTGGCCCTGCTGCCTGTGCTGGGCGTACTGCCGGCAGGGGATATCTACTCCCTGTTCGGTAATCCGGCGGTGTTCTTCATTCTCGGCGCCTTCGCGCTGGCTGCCGGTATCATCCGTTCCGGCTTGTCCGAGCAGATGGCGCTGGCCGTGCTTGATCGCATGGGAACCAGCCCGCGCCGCCTGTTGCTGACCATGCTGTTGCTGCCTGCACTGATGGCCTGCTTCATGCCGGAGCATGCGGTGGTGGCCGTGATGCTGCCCATCGTGTGGTCGGTGGTGCGTGGTCTGGAACTGCCGCGCGGGCATTCTTTTACCTCCGGCCTGTTCTTTGCGCTGGCGTGGGGCGCGATTATCGGTGGTGTGCTGACCCTGCTGGGCGGGGCTCGCGGTCCGCTGGCCATGGCGATCCTGCAGGAGACGACCGGCAGTGTGTTCAGCTTCACCGACTGGACGCTGGCGTCCGCCCCGATTGTGCTCGGTATGCTGTCGGTGGCCGCAGTGCTGTTGTTGAGTTTTGTGGAAGTATCATCGATCGACATGAAGGGAGCCATCCAGCGCATCGATCAGAAGCGGCTGGAGATCGGCCGGGCTTCGTGGTCGGCACGCCTTATGGCGGTACTGATGCTTTGCACCATGTTCGGCTGGGTGGTGTTCGGTGAGACCCTGGGTCTGGCTGCTATCGCGCTGCTTGCCGTGGTACTGATGTTCGCTTTGCGCATTGCCGCATGGAAAGAAGTGCAGTCGCAAATCGACTGGGGTGTGATCGTCATGTACGGCGGTGCGATTGCCATCGCCAAGTCGCTGGAAATGACCGGCGCCGCGGCCTGGATTGCACAGGCGCTGTGGCCGGCAGGCCTTTCCGGCTGGGGACTCTTGTTGCTGCTCGGCCTGATGACCCTGCTGCTGACTGAGGCGATCAGCAACACGGCTGCGGTGGCCATTATGTTGCCGCTGGCTCTCTCCATGGCCGGGACCGCGCATCTGGATCCTGTGTCGATCGCACTCGGCATCGGCATCGTGTCCGGCTTCGCGTTCACGTTGCCTATGGGTACGCCGGCTAATGCGATGATTTACGGTACCGGATACATCGAACTCGGGCGCATGGTGCGCATGGGCCTGTTATTGATGTTGTCCACGCTGGTTCTTTTCGGTCTGGTGACACGTTTCTGGTGGCCCGTGGCCGGTATCGGTTGAGCAAGGAGTGAATGTGTCCGGAAACAAGATTGAAGCGGCTCTAGCCCTGTTGAACGGGGCGATCGCCACGCACGGGAGTAGTCTGATCTATCCATCCAGCTTCGCTGCCGAAGCCTCAGTATTGATTGATATGATCGGGCGGAACAATCTGCCGATCCCTGTGCTGACTCTGGACACAGGCCGCCTGCCGCAGTCCACCTACGATGTGATCAGCGAGGTCGAGCAGCGCTACGACATGAAGGTGCAGATCGTGTTTCCGGATTGCCGGGAAGTGGAACAGATGGTCCGCGACCACGGCGTGAACTTGTTCCGCCATTCGATCGAGGAACGAAAGCTCTGCTGTCAGGTGCGCAAGGTGAATCCACTGAACCGGGTTCTGCACGGCAAGACGGCATGGATCACGGGTCGCCGGCGCGAGCAGTCCGAGGGCCGCGGCGATCTGCAGTCTGTCGAAAGAGATCCCGTGTACGGACTTACCAAATACAATCCGCTGCTGGACTGGAGCTGGGAAGAGATATGGGATTACATCCGTGCCAATGATGTGCCCTACAACAAGCTTCACGATCATTTCTACCACTCCATCGGATGCGAATGCTGCACCCGTGCGATCTCCGTCGGCGAGGATGCCCGCGCCGGTCGCTGGTGGTGGGAAAACGACGAGTCGGTGGCAGAATGCGGCCTGCATGTGATCAGCCCGATTCTGGAAAAACCGGCAGGTGAAGAGGGTGAAGGGATTTAAGGAGAACAAGATGAGCGAACACAAGCTGACGCAGCTCAAGGCGCTGGAAGCCGAATCGATCCATATCATCCGCGAGGTGGTGGCCGAGTTCCGCAATCCGGTCATGTTGTATTCGGTGGGCAAGGATTCCAGCGTGCTGCTGCATCTGGCGCGCAAGGCCTTCTATCCGGCGAAGATTCCGTTTCCGCTGTTGCATGTCGATACCGGTTACAAGTTCAAGGAGATGTACGAGTTTCGCGACTCCTTCTGCAAGGAGATCGGTGCGGATCTGATCGTGCGTCGCAATGAGGAAGCCATCGCCAGGGGCATGAATCCGAAGGATTTCGGCGTGGCCCGCTGCTGCGGCGCATTGAAGACCCAGGGTCTTCTCGATGCGCTGGAAGAGGGCGGGTACGACGCAGCCTTCGGTGGTGCTCGCCGCGACGAAGAGCGTTCGCGCGCCAAAGAGCGTGTGTTCTCGATGCGCGACGAATTCGGCCAGTGGGATCCGAAGAACCAGCGTCCCGAATTGTGGAGCATCTACAACGGGCGCATCCACGAAGGTGAATCGGTACGCGTGTTCCCGATCTCCAACTGGACGGAGATGGATGTCTGGCTGTATATCCGCGAGGAGAAGATCCCGATCGTTCCGCTGTATTTCGCCAAAGAGCGTCCGATGGTCGAGCGCAAGAACATGTTGATCCCGTATTATGAAGACATGAAGGATCAGCTGCTGGAAGGCGAGGAGCCGAAGATGGTGATGAGCCGCTTCCGCACGCTGGGCTGCAGCCCCTGCACGGGGGCTGTGCGTTCTGATGCCGTGAATATGGATGAGATCGTCATCGAGGCCGCGGCTGCACGCCGCTCCGAGCGCGAGACGCGCATCATCGATCACGGCTCCAACAGCATGGAAGACAAGAAAAAAGAAGGCTACTTCTAGGTCCGCGGGGAAAGCGATGTCTGAATTGAATGTAAAAATGACCAAAGAAATCGAGCTGCTCAGGCTGGTGACAGTGGGCAGTGTGGATGATGGTAAATCAACCCTGATCGGACGCCTGCTGGTGGACACCAAGGGTGCTTTCGAGGACCAGTTGCTGGCTGTGCGCAAGCAGAAAGGCTCCGAGCACATCGCTTCAGCCGCCGAGATCGATCTGGCCATGCTGACCGACGGTCTGTCCGCCGAACGCGAACAGGGCATCACCATCGATGTCGCTTACCGCTATTTCGCCACCCCGAAGCGCAAGTTCATCATGGCCGACTGTCCGGGGCATGAACAGTACACCCGTAATATGGTGACCGGTGCGTCCACCGCCAGTGCTGCCATCATTCTGATCGATGCACGCAGTGGCGTGATGCCACAAACCAAGCGCCATACCCACATTCTCGGACTGCTGGGGATTCCACATCTGATCGTGGCGGTCAACAAGATGGATCTGGTCGGTTTTGATCAGGCTGTTTATGAGAAGATCCGTAGCGACATGCAGGCGTATTGCGAGAAGCAGGGTGTGAAGGATCTGATCTGCATCCCGATGTCGGCGCTGGAAGGTGATATGGTGGCTGTGCGCGGCGAGCATCTCGGCTGGTATGAAGGCAAAACCCTGCTGGAAACACTGGAAACCCTGCCGACGCTGGACAATATCGACAGCAAACCGTTCCGTTTCCCAGTGCAGCTGGTCAATCGTCCGCAGACCCCCGACCTGCCGGATTATCGCGGTTTCATGGGCACCATCGCCTCCGGCACCGTGAAGGTCGGTGATAAAGTCGTGGTGGCATCCACCGGGCTTGCCTCGAAGGTCAGCGAGATCGTCGCCTTCGACGGCAATCTGCAGGAGGCATTCGCACCACAGAGCATCACCTTGACCCTGGAAGACGAGATCGATATCTCACGCGGCGATATGCTTGTGCACCCGTCGGACAAGCCTTCGGATACCAAGCAACTGGTCGCCAATGTCTGCTGGATCGGCTCCGAACCCTTGTCCTGCCGCAAGAAATACCTGATCAAGCATACCACCAGCACCGTCAAGGCGATGGTCGAGAGCATCGATTTCCGTCGTGATATTCACACCCTGGACAAGGAATCAGCCGACGAGCTTGCCATGAATGAGATCGGCCAGATCACCTTCAAGCTGCTCAAGCCCTTGTTCTACGATGCCTATGCGGAGAATCGCACCACCGGCAGTTTCATCGTCATCGATACCTTCACCAACAACACTGTCGGTGCAGGTATGATCGTCTAGGGCCTGGGGAGGACCTGGAGGAGCGGGTGCCTGCGGGATCCCGCTTGCTTTTTCATATCTGGATACCGGCCAGCAGCAGAAGCGAGCATAGCTCCGTCAATATTGGACCTCAGGCCTCGTAAGCGGGTAGGGAAGAGCACCATCCTGTGCAGCAGCAATGACTACCCGGATAGGCCGTTGAAAAGACCGGGGTACAGGCTTACGCGGGCGATTTCCCGGCCATCAGGTCATAATTCACACGGATCATTTTGCGGATGTCTTCCACATAGTTTTTACCGCGCTCGGAATAGCCTGACAGACCGGCGGCCAGCGAATCTGCTGTAGGTTTTCTTCCCCATGTCCGGTCTTTATGCCGGGCCACGCGCAGCGGCATGTAGATATCAACGCGGTTCAGGTGATACAGATAGCTGGCGACGGATTCGTTGACGCTGGAAAACACGGCAACTTCATGTGTCATGCCCGTACGTCTGCGTTGCGGGACCATGCCGCAGCCTTCGGTGAAGCACCATTCGCCGAACAGATTGCGACCCTCGCGGGCGAAACGCGAGGTGCCCCAGTTGGATTCATTGGCTGCCTGTGCAAGGGCCAGACGGAAGGGGATGGTGTCCACGCGGCGCTTCAACAGAAGCCAGGCCTGTTCATCATCCAGAGCAGCCATCTCGATGTGGTACTTATCGGCCAGTTGCCTCAGCCATTGTTCGTCTTTTGGTGGAACCGCCTCGCCATTGTCCAGTATGGTTGCGATGTCGAGCATCCTGACCCTGGACTTCGCCACCTTGGCATTTTCGGAGATCACGATCGGTCGCAGGAAGTCGAAGAAGGCCTTCTTTCTGGTCTTGATATCCTTGATGGCCGCGAAATCCGGAATCTCGGTGATGGTTCCCACGACAGCTTGGGCAGCCTCAAGCTGCGTAGAGTTGCCCTCCAGATTGCACGCCGTCAGTGATACCAGGACGATGAGAACAACGCTGTTCACACAACGCATCGCAACGGGGAAGCGGGGTATGTTCAGGGCGTCAGTGCCAGCGGCAGAGCCGGGATCAGTGTTTCAGGAGCTTCTCCGCTCAGGCTGAGCAGGAAGGCAAGCAGATCGGCCTTTTCCCTGTCATTCAAGTGCAGCGGATGTAGTTCATTGCCGCCATCCAGGGTGTCGCCGCCGCGGTCGTAATAGTCGATGACCTCGGCGAGCGTGGCCTTCGAGCCATTATGCATGTACGGAGGTGTAAGAGCAGCATCGCTCAGCCCCGGGGTTTTGAATGCGTTGCGATCCTTGTCCTTGCCGGAGATCTCATAATGCCCCGGATCGACGGTGTTGATGCCGGTGTTGTGGAAGGAAGAATCGGTGAAGTTCGGTGGGGTGTGGCAGGCGATACAGTCGGCTTTACCTGTAAACAGTGCGAAACCGCGCTTGGCACTCTCGGGAATGGCTGCGCTATCGCCCAGCAACCAGTGATCGAAGGGGGTGGATGAGGAGCGGATACCGCGCAGAAAAGTGGCAAGTGCGTCGGTGATGCGTTCGAAACTGATGCCGCTGGAAGAAAAGGCCGTCGTGAATTCCTGCCGGTAGGCGGCAATGGATGCGATGCGTTTCACAATACTGTCGGGGGTTTCATCCTTGGCCATGCCGGGGGAAAGCAGATCCTGGCTGACAGCATCCTCCAGGGTGGTGGCGCGGCCGTCCCAGAAGAATGCCTTGCTGTATCCGGCGTTGATCAGGCTCGGGGTATGTCGCCCGAGCCCCTGCTGGTTACCCAGTGCACGCTGCATACTATCCGCCCAGCCCAGACCCGGGTGGTGACAGGCTGCACAGGTACGGGCCGGGTTCTCGGAAATCCGCGGGTCGAAAAACAGCTTACGACCGAGTTCCTCCTTGGCGCGGTTATAGGGGTTGCTGGACGGGTAGGTGACGGGGGGCAGTCGCCATGTGGCGAGATCTGATGCTGATGCCGATTGCTCAACGGATTGCTGTGCATCGGGATGAACCGCTGTCTGATCGTCTGACTGCTCTTCGCTGTGTGCTGCCGGCAGGTAAGCCAGACAGGCAATAAGAAGCGGGGCGATGACGGTGCGCAGCAAGGCAATCCTCCGGGTCAATTCAATTGTTATCTCCCTGCCAAACCCTCGGTTGGTAATCGTAGGGTTTGCAAGCCTAAAGGCAAGCGGTCGTTGATCATCGGGCCTGAATGAAACACCCGCAGAAGATCAGATAGTGTAGGGAAGCGGGTCTTCACGCCCCAGTTCGGCAAAGCCCTGTTTGCGGTACAGACAGGAATCGCAGTGACCGCAGGCCCTGCCATCCGCTGAGGGATCGTAACAGGAGTGGGTCAGGGCATAGTCCAGCCCGAGTTCGAGGCCCAGTGCGATGATTTCGGATTTCTTCAGATGAATCAGCGGTGTCTCGATGCACAGATCGAGCCCCTCCACACCGGCCTTGGTGCCCAGCTTGATGGTTTTCGCGAAACTGGCGAAAAATTCAGGCCTGCAATCCGGATAACCCGAGTAATCAACGATATTGGCGCCGATGACCAGACGGGTCGCCCGTTGCGCTTCGGCGAATGCCGCAGCCATGGACAGAAAGATAAGGTTGCGAGCCGGCACATAGGTAGCCGGTATGCTGCTTTTATCCTGATGATCCTTGGGCACAGCCTGTTCACTGGTCAGTGCCGAGCCTCCGATAGCTGCGAGATCTACACGCAGCACGCAGTGCTGAACGATGCCGAACGCGGCTGCGACACGCGCAGAAGCATCCAGCTCGATGCGATGCCGCTGGCCATAGTCGAAGGCCAGTGTGGCGCATCTCCAGCCCATCTTGCGTACCGCCCATGCAAGTGCGGTGCTCGAATCCAGCCCGCCGGAGAGCAGCACCACAGCATCACATGACCCTGACTCAGACATGCATCGCCTCGGGTCCCCAGATGTGCTTGTGCATCTGCAGTTGCATGCGAACCGGTGGTCTGTCCTGCAAAATCCATTCGGCCAGATCTGTGGCTGGCAGGCTGCTTTCAACAGGAGAGAACAGCACGGGAATCCCGGCACGCAAGGCATCGCCAAGCCGGTCCAAAGTGTGCAGTGCCCAGTCGTAGTCGCTGCGGGTGCACAGCACGAATTTCACTTCGTCACCGGCCTTCAGGTGTTCGATATTCTGCCATCGGTTGCGTGCTTCCTCGCCGCTGTCCGGTGTTTTGATGTCGATAATGCGGCGCACTGCGGGATGCAGGCCTGTGATATCCAGCGCTCCGGATGTCTCCAGTTGCAACAGCGGAGCAACGTCAGCCAAAGCTGAGAGAAGCCCGGCACAAGCCTTCTGGGCAAGCGGTTCGCCGCCGCTGACCAGCGTCAAAGGGCGGTTACGCATTCTGACTTCAGCGACGATGGCATCGATCGTCATCCATTCGCCGCTGTCGAAGGGGATGGCGTCGGGTGTGTCGCAGTAGCTGCAGTTCAGCGGGCATCCTGCAAGCCGCACAAGCGTGCAGGGCATGCCCGTCAGGGTGCTTTCTCCCTGGATACAGTCGTAGATTTCGTGGATGCGAACACACGGCGAGGCAGACATGAATGAATAAACCGCGGATTACTTGGCTGGGTTTTCGGAAGAGGATTTCAGCAGATTCCTTGCCTCTTCGGCAGCCGGTGAATCGGCATGCTGATCGATCAGCCGGCGCAGCATGGCAACTGCCTCGTCAGGGCGTTGCTGTGTTTGATAGGCGGTAGCCAGTCTCAGCATGCCGGCGGCATGCTTGGTGCTCTCGGGATAATGCCCGACAAACCAATCAAGGTTGCCGACAGCACGTTCGATATTGTTCTGGGCCAGGTAGCTCTCGCCCAGCCAATAATATGCCTGATCGCTGTAGCCGCCATTGGGATAGGTTTTCAGCAGGTCACGGAACTTCTCGATGGCTTCATCGTAGCGACCGCTTTTCAGTGCCAGATAGGCGGCCGTGTAATGATCCTTTTCTGCTTCCTTGTTGATGGTCTGGTCAGCCGGCTCGGCAGGCTTGATGGCCTGCGCGATACTTTCGATCTTCTTGTCGAGTTTCTGCTTGGTGATTTTTCGCGATGCGTTCAATTGCGCCGCTGCGCGTTGCAGGCTGCGGATCTGGCCTTTCATGCCGGTGATCTCTTCCTGAGCCGAGGCAAGCACAGCATCCTGCTGCAAACGGGCTGTCTCCAGTTCGGCGAGACGTTTTTCCAGCACGGCGATTCTTTGTTCGATCTGTTGTTGCCGGGTCTGCGCCTGCACAACGGACTGCATGACCATCGGCTTGTCCTGCAGCCAGACTTCGGTCTGTTGCTTTTGCTCAGTGGCGCAGCCTGAGAGAATCAGACAAACAGCAAAAGCGGCCACCGGAAAAACCGATGGCCGCTGTTTTGTTGTCATGACGCTCGGTTCAGCGCGGAGCAATGACGTACAACCGACTCAGTCCGCTTGATCAGCGAACAACGATGTCTGCACGCCTGTTCTGGCTCCAGCAGTTCTCGCCGGTACCACGGCAGACCGGATTCTCTTCGCCGAAGGAGGCGGTGTTGATGTTCGCGGCGTTGGCACCGTGAGCAACCAGATAGTCCTTCACTGCATCGGCACGACGCTGACCCAGGGCCAGGTTGTACTCGCGGCCGCCACGCTCGTCACAGTTACCTTCAACGGTTGCGGTGCGTTTCGGATGGGCTGCCAGCCAGGCTGCATTGGCATTCAGAATGGCTTCGCCTTCTGCGGTGATGTCGGACTTGTCAAAGGCGAAATACACTGCACGCTCGGCCGGCAGGGTTGCCATATCATTGGCGCTGTCGTCGATCACGACGTTGTTGCCCTTGTTCATGCCATTGGAACCGTCGCCTTCCACGACCTTCTTGGCGCAACCGCTCATCATCAGGCCTGCTACTGCGAACACTGCGATAGCCAGGCTGGAATACTTGTTGAATTTCATGATTTCCTCCATATTTATTGAACCTACTCGAACCATGCATTACATCTACAGCGGCATAGTACATGACACGGCATAATAATTCACCCCCGAGTACAGCACCCTAGCATACCCGCGCCGTGTATCTCAATGCGCCCTGATTAGCGCGACCAAACAGGATCGGATGCATCCTCCAGCGGTCCGCTGATGGCCTCGCCTTCACCGCCCCAGCTTGGCACACGATACAATCTGCGCACACCGGAAACATTGCGCGAGAACAGCAGCATCTGTCCGTTGGGTGCCCAGGCGGGTGTGTCGACCTGACCGCCGGTGACCAGATACTGCACATCGCTGCCATCCGGGCGCATCGTGGCCAGTGCGTACTGCCAGTTCTTCAGGGCGATATAGGCGATGCGGTTGCCGGTCGGTGACCAGACCGGTGAGGTATTGTAGGGGCCTTCCATGGAAACCCGCTCGATATGCGAATCGCTTAAGCGGATCTTCCATATCTGCGGAGTGCCGCTGCGATTGCTGGTGAACGCAATGTATTCCCCATCAGGTGACCAGCTCGGTGAGGTATCGATACCCTTGTGATGCGTCAGCCGGCGCCACTGCTTTGTCTGCGTGTCGAACAGGTGAATCTGGGTATAGCCGGTATAAGAGAGTGTCGCGGCGATATAACGACCGTCCGGCGACCATGCCGGTGTGCTGTTCAGGCCCTTGAAGTCGCCGAAAGTAGTTCGCTCGCCGGTACTCAGGTTGAAGGTTTCAAGGCGTGGGTGATTGCCCACATAGGTATTCAGGGCGAGCAGGTTGTTGTCCGGAGCCAGGTCGGGCGAGAGCAGCAGGGTGAAATTCTTGCCGACCAGCTGACGGTTGGCGCCGTCCTGATCCATATAAACCAGATCGGCGGTTCTGCCATGCTTGCTGACATACAGGATATGAGTGTCGAAGAAGCCGGGTATGCCGGTGGCGGCGCGATAGATATGATTGGCGATCGCATGCCCGAGCGGACGCAGCGAGGTGCTGTCGTAGGACAGCGTGGTTTTCGACAGCAACTTGTTACTGAACGGATCGTGCACCTCGATATCCGCTGTCCAGTGGTTGCCGAATTTCTTCATGTGGGCGAGGGCGAGGATGTCGGTGCCGATGATGCGCCAGTCGCCGTAGTCCACTTTCTGCCGGACTTGTGCGATGTCGGCCAGATAGCTGAACGGATTGAGAATGACAAAGGATTTGCTCGATTGCAGATCATTGGCCACGATGCCGTGCAGCAGCTTCAGATCAGTGGCATCCACGCCCTTTGCATCGCTCATCCAGGCGAGCTTCAGCGGGTGGTAGCCGGCCTGAAAGATCTCGAATTCGGCAGCAGGAGAGGTGAAGGGGATAAACGTGAGGAACAGAATGAATATCAGTCGCATGGGGCCGTTTTCTATCCAGCAGAGAGTTAGATTGCAAGTGGCGCCGCGTGAGCCGGCGGGGTGTTTATCGCCCGTCTTTGCTTCTGCCCTTGCGGTATCCCGGAGGCCTGCATGAACGATTGCTTCAGCTTGGTGCGACAGGCCCTGAAAACCGCTGATGCCGATGAAAAATGTTCACTGACGCGAGCCGCCGCACGATGTATGCAGGAAGTGCCGGTTGTCTCTGGTGGCTTCAGCGATGCGGTTCCGGTTTCGATGCCGGGCCGACCGGACCGGCCGATGTTGGTTTCCGGTGCGAGGGTGGGGCGGCGCGGCGTCGGCACAAGGGCCGGGCGCGCGGTGATGATCCATGCCATCGTGCATATCGAGTTCAATGCCATCAATCTGGCACTGGATGCGGTACAACGTTTCGCCGGGATGCCTGAGCAGTTCTACGGCGACTGGATGCGGGTAGCCGAGGAAGAGGTGTATCACTTCGAACTGCTGCGCGCGCATCTGCGGCATCTGGGGGCGGACTACGGGGATTTCGATGCGCACGGCAGCCTGTGGGAGATGTGTGAAAGAACGGCTCACGATGTGCTGCATCGCATGGCGCTGGTGCCGAGGGTGCTGGAGGCGCGCGGCCTGGATGTCACTCCGGGCATTATCGAAAAGCTGATCCAGGCAGGGGACGACCATGCTGCAAGCATTCTGGGCATCATCCTGCGCGACGAGGTCGGACATGTGCAGATCGGCAACCGCTGGTTCCGGCATTGCTGCGATGTGCGCGGCCTCGATCCCGAAGTGACCTTTCGTGAGCTGCTGGACGAATATTATCCGAGGGGTCTGTTCGGACCGTTCAATCTTGAGGCTCGCAGGCAGGCCGGCTTCAGTAGTCAGGAGATCGCGTTGCTGATGCACCCCTGAGTTCATTCATCCAGCAGGCTGCGGATCAGTCGGGCCATTTCTGCTACGGCAAAGGGTTTGCCCACCACCAATTCATCATGACGCAGGCGTTCCTGCCCCTTAATGCTCTGTCAGTCATATCCTGTGGCGAGGATAGCCTTCACTTCAGGGTTGATGCTGCGGATCAGTTGCAGGGATTCGAGCCCCCCATCTCGGGCATGACCACATCCAGAATCAGCAGGGCGATGTCGTTCATGCGGGTTTCGTATATCTGCAAGGCATCGGCACCGTTCGATGCTGTGATGACGATGTAGTTCAGGCCTTCAAGAACCTCCCGTCCGGTGCTTAACCGCCGGGTATGCATTGTAGCCACGATAGGACCTCCAACGATTCTTAGCTACTACAGCCCCTAAAATTAGGTTCATCGCGGATTGGCGGGAAATAGGGGTTAAAGCGAGCGGTGCCCCTGGTTAGGTTGTTTGTACCACCAAGCAACTTTTCCGGAGGACACCGC
>PEWE01000023.1:65913-96179 GCA_002779605.1 Zetaproteobacteria bacterium CG06_land_8_20_14_3_00_59_53 | reverse complement strand
CGTCACCGAGATCATCAAGTAAGGGGGCTTTAGTGGCTACCGAAACGATTCGTATCCGTCTTAAGGCATATGACCACCGCATTCTGGATAAGTCTGCGGCGGACATCGTGTCCACTGCCAAGCGCACCGGCGCCATTGTTCGTGGTCCGATCCCGATGCCGACCCGGATTGAGAAATTCTGCGTGATCCGTTCTCCTCACAAGGACAAGGATTCCCGCGAGCACTTTGAGATTCGCACCCACAAGCGTCTGCTGGACATTGACAGTCCGACACCGCAAACCGTGGATGCGCTGATGAAACTTGATCTCCCGTCCGGTGTGGACGTTGAGATCAAGCTGTAAGCAGGAGAGAGAAATGGCTGCAGGATTGGTTGCCCGCAAGGCTGGCATGACCCAGATATTCGCCGAAGACGGCGCTGCTGTACCGGTTACCGTGTTGACCGTTGAGCCGTGCCGTGTGGTTGCGCTGCGCACTGCCGAGAAGGATGGCTACGATGCCATTCAGGTCGGCTTCGGTGTTGCTCCGCGTTTCCAGACGCGCGCTGTTCAGGGGCATTATGCCAAGCAGGGTCAGGATGCAATGCGCTCGCTGAAAGAGTTCCGCCTGAACAAGGGTGAGAGCTTCGAGCTCGGTCAGGAACTGACCGCTGAAATGTTCTCCGTTGGTCAGAAGATCGACGTGTCCGGTACCTCCAAGGGTCACGGTTTCTCCGGTGTCATGAAGCGCTACGATTTCGGTGGCGGTCGTGCCACCCACGGTGCCGAGAAGACCCATCGCCAGATGGGTTCCACCGGTCAGTGCCAGTGGCCTGGTCGTGTGTTTCCGGGCAAGAAGATGCCTGGTCACTACGGTGACGTGCGCATCACCACGCAGAATCTGACGATTGTGCGTATCGATGCCGAAGCCGGTCGTATCCTGGTCAAGGGCGCAGTCCCCGGTGCCAAGACCGGCTATGTTGAACTGCGTCCGGCAGTGAAGGGAGCATAAGATGCCTGAGATTTCAGTTGTTGATCAGAACAACAAGCCGGTCGGCAAGCAGAAGCTGAACGACGCCGTGTTCGGTCTGGAGGCGGATGCCGCTTTCGTGCACCGCGTGTACTCGGCCCTGTCGCTGGCTCAGCGTGCTGGCACGCACAGCACCAAGACCCGTGCGGAAGTTTCCGGCGGCGGCAAGAAGCCGTGGAAGCAGAAGGGAACCGGTCGTGCCCGTCAGGGTTCGACGCGTGCCACCCAGTGGCGTCACGGCGGTATCGCCCACGGCCCGAAGCCGCACGGCTATGCCACCCGCCTGAACCGCAACGAGCGTCGCCGCGCGCTGTGTCTGGCTCTGTCCAGCCATGTGCGTGACGGCAGCATCGTGGTGCTCGACAAGCTCGAGTTCGACGGTATCAAGACCAGGGATTTCGTGGCTGTCATGCAGAAGCTGGATGTTGCCAATGGTCTGATCGTGCTGGCCGATGAAAGCCGTGAAGTGATGCTTTCCGGTCGTAATGTGAAGCATGCCAAGGTGGTTCTGGACGGGCAGATGAATCTGCACGACCTGCTGAAGTATGACCGTCTGGTCATGACCAAGGCCGCTATCGAGAAGCTGGAGGGACGCCTGTCATGAGTGCTCCGTCATATGATGATTTCAACATCCTGCGCCGCCCGGTTGTGACCGAGAAGAGCTACACGGCTACCGGTGCAGCCAACCAGTACACGTTCCGCGTTGCTACTACTGCCACCAAACAGCAGATCAAGCATGCCGTGGAATCCATTTTTGAAGTCGAGGTCGATAAGGTGCAGGTGATTAACCTGCCCGGTAAGGCCAAGCGTCGTGGCAACCATGCCGGTCGTCGCGCCGACTATCGCAAGGCCGTCGTGCGCCTGGCTGCCGGCCAGACGCTGCAAGTGGCGGAAGAGGCTTAAGATATGGCACTGAAAGCACTGAAACCGACAACCAACGGAAGCCGCGGCCGTATCGCCGCGACCAACCCGGACTTGTACAAGGGTCGTCCGGAGTCGAGTCTGACCAAGGGTCAGTCGCGTCACGGCGGGCGTAACAACAACGGTCGTATCACCACCCGTCACGTGGGCGGTGGTCACAAGCAGCTGTACCGCATGATTGATTTCAAGCGCGACAACTTCGGCATCCCGGGCCGTGTGGATCGTATCGAGTATGATCCGAACCGCACCGCCTACATCGCCCTGATCGTGTTCGCCAACGGCGACAAGCGCTACATCCTTGCTCCGCAGGGTCTGCGTGCCGGCGATAGCGTGATGAGCGGCCCTGATGCCGAGATCCGTCCGGGCAATGCCATGGAGATCAGCCGCATCCGTGTGGGTACCATCGTGCACAACGTGGAAATGAAGCCGGGCAAGGGCGGCCAGATGGCACGCAGTGCCGGCATGAGCGTGCAGCTGATGGGTAAGGAAGGCGGCCGTGCCGTCGTCAAGCTGCCCAGCGGCGAGTTCCGTCGTATCGATGCGCGCTGCATGGCAACCATCGGTGTGCTGGCCAACTCCGATCACGCCAACCGCAAGGTCGGCAAGGCCGGTCGTACCCGCTGGCTGGGTGTCCGCCCGACCGTGCGCGGTGTGGCCATGAACCCGATCGACCATCCGCATGGCGGTGGTGAGGGTCGCACCTCCGGTGGCCGTCACCCGGTGACCCCGTGGGGCGTACCGACCAAGGGTCACAAGACCCGCGATAAGAACAAGTCTTCGAGCCGCGATATCATTCGCCGGCGCAAGCAGAAGTGAGGTAGGATATGGCTCGTTCACTGAAGAAAGGTCCTTACATCGAGGACTCTTTGCAGAAGAAAGTCGAAGCTGCGAAAGAGGGAACCCTGAAGGGTGTGATCAAGACCTGGTCACGCCGTTCCACCATCTCGCCGGAATTCGTCGGCCTGAACTTCGCCGTGCACAACGGCAACAAGTTCGTGCCGGTGTTCGTCAGCGAGAACATGGTGGGTCACAAGCTCGGCGAGTTCGCCCCTACACGCACATTCTACGGCCATGGCGCCGATAAGAAGGCGAAGAGGTAAGTCATGACTGAAGAAGTACGTGCATTAGCTAAAGACAGCCAGATCAGCCCGCAGAAGGCTCGCTTGCTGGCGGACGAGATCCGTGGCCTGCCGGTCGGTCGCGCACTGGCGATCTTGTCGCTGTCGCCGAAGAAAGGCGCCCGTCTGATCGAAAAGGTGCTGAAGTCCGCCATCGCCAACGCCGAGCAGAATCACGGCATGGATGTGGACGAAGGGCATGGGGCGTATCCGCAGGCGTTACAAGCGTCGCAGTCACCTGATGGTGGCCGTGGCCGAGCGCGGCTGAACAAGGAGCGAATGGAATGGGTCAGAAGGTTAATCCGATTGGTTTCCGCGTTGGTGTTACGCGCGGTTGGGAATCTCAGTGGTATGCCAAGAAGAATTTCGGCAAGCAGCTGATTGAAGACATCAAACTGCGCGAGCTGGTCAAGGCACGCCTGAAGCATGCGAATGTCTCGCGCATCGTGATCGAGCGCCCTGCGGGCCAGATCAAGGTGACCGTGCATACCGCCCGTCCGGGTGTGGTGATCGGCAAGAAGGGTGCGGATATTGAATTGCTGCGTCGCGAGCTGACCCGCATGACCGGTCAGGATGTGCAGGTGTTCATCATGGCAGTGCGTCAGGCCGAGGCCGATGCGCAGCTGGTGGCCGAGAACATCGCTTTCCAGCTGGAGCGTCGTGTGGCTTTCCGCCGTGCCATGAAGCGCGCCATGCAGGGAGCCCTGCGTATGGGTGCCCTGGGTATCCGCGTGTCCTGCTCGGGCCGTCTGGGTGGTGCTGAAATCGCCCGTACCGAAGGTTACCGCGAAGGCCGTGTGCCGCTGCACACGCTGCGCGCCGATGTTGATTACGGCTTTGCCGAAGCTCACACCACTTATGGCGTGATCGGCGTCAAGGTGTGGGTGTTCCGGGGCGAGAAGCTCCGCGCTCCGGCCGAAGAAAACGCTGCTTAAGCGAGGATAGGAATCATGCTGCAACCGAAGAGAATCAAATGGCGCAAGCACCACAAGGAGCTGCAGCGTCTGCGTGGCATCACGCCGCGCGGAGCGAGCCTGAATTTCGGAACCTATGGCCTGAAGGCCATGGAGCCGGGCCGTATCACGGCACGTCAGATCGAAGCTGCGCGTATTGCCATGACCCGTCACATCAAGCGTCAGGGCCGCATCTGGATCCGTATTTTCCCGGATCTGCCGGTTTCCTCCAAACCTGCTGAAGTCCGCATGGGCTCGGGTAAGGGTTCGCCGGATTACTGGGCGGCTGCCGTTCGCATGGGACGCATCATGTATGAGATGGAAGGCGTGGACGAGGCTACAGCACGTGAGGCACTGACCCTGGCTGCTTCCAAGCTGCCTATCCGCACCAAGATTATTGTACGTGGAGTGGGCCGATGAGCGATATCAAGAAGGCAAAAGAACTGCGCGCCATGAGCGAAGCCGAGCTGAAAGAGCGTATGGACGAGCTGGCTGCAGAGGGCATGAAGCTGCGTTTTCAGCAGGCCACCATGCAGTTGACCACTACAGCGCGTCCGGCGCAGGTGCGGCGTGAAATCGCCCGCATCAAAACCATTCTGGCCGCTCGCGCGGTGCAGGGAGCTTAAGGCATGAGCGAACAGAATATCGAAAAGAAGAGCAACAAGCGCATTCTTGAAGGCGTGGTAACCAGCAACAAGGCGGAGAAGACCGTCATCGTTCAGGTCGAGCGCAAGTATCTGCATCCGCAGTACCGCAAGACCGTGCGTTCGCACAAGAAGTACATGGCGCATGACGAGGCCAACGAATGCAACATCGGCGATACCGTGCGTATCGTCGAGTCCCGCCCGCTGTCTGCACGCAAGCGCTGGGTACTGCAGGATATCGTTACCCGCGCCGAGCAGCTGTAAGCGACATTTGAAGAACGGGGTTAAGAGATGATTCAGACAGAGACTGTACTTGATGTTGCGGATAATTCCGGCGCACGTCGTGTCACCTGCATCAAGGTGCTGGGCGGCTCCAAGCGCCGTTATGCACGCGTTGGCGATGTGATCGTCGTGGCCGTGCAGGATTGCATGCCGGGCGGCAAGGTAAAGAAGGGTCAGGTGACCAAGGCTGTGGTTGTGCGTACGGCCAAGGAGTTCCGCCGTGCAGATGGTAGTTCCATCCGCTTCGACGGCAACGCCGCTGTGCTGCTGACCAACCAGGGCGAGCCTGTGGGCACGCGTATTTTCGGACCGGTGACACGTGAACTGCGGGGCAAGGGATATATGAAGATCATCTCCCTGGCGCCGGAAGTTCTGTGAGTCGGGAGCAGGAGAAAGCAATGAGCATGCAAACAACACGTATCCGCCGCGATGATGAAGTGATCATCATTGCCGGTCGCGACAAGGGTGCGCGCGGCAAGGTGATCCGCCTGATGCCGAGCGAGGGCAAGGCCCTGATCTCGAAGGTCAATATGGTCAAGCGCCATACCAAGCCGACCCAGAACAGCAAGGGCGGTATCATTGAGAAAGAAGCCCCGATCGCCATTTCCAACGTGCAGTTCTTCTGCCCGTCCTGCAAGACCGGTGTGCGCCTCGGCGCCAAGGCTTTGGAAGACGGCCGCAAGGTTCGCACCTGCAAGAAGTGCGGCGAAGTGCTGGATAGCTAGGAGATTATGACATGGCACGTTTGAAAGACGCATACAACACCACGTTCAAGGCGAAGCTGCAGAAAGAGCTGGGTATCGAGAATGTGATGGCTATTCCCAAGATCACCAAGATCGTGGTGAACATGGGTGTCGGCGAAGCATCGCAGAACGCCAAGCTGCTCGACGGCGCGGTGGCTGACATGACCGCCATCACCGGCCAGAAGCCGGTGATCACCAAGTCCCGCAAGTCCATCGCCAACTTCAAGTTGCGCGAGAACATGGGCGTGGGCTGCCGGGTGACGCTGCGTGGCGACCAGATGTGGGAGTTCCTCGACCGTCTGGTGAATATCGCCTTGCCGCGTATCCGCGACTTCAAGGGTATCAGTGAGAAGGCATTCGACGGCCGCGGTAACTACACGCTGGGCCTGAAAGAGCAGATCATTTTCCCCGAGATCGAGTACGACAAGGTGGACAAGGTGCGCGGAATGGATATCACCATCTGCACCACAGCGACAAACAACGCAGACGGTCTTGCACTGCTCAAGCAGTTCAGCATGCCCTTCCGCAACCAGGTACAGGAGCAGAACTGATGGCAACCAAGGCATTGATTGCTAAATGCAATCGCAAACCCAAATTCGAGGTGCGTGCTTATACGCGCTGCCAGTTGTGCGGCCGCCCGCATTCCGTGTACCGCAAGTTCGGCCTGTGCCGTATTTGTCTGCGCAAACGCGCTCTTGCCGGTGAGATCCCGGGCATGATGAAGTCGAGCTGGTAGGAGAAACGCTATGATGATGGATCGAATCGCAGACATGCTGACCCGCATTCGCAATGCACAGGTCGCCGGTCTGGAGAAAGTTGAAATGCCTTCCAGCAAGTTGCTGGAGGCCTTGGGCAATCTGCTCAAGGATGAAGGTTATGTGCAGTCGGTGAAGTCCTTTAACCACAAGGGTCATCAGCAGCTGCGTCTGGTGCTGCGTTATGATGACGACGGTGCCCCGGTGATCCGCGAGATCAAGCGCATTTCCAAGCCCGGCCGCCGCGTGTATGCCGGAGCCGACGACCTGCCGCGTGTATCCAACGGCTACGGCGTGGCCATCATCAGCACCTCGAAGGGTGTGATGTCCGACCGTAAGGCGCGCGAAGCGCGTGTCGGCGGCGAAATTCTCTGCACGGTATTTTGAGGTAGTTATGTCACGTATTGGAAAACAACCGATTGTTATGCCGTCCGGTGTGTCGGCTACGCTGGCCGCTGATTCGGTGACCGTGAAGGGCCCGAAGGGCGAGATGTCCTCTCCGCTGTTCGACGGCATCACCGTCGAGCTGGAAGGCAACACCCTGCAGCTGGTCTGCTCCAACCTTGAAGACAAGGTCACCAAGTCGAAATTCGGCCTGGCCCGCGCACTGCTGGCCAATGTCGTGACCGGTGTCAGCAAGGGTTTCGAGAAGGTGCTGGAACTGCGCGGCGTGGGTTATCGTGCCCAGGTGCAGGGCAGCAACCTGAACCTGTCGCTGGGTTTCTCGCATCCGGTGGTGTACGAGGTTCCCGCCGGTGTCGAGGCCAAGGTTGATGCCAGCCGCATCATTCTGTCCGGCATCGACAAGCAGAAGGTCGGTCAGGCTGCTGCCGAGATCCGCGCCTACCGTCCGCCAGAGCCTTACAAGGGCAAGGGCGTGCGCTATGTCGATGAGCACGTCAATATGAAGGAAGGCAAGAAGGCCTAAGTCCTTAAGGTGATATCGGGAGATAAGTAAATGAGTGTGAAGCTTTATGAAAAAAATCCGGCCGTTCGCAGGGCCACCCGAGTACGTTCGCGCCTGAAGGCCTCCGGTCGTCTCCGCCTGAGCGTGTTCCGCTCCGCCCGCCATATTTATGCGCAGGTGATCGATGATGCCGCCGGCACCACGCTGGTGACCGCCTCCAGTCTGGATGCGGATATCAAGGGCAATGGTAATTGCGCCACTGCTGCCAAGGTCGGCAAGCTGCTGGCCGAGCGCGCCAAGAAGGCCGGCATCGAGGAAGTGGCCTTCGATCGTGGCAGCTTCCCGTATCATGGTCGCGTGCAGGCGCTGGCCGAAGGCGCCCGTGAAGCCGGGCTTAAGTTTTAGGAGATCTTTGAATGATTAATGCTGACGAACTCGATCTGACTGAGAAACTGGTGTTTGTGAACCGCGTTGCCAAGACTGTGTCTGGCGGCCGCCGCATGGGCTTTACCGCCCTGATGGTGGTGGGCGACGGCAACGGACACGTCGGTTTCGGCCACGCCAAGGCGAAGGAAGTGCCTGAGGCTATCCGCAAGGCAACCGAAATCGCGCGCCGTTCGATGATTCATGTGCCGCGTAAAAACGACAGCACCCTGTATTACGAGGTCGTGGGTCGTCAGGACGCATCGCGTGTCATGCTCAAGCCGGCCTCTGAAGGTACCGGCGTGATCGCCGGCTCCAGCGTGCGTGCCGTGATGGATGCCGCCGGTATCCATGATGTGCTGACCAAGTGCCTGGGTTCGCGTAATCCGCTGAACCTGATCCGTGCAACCTTCAATGGCCTGAAAGCCATGGAGACGCCGGCTCAGGTGGCCACGCGCCGCGGCAAGAACCAGTAAGCAGGAGAGCGGAAATGAGCAAGAAAACAACGATTCGCGTGCGCCAGGTCAAGAGCGGCATCGGCTACGCCAAGGATCAGAAAGCGACCCTCGTCGGTCTGGGTCTGCGTCGCATGAATCAGGTAGTTGAACTGGAAGATACGCCGGCTGTGCGTGGCATGATCAATAAGATCAACCACCTCGTGCGTATCGAGGCCTAAGGAGTCAAGGGCATGAAGCTGAATGAACTGAAAGCAGCAAAGGGTTCCCGCCCGTCGAACAAGCGCAAGGGTACCGGTATCGGTTCCGGCCAGGGCAAGACCGGCGGACGCGGCCATAAGGGTCAGAAGTCCCGTTCCGGCCCGACCGTCAATCGTGGCTTCGAAGGCGGCCAGATGCCGTTGATCCGTCGCGTGCCGAAGCGTGGTTTCACGCCGATTTCGCGTCAGGGTTTCCAGCTGGTCAACGTAGCTCAGCTCGAGCGCTTCGACGCAGGCAGCAGCATCGATGCAGCCGTGCTTTATGAAGCAGGTCTGGTGCGTAACGCCGTTGATCCGGTCAAGGTGCTGGGCCATGGCGATCTGACCAAGAAGCTGGTGATTTCTGCTGCAGCTGCGTCTGCGCAGGCAGCCAAAAAGGTGGAAGCAGCAGGCGGCAGCCTGAACCTTTCAGGGGTATAAATCGTGTTTGAGCGCGCCAACCAGATGGCGGGACTTGCCGATATGGGCAAGATTCCGGAGTTGAAGAGCAGAATTCTTTTCACACTGGGCCTGCTGGTGGTGTTCCGCATCGGCGCGCACATCCCGGTTCCCGGCATCGATGCCGTGGTGCTGGCAGAGCTGTTCAAACAGGTATCGGGCACCATGCTCGGCATGTTTGATATGTTCTCCGGCGGCGCTCTTTCCCGCCTGACCATATTCGCCCTAGGCATCATGCCCTACATCTCGGCAGCCATTATCATCCAGTTGATGACCGTGGTGTCTCCGCGTCTGGAGCAGTTGAAGAAAGAAGGCGAATCCGGTCGTCGCAAGATCACCGAGTACACGCGTTACGGCACCGTGGTGCTGGCGTTGTTCCAGTCCGTCGGTATCGCCATCGGTCTTGAATCGTTCTCGATGAACGGCCAGGCGGTGGTGATCGAGCCGGGCATGGCTTTCCGTCTGATGACCGTGCTCACGCTGACCGCAGGTACCGTGTTCCTGATGTGGCTGGGCGAGCAGATCACCGAGCGCGGTATCGGAAACGGTATCTCCCTGATCATCTTCGCAGGTATCGTTGCCGGCCTTCCTGCAGCCATCGGTGGCACTCTTGAGTTGGCCCGCACCGGTGAATTCACCGCCTTTACCGTGCTGTTCCTGTTTGTCATGGCGATTGCAGTGACTGCCGTGGTGGTGTGGTTCGAGCGAGCTCAGCGCCGTATCCCGATCCAGTATGCCAAGCGTCAGGTGGGTAACCGTCTGTATGGCGGCAAGGCGACCTTCCTGCCCCTGAAGGTGAATACCGCCGGTGTGATCCCGCCGATCTTTGCATCCTCGCTGATTCTGCTGCCGGCCACGTTCGCTCAGATGACGCAGAACGCCGATGGTTTCCACTGGCTGGGCGATGTGTCCGCCATGCTCAACCCGGGAAGCTGGCTGTATCTGACCCTGTTCTCGCTGTTGATCGTGTTTTTCTGCTTCTTCTATACGGCCATCGTGTTCAACCCGAAGGATACTGCCGACAACCTGAAGAAGAACGGCGGCTTCATTCCGGGCATCCGTCCGGGTCAGAAGACGGCCGAGTATATTGATAACGTGCTGACCCGCCTGACCGTGACCGGTGCTGCCTATGTCACGCTGGTCTGCCTGCTGCCGCAGTGGCTGATTTCCGAATTGTCCGTGCCGTTCTATTTCGGCGGTACCAGCCTGCTGATCGTCGTGGTCGTGACCATGGATACCATGGGTCAGATCCAGTCGCATCTGTTGTCCCACCAGTACGAGGGACTGATGAAGCAGGCCCGCCTGAAAACAGGTCGCTGATGCACCACGTAGTCCTGTTCGGACCGCCGGGTGCCGGCAAGGGAACGCAGGGCGACCGTCTGGCGGCTTCCCTTGGCATCGTTCATATCGCAACCGGCGACATGCTGCGTAAGGCCGTTGCCGAGCAGACCGAGCTGGGCATGAAGGCCAAGGCCTGCATGGATGCCGGCAAGTTTGTTCCCGATGATGTGGTGATCGGCATGATCGAAGAAAGCATCACGGCGCCTGCCGCCGCCAACGGCTTCCTGCTTGACGGTTTCCCGCGCAATGTGGCGCAGGCCGAATCGCTGGATGCGATGCTGCATCAGCACGGTCTGGATCTGGATCATGTGGTCTTTTTGGATGCCTCCGAGGATCTGATCGTCGAGCGCCTGTGCGGCCGGTTGTTGTGCAGGGCTTGCGGTTTTGGATTTCATCGGCATTATTCGCCCCCCCGTGAAGCAGGCCTATGCGACCGGTGCGGTGGTGAATTGTACCAGCGGGCCGATGATAACAAGGAAGTGATCGTGCAACGGCTGCATGTGTATCAGGAACAGACAGCCCCGTTGCTGGATTATTATTCACATCAGGCTGCGTATCGCCGGGTGGATGCCGACGGTGGCGTGGATGAAGTGTACGACCGTCTGGTCCTGGCGATACAGGACTCGGATTAAAGGACTGGAAAACAGGTATGGCGAAAGAAGATATTATCGAGATGTCGGGCGAAGTGGTTGAAAAGCTTCCCAACGCCATGTTCACAGTCAAACTGGAAAACGGTCATGAAGTGCTGGCCACCATCTCCGGAAAGATGCGCAAGTTTTATATTCGCATCCTGCCGGGTGATAAGGTAACCGTGGAGATTTCCCCTTACGATCTCTCCCGCGGCCGCATCAGTTATCGCGAGAAGTAAGCAACAAGTCCGCTTTGCGGGCAGGAGGAAGTATGAAGGTTCGGGCATCGGTTAAGAAGATGTGCACCAAGTGCCGCGTGATTCGGCGCCGTGGTGTGATTCGCATTATTTGCGACAATCCGCGTCACAAGCAGCGGCAGGGTTAAATTGAGCTTGCGGACAAAGGGCAACGCCGCTAACATCGCGCGCCCTTTGAAGGTGTGTGCGTCGGCAGTTGTCTGCATGACGCTGTGTAAGAGACAGGAGGCTTAAGTGGCACGTATTGCCGGAGTAAACATTCCGATTCAGAAGCGCGTTGAAGTTGCGCTGACCTATATCTATGGCATCGGACTGACCAGTTCGCAGAACATCCTGGCTAAGGCCAAGGTGAGTCCCGAGACGCGCGTCAAGGACCTGACCGACTCCGAGGTCAACGCGATCCGTACAGTCATCGACAAGGAATATACTGTCGAGGGCGATGCCCGCCGCGAAGTCTCGATGAGCATCAAACGTCTGACCGACCTTGGCTGCTTCCGCGGCCTGCGTCACCGCAAGGGTCTGCCCTGCCGTGGTCAGAACACCAAGAATAATGCCCGTACGCGCAAAGGCCCACGCCGCGCAATCGCCGGCAAGAAGAAGTAAGGACGAGGTAGAGAGATGGCAAGTCCAAAAACTGCGCCCAAGAAGCGCGTCCGCAAGAACATCGCCAATGCCGTTGCGCATATCAAGGCGTCGTTCAATAACACAGTGATCAGCTTCACCGATGAAGCCGGCAATGCAATCTGCTGGTCCACCGCCGGTGCCCAGGGCTTCAAGGGTTCGCGTAAAAGCACCCCGTTCGCAGCCCAGGTGGCTGCCGAGGATTGCTGCCGCAAGGCCATTGATCACGGTGTGAAGAATGTGGTCGTGCTGGTGCGCGGTCCCGGTTCCGGTCGCGAATCCGCGATCCGTGCCATCGCCGCATCTGGTCTGAATGTGACGTTCATCCGCGATGTCACCCCAATCCCGCATAATGGCTGCCGCCCTCCCAAGCGGCGCCGGGTTTAAGGAGTTTCAACGATGGCCCGTTATATGGACGCCAAGTGCCGGCTGTGCCGCCGCGAAGGTGAAAAACTTTTCCTCAAGGGTAGCAAGTGCTACTCCGATAAGTGCGCTGTCGAGCGCCGCCCGTTTGCACCGGGTATGCATGGTCAGGGCCGTCGCCCGGGCCGCGCATCCGACTACGGTATGCAGCTGCGTGAAAAGCAGAAAGTGAAGCGTATCTACGGCCTGCAGGAAAAGCAGTTCCGCAAGTACTTCCAGGATGCCGACCGCATGCCGGGCGTCACCGGTCTGAACCTGCTGCACCTGCTGGAGTCCCGTCTGGACAACATCGTGTTTCGCATGGGTCTGGCCAGTTCCCGTACCGAAGCCCGTCAGATCGTGCGTCATAAGCACATTCTGGTTGACGGCGGCGTGGTGAACATCCCGTCGGCCCGTGTTTCTGTGGGTGCACGCGTTGCTCTGGCCAAGAAGGCTGCCGAGCATCTGCGCATCAATGCTGCAGCAGAGTCCGCCGGACAGAAGGGCATCGCCGAATGGCTGGATGTTGATCTGCAGGCCAAGCAGGGAAGCTTCCGCGAGTTGCCTGCGCGTGATCAGCTTGATTCCTCCATCCGCGAACAGCTGATCGTCGAACTGTACTCCAAGTAAGTAACACAGGGGATTAAGCATGAAGTTGATTAAACCGCGCAAGGTCAGTGTCGAGGATATCGTTCCGGGTCGTATTTCGAAGATCACCTTCGAACCGCTGGAACGTGGCTACGGCACAACCTTCGGCAACAGCTTGCGCCGCATGCTTCTGTCCTCGCTGGCCGGCGCTGCCGTGACCCAGGTTCGTATCGATGGCGTTTCGCATGAGTTCGACACCATCAAGGGTGTTCGCGAAGACGTCATGGACATCATCCTGACCCTGAAGACGCTGGACCTGAAGTCCGACGACGGCGAGCGCCATGTGCTGAAGATCAATGCCAAGGGTGCCGGCAAGGTGACCGCTGGTGATCTGAAAGGCTCCGGTGCCGTGCATGTTCTGAACAGCGATCTGGTGATCGCCCATCTGAACGAAGACGGTGCATTGAACATGGAAGTGACCATCGAATCCGGCTTCGGCTACGATCCGGCGCAGAATCGCGAGAGCGATGAGCGCGCTGCAGGCACCCTGCTGGTGGATGCTTCCTTTTCTCCGATCCGTCGCGTGGCAACCCGTGTGGAGAACGCTCGTGTCGGTCAGAACACCAACTACGACAAGCTGATCATGGAAGTCGAAACCAACGGCGCGCTGTCGCCTGAGGATGCCATTCATCAGGCTGCTTCGATCATCAAGGATCAGCTGGCAGTGTTCGTCAGCTTCGACGCTATCGAGCGTGAAGAGGTTGAGGCAGATACGGCTGTGAACCTGGAAGATCTGCTGCGTCAGCCGATCGATCATCTCGACCTGTCGGTTCGTTCGATGAACTGCCTGAAGAGCGACAATATCTTCTATGTTGGCGATCTGGTGATGCGCAGCGAGCAGGAAATGCTGCGTACGCCGAATTTCGGCCGTAAGTCGCTGACCGAAATTCGCGAGGTACTGGACAAAATGGGTCTGGATCTCGGGATGCAAATTGACAACTGGCCGCCGCAGGATCTGCCGGCCATCACAGAATAAACGGGGATTACTATGCGCCATCGCAAACATCACGGATCACTGGGTTTGGTGACGGGTCACCGTCGCGCACTGCTGGCCAATCTGGCTTCTGCACTGATTACCCATGGTCGCATCGAAACCACACAGGCCAAGGCCCGTGCGGTGCGTCCGTACATCGAGAAACTCATCACCTTGGGCAAGAACGGCGATCTGCATTCCCGTCGTCAGGCCCTAGCCAAACTGCGTCATCGTCCGGTTGTGGATAAGCTCTTCGACGACGTTGCCGCAGCTTTTGGCAACCGCCCGGGTGGTTACACCCGCATCATCAAGACCGGTTTCCGCGTCGGCGATGCCGCTCCGATGGCCATGATCGAACTGGTTGAAGCCGGTTTCGAGGCCAAGCCTGCCAAGGCCGTCAAGAAGCCAGCCGCCAAAAAGGAAGCTGCGCCAGCCAAGCAGGAAGAGGCTGCACCGGTTGAAGCCGCCGCCGCTGAAACCACCGCTGAAGTAGCCGTCGAAGCCGAAGCTGCTGCTGAAGAAACCAAGGCAAGCGACAAGTAAATCGTTTGCGCTGAATCAAAAGGCCCCGCTCTGCGGGGCCTTTTTTTGCCATTATTCAGCCGCAATGATGTGATGCCGGATCGCAAGTTTGGTCAGTTCGACATTATTGGGGATGCCGAGCTTGCGTAGAATGGCGCAGTGATGGTTGGCCGCCGTTTTACCACTCATGTTTAATAATCCGGCGATCTGTTCAGTCGGTTTTCCTTCAAGAATCAGGCCGAGCACCTGATACTCACGCTGCGTCAGTGGCGCAAACGGGGTTCTGCTATGACAACTGCTCTCCGCCAGCAGTATGGCCATGCCGCTGTCGGTGTATGGACGGCCCCTGGCAACTGCTTGCATCGCTTCCCTGAGTTGTGTGATGTCCTCCACCATGCTGAGCAGGCCGAGCGCTCCGGCATCCCTGAGTTTGCCTGCAGTCACAACATCCATACCTTCGCCGATGATGAGGATCCTTGATCTGCTCTGCATCGCGCTGATGCGCTGAACCAGTTCCAGACAACTTAAGCCCTTGTTGCTGCAGCGTATGGTGATCAGCTCGGGCTTGAATTCGCTCAGCCCGTTCAGGCATTCCCGTCGGGAGGCGCACACCAGTACGTTGCTGTCCGGGAATACCTCGCGAATCAGCTGATCGAGGCCTGAGCGCCAGATCAGATTCGAGGAGATGACAAGAACGCGTAAAGGCATGTTCTCCTCCACCTGTATCCATTACATAGTCTGAACTTCAGGTGTCGTCAATCGGGATTGATCTTCATTCGGGAAGTTTTCCTATGGTTTGAGCCCCATGAAAAGATTAAAAAGAGGGGTAGTTCGGTAAGAGGAAGCAGTTCCGGTTTGAGGAGGGTAGTTGCCATGAAACATACGATAGCTTTCGGCTCCTGGTTGTTGGCCATTCCATTGATCGCAGGTATGGCAATCCAGCCTGCGTACGCAGACAAGGACAAGGACGACGGCAGGCATGGCCATCATGGCAGTGTCACGACTGGTGTTCCCGGCCCGCAGGGCCCGGCAGGCCCTGCAGGTCCGCAAGGGCCCATCGGTTTGACGGGTCCGGCCGGTCCAGCAGGTCCTCCTGGACCGCAGGGCCCCGCTGGCGCTGATGGTCTTCCCGGCCTTCAGGGTCCGCAGGGGATTGCCGGTCCGACAGGTCCGCAAGGTCCACAGGGCGTGGCTGGAAGCAATGGTCTGGACGGTGCCCCCGGAGCTGATGGCGCTCCCGGCCCCAAGGGTGATACAGGTGCAACCGGCCAACAGGGCCCGGTTGGCCTGACTGGTGCGCAAGGCCCCAAAGGTGATCCCGGACCGCAAGGTGTTCCGGGTCCGAAAGGCGATCAGGGTATTGATGGTGTCGCAGGCGCAAACGGCCTGAACGGAGCCCCCGGTCCCAAGGGTGATGCCGGTGCGTCTGGTCCCCAGGGTCCGCAAGGTGTAGCAGGCATTGATGGTGCGCCCGGCCCTCAAGGTATTCCGGGTCCGATCGGCCCGCAGGGTGTTGCCGGTAACGATGGTGCTCCGGGACCTCAGGGTGTGCCCGGTCCGATCGGTCCGCAAGGTATCCCGGGTCCAATAGGTTTGACCGGTCCGGCGGGACCCGCAGGGGCTTCCCCCTGGTTGCTGAACGGCCTGAATACCTACTATTCGCAGGGTCGGGTTGGTATCGGAACCTCTGCCCCGACCTCGCCGCTGCATATCTATCGGGCCGTTACAGGTGCATCCCTCAATTTGAATTCGGCCATACATATCGATGGCGGAGCTGGCGGTTATGTCGCAATGGGTGTGGTTGATAACAGCGAAACCGGCATTCTGTTCTCCTCTCCGTCGAATGGGGAATCTGATGGACGTCTGATATACAACTCGGCTGCGGGCGGACAGAAGCTCGAGTTCTTCCTCGGTGGTGCAAATCGAATGGTTATCGACAAGACGGGCAGGGTCGGTATCGGTACGGCCAGCCCTGTGGTTGACCTTGATGTTCAGAACCCGCTGGATGTCGGATTCCATTTAACAGGTGGCGGTTCATCCAATCTGATACTGAGCCGTGGTGTGGGTATCGGTCATGCGGCAATCGGCTATGCCAACAGTGGATCGCAGGTCTGGTATAACGGTTTGATCGGCAGTTGGGGGGACAGCTTCAGGTTCACTTCCGGCGGTGTCCATCATCTTGTCCTGCAAACCAATGGCAATGTCGGTATCGGGCAGCCGAATCCGACTGCCAGATTGCATATCGGAGGGACCCCGGGTGTAGATGGCATCCGTTTTCCGGACGGGACATTACAGACCACGGCCAGCATTGCAGGCCCGCAGGGACCAGCCGGCCCGCAGGGTGCAACCGGCCCGCAAGGCATTCCCGGGCCGATGGGGCCACAGGGATTTCAGGGTAACCCCGGTGCCGATGGGGCACCCGGACCCCAGGGCGTTCAGGGTGTGGCCGGTCCGACCGGCCCTGCCGGCCCGGCTGGCGATACGCAGTGGAGCACCAACGGTACGGATGTCTGGCGAGCTTCGGGGAATGTCGGAATCGGCAATACCACCCCGCAACGGGCGTTGGATGTGACTGGTGCGATTCGGGGCTACAGCCTTGAATCGCCCGTCGCTATGGACTTGTCCATCGGTTCCCCCAGCGTCGCTGGCGGTTCCGGCAATGGCGGGTCGGTCAACATCGGAGCTGCCACGGCAGGGACGGCTTCCGGAGGATCCGGTGGCAACGTGAATATCACGGCCGGTGGCAATATGCCGATCGGCGGCAGCGGATATGCCGGCGTCGGTCCGTCTGGAACGCTGAATATGAAGGGCGGCGACGGATCCAATACGGTCGGCGGCGACGTTAATATACGGGCTGGAACCACCAGCACGTGGACGACCTCTTCGATGCCATCCTCGGTTCATATCAATGGTGGTCCGCTGGATGGTGACTTCACCTCCACGGCGGCCGTTCACGTCGAGGGCGGCAAGCAGTTGAGCGTCTTCGGGCCCAACAAGGCCGGCGGGAACATCATCTTGTTGCCAGGCCAGGGGCAGGGGAGTGGCGGAGCAGGCAATGTCGGTATCGGTACATCTTCGCCGTCCAATATCCTGACCGTGGTGCAGGGCTCTGCCACCGATCCGATCGCCGATTCCTGGCAGGTGTACAGCTCGAGGCGCTATAAGACCGATATCCATACGCTTGAAGGTGCGCTGGACAAGGTCGGGCAACTGCGAGGAGTGAGCTACAAGGCCAGGGCCGACGGGCAGGACAATATCGGCCTGATCGCCGAGGAGGTGGGCAAGGTGGTGCCGCAGGTGGTGTCGTATGAGGCGAACGGCAAGGATGCCCGCTCGGTGGATTACGCGCGGCTGGTGGCGCTGCTGGTCGAGGCCATGAAGGAGCAGCAGGCCCATATCGAGGCACTCAGGCAGCGACTCGATGTGGCCGAGAGCGCGGCGAAGTTGAGCAATGCCTCGCTCAGCGAGCGTGTACGGCAACTCGATGCACATGGCCTGCAGGTGGATGCCGACAAGGGGGCGCAGGTGTCGAGCCGCTAGGTTCGTCCACACAGTGCAGGGAAACGACAAGGCCCGCCATTCGGCGGGCTTTGTTTATTTGTAGCTGATGCTGAAGCCTTCGCTGGGGGCCGGGCCGGTGAATGCGCGGGTTTTGCAGCCGCTCACCTGGGCGTTGTCCGGACCGTGTGCCAGCCATGCCAGCATGGCGTCGAGCTGTGCGGAGGTTCCGCAGATCAGGGCTTCGACATGGCCGCTGGGCAGGTTCTTCACCCAGCCGCTGATGCCCAGTTCACGTGCCTTCATGCGGGTGAAGTGGCGGAAGCAGACGCCCTGTACATGGCCGCTGACCAGTACCTTCAGGCATTGCATGGATGATTCATCGTTCATAACAGGTCCGGTGCCAGCACGGTGTCGTGCGGCTTGTCTAGGGTGTCACGGTGGTCCGTGGAGAAATGCAGGCCGCGCGATTCCCTGCGCTGCTGGGCTGAGCGTACGATTAATTCGGCGACCAGTGAAAGGTTGCGTAATTCGATCAGGTCGCGACCGATGGGATGCTGCCAGTAATAGGAAGCGATTTCCTCACGGATCATGGCAAGCCTGCGGCGGGCGCGGCGCAGACGCTCATCCGAGCGTACGATGCCGACATAGTTGGACATGGTGGTGCGGATCTCTTCCCAGTTTTGCTTGATCTGTACGCGTTCGGTGGCGGGCACCACGCCGCTGGCATCCCATTCGGGCAGACGGGGCGGGCGCTGCGTCGTGTCGCCGGCGATCAATTCGGCGCACAGTTCGGCCATCACCAGGCATTCGAGCAGTGAGTTGCTGGCCAGACGGTTGGCACCGTGCAGGCCTGTGCAGGCCGATTCTCCGATCACATGCAGGCCGTCCACGGGGGTTTTGCCGGCCACATCCGTTTGCACGCCGCCGCACAGATAGTGTGCGGCCGGCACGATGGGGACGGGTTGTGTGCGCAGGTCGATGCCGATCTTCAGCAGGCGTTGCATGATGTTCGGAAAATGCGCCTCGATCTTGTCGCTGCCCAGATGCCGGGCATCGAGATACATGAAGTCGCAACCCTGCTTCTTCATCTCGTAGTCGATGGCGCGGGCCACGATGTCGCGCGGCGCAAGCTCCGCCAGCGCATGGTATTCGGGCATAAAGCGCCGGCTTTTGGCATCGGTGAGATAAGCGCCTTCGCCGCGCAGTGCTTCGGTGAGCAGCTCCGTGGAGCCCAGCGGATTATACAGGCAGGTGGGGTGGAACTGGATGAATTCCATATTCATCACCGGACACCCGGCCCGCCAGGCCATGGCCACGCCGTCGCCGGTGGCGACATGCGGATTGGAGGTGAACAGATACACCTTGCCGGCTCCGCCGGTAGCCAGAATGGTATGCTTGGCGGCAATGGTGATGACTTCGCCGTCCGGGGCCAGCACATAGGCGCCGAAGCAGCGGTCGGGACCCTGCATGTAGCGGCCGAGATGGCGAGCGGTGATCACATCCACGGCCATGTGGCGCGGAAAGGCTTTGATGTTCGGATTTCTGGCTACCGGTGCGAGCAGCGCCTCGCCGACTGCTTTACCAGTGGCATCCTTGGCATGCGCGATGCGGCGATGCGAATGCGCTGCCTCGCGGGTGAGGTGCAGCACGCCGTTATCCGAATCGAAGGCTGTGCCGAAGGAGATCAGTTCCTCGATGATGCGGTTGCCCCGACCGATGATGTTGCGCACCGCATCTTCATGGCACAGGCCACAACCGGCCTGCAGGGTGTCGGATACGTGATGTTCCACCGAGTCGGTGGCATCCATGACACCGGCGATGCCTCCCTGCGCATACCATGTGTTTGATTCGGAGAACTCTCCCTTGTTGACCACGGCCACCTTGCCGTGTTCGGCAAGCTTACTGGCAGCAAACAACCCGGCAGCGCCGCTGCCGATGATCAGGTAATCGAATTCGTATCGGTTTTGCATAAAGGAATTGCGCGCATCTTACGCCTGCTCCCTGCATCAGGTAAACTTTCGGCTGCAGGCAGGTTCAATCCGTACAGGATGGCAATGAGGTGAGCATGGAGCAGGCAGTTGTCGTTGTTGAGGTAAGTGGTGCCGAGGCGCTGGTGCGCGGTCGTCGGGCCACGGCCTGCGGCAGCTGCGCGGGTAAGAGCTCTTGTGGCACGCTGGGTTCGTGGGTGGAACGTTTTGCCGAAATGCGAGTAGCTAATCCTGTGGGGGCGAAGGTGGGCGATGATGTGACCATCGATGTTCCGGAAGGTGAATTTCTGCGTGCCGCGCTGCGACTTTATGGGGCACCGATGGTCGGGTTTTTCTTGGCTGGATTCACAGTGCGTGCTGTGGCGATGTACGCTGACCTGCCGAATGCCGAGCTTTGCGCGGCAGTTGCTGCAATCGGCGGTTTGTTTGCCGTGTTTCTCTGGATAAGGAATACCGACAGAGGGCACAAGAGCGGCGCACGTATCATTCGCATCCGGTCGCGTGCCATCAATGTGCCTGTAGTGGTTGCCAATCCCTGAAAACAGGGGGGGATTTTTCATTTGTCTTTCATCTTTTTGCACCCACAATGGCCGCCGCTGAACACAGCCAAGGAGATTATTGCGTGAAATTTGTCCGTTTGCTTGTTGTTTGTGCCTTTGTTTCATTCGCTCTTCCTGTTCAATCCTATGCTATGCCCGATAGCTTCGCCGATCTGGCTGAATCGCAGGCCGATGCCGTGGTGAATATCAGTACCACGCAGATTGTGAAGGGTCAGGCCGGTGGCCTGCCTCCCGGATTCGGTTTTCCTCCCGGTTCCCCGTTCGAACAGTTTTTCCATGATTTTCAGCAAAACCAGCCCGAGCAGGAGCGCCATGCGCTGGGCACCGGGTTCATCATTTCCCCGGACGGCTATGTAGTGACCAATAACCATGTGGTCCAGGAGGCCACCGAGGTGGTGGTCAAGCTGCGCGACGGCAAGGAATACAAGGCCAAGGTGATCGGCACCGACGAGAAGCTGGATGTCGGCCTGCTGAAGATCGATGCCAAGAACCTGCATACCGTGAAGCTCGGCGATTCCGATAAGTTGCGTGTCGGCGACTGGGTGGTGGCCATCGGCAACCCCTTCGGCCTGGAGCAGACGGTGACCGCGGGCATCGTGTCCGCCAAGGGCCGCGTGATCGGTGCAGGCCCGTACGACAGTTTCATCCAGACCGATGCGGCCATCAATCCGGGTAACTCCGGCGGTCCGCTGTTCAATGTCAACGGCGAGGTGGTCGGTATCAATACCGCCATCTATTCCCGTAGCGGCGGCAATAACGGCATCGGCTTCGCCATTCCGATCGCCATGGCGCAATCGGTGATCCAGGAACTGCGCGATACAGGGCATGTGACGCGTGCACGTCTGGGCGTGTTCATTGCCGAGGTGGACAAGGAAACCATGCAGGCGCTCGGCCTGAAGGATAATAGGGGCGCGCTGGTGCGACAGGTCGAGAACGGCTCGGCTGCCGACAAGGCCGGCATCAAGCCGGGTGATGTGATCGTCACGGTGGATGGCAAGCCGATCGAGCATGTGCATGAGTTGCCGATGAAGATCGCCAGCCATCGCCCGGGCGACAAGGTTGAAGTCGGCCTGATCCGCGACGGCAAGGCCATGACCCGCACTGTCGAAGTCGAGAAGATGCCCGAGTCCGACTCGGCCAAGCAGGAGGATGTAAAGAATCCGGTACGCCTCGGTCTGGCCCTTTCCACGCTGGATGCGGATACCGCGGCCAGCCTGCAGACGGCGGTCAAGGAAGGTGTTGTGGTGCAGCAGGTAGTGCAGGGTTCGCCCGCACAGCGTGCCGGCATTGCGCGCGGTGATGTGATCTTCTCTGTGAACCGCAAGCCGGTGACGAGTGTGAAGCAGTTCATGGCGATGGCCGAGGAGTTCAAGGCGGGCGATGTGTTGCAGCTGTTGCTGGATCGTCAGGGCAGCACTGTGTTCGCTGTGCTCCGTCTGCCGAAAGAGCCCGAAGAGTGAGTGCCGCCCTTGCCCATGTGCAGCTGATGAGCCGCAGGGAATGCTGTCTGTGCGATGTTGCCAAGCAGGTTGTTGAGGATGCTGCCGCTCGGGGGTTGTGTACCTGGGAGACAGTCAATGTGGATACCGACAAGGCGCTGTTGGTGAAATACGGCAACGATGTGCCGGTGCTGCTGATCAATGGCGAGAAGCGTTTCATGCACCGGGTCAGCCCGGAGGAATTGCATCAGGCGCTGGAGGCTGTCGCATGCTGAAGAACTGGTTGCTGATCGGCGGCGTGGTGGCTGTGATCGTCGGCGTTGCCTTTTTCTCCCTGCCCGAGCCTGTCGGTAAGGTGGTCGAGGGGCAGCTCGCACCTGATTATTCCCTGCCGGACATGAACGGTGTGCAGCAGAGCCTTCCAAAAGGAAAGGTCGTGCTGCTCAACTTCTGGGCGACATGGTGCCCGCCGTGCCGTGACGAGATGCCTTCCATGGTCCAGTTGCACAAGCTGCTGGGCAACGAGGGGTTGAGCATTGTGGCTGCCTCGGTGGACAAGGACATGGGCAAGCTCACCAGCTTTGTGCGTGAGTACGAATTACCCTTTCAGGTGTTGAAGGACACGGATAAGTCGGTCTCGCTGGGCTACGGCGTGGTGCGCTATCCGGAGACCTTCCTGATCGATCGCGCGGGCAAGGTTCGCTTCCATCTGATCGGAGCCGTGAACTGGACCGATCCGACGGTGCTCAAGGCCATTAAGACCATGCTGGCCGAAAAGCCTCAAGCTTGAACAACAGCCTTTCCGCCCGCATCGCGGCGCTGCGCAGCGAGCTGAAGGATCATAACTACCGCTACTACACGCTGGATGCGCCGGTCATCTCCGATGCCGGGTACGATGCTCTGCTGTGCGAGCTTGCGGCACTTGAAGAGCAGCTCGGTGAACCGGTTCCCGCCGATTCGCCGACGCAGATCGTTGGAGCACCGCCCTCGAATGTGTTCACTCCGCGTACGCATGCCATTCCCCTCTTATCGCTTGCCAATGCCTTCTCGGCCGAAGAAGTGGAAGCCTTCGACAAGCGGGTACGCGATATCCTCGGAAACACAGCTTTTTCCTATATCGCCGAGCCGAAGATCGACGGCTTAGCGGTCAACCTGCGCTATGAGCATGGACACCTGAGCATTGCCGCCACGCGTGGCGACGGGAAAAGCGGCGAGGATGTCACCGATAATGTGCGCACCATCGGCGATATCCCGTGGCGGCTGAAAGGCGACGATGTGCCTGAAGTTATGGAGGTGCGCGGCGAGATCTACATGCGCAAGGCCGCCTTTGCAGCCCTCAATGCATCCCAGCTTGCAGCAGGCGAGAAGGCCTTCGCCAACCCGCGCAATGCCGCTGCCGGCTCGCTGCGCCAGCTGGACGCGAAGATCACCGCGAAGCGTTCGCTGAGCTTCTTCGCCTACGGTGTGGGCTTGGGCGGCGACACCCTGTCCGACACCCAGTCCGGTCTGCTTGAGCGCCTGCATGCGATGGGCTTTGCGGTGCAGAACACGCATGTCCTGCCCGATACCGATGCGCTTCTTGCCCACTTCGCCGATATGCAGACGAGTCGTCCGGATATGGACTACGAGATCGACGGCGTGGTGTACAAGGTCAACGAATTGGCCCTGCATGATGAACTGGGCGAGGTGGCGCGTTCGCCGCGCTGGGCCATTGCCCACAAGTTCCCCGCCGAAGAGGTGGAAACAACCCTGCTCGGTGTGGATTTCCAGGTCGGCAGAACCGGTGCCATCACCCCGGTGGCAAGGCTGCACCCGGTGGCCGTCGGCGGGGTCACGGTGAGCAATGCCACGCTGCACAATATGGACGAGATCCGCCGCAAGGATGTGCGCATCGGTGACACGGTGATCGTGCGCCGTGCCGGTGATGTGATCCCCGAGGTGGCGCGCGTGGTGCCGGAAAAGCGCCCTGCGGATGCGGCCGAGGTGGATATGCCCGTGGCCTGCCCGGTGTGCGGTTCGGCCATCGTGCGCCCCGAGGACGAGGCCGTGGCGCGCTGCTCAGGCGGCCTGTTCTGCCCGGCACAATTGAAGGAAGCCATCCGGCACTTCGCCTCGCGCCGCGCGATGGGTATCGACGGGCTGGGCGACAAGCTGGTCGAGCAGCTGGTTGATGGCGGTCTTATCGAGCATGTGGACGGGCTGTACCGGCTGAGCCTCGGGCAGGTCGCGGGGCTCGAACGCATGGCCGAAAAATCGGCGACCAACCTGTTGGCCGCCATCGGGGCCAGCAAGGACACCACACTTGCCCGCTTCATTTTCGCGCTCGGTATCCGCGAGGTCGGCGAGGCGACGGCGGCAGGTCTTGCCCGCTTCTTCGGCGATTTGGACAGCCTGATGGCTGCCGATTTGGATACCTTGCAACAGGTGCCCGATGTCGGCCCCGTGGTGGCGCAAAGCGTGCTCGATTTCTTCGCCCAGCCGCACAACCGCGAGGTGATTGAACGTCTATTGCAGGCCGGTATCCATTGGCCCAGGGCGGAGCAGGCGGGTGAACGGCCGCTGGCCGGCAGGACCTATGTGCTGACCGGCACCCTCACCGCCATGCCGCGCAACGAGGCCAAGGACAGGCTGCAGGCTTTGGGTGCCAAGGTGGCCTCATCGGTATCGAAGAACACCACGGCGGTATTCGCAGGCGAGAGCGCCGGTTCCAAGCTCGACAAGGCGCAGAGCCTCGGCATCCCCGTACTCAGTGAGGAGGATCTGATTGCACTCATCCATGTTTGATCCTCCCTACGTGCCGCCCACCGAAGAGGAAGCAGCACTCATTAAAGCCGTGGAGGATGGCGATGCAGCTGTCGTGCAGCGCCGGTGCCGGGCTAGAACTGACGACCCGTCTGGCGACCGGAAAACTTCAGCAACTGATCGATGCCGGCACCGTTAAAGTGTCTGAGCTGAAGTGCTGAACTAAGTCCCGGAACAACCTCTTCTTTTAGCGATCATGTAAGCAATGTAAGCAATGGCGGTATCGCCATGCGGCGGCGTTGGTGCCGTGTTTCTTGATCCGCCACTGATATCTGGTGCTCCTGCGTTCAGCGGAACCACACCCTGTGGGATATGCTGACTGGCTGCATGCAGATCGTCTCCCGTTCGCAATCTGTCCCGGACCATTCGATAGAGCGAACCCATATCATCCTTTGGGACTATATCGCACTTTTTTACTCAGGGTTACAATTTTCCATGTATTGCCTGCTCGCTGTGTGTGAAGCGTCATCGACAGAACACCCGGAGATTGATCGGGCAGGCCAGAACAAGGTATTTGTCTAAATAAGATTGAAAGGAAGGGAATATCATGGTGAAGAAATTTATTGTTATCGGCCTTGCGGCCATGCTGCTCGCTGTGGCGGCACCCGCCATGGCGGCGACACAGACATTGACCATACTTGGTGGCAACGGTGTTCAGGGCGATCTTGACCCGTACACGGAGTTTTCCACCGATGGTGGTACCACCTGGCATCAGGCATATATGAGCGGCGGTGACGGCTCGCCGGGCAATCCGGCAGGTTGCTGGCATCCGTGGGGCGTCATTTCCGGCACTAGCTGCTGGATCAATCAGGATCCGCTAAACACGGTAGGCATCAATATCACGACCCTGTACCGCGTGCGCTTCAACGTGCCGGCTGATGCGGTGAACCCGACGGCCTCGATCCAGTTGAAAGCAGACAACCACGCCGATGTGTCCCTGAATGGCACCTTTCTGGGCTCCTTCGAAGGCGGTCCGCTTGCGGGCAACCCGCTTCCGACCGCGGTTTTTGCCAGTGCCGTGCAGCCTGGGTTGAATGAAATCACGATCAACCTGAACGACTGGGGCGGCATTGTCGGTTTCAATTACCGCATCGACCTGACGATGGATTCGAGCAAGCCGCTGTCTGTCGCGCCTGCATCTTCATCACCGGCCGGCATTGCCGCAGCATCGGGCAATATCAGCAGGACGGGTTGGGAAATGAACCGGGGTGGTTCATGGTCCTTCCTTGGGTTCTCGCTGCCGTCACACGGCTATTCCACCGCCTATAACAATGCGGTGATACCGCCGGTCGGCGATGCCGGATGGGGTCCGGCACCGAACTCGGAAACCATCGGCTTCTCGGAATATTCGATCCTTCCCGGCTACTGCATGCAGGCCGTGGACTACACCTATTTCCAGACCTTCGTTACCGTGCCTTTTAATACGGACGTGACGCAATTCACCATTGCTTTCTCGGGCATCGACGATGGCGGGCGGGTGACGATTTTCAATTCGGCCTATCCGAACGGCATCCTCGTGCCGGGCAGCTACGTCTATCTGGGCGGGAGCGGCACAGCCAATCTGGCGAACTATATTGTTCCGGGTGAGAACCGCGTTGTGGTCACCCAGGTGGATGACTGCCCGACCGGCAATAATCTGCAGGTTGCACAGGTTGTGCTGAACGGCCAGACGATCAGCCACAACCAGCCGCCGGTGGCCGATGCCGGTGCTGCGCAGACTGTTGAATGCAGTGGCTCCTCCAGCGCCAATGTCACGCTGAACGGTGCCGGTTCCTCCGACCCGGACAGCGACCCGCTGACCTACAGCTGGAGCTGGTCCGGCGGTTCGGCAACGGGCGTGAATCCTTCAGCGTCCTTCCCGCTGGGGACCACCGCAGTGAGCCTGACCGTAAACGATGGTCAGGGTCATACGGCTACCGCGGGTACAACGGTGACGGTGCAGGACACCACGGCACCGACGGTGAGCGCCGGTCCGGATGTGACGCTTGAAGCCACCGGCGCTGCCGGTGCTGCCTTTGATGTGTCCGGCCAGTCATCGGCCTCGGATAGCTGCTGCGCTGTCAGCATCACGGCACCGGCTGCAGGAACCTACGGTCTGGGCACGCACAGCCTGACGGTGTCGTCTAGCGATTGCTCGGGCAACACATCCGGCGATTCGATGCTGCTGACGGTGGTGGATACCACGGCTCCGGTACTGACGGTTCCTGCCGCAGTGACCGCCGAAGCCAATGCCGTGAACAGCACGGTGGCTATCGGATCGGCAACTGCCACCGACATCTTTGCTGTCGCCATCACCTCCGATGCGCCTGCCACGTTCCCGCTGGGTACAACTGTGGTGACCTGGACCGCTACCGATGCCAACGGCAACGCAACCTCCGGCACGCAGAATGTGACGGTGGTGGATACCACGGCTCCTGTGCTGACGGTTCCGGCTGATGTGATCGCCGAGGCCAATGCGGTGAACAGCACGGTGGCTATCGGTAACGCCACGGCCACCGATATCTTCGCGGTGACGGTGACGAGCGATGCTCCGGCCACCTATCCGCTGGGTACCACGGTTGTGACCTGGACGGCGGTCGATGCGAACGGCAACTCCTCGACCGGCACGCAGAATGTGACGGTGGTGGATACCACGGCTCCTGTGCTGACGGTTCCTGCCGATGTGACGGTGGAAGCCAATGGTGTGATGAGCACGGTGAACATCGGTAACGCTTCGGCCACCGATATCTTCTCTGTGATCGTCACCTCCGACGCTCCTGCAGCGTTTGCTCTGGGTACGACGGTGGTGACATGGACGGCCACGGACGCCAACGGCAACGCAACCTCCGGTACGCAGAATGTGACGGTGGTGGATACCACGGCTCCTACGGTGACGGCTCAGCTGGTTCCAATCAGCAGTGGTCACGACGATGACGATGCCACGTTCCAGGTGGTGTTCTCAGCCTCCGACATTGCCGATCCGAATCCTGTGCTGACAGCCACGCTGAATGGCGTGACCGTCACCAACGGTCAGATCGTCAAGCTGGAGAACAGCAGGAAGGACAAGTCGGAGTTCGAGCACGGCACGCTGGAGATCAGCGGTGCAAGCTTCACGCTGACCGCCACGGCCACCGATGCCTCGGGCAATGTGGGTACGGCCTCGGATGCCTATGCCTTCCCGGCCAAGCATGAGAAAAGCAAGAAGGGCGATGACGACAGGAAGTCGGAATCCAAGTCGAAGGACAGGGGTGATGACAAGTCCTCCAAGTCGAGCGGCAAGGACGACGACAGGAAGTCTGACAGCAAGAAGAGCAAGAAGCACGACTGATCGCTTCTGATCCCTGAACAAACCGGTCGGCGGCTTTCACAGCGCCGGCCGGTTTGTTTAGTCAGCATGCTGATTCAAATGCATGCTTTGCCGATCAACCGGCCTTCTTTCTGGCGATCATGTAAGCAATCGCGGCAACTCCAAGCACGGCGGCGATAGCGCTGTGGTCCTCGATCAGCCAGATGATGGTAAAAAACACCGCCGCGAACACCGCTGTTTGCACCAGCATGATCTGAAAGGTTTTCCCCTGCGGCGGGGTGGGTTGATCCGGTTCCTGTTCACTCATGGATTGAGTATAGAGCGTGCTGCTGGCGCATCCAAACCACCGAATTCTTAAAACGCTGTTTTCACCCCTGAACAGGTGCATCTAAACGCTTGAATCGAACCTTTTTTCAGCGCAATTGTTTGGGAAGAAATGCCTATGAATTACGTCCTTGCCCGCCGAATATTCTCAATGATGCTTCCAGTGCTTAGAAAATTGGAATCAGTTTGCAATTCAGGGTCAGATATTATTTTGCACATGCGTCCTCCCCTTCAATAGCAAGCTTACGCAAGATGGTATAATTTTTCTTGGGTGGCAAACCCCAAGTCAAAGGCGCCCTTCACGGCGCAGGCGGGTGGTGACCATGCGGTGGTAGAGCCGGGCGCAGAGGGGGGGCGGATCAGGGGGAGGGCGATCAGCCATGCCAGTGGCTTCAGGCGGGGGACGCGGGACATCAGCAGGATGTAGGCATCGATCTCGGAGAGGATGCGACCGTCCGGGGCGCGGACGTGGAGTTCGGTGAGGGCCAGGCGTGGATCGATGCCGAGGGACTTGAGTTCGGCATCCTTGCCGGTGATGTCGAACCATTCGACATCGCGAGCGGATGCGCCGGCCATGGATTCGTATTTTTCACGGTCCCGCACGCATTTCTCGCAGGCACCGTCGTAGTAAACAGTGATGACCACGGCTACCTGACCAATAGCCGTGGCATCATCCTGTCAGCCGAGGCTTTGGGCTGCCTTGGCAATGCGGGCGACTGCATCTTCCAGCGTGGATTGCGCCACGGCGTAGGAGATGCGCATGAAGCCGGGGGCGCCGAACTCGGTGCCGGGCACCAGCGCCACGCCGGCATCCTCCAGCAGCCATGCGCAGACATCGAGATCGTTGCCGAGCACCTTGCCTGCGGGGGTCTTCTTGCCGAGCCATGCCTGCACGGACGGGAATACGTAGAAAGCGCCGTCCGGCCTGATGCAGGTGACGCCGGGAATGGCGTTCAATGCAGTCACCAGCCATGTGCGGCGGCCTTCGTAGACACGTACCATTTCTTCCAATGCATCGGTCGGTCCAGTGAGGGCGGCAAGCGCGGCCTTCTGGGCGATGGAGGAGGGGTTCGATGTGGACTGCCCCTGAATCTTGCCCATGGCCTTGATCAGGTGGCGCGGACCTGCACAGAAGCCAATGCGCCAGCCGGTCATGCAATAGGCCTTGGATACGCCGTTAAGCGTGATGGTGCGGTCCTTCAGCTCGGGGCACACCTGTGCCATGGTGGCGAAGGTCTTGCCGTCGAACAGAATCTTTTCGTACATATCGTCGGTGGCGACGGCGACCTCGGGATGCTTCTTCAGCACTTTACCCAGGGCAGACAGATCGTCCCACGAATAGGCCATGCCGGTCGGGTTGGACGGGGAATTGAGGAACAGTAGTCTGGTTTTCGCGGTGATGGCCGCTTCCAGCTGCGCTGCGGACAATTTGAAGCCGTTCTCCGCCGTGGTGTCCACGGTCACCGGCTTGCCTTCGGCTAGCAGCACCATGTCCGGATACGATACCCAGTACGGAGCGGGGATGATCACCTCGTCGCCCGGATTGATCATCGCCTGCAGCATGTTGTAGATGCACTGCTTGCCGCCGGTGGAGACAAGAATGTCGTCCGGCTCGTAATCCAGCCCGTTGTCGAGCTTGAACTTTGCCGCGATCGCCTTGCGCAGTTCGGGGATGCCGGGCACGGCGGTGTAGCGCGTGAAGCCGTCGTCGATGGCTTGCTTGGCGGCATCACAGGCTGCTTTGGGCGTATCAAAATCAGGCTCGCCGACGGACAGCGAGATGATGTTCTGGCCTGCGGCGCGCAGTTCGGCGGCCTTGGCGGTGATAGCCAGGGTGGCAGAAGGTTTAACGAGATTGACGCGGTCGGATAGTATGATCATGGCCTTGGATGCTGCCACAATTTTTCCCCGACTCAATACAATCCAAGCAGTAATTTTACAGTTCACCAAGCGGAAGCTTTCTCTGAAGATTTTGACTTTGTTTAACCGGGTCCCGTTTAAATCTGTGCCGGGTTGGATGCTTATCCGGAGGGAGTTGCGCAAGGAAAGCGGGTCTTACTCGCGGCTTG
>PEWE01000023.1:28644-65887 GCA_002779605.1 Zetaproteobacteria bacterium CG06_land_8_20_14_3_00_59_53 | reverse complement strand
GAAGCACTCTGCCCTCACCCTTCTTCTTTCTTGAATGGCCAGGAAAGAAGCAAAGAAGGCCACCACAAGTATCTGTGAATTCCCGGCCCAAGCACACGCCCGCGGGCGCAAACCGGCAGTAAGGCCGCCTATTTTTGCGCAAAGCCCCGCCGGGCATGCACTTGGGCCGGCACAGCTACAAGCGGGATCCGAAGTCTAGGTCAAAAGCAAAGACTACGGCGGGGAAAAGTCCGCAAAACGGGCGGGGGAAGGGGCTGATGGTTTCTTCACCCATCTGGGTTATCATGCGCCGATGCCAAGGCCGTGCACGGAGTGAATGCTTGAACGAGAATATCCGCGAGATTCCCTATAACTACACCTCTTATTCCGATCGCGAGATCGTGTTGCGCTTTCTGGGTGAGCAGGCATGGGACGATCTGAACGCGCTGCGCGCCAAGCGCCGCACCGGTCGTTCGGCGCGCAAGCTGTTCGAGATCCTCGGCGATGTCTGGGTGCTGTCGCGCAACGTGTACCTGAAGAACGACCTGCTGAAAAACAAGAAGCGCCTCAAAGCCATGCAGACCCTGCACAACGACCGCCTGAACCGCATCGAGGCCACGGCCGAGGACAACGCGCGGGTGATGCGCATCGTGGCTGCCACGCGTCGCATGCTGGACGATCAGCAACGCTGGTTCATCGAGACTCCGGGCAAGCGCAAATCAGCCGCGCGCGCCTTCGCCAGACACACGCATGCCAACAACGTTCATTTCGATGCCTTCACGCTGACGCACAGCGCCACCGATGCCACCGACTGGCGGCAGGAGCACCCGTTCTGCGTGCTCACCCCGGATTCCGCCGAGGAGATCCCCGGCCTGATCAACGTCGCCCGCGAACTGGGCATGACGGTGATCCCGCGCGGCGGCGGCACCGGCCTGTGCGGCGGTTCCGTGCCCCTGCATGCCGATACGGTGATGATCAATGTGGAGAAACTCGACGGCTTCGGCCCGGTCGAGGAGCGCGACATCGGCAAGGGCCGCAAGGCCCGCACCATCACCGCACAGGCGGGCGCGGTCACCGGCAAGGTGATGCAGGCATCGCTCCCCTATGTGTTCGCAACCGATCCGACCAGCCTGTGGGCCTGCACCATCGGCGGCAATGTGGCCTCCAATGCCGGCGGCAAGCATGCGGTGATCTGGGGAACCTGCGTGGACAATCTGTTGTCCTACCGCATGGTGACACCGGACGGTAACTGGCTGCTGGTGGAGCGCATCGAGCACAATATGGGGCGCATCGATCCCGAGGGCGAGGCACGCTTCAGGCTCAGCCGCTTTGCCGGGGATGGAAAGACCCCGCTTGGCGAGCCGGAAGAACTGGTCATCGCAGGCTCGGTGTTCCGCCGCGAGGGACTGGGCAAGGATGTGACCCGCAAGGCGCTGGGAGGATTGCCCGGCGTGCAGAAGGAAGGCGTGGACGGTTTCATCACCGAGGCCACCTTCATCCTGCATCAGCCGTATGCGCACACCCATACCGTGTGCTGCGAGTTCTACGGTCAGGAACTGAGTGCCGCCACGCGCGCCATGGTGGAGATCAAGGAGCATGTGGACGCGCTGCCCGGCGTGCATCTGGAAGGTCTGGAGCATTTCGATCAGAAATATGTGAAGGCCATCGACTACAAGGCCAAATCGTCGCGCCGGGACCGGCCGCGCGTGGTGCTGCTGATCGATGTGTCCGGTGATGAACAGCGCGATGTAGCTGCGGCCTGTTCGGATATCTGCCGCATCACCTCCACCGGCAACGGCGAAGGCTTCATCGCCATGCAGCCGGCGGACCGCAAGCGTTTCTGGGACGATCGCGGTCGCATGGCGGCGATCGCCAGGCACACCCGCGCCTTCAAGCTCAATGAAGACGTGGTGATCCCGCTGCAGCATCTCTCCGAATACAATGATTTCATCGAGCATCTGAACATCGAGAACTCGCTGAGCAACAAGCTGGAAGCCATGAACAGTATCGCCGCTATGCTCGACAAGGTGAGCGCCTGCGTGACGGCGAACGACAAGCTGGTGATGGAAGAGCTGGATGTGGAAAACGCCGCTTTCTTCACCGACAAGCTGGATCAGTGCAGGCAGACCGTGCGCGAGGCCGAGGCCCGCTGGTCCGCTTTCCTGACCGGTCTGGATCAGCCTGCAGGCAACTGCGCCTCCTGGCTGGAGAGTGTGCCGCATTCGCCGGATGAGACCCTGTTCCGTGTGATGCAGCGCGGTGCGATGCGCGTGTCCTACCGCCGCGAGGTGGAGGCGGTGCTGATGGATCTGTTGCGCAGCCATCCGGTGCTGCTGGGAAAATTGCAGGACTGCCACAAGAAGGCCCTGAGCCGCCGTATCGTGATCGCCACGCATATGCATGCCGGCGACGGCAATGTGCACACCAATGTGCCGGTGAACTCCAACGACTATCAGATGATGCAGCATGCGCACCATGCCGTGGAGCAGTTCATGGCCAAGGCGGTGGAACTGGAAGGCGTGATCTCCGGCGAGCACGGTATCGGTATCACCAAGCTGCCCTATATGCAGGCGGAGTGGCTTGATGAGATGGCCGTTTACAAGCAGCAGGTCGATCCGTCGGGCTTGTTTAACCGTGGCAAGCTTCTGCCCGGCACCGATCTGACCTTTACCTACACGCCCAGCTTCAACCTGCTGGAGATGGAGGCTGTAATCCTCGAGGCCGCCGACTTAACGGCGTTGTCCGAGGAGATCTCCCCCTGCCTGCGCTGCGGCAAGTGCAAGCCGGTGTGCAACACGCATTTCCCGCGCTCCTCGATGCTGTATTCGCCGCGCAACAAGATCCAGGCGACGGGCGCCATCATCGAGGCCTTCCTGTACGAATCGCAGACCGGCAACGGCATTTCCTTCGAGCAGTTCGCGGGCTTGGGCGATGTGGCCGACCATTGCACCATCTGCCACAAGTGCGAATCGCCATGCCCGGTGAACATCGATTTCGGCATGGTGACCGAGCGCATGCGCGGCATCCTCAAGGACAAGGGGCAGGCGCGTTTCAGCCTCGGTTCGAAGCTGGCCATGCTGTTCCTGGTGACCAAGAACCCGGATACCGTGAATCTGATGCGCAAGACGGTGATCGGCTGGGGCTATGCCGGACATCGTCTGCTGCACAAGCTGGCGAAGGCCGTGGGTCTGGTGCAGGAGATTCCCGCCGCCAAGCGTAACCTGACCGGTGTGGCGGCACAGGTGATCAACTTTGTCGAACGACCGTTGCCGAACCTGCCACTGGATACGGCGCGCTCCACCCTCGGCATCGACGGGCGCAACAAGAATGAGATCCCGATTCTGCGCGACCCGGTGAAGGCTAACGGGCGGGCGGTGTTCTATTTCCCGGGCTGCGGCTCCGAGCGCCTGTTCTCGCAGGTGGGGCTGGCGACGCAAGCGATGTTGTATGATCTCGGTCTGAACGTGGTGCTGCCGCCGTCCTATCTGTGCTGCGGCTACCCTTCCACGGCCAGCGGCGACCACGCGCGCGGCGACCAGATCACCTACGACAACCGCGTGCTGTTCCATCGCCTGAAGAATGCGCTTTCCTACCTTGATTTCGAGGCGGTGATCGTGTCCTGCGGCACCTGCTACGACCAGCTCACCCGCTATCAGCTGGAGCAGGTGTTTCCCGGCGCTCCGCTGATCGATATCCATGAGTATCTGGTCACGCAGGATGTGTGTGCCGATGGTGTGGAAGGGCAGCAGTATCTGTATCACGAGCCCTGCCATACACCGTTGAAACGGCACGGCTCGGAATCTGCCATCTCCTCGCTGCTCAAGGCACCGTCGGTGGCCTCCGCCGAATGCTGCGGCGAGGCGGGGACGCTGGCCGTGGCCAGTCCGGCGATCGCCGGCAAGATCCGTGCCCGCAAGGAAGAGGAGATGGAGAAGGCCAAGGCGAAGCTCACCACGCAGGCCGATGCGAAGATCCTCACCTCCTGCCCGTCCTGCCTGCAGGGGCTGTCGCGGCTGGAAGGCGAGACCGGCGTTGCAGCCGATTACATTGTCGTGGAGCTGGCCAAGCGTCTGCATGGCGACAACTGGCAGGATGACTTCGTCAGCCGCGTGAAAAACGGCGGTATCGAGCGGGTCCTGATGTGAGTCTGGCGGCGGCATGGGCCTGGCTGGCTGCCGCCATCTTTCTCGAGGTGTCCGGCACGATGTGCATGAAGCTGGCCGAGAGCTTCACCAGGCTGCTTCCCTCGATCCTGATCTTCGTGTTTTACGGCTGCTCGATGGCGGCTGTCACCATGGCCCTGAAACGTCTTGATCTCGGCATCGCTTATGCCGTGTGGGCGGGTGTGGGCACGGCGATCGTTGCAGCCATCGGCATACTGTTTTTCAAAGAGCCGGCATCCACACTGAAAATGATCGCCATCATGCTGATCATCACGGGTGTGATCATGTTGCATCTTTCCCGGACGTCCACCGCCTGAAGGCAAACCCCGACATGCCTGCCGGGGGCGCAGCCGGCCCTGGAATATCCTATGCTAGTTGCATGCTGCGCTACGCTGTTTTCCCTCTGTGGATGCTGCTGTGTGTCCTGCCGGGTGTTGTTCCGCGAGCCCAGGCAAGCCCTGACTACACCCGGCAGACCGGGGCGGATTGCGCGACCTGCCACTATCAGGACATGCGCTCGCTCAATGCCTACGGCCGCGAGTTTCTCATGCATAGTTACTCTGAAACAGAGAAGATGATCGAAGATCGGCGCGAAAGGGAGGGAAAGTCGGCGCAGCCTCGCAGTATCGGGCATCCGGAAAAGCGGCCGCTGGAAAGGTTGAATGGTCATCCGGAAGATAGCGGAATGATCGAGGAAGGGGATGAGCACGAGGCGCTGGAGTCCCCCGAAGAGGAAATGCTGGAAGAGCAGCAGAAAGGCGCACCAGCCGGGCACTGATGCGCCTGTTTGGCGCAGTTTATTGCGCGCCGAACACCTTTTTCAGGATATCGGTGCTGCGCTTTGCCGGGTCCTTGCGGATGGCGGCCTCTTCGGCAGCCATGTAGGTGAAGATGCCCTGCATGCCGAGATCGAGCACATGCCGGTTCAGGTCGGCATTCACATCCGGCATGAAGGGGATGTCCTTGTATTTGCCCATCACGGTATCGAAGGCCTGTACGGCACCAGCCTGACTCAGCGCGGAATCGATGATCGGTTGCATCTCTCTGGCCAGCGGGGTGGACATCTTTGATTTGAAATACTGGGTGGCCGCATCCTGCGGGCCGTTGAGGATATGCTTCGCATCGTCAATCGTCATGGCGGTCACGGCATCGCCGAACAGTTTTTTGGCCTTAGGGGTGGCGGCCTCGGCGGCGCGGTTCATCTTCAGCTCGAGATCATCCATCAGCGAGCCCATGCCGGCGGAATCCAGTGCTGATTTCACCGTCTGCATGCTTTGCGGCAGCGGGATATGAATCTTCGGGTCGGCATTGAAGCCATCGGTCCTGCCCAGTTGCGCGACCACGCGCCCGGAGCCGACACTCAGCGCATCCTTCAGACCGGCGATCATATCGCTATTGGAGAGCGCGCTGAGGGCGGCGGATGTGGATGTCGCAGGCGCGGTTGCCGCCGGCTTGTCGTTGCCACCAAGCGCTCCCATCAGGCCGCCCAGACCTGTGGACAGGTCCATGGCCACGGCAGGCGTGCCGGCCAGCAGCAATGTTGCGGCACACAGTGCGGTTTTCATGTTCGGTTGTTTCATGGTTTTCCTCCCGGATTGTCGCTGAAGCTATCCGTCGGTGTTCCTGCCTCCCGGTGATATTTCGCACGCAGCCGGGCTGGCGAATCCGGATGCAGGGAAGGAGAGGAACTGTCGTTCGAGGTGACGGTCCGGTCAGCTGTCCAGACGCTGGCGCAGGGCGTGGCTTAACTCGATGATGGAGAATGGCTTGGTGAGCACGATTTCTCGTCTGTCGAGCAACGGGTTGCGATCCCGGCCGAGTTCGTAGCCCGAGGTGAAAAGGATATGCACATCCGGCCTGATTCTGGGCATATGCTCGGCAGCCTCCACCCCGCCCATTTCCTGCATGACCACATCGGTGAGAACCACATCGATACCGGTCGGGTTTTCCGCAAATATCCTGACGTCCTCCAGGCCGGTGCTGGCGGTCGGGGTCAAGTAGACCAGCAGCTTCAGTGCCTGGCAGTGCGCATCGACAAAGCCGGGCTCATCGTCAACAAGCAGCAGCGTTTCCCCCTTGCCCCGTTTGATGTCCACGGTGTCGCTGAACACCTGACTCTTGATGCTGGTGTGATCCTGAGAAAGGGGAAGGTAGATCGACATCGTGCTGCCTTTGCCCACATGGCTCTCGACAGTGATGAAGCCTCTATGGCGTTTGACAATGCCGTAGACGGTCGAGAGACCGAGTCCTGTGCCTTCGCTGACCTCCCTGGTGGTGAAGAATGGCTTGAAGATGCGATGCCGATGTTGTTTCTCGATACCGCACCGTTGTCCGCCACGCTCAGGCCGATATGCAGACCTGCGACCGCCTCGGGGTGGGTGGAGAGCAGTATTCCATCCGGCTCGAGCACACGGGTGGAGATGTTGATGCGCGGTTTGTCTGTTTGCCGGACTGCATGGCAGGCGTTGTTCAGCAGGTTGAGCAGCATCTGCTGCATCCGGGTCGCATCGGCGCATACCACGGCCTGCTCGGAGCAGGCGCGCAACTCGATCCGGATGCTTTCAGGGATGGCGGAGGCATGCAGTTTCATGGCTTCCTTGATGAAGGAATTCAGGGCGAGGACTTTCATCGCGACATGATCCTTACGCGCAAAAGCGAGCAGCTGTTTGATCATGTCCGCACTGCGGAAGCACAGTGCATCCGCACGTTTCAGTTTTTCAAGCAGTGCGTGATTGTCACCGGCCATGTTGCGCGCCAGGAAGAGACTGCTGGTGATGCCGCCCAGCATATTGTTGAAATCGTGCGCGATGCCACCGACCTGCGTGCCGAGCGCCTCCATCTTCTGCGCCTGATCGAGTTGCATTTCCAGTGATTCCTTTTCGTGCAGATCCTGCTGGCCGCAGACATAAAGGGTGATCTGCCGCACGATGCCGGCATAGGGTGCGTTACGACGCACCTCGGGGCGCAGGAAAAAGGCTGTTTTGCCAAGCAGTTCTCCGGCCGCATAGCCGCTGATGTCGGAGGTGGCAGTGTTCGTATTCAATCACGCCTTCGGCATTCAGCAGCATCAGCGCATCCGGCGATTGCTCGATGGCTGTGAGGAACTGCCGAGCGGCGCTTCTCCGGCACACACCGCTTGCACCCACGCGCTTACCCGTTCGCGATCGGCTGTGGCGACGTGTTCAAGCATGCATTCGAAACAGGCACAGTCGTGGTCGAGAGCGAAAATGCGTCTGGACTCCGCTGAATAGTCCACCTCCCCGTCGTCCAGCATCCATTCCCAGCTGCCGATACCGGTGATGCGCTGCGACGTCTCGATGCGCTTCTTCATGCGGAGGATGTGCTTTACATAGGGGTTGATGATCAGAACGGTGATTCCGGCCACTAGAGGTGCAGTTATCGCGACTATATACAGGACCGTCGGTTCGATATGGCCGGTCAACAGCATATCGAAGGCGGCCACCAGAGGGTTCGTGGTGAGCAGAGCGATCGTAAGCACAAACAACAGGTAAGCGCCGATACCCTCTCGCATGCGCAGATTTATCAGCCAGAGCTCAATTTTTTGAACCATGCTCGCCTGCTTCCCATGCATGCAGGGTAGCTTCAGACCTTCAGTTTGTATGTGAAATTCTTACATTGCGCCTGCTGCTATCTGCTGCGCAAGGTATTACCATCCCGGCATGACTGTATTGCGCCTGTATCCGCCGCCACAGCGCAAGATGCCCTTGCATGGCCTGTATCTTGCCCTGCGCCTTCATCGCAGGTCGCAGGCTGGCGGCCTGCTGATCTATGCCAACTATATCGCCAGTCTGGACGGGCGGATCTCGCTGCCCGATGCGCATGGCGAGCAGGGGGTGCCGGCCACACTGGCCAACAAGCGTGATTGGCGGCTGTATCAGGAGCTGGCCGCGCAGAGCGATATTATGCTGACCAGTGCGCGCTATTTCCGGCAACTGGCCCGTGGGAAGGCGCAGGATCTGCTGCCGGTCGGGCGGGAGAAGGAATATGCCGATCTGGCTGCATGGCGGCTGGATGAAGGGCTGCAGGCGCAGCCGGATGTGGCCATCCTGTCACGCTCACTGGATATCCCGCAGGCGGCGCTCGAAGCGGTAGGCGACAGAAAGGTGCTGGTGCTGACAGGCCGGGATGCCGATGTCAGGGATATCGAAAGACTGACCCTGCCGGGTGTGCGCGTGCTGCAAAACGAACAGTTCGAGCTCGACGGTGCCGGGATCCGCAGCATGCTGGCCGCAGAAGGGTATCGCTCGGCTTATATGATCGCCGGTCCCGAGGTGCATCGCACCCTGCTTTGCGGTGGGCTGGATCTGCTGTTTCTCACCCAGCGTCACAGGCTGCTGGGCGGTAATGATTTCAGCAGCATCATGCAGGGTCAGCTCGAGAGCTCTGTGGATATGGAGTTACAGTCGCTGTATCTCGATGAGCAGGCGCTGTTGCATGAGCGCGGCGGGCAGTGCTTTGCCTGCTATGCGGTGATGCCGGGGGTCTGAGCCATATATTCAGCCGCCGAGCAGTGGGCGGATCAGCCAGACGAGCGACACAATAACCACGGCCATGCTCAGGTTCAGCCGGAAACCCGTGCGCACCATCTGCTGCATGGGTATCTGATGGGTGCCGAAGATGATGGCATTCGGCGGCGTGGCGACCGGAAGCATGAATGCGCAGGAGGCGGATAGCGCGGCCGGCAACAGAACCAGCAGCAGATCCATCTGGTTGCTCAGCGCCACGGCGGCAAGGATGGGCAGCATCACCTGCGTGATGGCCGTGTTGCTGGTGATCTCGGTCAGAAAGGTCATGACCAGCGCGATGCCCAGCATCATCAAGGGCAGGGGCAGGCCGGTGAAGAAGCCCATCTGGTCGCCCAGCCAGATGGATGCCCCGGAATGCAGCATGCCGTGGGCGAGTGCAAAACCGCCTCCGAACAGCATGACGATATCCCAGGGCAGGCGGTTGAATGCCTCGCCGCCCAGCACCGGCCGGCCATCGTCGCCGCGCAGCAGAAACAGCCAGATGGCCCCGAAGATGGCCACTGTGCCGTCGTCCACCCCCTTGTAGGGCAGAGCCGAGGCCCATCCGGGGATGTCGAAGGCATCCGTCCGGATGCCCGTGCGGGTCATCCAGGCGAGCGCCGTGAGGCCCAATACCCAGCCGACGATCTTTTCCTCGCGTCGCACCGGCCCCAGTTCCTGCCGATCATGTTGCAGCACCGATACGTCCGAAGCCTGCCAGTCCACCCCCGCCAGCAGCGGGCGCAGGAAAAGGTATAGCAAGCCAAGACCGACGATCATCACCGGCACGCCGAGCATCATCCATTGCAGGAAGGACGGCATCATGGCCGGAGCCATGGCATTCACGGTCTCGAGGAAAACCAGATTGGGTGGTGAGCCGATAGGCGTTCCCATGCCGCCGATATTGGCCGCGTAGGCGATGGCCAGCAGGAAGGCCACGGCGACCGGTTGCATGACCGTATCCCCGTGCTCCTCGCGCAAGCGGGCCAGCAGCGGTACGGCGATGGTGACCATCAGCATGGCGGTGGCGGTGTTGGAGATCCACATGGATAGCAGCGCAGTGGCGATGGAAAAGCCCATCGCCAGTTGCAGCGGGCCTGCCTGCAGGCGAGACAACAGGGCCAGAGCCAGTCGCTTGTGCAGGCCGCTGCGCTCCAGTGCCTGAGCGATCAGAAAGCCGCCGATGAACAGAAAGATGATGCTGTTCATGTACTTTGGCGCGATGCCCTGGGCATCGACGACACCGGACAGCGGGAAAGCGAACAGCGGGATCATCGCCGTGAAGGCGATGGGCACGCATTCGGTGATCCACCAGATGGCCATCCAGGCTGCGATGCCGAGCATGGCGGGAGCTCCGGGGTGGTCGGGGATGTCCAGACCGAAGGCGATCGAAACGGCGGCCAGCGGGCCGATGATCAGGGCGATCAGGTTGCCGTTCAAGCCGGGCTCATCGCGTGCCGGATCAGGGAGCCCGGTCGGCCGGGCTGCCGGTGTATTGGGGGTTGCTGATCTGCGCGCCGGCGGTTTCGGTCAGCTCTTCAATCCAGTTGCTCATCGCCTGCTGTTTGAAGGTGGCTGCGATGTCCTCTCTGGCCTCGGCAAGCGACTGCCGGCTCGCCGGCCGTTTGCCGATGAGTTCGATGATATGCCAGCCGAACGGGGTCTTGACCGGTTCCGAGATATCGCCGGGTTTTTGCAGCGCGAATACGGCTTCCTCGAAGCTGTTGACCATCACGCCGCGCGGAAACCAGTTGAGGTCTCCACCGAGGGCTTTGGTGCCGTCATCGCGCGAGAATTCGGCGGCCAGCGTGGCGAAATCCTTGCCCTTGCCCTTGCGCAGGCTCTTCAGTACTTCCTGCGCCTGCTTTTCACTGCTCAACAGGATATGCCGCGCATGCACCTGCTCGGGGATGGTGAAATCTGCCAGATGTGCCTGATAATAGTTGGCGATAGCGGCTTCGTCCGGTTCCGGCAGGCGGCGCATTTTCCATTCCTGCAGGCTTTCGATGAGGATATCGTCGCGTGCCTTGTCGATGCGGTGGTGGATCAGCGGGTCGGAATCCAGATGCAGGGCGAGGGCCTGTTGGCTGAGCGCCTGGCGGCGCAGCAGCACATGCAGCACGCGGCTGCGCAGTTGCGGGTCGTTGCGCTGCGCCTGCAGGGTTTCCGGCAGGGCCTGGATGGCGGCATCGATGTCCGCCTCGGTGATGGTCTTGCCGCCGATCACGGCTGCTGCCGGTGAGGAAGGCATCGGCGGGGCTTTCGGCGTGCTGGGCTGCTGCTGGCATGCGACAGTCGAAGCAAGCAGAATGGCCGCTGCCATAAGGCTGATGCGGCTTGATGCCGCTGGAGAATGACGGGGTAGGGTTTGCATAAGCAGTGAGCGTAGCGCGCAAATCCGGAGTATGCACGGAGGAATGATGTCACCTGTAGTGATGGCGATACTGGTGTTGAGCCTGTATGTGGTGTTTTACCGTTTTTATGCCAAACGGGTACTGGCGCGCCGGGTATTCGAACTGAACGACGATTTGCCCACGCCGGCGCACACCCTGCGCGACGATGTGGATTTCGTGCCCACCAACCGCTTCATCCTGTTCGGACACCATTATGCTTCCATCGCCGGACTGGCGCCGATGCTCGGGCCTGCCATCGCCGTGATCTGGGGCTGGGTGCCGGCGCTTTGCTGGGTGGTCTTCGGAACCCTGATGATCGGTGCGGTACATGATTTCTCGGCGCTGGTGCTGTCTTCGCGGCATAAGGGTCAGAGTGTCGGGACGATCGCCCGCGATGTGATCAGTCCGCGTACCCGGCTGCTTTTCCTGCTGGTTATTTTCTTCCTTGTGGCACTGGCCATGGGTGTGTTCGTGCTGGTTATCTCCGGTTTGTTCTCGGCTCCCGATGCGGCGCATATCCCGGTCACGGCGCATCCGGAAGCGGTATTCCCCACCTACTCGCTGATGCTGATCGCCATGGTGATCGGCTATCTGGTGTACAAACGAAATATGCCGATGTGGCCGATGATCGCAGCTGGTTTCGTGCTGATGTTGCTCACCACATGGTGGGGCTTGAGCATGCCTGTCACCGGTGTGTCCGCCGGTACCTGGACATGGAGCCTGCTGGTCTATGCGTTCTGCGCCAGTGTGCTGCCGGTCTGGTTGTTGTTGCAACCGCGTGATTTCCTCAATTCCCTGCTGCTGTATCTGGCCATTTTCTCGATGCTGATAGGGTTTTTCATCCTCTCACCCGATTGGGCTGCACCGGCCATCAATCCGCATCCGGTGGGTGCTCCGCCGCTGCTTCCCTTCCTGTTCATCGTCATCGCCTGCGGTGCTGTATCCGGGTTTCACGGGCTGGTGGCATCCGGCACTACCTCCAAGCAGCTGGATCTCGAGTCCGATGCCCCGTTCATTGGTTACGGCGGCATGATCGGCGAGTCGCTGCTGGCGCTGCTGGCCGTGCTGGCCACCACGGCAGGGGCCTTTGCCACGCGCGCCGACTGGGAGAGTTTCTACGGCTCATGGGACAAAGCGGTCGGTCTGCATCAGAAGCTCGGCGTGTTCATTCAGGGCAATGCCAACTTCATCCACCAGCTAGGCGTGCCGCTGGATTTTGCAGCCGCTTTTATCAGTGTGGTGGTGGTCGGTTTCGCCATGACCAGTGTGGATACCGGTGCGCGACTGCTGCGTTTCAATATCGAGGAAATAGGCCAGACGCTGGGCATCAGGATACTGGGCAACCGCTATCTGGCGACCTTTCTGGCCGTGTCCGCCATCGGGTTCTTCGCCTTCTTCAAGGTGGACGGCAAGCCGGCGGGCCTGTTCCTGTGGACCCTGTTCGGCACCACCAACCAGATTCTGGCAGGTCTCACCTTACTCACTGTGACCATCTATCTGTATCGCAGGCGCAAGCCGATTCTCTACACCCTTTTACCCATGTTTCTGGTGCTCTCCACGACCATTGCCGGCATGCTGATGGGCGTGAGCGAGGCTGTCGGCAAGGCACAATGGACTGTTGCCATCGTCGGCGGGGCGATCCTGCTGCTGGCGTTGTGGGTATTGCTCGAGGGGGTGCTGGTGGTGATGCGTGTGCGCGCCGGACACAGCCGGTCGGATGAGCATAGCATGTCGGAAGGCGGCGGTTGAATGAGATGCTGATCGGCAAGCTTGCCGGGCAGTTGTTACTGCCTCCGGGAAGCATTCTCATGCTCGCGATCGTCGGTCTGCTGGCCCGCAGATGCTGGTGGGGAAGGGCGCTTCTGCTGACATCTCTGGCGGCATTGTGGCTGCTCTCCACGATTCCGGTGCGCGATGCGCTTATCCGGCCGCTGGAGCTTTCATCGCCCCCCCTCGGTGCACAAGCTGTCGCGGACCTGCGCGAGCAATCTGCCGGTACGGCGATCGTGTTGCTTGGCGGCGGTGTGCGGGAGGCGGCACCTGAGTACGCCGGCGCCGACGATCTGCCGCATGCTGCGATGCTGCGCACCATCTATGCTGCGGAACTGGCGATAAAGACAGATCTTCCGGTCTATGCCACTGGCGGCAGGGTATTGAGGCAGGAGGGAGAGTCGGAGGGGGCCATCATGGTGCGCCGGCTGTTGCAGTTCGGTGTACCTGCCGGATCGGCGTTCGCCGAGCAGATGTCCACCAACACATGGGAAAATGCTGTCAGCTTGCATCGCCTGCTGCAGGATCGGGGTGTATCGCGCGTGGTGCTGGTGACCAATGCCTGGCATATGCCCCGTTCACGCTGGTGTTTCGAGCAGCAGGGGTTCAGCGTGATTCCGGCGCCTGTGGATTACCTGACGTCACAGAGGGCGTTCGATGTGCGCGGTCTTGTTCCGGATGCAGGCGTGCTGGCCGATTCGTCTCTCGCCCTGCATGAATACATCGGGATCGCCTGGTACCGGATGCGCTTCGGGCATGACTGGACGCTGCGCTGGCCATGGCAATAAGGCTGCGCATGCGCATCAACGTCTCTGCTTCTCGCCTTTTGCAGATGGTTGCGCTATAAAGCTTCCGTGAGCAGCCGGATGCAGGAACCCGAGCAGGGTGGTCAGATTCTCCCCTTCCCCGACAGGCGGGATGCGCTGGAAATGGATGCCGACCTCGGTGGTGTGAATGCCGCCTGGGTGGAGTCGCTGTATGAGGACTTCCTGCGGCAACCCGATGCCGTACCTGCAATTTGGGCTGAGCGTTTCCGTGCCATGCAGGACGGCAGGGACGTTTCCCGGCGTGATGTCGAGCAGCGTTTAACACGGGAGTCCGTCCGGCAGGTAAGCCCTGCGCGGCAGGCGCCGCGGGATGCGGATGAAGTGGAATATCCCTCACGTGCCCTGTATCTGATCCACGGCTACCGGGTGCACGGGCATCTGCATGCCGATCTCGATCCCCTGCATCTGAACCCGCCGCCGCCAAGTCCCGAGCTCGAACCGCGCTATTACGGTCTATCCGACGCCGATATGGATAAGGTCTTTCCGACCGGTGATCTGGTCGGTCCGGGAAAGCTGCCTTTGCGCGAGATCATGGAAATCCTGCGGCGCAGCTACAGCGGCAAGATCGGCCCCGAATTTCTCTATATCAGCGATTCGGCACAGAAGCACTGGTTGCAGGAGCGTCTGGAAAGCGTCCGCTCCACCCCGGATTTCGCCAACGAGATACGCGTGCAGATATTCCGCAAGGTGATGCAGGCCGGCGAGTTCGAGCACTTTCTGCACACTCGCTATGCCGGACAGAAGCGTTTTTCGCTGGAGGGCGGCGAGAGTCTGATCCCGCTGCTCAACATGCTGGTGCATCACGGCGGCTGCAAGGGTGCCAAGGAGATCATTCTCGGCATGGCGCATCGTGGCCGGCTGAATGTGCTGGCCAATCTGCTGGGTAAGTCGCTGGCTGATATCTTTGCCGAATTCGAGGGCGTGCAATACGTCGATGCCGATGCGCGTTCCGGTGATGTGAAATATCACCTTGGATTCTCCTCCGATGTCACCACTCCCGGCGGCACGGTGCATCTGTCGCTGGCCTTCAATCCCTCGCATCTGGAGATCATCACCCCCGTGGTGCTGGGAGGTGTGCGTGCCCGGCAGCGACGGCGTGGCGACGATCTGCGCCGTCAGGTGCTGGCCGTACTGGTGCACGGCGACGCCGCCTTTGCCGGGCAGGGTGTGGTGGCCGAATCGCTGAATCTTTCCAAGCTCAGCGGGTTCCGTACCGGCGGCACGATCCATGTGGTGGTGAACAACCAGATCGGTTTCACGACCAATCCCTTCGATGCACGCTCCACGCTGTATTGCACCGATATCGCCAAGATGGTGCAGGCACCGATCCTGCATGTGAACGGCGACGACCCGGAGGCGGTGGTGCTGGTGGCGCAGATCGCCATGGAATATCGCTACAAGTTCAAGTCCGATGTGGTCATCGACATGATCTGCTACCGCAGGCACGGCCATAACGAGGCCGATGAGCCGACCGTCACCCAGCCGGTGATGTACCGCAAGGTGGATGCACATCCGCAGGTGCACGAGTTGTACCGCCAGCGTCTGGTCACCGATGGTGTGATCAGCGAGATCGATGCCGAGGCGATGGTGCAGGAATACCGCACCAACCTTGAAGAGGTGCGGCGCAATCCGAATCGCCGGCCGCCCGAGCGGCACAACAGCCTTTCGGGACGCTGGCAGGGCTTTCAGCATCGCGATGCCGCGGAGCCGGATACCGCCGTGAGCCGTGAAGACCTCAGTCGTCTGGTGCGCGTCGCGCATGGTGTCCCGGAAGATTTCACGCTGCATCCCAAGGTGGCGAAGATTTATGAATCGCGCGTGCAGATGTTGGACGGCAACGAGCCGGTCGATTGGGGCTGTGCCGAGACCATGGCCTATGCCACGCTGCTTGATGAAGGCGGCTGGGTACGCATTTCCGGACAGGATTCCGGTCGCGGCACCTTCTTCCATCGCCATGCCGTGGTTTACGATCATGTCACGGGCAGGAAACTCGTGCCGCTCAGGCAGGTGGAAAACGGCGATATGTCCCATTTCATGGCTGTGGACAGCATGCTTTCCGAGGAGGCGGTGCTGGGCTTTGAATACGGCTATTCGCTTTCCGAACCGCGTGCGCTGGTCATCTGGGAAGCACAGTACGGCGATTTCGTGAACGGTGCACAGGTGGTGATCGACCAGTTCATCGCCGCCGGGGAATCCAAGTGGGCACGCATGAGCGGGCTGGTGTTGTGGCTGCCGCATGGCTATGAGGGACAGGGCGCGGAACATTCTTCGGCAAGGCTGGAGCGCTTTCTGCAGTTGTGTGCGGAATCCAATATCCAGGTGGTCTGCCCGACCACGCCGGCGCAGTTGTTCCATCTGTTGCGCCGCCAGTCGCTGATCCGCACGCGCAAGCCGCTGATCTTCATGGCCCCGAAAAGCATGCTGCGTCAGAAGTTGTCCTACTCGACGGCGGATGAACTGGCCAATGGACGCTTCCAGCCGCTGCTGCCGGAGATCGATCAGTTGGACACGCCGAATGTGCGCCGCCTGATCGTATGCTCCGGCAAGGTGTATTACGACCTGCTGGCCGAACGGCGCGCACGCAATATCACCGATGTGGCCATTGTGCGTCTGGAGCAGTTGTATCGCTTCCCCTACGACGAATTGAAGGGGCAGGTGGCATGGTTCTTCGCCGCCAAAGAGATGCTCTGGGTACAGGAAGAGCCGGAGAATCAGGGCGCATGGTTCCAGATTCACCACTGCCTGCGCCGTTGCCTGAGTGAAGGCATGGAATTGTTGCATCTGGCACGTGCTGCTGCTGCGGCGCCTGCGGTAGGCTCGATGAAGCGGCATCTGGAGCAGCAGAAGGCGTTGGTGGATGTGGCGCTGAGTAAAACGATTGACGGCATGATACCGTGAGCGATGGAGAGGTTGTTGCGTGAATATTGACATCAAGGTGCCCAGTCTGGGCGAATCCGAATCCGAGGCGACGCTGGTGGCCTGGCAGAAGCATGTTGGCGACACCGTGGTCGAGGACGATGTGCTGGCTGAAATCGAGAGCGACAAGATCACCATGGAGGTCACGGCCACGGCATCCGGCACCCTGACCGAGGTGCGCAAGCGCGATGGCGATATGGTTGCGCCCGGCGAAGTGATCGGCCTGATCGAGGCAGGCGAGGCGGTGAGACAGCCACGCAAGCCGGCGGCGGTTGCGAAAAAGGCTGATGCCCCGGTGGCTGTTGTCGAACCGGTCAAGGCGAAAGCGGCGGAACCTGTAAAGATTGAAGCGAAACCGGAAACTACGAAGCCGGTTGCCGATGTGCCACCGGCCGAGGGCCGCAGCGAACAGCGTGTGCCGATGAGTGCCTTGCGTAAGACCATCGCCCGCAGGCTCAAGGAGGCGCAGAGCACAGCCGCCATCCTGACCACCTTCAACGAGGTGAATATGCAGCCGGTGATGGGTCTGCGCAGCCGCTATCGCGATGCCTTCAAGGAGCGCCACGGGGCCAATCTCGGATTCATGTCGTTTTTTGTGAAGGCGTGCGTGGAGGGTCTGCGCCGCTTCCCGGTGGTCAATGCCTGTGTCGAGGGCGAGGAGATCATCTATCGTAATTATCAGGATATCGGTATCGCGGTATCCACGGAGAAGGGGCTGGTGGTGCCTGTGTTGCGCGATGCGGGCGGTCTGAGTATGGCCGGGATCGAAAACGCGATCGCCGGCTTTGCCGAGAAAGCCAGGAGCGGAACCCTGCAGCCGGGAGATCTGAAGGGAGGAACCTTTTCCATCACCAACGGCGGCGTGTTCGGCTCGCTGCTCTCCACCCCGATCCTCAATCCGCCGCAGAGCGCGATCCTCGGTATGCATGCCATCCAGCAGCGGCCGGTGGCCGAGAACGGGCAGGTGGTGATCCGGCCGATGATGTATATCGCGCTGTCCTACGATCATCGCATCGTGGACGGGCGTGATGCCGTGCAGTTTCTGACCACGGTGAAGGAAGTCATGGAGTATCCGGGGCGCGTGCTGCTGGATTTGTAAAATACTGCCGCCCGTGCCGATGCGCGGTCGGGCGGCTTTTCTTGACATGATGAATTGCGGGGCGTAGCAATGCCCTCGTTGCCGAATTCAGGCACTCTTTTTTTAACCACCCCATTGATTGTACCGCCGCAGTGATGTCCCCATGCGGTTATAAACTTCCGGAGTACCCATATAGTGTCATCCCACGATTCTGATGTAGTTGTTGCCGATAAAGTCGAAAGCCAAACCGTTGCCGCTGATATGCCCGCTGCAGAGAAATCTGTTGCTGATAAACCGGTGAAACGTACCCGGCGCCGCAAGGTGGTGGAGGTCGAGTCGGGCGAGACCCGCAAGCCTGCCGAGGTCGAGGTGCAGCCGGCGCCGTATTCCGGCGGGGATGAGGAACAGCCGCGCGATAATGCTTCGGCGCAGGCAGACGAGCAGCCGCGCGGGGATGAGCAGTTCCGTCAGGATGAGCAGCCGCGTTCCGACGATCAGCCGCGTCGCAACAGTCAGGCTGGCCGTGGACGGCGAAAGGGGAACGAGAACCGCGACAATCAGAACAGGGACAACAACCAGAACCGCGACAACAATCCGAACCGCGATAACCAGAACAGAGACAACCAGAACAGAGACAACCAGAACAGAGACAACCAGAACAGAGACAACCAGAATCGCGGCTCGAAGCGTCGCAACGAGCGCAGCGATGCGCCGATCTCGGATGAAGCCAAGGGCGTGTTGATGAATCTGCGCGAGGTCACCCAGATGGCGCCGCAGGCGCTGTTGCAGCTGGGCGAATCCCTCGGTGTCGAAAATGCCGCCGGCCTGCGCAAGGCCGAGCAGGTGTTCGCCATCCTCAAGGCGCATGCACAGCGCAGCGGCATCCTGTACAGCGAGGGTGTGCTGGAAATCCTGCCCGACGGCTACGGATTCCTGCGTTCGCAGGAAGCCAACTATCTGGCTGGTCCCGACGATGTGTATGTCTCGGTGAACCTTGTGCGCCGCTTCTCGCTGCGTAAGGGTGATACCGTGGCTGGCGAGATCAAGGCGCCACGCGAGGGTGAGCGTTATTTCGCACTGAAGGATATCGATTCGATCAACGGCGAGGACCCAGCCGTCGCCAAGACCAAGGTGTTGTTCGACAACCTGACACCGCTGTATCCGGATCGCGGTCTGAGGATGGAAGTCGAAGGCTCGAAGGACATCACCGGCCGTGTGATCGATATTGTGTCGCCCATCGGTGGCGGCCAGCGCGCCCTGCTGGTGGCTCCGCCGCGTACCGGCAAGACCATGATGATGCAGTCCATCGCGCACTCCATCGAGGCCAATCATCCGGATGTCGTGCTGATGGTACTGCTGATCGACGAGCGTCCGGAAGAAGTGACCGATATGAAGCGTTCGGTGAAGGGCGAGGTGACCTCCTCGACCTTCGACGAGCCGGCACAGCGCCATGTTCAGGTGGCCGAGATGGTCATCGAAAAGGCCAAGCGTCAGGTGGAGCATGGCCGCGATGTGGTCATCCTGCTCGATTCCATCACCCGTCTGGCCCGTGCCTATAACACCGTGGTGCCGTCCTCCGGCAAGATCCTGTCCGGTGGTGTGGATTCCAATGCCCTGCATCGTCCGAAGCGTTTCTTCGGTGCAGCCCGTAACATCGAGGGTGGCGGTTCGCTGACCATCATCGCCACCGCGCTGGTGGATACAGGCAGCAAGATGGACGAGGTGATCTTCGAAGAGTTCAAGGGCACCGGCAATATGGAAATCAACCTGAGCCGCAAGCTGGTGGACAAGCGTGTGTTCCCGGCCATCGATATCGCACCGTCCGGCACCCGCAAGGAAGAATTGCTGGTGGATCGCGAGATCCTGCACAAGATCTGGGTGCTGCGTAAGATTCTCTCGCCGATGGGTACCGTCGATGCGATGGAGTTCCTGCTCGACAAGCTGGGGCTGACCAAAAACAACGACGAATTCTTCGACAAGATGAATCAGTAGAAATGATTGAGGCGGGGGGTGGCTCCGCCTGAGAGACAAAAAAAGCAGGCCTGAAGGTCTGCTTTTTTTATTCGCGCGAGGCTATTGGTGTATGCGGTTGAGGTGATCGATCAGTGCATCGGCGTTGTCCCTTAACAGCTGGAATACCTCTTCAAACCCTTCCTCGCCGCCGTAATACGGATCAGGCACATCGGCTGTCCGGCCTTCATGCTCGAACTGGCGCATCATCAGGGTGCGATCGGGATTGGCGCCCATGGAAAGCAGGTCGCTGCGATTGGTCGCGTCCATGGCGATAAACCAGTCCCACTGGCCGATGCGGCTGCGCGTGATCTGACTGGCACGATGCGGGGCCAGATCGATATCGTGAGCGGCGGCTGTCTGTTGCATGCGACGGTCGGCGCCCTTGCCGATATGCCAGTCGCCGGTGCCGGCGGATTCTAAATGGAAACGTCCGGAAAAGCCGCGCTCGATGGCGCGCTGGCGCACGATGTACTCTGCCAACGGCGAGCGGCAGATATTACCGAGGCAAACGAATAAAACGCGAATGGGTGTGGTCTGGCCGGATTCAGTTCTGTGGGGCATGACGTTCCGCCTGGGATGCGATGAGATAGGCCGGCGTGGCGACGCGCGGCAGCGATTCGATATCGTTCAACTCGCGGGCTGTGGAAAGCAGCAAGCGCGACATAGCGACCGGACGCGGTGTGGACGGCGGCAGGTAGAGCCAGCCGGACAGACGTTCTTTATCTGTGTGTTGCGCTGTATAGCCTTCCGGTTCGAGCTGTCCGATGTCGTCCCAGCTCATGCAGCAGTCCTGCATGAGGGCTTTGTTTCCCTGATAGCAGGCGCAATAGGCCAGACCGGCACGGGCATCTTCGATCACATGTACCGCTTTCTCCGACTCGCATTGCAGCGCACTGATGGCCAGCGAGGAAAGCTCGATGACGGGAAGATTCAGGCCGCTGTTGATACCGGCGATGCTTGCTGCGGCGATGCGCAGGCCGGTGAACGAGCCGGGACCGATACCGGCAGCCAGCATATCCAGATCGTTCCATTGCATGCCGCCGCGCTTCAGCAGTCCTTCGAGCAATGGCATGATGGCCTGCGAATGCGGACGTTCGTCCTGCCCGCCGGCGGTCAGGATGCTGCCATCGCGACGCAACAGGCAGGCGGCAGCCGGACCTAAGGCGATATCCAGCGCCAGTATGTTTTTCCGCAGCATCTTGGTTGGTTTAATTGTTCTGCAGCAGGTTGCGCAGGAAGTTGCTGAACTCGCCGCCGAATTGCGGGTGCCTTGCGCCCAGTTCCGCATTGGCCATCAGAAAGCCCATCGGATTGCCGGCATCGAAGCGGTTGCCTTCGATCAGCACGCCGTACACCGGCTCCTCCTTGGCAAGTCTTGCCACGGCATCGGTCAGCTGGATCTCGCCGCCCTTGCCGGGTTTCGTTTCCTCCAGCAGTTCGAACAGGCGCGGGGTGAAGATGTAACGACCGATGATTGCCAGATCGGACGGAGCATCGGCCGGTTGCGGCTTTTCCACCATGTCGGTCAGGCGCAGCAGGTCGTTTTCCTCGACAGCTGCGACGACACCATAGCGACTGACCATTTCCATCGGCACGCGCATCAGGCCGATCACCGAACGGCCTGTTTTCTCGAACACCTCGCGCAACTGCTGCATTACCGGCTTCTCAGCGATGATCAGTTCATCGGCCAGCACCACGCCGAACGGTTCGTCGCCGACCCAGTGGGCGGCGCAGGATACCGCATGCCCCAGACCGAGCGCCTGTTTCTGGCGCACATAGATCACCTCGGCCATGCGGGCCACACGCGAGACCTCCTGATACAGCGCTTCCTTGCCGGCTGCCTTCAGGTTGGCCTCAAGCTCGGCGGAGATGTCGAAGTGGTCCTCGATGGCGCGCTTGCCGCGGCCGGTGACCATGATGATCTCGTCCATGCCGGCGGCCAGTGCTTCTTCCACGCCGTACTGGATCAATGGTTTGTCCACGATGGTCAGCATTTCCTTCGGGCTGGCCTTGGTGGCCGGCAGAAAGCGTGTGCCGAGGCCGGCGGTGGGGAATACGATCTTGCGCAGTTGATGTTTCATCGCGTCAGCCTAGCTCTAATCCGGTTGACAAAAAAGTGCATGCTGCATGACATGTCCATGACATGCAGCGCTTCGCTGATTGCGTGTCTATACTGGCGGCATGAACCGATACCTGCTTACCTTTGTGATCGCCGCAGCCCTGCCTCTGATGAATGGTTGTGCCACCCTGATGAGTTCAGTTGAGCCGCCCGATGTACATGTGCTGAATATCACCCCGCTGGAATCGGAGGGTGTGTTCGAACAACGCGTGCGATTGGATCTGCGTGTGATCAACCCCAACGACTTTGCGCTGATGATCAGCGGCTTCAGTTTCCGGCTGGATGTGAACGATGCGCGTTTTGCCAGCGGGGTGAGCAATGAAGCCATCAGTGTGCCGCGTCTCGGTGAGGCGAAGACCTCGGTGGTGGTCACCACCTCCATGCTGGATGTGTTCCGTCAGGTGATGGGTTTGGCCGATCGCGAGACACTGGATTATGCGATCAACGGCAAGGTGTATTTCGCCAATCCCGGCATGCGCAGCGTATCCTTCAGTCACAAGGCCAGTTTGAGCGAAGGCAAAGCGAACTGACCGCCGACAGGCAGTTTCCCGGATGTGGCAAAAAAGAAGGCGGCCGATGGGCCGCCTTCATTGTTTCAGGAGCTGTGTTGTTTACAGGCGGCCGTAGGAGTGCAGGCCGGAGAGGTACATGTTCACGCCGATGAAGCAGAACACGGTGACCAGGAAGCCGGCAACCGTCCACCATGCCAGTGCGTGACCCTTCCAGCCGTGCGACACGCGCACATGCAGATAGGCACCGTACACCAGCCAGACGATCAGCGCCCAGGTCTCTTTCGGATCCCAGGACCAGTAACCGCCCCATGCCTCGGCAGCCCATGCAGCACCCAGGATGGTGGCCAGAGTGAATGCCGGGAAGCCGATGGCCACGGCCTTGTAGGCCAGCTGATCGAGCTGATCCAGACTCGGGAACACGGCCAGAAGGCTTGCTTTCGCACCGCGCATCTCCAGGCGCTCGCGCACCAGATAGGCCATGCCTGCACCGCAGGCCACCGCGAATGAGCCATAACCGATGAAGTTCATCGGCACATGGATCTTCATCCAGTAGGACTGCAGGGCCGGCACCAGCGGTTTGATCTCGGCATGTCCATGGGCCGAGAGCCAGATTCCGAAGAACACGCCGGCGGACACCAGCGGCATCACGAATGCACCCATGGCGCGTGCGCCGTAGCGGCGTTCAAGGGTCAGGTAAACAATCGTGGTGATGCAGAACAGCAGGATGAATACTTCATACAGATTGGACACAGGCGCATGACCGATGGCCGGATCCAGCATGTAGGACTCGTACCAGCGCAGTAGCAGCGCCGAACCGCCTGCATAGATGCCGACCCAGGCCGACGCCGTGGCCAGACGACCGACGATGGACGCCGGCGCGAACAGGTGGGTGATGTACAGCAGGGCCGAGGCGAGCAGCGTGACATTCATCGTCATGATGATACTGCCGGACAGCAGGTTGGACTGGTCGAGGTAGTTGAAGTTTGCTGCGGAGGGCTCGAAGAATGTTTCAACGGTGGTCAGCAGCAGCATCAACAGTGCGCCATCGAGGAAGGGAACGAGATTGACCGACCATTTGGATTCGGTCACCGATGGTTTGGCCATGCCGAGGGCAGTGCCGCTGGCCAGACCCGCGACTGCGCCGATGCCGATCCAGCTGAAGGCCGATGCAGTCAGGAAATAGAAGATACCGTCTTCGCCGTAGCCGTCCGGGCCGAACATGGCATAGGCGGAAACGCCGATGATGGCACCCAGATAGGCCCAGAAACGGGCAAAGCCGGGAAGGCCTCTGTTGATACCGGAGAGTGTGAATCGTGAAGCGGTTATTGCCGTCATGCAGCACTCCTGTTGTTGGTTTGAGGCGCGAGAGAGTCATCAAGCCTGGTTAAAAGCGCATTAAACTCACTCTCGAAGCCCAGCTTATTACGATTGGTCATCGCGCCAAGGGTAATTTCCACCCCCTGGTCAACAGGTTTGAAGACCACCCAGAGCTTGCGGTGCGGCACATAGAACATGATGCACAGACCGATCACCAGCAACGCACTGCCCACCCAGACGGTGTTCATGCCTGGATCCTGGGTCAGCTCAAGGCCGGTGTAATAGACCTGTTTGTAGTCCTCCAGTACCGGGATGTAAGGCCACGGGAGGTTGGGCAGGCTGCTCATCGCCTGCAGCACGCGCATGCCCATCTGCTGGAAGTCCTCGGGGCGGTTTTCCCCGTAAACGGATGTCATGGCTTCCTTGAAGGCTGCGAAATTGGCATCCCTGTCGGTTGCGCCGCCGCGACGGTTCAGTGCCTCGATGAAGCTGGTGTAGAGCTTCCAGTCGGTCGGCTTGCTGACATCAAGACCCAGCGGGAAGGGTTGGAAATCGCGGTCGTCGCCGGTCATGGAAACCATGATCATCTGACCGCGGTTCTGGCCGTCGAGCTCGAAGGAATTCATGAAGCTCTTGATCTTCACCGCTTTCAAGTTCGGCCCGCGCACGATGTATTCCACCGCCGGTCCGAGATCCTTGAACTTCTTGGCCTCGCCCGCTTCCGCCATGTTTTCGATATTGAACGGTCGGAAGTTGGTGATCTCAAGGCTGATGCCGGTATCCGGGTCTTTCCATGTTTTATAGACCTCGGTCTTGATGACCCTGGACTTGCCGCTGGTCGGGTCGTACAGGCGCAACGAAACCTCGGAACCGCCGTCGCCGAAGCTGGCCTGATAGATGCGCACACCCTTATAGAACAAGGGCTCGTTCACGATGATGTCCTTGTGATCCACCATCACCTTGCCGTTTTCGAGGATGGACAGGGTGCTGCGGAACTCCTTGGGCATGCCGGTCGGGTAGAAGTCAATGAAGAAATTGTCGCAGCGCACATCGAACGGCATCTTCAGTTGATCGCTTCTGGTGCCCTTGAGGAAGCGGATGGTGTTGTCGGTGCTGTTTTCGACCACGGTCATGGTGCCGCGGAAGCCGAATTGCGCGCCGACCCAGCCACCGACCAGAATGATAAGGATGGCGCCGTGCACGAGGATGTAGCCCCATTTATGGTAGCGGCCCTTGTCGCCACGGATGTAGATGCGACCGTCTTCCTCGCCGGTCTTCTGCTCCCACTCTGAAAGCGTCTTGCCGACCCTGGCGCTGGCCTCGTCCGCCTGTATGCCTTTGATCTTCCAGTGCTTCAGGTGATGGAAGCCCTTCAGTGATTTGTCGGTGATCACGACCTTGCGTGAGCGCATTTCCTTGAGGAAGGTCGGGACATTGCGCCACAGGCAGATGCACAGTGAGACCATCAGGAAGGTGAGCAGGCCGAAGAACCACGGCGTGTGGTACATATCGAACAGCCCGAGGCTGATAAATACGTTGTACCACAGCGGGCCGAACTGGGTGAGGTAATCCGTCAGTTCCTGATTCTGCTTGAGCACCGTGCCGATGGCGCTGGCCATAGCCAGCACTGTCAGCAGCGCGATGGCCAGCGACATGGAACTCAGACGATCGAAATAGGGTTTAAACCAGTGTTGTGTATTCATGGGTCGGGGATGCTAAAGGACTGGGCGGCGTAAAAAAACAAGGATTTTTTGCGCCTATTGTTACGCAGGTAAAGCACCGCGCAGCACATGCAGTTTCGAGCCCTGCCATTTGAGCAGACAGGAGGCGCTGCCGCTAGCGGAACTCTTGCCGGTAACGGCATTCAAGCTGCCTGAAAGATGCCTGTGCCAGCGCATGCGCAAACCGCGATGCGGCTGCCGCGCCGCATCGCTCCTGCGATTCAGGCTGCTGGAGACCAGCCAGCCGCCGCACAGTCCGGCCAGATAACGGCAGGCAGCGTCCGCATCCACGCGCACGGCAACATTGCGGCCCGAGAAGCAGGCTGGGGACATGCCGCCGGCCGCCGCTCCTGCGGATGCCACGATGAAGGTGGCGGGTCCTGGCCAGAGCTTGCGCATATGGCGACGCAGCCCCGCAGGAAGTCGGGTGCAAAGGCCGAGGGCGGTTGTCTGCGAATCGGCCAGCAGCAGGAAAGGGCCGCTGCGCTGCTTGAAGCGGCGCAGTCGCCGGATCGCATCCGGACGATCCGGACGGGAAGCGATGCCGGGCAGGGTGCCGGTGTGGTGCGCGATCAGCCCGCCGGCATTGAGCAGGCGCGCCATGCGCAGGCACTGCATTTTGTGTCTGACCGGCAGCGTGTGCCGGAATGGCCGGGAGCGTGTGTTGATAAAGTTGCCCCGCTTGAGCCGTGACAGCTCAGTCTTCAGCCAGGATCGCCTCGGCCTGTGCGGCGCGTTCGGCCAGCAGTTTGCGGCTTAAATCAGCATCGGTGCAGGCCAGGATCTGCACGGCCAGCAGCCCGGCATTCTTCGCGCCGTTGATGCCGACAGTGGCCACCGGCAGACCGGGCGGCATCATCACCGTGGAGTGAAGCGCGTCTTCGCCCTGCAGGGGACCGGAGGCGATCGGCACGCCGATCACCGGCTTGACGGTCTTGGAGCAAACCACGCCGGCCAGATGCGCTGCCATACCGGCGGCACAGATGAATACCTGACAACCGGCAGCTTCCGCATCCTTCACCGCCTGCATGGTGGCTTCCGGGGTGCGGTGCGCGGAGCGGATCATGGTTTTGAACGGGACGCCGAACTCTTCGAGTACCGCCTCGGTTTTTTCCATGATGCCGCGATCGTTCTTGCTGCCCATCAGAATCAGAACCTTCAATGCATCCATTGTTACTCTCCGTTTTCTCTGGCTACGGCGCGGTAACCGATATCCTTGCGGTAAATCCCGCCGGGCCAGTCCAGATGTTCGAGCGCAGCATAAACGGTTTTCTGCGCAGCGCCCACCGTGGAAGCCAGTGCCGTGACACCCAGTACGCGCCCGCCGCTGTTGACGATCTCTCCATCCTTGAGGCTGGTGCCGGCATGGAACACGGTGGTTCCCGCCGCTTCCACGGCATCGAGACCTGCGATGCGCTGGCCTTTTTCGAAATCCTCCGGATAACCGTCCGATGCCACCACCACGCACAGTGCCGGACGCGGATCCCAGTCAAGCTGCACGCCATGCAGACGCTTTTCAGCGGCGGCCAGCAGCACCTCGCCGAGGTCGCTTTGCAGGCGACTCATCAGCGGCTGACATTCCGGATCGCCGAAGCGCACGTTGAATTCCAGGGTTTTCGGACCGTCTTCGGTCAGCATCACACCGGCATACAGCGTGCCGATGAATTCGATGCCACGCGCGGCCAGCTCGTTGATGGTGGGCCGGGCGATGGTTTCCAGAACGGTTTGCGCGACCTCAGGGGTCACACAGGGGGCGGGAGAATAGGCACCCATGCCACCGGTGTTCGGTCCCTGATCGCCGTCGAGCAGGGCCTTGTGATCCTGGCTGGAGTCCAGCGGCAGGATGGTGTCGCCGGAAACCAGGAACAGGCAGGAAGCCTCCTCGCCGATCAGGCATTCCTCGATGACTACCTGCGAACCGGCGGTCCCGAAGGAGTTGCCGGAGAGCATGTCGTTGGCGGCTTGCACGGCTTCCTCGACATCATAAGCCACGATCACGCCCTTGCCGGCGGCAAGTCCGGATGCCTTGACGACAATCGGTGCTCCCCATTCGCGGATGGTGGCTTCGGCCAGTTCGGCGACGGTATGCACCTCGAAGCGGGCGGTGGGGACATCGGCATCGGCCATCAGCTGCTTGGAGAAGGATTTGCTGCCCTCAAGTTCGGCGGCTGCCTGATCGGGACCGAACACGGCAAAGCCGGAAGCACGCAGCCTGTCTGCAAGCCCCAGAACCAGCGGTGCCTCCGGGCCGATGACCACCAGCCCAGGTTGCTCGCTTTGTGCCAGCTCCGTCAGGCCTTCGATATCGTCCGCGGCAACCGGTACGCAGCGCGCATCGCGCGCAATACCCGGATTGCCCGGCACACAGACCACCTCGCTGACCGAAGCCGAACGCTTCAGCTTCCAGCACAATGCATGTTCGCGACCACCGCCGCCGACTACCAGTACCTTCATTCGCTACCTCGGTGTAAATGCAATTTTGAATCTTCAGCGAAGGCTAACAGGATTCGCGTCCTATTGGAGCCTTTTGCACTTTGTCGCCACGATTCGGATGGATTATTCTTGACGCTTTTCCGGAGAGTATAGAGATTGGCAGTCATGAGATTTCTTCATCAGATCCAACTATTACACCCGATCATGCTGGTACTGTCATTCGTGCTGATGGTGTGTGCTGTCATGACCATTCCTCCGCTGCTGCTGGGACTTTCCGGCGAGGAACGGGTGTTGGATGGCTTTATGATTACAGGTGTCGCATGCGCGCTGTTCGCCCTGCTTGGCTTTATCATCACAGTCGGGCGGCGTTTCGAGGTAACCAGCATGCAGCTGTATCTGATTACCGTGTCCGGCTGGTGTCTGTTTGCACTGGTCGGTGCTTTGCCGCTGTATTTCGGCCTGTATCCGCTTTCCTTCACCGATGCCTTTTTCGAATCGATGTCGGGTATTACTACCACAGGCTCGACTGTGCTGATGGGGTTGGACAGCATGTCACATAGCTTGTTGTTGTGGCGGGGTATGCTGCAGTGGGTCGGCGGCATCGGCATCATCATGCTCGGAATTGCGATTCTGCCTTTTCTGCGGGTTGGCGGTATGCGCTTGTTCTCGACAGAGTCCTCCGACTGGTCGGGCAAAGCCCTGCCGCATGCGCAAACCCTGATCCGGAATATCGGCATTGTGTACATCGGCATCACCCTTCTGGCCTGCATTAGCTATCATCTGGCCGGCATGGGTATCTTCGATGCGGTGGTGCATGCGATGACCACCGTGGCAACCGGCGGTTTTTCCAATTACGACGCTTCAGTCGGCTTCTTCGGTGACAATCCGCCGATTCTCTGGGTGGGCAGCCTGTTCATGCTGCTGGGTGCCCTGCCTTTCGGTCTGTACGTTTCTGCTATGCGCGGCAAGCCCGGCCTGCTTTGGGGAGATAGTCAGGTGCACGGTTTTCTCGGTTTTATCGCCGTTGTCGTTCTGGTGCTCAGCACCGAGCGGGTGTTGCACAGTGATCTTTCATTTTTCGATGCGATGACGCATTCCACCTTCAATATCGTGTCCATTATCACCACCACCGGTTATGCCTCCGAGGATTACACGCTATGGGGCTCCTATGCTGTGGTGGTGTTCTTCTACCTGATGTTCGTCGGCGGCTGCTCGGGCTCGACATCCGGTGGCATCAAGGTATTCCGCTTCCAGATCGCCATCGTGCTGCTGCGCAACCAGCTGCATCTGATGCGCCATCCGCATGCCATGTTGGTGAGTAGATACAACGGTCGCGAGGTGTCCGATGATATCGTGCGCTCGATCGTCGGCTTCAGCTTCTACTTCGCTTTTACCATCGCCGCGCTGACCTTCTGTCTGTCTCTGACCGGGCTGGATTTCCTGACCAGCCTGAGCGCCTCCGCGACGGCGGTGACCAATGTTGGCCCGGGTCTGGGTAATATCGTCGGACCGTCGGGCAATTTCTCCTCGCTGTCGGATACGGCCAAATGGCTGCTTTCCGCCGGCATGCTGCTGGGCAGGCTGGAGATTATGACGGTGCTGGTGCTTTTCACCCGGGCATTCTGGAAAATATAAGCCGGTCTCGAGGCAAGCAGCCCCGGCAGAACCGGGGCTGTAAGATGAGTGGACGCTGCGCTCTGTTTTCCTAATCTGGCAACTCGGCGCTGTGATAGACCTCCTGCACATCATTACAGTCGTCGAGGGCTGCCATGAATTTCTGCATCATCGCTGCATCTTCGGCTCCGATAGGGGCGGTGTTTTGCGGCACCCAGGAGATATCCTCGACTTCAAAACTGATGCCCGGCAGAGATGCCAGAGCCGTGTGCGCCTTGTCGAATTCATTGGCCGGGGCGAATACGGTGATATTGCCGTCTTCGCATTCCACATCGGAGACATCGACATCGGCTTCCATCAGTACCTCAAGTACCGGTTCGTCGTCGTCGCCCTTGAACTTGAAGATGGCCAGATGGTCGAACATATGCGCCACCGCACCCGGCGCGCCGATCTTCGCACCGTTCTTGCTGAAGCACAGGCGGACGTCGGCGAAGGTGCGCGCGTTGTTATCGGTCAGGCAGTCCACTATCACCATGCAGCCGCCCGGGCCGAAGCCCTCGTAGCGCGCCGGCGCATAATCCTCGCCGCCGGCACCCCTTGCCTTGTCCAGTGCCCGGTCGATCACGTGCGCAGGCACCTGATCCTTCTTGGCCTTTTCGATCAGCCTGCGCAGTGTCAGGTTGGCATTCGGATCCGGGCTGCCGCTCTTGGCGGCCACATAGATCTCCTTACCGTAGCGCGAATACACCTTGGACTTGGCCGCGGCCGTCTTGGCCATGGATATCTTGCGGACCTCGAATGCTCTTCCCATCAGTATCTCTCTCTTTGCCATCGTGTTGCCGGTGTTTCATCACCGCGAAGCGCGACATGTTAACGCCCGATGCGTTTGAGCGGTATATGGAGCTGATCGATGCGGGAAACAGGCAGCTGACCGGGCCCGTTCAGCGTGAGTTGGATTTAGCCTTTGTTATTTCACCGGAGGATAGGGGAGCAGACGCTCGAATTCCTGTTTGACGACCTGATAGCACTCGCATACCCGCTTCTCCAGCCCCGGCCGGTCCAGCACCGTGATGTGGCCGCGCTGATAAGCGATCAGTCCGGCTTGCTGCAGATTTCCCGCGGCCTCGGTGACGCCCTCGCGGCGCACCCCCAGCATATTGGCGATCAATTCCTGGGTCATGACCAGATGGTTGCCGGAAAGCCGGTCCAGGCTGAGCAGCAGCCAGCGGCAAAGCTGCTGATCCAGTGAATGATGCCGGTTGCACACAGCCGTCTGCGACATCTGGGTGATCAGCGCCTGGGTATAGCGCAACAGCAGGCGCAGCAGCGGTCCGTTCAGGCCGAACTCCTGTTTGACCAGCGCCGAGCTTAAGCGGTAGGCGTGCCCGGCACTTTGCACCACAGCGCGGTTCGGTGTGGTTTCTCCGCCCATGAACAGGGCCAGCCCCACGATGCCCTCGTTGCCGATCACGGCGATCTCGGCCGGCGAGCCGTTCTCCATGACATACAGCAGGGAAACGATGCAATCGGTGGGGAAATAGACATAGCGTAACGCTTCCCCTGATTCGTAAAGCACCTTGCCGAGCGGCATATCAACGGATTCAAGATTGCGCAGCATACGCTCATAGACGTCGCCTGGAAGTGCGTCGAGAAGATGATTTTCACGCGGAGAATGCTGGTCAGACATCTGGGCCTCGATCACTGGATTCGATATAAACGCAGAAAGGGTGAATGCAGTCATACGACCATCGGCAGCCGCATCCAGAATGTCTGTAAGCCCGACGATAATTGAAAAAGACGCGTTCCTCAACCCGGCGCCGGACAGCGATGAATACAACTGTCGTAGCCCCTGTGTTCGATGGCGCACAGACGGGGTCCGGGTACGCCCCTATTATTGCTGTTCATTCAGGAGGTATGGCTGAGCGCAGTATTCGACTGTTATCAGCATGCAACACCAGAGTCAGTGGTAGGCGGGTCGTACAGGCACCCAAAGGACCCATCAGGATACAGCCATCGGCTTGCTAAGCAGCGCGTTTATCCGGGCTTACCTTTCAGCGCTGTTAGTTGTCACCCTGTCACAGGCAGCCCTTTTACGCGGACGATGATGCTCGGGGGAGCGTGGTTCGCATCTCACCGTTTTTTATTCACTTCATCCATTTGTTCGGACCTTCGAAGTCCGGAATGTCGCGGCGATCCATTGCCGGCGATCTAGAAAGCTCCACAGGAGAAACACCATGCAAACGAAAAACAACTTTACTGGCCGAAGTTTATGGCTGGCAGCCCTGCTGCTGATACCCCTTGTTACAGCTTGTGGTGGCGGCGGCGGTGGCGGCACAGGTACCGGTCCGGTCCCCACGGTGCTGGATACCAATCCGGTAGATACTGCCATTGCTGTGCCGCTCAATGCCAGCGTGACGGCCACCTTCAGTGGTGCGATGAACAGCTCAACCATTGATACCTCAAGCTTTACTGTCATCGGTGCGGCTGAGACAGCACTCAGCGGAGCCGTGAACTATAACGCCACCACTCAAACGGTGAGTTTCACGCCGACCGGCAATATGACGGCCAGCAAGCTGTATACCGCCACACTTACCAACAGCATAAGAAGCTCCGGTGGCGTGACGCTGGCGAGCAACTATGTCTGGAGCTTCACCACAGGTACGACGGCAGACACCACCGCCCCGACTGTGCTGACAACCAGCCCTGCGAATGCGGCCACAGCTGTGGTGCTTAACAGCACTGTTGTTGCGAACTTCAGCGAGGCGCTTGCACCGGCCACGGTAAACAGCACGACCTTTACCCTGAAGCAGGGTGCCACGTCGATCGCAGGTGCGGTCAGCTATCTGAACAAGGTGGCGACCTTCACCCCGACGAACCCTCTGCTTGCCAGCAAGGTCTATACCGCCACACTGACGACGGCCATCACCGATCTGGGGAACCCTGCAACCGCACTGGCGGCTGATTATGTGTGGACCTTCACGACCGGCAGCGTCGCTGCTGCTGCAGGACCTGCCGCGGTCAATCTCAGAACATCCGGTAACTTCGTCATCCTGACGAAAACCGGCGTCACCAACGTTCATACCTCGGCGATCACCGGTCATGTCGGTGCAAGCCCGATCACCGCTGCGGCAATGAACAATGTGTTCTGTTCGGAAATGGTTGTCCCGAGCAGGATCTACGGTGCAAATGCCGCCTATACAGGCAGCGGCGCAGTCACCTGTTTTTCCGGTCTTCCGGCAGACAATACGCTGGTCGCCAATGCGGTACTCGATATGGGCACCGCCTATACCGATGCGGCAGGCAGGACCACACCTGATTTCACCGAACTGGGCGCCGGCAATATCAGCGGCCTGACACTCGTTCCCGGTCTGTATAAATGGGGTACGACTGTGAATATCAACACCAACGTCACGCTCTCGGGCGGTCCGAACGATGTGTGGATCTTCCAGGTATCCGGGGATGTCATCCAGGCGAATGGCACCAGCGTTCTGCTCATCGGCGGCGCACTACCCAAAAACATCTTCTGGCAGGTGGGCGGCGGTACCGGTGTTTCCATCGGTACGACGGCTCTGATGCAGGGTGTCATGCTGGCTGTAAAGGGTATTACCGTGAATACCGGCGCAACGGTGAACGGCAGGCTGTTATCACAGACCGCTGTCACCTTGCAGGTGAATACGGTAACCCAGCCGGCACCATAAGCTGAAAAGCCGGTACGCCTGGCGTGTTGAAGGCGTAACCGGAGCATAGGTCGGCGGCATGGTGATTGAAGCCATGCCGCCTTCATGAAGGGGTGTTCGGACCCGATCCAGCAAAGCTGTAATGACCCACGATACACAGGAGAACCAAGATGACATTGAATATGAACAAACGCTTCACGGGCTTCATGCTGGCCATGGTGGTGGCATCTCTTCTCGGATGCGCCTCGACCGCCACGCAGGAGGGTACGGGCGAGTATGTGGATGACACCGTGATCACCAGCAAGGTGATGGCGGCATTCATCGGCGAGTCCTCGCTGAAAGCAGGCGAGATCAACGTCGAGACCTTCAAGGGCATCGTCCAGTTGAGCGGCTTTGTCAGCTCGAGTGATGATGAAAGAAAGGCGGTTGAGCTGGCCCGCAGCGTGAAGGGTGTGAAGTCGGTCAAGGATGATATGCGCCTGAAATAATGGCGGTATGCATGAAGAAATCGTATGACAAGGAGTTCAGGATGAAAAAGTTTCTCAGCAGAATCTGCGTATCCCTGATGATTATGAGTATCGTGGGGCTGAATATTCACATGCCGCTGGCTCAGGCATCCATGGTCGGCACAGCCCAGCTCATGGCACAACAAAGCTCCGAACAGGGGCGCGAAAACATCGTGGCCTTTCTGGACAGGGCCGAGGTCCAGCAACAGTTACAGGAGCATGGCGTGGCCCTGCAGGATGCCCGTGACCGGGTAGCCGGCCTGAGCGATGCGGAGGTGCAGATGCTCTCCGGCAAGATCGACCAGCTTCCGGCCGGTGGCAGTGCCGTTGGTGTGCTTGTAGGAGCGGCGGTGTTTATCTTTGTGGTGCTGCTGATTACCGACATTGTCGGTTTGACCGATGTTTTCCCGTTTGTTCACCCGGTTCGATAAGCCGGCAGCGTGGCAGAGGGCGCAGGCATGTGGCCGTCTGATGATGGGCGCATGCCTGATGCTGATGCTCGGCGCTTGTGCCGCCGGGCAATCCCAGGCCCTGCTGCAGCACAGGCCCGCCAGTCTTCCCGTTGCGGCGCATGTCGATCATGTGCCGTTCTTCGCGCAAAGCGAATTCCAATGCGGCCCCGCCGCTCAGGCCATGATGTTGAGCTGGGCCGGTAAGCCGCTGAGTCCGGAACAGCTGAGCCCCGGGCTCTTCATCCCGGATAAAAACGGCAGCCTGCAGATCGAGATGCTGGCGATGCCACTCCGCTACGGCATGCTGGCCTATCCGCTTGCGCCGAAGCTCGCCGATCTTCTGGGCGAGGTCGGAGCCGGGCATCCGGTGCTGGTTTTCCAGAATCTGGCGCTGAGCTGGTATCCGCAGTGGCATTATGCGGTGGTCATCGGATACGACCTTCATGATCGGACCATCACCCTGCATTCCGGTCAGGAGGCCGAACATCGCATCCCGCTTTCGACCTTCGAGCACACCTGGGCGCGCGCCGGATACTGGGCCATGCTGAGCCTGCCGCCCGACACCCTGCCCGCAAGGGTGGATGAGGCGCGTTTGATGCAGGCGGCGGTGAGCCTGGAGCAAGCCAGTCAGCCTCAGGCTGCAGCCATGGTCTATCAGGCGGCGCTGCAGCGCTGGCCGCTCAGCCTTACCGCCCGGATGGGCAGGGGGAACAGCTACTACTCGCTGGGCCAGCTCGACAAAGCCGGGCAGGCTTTCTATCAGGCCACGATCGACCACCCCGATGCGGCTGCCGCATACAACAATCTGGCACAGGTCTATTTTGAGCAGGGGCGCAAGGATGATGCACGCGATGCGATCCGGCAGGCCATGCACCTTGATGGCGAATCGCAGCTTTACCGCAATACGCAGGACGCGATTCGTAATGCAACCGGCAATGGGTACGGAGTGAACCATGAATAATAAAATGATCAGCATTGCACTACTGATGATCGGAACGGGACTTTTCTTCTGGGGTTATGATATCTACGACTCGGCCGGATCGCAGCTCAGCCGGGCCTTTGACGGCGAAGCCCCGATGAAGGCCTATGCCTTGCTGATCGGTGGCGCTGTCTGTGCTGCTCTGGGGATTTTAAGGCTCAGGTGAGCCGGCCCTTTGTCAGTGGCGAAGCGCCATGGCGAAAGCAGCAGGTAAGCGGCTACTCTTTTTTCCATCTACCCTTCGACGGCTTGCAGGATGCCCTGAATGATATCGCCAGGTGTCGGCGGGCAGCCGTGGACGGTGATGTTCACCGGGATGATGTCCGATACCGCTCCGGCGATGGCGTAGTTGTCGCGGCCGAACACCCCGCAGCTGGCCGCGCAGTCGCCGACGGCGACCACCAGTTTGGGGGCGGGCATGGCGTCGTACGTCATGCGCAGCGCGGTTTCCATGTTGCGGGTGACGGGGCCGGTGACCAGCAGCATGTCGGCATGTCGCGGGCTGGCCACGAAATGGCAGCCGAAGCGCTCCAGATCGTAGTAGCAGTTGTTCACGGCATGAATTTCCAGTTCGCAGCCGTTGCACGAGCCGGCATCCACCTGCCGGATGGCCAGCGAGCTGTTGAAATGTTTGCGAATGGCTGCTTCCAGAAGCTGCGCTCCGGATTCGATGGCAGTGCTTTCTGCAAGCGTCTCTGTCTTGCAGCCGGTACGGAAAATGCTTCGCAGGATGGTCAGCATCAGAGGTCGTTGCCCGCATACGAGCAGTTGAAGGATTTGTTGTTCAGCGGGAAGTCCGGCACAGGCACGCCGCGTACGGCCAGTTCCAGCCCCAGCCAGTTGATCACCGACGGGTCGCGCACGAAGTAGCGGTCCACCAGACCGCCTTCCCCGAATCTCACCCATGCGGCGATCTCGCCTCGCCAGCCCTCGATGGCGGCGAATCCCGAAAGGCCTGCCTCGGGTGCTTTCCACGGGTTGGCAATCGCCCCCTCCGGCATGGCTTCAAGCAACAGGGCGATGATGCGCGCCGAATCGGCGATCTCCTCGAAGCGTACCCAGACGCGTGTCGCGACATCGCCCATGCGCCCCTTGGCAACCCTGATTTGCAGTCCGTCATACGGAGGATACGCCTCCTCGATACGCTCGTCCGGATAGTTACCCGAGGCGCGCCCGGCATAGCCGAGCAGGCCCAGATCGAGGGCGTCCTCCGTGCTCACCACGCCCGATCCGATGACCCGTTCCTGGATCGAGGGGTGATCCGCATAGATGCTGCGCAGGCGCTCCACCTCTTCGGCGATATCCTGTGTCTGCGCCAGCAGCGCATCCCGCTCGACCGCCGGGATGTCGCGGCCTACCCCGCCCGGGATCACCAGATCCATCAACAGGCGATGGCCAAAGATGGCGGCGTGCAGCCTTGCCATGTCCTCGCGCAGGCGCTGCATCTGGGCATGCATGAAGCCGAAGGCGGCATCGTTGCAGATCGCCCCGATGTCGCCGATATGATTGGCCATGCGTTCGCGTTCGCAGAGCACGCCACGGATAAAGCTGGCACGCAACGGCGGCGGTTTCTGAGCGGCATACTCGCAGGCCTGCGAGAAGGCCCAGGCGTGCGCCACCGTGCAATCGCCCGATGTTCGTCCGGCCAGCTTCACGCCGTTTTCTGCACTTTTTCCCTGCATGGCGCGCTCCACACCCTTGTGTACATAGCCCAGCCTTGCCTCCATGTTCAGCACCTGTTCACCCACGGCAAGAAAGCGGAAATGCCCCGGCTCGATGATGCCGGCATGCACCGGGCCGACAGGGATTTCATGCACCCCGGAACTGGCGCTCTGCACATAGGGGTAATCGATTCCCATGCGTGCCGGATCGGAAGGCATGGGTTGCACGGCGTTGAAATCGCGTTTCAGCGGCAGGGCTTCCTCCGGCCAGTGTTCGTGTTTCAGCCATGCCCTGTCATCGGGAATGCCCTGCACGCGGATGCCGAACATGTCCTGCATGCTTCGCTCCATGCGGCACGCGGCGATAAAGTGGGGGCTGATGGAGTGAACCACAGGCTCATCGGTATTCAACTCGGTGCGCAACAACGCGTGACGGTGCTCGGGGTGGGCATAGGCCATATAGGCATACAGCGGCAGGTCGCCGGATGGCGATGCATCGTGCAGCCCGGCTTCGGCCGCCCATACGGCCACCAGCCGCATTTCCAGTCGACGGGCCAGTTCCGCGGCCTGCGCCCAGTCCAGGCGGC
>PEWE01000023.1:0-28609 GCA_002779605.1 Zetaproteobacteria bacterium CG06_land_8_20_14_3_00_59_53 | reverse complement strand
GCACCGCCCCCCGCATGCGCCCCGGTAACGATCAATGCCGCCGCCTGCTCATACCAGCCGGCCAGAAAGTCCGGAATCGCCAGGCCGAGCGCCAGAGCCAGTGCAAAATGCACATACACCGGGAGCATGTTCACATGCACCGGGACGGCGTGTTCGGCCGGCTCGCCGTACACCATCGGCTGCACGAAGCGGAACAGGCCGGCCATGGCCACCAAGAGGCCCAACAGCAGCGGCAGCGTGGTCCACGGATAGGATTCAAGGGCTGCGGTAAAGAGCAGGAACTCGCTGGTAAATACACCAAATGGGGGAAAGCCGGCGATGGCTGCAGTGCCGATCAACAGCCCCCAGCCGATGCCGGGGTGATGGCGGATCAGGCCGCGAATCTCGGACATCTTCTGCGTACCCATGGCCTGTGCAGCATGGCCGACAGTGAAGAAGATGCCGGATTTGACCAGCGAATGCACAGTCATGTGCAGCAGGGCCGCAAAGCTGGAAAGCGTGGTGCCGATGCCAAAGGCGAAGGTCATCAGGCCCATGTGTTCGATGGAGGAAAAGGAGAACATGCGCTTGATATCGCGCTGTTTATGCAGACTTAGGGCTGCAACAGCCAGCGACAGCAGGCCGAAACCCATCATGATGTGGCCGGCCATGTCTGTGCCGGTGGCACCGTCCACCAGCATCTTGCAGCGCACCAGCGCATACAGGGCGAGATTGAGCAACAGGCCGGAGAGCACGGCGGATACGGGTGTGGGGCCTTCGCCGTGCGCATCGGGCAGCCAGGCGTGCATCGGGGCAAGCCCAACCTTGGTGCCGTAGCCGACCATCAGGAAGCAGAAGGCAATGCTCATCACCGCCGGATCGAGTTCGGCGGCGTGGGCATAAAGCAGGGTCCAGGTGAGTGCTTCGTTGCCATGCCCGAGCACAGTCGAGGAGGTGAAATACACCAGCACCGTGCCGAACAGGGCCAGCGCAATGCCCATGCCGCAGAGGATAAAATACTTCCAGGCCGCAGCGATCGAGGCCGGTGTGCGATACAGCGAAACCAGCAGAACCGTGGCCAGCGTGGCCAGCTCCAGCGACACCCATAGCACGCCGATATTGTTGCTGGTGAAGCCCAGAAGCATGCCGAACTGGAAGAGCTGGAACATGCTGTGATACAGCCTGAGACGCAGCCTGTCGACGCGCCCTCCCTCCAGTTCATGGCGCATGTAGGGACCGGAAAAGATGGTCGTGGTCATGCCGACAAAGGTGGTCAGGGCAACGAGGAACACATTGTAGGCATCGAGATGGAACCAGCCGCCCATTGCATCCACCGATTTTACATCCAGCACCTGTACGGCCAGCAGCAGGCTGAAAACGAAGGTGGACACACCTGTAGCGACATTGATGCGCGCGGCGAGCCGAGGGTGGTCAATCAATCCCAGCAAGATGCCGCCGATCAGGGGTGAAAGCAGGGTAGCGAGAAACATGTTCATTCTTCGTCATCCCCGTGGATCAGATGGGCATTCATTGCATCCACCTCCAGCGAATCGAAGGTGTCGCGAATCTGGAAGAAGAACAGCCCGAAGATCAGGGCGGCAATCAACACGTCGAAGGCGATGCCGATTTCCACCACCAGCGGCATGCCGTTGGTCGAGCCGATGGCGGCGAAAAACAGCGAATTTTCAACCGCCAGAAAGCCGACCACCTGGGTGATGGCTTTTCTGCGGGTAATCATCATCAGCATGCCGAGCAGTACGCAGGCAGTGGCAATGGCCATTGAGTCGCGCGTCATCAGTTGCGAAATTTTCTCGATGGGCTGGATGATATGGAAGGCGAACAGGGTTACGCCCAGCGCTACCAGCATGGTCAGCGTGGTGTTCATCAGCGGTTCCACCTCGCGATGCACATGCAGCTCGCGAATCACCCGCCACAGCAACCAGGGCAGCAGTAGACCCTTGAGCAGAAAGGTCATCACGGCGGAGATATAGAGTTCATTGTTGTCGGTGCCGTAGGCCACCACGGCTGCGGTGACGGCCAGCAGCACGCCCTGCGCGGCAAACCAGTTGAGCACCGAGAGCATGCGATGCTGGGCAAGCAGGGCGAAGGAGGTCAGCAGCATCAGCGCTGCCAGCCCATCCACCAGTTGCTGGATCAGTGCCGCACTCATGCCCCGACCTCCAGCATGTAATAGGACAACAGGCCCAGGAAGGCTATGACAAATGCGCCGCTGAGATACTCCGGCACCTCGAATAGACGCAGCTTGGCAAGGCTCGTTTCGATCACCGCCAGCGCCAGCAGCAGCCCGGCCAGCTTGGCGATCCACAGAGCGAAGGCTACAGCCACCCCGACAAGACTCGCATCGGTGGTCATGCCCCAGGGCATGAACAGATCGGCAATCAGTGTGGCGAAGAGCATCAGCTTGACCATGGCGGCCCATTCCATCAGTGCCAGATGCCGTCCGGAATATTCGAGGATCATCGCCTCGTGGATCATGGTCAGTTCCAGATGCGTGCCCGGGTTGTCAATCGGAATGCGACCGTTTTCGGCCACGGCAATCATCAGCATGGCGACCATGGCGAAGGCCAGCGAGGGATGCAGGGCAAATGGCGAGTTCAGGGTGTGGTTGATCATGGTGGTCAGGTTTGTGCTGTGTGCCCCAAGCGAGAGCACGAAAATACTCATCAGCATGGCAGGCTCGGCCAGTGCCGCGAAGGTCATTTCGCGACTGGCGCCCATGCCACCGAAGGCCGTACCGATATCCATGCCGGCCAGCGCCAGAAAAAAGCGGGCAAGGGCCAACAGTGCCACCAGCGCAATCACATCCGCAGTCAGGGAAAGCGGCGTGTCCACGAGGAGCGCCGGCACCACGCTTGCGGCCATGACCGTGGCGGTGAACACCACATAAGGGGCGGTGCGGAAGATCCACGAGGCGTGAGCAGCCATCACCACTTCCTTGCCGAATAACTTGCGCAGGTTGCGCCATGGCTGCATGACGTCGGCTCCACGCCGGTTTTGTAGACGCGCCTTGCAGGTGGCCACAAAGCCCGTGGCCAGCGGTGCCAGAAGCAGCAGCAGGACGGCTTGCAGCATTTGCACGAAGGCAGAACTCATATGTACACCGCCAGTAAAAACAGAATTGTGATAAAGGTATAGGCCAGATAGGCATGGATACCGCGCTGATGCTCATGCTGCAGCAGCTTGGCTGTAAACAGGGTGAATCTGCCGATGGGTTGATAGATGTACTTCACTCCGAGATCGGCCACATGCACGACATAAAGCACCTGGTTGGCCAGCACCTTGTGCCGGCTGTGCTCGCTGTGTGCATGCACCTCGGGCCGGTAGATGGGAGCGAAAATCCGCCGCAGCGGCTGCGAGAAACTGGTGGCATTGTACTGCATGCGGGCATGAATATGCGGATTGCCGCAGCTCCACAGTACATTGCGCCGTATGCTGGTGCCTTTCGGATGCGTCAGCCAGAAGGCCAGCCCGCCGAGCACCAGCATGCCGGCCAGGGCAATGGGCGCGGAGTATGAGCTGTGCGCCGCAGTTACCGGGGTCAGCCACAGCCAGCCGTGAGCATGTACGGAGCCGGCCAGCGATACCTGTAGCAGGGACTGCGGCACTGCATCCATGAGCGGAATGAACAGTACGGGCAGCAGGCCAAGTGCCAGACAAAGCACTGCAGGAATAGCCATGCCCAGCTTCATCCAGTTGTCCACCTCATGCGCGTGTGCTGCTGCCTCGCTGCGCGCATGGCCGAGAAAGACCACGCCGAACACCTTCACGAAACAAGCCGCGGCCAGCGCGCCGGCCAAGGCCAGCATGGCAGCCGAGAAGGGCACGATGGCGGTGAGCAGGGCGCCGCCCAGTTGCGGCGCCAGCAGTGCGGTCTGAAAGGTGAGCCATTCGGAGACAAAGCCGTTAAACGGCGGAAGGGCGGAGATGGACAGGCAGGCCACGAGGAAGAATACGGCGGTCCATGGCATACGGTGGATCAGGCCCCCCATGGATTCCATGTCTCGCGAGCCAGTACTGTGCAGTATGGCGCCTGCGCCCATGAACAGCAGGCCCTTGAACAGCGCATGGTTGATGGTGTGATAGAGGGCTGCGATCAGACCAAGAGCGGCCAGCATCGGATGCCCGAAATGCGCCAGCAGCATGCCAAGCCCCAAGCCAATTAGGATGATGCCGATATTCTCGATTGAGTGGTAGGCCAGGAGGCGCTTCAGGTCGTGCTGTTGCAGGGCCAGAAGCACGCCGGATACGGCTGAGCCGGAGCCTGCGGCGAGCACCAGCGTGCCCCACCACCACTGGAAATCGCCCGGCCCCATCAAATCCCAGACCACACGAATGAAGCCAAATATTGCCACCTTGAGCATGATGCCGCTCATCAGGGCAGAAACATTACTTGGCGCCACTGGATGCGCCTCGGGCAGCCAGCCGTGCAGAGGAACCACACCCGCCTTGGTACCGAAACCAAAGCCTGCCAGCAGAAACGCGACCGAAGCCCAGAAGGGGCTAATCTCCGCCTGCCGCATGGCGGAAAACTCAAAGGAGCCGGATGCAGCATAGAGCACGGCAAAGCTGCCCAGAATCAGCAGGCCCGCCATATGCGCCATGAGGATATAGATAAAGCCTGCCTTGCGGTTTTCCGCGTGCTGGTGTTTGAAGGTCACCAGAAAAAAGGACGATATGCTCATCAGTTCCCAGAACAGCATGAAGGTGAAGGCATCGTCGGAGGCAAGGATGCCCAACATGCCGAGTACGAACAGCGGCAGGAAGATGGCCAGTGGTGTCAGGTGCGACTCGCCGCGCAGATAGCCCTGTGAATAGATGGCCACGGGCAGCAGCAACGCGCCGATAACCAGATAGAAAAAAGACGCCAGCGCATCCAGCCTTAGATGCATGGGCAGCCAGGGCAGGCCCAGCGGCAGAACGATGTCGCCACCGCCATAGAGCAGGCCGGCCATGCCGGCCAGTATGGCCAGTAGCCCGGTAAGGGCGAGCAGCAGGCTTAGGGTCGTGCGCTGCATATCAGGCCGGTGCACGAGGGAAGGGGCCAGCGCCGCCGCGAGGGCCAGACCGCAGGCGCTCAATGCCAGGTTGAGTGCCGACATCATATGGCGCTCGCCGCCTGCATCAGGGATGGGAGATGATAGTGGGCAACGGCCTGTTTGAACGACAGCAGGGCGAGCAGGAACAGAATCGTATAGAAGGTATAGGCCAGATAGGTATGAATGCCGGTCTGATGTTGCCGATCCAGCCGCTTGGCCAGCGACAGTACGAATTCAGCAATGGGCTGATACAGCTTCTGCACGGCTATGTCCCGCACGAGCGAGGTGAAGTGCACCTTTCTGGTCAGCAGTTTATGCCGGTTCTTTTCGTTGTGGATATGCTCTTCCGGTTGATAAATACCGACCAGAATTCGCCGCAGCGGCTGCGAGAAGCTGCTGGCACTGTATTGCATGCGGGCATGGGTATGCGGATTGCCGCAGCTCCACAGCACGCTGCGCCGAATGCTTTCTCCACGCGGATGCAGGAAGATGAAGGCCACGCAGCCCAAGGCCAGCATGCCGGCAAGGGCTGCGGGTGCGGAATAAGATGCGTGTGACACATCAACCGGGGTCAGCCACAACCAGCCGTGGGCATGTACGGCACCGGTCAATGAAATATCCAATAGCGTTTGCGGTACGGCATCCATGAGCGGAATGAACAACACCGGTAGCAGACCGAGCGCCAGGCAGAGCACGACGGGAATAGCCATACCCAGCTTCATCCAGTTATCCACCTCATGTGCATGTGCGGCGGCATTGCTGCGCGCATGGCCGAGAAAGACCACGCCGAACACCTTCACAAAACAGGCTGCGGCAAGTGCGCCGGCCAGTGCGAGCATGGCTGCCGAGAAGGGCACCATGGCGGTAAGCAGAGCGCCGCCCAGCTGCGGCGCCATCAGAGCACTTTGAAAGATAAGCCATTCGGAGACAAAGCCGTTGAACGGGGGAAGTCCGGAAATGGACAGGCAGGCGACAAGGAAGAATACAGCGGTCCACGGCATGCGGTGGATTAGCCCGCCCATGGATTCCATGTCGCGTGAGCCAAAGCTGTGCAGCACGGCGCCTGCTCCCATGAACAGCAGGCCCTTGAACAGAGCGTGGTTGATGCTGTGATACAGAGCTGCGATAAGGCCGAGCGCTGCCAGTGTGGGATGTCCGTAGCGGGCCAACAGCATGCCAAGACCAAGGCCTATCAGTATGATGCCGATATTCTCAATTGAGGAATAGGCCAACAGGCGTTTCACATCGTTCTGTTGCAGTGCCAGTAGCACGCCGGTCACAGCCGATGAGGAACCCGCCGCCAGCACAAGTGTGCCCCACCACCACTGGAAATCGCCTGGCCCCATTAAATCCCACACCACCCGGATGAAACCAAAAATTGCCACCTTGAGCATAATGCCGCTCATCAAAGCAGAAACATTGCTTGGTGCCACCGGATGCGCATCGGGCAACCAGCCGTGCAGCGGGACCACACCCGCCTTGGTGCCGAAGCCCAGCCCTGCCAGCAGAAAGGCGATGGCCGCCCAGAAGGGGGAGATCGCAGCCTGCCGCATGGTGGCAAATTCAAAGGAGCCGGATGCCGCATAGAGCACGGCAAAACTGCCCAGAATCAGCAGGCCGGCCATATGTGCCATCAGCAGATAGAAGAAGCCTGCCTTGCGGTTTTCCGCATGCTGGTGTTCGAAGGTCACCAGAAAATACGAAGCCAGGCTCATTACTTCCCAGAGCAGCATGAAGGAAAATGCATCGTCGGCCAGCACCACGCCCAGCATGCCGAACACGAACAGTGGTAAAAATACCGCCAGCGGCGCAAGCCGCGTTACCCCGCGCAGATAACCCTGCGAATAGATGGCCACGGGCAATAACAGAGAACCTATGAGCAGCAGGAAAAAGGCACCCAACGCATCCAGTCGCAGATGTATGGGCAGCCACGGCAAGCCCAGCGGAAGAGTCAGCGCGCCTCCGCCCTCCATCAATCCGGTGATGCCGGCGGCGATAGCCAAAAGGCCCGTAACGGAGAGCAGCAGACAGAGAAGCGTGCGCAGGATATTGCCGGAGGTGAACAGGGCTGGAAGCAGTGATGCCAGCAGGGATGAGATACAGGCGGCCAGAGCCAGATCGAGCGTGAGTATCCCGCTCACCGCGAGCGCACCATCAGCAGTTCGCAAATCTCATCGGATACATTGCGCCAGTTGTGTTGCTTGCGGGCATCGTAATAAAGCGACTGCATTTCACTCAGGGCATATTCGCGCCCGTCGTATTCGAGCAAGGCTTTGCCGCGGCGCATCCAGACAAAGGCATGCGGACTCTTGATGCCGTATTGCCCTTCCTCAAAACGGCCGCCGGGTTCGAGTTGAACCAGCATGGGTTCAAATCCGGTCGGTTGATGCATGGCTGTTAAGGGGATGAAGCGTCCGCCCTGACTTAAGGGTACGGAGGGGCGGTCGTTAAGATCAAAGATTTCGATATCCACGGCATCGCCGGTTTCGATAAAAAAGGCAGCCACGGCAACGCCCAGACCATCGGCCAGTTTTTCCAGTGTGGCTACCGAGGGCGAGGTAAGACCTGCTTCGAGCTGTGACAGGGAAGCCGCACTGATGCCGGCCGCTTCGGCCAGTCCCCGTTGTGAAAGCCCCTGTTTTTCGCGCAGGGCTTTAATTTTGGCGCTGAGTTCTTTCGTCACCGGCACCATTATTCATAATAATGTACACCTGTATATATTATTTAACACCCATGTCGTGTCGGGTATTGGCGAGGTTTGGCGAAGGTTGCCATCCGCCGGGGCTTCACATGCGGTGGCCACCGTTTTATCGTCGCAGCATGAAGCTGGGAGATGCGAACATTCACCTCAGTATGGTGGTGTTAGAGCCGGGCGGCTTTGCCTTTATCTCCGGGCCGGTGATCTCCGGGGATTTCGCCTCCACATGAGCATTCGCCCGATCGGCATCCTCGATTCAGGAGTCGGCGGCCTGACCGTGCTGCGCGAAATTCGCGCCATTCTGCCGCACGAGCCGATGGCTTATCTGGCCGATTCAGCCAATCTTCCCTACGGCAGCAAAACCGACATCTGGATTCAGCAGCGAGTTCTGCATCTGGCCGACCAGATGGTGAACCGTTACGACATCAAGACGCTGGTGGTCGCCTGCAATACCGCCACTGCTGCGGCGGCCGGCGCCTTGCGCGGCCATCTTTCCATTCCGGTGATCGGTATGGAGCCGGCGGTGAAGCCGGCCAGTGAGGCGACAAAGAACGGTACCGTCGGCATCCTAGCCACAGAGGGAACCATCAGGAGCGCGCGACTGGCAGGCCTCCTGAAGGCCTTCGCCGACGGCCTCCACGTGATCACCCGGCCCTGCCCGGGGCTGGTGGAGATGATCGAGAACTCCGAACCCGGCTCGGCAGAGCTGCGGGAGAATGTGGAACAGTTTTTACAACCTCTCCTGCACCAGGGAGCCGACACAATCGTGCTGGGCTGCACCCACTACCCGCTGCTGCGCGAACTGATCCGCGACATCGTCGGCCCCGATATCCATCTCATCGACACGGGTGCCGCCGTTGCCCGGCAGACGCTGCGCCAGCTCACCCGCCAGGGCCTGCTCGGCCCGCCGGTCGATCAACCGGCCATTCGTCTTTTCACTACGGGTCCGACGGATGTCTTTTCAGGAGTGATTCAACGGCTGTTCACGGATTTGGCCTCCGTACCTGTCGGTCATTTCACCGAATAAACAGTATAGATTGTATGAACTTTTCGGCGTGGGAGTGTACTTCGCAGAGCTTCCCTTGCCGCTTTCGAGGCGGTGCAGCGCGGCGTGGATTCAGGCCTGTTCGAACTGGCCTCGGAAACCTTTTTCCTCTCCCCGATGCATTTCGACGACTTCGATGATTTCGACCGCAAGATTCTCAAGGTGACGCATAGCGATCACAGTCTTTCCCCCGAGTTGCATGCAAAGGTCAAAGCGAAGTTCGAATCGCGTATGACCCCTTCAGGTGCTGAATTCCGGATGCCTATCCGGGTGGAACTGTTGCGCAGGCCGTAACGGTTTCTCCTGCCAAGTGGGCTTGCGTTGCCGGGAGTGCTACTTTAGTGTCACTTTATGCGTACCGAACTTGTAACCACCCTTAAACGACAGGCAACGGAATTGTTGTCCGATCTTGAGCGAGACAAACAACCCATCCTGATTACCCAGCATGGCATGCCGACTGCCTACCTCGTTGATGTCGAGTCGTATGAATTGTTGCAGAGCCGCATGGGTATTCTTGAAGGGATCGCCAGGGGCGAGTCGGCCGTCACCGATGGCCGCACGCTCAACCAGGATGAAGCCAAGGCCAGCATGGCCCGATGGCTGAAGTAGTCTGGACGGAACCGGCGCTCAGCGACCTCGACGCCATCGCCGATTACATCGCACTGGAAAACCCGGTCGCCGCATCCGAACTGGTGCGCCGCGTCTTTGTGCACACCGAGCAGCTAGCGAGTTTTCCTGAAAGCGGCGGTGCGGTTCCCGAACTCGAAGGCTCCCGCTACCGGCAGATCGTCGAGCCGCCCTGCCGCATCTTCTACCGCTTCGATGGGCAAAAGGTCTTTATCCTGCATGTTATGCGTACCGAGCGATTGCTTCGCAAGGACAATCTGCGGTAACTACAATGCGCGAAACAAGACCCCGAATGTGCGAATGTGTGAGCGAACAAAAACAAAAGGCCCGCTTCGATGAGGCGGGCCTTTTGGTTTACTTGAGGCGAATTTCGGATCAGTGCCTGAAATGCCGGATGCCGGTGAAGATCATGGCGATGTCTTTTTCGTCGGCTGCGGCAATCACTTCATCGTCGCGGATCGAGCCGCCCGGCTGAATGACCGCCGTGGCGCCGGCATCGGCCAGTGCATCCACGCCGTCGCGGAAGGGGAAGAAGGCATCGGAGGCCACTGCCGAACCCTTGATGGCTGAGCCACCGTGCAGGGCGGCAATGCGCGTCGAGTTCACGCGGTTCATCTGGCCGGCACCCACGCCCAGCGTTACGCCATTCTTGGCGAACACGATGGCATTGGATTTCACATGCTTGGCGACCGTCCAGGCAAACAGCATATCGTCCCATTCGACGTCCGTCGGGGCGCGCTTGGTCACCACCTTGCAGGTGTCGCGATGCAGGATGTGGTCATCGCGCTGCTGCACCAGCAGGCCACCATTCACCCGCTTGAATTCAAGACCACCACTTACAGCCTCGATGGACGGGGCCAGCAGCAGACGCAGATTCTTGCGCTCGGCCAGCACGGCACGCGCGGCTTCGGTGAAGCCGGGAGCAATGACCACCTCCATGAAGGTTTCGGCAATCAGCTTGGCGGTTGCCTCTTCAAGCGGGCGATTGAATGCAGCTATTCCTCCAAAAGCAGACACTGCGTCGGCAGCGCGAGCACGCTCGTATGTTTCTGCCTGATCGGCACCCACGGCCACGCCGCAGGGGTTGGCATGCTTGACGATGACCACAGCAGGCGCCTCGAAGTCGCGCACCAGCGCGAAGGCTGCGTCGGCATCGGCGATGTTGTTGTAGGAGAGCGCCTTGCCCTGCAGCACCTGACAGTCGGCGAGGGACACACCTACATCCTCCGGGTCGGCATAGAAGGCACCGTTCTGGTGCGGATTCTCGCCGTAGCGCAGTTCGTCGGCGGTCCTGATGAACTGGCGGGTGAAGATGTCCGGGAATTCGCGCTTGCTGCCATCGGCATTGAGGGCGGAGAAATGGTTGGCGATCGCCCCGTCGTAGGCGGCGGTGTGCGCAAAGGCTTTGACCGCCAGCGCGCGGCGCTTGGCGATATCCAGATCGTTGTTATCCATGGCCGCGAGGATCATGCCGTAGTCGGATGGATCCACCACGATGGTCACGAAGGCATGGTTCTTGGCCGAGGCGCGCACCATGCAGGGGCCGCCGATATCGATGTTCTCGATGGCGTCTTCGATCGTGCAGCCGTCTTTGGCGACGGCCTCGCGGAAGGGGTAGAGATTCACGCACACCAGATCGATGGGCTCGATGCCGTGCGCCGCCATCGAAGCCAGATCGCCGGGGTTATCTCTGCGGGCCAGGATGCCGCCGTGCACCTTCGGGTTCAGCGTCTTCACGCGCCCGTCCATCATCTCGGGAAAGCCGGTGTAGTCGGACACGTCGCGGCAGGGGATGCCGGCCTCGCGCAACAGCTTGGCGGTGCCGCCGGTGGACAGGATATCCACGCCCTTGTCGGACAGAGCGCGGGCGAAGGCCTCGACGCCTGTTTTGTCGGATACGCTGATCAGTGCGCGGCGGATGGTGATGGACTGACTGGACATGGTGGCTCCCGGATGGTTGTCTGCTTGACTGGTTTGTGAAGGGGACGGAACGCTACGCATCGGGCCGCGCTGCGCAAGTTTCGACAGGGGGGCAAACAGTGCGTGTTTTATCTCCGGTCGATTGGGCTACAATGGCCGCAATGCTTCTGGACAAGAGGGGACCATGACAGGAGGAAATCGCGCTGTGCGAGGCTTGATATTTGCATGCTGCCTGCTTGTTCCTTTCGCTGTACGGGCGGAGCCCTTGAGCCTCCAACAGGCGGTGGATCTGGCGCTGGCACATGCGCCGGCGATGCAGGCTGCCGAGGCCGGACGCGATGCGGCGGCCGAGGATACGGCGCTGGGCCGTGCCTGGCTGCTGCCCTATGTCGAGGCCAGCGCTTCCCTGCAGCGCCGCAGGCACAACACCGCTTACGATACCCCGCAGACCCTTTATAAGAACGATCTTAACTACAACGAGAACGCCATCGGCGTGAAGGTCGTGCAGCCGCTGTTCGATCTGGAGCGCTGGGCGGGCTACCGGCAGGGCGAGCTTTCCGCCGAGGCCGGTGAATTGAAGCTGCAACTGGAACGTCAGCGCCTGATGCTGGAAGTAGCCCGGGCCTTTCTGGATGCCAGCACCGCGCAGGCGGCGCTGAGTGCCGCTACCGCACGCGAACAGGCTGCCGGAGAACTGGCCGCTCAGGTCACAGCCGCCCAAAAAATCGGAACAGCTGCGATGCCCGAGCGCCTGGATGCCGAGGCGCGCCGCGATCTGGCGAAGGCCGACCGGCTGCGTGCCGCCAACGATCTGGATCAGGCGCGTGCCCGGCTCGCCTCGCTCACCGGCAGTTTCGTGCAGGAGCTTGCCGCGCCGGGTCTCTCCGCCATGCATGAGGATGATGGTGCGCCCGATCCTGCCCCATGGGAGGACAAGGCTGCCGGGCAGGCACTGGCCGTGAAGCTGGCCGGAGTGCAGTTCGGGGTGGCCGAAGAGGGCAAGCGCAAGGCGCTGGGAGGCGCTCTGCCCAAGGTGCAGGCCTTCGGTGAGCTCAAGCGCGACCGCTCCTCCGATACCATTCTGAATCGCGGCGTGACGGTACGCGATCAGGCTGTCGGCGTGCAGGTGAGCATGCCGTTGTATGCCGGCGGCGGCACAACGGCACAGATGCGCAAGAGCGAGAAACAGGCCCTGCAGGCGGAATTCTCGTTGGCCGACGATGTCCGGCTGGCTCGCTTGACGGCGCGGCAGGCCGTGCTCACCCGGCAGTCGGCCGCGGCGCAATGGGCGGCGATGCGGCTGGCCGTGGTTTCCGCAGGCAAGGCAGCACAGGCGGCGCATCGCGGCCATGAGGTGGGTCTGCGCAGCATCACCGAGGTGCTGGATGCCGACGAGCGCAGCTTTGCCGCGGAGCGCGATCTGGCTGCTGCCGCTGCACAACTGGTGTTCGCCGAACTGCAACTCAGGGCGAGTATCGGTGAGTTGGCCGGAAAGCCTGTGCCTGCCGTATTCGGAGCCACGCCCTGATGTACTGTGATTACATGCTTGATTCCGACCCGACCGGGAGTGTGTCATGAAGAAGATTCTTCGCCTGTTGATTCCGCTGATTGTGGTGGCTGCCGCCGTGGGTATCTGGCGTTCGCAGCAGCATCCGGGCACGGCGGCTGGCGGCGATCTGCAGCTCTACGGCAATGTCGATATGCGCGAAGTGGCGCTGGCTTTCAATGCCAGCGGGCGTATCTCGCAGATGCTGGTGCGTGAAGGACAGGCCGTGAAGCAGGGGCAGGTGCTGGCGAAGCTGGATGCCGACCGGCAGCAGGCCATGGTCGAACGCGCGGCGGCACAGCTTGAGATGGCGATGGCGGGATTGAATCGCATGCTGGCGGGTTCCCGACCCGAGGATATCAGCCGGGCGGAGGCGGATCTGGCGGCAGCCGCTGCACAGGCTGCCGATGCGGCACGCACCGCCGGGCGCCTGCAAAGCCTGAGCAGTGAGCAACTGGTTTCGCGGCAGCAGGCCGATAATGCGGCTGCGACCGCCACTGCCGCCCGGCAGCGCGAGAAGGCGGCGGGTGAAACCGCCAAACTCGCGCGTCTGGGACCGCGCAGCGAGGATATCGATATGGCGCGTGCGCAGTTCAGGGAAGCGCAGGCCCAGTTGACACTGGCGCAAAAGGATATGGCCGACACCACGCTCACGGCCCCGTCCGACGGCATCATCCGCAACCGTATTCTGGAGCCCGGCGATATGGCCAGCCCGCAGCGTCCGGCGTTTTCCCTGGCCATCACCGATCCGCTATGGGTGCGTGCCTATGTTTCCGAAAGCGATCTCGGGCGGGTGAAGCCCGGCATGGCGGCGTCGGTGAGTACGGACAGCTTCCCCGGAAAGCAGTATCGCGGCTGGGTCGGCTATATTTCTCCGACAGCAGAATTCACTCCGCAATCTGTGCAGACCGAGGAGATGCGCACCCGGCTGGTGTATCAGGTTCGTATCTTTGTGTGCAATCCGGAGGGGGAGCTGCGCCTCGGCATGCCTGCCAGTGTGGCGCTTGAACTGACCAGGCTCCCTGCCGAAGGCAACGATCCCTGCCACGCGCAGTAATGACTGCAATAACTGAACACGTCGCTGTTCTTCGCGGGGTTGAAAAATCCTTTATGGCCGGTAAGCGGCCCGCCCCGGCTCTGTGCAGGGTGGATGCCGTGATCCGTCCCGGCTGCGTAACAGGCCTGATCGGACCGGACGGTGCGGGCAAGACCACGCTGATGCGCATGCTGGCGGGCCTGATAAGGCCCGATGCCGGAAGTATCGCGGTGCTCGGCAGGGATATGGCGGTGGAGTCGCAACAGGTGCAGCAACAGCTCGGTTACATGCCGCAGCGTTTCGGCCTGTATGAGGATCTGAGCGTACAGGAAAACCTCGACCTGTATGCCGACCTGCAATGTGTGCCGCATGAAGCCCGCCGCGAACGATATGCGGAGCTGATGCATATGACCGGGCTGGCCCCGTTCACCGGCAGGCTCGCCGGGCAACTCTCCGGTGGTATGAAACAAAAACTTGGCCTGGCCTGCACGCTGGTGCGTTCCCCGTCCTTGCTGCTGCTCGACGAGCCCACTGCGGGCGTGGATCCGGTGTCGCGTCGCGAGCTCTGGGAGATCGTTTACCGGCAGGTCGAGGAAGCGGACATGAGCGTGCTGTGCAGCACGGCCTATCTGGATGAGGCCGAGCGTTGCGAGAATCTGCTGCTGTTGCATCAGGGCAGGCTGATCGGGCAGGGCAGCCCGGCGGAATTCTCCGGTCGTATGCAGGGCCGGGTATGGAGCGTGGGGCTCGGAGGCGAAACGCGCAGGGGCCTGCAACAGCGGCTGGTGCGCGAGGCCTCGGTGCTCGACGCCCTGATTCAGGGAGAATCCGTGCGGCTGGTGATGCACGAGGGACATGCGCCTGCTGATGAAGCCTGGTCGAAGGATTTGCAGGTGCAGGCCGTGCAGCCGCGTTTCGAGGACGCCTTCATCTCGCTGCTCGGCGGTGTCGGCGCGATCCTGCCGGATGCGGCGCAACAGATGGCGCAGGTTCATCCGGGCGACGGGCCGGTGATCGAGGTGAAGGGCCTGTCGCGCAGCTTCGGTAAATTCATGGCGGTGAAGGGCATCGACTTCCATGTGCGGCGCGGCGAGGTGTTCGGTTTGCTGGGGGCGAACGGGGCGGGCAAATCCACCACTTTCCGCATGCTCTGCGGTCTGCTGCCGGCAAGCAGCGGCAGCCTCACCGTCGCAGGTGTGGACTTGCGCGAAGCGCCTGCCAGCGCGCGCGGTCGCATTGGTTATATGTCGCAGCGCTTCTCGCTGTACGGCACGCTTTCGGTACGCGAGAACCTGCGCTTCTTCAGTTCTGCCTATGGTCTGTCCGGCAAGGCGCGCGGCGCGCGTATCGACTGGGCCTTCGAGCGTTTCGATCTGCATGATGTTGCCGATACCGCGAGCAACGATCTTTCACTGGGCTATAAACAGCGGCTGGCCATGGCCGCAGCCCTGTTGCATGAGCCGGATATCCTGTTTCTCGACGAGCCGACCTCCGGGGTCGATCCGCTGGCCCGGCGCGAGTTCTGGCAGCGGATCAATATGCTGGCCGGGCAGGGGGTGACGGTACTGGTCACCACGCACTTCATGGAGGAGGCGGAATACTGCGACAGGCTGGTCATCATGGCCGAGGGTGCGATCCTCGCCTCCGGTACACCGCAGCAGATCAAACAGTCCGTTGCCGGGAGCGGCAAACCGTCGCAAAGCATGGAGGATGCCTTCATCGCACTGATCCGGCGGGAGGAGGTGTGATGGCAGGCTCTATTCGCCGCATGCGTCTTGCCGGTCTGATTCGTAAGGAGTTCCTGCAGATCTGGCGCGACCCTTCCAGCATCGCCATCGCCTTCGTGCTGCCGGTGGTGCTGTTGCTGCTATTCGGTTACGGCGTGTCGCTGGACGCCAAACATGTGCCCGTCGCGCTGGTCGTCGAGCAGCCGGATTCGGCGAGCGAATCCTTCATCGGCGCCTTCCGCAAGCTGGAGTATTTCGCACCCGTGGCCTTCCCCGGCATGCCGGACGCCGAGGAGGCGATGCGCGAGGGTTCGGTGGCGGCCATCCTGCATCTGAGAAGCGATTTCGGTCGCGCCATCCACCAGCCCGGCGGGGCGGCGGCGCAACTGATCGTCAACGGCGTGAACGCCAACACCGCCCGGCTGATCAGCGGCTATGCCAACGGGGTGTGGGCGACATGGTTGCAGCAATACGCGGCACAGCACGGGGTGCAGGTGAATCTGCCGGTGCTGGTGGAAAGCCGCGTGTGGTTCAACAGCGAGCTGTCCAGCCGCAACTATCTGGTGCCGGGCCTGATCGCGGTGATCATGACCCTGATCGGTGCGCTGCTCACCGCCCTGGTGGTGTCGCGCGAATGGGAGCGGGGCACGATGGAATCGCTGATGGCCACACCGGTGTCGATGACCGAGATCCTGCTCGGCAAGGTGATTCCGTATTTCGTGCTCGGCACCGGAGGCATGCTGCTGTCGGTGGCCATGGCGGTATGGCTGTTCGCTGTTCCGCTGCGCGGTTCGTTCGTGCTGCTGATGATCGTGGCCTCGCTGTTCCTGCTGGTGGCGCTCGGCATGGGTCTGCTGATCTCCACGGTGGCGAAGAACCAGTTCGTGGCCTCGCAGATCGCGCTGGTCGTCACCTTCCTGCCGGCCTTCCTGCTCTCCGGTTTCATCTTCGAGATCGCCAGCATGCCGCAGGTGGTGCAGGTGATCACGCATATCATCCCGGCACGCTATTTCGTATCCCTGCTGCAGACCCTGTTCATGGCCGGCGACATCTGGGCGGTGATCGTCCCCAATGCGCTGGCGCTGGCCGTGATGGCGCTGTTCTTCATGGTCATGGTGCGGCGTGTGTCCAGAAAGAGGCTCGATTGATATGGGAGTGAGCTGAGATGGTCGCCTCGCTGCGCCGCGTTATCGCCCTGATGGGCAAGGAGTTCCTCGCCCTGCTCAAGGACAAGAAGGGGAGATTTGTGCTCATCGGCCCGCCGATCATCCAGCTGATGGTGTTCGGTTATGCGGCCAGCTTCGATCTGAATCATGTACCGTATGCCATCTACAACGAGGATGGCGGTTCGGCATCACGGCAGCTGGTGGCCCGGTTCGAGGGTGCGCCACCCTTCGATGCCGCGACCATCGTACACGACGATGCGCAGATCCAACCGCTGATCGACGACAAGCAGGTGCTGCTGGTGGTGCATATCGGCCCGCAGTTCAGCCGCCAGCTGGCGCTCGGCGAGTCGGCGCACGTGCAGCTGATCGTGGACGGGCGCAACTCGAATACGGCGCTGATCATCCTGGGCTATGCATCAAGCATTGTGCAGTCCTTCAACACCGGGAGGCTTGTCACGAGCGGCTCGAGCGGCCCGCCGGCGCATATCTCGATGCGTGCATGGTTCAATCCCAATCTGCAAAGCCGCTGGTTCCTGATTCCGGGCATTGCGGGCCTGATCACGCTGGTGGTGACCATGATGGTGGTTTCGCTGTCGGTGGCCCGCGAGCGCGAGCAGGGCACCTTCGATCAGTTGATGGTCACGCCGCTGCGCCCGTTCGAGATCCTGCTCGGCAAGGCGCTTCCCGGCTTCATCATCGGCATGCTGGAGAGCACGCTGGTCATCCTGATCGCGGTGTTCTGGTTCAACATCCCGCTGCTCAGCTCGCCGCTCGTGCTGTACTCCGGCATTGCCCTGTTCCTGCTCTCGGCCATCGGCATCGGGCTGATGATCTCCTCGCTGTCGCTCACCCAGCAGCAGGGCTTCCTCGGGGCGTTCCTGTTCATCGTGCCGTCCATCCTGCTCTCCGGCTTTGCCACGCCCATCGAGAACATGCCGCATGCGGTGCAGATGATCACGCTTATCGATCCGATGCGCTATTTCATGATCATCCTGCGCGGGGTGTTTCTGGAGGGGGCGGGATTTTCGATCCTGCTGCCGCAGTTCTGGCCGCTGGCGGTGATCGGTTTCGTTTGCATGTCGCTGGCCACATGGCTGTTCCGCCACCGCATGGTCTAAGCCATCGCTCGAACAGTCGTTCTTCTAGGTCTGCCGCCTTTGCTTGTCATGTTCGCATTTGACTCACGGGGTCCCGCTGTGACAGTGCCGTGCCGGGTGCCTGTTCATCGGGACATGGCGGGTAAAGGCGTTTTGTCTGCCGGCCCGCCTTCGATGAACAGGTGCGCGGCAGGGAAATTCCACTGTCGCTTGTGGGGGCCTTTCTTTGCTTCTTTCTTGGGCAAGCAAGAAAGAAGGACTCTGTACCCAAAGCGAACAGCTTGAACCGCCGGTTACTGGTGCAATGCCTGAGAGATGAGTCCTTCTTCTTTGCTTGTCCAAAGAAGAAGCAAGAAAAGACACCCACAGTGATCTGTGACCATCCGTCCCGGACGCACGCCCGGCGGAGGCGGCCGGCAATGAACCCGCCTCCCCCCGCCTGATTCCCGCCGGTCGAACGCCCGGAACGGCACAGATCAAGTGGGACCCGCTAAAACGAACATGACAGGAAAATGCAAAAGCGAAGGCAGAGACGACAGGCCGGCAAGACCGTTATTTGTGCAGCGCGGTGAAGATTAGTTCGGCGAGGGATTTCGAGACGCCGGGGGCCTCGGCGAGTTGCTCGCGGGCGGCTTTTTTCACACCTTCGATACCACCGAAGTGCTTCAGCAGGGCCAGTCGTTTGGCAGGCCCGATGCCGGGGATGGTGTCCAGCGCCGAGGAAAACATGTTCGCCTTTTTTCGTTTGCGCATGTACTGGCCTGCGAAGCGGTGCGCCTCGTCGCGCACCCTGGCGATCAACAGCATGGCCGGGGAATGGATGCCCGGCCTCAATGGCTCGCCGATGCCCTCCCCGTCGGCCCGCCACGACGGCCACAGGGTTTCATGGCCTACCTTGCGTCCGGCGCCCTTGGCCACGCCGAGCAGCTTCATCGAAGAAAAACCGGCATCGGCAGCCGCCTCGATGGCCACGGCCAGTTGCCCCTTGCCGCCGTCGATCAGCATCACATCCGGCTCGGGCAGCGATTCTTCGCCGATGGCACGGAAGAAGCGGGTCAACACTGCGCGCATCGCCGCGTAGTCGTCACCGGCCGGCACATCATCGAGCTTGTAGCGGCGGTAATGATCCTTGTCCGGGCCGTTATGCCCGGCATAGACGATGGCCGCGACCATCTGCTTGCCGCCCAGATGCGCATTGTCCACGGCGGCGATGCAGGCCGGTGTCTCGTCCAGGCCGAGCAGTTCGGCCAATGCCTCGAAGGCCGGCTGCTGATCCACCTGCGCGCGGCTGGCCAGTGACTGCTCGCCGGCATGTGCCACCTGCTTCATCCATTCGCGCCGTGCGCCGCGCTGCGGGGTGCGCACCTCGCAGCGGCATTCCGGATGCAACAGCTTGAGCAGGCGTTGCAGTTCCTTTGCATCGGCATTGACCTCGCTGGCGGTATCCATTGCAGAGGCCTCGATCAGCAATTCCTTCGGCGGGTCTTCGCTGCGATAACGCTCGATGCACAGCGATTGCAGGATCTCCAGCGCATCGGCGTCCGAGGCCTGATCCACGCGTAATGTATGTGTGCCCAGATAGCGCCCGGCGCGGCGCACCCCGATGCTCACCGCCACACCGCCCGGATGCCGCGCGATGGCCAGTGCATCAGCTTCGGGCGGAAGATCATCCGCATCGCCGCCTGCCAGGATGCTGCGCATCGCCCGGATCCTGTCGCGCAGGGCGGCGGCCTGCTCGAACTGCAGGGCCTCGGAGGCATGTTGCATCTCCTGCTCCCAGCCCTTCAGCAGGCTGTCGTCGGCACCCTTCAGAAAGCGCCGTGTCTCGTCCACCTGCGCGCGATAGGCCTGCGGCGACACCACATCGCAACACGGGGCCGAGCAGCGCCCGATCTGGTGCTGCATGCAGGGCCGCGAGCGATTCTTGAACACCGCGTCCTCGCAGTCCCGGATGCGGAACAGGCTCTGCATCTGGTGCAGCGTGGTGTGCACCGCGCCCGCATCGGGGAAGGGGCCGAAGTATTCGCCGGGGCGCGTACGTTTGCCGCGATGCACGATCAGGCGCGGGAAATCTTCATCGGTCAGCAGGATGTAGGGGTAGGTTTTGGAATCCTTGAGCAGCACATTGTAGCGCGGTTTCAATTGCTTGATGAGGTTGTGCTCCAGCACCAGCGCTTCGGCTTCCGATGCGGTGACGCTGACATTCAGATCACGGATCTGCTGCACCATGGCCTGCGTGCGCGGCGATTCGGGCATACGCTGGAAATAGCTGGAAACTCGTTTCCTCAGATTCCGCGCCTTGCCGACGTAGAGAACCTTTCTCTGCGCATCGAGCATACGATATACCCCGGGCTCCTGCGGCAGGGTGGAGAGGTCAACGGGTGCTTCGATCCACATGCTCAAATCTCACCACAGAGACACAAAGTCACAAAGGGAAATCTTGATTGAAACAACGTCTTGCTGAAGGCACAGGAATCAGTCTGTGGACATGTGTCGCGGGCCCGTCTGACGCGGCAAAAGGGGGTGCCGGCGCGGCGATCAGGTCGCGTTGTCTCCCTCCTTGAGCAGATTGCGGATGCTGTGGCTCAGGCTGGCGAAGGAATACGGCTTGGGGATATGGATACAGTTCAACAACACTTTGTCCTTGCCGGGCTTCTGCTTGTCTTCGTAACCTGAAATGAAGATGACCGGAAGTTCCGGGCATATGGCGCGCGCTGCCTGGGCCAGCTCCATACCGCCCATCTTCGGCATCACCACGTCGGTGATCAGCAGATCGATGGCTTCCGGAGCGGCCGAAATGATCTTTAACGCCTGCTCACCGTTTTCGGCCTGGAGAAGTCGGTAGCCCATCTCCTTCAGCACCTCCCCGGTCACCTTGCGCAGGCCCTCGTGATCGTCCACCAGCAGGATGCGCTCACCCATGCCCGGGATGGACGGAGTCTCGTGCTCGCCGCCATGGTCTTCCTCATCGCGGTTGTCCGCAGGCAGGTAGATACGGAAGGTGGTTCCTTTTCCAGGAGAGCTTTGCACGTCGATGATGCCATCGTGGGCGCGCACCGTGCCATACACCATGGCCAGTCCGAGGCCCGTGCCTTCGCCGGGCTGCTTGGTGGTGAAAAAGGGTTCAAAGAGCTTGTCGAGATGCTCTCTGTCGATGCCGTGGCCGTTGTCGTGAACGCTGAGCAGCGCGTATCGGGCGGCTCTGGCCTCGGGGTGGATGGTCAGGAAGGAGGGGGTCGGCTCGTAGGTCGAGAGGCCGACCTCGATGCCGGGCTCTTTGGTCGAGCCGACTGCATCGCGTGCATTGGTAAGCAGGTTCATGATGGCCTGCTGCAGACGGGTGGCATCGCCGCTGATGATGATATTCTCCTGGCAGACATCGCAGCGCAGCGAGATGTTCTCCGGGATGCCGGCGCGCGCCAGCTTGAAGGCTTCCTTGACGAAGGACGGGGCCGAAAAGCGGCGGGACTGGCCCTTGTCCTTGCGCGAGAAGGAGAGCAACTGGCGCACCATTTCCGCCGAATGCATGCTGATCTGGTCGATGTTGGCCAGCTTGTCGATCGCTTTGGGGTTGTCTCCGAGACAGGTCCTTGCAAGGTAGAGATTGCCCTGGATGGCGGCCAGCATGTTGTTGAAATCGTGTGCGATGCCGCCCACCAGCGTGCCGACGGCTTCCAGTTTCTGCGCCTGCAGGAACTGCGCCTCCATCTTCTGGTAGTCGCTCATGTCGCGGTGGATGGACACCAGATGGGTGATGGCGTTGTGTTCGTCACGCAGCGGGGCGACGGTGAGCAGAGCGGTGTAGTCGGAGCCATTCTTGCGTCGATAGAGCATCGAGCCATGCCAGGTTTCTCCGTGCAGCGCGCGGTCGCGTTGCTGTTTATTGATACTTTCATCCTGATCCGGGCTGTTGAGCAGGCTCGATGGCTGGCCGGCCACATCGTCGAGGCTGTAGCCGGTGATGGTGAGGAAGGCGGGGTTCACGTATTCGATCGAACCCTGCCAGTCGGTGATCATGATGGCCTCGCCGGCCTGTTTGATGGCCTCGTTGAGCTTGAGCATGTCACGGTAGAGATAGGTGGCGGTGAGGATGTCGCAGAGCCGGCTGCCGATGCTCTGCATCAGCGCGGTCTCCTGCTCGCTCCATTCGCGCTCGTGCGAGCACTGGTGCAGGCCGAACAACCATGGCTTGCCGAAGCGCGGCCGGATCGCCATGCACAAGCGCGAGCGGATGTGGAATCGCGTGGCTGTTTCGTCCGTGTCCGGATCGACGGGCAGATCGACCGGGGCATCGCTGTCGAGTGCTGTGCGCATCAGCCGGCGCATCGCATCGCTCATGGGCAGGCGATCTTCCGAGGTGAAGGCGCCGGGGAAGGTGTCGCTGAAAGATTCAATCGGCACTTCCCAGGTGTCGCCGTCAGGGTCGCATGGGTAGAGCAGCCAGGCGCGGTCGCATGCGAAGATGCCGCGCGCCTCTTCGAGCGCAGCCCGGCCCATTTCGTCCGGTGTCAGGGCGCGGGTGATGGCATTGCCGATGCGGTCCATGGCCTGCAGATGGTGCATCTGCCGACGGTTGGCCTCTTCCAGACTCTTGCGCTCGGTGATGTCCACATGCGTGCCGACCATGCGTACCGGTTTGTTGTCCGACGGGCGACGCACGAGGAAACCGCGACTGAGCACCGACACCCAGTCGCCGTCCTTATGCCGCAGGCGGATCTCCGACTCGAAGGTATCGTTGTCCCCCTCGGTGTATCCGCGCAGCTTTTCAAGCAGGTCTGCCCTGTCGTCGCGATGCACAAGTGCCATCCATGCCTCGAAATGGCTGCCGATCTCATCCTCGCGGTAGCCGAGCATCTCCTTCCAGCGCGGCGAGCAGTAGAAGGTGTCGGTTTCAAGGTTCCAGTCCCACACGCCGTCGTTGGTGCCGCGCATGGCCAGCGTGAAGCGCTCCTCGCTGTCGCGCAGTTTTTTTGTCGAGTGATATGCATAGCCGGCGAGGGTCAGCACAAAACACATCACGGTGCTGCGGAAATAGACTTCCACTGACGAGGGATGCAGCAACTCTTCCCAGAAGCCATCACCCTCGAAGAACAGGGTGTCCACGATCGAATCGACCGGCCATATGAGCAGGCCGATGCCGATGCCGATAAGAATGATGCGGTATTGCCTCAATCGTCCTCCAGGACCAGTCGGTCAGACCGCCACTATAAGGGCCTTTCGGCCGGCGGGCGAGATAACTTTAGTTTTCCGTGGTATAACCATGGTGAAGTGTCTGGCAGGGAAAATTCGCATACATCAGCCAGCGGGCAAGCCTTGCAATCGGGCTTCACGCGGCAGGGTGGCAAGGTCGGTTGGGGCTCAATCCATATGGGGAAATATAACCTTTCAGGTGTTCCTGAACCGGCCTCAGGTCGATAGGCGCATAAGAACCTGAGCGACCATCAGGTGCTGGCGCTGACCATGGCATTTGCACAAATCAACAACCATATCGAGATCCTTCGGGCTTACCATTCGATGGAGAGGCACTCTGTCGGGCGGGACGGGAAGTGCCTGAGGAAGCGTCTCAACGGTGACAACAAGCTGGAGATCAAGGCCAGGGAGGGGTTATGGGATAAGGGCGCGCCCGCCTCGACCCTGCCGATCGTCGCCTTGAATACGAACCGGGTATTGATCGATTCCGGATTCCTGTACGCGGTGTACAACTCATGGAACAAGGCCGCCACCACGGAAGAAAAGGATTGTGTGATCAGCGAGTTGGCCGGCGTGATTATCCACGAGGCCAGCCACACCTGCCTCGGGATAGAAAAATATGCCTATCTGATCGAATACTATTACAAATGGCGATTCCGCCATGATTATCATGCCACTTGCCCCATGTGCGTTCCTGCGGTATCTGGTTCGATGAGATTGAGTTACCGGCGGAGGCTCAAGTGCCGGGTATCGATACGCCGAAAATCGGGCATTGGTATTTGTCCTGTTAGCCCGACCCCGGCGGGATTCCGGAAAGGTAAAGTTATCGTTTCCCCTGCCTATAGCTGCAGAAACCCGAAACGGGGCATCTGCTGCAATCGGGTTTGACGCGGCAGTGCTGCTTGGCGTGCTGCACGATCAGGGCGTGGTATTCGTTGAACAGCGGGGCACTGTTTGCAAGCTGTGCGTGGAAAAAGTCCTGTGTGTCGGCGTAGTTTACACCTTCGGGCAGCAGGCCGAGACGTGTGAAGATGCGGCGGGTATAGGCATCCACCACGAACACCGGCATGCCGAGTGCATACAGCAGGATTGAGTCGGCGGTTTCAGGGCCGATGCCGTTGAGGGCCAGAAGGGAGGCGCGCGGGTCGGGCAGTGTCCGCATGCCGGCCTCGCGGCCGGTCTGCAGATAATACGCGCAGAACAGGCGCAACCTTGCCGCTTTCTGGTTGAAGAAACCGGAGGGGCGGATCAGCTCGCGCAGCCCTGCTTCGTCCATGGTCAGCATGGCTTGAGCATCGAGGGCAGCTGCGGCCCTGAGGTTGGCGATGGCCTTTTCGACATTCGTCCAGGCTGTGTTCTGGGTGAGGATGGCACCGACCATCATCTCGAAGGCGGACTGTGCCGGCCACCAGTGTTGCGGCCCGTAGGCGGCGAACAGCAGCCGGTAGATGTCCGTTGCGGTCCTGTCTGCCGGACTGCCGGACGGACGGCTCATCTCACTCCGCTTTTTCGGAAAGACCGACCGAGCGGCGTAACTGCTTTACCTCGCCGACAGTCAGGTGGCGTGAGGTACTCTTGCGCACGCCGTCCTCCAGCTTCAGCGGGCCGAAGCGGGTGCGTATCAGGCGGCGCACCACATGGCCTGCGGCCTCCAGCGTGCGGCGTACCTCGCGGTTGCGACCGCGCTTGATGGTGACGGTTAGCCAGCAATGGCCGCCGGTCTCGGAATCCACCACGATGTCCCACGGGTCGCTCTTCTCGCCCTCACCGATGTCCAGACCGCCCTTGCGCAGGTTCTCCAGTGCTTCCAGCGACAGGTGGCCGGCCACCCGTACGCGGTATTCGCGTTCCACGCCGGTGCCGGGCCTTGTCATCAGGTTGGCCAGTTCGCCGTCGTCGGTGAGCAGCAGCAGACCTTCGCTGTCCATGTCCAGACGTCCGACCGACTGCACATTCGGGCCAACCTCGACATGCTTGTAGATCAAGTCGCGGCCCTTTTCATCGCGGCGTGTGCACAGCTGGCCGGGCGGCTTGTTGTACAGCAGATAGGTGTGTTCACTCAGCATGGACACCACCTTGCCGTCGGCCAGCACGATATCGCCGGGTTTGACCTTGCGTCCCATGTCCTGGACCTTTTCGCCGTTGATGACGATGCGGCCCTCGGCGATCATTTTGTCGGCCTCGCGGCGTGAACACAGGCCGCTTTTGGCCAGAAAGCGGTTCAGGCGTTCGCTTTCTCCGGCAGACACTGTCTGTGCGGGTTCTGCTACGGACTTGCTGTCAGGCGGTTTCGGGCCGGGTCTGCCGCTACGGGCTGCCGACTTCGCGCCCTTGGTCTTGACCCTCGGTGCTTTCTCCGGCCTGCCGCCGGATCCGCCATCAGTCTTGAGGGCGGCTTTCTTCCCCGCAGCTGTCGTCGTTTTTTTCTTCGCTGTTGTCATCTGTTTGCCATGCCTTTGCCGGCGCGTCTGCGTCAGCAATGATTTCATCGTCGTTTTCCTGATCGTCGTCGCTTAAGTCATCATACTGCAGCTCGCCCTGATCGTCGGGCGTCGCCTCGGTCAGCAGGCCGGATTCCAGTTCTTCCTGATCCATCAGCTGGGTGATCTCCGGCAGATCGGATAAGGCATTCAGCCCGAAGTCGATCAGGAACTGCTTGCCCGTACCGTACAGATGCGGGCGGCCCGGCACTTCCTTGCGCCCGAGCACCTTGATCCAGCCGCGTTCCTGCAGGCCGCCGATGATGGTGCTAGATACCTTCAGGCCGCGCAGCATTTCGATTTCGGCGCGAGTCACAGGTTGGCGGTAGGCAATAATGGCCAGCGTTTCCAGCATTGAGCGGGAGAGCTTCGGCGGGCGGCTCTGCCAGAGTTGCTGCACATAGCCCGCATGCTCCGGACTGCTTCTGAACTGCCAGCCTCCGGCCACTTCCTGCAGACTGATGCCGCGACCATGATAGAGTGCTTCGAGCTCGCCGAGTGCGGCACGCAGATCGCCGGAAGATGCTTCGGTCAGATCGCGAAGCCGTGCCAGGCTCAGTGGCTCGTCGCTGGCGATGATCAGGGCTTCAAGAATATGCGCAAGGTTGTTTGTCTGGACACTCATGTGGCCTCCCTCGGCAGGATGCTGATTGATGCATAGCAGCCATCCTGAATCACGCTGATGGCCTGATTGCGCCACAACTCAAGGATGGCAAGAAAAGTGGTCACAATGGTTTCGCGGCCAGGCGTGTCGAGCAGCTCTTCAAGCACCAATCCGCCCTGTTTCAGCCGCTCAAGCACATAGGCCATGCGCTGCCGAACGCTCATCGTATCCATGAACACCTGATGCCGTACCTCGCCGCCGACGCGTTTCAACACACGGCGGAAGGCGGTGAGCAGGGCATCGAGATCGGGCTCGGCCAGCGGGCGCTCCACCTCGTTGGCCTCGGGGAAATAGCGGCGCGCGAACACATCGCGGCCGAGTCTCGGCTTTTCTTCAAGCTCGGCTGCGGCGGCACGGTATTGTTCATAGGCCAGAAGCTGCGCCACCAGTTCGGCGCGCGGGTCGATGGCCTCGCCGTCCTCGTCGAGTTGCGGACGGGGCAGCAGCATGCGGCTCTTGATCTGCATCAGGGTGCTGGCCATCACCAGATAATCCCCGGCGTATTCCAGATTCAGCGGTTGCTGGGCCTCGAGGATCTCGAGGTATTGCTCCGTCAGTCTGGCGATGGGGATGTCGAAGATCTCCATCTTCTGCTCGCGGATCAGGTGCAGCAGCACATCCAGCGGGCCCTCGAAGGCATCGAGGGTGACCGGCGGCAGGCCGGAGATGCCCTGAACCTCGGAGGCGATCAGCTCTCCCTGCATTATACGCGGTAACCCATCTTCAGTGTGCGGCGTACCTTTTCCATGGTGCGCTCGGCTTCGATGCGGGCGCGTTCGTTGCCGGCACGCACCACATCGCGCAGATCGTCGGGGCGTGAAGCGATCTGCGCACGGCGCTCGCGGATGGGTTGTAACTCTTCCTCAAGGTGTTTGAGCAATACCTTTTTGCAGTCGAGGCAGCCGATCTCGGCGCTGGTGCAACCGCTGTGCACTTCAGAGCGTTCGTCCTCGGTGGAGTAAATCTTGTGATATTCCCACACCGGGCATTTCTCCGGTGTGCCCGGATCATCGCGGCGCACACGCGCCGGATCGGTCGGCATGGTTTTTACCTTCTGCTCGGTGACTTTCCAGGTTTCGCCCAACTCGATGGTGTTGTTGTACGACTTGCTCATCTTTCTGCCATCAAGTCCCGGCAGCTTGGAGGCGGGCATAAGCAGGGATTCAGGCTCGGGGAACAGCGGCTGGTCCGGTTTGCGGTAAAGATGGTTGAAGCGACGCGCGACTTCTCGCGTCAGTTCCACATGCGGTACCTGATCCTCGCCCACCGGTACGCCGTCGGCGCGGTAGATCAGGATGTCTGCGGATTGCAGCAGCGGGTATCCCAGAAACCCGTAGGTGCCCAGATCCTTCTCGCGCAACTGCTCGATCTGGTCTTTATAGGTCGGTACGCGCTCCAGCCAGGGCAGCGGGGTGATAAAAGAGAACAGCAGGTGAAGCTCGGCATGCTGCGGCACCTCGGACTGGATGAAGATCACGGCCTTTTCCGGATCGATGCCCACGGCCAGCCAGTCGATGAGCATGTCCCAGATGGTCTGGGATACGATGCCCGGATTGGCGTAATCGGTGGTCAGCGCATGCCAGTCGGCGGCGAAGAAGAAGCATTGATGCTCATCCTGCAGCTTCACCCAGTTGGCCAGCACACCTTTGAAGTGCCCTAAATGCAGGCGCCCGGTTGGACGCATACCCGAGAGGATGCGCTGTTGCTTATTTGGATTGAGTGCGTTTGGCTGGTTCTCTGAAGTGCTCAATGGTGCCCTCGGTTGTATGTAAGTAGATAGTTCGGACAACGAACCATAACAAAGGGCTTGCCCCTTGGTAACAATGCTTATGTGTGAAGGGGGCTGGGCACTGCGTGTTTGACATATAAGATAACAATAATATACTTATTCATAAGAATAAGGGGCTGATTATGGTGCTTATCAGAGAACAGCAGCAGAATCCCGATTGCCAGTTTCAGGCACAGGTGTGGATGAAAAAGCATTCGCAGCAATGCGGTTGTTTTCTCACCCGCAAGGCAGCCGAACTATGGGCCGACACACTGAAGGCAAGGATTATCGCCGCCGATACCATCAAGGCCCTGCGCCATCCGACGGGTTATTAATGCGTATTGCAGCCCGCAAGTCACCGCTTGCCAAAGTAAAACTGCTTTCTATAATCCGCGCCTCACCGGAAGGCGCTTTAGCTCAGTTGGTTAGAGCAGCGGAATCATAATCCGCGTGTCCGGGGTTCGAGTCCCTGAAGCGCCACCACATCAAGCCCTCTGCGAAAGCAGGGGGCTTTTCTTTTGGTTCATCGCGGATTGGCGGGAAATAGGGGTTAAAGCGAGCGGTGCCCCTGGTTAGGTTGTTTGTACCACCAAGCAACTTTTCCGGAGG
>PEWE01000033.1:90804-187351 GCA_002779605.1 Zetaproteobacteria bacterium CG06_land_8_20_14_3_00_59_53 | reverse complement strand
GATGCGGTTCTAATGTAACATAAAACATAAATAAAATCAGCTAATTACAAAAGAAGAAACAGAAAATTACCAATGTAAACTCACTGATTCAGGAAGGGGCTTGAGCTGGCAATTGATAAGTACGCCCGAATTGAGCTTCGTGGAACAGCCAGTGGCTGTGAAGAGGGGATGGCGCTGATTCGACGAGTCAATCCTGATGTTATCGTCGTCGACATCGATCTTAAGGACGGTGACGGGTATGAGTTGATCCGGGCTGCCCGGAAGGAGAACCCTCTGCTTGAGTGCCTGGTGGTGACCAGCCATGAAGAGGATACATACGTATTCAAGGCTCTAGAGGCGGGAGCAACCGGGTATAAGTTGAAGTCGGCTGGTCCGGTTGCGATTGTCGAGGCCATGATGGAGCTTTGGGAGGGTGGTGCTCCTTTGTGTCCTGATATAGCCAGAATGATCTTGCGAAGATTCCATAAGCCGATTGCCGACGATGCCCCCCCCCAGCTGGGCACCAAGGAAAAGGAAGTTCTGGAGTTGATGTTCAAGGGTTTCTCACGCAAGGAGCTGGCGGCAATCCTGAATGTTAGCACGAATACGATCGGTACCCATGTGAAGCGGATCTATACAAAGCTTGATGTTTCTTCGCGCAGCGAAGCGATTTACGAAGCTACCCGTCTGGGCCTTATTTCACTTGATGGTCACTAACCATTCAACGGAGCAATCGGGGTTTGTAAAATACACGTTCACATACACAAATTGAATCGAGTCCTGTCTTCGCCAGCTTGTCACCTATTGAGGTGATTGTGGCCTGGATCACAGATTCATAATGTTCGGCCATATTTCAAACAAAAGGGGAGTTACCTTATTTATGAAACGTTCCATCGCAATTGCAGCATCCGTTATGATTATGTCCTTCGCATCCTACGCGCAGGCAGCCACGAACAATTCCACAGCCACTGTTAACCAGACCATCGGCAGCGCCAACAATGCGACCGTTGAGCAGGATAACGCCAGCTTTACTGATGCCACCATTGATCAGGCTGGTTCCGTGAACACCGCCGAGATCGAGCAGACTGGTAACGGCAACAGCGCCGGCGTTTCGCAGGTCGGCAGCCTGAACAATGCAGACGTCGAGCAGGCCGGCAACGGCAACGTTGGCCGTGTCAGCCAGACCGGCGACAGCAACACCGCTGATGTCGACCAGTACGGCGACAACAACACCGCTACCGTGTCCCAGAAGGGTGCCGGCAACAATGCCGACGTGAACCAGAAGGGTAACGGCAACGAAGCTTCGGTTGCTCAGACCGGCAATAACAACGATGCCAATGTTGCGCAGGGCGGCAACGCCAACGAGGCAGAAGTTGCCCAGCAGGGTAACGGCAATGATGCTTCTGTTACCCAGTCCGGCAACGGCAACAACGCTGAAGTCGAGCAGATCGGCGACAACAACGTTGCTTCTGTCGAGCAGATCGGAAACGCCAATGTTGCTGATGTTGACCAGACCGGCACTTCCAACACTGCAGCTGTTGAGCAGTCGGGCGACGCTAATACCGCCAACATCGACCAGATTGGTTTTGCCAACGATGCTGAAGTCGAGCAGTTTGGCAACGGCAACCGTGCTGACCTGTCCCAGACCGGTAACGGCAACATCGCTGATGCAGACCAGGCCGGCAACAACAACAGTGTCGAGATCGCCCAGCAGGGTGCCAACAATGCAGCCGATGTTGACCAGAAGGGCAACGGCAACGAAGCTGAAGTCGAGCAGTTCGGCAATGGCAACAGCGCCGATGTTGCCCAGACGGGTAACGACAACAGTGTTGATGTTGACCAGAGTGGCAGCCTTAACGTCGCTGGCGTAGCACAGATCGGCAATGGCAACGAAGCTGAAATCGAGCAGTCCGGCAACAGCAACGTCGCCAACGTGATGCAGGCTTCCAGCTACAACGTTGCCAACGTCGAGCAGTCCGGCAACTTTAACACTGCTTCTGTTTCTCAGAGCGGCGGCAACAGCAACGTGGCCAACGTCGAGCAGAAGTAAGTTCAAAGATCGCAATGCTAAAGGGGGCGGACTTCGGTCCGCCCTTCTGCGTTTAAGGCGTTTGTTATCAACTTCTGGGATCAAGTTTCAGGCTCTATATGAGTACCAAATATGAAATTATCGGGGTCTTACGATGAAAGGATATATCGTAGTCATTGCAGTCTTGCTCACGTTGTCTCTGGCGATCAACGCTCAGGCCGAAAGCAGTCGATCAAATGCTGAAGTGAGTCAGGCCGGTTCACATAACAGGTTATCCGTGGAGCAGCGGGATGCCGACTTTACTACAGCCGCCATCACACAGTCCGGCAAAAACAATCAGGCGAAAATCGAACAAACCGGACACGCAAACACAGTCGATCTGCAGCAGTCCGGCTCAGGAAATCTTGCTGAAATAGAGCAGGATGGGGATCGAAACACGGCCGGAGTTGAACAGTCGGGTTCGAACAATATGGTCGATCTTGATCAGCGGGGAGATCAGAACCTTGCAAGCGTTGAGCAATCCGGAAGTTCCAATAGCGTGGATGTGGAACAGTTGGGAAATGAGAATGTGGCTCAGGTAGGCCAGAAAGGTCGTTCCAATACTGTAAACGTTGAGCAAAGCGGTAGCGGAAACCTGGCTGACATCAGGCAAGAATAGGAATTCTTCCAACCTGCTGATTATTTCCACTTTTATTAAAGCCAATTAATTTTTGTCACCTATTAAGGTGATTGTGATCCAGATCACGGTTTCATAAGGTACGCACAAGTGGAAAAGTTTCCCCCTACCCGGAGGTTTGATGAAAAAATATATCTCGATTGCAGCAGCCTTGGTCATGATGTCGGTTTCGACCTATGCCAACGCTGCCACAAGCAACTCTTCCGCAGATATCAGCCAGTCCGTCGGTAGTTCCAACGAAGCCGTAGTCGAGCAGGTGGATGTAAATTTCGGCACAGCTGACATAAATCAGGCCGGCAGTGTGAACAAAGCCGAGGCTGAGCAGACCGGGGATGCAAATACCGCCAGTATTAATCAGATCGGTAACATCAACGAGGCTGATGTCGAACAGGCCGGTAACGGCAATGCAGCCACAGTAGATCAGACAGGTGATCATAATTTTGTTGATGTTGACCAGAACGGTGACAACAACACAGCTGGCGTGGCCCAGAAGGGTAACGGAAACAAGGTTGAAGAGATCAAACAGGTTGGGAACGAAAATAGCGCCGATGTTGCCCAGCAGGGCAACAATAATACTGCGAAACTGGCCCAGACCGGAACATCGAACGATGCCAGTGTTGAGCAGATCGGCAGCAATAATTCTGCCGATCTGACGCAGACCGGATATAGCAATACCGCGGATGTGGATCAGACGGGTGACTCCAATCAGGCTGATATGACACAGAATGGCTCTTCAAACTTCGCCGAAGTTGAGCAGAATGGTTTGGCAAACGTCGCTCGAGTAGAGCAGGACGGTATAGCAAACATTGCCAATATCGAGCAGGACGGCAATGGCAACAACGCCAGTGTCGAGCAGATAGGCAATGGCAACAGTGCAGATATTGCGCAGACCGGTGTGAACAACAACGCTGACAATGATCAGGTAGGTAATAACAATATCGCCAGCATCGAGCAGATGGGTAACGACAATTTTGCCGAGGTTGAGCAGGCTGGTGACGGCAACTCAGCAGAGTTGGTGCAGAATGGTAACAACAATTCTGCCGATGCATTCCTGACAGGTAACGGCAATGTGGCTGATGTCGAGCAGCTCGGTGATGGCAACATCACTGAACTGGCGATGCTGGGTGATTTTAACAATGTCGATATTGATCAGGAAGGCAATCTGAACACAGCCATTGTGAATACAACCGGTTCGTACAACGAAATCAATGTCGAGCAGAGCGGCGACCTGAATACGGCCAGTATTGATCAGGTTTCAAGCTATGCTGATGCAATAATTATGCAGACCGGTACTGGTAATGCGGCAAATATTTCACAGACAGGTGCCGGCACCGCCAGTGAGCGCAATAGCGCATTCATCGAGCAGAATGGTAGCTTTAATTCTGCCAATATTTCGCAGAGTGGTGGTGCAGGCAACTCAGCCAGCATTGTGCAGAACTAACGAACGGAAACGCCATTTGGGGATGGGCTTTGCCCGTCCCCTTTTTTTTCTGCTCAGGGGCACAGCATCGCAAATTGACCGAAGTTAGCCGACTATAGTGGCTGGGGGGATGAAATGATGACTGGAAGCATTGTGAAAACGTGTGCATTGTTGTCACTGGGCTTTGTGTTTTGCACCTTCATTCCGAACAGCTATGCTCACAGGCAACCAGATATGGAAGCATCCTTCAATCTCAAACACGATGCCGATACGGCCACGGTTACACTGCGCCCGAGCATACGCTCGGATGGAACCGCAACATTTGATTATAAACTCAGGATTACCAAACGAGGATCCGCCGGAACATCTACCGAGGGTCACGGTGGTCGCATCGATACAGTGGAAGGCAAGGATGTTGATCTGGGGCCGGTATTGCGTTTCGGTAGCTTTGCACAGCACGACAACATGCAGCTTGAGCTGCGTATTTGCATACCGGGTTCTCGCTGTAAACATTCCGGCGATGTGATTGCGACTTTCTCCTCTTCCTACCCGGAAGCCGATGGTGCAAAGAACTAGTCTCATATCCTTTGCAGTATCCGGTATCCGGCATTGCGCCCTCTGCCTGACACTCGCATTCATACTGCTTCCCAATGTGGCAGCGGCCGATTATTCGTCGGCAGTGATCAATCAGGAAGGCAGCAGCAATAATGCGGCGATCGAACAGGTGCAAACGAATGATGCTTTTGTAACAGTCGATCAGCAGGGGAGCAGTAATATCACCAAGGTTCAGCAGGGTAGTGCAAGTGAGGCAGGTGATCAGAGTTTCCGTGCCAATGTTGAAACCCGAGGTGATCTGAATGTGGTTGACGTGTTGCAGCGCGATGCTTTTCAGACTGCAGACGTTTATCAGGAAGGTAGCTCAAACCTTGTTTCTATTGAACAGATTGAAGAAGCAACAACGTTGAGTGTCCGTCAGTCCGGCGTTTCCCAGATTCTTCAAATTCAACAGAACAGGTTGGCTAATGCAACGATTACCCAGGAAGGAACGGATAGCGTACTTCTCGTCGAACAGGGTGGTCGGGAGAATACCATGACAGTTGAGCAATATGGCAATAGAAACTTTGCGCAGATTGCGCAATCGTCGTCCGGCAATCGGTTGAATATGCTGCAGCAGGGCGATGGCAATGAGGCAGCAATTGTGCAAAGCGGGAGCGGTGGAGGGGCCACGATCAGGCAGGTGGCCGATCAGGCAAAATTGACCCTGTTTCAGACCAACGCTCAGGACACGGCAAATATTACGCAGAGCCATGCCGGAACCTCCCAGCTGACAGCATCTCTGGAGCAGTCGGGTGCCGAGGCGACTGCGAATATTCAGCAAAGCGGAAAAAACAACAGCATTCAGGCAATCCAGTCAGGCTTCAAAAACGATCTCTCAGTAAATCAGGAGGGCCAGTTCAATGATGTGAGGGCCCTGCAAACGGGGAATAATACGAAATTGAACATTCTGCAGGGTGGTTTGACCGGTTCGGAGGATCGCAACACAATTTCAGTGATGCAGAGTGCTGATAATGTGAATGTCACTGTTGGCAATGTTGGCAGTAATTATGGTAATAGGGCGAAACACGTTACGGTGAGGCAGGAATAGTGTTTTCCGGGAGCGCTGCAAGAATTTTCGGCTTGCTGTTGTGCTCTGTCTTTTGGCTTTCACTGGCAGGCAGTGTGGAAGCAGCCGGTGCGAATGATCGTAATTTGCGAAAAATTGTACTGGATCAAACCACCACATATCCCGGACATGAATTTTACCGGTACTTTGTTCCTCTGCTTTCAGAGAAGGTTGGCAATGTGTATTTCGATTCAGTGACACTCAAGGAGTCCCGGTCCAAACGATCCGGAAGCCTGATAAGCATCGAATACAGGGAAGCAATTCTTTTCCAGACCGTTGTTTATGCTGCTGATCAGTATATAAATGCCAAAGCCATTCAGGCAGCGGCTGTGGTTAGTGCGAAGCTAAGTCAGTCGCAGCTTGACGGGTTGCTATCACAGGGTGGTGATTTAGCAGGGGACGAGCTGTAGGCTCTGCCAGCCCTGAAATGTTTGAGGTAAAGAGGAGGCAAGAATGAAGAAGATGCTATTTACCTGTGCAGCCATGCTTATCATGGGCTCTGTGAATGTCTTTGCCGAGCAGATTGTCTACACCCCGGTGAATCCGGTTTTCGGGGGAAACCCGAATAATGCCCCAGGGCTCCTGGCAAGCGCCAATGCCCAGAATAACTACAAGGATCCTGCAGCAGTGAATGCTTTGGCCCAGCTGACACCCTTGCAGCAGTTCAATCAGAACCTGCAGCAGTTCGTGCTCAACCGTATCGCAGCTTCTGTGACGGGAACCATCATCGGTGCAAATGGCGCCCTGGTTCCGGGCACGATTACGACAACGGATTTCACGATCGTAGTGTCCCAGCCTGTGGCCAACGGGCCGCTGACCGTGACCACGACGGATAGAAATACCGGTCAGACCACGTTCTTTCAGGTTAACTAGGTCTTGCTATGAGATGTTTTCCGACGCCGTCACTGCGGCGTTACCGCGGACTTCTGCTTGCACTGTTGATTCCCGGATTCCTAGGTGCTTGTGGCATGGCGGTTGCCAAGCGCCCGGTGGGCATTATGAACCAGGCTTATCTGCAACAGCCGAATACCCCGACCTATCGCGATCTGCTCAATCTACCGCGACCGAAGGGTAAGATCCTTTCCGCTGTGTACAACTTCCGGGACATGACCGGGCAGTATAAGTCATCACCTTCCAGTAATATTTCCACTCAGGTGACACAGGGCGCCGCATCCATATTGATGCATTCACTCAAGGAGTCGCAGTGGTTCGATATTGTCGAACGCGAGGGGCTGCAGGACCTGCTTACCGAGCGTAAGGTGAACCGCGCAACGGCGGCGAACGACAAAAACTCCAAGGTGGCACCGTTGCCCACGCTGCTTCCCGCCAGCGTGCTTTTCGAGGGTGGTATTGTCGGTTACGACACCAATGTACAGACCGGCGGCGAGGGCGCGCGCTATCTGGGGATCGGCGGTTCCGATCGCTATCAGGTCGATCAGGTGACGGTCGTGCTGCGCGCTGTGGATGTGCGCAACGGAAGGATTCTGGAAACGGTTGAGACCAGCAAGACGATTCTTTCCGAGCAGATCGCAGGCAATGTCTATCGTTTTATTGCTTTCAAGGCGCTGCTCGAAGGGGATGTGGGTTACAGCTACAACGAACCTGGTCAGATGGCGGCGCAGGAGGCGATTCAGGCGGCGATCATCCATCTGATTGCGCGCGGTATCCTCAACGGCTTGTGGGAGCTGGAAAACCCGGATGAAATCAACAGTCCGGTACTTGAGGGATATCTGTAAGACTGTGGTCGCACAGCTTCAGCGGCATTGTCATCGTCCTGTCGCGTGATATCTTGCGCAACCCTGCATCACAGATGTGGCGGTTTGCTTTAAATCACAATGGAAGGGTGGCCGAGCGGTTGAAGGCACCGGTCTTGAAAACCGGCAAGGGGCAACCCTTCGTGGGTTCGAATCCCACCCCTTCCGCCAGTTGAAGAAGCAATAGCTTGGATGTGGTGGAAGCATAGGGGAGAATCGCAGGGGTGGGTGAGGACCCGCGACTACGGTTCGACAAATCAGCGTGCTGATTTGAACGCCGCTTGCGGCGGCCCGCAGGGCGAGTGCGTAGCCCGCGTGATTCCACTGTCTCCGCAGTTCGGAGCGACAGACTGGATATTGTTGCAAAGATTTGCTTTACAGAACCAGGTGGTTCGGCAGGTGCAAATGTGAATTATTTTGCTACACTGCGCCGCGCCGCGATTGAGGTGTGAAACGCGCGCATGGAGAGATGGCTGAGTGGTCGAAAGCGGCACCCTGCTAAGGTGTTATACGGGTTACCGTATCGAGGGTTCGAATCCCTCTCTCTCCGCCAGTTCAATGGTTCGTTCAGAGGCCTTCAGGAAGTGTTTGCAGTGAGGCCTGTTCGAGTCAGACACCTGTTGTCCGTCGTGCTTGTTGTTGCCATGCCCTTGTTTCTGAACGGGTGTGATAACGAGAAGACCACGCAGATCGACTGGCAGCTACCGCTTGCAGCACCGGATGATCCGCATGGTGCACAGGCTGACCAGCCGCTGCCGGATTGGGCGGAGCAGGTAACAGGCAGCGCCGAATTGGTGCTGTTGCAGAAGGATAAGGCCCGTTTATTCAATGTGGGCCTTGAAAGCGGGCAGGAAGTGGTGTTTCAGGATATGCACTTTCGCCTCCTCGGCCTGGCCGAGGGATTGCGCATGAAGTCCGGGACTTACATTGAGGATAAAAATGTGCATAATCCCGCCGCGTTCGTGGAAATCAGCCGACAGGGTCGGCAGGTGTACCGCGGATGGTTGTATCAGGAGTTCCCCGAGCTGTTCGGGCCTGATATGGCAAACTGGAAGGTGTCGTTGCATGGAGTGGTGATCACTCCGCCGGAGATTCAGACGGACAGCGATATTTCCGAAAGCATAACAGGCACGCGCCCGTAGCTCAGCTGGATAGAGCATCAGACTACGAATCTGAGGGTCGGGCGTTCGAATCGCTCCGGGCGCGCCAGTTAAGTCAAGGGTCCAGCAGAAATGCTGGGCCCTTTTCTGTTGCACCTGTGAGCCAGCCTCATGAGCCATGCAACCATGGTTGCCATCCTTCAACATCCATATCGAGCATGGTAGTCTTGCAGCCGTTATCTGCACGGCGACGTTCCACTTTTCTGAATGCTTATCAAACTTTGGTATTGAATGGCAACAGTTCAGCAGAGCAAGCGTTCACGTGGCGGCTCAAGGTATGAATTGCTTTCTTGAGACTTTATGGTTGTGGAGTGTTCAACGTGCATAGCTATTGGGAAGATGCTGCTGCGGCAGCATGTAAAGATGAACTGGAGAGGCGCGTCTATAGCTCACGCCTGCTCGGACGGGACAAGACGCTGGTGCTGCATGGAGGGGGTAATACCTCGGTAAAAATCAGTGAAAAGAATATCTTCGGTGAGGAAGAGCAGCTTCTTTACGTCAAGGGAAGCGGTTGGGATCTGGAAACCATCGAGACAGGAGGGTTTGCGCCTGTGCAGTTGCAGTATTTGCAGAGACTGGCGAAGCTTCCTTCCCTGTCGGATCCGGAGATGGTCAATCAGTTGGTGACGCACCAGACACGTGCTTCTGCCCCTGTGCCCTCGGTTGAGGCTATATTGCATGCCATTCTTCCCTATCCGTATGTTGACCATACCCATGCGGATGCCATCGTTTCCATCACCAATACTGTCGACGGCGAGGCGACTATCCGGGAGATATTCGGCGATACGCTGGTGGTGATTCCCTATGTAATGCCCGGATTCGACTTGGCTAGGTTGTGCGCAGAGCGCTTTGCCGCCGAGTCTGGATCGAACACCATCGGTATGGTGTTACTCAATCATGGCATTTTCTCGTTCGGACAGAGTGCGAAGGAATCGTACGAGCGCATGATCTCGCTGGTGGGGCGCGCCGAGGCGTATCTCAAGCAGCATGGCGCATGGGAATTCCCCCCAGAAGAGCAACTTGTCCCTACCGGCAACGACATATCCCGAGCCATGGCGGCCTTGCGTGCCAATGTGTCGAAGGTCTGCGGGTTCCCGGTTATTGTGTCCCGGCATGCAAACGACAGGACACTGTCGTTTGCCCGCCGCCCGGATATCGCGGTGATTGCTCAGCAGGGGCCGGCCACCCCGGATCATGTGATACGAACCAAGCGTCTTCCCATGCTGGGGAGGGATGTCGATACCTATGCAGAGCAGTACCGTGCCTATTTCGATGCGCTTGAACCACAGGCCGGCGAACGCAAGTCCATGCTGGATCCTGCTCCCCGCGTGGTGCTGGATGCGGAACTTGGATTATGTGCGATAGGCAAGACCGCCAAGGATGCGGATATCGTGGCTGATATTTACGATCACACCATGGACATCATTCTGCGTGCCACGGCCCTTGGCGGATATCAGGCTCTGCCGGCAAAAGATATCTTTGATGTCGAATATTGGGACCTTGAGCAGGCAAAGCTGCGGAAGGGCGGCAAAGCGCCGCAGTTTGCGGGCGAAGTGGCATTGGTTACCGGTGCAGCCTCAGGGATTGGCAAGGCATGTGTCGAGTCGTTGCTGGCGCGCGGTGCGGCAGTGATTGCGCTCGATCTGGATGCATCTGTTGTGAGTATGAAGCAGGGACTGAATTTCCTTGGTATTCAGTGTGATCTGACATCCGAAGAACAGTTTACCAATGCTTTGGATCAGTCGGTCGAGAGGTTCGGCGGCCTGGATATGCTGGTGCTGAACGCGGGTATCTTTCCGGGTGGTTGCCGTATCGAGGCGCTCAATACCGGGGAATGGCAGAAGGTGATGCACATTAATCTGGATGCCAATCTTATGCTGATGCGCGAATGCCATCCGTTTCTCAAACTTGCGCCACGTGGCGGGCGTGTCGTCGTCATCGGTTCGAAGAACGTTCCGGCTCCGGGGCCTGGGGCGGCTGCCTATTCCGCGTCAAAGGCAGGGCTCAATCAGTTGGCGCGTGTCGCCGCACTCGAATGGGGTGCGGATAATATCCGCATCAATTCACTGCACCCCAATGCCGTGTTCGATACCGGACTGTGGACCGAGGACGTGCTGGCCGCGCGTGCCAAGCATTATGGTTTGAGTGTGCAGGAATATAAGACCAATAATGTGTTGAAAACTGAAGTGACCAGTCACGATGTGGCTGAATTGATGGCTGAAATGTGCGGTCCGCTGTTTGCCAAGACCACGGGTGCATGGCTGCCTGTGGATGGCGGCAACGACCGGGTGATTTAAAGAATAGCAGAAAAAATCAGGGAGAATTCATGAGCAATACAGGCAAGCCGGTGTTCGGCATTATCGGCGGCAGCGGTGTTTACGATATCGACGGTTTGGAGAACAAGCGATGGGAGAGAATCGCCTCGCCATTCGGTAACGCTTCGGACGAACTGCTGTTCGGTGAGTTGGACGGGCAGCAGCTCGTTTTTCTGCCACGCCACGGACGGGGGCATAAAATCCCTCCTTCCGAGATCAATTTCCACGCCAACATTGATGCGTTGAAACGTGCCGGTGTTACCGATGTGGTCTCTGTGAGCGCGGTCGGGTCGCTGCGAGAGCATCTCAGGCCGGGAATGTTCGTGATCGTTGACCAGTTCGTTGATCGCACGTTTGCGCGCAATAAATCGTTCTTCGGCGCAGGCCTGGTAGGGCATGTTTCGATGGCGCACCCTGTATGTACGCGCCTGGGCGACCACATCGAAGCTGCAGCCAAGGAGGCCGGCATCGAGGCATTGCGCGGCGGTACATATCTCGTCATGGAGGGTCCTCAGTTTTCCACGCTGGCGGAATCCGAGTTGTACCGGGCTTGGGGGTGTGATGTGATCGGCATGACCAATATGCCCGAAGCTAAGCTCGCTCGCGAGGCTGAACTTTGTTATGCCACTATTGCTATGGTGACCGATTACGATTGTTGGCACCCGCATCATGACAATGTGACAGTGGAACAGATTATCAAGGTGCTGGTCGCCAATGCGGATAAGGCTAAAAGTCTGGTGAGACATGTCGTGCCAAAACTTGCTTCTGACTTACACGCAGCAAGCTGCTCCTGCCGTAGCGCGCTGGAGCATGCGTTGATCACGTCAGCGGAAGCGCGTTCCCCGGACCTGCTCCGGAAGCTGGAAGCCGTAGCCGGTCGCATACTAAACCGATAACCAATCTACCGTAGGAGCCAACATGCCAATCAAATCCAGAGTCCGTACCGTTCCGCACTACCCGAAACCGGGGATCATGTTCCGCGACATCACCACGTTGCTCAAGGACCCTGTCGGACTTCGCCTCACCATTGATGAGCTGCTTCGCCGTTATCAGGATGTGGAAATCGATAAAATAGCGGGTATCGAGGCTCGTGGTTTCATCCTTGGTGCGCCACTGGCCTATGCCATGGGTAAAGGTTTTATACCGGTACGCAAGAAGGGCAAGTTACCTGCCGAAACCATCGGTCATGATTATGAGCTTGAATACGGCACGGATCGGATTGAAATCCACACGGATGCGATTTCCCCGGGCGATAGGGTGCTGTTGGTTGACGATCTTATCGCCACCGGTGGTACGGCCGAAGCAGCATGCATATTGATTGAAAAGATGGGTGGAAAGATCGTTGAATGCTGTTTCGCCATTGACCTGCCGGATATCGGTGGCCGTGCGCGTCTTGAGAAACTCGGGCAGAAAGTATTCGCCCTTTGCGAATTCGAGGGAGATTAAGGTGAAAGTTGAAACCATGCGTTGGGTGGATGGCAGGCTGGAAATGGTTGACCAGCGCATTCTGCCGGCTGTGTTTGAATACATTGCCTACGATTCGGCGGCAGGTGTGGCAGAAGGGATTCGTAGCATGGTGGTGCGCGGCGCACCCGCAATAGGTGTTGCGGCGGCCTATGGCGTGGCACTGGAAGCTATGCGTTTGCAGGATGTTTCTGAAGTTGATTTCTATAGCGGCATCTCGGCTGGATTCACGGTGCTCCAACAAAGCCGGCCTACAGCGGTAAACCTTTTCTGGGCCTTGCGGCGCATGCATGCCGTATGGGATGGAATTCAGACGAAAGCAAAGGATCAGGTGGCCCGGAGCTTACTGCAAGAGGCTCACGAAATTTTCGCAGAGGATATCCGCATCAACCGCGCAATGGGTGCGTTCGGCGCCGGATTGCTACCGGACGGTGCGCGGGTGCTCACACATTGCAATGCAGGTGCGCTGGCGACGGCAGGCTGGGGAACTGCTCTGGGCGTGTTCCGCTCGGCTATCGAGGCAGGCAAGAAGATATCTGTGATTGCAGATGAAACACGCCCTTTCCTTCAGGGGGCGCGACTGACAGCCTGGGAGATGGTTCAGGAAGGTATACCTGTGACACTGATTACCGACAATATGGCGGGTTATATGATGGCCAGTGGCGAAATAGATGCCGTGGTGGTCGGAACAGACCGGGTGGCTGCCAACGGTGATGTGGCCAACAAGATCGGCACCTATATGGTAGCGGTGCTGGCCCACCGCCATAACATCCCGTTCTACGTGGCATGCCCGCTATCAACCATTGATCCGGGAATTGCGGACGGATCGGCGATTCCCATCGAAGAGCGTTCTGCCGATGAGGTGACTGGTTACCGTGATTGTCAGTGGGCCGCTCACGGTGTGTCGGTGCGCAATCCGTCATTTGATGTTACGCCGGCTGAGTTGGTAACAGGATTGATTACCGAGAAGGGCGTTATTTATCAGCCGGATCGTCAGAAGATTGAGGCGATATTCCGCTGATTTTGCAGAAGTTTTCCGGTCTGCGTGTCGTTCTCCGTCCTGGTCTATCAAAACACAAGCTTTTTTGTTGGTTCGCAGGGTTGACCTGATCATACTGCGCTTATTACGTTTATTTCTTCGCTGGAATGAAGCGAGAAATTTGCTGATTGCGGGAACAGCGTTGAATACTGAAAAAGGAGGGTATGATGCAGGGCGAACACTCGGATAATCACGTGATAGCCAACGGTGAACATATCCTCGTGGTTGATGACGATATCCTGACAAGAAATTATCTCTCCTTATTATTACAGAGATGGGGCTATCAGGTGGTTGTCGCTTCCGACCTTTCTTCCGCAAGAAAGGCATTGCATAAATCCAAATTCTCTTTGACGCTGATTGATTTGATGTATCCCGACGACGATGCTTCCGGTTACGATCTTGTAGATATGGTTCGGGTTGAACAACCGGAATGCGCGGTGATGATCATTACGTCCGATCATTCGGCGGAAACGGCTGTTGAGGCAATTCGCTTGCATGTGGATGATTATTTTCTCAAACCTGTCGTTGCTGAAGAGTTATTGCATGCAGTCAGACGTCATATTGGCGGTTGCTACAATCTTGAAGGAAAAGATGGTGAGATTGCTATTTTTAACCTGACGCAGCGTGAGAGGGCTGTTCTGGAGATGTTTCACAAGGGTTGCACATACAAGGAAACCGCCCGCGTTCTAGGTTGCGGGCTGGCCACGGTGCAAACGCATGCCAAAAACCTTTATCGCAAGCTGGGCGTGCACTCACGGTCCGAAGCAGCGCATGAAGCGCTCCGCCTTCATCTGATTAAATCCTAGTGTATTAAAGAAAACAGGTCGTCAGGGTGAAGGGTTTTCTTTTTCCTGAGACAATTGATCTACAATAATTCTCAGATTTTCATAGGTCTCAATACCCATGTCGATGAAAGTAACGCCGATGCCATGTTGCGTCTGACGAACGACCTTTGCAATCAGGTACAGGTGCATTTCCCCAACGATGACATGAAGCTTCCCCTCGCTTCCAACGGCTGGCTGATTGTCCATCATTTCCAGCCACGCCCCTCCAAGACTGATGTTGCTGATTACACTACCGCGTGCTTCGTAGCCCTGCGGTTTGAATGCCGCGTGCATCCGGGTAGAGGCACGTTTGTAACTGCGTTGCTCTGCAAGCATAAGCCCGGCAGATGGCCTGATAGGGGTCGTGGTAGATTGGGCGGCTTTCATGCTTTTGCATATCGCCATTGAGAGCTCAGACTTGAATTTTTTTGTTGGGGGATAAGATTGGTGATTCTATACTGCCATAAACCTTTCTTGTCGAAGGGAAGTGGATAGTATCCCATTAATGAAAGTTGTGAGGAAAGCTGATGTCTAGCGAAGCCATATGGATGCGCCTGTTCCGTCCTAAGGTTGGGTGGGTCGAGGATGCATGTTCTCTTTGCGAGAAGAATACTCTATTCGATAAGGTGAACCGCAAATCTATTCGCTGGCTTGTGACGCGCATGCATCCGCGTAGCTACCGTGTGGGCGAGCCGATACTCGATATGGGCAATTCAGGTGCCGGAGCGGTGCTGGTGTTGTCGGGTGAAGTCGCAGTGCGCATCAACGGAGCTGAAATTCAGCGTATGCATCGGGGCGATCTTTTTGGCGAGGTGGCGTTGGCTGCTGATTTACCCCGAACCGCTGATATTGTGGCTATAGAAGACTGTGAACTGGTGTTTTTCCTTCGTTCGGACTTGCAGGAATGGCTTGCGATCATGCCGAAAGAAGCCGCCCGCTTATTGCAGAACCTGTCCAAGATGCTGGCACAGCGTCTGATGGAGAAGAACAAGCTGATCTCACGTCAGCAGGATCGATGAAAAGCCTGCTCTCAGATCTGATCATGCATCCGGCATCGTTGGCCGGAATAGTGTTTACGCTTATTCTGGCCGTGATCTGGCTTTTTGTTTTTGTAGCATCGCCGATTTTGTTCACACTAGGGTTATCGGCAATGTTTTATGCCGCGCTTTCACCGACGGTCGATAATCTCGAGCGAAGGGATGTCGGCAAGGGAGCGGCTGTTTCTATTGTCATGGTGGTTGTGGTTGTGCTGATGATCGCACTGACAGCATTGCTATATCCTACCGTCAGTCAGCAGTTCGAACATTTCTCGGCACGCGCATCTCAACTCGATAATCGGATACTGGCCTTATGCGTACAGATTGATACATGGTCACGGGCACATCTGGGAACCGGATTCGATCCTCAGGTCGTGGCGGTGAATGCAGTGCAGAGCCTGAGTGCCAAGGCGGATGCAACGAGTATTGCCGTGCGTTCGTATTTCAGCGAGGTGGCATTCTCGCTTCTGCTGGTGCCTCTGGTGACATTCTTCCTGCTTAAGGATTACCGCATGCTGCGCAGCGATATGATGCAGGCGCTTCCAAATCGTTACTTCGAACTTGGCTGGATGGTCTACAACGTTGCGACGGGTCAGTTACAGAACTACGCGCGGGGTATTTTCATTCAGGCGATTTCGATGTCATTGATCTGCACAGCAGGCTTCTGGCTTGCGGATATCGAATACGCACCGGTCCTGGGCCTGCTGGTCGGATTACTCAATTTGATTCCGTTCTTCGGTATATCATTGGCCAAGATTCCACCCGTTGTCGTCGTACTGCTTTCCGATCAGCCTGATTTCATCTCCATAGTACTTGCCTTGGTGGTGGTGTTCGTGGCACAAATTATCGACAACATTTACCTGACCCCGAATGTGGTCGCAAGGTCGGCAAGTCTGCATCCGCTTACCGTGATGATCGGCGTCATGCTGGCTGGTTATTATTATGGATTTATCGGGCTGATTTTTGCTGTACCTGTGATTTTCTCGATGAAGGTTATCTATCTGGAGCTGCTTCGCGGCTTTCGTCATTTCGGTCCCAAACGGATCAGTTGAGACTTATTGTGTCTTCTCCGGAACCTCGTAAGCGGCTCTGATCAGCTGTTCTTTTCCCGCCATTGATCGCTAGTCTTCATGCATGGCTGTTTATGCGGTGGGAGACATTCAGGGATGCTTCGGAGAGCTGAAAAGTGTTCTCCGTAAGGTGCATTTCGATCCTGAATCAGATGTTCTCTGGTGTGTCGGCGATCTGGTCAATCGCGGCCCGGAATCTCTGGAAACACTTCGTTTCCTGAAATCCATTGGTGATGCTTGTATCTGTGTGCTGGGTAATCACGACTTGCATCTTCTTGCTCTTGCAGCAAAGGGAAGTGTTGATCCCTCAGACAGTCTGGCACAGGTGCTTCAAGCACCGGATTGTGATGCCCTGATTGACTGGCTCAGGCACAGACCGTTGCTGCATCACGATACGCAGCTGGGCTGGGCCATGGTCCATGCCGGGTTGCATCCTGACTGGACTCTGAAAAAGGCGAAACGGCGTGCTGCTTCGATTGAAGAGATGCTGCGCGGGTCTGATTGGAAAAATTTCGTGCTCAAGTTGCAAAAGTTCGAGACTCCGGAACGTGAACCCGGGAAGGGAAAGGGGCGAAAGTATTTCAGCGCTGCCGTTCTGACGCGCAGTCGATACTGTACCAGCGAAGGTCTGTTCAATTGGAAATCCAAAGTGGGTGGTCCTACAAGTCAGCGCGAGCGCCCGTGGTTTGCCTTTGATCGTATTGCGTGGCGACGTGATGCGCGCATCGTTTTTGGGCACTGGGCGGCACGCGGCCTGGTGCTGGATCAGATGCATGTGCTGGGTCTGGATTCCGGCTGCGTCTGGGGTGGTTCAATGACGTTGGCCGAGCTTGGACGGCGTGGATACTGCCGCGTTGTCGCCATGCATATGTGCAAGGGTTATCACAAACCGGTACACGCCGGGCAGATACGCGGGCTTGACGCGCAGGAGCTTTAAGTAGCCCTAAAGGCTAGCGAAATCGGCGATGAGCGGTGCGTGGTCCGAAAAGCGGAACTCGGGGCCGAGAATGCAGGCTTGGGTGGCCTGCGCGGCGATGCCGGCCGTGCAGATGTGATAATCGATACGCCAGCCGACATTCTTGTCGCGCGCACTGCCGCGATTGGACCACCAGCTGTAGGTCTCGCTCTCGGGGTGCAGCATGCGGAATACATCGACAAAGCCGCTGTCCAGCCAGTTCGACAGCCAGGCACGCTCTTCGGGCAGGAAGCCCGAGTTCTTCTGGTTGCCGCGCCAGTTCTTCAGATCGATCGGTTGGTGTGCGATGTTTATATCGCCGCAAACGATCAGTTCACGTCCCGCATCCCTCAATCGCCGCATCAGCGGCAGGAAGCGCTCCAGAAAGGTCATCTTCACGGCCTGACGGGTTGTCGAGCTCGAGCCGGAGGGGAAGTACACACTGATGATCGAGACGGGGCCGAAATCGGCCATCACGAAACGACCCTCGGCATCCATATCGCTCCAGTCGGTCTGCGCATCCACAGAACTCAATCCGACATGAACGGCATCCGGCTTGTGCTTGCTATACAGGGCCACACCGGAGTAACCGGGCTTTTCGGCAAAATGGTAGTAGCGGTGGTAGCCCTCGGGCATGGCCTCGGGCGGGATCTGCGCCAGCTGTGCCTTGATCTCCTGCATGCACAGTACATCCGCGTCCTGTTCCGCAAACCATTGCCAGAAGTCTTTATTGGTAGCCGAGCGGATACCGTTGACGTTGCAGTTGATAATTTTCATTGCGCGATTATGCGGACGCCTGCCACAACTGCAAAGATGTACGGGTTGTTGTAGATGCGGCGCTGACCTGTGCCTCGATGTTACTCACGCCGATCCAGCGATCTAGGGATGCTCTGAATAACCCCTGGAAGTCCGATGGTGGGGTATCGGAACCCCGTTGTGGATTGGCGGGGGGGGGGTAATTCTGATTATCTAATAAGGGTCGGCTTGTTGATCAGCCTCATTCGGCGTGCTGTTGATGGATCAGAGCCAGATAGTCGGCCTCGGCTTTCAGTTTCTCCACATCCGGAACGAAGACAGCCATGCTCTTGCTTTGCAGATGCTCCAGCCAGCCGCCGAGGAACTGACGCCAGGTGCGGTCCATCAGGGTCTCGTTGTGCTTGGCCTCAGGGCCGATATAGGCAGCAGAGGAAGCGATCTCGCCGCGTACAGCGATATCGAGGTTGCCGATGATGCGTTCGTTGTTGGTATCCAGTGCGCGGAAATGGCCGGCAGCATCGAGATAAAGCAGCCATGGTGTTCCCGGTTTCAGCTCCGCGATAACGGCAAGCATGTTGTCCAGCGATGGCAGGGATGGCGAGGAGAGACGATGCAGCACCGCATGCGAGTAGATGCCACGCATCAGAAAATCAAACATCCCCGGTTTGCCACGCATGATCAGGCCGCAGTCCTTGTCCGGCTGCATGCGATGCCCGGCCAGTTTTTCGGCTTCGGGGGTGGAAAGCTGTGCATCGCTGCCCTGCAGTACTTCGGCATAGGTGCATGCACGCCATTGCTGCCGATCGCTTTGCAGGCGCCATGCATGGCTTCCGGCGGCATCCAGTGCATCGATGCTGAAGACCAGCTTCATGTCAGTAGTTGCTCACAGATCGCTAGCGGAAGCCGGTTTGTCTACGATAGGCATGCGTGTCACAGGGTCGAGACGCAGGCAAAGATTGCCCTGCAACATACTGAGCAGGTCTTCGCCGACCAGTTTGCGACGCCAGCCGTGCAGACAGGGGTTCTCCGGCGGGTTCGCCCAATCCTTCTTGCTGCCGTGGTTGGCCCACGAAGCGAGGGCGGCCACATCCGAGCGGCTGGCCAGAATATTGGAGGCGATCTCCACTTCTTCGGCGCGCAAGCGAACCAGCGTCATCAGCAGCTCCATCCGCATTTCCGTTCCTTCACTGTGGTTGGGTTGTGGAGGGATACGCGGCCAGTATTCCTTATCACAGTCATGGCCGCGCTGCCAGGCGGCGATAATCTCGGCCCCGAAGCGTTTGGAAATTCCTGAATTCAAGCCGCGAATCTGTTCCAGTTGTTCTTCCCTGAGCTCGCTTTTTCGGGCCAGCGAAAGCAGGGGCTCGTCCTGTAGCAGGCGTCGGCGCGGGATGTCGCGTTTCTGAGCCTGAATTTCTCGCCATGCAGCCAGCTCTCTCAGTACAGCCAGCTGGCGCGGCTTGAGTTTGTTGAACCCTTTCACCCGCCAGAACTGCTGATCCGGCTGGTTCGCATAGGTGTCCGGTTCGCAGAGCACGCTCTGCTCTTCAGCCAGCCACTCGGCGCGTTTTTCCGCCTGCAGTCGCTCGGACAGGTGCTGATAGACCGGCATCAGGTAGATCACATCGTCGGCGGCATAGGTCAGCTGATCGTCGGTCAGCGGTCGCTTCATCCAGTTGGTGAAGGATTCGCCCTTCGGCAGGGTCTTGCCGACCACCTTCTGCACCAGATTGCCGAAACCCACCTGCTGGCCGTAGCCGAGCAGGGCGGCGGCGACCTGCGTATCGAACAGGGGAAGCGGGAGTTTGCCGGTCTTGTTGACGATGATTTCCACATCCTGCCGTGCGGCATGGAACACCTTCAGGATATCCGGATCCAGCATCAGCTTCCACAGCGGTTGCAGGTCCTCAAGGCCGATCGGGTCGATCAGGTAGCAGGCCTCGCGCGAGGCGACCTGGATGAGCGCGAATTCGGCGTAATATGTCGATTCGCGATGGAATTCTGTATCCACGCACAGCACTGCGGCGCGGGATAACACCTCGCAGGCGGCTGCAAGCTCCGCTGCGGTGTCGATATATGTAAAGGTTTTCAACAATTTCCCCATCGGCCCCAGCCTAACCCATTCTTTGCATGCAGAACACAGGCCCTTAACGTGTCGGCCGGAAGCGGATGCGGTTGTTGCGGAACACCTCGAATTCGCGGGTCGGTACCTGAAACGGTGCGGCGGCCTCGATGGCACGCAGCAGCGAGGCATCGAAGGCGCTGTTGCCGGAGGATTCCAGAATGTTCACCCTGTTCACGCTGCCATCCGGATTGAGGATCATTTCCACCAGCGGGTCCTGCACCTTGCCGGCGGTCGGTACCTTCCAGTGGCGCTGCACGGCATCCTGGATCAGTGCGATATAGCGATTGAGTTCCTGCTCGGAAAGCTGACCGGCGAATACCTCGGCGGCCTTGTGATCGATCTTCGGTGATGTGGAAGTGACATCGGAGCTCGATTCCATCGGTTTGAACGGATCGAAATCCCTGGCCGGCTTCGCTTTGGCGACAGCTTTTGGCTGCGGTGCAGGCTTGGGCTGGGGTGGCTTCACGACCGGTTTGACCGGCTTGGGTTTGACGACAGGCGGTTGCGGCTTGGGTTTTTTCAGCGGCTTCGCAGCCGGCGGTGGGCTGGAGCGCTTGATCATCTGGTCCAGTTGTCTGGCCGAGATCATGCTGATCTGCACGCTTTGCGGATGGAACTCCTGCGGCTTGTGCCACAGGGTGAACATCAGGATCAGGGCAAGTATAAGCGCATGCAGGCAGATCGCGAACAGCAGGTCCAGCGATTGCAGGGATGCACTATCCCCCTGGTGATTAGCGGTTCGGCTCTGTGACAAGACCGACTTTCTCGATACCGGCTGTGGAGAGTGCGCTCATCACCCTGGCCACATCCTCATACGGGGTCTTCGCATCGCCACGGATGAACACCGGCAGGTCTTTCTTCTGCTCGCGGATGGCCTTGATGCGCGGGGCCAGCTGTTCAAGTGTGATGGGGCTTTTCTGCAGGTGGATATCGCCCTTCTTGCCGATGGACACCACCAGCGGTTCGACGTTCTGCTGCATCGGCGGCGAGACCGCGTCGGGCAGGTCCACATCCACGCCCTGGGTGAGCAGGGGAGCGGTGACCATGAAGATGATCAGCAGCACAAGCATCACATCGACCAGCGGCGTGACGTTGATCTCGCCCATCGGTTCGTTGTCCTTGTCCCATTTGCTGCTACCGGTCCACATGCTGTTCGTCCTTAATGCTTGATGTGGCGGGAGATGATGTTGAGGAATTCGGAGCTGAACTGCTCCATGTTTCCGGCCATGCGCTTGAGATCGGATGTGAACTTGTTGTAGGCCACCACGGCCGGGATGGCGGCCAGCAGACCGAAGGCGGTGGCGACCAGCGCCTCGGCGATGCCGGGTGCCACGGCGGCCAGCGAGGTGTTCTTGGTCAGCGCGATGTTCTGGAAGGCGTTCATGATGCCCCATACTGTGCCGAACAGGCCGATGAAGGGGGAAGTGGAGCCGACCGTGGCCAGAAAGGCCAGATGCCGGGCCATGCGTTCCATCTCGCGCGACAGGGCTGCGTCGAGCGCGCGGCGGATGCCTTCCAGGCCCCCGCCGGCGGTGATCTTGTCGCCGGGCTTTTCAACGGCATCGCGACGGCTGCGCATGAATTCGCGGTAGCCCGCCTGAAAGATGTTGGGCAGGGCACTGTTCGGATAACGCTGCGGGATGCCTGCCAGCACGGTATCCATATCCTTGCCGCCCCAGAAGGCGGCGGAGAAGGCCTCGGCTTCGTTGCGCGTTTTGCTGTACAGGCGCCACTTGTTGAAGATGATGGCCCAGGAACTCAGCGACAGCATCAACAACAACAGCAGCACAAGCTGTACGACCACGCTGGCATTCATGATCAGCGAGATGATGGACAGATCGCTGGCCAGGGCCGAGTGGGCGACGCTCATCGCGTCCGAGGCCACGGTGGTGGAGGACAGGCTGCTTGCTGCGGATTGAACGGCATTAACTTCGGCACTCATGATCTCATTCCTCGCGGCGCGGGCTGTTTTACGGCCTGCGCGAATGTAGTCAGTACGGCCTGCGGGATACGGCGCGCACGCCCTTCTGTATCGATACAGGCCAGATGGATCTCGCCATCCACCAGCAACTCGCTTCCCCTGAGCACGGCCTGATGAAAGCCGAGCCGCGCACCCTTGGCGCAGCCCAGCGAGGAAACCACGCAGAGCGCATCGTTGAAGCGCGCCGGGCGGCGATAATGCACATGCGCCTCGGTGACTGCAAACAGCACGCCGTCATCATGCTGTAGCAGCCCCAGATCGATACCCAGGCAGCGCATGAACTCGGTGCGTGCACGCTCCATGTACTTCAGGTAATTGGCGTAATACACCACCCCGCCGTGGTCTGTATCCTCATAATAGATACGCAGCTCAAAACGGTGTCCGGGCAGCTTCATGGCATCGCTCACAGCAGCGAACCCTGCGAGCCGGAGCCGTTGCCGCCTCCCGGCAGTTCGCGTTTGAGATGCGCATAGGCCAGGGCTGTGGCCATACGACCGCGCGGCGTGCGGTTGATCAGGCCCTGCTGCAGCAGGAAGGGCTCGATGACATCCTCGATGCTGTCGCGTTCTTCGGCGATGGCGGCTGCCAGCGTATCCAGTCCTGCCGGTCCGCCGCCGAATTTGTCGATCAACGTGGTGAGCAGCTTGGTGTCCATGTAGTCGAGGCCGATCTCATCGACATCCAGCCTGAGCAGCGCCGCATGCGCCACCTCGCGGGTGATGACGGCATCGTGTTCGATCTCGGCGAAATCGCGCACCCGGCGCAGCAGGCGGTTGGCAATGCGCGGTGTGCCGCGCGAGCGGCGGGCGATCTCCATGGCGCCGCCGTCTCCAAGCCTGATATTCAACAGTCCCGCCGAGCGGCTGACGATCTGTGCGAGCTCTTCGGGTGTATAGAATTCGAGACGCGCCACCACGCCGAAACGGCCGCGCAGCGGCGTGGTGATCAGCCCCGTGCGTGTGGTCGCCCCCACCAGTGTGAAGCGCGGCAGATCCATCTTGATCGAGCGTGCGGCAGGGCCCTGACCGATGATGATGTCGAGCTGAAAATCCTCCATCGCCGGATACAGGATTTCCTCGACCTGCGGGCTTAAACGGTGGATTTCGTCGATGAACAGCACATCGCCTTCTTCCAGATTGGTCAGCATGGCGGCCAGATCGCCGGCGCGTTCGATGACCGGGCCCGAGGTGGCACGGATATGCACGCCCATTTCATGAGCGATGATATTGGCCAGCGTGGTCTTGCCGAGCCCGGGCGGGCCGTAGAGCAGCACATGATCCAGCGATTCGTCGCGGTTCCTCGCCGCCTGGATGAACACGGACAGGTTGGCGCGGTTCTTCTGCTGGCCGATGTAGTCGGCCAGTCTGGTGGGGCGCAGGGCGGCATCCCAGCCATCCTCGCCGCGCGCCACAGCGGTCAGCAATCGCCCGTTTTCGTCCATCGGTGCCTGCGCGGTCATCTGATGTCCTTCATCCCAGCGCTTTCATGGCGGCGCGGAACATGCTTTCCAGATCGTTGTTGTCGGGCACATGCTGCATGGCGGCATCGATCTGCGCCGGTTTGTAACCCAGATTGGCAAGGGCCGAGCGCACATCGCCGGCCACCGAATGTGCGGGGGCGGACCTCGCCCCGGAAGCATCGACGCTCAGCTTGCCCTTCAGTTCGAGTATCAGGCGTTGTGCGGTCTTTTTGCCAATGCCCGGTGTGCGCGCGATCGCCGCATCGTCGGCGGCATCGATGGCGGCGAGCAGGTCGTCCGCGCTCATCGAGGAAAGGATGTTCATACCCATGCGGGCGCCGATGCCGGAAACATTGGTCAGCTGGCGGAACAGGGCGCGTTCGCGCTGTGTGGCAAAGCCGAACAGCAGCAGCTGATCCTCGCGCACATGGGTGTGGATGAAGAGTTCGGCCTGCGCCCCCTGCTCGACGGTGCACAGCGTCTGCATGCTGACCGCGACATCGTAGCCGACACCATTGACCTCAAGCAGCAGGCTCCCCGCAGGATCGAGTTCGCGGACCTTACCGCCAAGCCATCCGATCATAGCCGCAGCCCCGTCATGCCCAGCAACCCGTCATGCAAGCCTCCGCAGGTTTTCTTTGTCCAGCGAGTCCGCCAGTCGCTGCCTGCTTCCGGCATGGTTGGCATGGCAGATCGCCACGCCCAGTGCATCGGCGGCATCTTCCTGCAAGGGGGAGGGCGGCTTGAGCAGCATCTTGATCATGTGCTGCACCTGTCCCTTCTCGGCACGCCCGAAACCGACCACGGCCTGTTTCACGGCGGTCGGGCTGTAGGCGGCGACCTCAAGCCCCGCATGTGTGCAGGCGGCGATCAATGCGCCTCTGGCCTGCCCCAGCTTCAGGGCAGAGGAGACATTGCGCGACACGAACACATCCTCCAGCGCCGCGCATCCCGGGTTGAATGCCGCAATCAGGGAGGACAGCTCTGAAAACAGCATGCCGAGGCGGGCAGTGAAATCGCCGTCACCCACGGTGATCAGGCCGTGCGTCACATGCGTGATGCGACTGCCTTCGACATCCACGATGCCGTAGCCTGTCTTCCGTGAGCCGGGGTCCACCCCGAGGATGCGCATAAGGGTTGTTCCCGGCCTCAGTTGCTCAGACGTTCCATCTCGGCATCGGAGATGTCGAAATTGGCGTACACATTCTGCACATCGTCGAGTTCCTCAAGCCGCTCGATCAGGGCCAGCAGCTTTTCAGCGGCCTCGCCCTCGACCTGGATGGTGTTTTCCGGAATCCACGACACCTCGGCCACCTGTGGCTTGAGCTTTGCCGCTTCCAGCGCATCCTGAACCTGGGCGAAATCGGATGGTGCACACGTCACCTCGATGCAACCTTCTTCAGGTTTGTCCTGCACATCCTCGGCACCGGCCTCCAGCGCGGTTTCCATCAGGACTTCCTCATCGGAGTCCTTGCGGTCGAAGACGAACAGTCCTTTCTGGTGGAACATCCACGACACGCAGCCGGATTCGCCCATATTGCCGCCGCCCTTGCTGAACGCGGAGCGCACATCGGACACCGTGCGGTTGCGGTTGTCGGTCATGCAGTCGACCAGGATGGCCACGCCTGCCTGCCCGTAACCCTCGTAGCGGATCTCCTCGATATTATCGGCTTCGCTGCCGCCGGCTCCGCGCGAGATGGCACGCTCGATATTGTCCTTGGGCATGTTCACACCCTTGGCTGCACTGACGGCGGCGCGCAGGCGCGGATTGGATTCGATATCGGCGCCGCCCATGCGTGCGGCAATGGTGATTTCCCGGATGTAGCGTGTGAAAACCTTGGCCCGCTTGGCATCCTGCGCACCCTTACGATGCTGGATGTTGGCCCATTTACTGTGTCCTGCCATGTCTTGTTTTACCTCTGAAACGCTTTATTCATCCTGCGATGCAGGCAGCCCCGATGTTAACACGCCCGAAGCTTTCGCGTCATGGGCTGATATGTCGTCAGTCTATGGAACATAAGTCAGCGGAGTGGAGGTGGCGCGGGAGTCGAGCTGGCGCGGCAGGAACCATAGATCGGGTGCGGTGGCACTGAACCCGGATGCCGCATTGAGCACGAATTCGGCGACCTGCGCCTGCGTGTTCACACCGGCCTGAATCGGGGCGGTCGCAGCGGCGGGCACTGCGGGCAGGGTGACGGATGTCCCCGCTGCAAAGCCGAAGATACGCCACAGGCGACCCGCCTGACTCAGATCGACACGGTAGCCTGACCATGTGGGGGGCGCGCCGTTATCCAGCCAGCTGACGGCGGTGGCCGAGGCGGTGTTCACCGTCGGTGCCGGTGCAAGGGCGGGGGCTGTGAAGCTGGCTGCACCCAGCGGCGGGTTGGTACGCTGCCATTCCTCGGTATAGGCGGCAGCGGTTGCCACGGTGCTGTCGCTGACCTTCACATGTCGCACATAGGAAGATGCCGTTGCCGGCCACATGGTGAAGGCCACCTGATTGGCGGGAACAGCGGCATTGCCCTTGTGCGAGGTGATCTGCCATGCGCCATTGGTCTGCAGGGCATACACATCGCTGCTGACCGCCAGCACGCCGGTTAGTCCCGCCGGGGTTGCAGCGACGGTGATGCTCTGCCCGACGGTGGTCAGCAGGGTCTGCACCTTGGGGTCGGCAAGCGTGAGATTCACTGGCGAAACACTGGAATGGCCGTTCAATGCCACGCCCGAAAGGATGCCGAGATCGGGGCGCGGCTCGGTGCTGGAAGGATTCTCCACCATGGCCGTGACGGCGACCGGGCCGCGCATCGGGGTGATGGTGCCGCTGCTGAAGGTGGCGGTCTTGTCGCCCAGCAGGCCGCCGATGGATTGCAGGTTCATACCGTCGGTCAGGTACACATCAACCAGCTCGTTGACGGTGACCTGCGGACCGGCGGTCGGGTTAACCTGCACGACGGCGGCGACGGCCGTTGTTTCGGGCATCGGTACCGACAGCGATGTGCCGGTGAAGGCCAGCACCGACACGGCGTTGCCGCCGGAAAACACGTGAACATCGGTGCCCGAGGGGAAGGAGGTGAAGCTGGCGATACCGGAGGCATTGGTGGTGGCCGTGGCCGTGCCGGAGGCACCGAGTGAAACGATGGCGCCCGCCACCGGTTGATTGCCGGCGCCGCTGACCACGCTGACCGACAGGCCGAATACCGGACCGGCACCGGTGAGTCCCGTGACTGGATCAACATAAGGGGTGCCGCTGGCGACAGGCAACACATTCACCGACACCGTCGGGCGGGTATTGATCTGCAGGGTGGTGATCGATGTGCCGGTGCCGAGATAGGTGCCCGCCGCGTCGAACACATCGAAGGTCAGGGTGAGCGGCACACCGGTGGGCAGGGTCAGGGGGATACTCTGACCGCCCAGCGGCAGGTTGACCTGCTGGGGCACTCCGGTGAGCTCTGCTGCGCCGGTGATGGACAGCTGCAGGCGGGCCATGGTCGGGAACTTGACGGTCAGATTGGTGCCGCCCGCGATCAGAGCCACGATGCTTCCGGTCGCGCCACCGGTGCCGCCTGTTGTGGCCGAAGCGGAGGTACCCGAACCGCTGGCCAGCGCCTGGCCTGTGGCTGACGGATGCCCGGCCTGCGAGCAGGCGGCGAGCAACAGGCAAAGCAGCCCCGCAGATACGCCTTTGAGGATCGCTGTCATTGGCGATCGGTGGTGCTGCCGGAAGTCAGTTGCGGAAAGCCGGCCGGGCACTATTGCGGTACGACCATCGGGCTGCCCATCTGGTTGAGCATCTTCTGCTGGATGGCATCGGTCGGAACGGAGATGTCGCCGCTGCCGCTTCCTCCCTTCTTCTTGCGTGCGCCGGCATCGCTGGTGCCGACATCGTTGATGAAGTCGTTCAACCACTGCTCGGGGATCGCTTGCGGAGCCGGTGGCCATTTACCGACCACCAGCAGATATTGTCCCTTGTTCAAGGCCACCTCTGCAGCCGCTCCCGGACGCGAAAGCTGGATGTGACCTTCAGCCAGCGCCACATGACTGATGTAGTTGTTGGCTTGTGCGAGAATATCGGTGCCGCGTACCCCGATCAGCACGGCGCGTGTGCGGATCCGGTATTTCGCATCCTTGTTTTTCAGCTTTTCAACGATAAACCGGCCACGACCTTCGATCAGGCTGATCAACGCATCGAGTGCGCCATCAGATGCTCCGGTCGCATAGTTATCGATCACAGCCTCGGCATGCTGGCCGAGTTGCATCGAGGAACCATCGTTGAACACGATGCGCACACGGGATGTCTTACCGGTGCTGACATGGTCGCCGACTTCGACACCGGCCTGCAGTGCGACCGGAATTTCGATATCGCCTCGCGTCAGATGCACCTCGCCCATGATGGCATCGATATGTCCGGCAAGTTCGCCAGCTATCGCCGGTGAGCTGAACAAGAGGCTGAGCGCGATAAGCATGCCGGGAATGAAATGATTCATTAGTAGTGCCATTGGATCGAAGCCTCCGTCCACCAGCGGCGCCAGTCGCGCGACTGTGCCACATCAAATACAGCTGTTCTGTCGATGTTCGAGCGGTTGCGCATCCAGCCCGCCTGGAATTTCCATGTTTCGCCCGCTTTCTCGCTCCACATCGAAACACTGCGTTTCCACGAGATGGAACCGATCAATTTCAGCTGGGTATCGCGCCGCTTCAGAGGACGGATGAGAAAGGGCTGGCTGTTGGTCTGCTGATAATTGCGCAGGTCGAAGCCGGCGCCACTCTCCACCCAGATGTCGCCATGTCCGATATGTTCAAGGATACGCCAGCCTGCATCGGCGGATGCGCCGATCTGGCGATAGGCCTCTTCTCCGCTGTGCGTTTGTTCCCTGGCTGCATTGCCGCCGAGCGTGGCCTTGAGTCCGTCACCCTGCCATGACCATGAAGGGCTTGCCTTTCCCCGCCATGCGGTAAACGCGCCGTAGCCGGAAAGGAAATTGCGGTGACCGAAAGACAGATCGAGGTTCAGTGCGTTGTTGTCATTCGGCTGCCAGACAGTTCCGCCGACGGCATTCCAGCCGACGAACAGGCGTTTGCCGCCGAGAGAAGCCTGCTCGCCGTGTGCCCCGATCCACAGACCTGCCGAATCGCCGATGTCCAGATGCTGGGTGAGTCCGGCCTGCATCTGACGCAGGGCGAAGGCGCTGAAATCCTGATACAGCATATCGGCATAGGCCAGCGACCAGTCGGTATGTGTCCAACCCTGATCGAAGGCGGTACCGGCTATCACTGCATGAATGCGGGCGCCGATATCACCGCGGTCGCGGGCGGCCAGATTGAGTGCGTTCGGGACGACGACGACATTGCTGTCCACAAAGCCGCTCATGCGCAGATCGATGTGCCAGTCGCGTTCCCCGAGGCCGAATCGGGCCGCATTGTCCTTTGCCGCATCGGCCTGGCTTGCCTTTCCCTGCGCGCGCAGCGCCAGCGACAGGTAATGCCAGGCATTGCCGTCTTCGGGATTGTCTTGCAGGCGGGCGCGCATGGCGGCCTCCACCTTGTTGTCCATGTGATAATCCAGCAGTGCCGATGCCTGTTCGTTGCTCATCGATGTTGACGCTAAAGCGGTAAGCGGAACCGAAAGTAACCCCGATAGCAGCAGCACGCAGCATCCTGCCCCTTTGATATTCATGGGGTGGATTGTGCACAAAAGGGACCGGCAGGCTAGTGCGTTTTTAACACCCGATGAGTCTTGGGTGCGTTCAGCCGCCGGTAGTGTTCCAGACCCCGCACCAGTCCGGCGGCGGGTTCGATGCCAGTCGCTGGCAACGTGCCTGCATGCTGCGCGAGACGGCATCGTCGAATTGTTCCGCACATGCAGCAAAGGCATCGGCAGCGGCGGTAAAATCTCCTCGGCGGTATATGTCCAGTGCTTGAGCATAGGCATCGAGCAGTGGTTGTTTCGCAGCTCTTTCGCCGGATTCGCCAAGCAGTTCATAGACACGCAGCGGATCGCGCTTGCCACGCAACAGCACGGTATCCAGCTCGCGGCAGACGAACAGTTTTCCCACCATGCGGTAGGTGGGTTCACCGATCATATGCAGGCTGCCGTAATCCTTGTTCAGTGCTTCAAGTCGGGCTGCCGCATTGCCGGAATCGCCCATGAAGGTGTATTGCATGCGGCGGGTGGATCCCATGTTGCCGATCACCATCATGCCGCTGTTGATGCCGGCGCGCACACGCAGGGGGTGGTTCAGTTTTTCAAAGGTGTCGCGCAGCGGGAGCAGGGCCTGTTCCAGTTGCAGGGCGGCGCGGCAGGCGTTTTCAGCATGTTGTGCATCGCGGATCGGGGCGCCGAACAGGGCTACCAGACCGTCGCCGGTCAGACGGTCGATGCACCCCTTGTTCTGGAAGACGATGGGGGTGGCGGCATCGAAGAAGGCATTGATGTGTTGCACGATCTGTTGCGGCTCAAGGCGCTCGGATAGTGTGGTGAAGCCGGCCAGATCGATGAACATCACGCTGATGTCGCGTTCCTCGCCGCCCAGGCCGATATCGTCCTTCCTGTCGGCGACTTCATCGACGACGCTCGGATCCACGAAGCTTTCGAAGGTGTGGCGAAGGTGGCGGCGGTTGAGCAGTTCCTCCGAATAATGCACGGAAAACAGCAGGATGAAGGTGAGCAGCAGTTGCATCACGCCGAGTGCTGCCTGCAGCCAGATACCTTGCAGGAAAACAGCATAGGCGGCTGCAAGGTAGAGCGGCGGCAGGGAGATGCTCAGTAGTCCATGAGAACGCTCGATGATTTGCCGGAAGAAAAGTCCGTATCCAAGCCAGATGAACAGCACCAGGCCGGTCTCGAAGATGTACACTCCCGTCGGGCGGCGCAGCAGGTCGTTGTTGATCAGATTCAGCGCGATCTGCGCCTGTACCTCGGTGCCGGGCATCAGTGAATCCAGCGGTGTGGCCCGCACGTCACCACTGCCCGCTGCCGTGACGCCGATAAACACCAGTTTGTCCCGCAGAGCCTCTTTATCCAGCGTGCCGCTCAGGATATCCACGGCACTATAGGTCGGCACTGTGCCGGTCGGGCCGTAATAGTTGACCCAGACCAGACCCTGCGGCGAGGTGACGATGTCATGATCCCCCAGATGAATAATTGCGCCTTCTGCGCTGATCTTCGCCGAGGGCGGACCGCCCGTCAGGTAGCGACTGGCTGCGGCAAGTGACAGGGAGGGGAGGTAGAAATCGTGGAAACGCACCAGCAGCGGCACGATGCGCAGCGAGCCATCATGGTCCGGCGAGAAATTCAGAAAGCCGGCTGCCTCGCCGCTTTGCGCCAGCATCGGCAGATTGGTGTTGATGCCCTCGGCCTGCAGGATGTGATTATTGGCACCGGCTGTATCACGAACCTGTTCAAGGATGGCGTTATTGACGGTGCCGAGCATGGCTTCGCTGCTCTGCCTGACGAGCGAATCGGGCAGCATGGCGTAGTAGTAGAATCCCTGCACCAGCGACGGGGTGCGGTTTAAGGCGGCTGCCAGTTCACGATCCCCGTCCGAAGCGTGCACATAGCGGTTCAATTCGGCCGGAACAGGTTTGTTATGCGCTTGCAGCCAGCGGGCTGATTCCTGCAACGGGTTGCGCTCTGCTTCAGGGAAAACCAGATCGCTGACCACGGTGCGCGGTGCATACTGCCCTGAAAGGCTGGTGAACAGGCTGCCGATTTGAGCCCGGGGCCAGGGCCAGCGACCGACCCGGTCGATGGATGGATCGTCCACCATGACCAGCGCAACCGGTTGCGTCGCCGGCTGCACGGAGCCGCGGAGATTGAAATACCAGTCAAGGATCAGGCCGTCGACATGCCGCAACGGGGCCGGGTTGAGTACACTGAGCAACAGGGCAAGGACACCGATCAGGGAGGCGATGATGAAATCCCGATGTGCCAGAGATTCAATGAAGCGCTTGCCGGCTATTGAATGATTCACTTTAGAGTCTATCTATAAATCATTAATCAGATCGATGTTTTAATGGCATCATGCGCTGTTGTGCCATCGTCGGAGATCAGATCCGCGCTGCGAAAGTGGTCATGATTTTCGATGTGAGTTTCATTAGTCCTTTGACCGGCGCCGGGAGTTCGGCCGCACCGAGATCCTCGGCAAGATGAGCATGACCCAGTTCGTCCTCTTTCATCTGTGTCACGATGGCGCGGCTGCGTGCATCGCCCGGAGGCAGGCGACCCAGATGGTCATCAAGATGGCGCACAACCTGATATTCGGTTTCGGCAAGAAACCCGAGATTCCAGCGGTCGCCGGCAATGCCGGCGGCCATGCCGAGTGCGAACGAGCCCATGTACCAGAAGGGGTCGAGTCGGGAGGGTTTGGCATCCAGTTCCTTCAGGCGGCACCGGCACCAGTTCAGATGATCGCTTTCCTCGATGGAGGCATTGCTCAGCTTATCGCGCAGCAATGGGTCGCGCGCGGTCAGGCTTTGCCCCTGATACAGCGCCTGTGCTGAAACCTCGCCTGCATGGTTCACGCGCATCAGACCGGCCGCTGATTGTCTTTCCTGTGCGGTCAGGGATGTTGCGCTTGTGTCATCCGCCGGATGTTCTCCGGCAGGGTAGGGGCGGCTGCTGGGTTGTTCGCGGAAGATATTGTTCAGCACATGGTCGATTTGTCCGATCAGCGCATCTGCCAGATTGTAGTGGCGGAAGGTGGGGGTATCACGAGTGCTTGAGGTCATGGAATGGCTGTTCGACATGGTCGCAATATAGTCGTCGTCGGCACAGGTGCAAGCTTGACAACTGATTTTCACTATCACTATTAACAGGGTGAAATCGGCTCAAAGGCAGGCCAGTAAAGCAGTTACAGGTTTCATCCACAGAATCTGTGGATAACTTTGGGGATAAAACCCCCTGCGTCCCTTAAAATGCCTTCATCATGACATACCCCTGTCATGTGATTAAAAAATAGGCATTCTATAAAAGTCTTTTAAAACGATAATTTATGTGTGATTGATGGATACAATTGGTAAGCCGAGCGTGCATCTTTGTTAAAGTGATGCATGCGCATCGAAAATAGTGAATAAACTCAGTTCGCCAACTGCAGATAACATTGATTTGCAGCCGTTTTCCCCCGTCTGACTGCCGATTCGATGGTGGCGGGAATATCACCCGGCTGAGGAGCTTCGCAGGCATCAATCATGCCCTGCGGGATTTGTAATCCGCTACCCCCGGCAGTCACGCTGGCGGTGGCGTGATGCTCACTGACGATTCGCGCATGGTGCAGTTTGCAAGACCCGTCGGTCGCCCCGATGCCGTCCAGTTCACTGCATACCCGGGCGATCAGCGCATCACCCTGCAGACCTGTTTCGTCATTGCTGATCACCACGCAGATATGGCGAAGTCTGTCGGCTTTGGCGGTTGCCGATCTGAGGCCGGGCATCTGACTGCTGATATCGAAGAACCACTGGCCGGTCGTGTCGATGCCGCCGATAAACGGGTGCGACAGGGGCGACATGCCGGTAAACCACAGATGGATGTTGCTGATGCGCCGGGTGACGGCAGTGACAGGTGCTCGCACCAGTTGCTGAGCGGCGCGTAACGGCAGGGCCAGAATACAGGCATCGACATGTATGCTTTGCTGCGCTGTGCGCAGTTCGAACCCGTTGCTTTCGGGGCGGATGTCGCGGATACGTTCGGAAGTATGGATGCGCACACCGAGTCCATGCGCCATGGTGATCAGCGGTTCGATCAACGCATCCCGCAGCGGCCTGTTGAACCAGCCCAGCCGCGCACTGGTGTGCCCGGCAAAGGCATCATGCAATACGCTTTTAAAACTCGCAGCGTTGGCCCGTTCAAGCGGCTCGTTCATGGCGCCCAGGCACATCGGCTCTAGCAGATCGCGTATTAATGCCTGTGGAACGCGTGCGATCCTCAACCAGTTGTGCACGTTCTCCCGCGGATCGACATGGCGCTTGAGCAGGCCTGCAATGCGTAGCAGGGAGGGGATGTCCGACCAGCCATGGCCGGGCAGGCGCGAGCAGGACCATGGCAGAGTCAGAGCCAGTGGTAGTGATGCCTGCGGTTTGAGCTGGAAGTGCCCGCGAGCGGCATCCCATAGCGGCAGACTCAGCGAACCCTGCCATGTGATGTTGCCGGCAGCCCCGGCTTCGCTCAATAACTGCATGGTGTCGTGGTAGGCACCGGAAAGCAGGTGCGGGCCGTTATCCACCCATTGCCCGATGCGTGGCTCGAAAAAGGAGCGCGTGCGCCCTCCCGGCGTCGGTGCTGCTTCGAACAGATCCACCCCGATGCCGCGCTGTGCCAGCCGGATGGCGGCGCTCAGGCCGCATAATCCTCCGCCGATAACACCTGCGCGCATGTTTACCGTTCCGCTCAGATGTTGAATGTGACCGGCAGGGATTTGCGGGCGGCACGCTTTTCATAGCGCCACATGCGCCAGGCGATCCATATCTTCTCAATCGGAAGCAGGCGCGGCGCAGCCTCAAACAGCCGATCGCCGGCATCGCGGATGCGCCGGTAGTGTCCGAAATAGATGGCACCCATCAGCAGGGAAGGGCGAAGGGATACGCGATCCTCGGCAGGAAGCCGCTCGATGGCTTTGTCATAAAGCCTGCCGGTCTTTTCCACATAATGTGAGATCAGGTCGCGCATGCCGTCACTCATCGTACCGTCCTTGAAATCCTGATCGGCGACCTTGAATCGGATGCGATCCTCCTGCGGGATATAGATGCGGCTGCGCGCGGCATCTTCCTTGATGTCGCGCAGAATATTGGTCAGCTGCAGCGCTTCCCCCAGTGTGGTTGCGAAGTCGCCGGCCTTGCGCGAGGTGTGCCCGAAGATCTCAATGGTCAGCAGGCCGACTACGCCGGCCACCCGATGGCAGTAAAGCGCCAGATCGGAAGCCTTGAGGAACGGTTTGTGGTTCACATCCATCAACATGCCGTCGAGGATCTCGATGAACAGCTCCTCGCTGAAATCAAAATGCTGCCGCGCCCAGTTCAGCTCCATGCCGACCGGATGGCGCGGCTTGCCGGCAAAGGCGCGGCCGACTTCCTCGCCCCAGAAGGCAAGTTTCCTCGTGGCTACAGCCTGGTCGCTGACCTCGTCGGCGATGTCGTCCACCTCGCGGCAGTAGGCGTAGAGCGCCATCATGGCGCGGCGCTGGTCCTCGGGAAGGAACAGAAAGGCATAAAAGAAGGATGAACCGGAGCCGCGTGCCTTGTCTTCGCAGTATTTGGCTGAATTCATGGCGTCGGGCTCCCCGGGTTTGTTCGGCTGTTGCTGTCCGATGATGCCGGCCATAGCGCGTCAAGCAATGCGCCGGGTGCAATCCCCAGCCAGTCCGCTCTGCCCAGCTTCGGGCGCATGTGCAGTGCATCCACGCTGCCGGTTTTGTGCAACACGGCAAGACCGCCGCGCATGGTGGCGGTGATCTGCAGGCGCAGCCGGAAGGGGAGATAGGCAGGCAGGACACGTCCCTGACGCATCAGATCGTCCGTGAATGTCAGGGCATGCTGCATGACCGGTTGCAGGCGGGCGGAAAGATCGGCGGCCGGCTCACCGGCAAGCAGATCCATGTGGCTCAACCCTGCCTGCTGCAACCATTCATCGGGCAGGTAACAGCGGCCATTGGGCAGATCGCGGCTCAGGTCCTGCCAGAAGTTGATCAGTTGCAGCGCGATGCAGATGGCATCGGAAGCGGTGAGTGCGGCCGGTGTGCGCACATCATGCAGGGCCAGCATCAATCGCCCCACAGGATTGGCCGAGTGACGGCAGTAGAACAGCAGTTCGTTCAGGCTGGCATAGGCATGGATGCTGACATCCATGCGGAAGGCGGTGAGCAGGTCGTGCAGGCAGGAGACCGGCAGATCGAATCTGCGGATGGCATCGCCGAGTGCCAGAAACACCGGATGATCCACTTCGCTCTGCGCGCAGCGTTCCAGCAGGGTTTCCCATGCGTCGAGTTGCTTCAGTCGTTTATCCGCTGACTCATCACCCTCATCGGCCATGTCGTCGGCCGCGCGTGCGAAGGTATAGATGGCGGCAACGGCAGGCCGCAGCTCGGCGCGGATCAGGCGCGAGGCGGTGGGAAAGTTTTCGTAGTGATTCCGTGCCAGAGCCATACAGTGCTGATAGGATTTCTGCACATGCGCGGCGGGTGACGTTTCAGAGGTTTTCCGCATCGCGGCATGTTAGCGGCTATACGGCATAAAGGCATCCGCAGGCTTTGGCCGACCTGAACTGGCAACAGACGGATCAGCAAGGGAGCGTTCATCATGGCAGCAACACCGGTTCGCGTCGCCATTATCGGCGGCGGCATCATCGGATGCCTTAGCGCATGGCGATTGAAACAACTCGGCATGCAGCCGGTGATTGTCGAGCGGGGGCAATTGGGTCGTGAATCTTCCTGGGCCGGAGCGGGCATCCTCTGCCCGATCCAGCCATGGCTGTATCCGGATGATTTCACCCGGCTGGTGGATGCCAGCCTGGCCATGTTCCCCGGTTTGCAGCAGGAGCTATCGGTGCTGACCGGTATCTCGCCGGAATGGCTGCAAAGCGGCCTGATGATCCCGTTCTTCCCGGATGATGCGGTCGATCACCGGCAGGCTGCACTCGATTGGTCGCAGCGCTTCGGCTGGCAGGTGAGGGAGCTGGATGCAGTCCAAGCCCGCCACCACGAACCTCTGCTGGCCGGTGACACATCTGGCGCATTGGTCTGGCCGGAAGTGGCACAGGTGCGCAATCCGAGACTTCTTGCTGCGGTGCATGCGGTGCTGGAAAAAGAGCAGGTCGAGATCATCGAGCAGGCGGAGGTCAGCGGCCTGATCGATGCGGCCGGCCGGGTCGCTGGTGTTGAACTGGCCGATGGCCGCGCGATCCATGCCGATGCGGTGCTGCTTGCCGCAGGCAGCTGGAGCGGAGGTTTCGCAGAGTCCATCGGTATTTCGTTGCCGGTGAAGCCGGTGAAGGGGCAGATCGTGCTGCTCAAGGGTGAGCCGGGCGCGCTTACCCATATCGTCAAGCATGACCGGGCCTATTTCGTTCCCCGCGCCGACGGTCGCATTCTGGTCGGCGCGAGCATGGAGATGGTCGGATTCAGAACAGGCAACACGGTGGCCGAGGTGCAGGCCATGCTCAATGCACTGACCCGCCTGCTGCCGGGGCTGGCCGATACCAGTATCGAACAGCAGTGGATGGGTTTCCGACCCGGTTCGCCCGACGGCCTGCCGTTCATCGGTCCGGTGCATGAATGTCCCGGTCTGTGGGTGGCATCCGGACATTATCGCAACGGTGTGGCGCTGGCCCCGATCACCGCACACATCATCAGCCGCTGGATGGCCGGCACTCCACCGGAACTGGATATGTCCCGTTTCCTGCCGGGGCGCACGGTGTTGGACTCGGCGAAGATCGGATTCCCTGCTCAGGCTGCCGCCTGAAGTCGTTCTACGGGTGTAGATGAACCGGAATACGGCGTGCGCCGAATGCTCCGTTGAAATGTGTGAATCGTCCGGCGATGGCCTTGCCGCAGTCGGGGCAATGGCCATCGTCGGTGAGGCGGTAGTCGAGGATGTTGTACCAGTCGCGCATGATCAGGGCGGCATGGCAGGCGGGACAGAAGGTGGTGCCGCCTTCGCTGTCGTGCACATTGCCGGTGTACACATGGTGCAGGCCGGCATTGAGTGCGATCTGTCGGGCGCGGCTTAAGGTGGATGGCGGGGTGGCGGGGATATTGCGCATCTTCCAGTCGGGGTGAAAGGCCGTGAAATGCAGGGGCACATCCGGGCCAAGATGACTGGCGATCCAATCGCACATGGCGCTCAGTTCTTCATCCGAATCATTCTGTCCGGGAATCAGCAGGGTGGTGATCTCGGTCCACACACCTGTTTCATGCACCAGATATTCAAGCGTATCCAGTACCGGTTGCAGGTGGCCTGCGCAGAGCTTGTGATAGAATTCCTCGGTAAACCCTTTCAGGTCCACATTGGCTGCATCCATCGTCGAAAAGAATTCCTTTCGCGCTTCGGGATGGATGTAGCCTGCGGTGACAGCCACGGTTTTGATGCCCGCCTCATGGCAGGCTTTCGCGGCATCCACGGCGTATTCCAGAAAGATCACCGGATCGTTGTAGGTGAAGGCGATGGACTTGCAGCCGCGGCCGGCCGCGGCTCTGGCCAGTTCGTCGGGCGAGGCTTGATCGCATAAACGGTCCCATTCGCGCGATTTCGAGATATCCCAGTTCTGGCAGAAGTGGCAGGACAGGTTGCAGCCGGCGGTGCCGAAGGAAAGCACGGAGGAGCCCGGATAGAAGTGGTTCAGCGGTTTCTTCTCGATCGGATCGATGCAGAAGCCGGAGGAGCGTCCGTATGTGGTCAGCACCATGGCATCGCCCTCTCGCTTGCGCACGAAGCACAGCCCTCGCTGCCCGTCGTGCAGCTTGCAGTCGCGCGGGCAGACATCGCACTGGATACGCCCGTCGTCGAGCATGTGCCAGAAGCGGGCAGGGAAGTGCGAAGAATCGCCCTGCATCAGAGCGTACCCTCCGGTTGCTCATGGTAGGCCTGCACCGTGTAGCGCGATACGCGCATCTCCGGATGCCAGAAATCGGCAGGCAGCCCTCCCTTTTGTTTCAGATGAGCGAGAAACAGGGCAGGCTCAGGTAGTTGCTCCCATACCTGCGGCAGAAAGGTGGAGCGGTGCGCACCGTATTCCAGAATCACGCCGTCCACGCCGGGGCGCAGTTGTGTGATCAATGCTGCCTCGTCTGCCACACGCACAGGCTCCGGCCTGGAAAGTAACGAGATCTCGATATCTATCTCCCCGAATTCATCAGAGGACAATGGGGGAAAGCGCGGATCGTGGAAGGCTGCGGCAATGGCATTGGCAACCACATCCTCGCCGAGCGGGCGATACGCAACGAGGCTGCCGATGCAGCCGCGCAGCACACCATGCTTGTGCAGGGTGACGAAACAGGCTCCGTTCTGATGCAACCATGCTGCATCCGGGACGGGTTGCCTTTCAGACAATCCAAGATGTGCGGCGATGGCGCTCCGTGCCATGGCCGGAAGGACGGCTCCGTTGAATGTATCGCCAGCCTCATGCGACACGACGATCATCCTCGTAAAAGGCGAATGCGCCGTAACCGACCACGCGGTTTTTGTCGCCCGCCGTGTCGCCTGAATTGCACACATCCAGTTGCCTGCAGGTCATGCCCTCACGCGCTGCCATCAGCAGCAGACCGTTGACCGGGGTGGCGCCACAGGCCTGTCCGTGCTGGATCGGAATCCGGAAATGCCGGATGGCATCGGCGGTGCCCGCATCGATACGTTGCGCCTCGGCATAGGGGTGGAAATGCGAAAGGTCCGAACTGATCAGAATCAGGGTTTCCTCCCCGTTCCAGGTTGCAGCAAGCACTTCGGCGACCTCCTCGGGTGTGGCATCGCCGACCGCCAGCGGCAGCAGGGTGAAGTCATCGAGGCAGCGTTGCAGAAAGGGGAGTTGCACTTCCAGTGAATGCTCGAGGGCATGGGCCGGAGCATTGCGGCTTACCTGTGGCAGATACTCGATGGCCTGCATGCCGGCGGTGTCGAGAGGAATCGTCCCGAGCGGCGTGGCGAAGGCATCAGCCTCTGGCAGCGCCAGACCGCGAACCGGGACACGATGCACCGGACCGAGCAGCACGACGCGGTGGATGCGCTTGCGGTTCAGTGTCGCATAGGCGATGGCAGCTGTGGGGCCGGAATAGATGTAGCCGGCATGCGGTACGATCAGGGCCTTAGCCGTGCCGGGTGAGGATGGCGCTGCGGCTGACAGCATGCCGTCCACCATGCTTTGTAGCTCGGTTGGTTCGACCGGATAGAACATCCCGGCAACGGCTGCGGGTCTGAATCCTGGCTGCATCGCGCGCTCCTTGTTTCCGGAAACGATTATAGCGCAGAAGGCGGGGCTTAGTTCTTGTTGTCTCTACCGAAGTGGTGCATGAAATGGTGATGGCCGAACCGCCAGTAACAAACCAGAGCGGTCAGGGCGGCAGCTCCGAGGACCACGAACAGGCCGACAAGACCGAAGCGGTCCATGATGGCCATGCCTGCTGTTCCCAGCGCATGCCCTACGGCGTAGATGATGAAGGCCCATGAAATACAGTTGACGATCTGCAGCAGGAAGAAGCGCCAGAATTCGATGCTGGAACAGCCGAACAGGATAGCGGCGACAATGCGCGTGCCATACAGGTACTGGAAGATGAAGATCGACCAGTGGGCGTATTTATCCAGAATGAGATTGGCTTTCGGATAGTGCCGGGCCAGAACAGGAACGGAGAGGATCAGCTGCATGCCTTTCCAGCGACCGAGCCAGAAGAACACCATATGACCCATAAAGGCGCCGCAGGCTGCCACGATGATGACCTTCCACGGGTCCATGATATGTACTGCTGCAAGTGCGGCGGCGGCGATGAATACCGATTCGCCTTCGATGAATGTCCAGATAAAAACGGCCCAGTAGCCGTAGTGCTCGACGAAGTGTTGTGCCCATTCCATCGCGTCAGTCTAGCGGGCGGCAGCCGGAGGAGAACCGTGAGAAAAAAGCGGGCTTGTCCGTCGCATTCAGTAGTTGTCGCAGAACATCATGTGAGGCGGACGGGGATACCGCGTGCCGCCAGGAATTCCTTGGTCTGCCGGATGGTGAAGGTGCCGAAATGGAAGATGCTGGCAGCCAACACCGCATCGGCGCGCCCGGCGGTCAGTCCTTCAGCCATATGCTCGAGCGTACCCACGCCGCCGGAGGCGATCACATTGGCTGTGACCGCATTGGAGACAGCGCGGGTCAGCGGGATGTCGTAGCCCGCCTTGGTGCCGTCGGCATCCATACTTGTTAGAAGAATCTCGCCGGCACCGAAGTCGGACATCTTCTGCGCCCATTCCACGGCATTGATGCCGGTGGCCTTGCGTCCGCCGTGCGTGAAGCATTCCCAGTGGCCTTCGCATTCGTCGTCCACGCGCTTGGCATCGATGGCCACCACGATGGTGGAGGAGCCGAAGCGTTCGGCCGCGTCTCTCACCAGTTCCGGCGTGAACAGTGCTGCGGTGTTGATGGATACCTTGTCAGCCCCGGCATGCAGCAGGTTTTCGATATCGCCCAGCGCCTTCACGCCGCCGCCCACGGTCAGCGGCATGAATACATGTTCGGCGACCTCGGTGACCATATGATACAGCGTGTCGCGACTTTCATGGCTGGCACGGATATCCAGAAAACAAAGCTCGTCGGCACCCTGCTCGTCGTACTTGATGGCCGCTTCCACCGGATCGCCGGCATCGATGATATCCACGAACTGCACGCCCTTGACCACGCGCCCGTGGGCGACATCAAGGCAGGGGATGATGCGTTTGCTCAGCATGGCGGATGACTCACTTCAGTGCTTCGAGGGTGGCGGCGAAATCGAGCGTGCCCTCGTAGATGGCACGACCGGTGATGGCACCGCAGATGCCGTCGCTCAGGTGCGCGGCGCAGGCCTGCGCGTCTTCCAGCCGTGCGATGCCGCCGGAGACGATGACGGGGATGGAAATGGATTTAGCGAGATTCACGGTTTCCTCGATGTTCGGACCGGAAAGCATGCCGTCGCGGGCGATATCGGTGTAGATGATGGCGGCCACCCCGTCGTCCTCGAACTTACGGGCCAGATCGACAGCCGCCACATCGGTCACATCATCCCAGCCGTGCACGGCCACCATGCCACCCTTGGCGTCGATACCGACACAGACTTGCCCGGGAAAGGCCTCGCAGGCCTGGCGCACCAGTGCCGGATTCGATACGGCCACGGAGCCCAGAATCACACGCTGCACGCCGAGATTGAGCATGCCCTCGATCATGGACAGGTCGCGCAGGCCGCCGCCCAGCTGCACGGGAATATCCAGCGCCTTGCAGATGCCTTCGATGGCAGCCCTGTTCGCGGGTTTGCCGGCAAAGGCTCCGTCCAGATCCACCACATGCATGCGCGTGGCTCCCAGCCTCTGCCAGTGCAGCGCCATGGCGGCCGGATCGTCGCCGTATACCGTAGCATCTTCCATGCGTCCCTGTTTCAGGCGCACACAATGGCCACCCTTCAGGTCGATGGCGGGGATCAGTTCAAACATGGGTAGCTCCGGTTGTCGATGGCGCGGCAGGCATTCGCATGCGGCGAATCATGCAGAAATCGCTTGCGGAATGCACCTGTGGCGTAGTTGCCGGTCCGGTGGATTTATGCCTTGGAAGCCGCTTGTAATTGGATCAACTCTTCTTCCACGCCGGCTGCACGGGTGAGTTCGGCGACGTTGTCCTTGGTGAAGAAGCCCTGAAAGTCGCCGAAGCGCTGCACATATTCGATGATCAGCGAGGAATGCTCGGAGGCACTGGAGAATATCTGCTTTAAGCCATCCTCCTTGGAGCCGATCACATCGAGCAGAAAGTTGCGGCCCTGCGAGGCGATCTGGCTGACAACGAAGTCGATATTGTCCATGCCATGCTGATCCTGCGGCAGGGTTTCATCGCTGACCGCGATGGCCAGATGATGCAGGCGCGGGCCGTAGTTGCGCACGAAGGTTTCGGTGGGCGAGGGCAGCTTTTCCAGATGGTTGACGAAGTAGGGGGTGTTGTTGGCGGTGAATACCTTGGCCGGGCTGCGCATCTCATCCGAGTGATGCACGCTCTTGGTGACGTTGGTCGAGGAGTTCTGGTCGGTGATATCGTAGGAGCCCCAGTAGTAATAACTGGAAAGCGACAGGTATTCGAGGATGGCGACCTCGCGGTTCTGGCTGTACACGCGGGTGGCCAGGTGGTCGATGGGCAGGATCAGCTTGTCGATACCAAGTTCGGCCTGTTTCTCCTTGGCGGCCAGATAAGCTTCCTGCACATCGTCGCGGATGCTGCTGATACCCAGCGCATAGGTGCGGATCTGATCTTTCGGGCGCTCCATGTAGGCGACGATATTGTGCGTGTAAGGCGATGGCTTGCCGATGGCGAGATTGCCCGGCAGTTCCAGTTTGCGCACCTCATCCTGCGAGAAGAAGCGGAATTCGCGATCCTGCTGGCATTGCACCACGTCATGCAGATCGCTGACACGCAGGATCTCGCCCATATACCGGCTGTTCGGCTTGTGCTGGCCGATAGGGTACACCTCGTTGAGGCTGCGGAAGATGCCGCGGGTGTTCGGATCCTTTACCTCGCGCACCAGAAAATCCGGCGAGTTCATGTCGATGCGCAGGATATGCGTCCAGTGGCTCTCGCTCTCCAGCGTCACCAGATAGTGATAGGGGGTCATCAGTGCGAGCTCCGCGATATAGCGGATCGAATGCCCCGGATCGACGGTGATCATCATCGCGTCGATCTCGTGGATGTTATCGGTCAATCCCGAGCGGTCACGCTCTTCGAGTAGTTTGACCAGATATTCATTGAAGAAATCGGAGTTGCGCTTGTCGCCGTGTCTGGCGAAGGAAAGGGACTGGGTCATGGCGACCACCTCGGTGAACCGGAATCGTGAACGGCCCCGATGTTGCCACCATGACCCTGTCGGAACCAGCCCCGTTTTATTGTGCCGGGGAAGGGGGCCTGAAGCTGTTCAATCCTCGGGGCCGATCCAGAAGAAGGGGTTGTGCGCCACCTCCCAGAGATGCCCGTCGGGATCGCTGAAGTAGCCGGCATATCCGCCCCAGAAGGTTTTCTGTCCGGGCTTAACCAGTCGGGCACCGGCGGTCACGGCTTGCGCCAGCACCGCTTCGACCTCTTCCTCGGAGTGCACATTATGTGCCAGCGCGAAGCCGTTGAATCCACTGCCTTCGACGGGGACGGTGGCATCTTCAGCCAGTGACTCCCTGCCGAACAGTCCCAGCCAGGTGCCGTTGAGGGTGAAGAATGCCACCTCGGGTGGCGAATCCATGCGCGGGAAGCCAAGTCCCACTTCATAGAAATCCACCGCGCGCTGCATGTCCGTGACACCCAGCGTGATCATGCTGATTCTTGGTTGCATGGTGGGTACCCCCGATCGGCCCTTAGTGCGGCTGCATGAATCCGAAATACGCGAACAGCAGCCCGAGCAGTAGTGTAACAAACGGAAAGACTTTGATCCCCGAATTCGTCATCAAGCCTCTGGAAGACCGGTGTATTTGCTCCGGCATAATAATGATCAGCACGCCCTTGATCAGCGCCAGCCAGCCCAGCAGCGTAACCAGTAGCGTCCAGTCGCTCACCCAATGGTTGTGGAAATGCACAATCAGAGCGCCTGTCACAAGCGCCATAAATCCCCCGATATAGGTCAGCCCGGCATTGCCGTAAAAATCTTCAATGATTTTGCGGAAATAATCCCTGTTGAGAAAAGCGCCCAGCGAAACCGCCAGATACATCACTGCCGCGATCTGCGCGATGAGAATGGAAATTTCCATCATGTGCCTCCGGTGTGCCTGCTATTGGGTTAGCTTCTGAAGCTCCTTTCCGCAAGGGATCGCTCTGGAAAAGGCTTTCGAGTTGCTATGTCCCGCTCACGAGCTCTGCGAATTCATCAACCTGCGCCCAATCTGTGAAATCTGCGACGATGTCGGGATGGGTGGGGCCGTGGGTGAGGAGCATGATCATGCGGATCATCTGGCGGTCGAAGAAGCCGTATTTACGGTAATCGACCTTGCCGGCGAAGACGGCGACGAGGTCGGGCTTCCAGGCGATCTGTTTCAGAAACTTGCGCACGTAGGGATTGGTGTCGGGTTGTCTCTTGCCCGGTTTGCGTGCGACGAGATTCACCGAGAAGAAGGCGGAGGGTCTTGAGGCCAGCAGGGCCTGATGGCGCTCGATGAAAGCGTACACATCCGGGTGATGATGGCCGTAGCGGATGCGGGCGCCGATGATGATTTTATCGAAGCCGCCCGGATCGGCGGGGGCGGCATGGACGGGGTGCAGCGCAACCCGGGTTCCATGATCTTGCAGAATCGACTGAATCCTTTCGCATATCTCCAGCGTGTGGCCGTCGGTGCTGGAATGCAGGATCAGAATGTGATCAGGCTTTGACGGAAAGTGACTATCTTTCATGCCGGAATCGGCTGTGCCTTATTGAATCTGTTCGGAAAAGCGATGGATGACATCGCGCGATGAAATCACTCCGAGCAGCTTGTTATCGCTATCAGTCACATACACATGACTGGAATCGCCTGCCAGTTGGGTCAATTCGGCGGCGACGGCGCTGGTCGGGGTGTCTGCGTGCACGGTTGGCACATCGGTTGTCATCAGTTCGCTGAGCGGGGTGTCGAGCATGGCTTTCAGATTGTTGTACACCGATTGAATGTCCGGGCCTGCGCGCATGGCGGCCAGAAGCTCGCTGGAGGCATAGGCGGGAACGGCACGATGCAGGATGGATTTGGAGCTGACCTCGCCGACCAGTCTGCCGTCACTGTCCACGACCGGGAATTCATGCACCATCGAATCGCGGAACAGGGCAACAGCATCCTTGATCAGGGCATCCCGGTGCAGGGTGAACAGGTCGGTGGTCATGACATTGGAGGCTAGCATGGTATGGACTCCCTGGGTCGGCGCTTGAATCGTGTCTCTGATGGTACAGCAATTGCAGGCTGCCCCAAAGCATCTGAATGGTGCGTGAAGCCCTATCTATGGTTTATCATCGTTGCTTATGGGTGGAGGCAAACATCCCGAGGCAATGAGTTTTTCCTTGCTTGCTTTGCTCATGCGTTTGATCGCAATCTCGGCCTTCAGGGCATCGGAATGCGAGCCGGCGGGCTGCTGGAAGACAAGCTCCAGCGGAGCCTTGCCGCGCAGGAATTTCGAGCCCCTGCCGGTTGTATGCTCGGTGAATCGTCGTTCCACATCGGTGCTGATGCCGGTATACAGCCGCCCGTCACGACAACGGACCATATAAAGAAACCAGGTGGGCTGTTCCTCACTCACCAGGCTTCACCGATCTCGTAGCAGCGCTGTTTACCGGCAATGCTGATCTCAAAGCTGTCGCCTGCATGTTTGCCGACCAGCGCCTTGCCCAAAGGCGACTTCGAGGTGATGACGGTGATGCTGTGCTCTCCGTACTCGATTTTCATGCCTCCGGCATCGGCTGCGAGCCATACAAGCTGCTCATGTCCCTGTTCATCCAGCAGGGATACCAGTGAGCAGAGGCGTATGATGCCGCCCGGTTCAGTGAGTTTCTGTTGCGAGAACCAGGCCAGTGCACGCTCGACTTCCAGCAGGCGGACTCCCTGACCCTGCGCCAGATAGGAGGCTTCGAGCCCCATGGTTTCATAGCGGCTGGAGCCTTGTGCATCCTTGTGCGTGGCCGTATCGCGAGCTACGGCCACGGCCTGTTCGCAGACCTTCAAATCGGCACGCAGCCGATCGATGATCAGCGTCAGGATTTCCTGTTTATCAATGTTCATAGCCCGGTGGGGGAGGCCGGCCTATTTGGTCCGGGATGCCTTCTCGTCGTGACCGGAAACGCCGAATCTGCGCGCCAGTTCATTGAGTACATCGTCGGCGGACAGGCCCTGATGGGCAAGCATCACCATGCTGTGGAACCACAGGTCGGCGGTTTCGTAAACGAGATGTTCCTTATCGCCGTTTTTGGCGGCGATGATGGTCTCAACGGCTTCCTCGCCGACCTTTTCCAGAATCTTGTCCAGTCCCTTGGCATACAGTGAGGAAACATAGGATTTGTCGGCGGATTCGCTCTTGCGCGCCTCGAGGATGGCGGTCAGTTCTTTCAGGATATCGTTCATGATTACTCCAGAGGGTCCTCGATCACGACCCAGTTGTCACCCTGCCGATGCCGGTAGAAGCAGGACTCGCGGTTGGTGTGGCACGCCGGTCCCGTCTGCTCGATGGACAGCAGCAGCGTGTCGCCATCGCAATCCAGATACATGTTCACGACCTTCTGCACATGGCCGCTGGATTCACCCTTCATCCACTGCTTCTGCCGCGAGCGGCTGTAGTAGTGGGCAAAGCCGGTGTCCATGGTCTGACGCACGGCTTCCTCGTTCATCCAGGCCATCATCAGCACGCGCCCGGAGCTGGCATCCTGCGCGATGGCCGGAACAAGGCCTGCCTCGTTGAAGGTGATGTCGTTCAGCAGGCTCATGCTTTGAGTTTGGCCAGCGCGCGACCGGCGGCGGCGATGGTGGCATCGATATCCGCATCGCTGTGCGCGGCACTCATGAAGGCTGCCTCGTACTGCGACGGGGCGAGATACACGCCTTCATCGAGCATGGCGTTGAAAAAGCGACCGAAGAAGCCCAGATCACAATGCCGGCTAACATCCGAGCAGCAGGTGACGGCAGGAAGATCGGTAAAAAACACCGTGAACATCGCGCCCACCTGATTGGCGACTGCCGGCACGCCCGCGGCCTTGCAACCGGCCAGCAGGCCTTCGACCAGTCGCGTGGTCCTGGCTTCGAGTTCTTCATAGAAACCGGGGGCACGCAGGCGGGAGAGCGTCTCAAGGCCTGCACGCATGGCCAGCGGATTGCCCGACAGGGTGCCCGCCTGATACACCGGACCGTCCGGTGAAATCCTGCGCATGATCTCTTCGCGACCGCCATAGGCGCCGACCGGCAGGCCGCCACCGATGATCTTACCCAGACAGGTGAGATCCGGGGTGATGCCGAAGCGCTGCTGTGCGCCGCCGGGGCCGACACGGAAACCGCACATCACCTCGTCGAAGATCAGCAGGGCGCCTTCTGCATCGCAGATATCGCGCAGCTGCTGCAGGAATCCGTTGTCGTTCAGCAGCATCACACCCGTGTTTCCGGGGACCGGCTCGACGATGATGCAGGCGATCTCACCCTTGTTGGCAGCGAACAGGGCTCTGACTGCCTCGATATCGTTGAATGGCGCGGTCAGGGTCAGCTTGGCATAATCATTGGGCACACCTGCGGAATCCGGTTCGCCGAAGGTGGCGGCACCCGAACCTGCCTTGACCAGAAAGCCGTCGGCATGGCCATGGTATCCGCCGTCGAACTTGATGAATTTGTCGCGACCGGTGAAGCCTCGTGCCAGACGCAGTGCACTCATCGTGGCCTCGGTTCCGGAGTTCACGAAGCGCACCACCTCGATGGATGGCACCATGTCCACCACCAGCTGCGCCAGTTCGATCTCCAGTTCGCAGGGAGCACCGAAGCTCATGCCGGATTCGGCAGTTTCCTGCACGCCCTTGACCACATCGGGATGGGCATGGCCGAGGATCATCGGACCCCAGGAGCCGACATAGTCGATGTACTGGTTGTCATCCACATCCCAGACATACGCCCCTTTGGCTTTGGCGAAGAAACGGGGCGTGCCGCCGACGGACTTGAAGGCGCGCACCGGCGAATTCACACCGCCCGGCAGCAGCTTGCGTGCGGCGGCGAAATCGGATTCGGATTGGCGGATAACGGACATGGATATCTCTCTTGCTGTTCTGATTGTTAATGTGATTCAAACAAAAGAGGGACGGTAGGAATACCGTCCCGCATTGTCAAACGAATGCCGGAATGATTGAGCGACTAATCGCGCTGACCGACCCAGGTGTCGCGAATGCCGAGCCTGGACTCAAGCCCCGGACGTGCGCGCACGGCTTCGTCATGGCTGTTGAAGCCGGGGATGCGGATGCGGTACCAAGTGCGACCGTTGGACACGGCATGGGCGCTTTCCGCATTGATCCCCATCGAACGCAGGCGGTTCACTTCCTGATAGGCGGATTCCTGATCGCTGACCGAGGTGATATTCACCACCCATCCGCCGCTCGACTGGATGGGCTGCTGCACCGGAGCGATATCCACCCGGCTGATCGGCGCAGGCAGGGAGCCGTTGTTATAGGAACCGTAACTCTGCGCAGGCGCGCTGTTGTAGTTGTCATAATTCTGAGCGGGGGCATTGGCGCCCGGAATCGGTTGAATAGGGAGGCGAGGGGCGGTTTGGCTAGGCGTGATGACGCGCGAAGGAATCGTAGCTTGCGGGAGGCTATGATTCATCGACAAGCCACCGCGTGAGGATTCGGTGTTGTTCATGGACTGCGACTTCAGATGATTGGCCAGGGCCTGCGTGACGCTGTCCAGTTGATTGGTGAGATCCGCCACTTTATTGGCCAGATCCTTGGACTGTTTCTGGTCGCTGACCGATGCCGTCAGGTCGTTGATGCTTTGCTCCAGACTATCCACCCTTGAGGAAAGGCCCATATTCATCCACAGCAACAATACAGCCGCTCCGGCGCCTGCCAGCATTGCAACGATGGTGATCGGGCTCGGGCGCTCGGGGGCAGGGCGCGGGTTAAACTCGTCATCGTCAAGATAGTCCATGATTACCTCTCATTCCCTGATGCATGACGTGAGTGTGACGGAAAACAGGGGGCGATTGCAAGCCGAAATATTGATTTTCCCTGTATTCGTCGAATGCTATGCCCATTGCTTAAGATGATGATTCAGGTTTGGGGGGGCACGATGAGCGGCGCAGGGAAATGGCGGATTTTCTGTTCGCCGTCGCTCTGCATGATTTTTGCCCGACCCTGCTGCTGCACTTCGTCGATGCGGATCACGCAGTGCATCGGCACATAACTCCGGCTGACGCCGGCGAATTCGGTTTTCAGGCTTTCTTCACCCGGATCCACCAGCAGTGCCGACTTTTCACCGAACACCAGTTCGCCGATCTCGATGAATCCCATGATGCCGGACGGGCCGACGCTTTTCGCATAGACCTCGTACACCTTGTTCTGATTGATGAACTGGATTCTATATATCTTGTTGTTGCTCATATCGTGCCGATTCTCCGCTCAAACTCAGGGACGGTAGATCACCTTGGCCGTACAGGTTTCGCCGATGGCGATGCGGGATACATGCAGGCGGCCATCATCCAGGCGGGCGGCCATGCGTTCATAGAGTACACGCGCGACATTTTCACTCGATGGATTGATGCTGTCGAAAGGAGGGACATCATTCAGATTGTAATGATCCCAGTCGGCCAGGGCAGCCTTCAGTTCGCGCTTGAGTACCTTGTAGTCCACAGCAAGACCGATGTCGTCCAGCGCTTCGCAACTTACATAAAGCTCCACCCGCCAGTTGTGTCCGTGCAGTCGGGCGCAGTCGCCGGGGTAATGGCGCAGGCTGTGGGCCGCGGCGAAATCGGTTTCGATCATCAGTTCATAGGAATGCATGTGCGAAGGTTAGCGTGTCCAGCGCTGCGAACAAAGGGAATGTGATGTTGAATGAAAGAGCGATATGCGGGTTGCAGGTGGTAATGATAATGGTTATCATTCCACCCATGCAGCGACTGACCACCCAACGCCAGGCCATTCTGGATCTTATCAACACCAGCAACCGTCACTGGGATGCCGAAGAGGTGAACCGCGAACTGTCTGATCGCGGCCAGCCGGTCGGTATCGCCACCGTTTACCGGGGCCTGACCGCACTCGATGAGGCCGGACTGATCAGCAGTGTGCAGCTGGCCGACCGCAAGCGTTACGAGCGGGCGGATAAATCGCATCACGATCATATGGTCTGTGTTGAATGCGGCAGCATCGAGGAATTCTCCCATCATAAGATCGAGGCGTTGCAGGAAGCAGCTGCGCAGGAAAAGGGTTTTGAGTTGACCGGCCACCAGCTGGTCTTGTTCGGACGCTGTGCCGCATGCACAGGCGTAAAAAAGTAAAAGAGAGATTATATGACTTCTGCATTGATTATCGTCTTCCGCGAAATGCTTGAAATGGCACTGGTGCTGGGCGTGTTGTTCGCAGCCACCAAAGGTTTGCAGACAAGCCGCCGATGGATTTCCGCTGGCATGGGCGCGGGTGTGGTTGGGGCACTGCTGTTTGCAGGTTTTATGGAGGAGATCGAAAGCTCGGTCAACGGAAACGGTGAATTCCTGTTCAATGCTGTAGTGCTCTGCATTGCTTCGCTGCTGATCGCCTGGACGGTGGTGTGGATGAGCAAGCACGGCCGGGAAATGGCGGAAAAGATGAAACGCGTCGGGCAGCAGGTTGCCGATGGCGACGCTCCGCGCATGGCCCTGGCGGTGGTGGCTGCTGCAGCTGTGCTGCGCGAAGGCGGTGAGGCCGTGTTTTTCCTGTTCGGGGCAGCGCAGACCGTGCAGCAGGACGGGGCTTCGGTGCTGACCGGTGCCGGTATGGGGATTGTGCTCGGCGTGATCACCGCTTATCTGATCTACCGCGGTCTGGTTCGCATCCCGTTGCGTCATCTGTTCGCTGTCATCGGTTGGTTGTTGATCGTGGTGGCTGCAGGCATGGCATCGCAGGCGGTGGAAAATCTGGTGATGATCGATGTGCTTCCACCGATTGTCGATCCACTCTGGAACAGCTCGGCCTGGTTGCCGCAATCCGGCGTGATGGGAGAGATTCTGCATGTGATGATCGGATATAGCGATCAGCCGAGCGGCATGCAGGTGGTTGTGTTCGCGGTAGCCCTGCTGGGGATGGCTGTGCTGAACCAGCGCTTGCGTTCGTCTTCCGTGCAACCAGCACGGGGCGTGCATGCAGTGGTATGATCCGGTAGAAGGGGAATGCTGAACGGGGGGAAATGAAAGGGAGGTGCGATTGCGCCGCCCTTTTTGCTGCGGGGAAGCCCGGTTCTTGTGACATTTTCCGGCTTGGGGCATGCTTCACGCATCGGGGGGCTGTTCTGAGGAGCAGGTGGTCAATCCGCTAAATTACACCTTGTTGCATCCGTTGTTTGAGAATATGACGGTTTTGCGTTGAGGTTTTTTGGGGGAAGTATGTGTGCTGCTTCGAATAAGCACTGCAAGGCACCATGGTTGAAACCGCCTTACCGGGCACTGGTGGAATCTGCCAATGCCGCTGTGTTTATCCTGCAGGGAACCAGATACGTCTACGCCAATGCCGCAGCCGAAACCATGACCGGCTACTCCGCTGAAGAGCTGTGCAACATGGACTTCTGGGAGATTTTGCATCCGGATGAGCGGGATGAGGTGCGCCTACGAGCGCTTTCCCGGCAGCACGGCGATGATGTTCCTGCCAATTATCCGATCAGAATCCTGCAAAAAAACGGTTCCGTGCGTCACACCAGTTATGCGGCATCCCTGATCGAGCTGGATGGCAGGCCGGCGATCCTCGGGGTGTCGCAGGATGTCACCGAGATGGAGGTAAGGCGCAGGCAGGTGGAGGAGCAGCTCAGGCAGGCACAGAAGATGGAGGCGATCGGTACGCTGGTAGGTGGTATCGCCCATGATTTCAACAACATCCTGGCCGGCATCACCGGTAATGTGCATCTGGCGAGGGTGTTCGCCGGGGATGCGGAGAAGTCCGGGGCAAAGCTGGACAGGGTCGAGCAATTGTCTTTTCGTGCTGCCGGTATGATCCGGCAACTGCTGGCCTTCGCCCGCAAGGATATGGTGCGCATGCAGACGATCGACGTACTCGCGATGGTCAGCGAGCTCATGGCCCGTGAGCGTATGGAAATCCCGCGACATATCGACCTTTCGTTTGAAACAGGCATGGTGACCGGACTGTACATCGAGGGCGATACAAGTCAGTTACAGCAGGTGTTGTTGAATCTGGTGAGCAATGCCTGTGCCGCACTGGAAGGGGTAGCGGATCCATCCATCCGTGTGCGGACTGTCCTGTTTGCTGCCGATGATTCATTCCTCCAGGAGCACGGCAATCCGGCTGCATCCGAATTCGTGCGCATCAGTGTGAGCGATAACGGTTGCGGCATGGATGAAGAAACCATGTGTCATATGTTCGAGCCTTTCTTCACCACGCGCGGGGTGGGTAGCGGCAGCGGTCTGGGGCTTTCCATGGTCTACGGTGCGGTGCAGATGCATGGCGGCGTTCTGGATGTTGAAAGCGAGCCGGGCAAAGGCAGCACGTTTCATATCTTTCTGCCGAGGCATTCAGCGCAGCGTCAGCCCAGGTCGTTTGTACCGGATACAGAACTCAAGTTAGGCAAAGGTGAGTGCATTCTTTATGTCGATGACGATGCCAGTGTGCTTACCGTCGGCTGCGAGGTACTGCGCTCGCTGGGATACAAGGTGCTTTCGGCAGACGACGGGCTGATGGCGGCAGAGCTGTTCCGGGCACATGCCGACGAGATCGATCTTGTGTTGATGGATGTGGTGATGCCGGTACTCGATGGCTGGCAGACGGCAGAACAGATATTGAAGTTGCGTCCGGAAACAAGGGTGATGTTTGCCACCGGTTACGATCATGCCGAAATCTTGCAGGGTCAGCAGAGACCGGCCGGCAGTGATGTGTTGATCAAACCGTACAGCGTCGTGGATCTGAGTCAGGCGATCCGCCTTAAACTCGACAACTGAGAACTTTTGCCTGACCATCGCGATATGACACAAGCCGATTCATCCGTCTCGCAGGAGATGCAACGTGCCGAGGGGTTGTTACACCGGCTGGCTATGCTGCGTGGCTGGTCGCCACGCACCGTGGCCTCCTATATGGCGGACCTGCAGGATGCCGGTGGCTTTCTCGAACGTCAGGGAAGCAATCTTTTTACCGCCGGTGAAGAGCTTATCCTGGCCTATCTGTCGGCACTGAAACGCCGTGGTCTGACCGATGCTTCATTGCGCCGCAAGCGCAGTTCCCTGAACACATGGTTTTCCTTTCTGCTGGTTGAAGACATGCGGCAGGATAATCCGTGCAAACGCCTGCCGGCACAGCGCCGGCGCAGGCCCTTGCCCAAGATGCTCAGTGAGGCGGAGGTCGAGGCCCTGCTTGCCGCTCCCGACATCACAACACTTCCCGGTCTGCGCGACCGTGCCATGCTGGAGATCCTTTATGCCTCCGGCCTTCGGGTCAGCGAACTGGTCGGTCTGCGACTGTCGCAGCTGGACAACAAGGCCATGTTGCTGCGGGTGATCGGCAAGGGGGACAAGGAGCGTCTGGTGCCATTCGGTGAGGAGGCCGGTGAATGGCTGAGCCGGTGGCAGCTAGTGCGCCGCACGCAGGCATCCATGTCGGCCAGCCCGTTTCTCTTCCCCGGGCGGGGAGGGCATGCCATGACAAGGCAGAACTTCTGGCAGCGACTGCGTATCCATGCGTTGCAGGCAGGCCTGTCGCGCCTGCCTTCGCCGCATACCCTGCGTCATGCCTTTGCCACGCATCTGCTGAATCACGGCGCCGATCTGCGCGCAGTACAGATGCTGCTCGGGCATGCCAATATCAGTACGACCGAGATATATACGCATATCTCGCGTGTCCGGCTGCATGAAGCGGTGAACGGAGCGCATCCGCTGGGGCGAGGCGGCTGAATAGAGAGCAAAACCGGCCTGTTCATCGCAGCCTGATTTGTTACCCTGCACAACTCGTTCCCGAGCCGGTGAGCATGAAGCAGATTTACGGAGAGCATCGATGACAGAAAACACCACAGGCAAAACCGAAAATATTCCCTGCTATGCCCCCGGGCTGGCCGGTATTCCGGTGGCGGAATCAAGTGTTTCCTTCGTGGATGGCAAGGTGGGTCATCTGGAATATCGCGGCATCGACATCGAGGAGCTGGCAGAGAAGAGCAGCTTTGAGGAAACCGCCTATCTGCTGCTGTACGGCCGGCTGCCGACAGCCGATGAGTTGAAAGCCTTCGATGAGGAGCTCAGGCATCACCGCCGCATCAAGTTCCGCATCAGGGATATGATGAAATGCTTTCCCGAATCGGCGCATCCGATGGATTCGCTGCAGGCCACGGTGGCTGCGCTCGGCATGTTCTACCCGTATCCGAGAAACACATCCGGGGGGCTGGATGAAGACACCATCAATCAGGTGTGCATCAACCTGATCGCCAAGATGCCGACGCTGGTGGCTGCGCATGCCCGCATGCGGCACGGCGACGATCCGATCTCACCGCGCGACGATCTCAGTCACGCCGCGAACTTCTTCTACATGCTGACCGGCGAGGAGCCCTTTGCCCTGACCGAGCGCATCATGGACGTAGCCCTGATCGTGCATGCCGAACATACCATGAATGCAAGCACATTCTCTGCGCTGGTCACGGCTTCCACCGAGGCCGATCCGTATTCCTCGATCAGTGCTGCCATCGGCACGCTGTCCGGCCCGTTGCATGGAGGAGCCAACGAGGATGTGCTGTATATGCTGGATGAGATCGGTACGGTGGAAAGGGTCGAGCCTTATCTGAATGCCAAGCTGGCGAAGAAAGAGAAGATCGCCGGTCTCGGGCATCGCGTGTATAAAACCAAAGATCCTCGCGCCACGCTGCTACAGAAGCTGTATGTGCAGCTCACCGAGAAGATCGGTTCGGATCCGACTTATGAGATCGCCCGTCAGGTTGAGGAGCTGTCCAAGAGTACGCTGGGGGCCAAGGGTGTGTGTTCGAATGTCGATTTCTATTCCGGCATCGTGTACCGCAAACTGGGCATTCCGACCGATCTGTTCACCCCGGTGTTCGCCGTGTCACGCGTGGCCGGCTGGCTGGCTCACTGGAAGGAGCAGCTCAGCAACAATCGCATCTACCGCCCCAGCCAGATATATCGAGGCAAACACGGACAGTCCTATACCCCCATCGAACAGCGCTAGGCCACTGCCCGCCGGCTGTTGAGCAGGCGGGTCATGCCGGCGGCGGTGATGATGCACCACACTGCGAAAAGCGCCCCCGGCAGGGCGGTCTCAGGCTGGAAATGTTTTAGGGCCAGAGCCACTCCCAGCCCCGCATTCTGCATGCCGATCTCGATGCTCAGCGTGATGCGGTGCGAAAGATCGAAACGGAACAGGTGTCCAGCCAGCCAGCCCAGCAGATAGCCCAGCGCATTGAGCAGGATCACCAACCCGACCACCAGCATCGGGGTATCGGCGATGCGTCCCTGATTGGCGGCTACGGCGTAACTGCAGATCAGGATGATGGCCAGTGCGGCGATTCCCGGTGCCATTTGCTCAGCGCTTGCCTTGAAATCCCCGAGATGACGGCGCAACACGATGCCGAGCCCCAGCGGCAGAGCCACGGTAAGCAGGATGGTCTGCATCATCGGCCAGAAGGGGATATCCATATAGGCCTTGCCGAGTATCTCCACCAGCAGCGGGGTGAGCAGCGGGGAAAGCACGGTGGCCAACATGGTCATGGCAATGGAAAATGCCACGGCACCACCGGCCAGATAGGTGATCACGTTGCTGGCCATCGCCCCGGGCGCGCAACCGACGATAATAAAGCCGAGCGCCAGCATCGGGGATACCCCCTGAGACACAGCAAGGCTGGCTGCCGCAAAGCCGAGCAGAGGCATCACGGAAAACTGGGTGAGCACACCGAGTCCGATGCGGGCCGGATGCTTCATGGCGTCGCGTGCTTCTTCGGGTTGAAGTACCACTCCCAGAGCGAACATGGTGGCGGCGAACAGCCAGAGAAAGTAATCCTTCAGAAACAGGAACAGAGGCGGATGCAGATAAGCGGCGATGGCGCCAGCCAGGGTGAGCGGGGCCAGTTGCCGGGAAAGTAAATGCCAGATCATCGGCTCAGATGCAATTCTCTTATTGCAAATGCGGAGCGCCGAGTGTGCCTGAAAGCACCATCTCTGCACCGCCTTTCATGGTACGTAATTTGCCGCGCAGCAACCATTGACGGATATCAGCGCCACCGGCCACGATCTTGCCTTCGCCAGTGACGATGTCCGGTGTACTCTCAATCTTCCAATTCCATATCTTCGCACCTTCAGCATCGGCCGCATTCACTGTCAGCTGCATTTTTTCCATGCCCGGTGGAAGCAGAAGCGAGGAGGGCTTATCCCAGTTCAGATCGATATTGCCATCCAGAGGTAGAGCGGTTTCCATTTGCAGCAGCATACGTCCCTGCAAGTCCAGCGAACCCGACAAGCCGAGCAGCAGCAGTCGGGAATCGAAGTGCGACAGGGATGCCGCATCGGCATGCAGATGCACGTCGCCAAGCTCAAGCTGTTTGTCTCGCATGGCTATCACGGATTCGGCACTGATACCTTCGCTATCCGCTTTGGTAAAAAGGCCGGGGGAGCCGCTCAGAAGTGTGGAAAAGGCAGGGCGAAGCAGCAGGCTTTGCAGTGCCAATGGGTTCATTCCCGGAGCGCTGATATTTACCCCTTCAAGTTGCAAGCCGGGGAAGGATTTACTCACCGATGCATAGTGTAGCGTGCCTTGCATACCCTGCGTTGCGAGCTGTCCGTTCAGCCATGTCTGCGGTTGCCATTGTATCCAGACAAACACCGGCAGCGCGAGCAGGAACAGGGCTGCAAGCTGGAGATGTGTTTTCTTGATCTGGAATGCCATGGGCTTACCGACTCCTTGTTTCCTTCGGGTAACGCACCGTATCGCGGGCATGTCGGCAGGCAAGGTTTTGTTTTCCCACAAATCAATTAAGCCTTGCTTTTTTTCTGGTTATGGTCTATCAATATGAGCACGCGGGCGGGGTACCCGCGATTCTTTTTTTCAGGGAGAACAAGATGAAATACATTCGACAGCATGCTCGTCATGCGATGCTTCTTGTCGTGCTTTTTGTGTCGCTGGCAGGGCTCGCGGCCTGCGGCGGCGGAACGGCCACTACAACACCGAATGCCTCATTGAGCGGTACCGTGGTTGACGGTCGCGTAAGTGGCGCAACCCTGACTCTGTACAGCGATCTGGCGATGACTACGCAGGTCGGCACTGGCTCAACCGATACCGCCGGTGCATTTACGATTACTTTGACGGTGGCCACGGCACCTGACCCTATCTACATCAAGGCCACGGGCGGTACCGACCTTGATACGGGTATGCCTGCGCCCACCATGATGTTTGTCGGTAACACGACGGGTGCGAACGCACTGACCTCGTTCAATGTCACCCCGCTGACCAAGGATGTGTTCGAGCGTGTGGGAAGGGGAGATACGCTGGCGGCAGCGCAGACCAATGCGCAGACAGCCTTCGGACTGGCGGGCAACACGGGGACCAACGGCCTGTATGAAGATCCGTCGCTCACCGCCAACGCGGGTCTGAAAACCGCCGCGTTCAAGAAGCTGACCGCAGGCACCACAGGCGGCACGGTCACGGCCGGGAATTACAAGATATTCGCCATCACGGTTTCCGAATCCGATGTGACCGGCGCAACGGCGCTTGCCAATACCGCAGCCCTGGTCAATCCGGCAAACGGGAACTTCGTTGACGGGGCCATCGCCGTCGCGGCAAACGGTGACATTACAGGTACGACCGGCGGCAATTTCATTACCGGCAAGGTTGTCGGTTCCAGTGTCGTGATGAATATTGTCGACAGCACCACTGCTCCCACCACGATTACCCGGGTGGTAGGCAACCTTGGTCTGAACGGCAGTATGTCGGGTAATTACACCGACCTTGTCGTGGCCGGTCCGACAATGACCAAAGGTCTTTTTGTCGGCACACTGATTCCGACCACGGGCATCAACGCGGCAGGTCTGGCCACCTTTGTGTCCAGCTTCTATTCACCGGGGGTGACTTCAGGCCTGATGAATATCGTGGCGCGCGATATATTTACCACCGGTGTTCCGCGTGTGAACTGGGGCCGGGCAGCAGTGACTGCCGTCAATGTGGGCACGGGGTCGGTCACCATGGGCAGCATGACTCTGCGGACGGATGCAGGCAGCCTGGACAGCGGGGCTGTTTCAACCCTGACATTCGGAACGGGAACCTACGTCATTTCCTCGACCATTCCGACGAACCTGTTGGTTTTCACCTTCACAGATGGCGCCACCTATGATTTGTATGTCGCCACAGCAGTCGGTCTGCGCCGGGGCATCTATTTCATCGTTCCCCGACTCGGTCCTTCGGCGGGCAAGATCACCCAGGTGGGTGAATCGTACATGTCCAAGGTGGACAGCGTGGCACCGAATCCCTTCGCGCTTTCCGCAGTGGAGGACATCACCATCGCGAATATCCATCCCGGCATGCCGGGCCTGAGCCGGACTGCTGCGTTGGCTCAGGGGCTGACCCCGCAGATAGCCGGTCCGATGACCCTTCCTGCGGCTCTGACAAACGGAACGATCGGCAACGGTTTCTGGGATACCTCGACCGGTTCGCCTGAATTGATGGTGTTCCAGGGAAGCATGTTCGTGATGAAGAAGGATGCGAACGATAATTTCGCGGAAAACATCCTGACCAGTGCGACGGACGATCACCTGCGCGTCGTGGAATTCTACGAGTCCGGTGCGATACAGGGTGAGGAAATCATGGGTGGTACACCTCCCGGAGGTCTGCCCGGCAATATGCGGGACTACCCGTCCAATTTCATCGGCTTCGTGCATGATCAGGCCAGTACGGCGACGCCTAGCTTTACCGGCACGCTGAATTTCCTGGCTCGCACCATCTATGCCAGCAGCTACGCGGGATTCTCGACCGCCTATAACACCGGTACGCTGACCATCACGACGGCTCCCACCGCCACGACCGCAGGTTCGGCCACGCTGGTCGCCACCCCGGCAGGCGGCACGGCTTCCACCTCGACCCTGTCGATTGATGCTGTGCCGGCTACCAAGCCCGGCGTCTATCATATCAACGGTGCCATGACCGGCGGCGACTATGTGGACATCGTCTGGCCGATCGGCGGCACCAAGGCGCTCTACGCGGTCAGCGCCAGTGCGACCGGTACCGTCAGCGAGGTCGGCGAGGCCTTCATCACGCAGTAGCTACCTGTAGATGATGCAGAAAGAGGCGCCCCTGGGGCGCCTCTTTTTTTGTGTTCCCCGACGGCAGAGGCAGAGCGGGAAGTATTCCGTCTTGATTTCCGCCATGTTTTTTGTTTAGCCTGTACTGGTCGGGAAGAGGAACTTCAGACCAAAATCCCCAACAGGAGAGATACCATGAGATATATGCGAACACATGCACATCATGTGGTGATTGTCATTGCCTTGTTTGTTGCTGCGGTCGGGCTTGCAGCTTGCGGCAGTAACTCGGGTGGCGGCACGACAACTGGAGCAGGTGTGTCTGGCAGCGGTGCCTGATAACCGCGCATAACGGATTCAGAGGAGGAATCATGAACAAGTATTTTGATATTCGTTTTATGCTGCTTGCAGGTGCGTTATCCATTGCATCGTTTGCAGGCTCCGCATATGCCGCGACAGCGCCTTTGGCAGCAAACACCAGCTTTATTGTGACCCTGGAGAAATTTCTCAGTAACGGCACCGTTTCCGCCGTCAGCAGTACAACGGTGATCTCGGATGCCAACGGCAAGATCGCCTTTACCTTCAGTAATGTGCCGACCTGCCCGACATCGAATTTCCTGTCGATCAAGGTGACCACGGCAGCAGATACGGCAACCGTGGTGCGTCGCTCATTTGCGCCCGCACCTCCAGCCAACGCGACGAACGGGCTCGGTGCCAACGGTGTGTCCACCAAGCAGGGGGAGGCGATGGTGACGATGGGGGCATTGATCGGTTCGGATGACCCGCTTGCCGTGCTGTTCGGCTTGATGTTTACCCGTACCGATGTGCTGACACCAACCGATATCAGCAGCATCGGAACGATTGGTCAGGAAGCTGTGATCAATGGCATGGAGCCGGATATGCTGGCCAATGGTGTGACCGCAGCCCAGCTCACCACATTCAAGCAGAAGCTTGTATGTGCAAATACCGGCAAGAAGGATCTAAGTCATTTCACCAGCTTGTTCAAGAGCGCCGTGGACACCCCGGCTCAGGCTCAGGCCGACATGGCCAAGGCTGCCGGTCTGTTGGGTGATATTGTGATTGATGCGGCCGAAGCAGCAGGTATCGATCTGGATGTTTTCCTGGCTGCGTTTGATACGGCGGGCGATAAAGTGAATACCGGAGCAGGTGCGGCAGCGATGGCGGCGATGAGCGCCTCGGTGCGCAATAGTATGATGCAGTCGGTGAACAGTTTCAGCACCCGGATCGGCGTGCAGAAGGTGCAGGCCAGATACGCGTCAATGCTGAACACGCTTGGTGTCAGCGGTACGGCTGTGACCCGCTTCAACACAGCTGTCGCGGCTCTCGGTACGGCAATGGCGGCGATCGATACCACCTACGCCAAGTATTTTGATGATCCGGTGAACTGGCCGATGACACCTGCCATCCGGACAGCCATTGATAATGCCTACCAGGCGGCCTTCGGCACCTTCCAGACCAGTATCGCTTCAACCAACCCCGAAATCACCCAGATGCAGACCAATATCGCAACGGGACTCGGTAATGTTGTGACTCAGGGGCAATTGGCGGCCAGCGGAGTCGGAAGCTATTGGGATTTTAATGGCAATCAGGTGAACTGGCCGATTCCTCAGACGGGTGCGACGAATTTTGTTGCCAGTGCTCTGGCCGCGGGTGGTTCGCTTAGTTATTCGCGATCCTCTATTCCCATTCCTGCTAATCTGATCTGGATGGGTTCTTGTGCCGGTGGAGCCGGTGGCCCGTTCTTTGATAAAAACTCCTGTCAGGGAGGCGGTGGCGTATGGACAGCAGCCCGATCCACCTTCCCCGGCGTTCCTACATCGTTTGCCGCATTGCAGGGCATACAGGAAGATCTGCAAATTGCCGAGTTCACCCGTTTCGGTGTTTATACGGGAACTGAAACGGCAGCACAGCGCAATGCAGCAAAGATCGCATTCAAGACCAATGTTGCAAATATCATAGCCTCTGTTGGAGGCACAACAGACGGCACGACCGCTTTTACCACTGCGCAAAAGCGGGCGATTGTGCTTTCCCAGCAGCAACCAAGCATCCGTTGAGCCCACTTAAGGGATGAGTTCACAGACAAAGCCCCGGCGATGCCGGGGCTTTGTCTTATAATGCATCAGATGATCGGCAGGGATGCATTCGCTGGCAATGCCCGATAAGCTGCGTTGCTATGTCGAGTATTGCACCCGCATCACGTTCATTCGCTGCCTGGTTGCCGCGTGCGGTCGAGGTGATTCTTGTTCTGCTGGCGGCATGGCTGGTGGCCGGTTGGCTGACTGGCGGAACAGCCGGATATGCTGTTCAGGGCACCAGTGCTGCGGATGCTGCCCAGCAGTTTCCCGATGCGGCCGCTATTTCCGCCTTCCCGCTCTTCGGCAAACAGGTGGTCGCTCCGCCTGCCGCTGTGCAGACAACAGCCCCTGTGGCTGCTGCGCCGACGCGACTGAACATCCGGTTGCTTGGCACGGTGGTGGCCGGCGATCGTTCCTTTGCCGTGATGCAACTGGGTGCGGGCGATGAGAAGGTGGTGCAGATCGGTACGGATATCCAACCGGGTGTCTCGCTGATCGAGGTCGAAGCTGATGCCATCGTCGTGGATAACCGGGGGCGCAGGGAAAAGGTGCTGATGGCCAAGGGTTCGCTTGGCGATAGCGGGGCCATGTTTCCTGCCACGGCACCCGGACCGGCTGCATCTACTATGCCCGCTATGCCTGTTGCATCCCAGGTTTTCACGCGTGATGCCATCCAGTCGCAGATGCAGGACCTGCCCGGCCTGCTGACCGGTGCACTGGCCGTGCCGCACCAGACCAACGGCAACCCGGACGGTTTTCTCATTCAGGACATCGTTCCGGGTTCGTTGTACGAGCAGGCCGGACTGCAGAATGGTGATGTGATCCGCAGGGTGAACGGGGAGGAAGTCGCCAGTCCGGAAAAGGGTATCGCCCTGTTTCAGGCCTTGCAGACAGCCAATAGCCTCGATCTTGAAATCACTCGCGCCGGTGCCGTGCAACGGTTACATTTCGACATCCGCTGAGTATGCAGATGCGGCAGCGCAGGATACATGAGGGGTCTGGTTTGAAGCGTTTTATACTTGGAATGGTTGCTGCGATGGTGCTGCTTGCCGTATCTGTTCCCGCAGCGATGGCGCGTGATGTGACCCTGAACTTCAAGGATGCGGATATCCGCGCTTTCATCGAGTTCGTCGCCGGATTCTCCGGCCGCAACTTCCTGATTGATAACCGTGTGAAGGGCAAGGTGACAATCATCTCCCCGAGTCCTGTTTCCGAGAGCGAGGCCTATGCTGTGTTTCTTTCGGTGCTCGAGGTGAACGGTTTTGCCGCTGTAGAAAGCGGCAGTGTGGTGAAGATCGTGCCACGTGCCGAGGGTGTGCAGAAGCCGCTGCCGGTGACTTCCAGAGCAGCAGACGGTGAGAAGGGCGGAGACGGCATGGTGACCGAGGTGATCCGGCTGAAATACGCCGATGCCTCGCAGTTGATGGCCATCCTGCGTCCACTGGTGCCGCCGAACAGCAATCTTTCTGTATATCCGAACGGCAATATGCTGCTGATGACCGACTCCGGGGCCAATATCCAGCGCATCCGCGAAGTGGTCCGCCTGCTGGATCGCAACGAAGCCATGGGAGTGAAGGTTTTCATGCTTGAACATGCTTCGGCCGACAAGGTGTCGGCAGCCTTGACCCAGCTTTACAGCGGACCGACGCAGGGCGCGATGGGCACGGTGAAGGCGATGGCCTATCAGCCGGGCAATATGTTGATCGTGGTGGCGGCGCCGCAACTGCTCAGCGAAGTCATCCGCATGGTCGAGAAGCTCGACATCTCGCCGCCGACAGACAACGACCGCCTGTATGTTCGCTACCTGAAGAATGCCGATGCGGAGGATGTCGCCAAGGTGATCAACAGCCTGATCTCGGGTCAGACCGGCGATGCTGCGGCCGCAGCACCGGCGGGCGGCCGCGCGCCGGGCAGGGCGTTGTTTTCAGGCGATGTGAAGGTGGTCGCGGATCCCGCGACCAATGCGCTGCTGATCACCGCCGATTCCGGTGACCGTCCCGGCCTGGGCAACTTGATCGATAAACTGGATATCCGCCGCCTGCAGGTGCTGGTCGAGGCTCTGATCATCGAGATCACCGCCAGCGGCGCGCAGCAGTTCGGTATGGAGTTCCGTGGTCTGGGCAACCCGAATAGCGTGGGAAGACAGGCTATCGGAGGCACGACGTTTACCAATCAGGGCGGAGTGAACATCAATACCGTGGCGGCCAACCCGCTGGCGCCGGGCAACGGCATCGCGGTCGGCGTGGTGCAGGGCACGATCGCGGTCGGTGGCAATACCTTCTACAATCTCGGTGCTCTCCTGCGCGCGCTGGAAACCAAGACCGACACCAATGTGCTCTCCACACCGAATATCCTGACCATGGACAATGAAGAGGCCGAGATCATCGTCGGCCAGAACGTGCCTTTTCTGACCGGCACCAGCGCCAACAATGCGACAACCACGAATCTGTTCAATACCGTGCAGCGCCAGGATGTCGGCCTGACGCTGCGCGTCACGCCGCAGATCTCCGAGGGTGATACCATCCGGCTGAAAATCTTCCAGGAGATTTCCAGCGTGGCGCCCACGCAGGCCAACGTGAATGCCAGCGACATCATCACCAACAAACGTTCTATCAAGACCACCGTGCTGGCAGCTGACGGCAACATCATCGTGCTAGGCGGTCTGATGCGTGACGACAACACCAAGGGTGTGCAGCGAGTGCCGTGTATCGGCTCGATTCCGTTGATTAGCGAGCCGTTCAAATTTACCGAGAATTCGCGTACCAAGACCAATCTGATGGTCTTCCTCAAGCCGCACATCATTCGCAGCAAGCGCGATCTACAGGGCATCACCGAGGAAAAATACCGCGACGTACAGGATGTGTATGACAGTCAGAAGTACGAGGGTACGATCCTCTTCCCGCAGAAGGAAACCCCGATGCCGGACAAGATGAACCCCACCCTCAAGCCGGACGCTGCGGTGCCGCCTGCTGATCCGGCAGCATCGGTCCCTGAGCAGGCCGATCCGGCATACCAGACCCTGCCAGTTCAGCCCTGATGGTTGAGCAGGCTTCGCCCGTCCTGCCCGAGAACGAATCGGGCCAGCCTGCCGGTCACGAGCCGGTGTGGAGCCATCTGGTGCGTATTCCTCCGGAGCGTGTGGACAGCAAGCGGGTACTGCGTTTCTCTCTTCCCGTGCTGCGCCTCGGACCGGTGCTGCCGCTGGCAGCCAGCGATGAGATGCCCAATCCCGTGGCGGTGCCGGATGATGGCGAATGGCCGTGGATGCTGCTCGACGATATGCGCCGCGAACTGGGTGGCGAGGTCACTCCGGTGCGCGCCCCGCGCAACCAGATACTGCTTGAGCTGAACCGTGTATTCGATATGGCTTCCGCCTCAGCCGAGGAGATGCTGGAGGATCTGGGAAGTGAAGGGGAGTTGTCTCGCGAGATCGAGGAGGTCAAGGACCTGCTCGAATCCGAGGACGAAGCGCCTGTCATCCGTCTGGTGAATACGCTGATTTCGCAGGCCCTGAAAGAGCGAGCCAGTGATATCCATATCGAGCCTTTCGAATCCAATGTGCTGGTGCGTTTCCGCGTGGACGGTGTGCTGCATACCGTGGTCACGCCGCCGAAGGGCGTGCAGGCGGCGATGACCAGCCGCATCAAGGTGCTGGCCGGCATGGATATCGCCGAGAAGCGGCATCCGCAGGACGGGCGTTTCCGCGTGCGCATCGCCGGCCGCGAGGTGGATGTGCGAGCCTCGGTGCTTCCCACTGCTTACGGCGAACGCGTCGTGCTGCGTCTGCTCGACCGCGGAAGGGGCGTACTCAGCCTCACCGAGCTGGGCATGAACGACACGCATCTGGCCACCATGAAGGACGTGGTGTCAGCTCCGCATGGTATCGTGCTGGTCACAGGTCCCACCGGCTCCGGCAAGAGCACCACGCTGTACAGTGCGTTGATGACCGTGGATCGGAGAAACAGGAACGTATTGACCATCGAGGACCCGATCGAATATCAGCTCGATCATGTCGGGCAGATGCAGGTGCAGAGCAAGATCGGCGTAACCTTCGCCGCCGGTCTGCGCTCGATCCTGCGTCAGGATCCGGACATCGTGATGATCGGCGAGATCCGCGATCTGGAGACGGCGGAGATCGCCATCCAGGCCAGTTTGACCGGCCATCTGGTGCTCTCCACGCTGCACACCAACGATGCGCTTTCCTCCATCATGCGCCTGAAAGATATGGGGGTGGAGCCCTATCTGATCGCCTCCAGTCTGCTGATGGTGCAGGCGCAACGACTGGTGCGCGAGCTCTGCCCGCATTGTAAACGGCCGCGTGCCGCCAGTGATGCCGACTGGCAGGCGCTGCGTGTGCCACCCGATGCGTTCGGTAAGGTCGGCGAGTTGTATGAAGCGGTGGGTTGCGATGCCTGCATCCAGACCGGTTATGCCGGCCGGCTCGGTATCTTCGAAATGGCACGTGTGACCGATGCGATGCGCGATGCGATCCACGACGGCAAGGGCCTGCTCGATATGCGCAGACTGGCGCACAAAGAGGGTATGAAATCGCTGGCCTATGATGGCGCGCGCCATGTGGCGAGCGGTCGCACCAGCGTGGACGAGGTACTGCGCGTGACGCGTGAGGATGCGGTCGTCGTTCAGGAATGAGCCTGTTCACCTATGAGGCCGTGGATCGGCGCGGCCGCACCCTGAAAGGCGAAATGGATGCCGATTCCGAACGTGCTGTACGCAGCCAGTTAAAGAGCAGCGGACTCACCGCCCGACGCGTCGAGGCGGCGCGGCGCGGTCATACGGCAGGGGGCGAGGGCAGCCTGCGCAAGCTCGATGAAGCCCAGACCATTACCTTTATGCAACAGCTCGCCACCTTGCTTGCCGCCGGTATGCCGATGGTCGAGGCGCTGGATTCGATCGCCGACAGCATGGAAACAAAGCGCGGCCGGCAACTCGTGACAGCGCTCCGGCAACAGGTGCTGGAAGGCAATGCGCTGGCCGGAGCCATGCGGCATCTGGGTTTTGATGAGGTGGTCTGCAATATGGTCGCAGCAGGTGAGGAAACCGGCCAGCTGGATGCGGTGAGCAGCAGGCTCGCGCAGGTGCTGGAGCATGCACGCGAGTTGCGTCAGGAAGTACTTTCCGCTGTGCTCTACCCGCTGATCGTCAGTGGTTTCGGCCTGCTGGTGATGGTTTTTCTGCTTACCGTCGTGGTGCCGCAGATCGCCGGTGTGTTCGACCGTGCCGGTGGAAATCTTCCTGCTCTGACCACGGCCATCATCTATGTTTCCAACCTGCTCAGAGAGCATGGCATCTGGTTGCTCGGCGGTGTGCTGCTGCTTGGGGCCGCGTATCGTTTTGCCATGCGCATGCCGCATATCCGCTATCGGCGTGACCTGCTGCTGCTGGGTCTGCCCGCCATCGGCGGTCTGCTGCGCAAGATGGAGACCGCACGCTATGCGCGCACCCTCGGCATGCTGCTCGGTGGCGGTGTGCCGGTGCTCTCCGCGCTGCATATCGCCAGCCAGTCGCTGCTGCTGGAACCGGTACGCGAGGCGGCGGTGGCGGCGCGCGAATCGATGCGCGAGGGCGAAAGTCTGGCCGAACGGTTGCGCCTGTCGGGTTATATCCCGCCGCTGGCTGTCCGCTTGATCTCGGTCGGTGAACAGAGCGGCCAGCTCGATGCCATGCTGCTGCGCGTGGCCGACAACTTCGATGCGGATACCTCGCGCAATCTGAAGCGGCTGGTGACGATGCTGGAGCCTGTACTGGTGATGCTGATGGCGGTGATGGTCGGCACGCTGGCCATGGCCATCCTGCTGCCCATCATGGAAATGAACGAACTGGTGCATCGTTGATGCGAAGCATTTATGTGGTTTTCGCCCTGTTGGTCGTACTGCTTGCCGGTCAGGCCACACCTGCGCAGGCGGATGCCTCTGATGCCTACCACCGGGCCATCGATCTGGCGACGCAGGGCAGGGATGCCGAGGCCGTCGCGATGCTGGCAGGTGCTCATGAAGTCGCGCCGGACGTCTGGGCAGAGCGCATGCGATTGGCGGCTGCCCTGATTTCCATGCGCACCCGACAGGCTGTCGAGCCGCCCGCAGCCGATGGGCTCAATGCTGCGCTGGTCAATGCCTATGCGCAGGCGCATACCGCACCTTCATCTGCCGACAGTCGTACCACCGGCCTGCTTGCCGCGCTGTTCCCCGGGGCCGGTCATGCATGGTTGCATCGCTGGCACGATGCGGGCACGGCGGCACTGCTTGTCTGGCCGATGCTGCTATTGAGCCTGTGGGCATGGCGGCGCGGTATGGGGCCGGTGACGGTATTCTTTGTGCTGACCACGCTGTGGCTGTGGTCGGGCAGTGTGTTTTCAGCCGTCTCGCTGGCCGAGCGCGGCAGCTTCGAGGCCTATGTGCTGTGGTGGCAGGGGCTATGGCAGGCATCGGGTCTTCCCGGCAGGCCGTGGTGAAAAGCGTGCTTTCGGGCTATGCATTGCTTGCCGTGCTCAGCTTTGGATTCGCCTCGCTGTTGCCTGTGCAGGGCAGGGCTGTGCCGGTGGCTGAGGCGCCGCTTTACGCGTATCAACAGTTGGCCGGTCCGTTGGATGGACGTTCCTGCCCCTCATTCCCGGTATGTTCGCTGTATGCCAGGCAGGCGTTGCAGGCACACGGTCTGCTGGTCGGTTCGTGGCTGATACTGGATCGCCTGATCCACGAAGCGGACGATGTGCACAACGGCCCGTGGTTGCTGGCGGCGGACGGCAAACGACTTTATGATCCGCTTGCGCGCAATGATTTCTGGCTTGATTCGGCCAATGCATCAAATCCAGATGAACAGGAGCAGGGACAATGAAACAACAGCATAAACAACAGGGATTCACTCTGCTTGAGCTGATGGTGGTGCTGGTCATCATCGGGGTGCTTGCGGCCATCGTGGCGCCGCGTTTCATCGACCGTGCCGACGAGGCCAAGGTGGAAGCCACCCGTTCGCAGATGAGCGGCATCTCGCAGGCACTGAAGCTGTATCGCCTGCATAACGGTCACTACCCGGGCTCCAGTGAAAGCCTGAATGTACTGGTCACGCCCGGCAAGGATGGCCGGCGTTACATGGACAGCCTGCCCAAGGATGCCTGGGGCAACGATTTTGTTTATCTCTCTCCGGGGGTGCACGGCGATTTCGATCTGCTTTCCTACGGCGGCGACGGGCGAAGCGGCGGCTCCGGTTTCGATGCCGATATCGGTAACTGGTAAGCAGCCGGCTGCGGTCAGCGAGACACCATGACATCCCCGCAGGCGCGGGGCTTCACCCTGCTGGAGCTGATGCTTGTTCTGGTCGTCATGGCCGTGGTTGCGTCCTACGTGCTCCCCAATCTGTTCCAGCCGTCCAATGCTGCGCTGGACGATTCCTCCCGGCGCTTGGTTCGCCTGCTGCATCTGGCCGGTGAAGAGGCTCAACTGCGCGGAACCGCGCTGCGCCTGAATGCATGGAGCGACCACTATGCTTTCGAGCTGGCCGCCGATGGCGGCCAATGGCAGCCGCTGAGCGAGGCGCCGTTCGCGTCGCAGACCCTGCCTGGGGGTGTAAGTATCAGCGAGGTGAAACTCGCCGACGGCGTGCAGTTTTACGGCGGTGTTTCCGCACTTCCGACACCTGCCGAAGGTTCGCCTCAGGGTGCGGATGGCAAGGCAATAGAAAACAGCCCGCTCGGCAGTATCATGCTGATGCCCGACGGTATGCTCACCCTCGCAGATATGACCCTGCATGCCGCTTCCGCAGATGTGCGGATCGAATTGCGGCCCGGGCCGGGCGGTATCCGCATGCTGGACAACAAGCCGTGAGTTTATCGGCAAGAACACAGCACGGTTTCACACTGCTGGAGGTGATGGTCGCGCTGGCTATCGCAGCCACGGCGCTGGTCGTGCTGATGGGCAGGGTGGGTTCATCCGCTGATATCCAGCATGATCTTTCCCTGCATGCACAGGCGGTCGGGGTGGCGGTCAACGAACTGGAACGCATCGCGTTGGAGGGTAAACAGGCAGCCGATGTGAGTGGCGAGGTTGAAGCTGCCAGTGGAATCTTCCGCTGGAAAAGTTCGCAGCAGGCCACGCTGGATGCAAAGTTTGTGCGTCAGGACATGCTGGTGACCGCTCCCGACGGCAGTACCGTCAGCCTGTTTCTGTATCGGAGCCTGCCTTGAATCCGGGCATGGCCAGAGGTTTTACGCTGCTGGAGATGCTGGTGGCGCTCGCCGTGTTCGCACTCATCGCCACGGTTTGTTACACGGCGCTGGTTCCCGCAGGGGAGGGCTTCCGCATGCTGCAGGCGCAGCGCGATATGCTCGAATCCTCCTATCAGATCGACCGCCGCTTGCGCATGGATACGGCCTATCTGATGCAGTCGCCGGATAAATCCCTGATATCACTCGAGATCACCCATGATCAGCGCGGTGCCGATGCCTTCGATACGTTGACCCTGCTGGTGGCCGACGGCGATTCGGTTGCACCGCTTCGCGTGCACTACGCCATCGATGAGACAAGCGGGGAGATCGTGCGTCAGTCGGCCATGGCATGGATGCGCGATGAGCAACCGCTCAGCTGGAATATGCAGAAGGCTGCATCCTTTGAGGTGCAGGCTTTTGCCGGTGATGGGAACTGGCTGGACACCTGGGATAAAAAATCCAACGGTGATGTGCTGCCGGCAGCGCTGCGGGTGCGCTGGCGTGCCACTGAGGGTGTACAGCGCGAGTTGATCCTGCCCATACCGATCGGCACATCCATCGGTCTTCCCACAGCTGGTGTAGCTGGTACGGCTGGTGCGCCGACCACTCCATGAAATACGCTATGGCGCATACAACACAATCCGAACGCGGCATCGCGCTGGTCATGGTGCTGGCGCTGGTCGCTCTGGTGGCTGTATGGGCGGTGCAGAGCGCGGATGAAGACTGGGTGTCACTGCGTCGGGCCGAGAATATGCAACTGGCGGCGAAAACCTGGCTGGGGGTGGAGTCCGGCGAGGCGCTGGCCCTGCGCACCCTGTCGGCCGACGATCATGCCTATGACGGACTGGATGAGGACTGGGCGATCGAAGCCCCGCCGTTTCCTGTTGATGACGGTGTGATTGCCGGTCGGATCGAGGATGCCAACCGCTTTCTCAATCTGAACGACCTGCTGGACTCGGCCGGAAACGCGCAGGCCGATGTGGTGCCGGTGTTTAAACGTCTGTTCACGCGGCTGGAGATCGATCCCCGTCTGGTGGATGCGCTGGTTGACTGGATGGATGCCGACAAGGAGCCGTTCGGCAGCGGCGGGGCGGAGGAAAGCGCCTATGTGAACCGCCCCTATCAAATCAAGAATGCTCCGTTGGACAGCCTGAACGAAGTGCTGCTGATACAGGGCTTCGATATCCCGATGCTGGAGGAGTTACGCAAGGTGGCGATAGTGCGGCCATCGTACGGGCTTACCGCACTGAATATCAATACCGCCCCGGCGGATGTGCTGTTAAGCTTGGCCGACAATATTCCGCAAGGGGAAGTCGAGGCCATGATCAATGCGCGGCAGAGCGCTCCCTACAAATCCATCGGTGATCTGACTGCTGCAGGCATGAACAGCTGGGTGTCGCGCGTCAAAGTCGGTTGGCTGACGGTGAAAAGTGATGCCTTCATGGTGCGCGTCGAGGCGCGCTTCGAACGCGCCCGCTGGGCAGAGGAGATGCTCCTGGCCCGACAGGGGGAGTCTTTTCGCGTGCTTTCACGGCGTAAGGCAAGCGGATTATGATGCTGAATAGCAGGTGCAGGACATGCCGCTGATCGCCGGATGGGATGGATCGCGACTTGATATCTACGACGAGAAGGGTGAGCGCCAGTTCGTTTTCGAAGCCCCCGGTGTAGCTAAGTCCGATAGCGGTGGCGGCGAGGCTGTTGATGGCTTGCCGGATGATGCGGCCCGGCCGGCTGTTTCAGCATTGGCGCTGGGCAGTGTGGATGCACCGCTGACCGCCTGTCTGCTGCCCGCTGAAATGCTGCTGCAACGACCTTTTTCCCTGCCCTTTGAACATCCCCGCTATATCGATGCAGCTACGCTGGCTCAGGAGCTGGCCGATCAGGCTGGAGCGGAAGAGGAGGACTGGTGGCTGTGCTGGCAGGCTGAGCGAGTCGATTCCGGGGTGCGTGGTCTGGTGTTCGCCTTGCCCGGCAGCCTTAAACATGAACTGACAGCGGCTGCCATCAGCAGCCCTTGCCCATATATCGGGCCGGATATCGCTGTCCGCCTCAGGGTCCATCAGCCGCAAGGCAACAGTCCTGCAGGTGTACTTGATGCCGATGCCGATGGGCTGATGCTGGGTGTCTATGCCGACGGAGTGTGGTGCGGCATGCGTCGTCTGAATCTGGGGCCGGGCCGGAGCATGGCGAGCCTTGCCCATGAAGCCCTTGCCAGCCTGAAGGCGATGGGCTTTGACGCCGCCTCAATGCCTCTGACAGGGCGGCTGGATACCGCCTGGAAACAAGTCTTCGATACGCTTCCCGATGCCTCGCGGATCAACTGGCAGGTAGAGATTCCTGCATCAGAAGTGGGGCAGCCGGTTTCCGGTCTTCCCGGCCGGCAGGCGGCCAATGCGCTGGCCATGCATGCAGCAGGCATGAATGCACCGTTCAACTTCAGACATGGGGCATGGGCGGTGCAAACCGACTGGAGCAAACGTATCGGCCCGTGGCGTCGCACGGCGGTGCTGCTTGCGGTACTTGTGCTGCTGATGATCGGGCATGATTCATGGCAGTTGCATCAACTGCAGAGCCGGCAGGATGCGGCACGCTCAGCGATTGAAGCCGCCTTCCATCAGGCCCTTCCCGGTGTCGCAATGATCGATCCGATGCTGCAATTGCGGCAGGCGGCAGGGGGCGGGGCCTCGGCCGATGCCTGGAAGTTTATCCGCCAAATGGAAGCGATCACGCAGTTGGGCAGGCAGGAACAGGCTTTCAAGCCGCAGGCGATTGTGTATGCCGATGGTGAAGTGATGCTCAGCGGTGCGGTTCCGGATATCGCCGCAGCCAATCGTATCCGCGATGCGCTGGGCTCGATTCTCGGGCGTAAGGTTGATCTGCTGGACACGGATCTGGGCGATCAGCAGGTGCGTATCCGTCTGCGTTGGGCATCATGAAGTCCATGTTGAGGCAACTATCCGCCCGCTTCTCCGAACTATGGAGGAAGCACGCCATGCCGCGTTACCAGCAGTTGCAGACGCGCGAACAGCGGCTGTTGCTGGGTACCGCCGCTCTTCTGCCATTGCTGATTCTGGTGTTCGGTCTGTGGTTGCCGATGCGGGACGAGGCTGCAGCCATGCGCGCTGCGATGCCGGCGCTTGAGGCGCAACTTGCCGAGGCCGGCATTCTGGCCGACAAGGTGGCCAAGGGCGGGGTAAAAACCGCTGCACAGGGCGATCTGCTGAGTCAGCTGGATACGGCAGCGCGTAGTAGCAATGTCCGCCAGTTCATCACACGCATCAAGCCGCAGCCGGGCCTGTCCGGACAGAGCGTGCTGGTGCAGCTTCGCAAGGCGCCGTATGCCGATATGGTGCGCTTCCTGGGCCAGATGGCGGGGCTTGGCGTACATACCGATCGTGCCAAACTTTCCGATGTCGAGGCCAACGGCCTGGTGGATGTGGATATTACCTTCACCTCCCGATGACGTTCACGTCAGTTCATGGCATTGAATCATATGCCTTCCGCCATGCCTGACTCTTCTGGTTTTTTCGCGCAGATGCCGGGTTGTGCAGAGTTTTCCAGATTTTCTGATTCCGCCTCCTGTCAACGACTTCCAGAGGGCTGGTGCGTGGTGATTACCGATTTGTGCGACTCAACCGGCGCGACTCGTGAGGGCAGATACAAGCAGGTGAACGCAGTCGGCGTTGCATCCATCGTCGCCATGCTGAATGCCGTCAAGCCGCTTCAGATTCCGTATGCGTTCGGTGGTTCTCGGGCGAGGGCCTGGAGTGCGCCGAGCATTGGGTGAAGCAGGCTCAAAGTCCCCATGCCTACCTGATTGCGGACATGGATGGCGCGGATGAAAGCCTCTTCGAGGGTTTCGAGTGCCGCTGGAACGAGGTGCCAAGCCCACACGGCGAGGATGTTGTCCTGTTGGTGCGGGCGTGCTCCGGCGATGCGGCACAGGATGAAGCAACCTACGGCGAAATCCTCTCGATGGTCGCGGATATCTACGGGGCGGAGGCGCGTTATCATCCGCTGCGCCAATCAGGCCTGAGTCTGGCCGGAGATTCCAGGCTGCTCTCGGTCGAAGCAGGGGTTCGCCGGTCGTTTTCCTCTTTGCCGTGGCGTGCTCTCTACCGCTTCGGTTCGTTGCTCCGCAGGCAGTTCGGTAACGCGTTGATGAGCGGCAGGGTGCGTCGTCTAGGGGGCGACTGGAGGATGTATCGCAGTCGTCTGATCGCCAACAGCGATTTCAAGAAGCTCGACGACTATTTGCGCATGCTTATTCCGGGGAGCCGGGGAAAAGCGATATCCTGCGCGACAGGCTGCAGGGCTACCGTGAGCGGGGGCTGATCGTCTTCGGGATGCATGTCTCATCCTCGGCATTGATTACCTGCATTGTTTCCGATTACGATCAGCAGCATGTGCATTTTCTGGATGGTGCCAATGGCGGCTATGAGATGGCCGCACAGCAGATGAAAAAGCAGATCATAGAAGACTCGATACGCAAGGGGGATAGCGATGGCCAATGAAGGATTTCACGAACCCATCGGGGAACTGAGCGATGCGACCCGTGACATGCATCGCGCCATCAGTTCGCTGATGGAGGAGCTGGAAGCGGTGGACTGGTACAACCAGCGCGTCGATGCCTGCAAGGATGCGGAACTGAAAGCCATTCTGGCGCACAACCGTGACGAGGAAAAAGAGCATGCCGCCATGGTGCTGGAATGGATCCGCCGGCAGGACCCTGCCTTCGATAAGGAACTGAAGGGCTATCTGTTCACCAGCAAGCCCATCGCCCATGGCTAAGGCCGATAAGGCGAGTCGTTAGGGCCAGATCACGCCTTGGCTGCAGTCCTCCACAAACAGCACATTGCTGCGCGAATCGTTCGGGATGAATACCTGATTGGCTGCCGACTTGGGGAGGATTCCGTGTTCGCATGTCGCGCTCTGCCCGGGGCCGACCACGATCTTCGCCCCGGGCTTGATGCTGCATGAACTCATGCGGTCCAGTGCGCTCCACTCGGCGCAGATGTCGTTCTCGGTGCGATAGCTGTCGCGCGGCCCCTGCGGCCGATTGAACGACCACCAGCCGCCGTACAGGGAGTTACTCTTCGAGCTGTCCCATACCCGATAGACGGTTACAGGTGCCGTAGCCTGATACACCCTGCCGGCACACAGCATGCCCTTGCCGCCGGACCCGAGAACTGATTTCAGCAGTGCGTCGTCATCCGCAGCAACCAGTCCCGCAGGCGGTGTGTTGATCTGCCCGACGCAGGCGATGCCGTCGATGCCGGATAAGGCTGATCCGGTTTGTGGTGTATGCAGGGCACACCCGGCCAGCAGTGCGAGCAGCAGGCATGTCATTGCAAAGCGCCCGGCAAACGGAATTCGATCATTTTCCTGAATGGTATGATGCATGATGAGTTCCCCTCCCTGTTCCCGTGCCGTGCAGGGTATGCCGTGCACCGGTACGGATCAAACCTGACATCCGGGGGTTCTTTGTCGCATCGCGAAACTCCAATCAACATGAAGCAATAGCTGGAAATACCCGTAACACTTGACTTATTTTATAAAGTGGCGTAACAAGTGACCTCACGACACAGGGGGACACTGATGCGCAGGGTGAATGACACATCGTTATGCGGCCGGAAGTCGGCACGATGAATGAGGGTAACGCAGTGATGCAGCCTGCCAGCGAGCCTGCGCGTCCCCGCATCTGGGCGCTTGGCGGCGGCAAGGGCGGCGTGGGCAAGAGCTTTATCTCGGCCAGCATGGGCGTTGCCTTGGCCAAGGCCGGCAAGCGCGTGGTGGTGGTCGATCTCGATCTGGGCGGCGCCAATCTGCATACCAGTCTCGGCATCCGCGGCAGCAAGTTCACACTCTCCGACTATCTCGGCGGCAAGGTGGTTGATATCAATCAGGTCGCCGAGGAAACCGGTATCGAGCGGCTGCGCATCATCAGCGGGGCGGGCGATTCGCTGAGTATCGCCAATATCCAGTATTTCCAGAAGACCAAACTGCTGCGCAACCTGCCCAAGCTGGATGCCGATTATGTGATTCTCGATCTTGGTGCCGGCACTTCGTTCAATACCCTCGACTTCTTCATCGAGGCCGATCACGGTCTGGTCTCCGTCACCCCCGATCCCGGCTCGGTGGAGAATACCTACCGTTTTCTGAAATGCGTGCTGATCCGTCGCCTGCGCGATGTTCCCAAGCAGGCACGCGAAAGTGTGCAGCAGTTGATGAGCCAGCGGCGGGGCGAGGGGGGGAAGGCCGGCTCATTGGCCGATTTCGTGGATGAGATGGCCCGCCGTAAGCCTCGCGTCGGCGAGGTGCTGCGCCGCGAGCTTGGCGGGATGAGGCTGCATATCATCGTCAATCAGGTGGTGGAGCCTGCCGATACCGAACTCGGTCGTTCGATGCAGATGGTATGCAGCCGCTATTTCGGCACGCACATCAGCTATCTCGGATTCCTGCATCACGACAAGATGGTGCTCAAGGCACTGCAGCAGCGCCGTGCGTTTTTTTCCTCCTTTCCGCAATCGCGCCTGGCAATTCATATCGACACCATGGTTGCCTCACTGATGGCCGAGGACGAGGTCGATCAGGCCGAAGCCGCCGCCGAATCCTGATGCCGACCGATTACTACTCACTGCTGCGTATCTCACCGCAGGCCAGCAAGCTGGATATCATCAATGCCTATCGCCATGCCAAGCTGACCTTCCGTAAGGATTCACTGGCGGTGTATTCGTTGTACAGCGAAGAGGAACTGGCCGAGATTCGACAAGAGGTCGATAAGGCCTACGCGATCCTTTCCGACCGTGAAAAGCGCCGTGTCTACGACGATGAACATGGCTATGCACCGGCAACTGCCGCAAGCCATGCGTTCGATGACAGGGAAGGCGATGCGATTGCCGATGAGCCGGTTGAAGCAGCACCTGATGCGCTGAAGGAATTCGTGGATGAGGCCATTGAAGTCAAGAGCAAGCCGCGCTGGGGGGATAATGTGGTCCGCCTGCATCAGCGCAAGCCGCGCGATTACGATCCCGATCTGGAACGCAGGATGCAGGATGCCGAGGTGTTCAGCGGCAGCCTGTTACGCGAAGTGCGCGAGTATCGCGGCGTTGAACTGCAGGATGTGGCGGAGCACACGCGTATCTCCATCACTTACCTGAGAGCCATCGAAGAAGAAGATGTCGCCTCATTGCCTGCCAGAGCCTATCTGAAAGGTTATATCGGTCAGTATGCAGCCGAGATCGATCTTGAGCCGCACCGTGTGGTGCAGGGCTACCCGCCGCTGTCCGGGGATCAGCCCGCTTCCTGAGCTCTTGTCAGGCCCGGCGATCTGATCGGCATGTCATTGATTTCCGGGCTTTGTCGGAAATACCCTTCAGGAACCGCCGGGTTTGATGCTGTGCGAACTGTTGCAGAAACGACAGGCAACGGTGATCAGGCCCTGATCATCCTTTAATTCCTCGACCGTTTGCGCCGGCATATTGGCCAGCGCACGGGCCATGCTTTCGCCGTCACAGTCACAGCGCCAGCTGTAGGTATCGCGTCCGACGATCTTCATGCCGAGCCTGGCAAAGCCCTGCAGGGCCTCTTCGGGGTCACCCTGCAGTGCTGCATCGGGGATGGCAGCCATCGCCTCGACGGCGGAGAACCATGCGTCATCACTGCTCCCCGGCATGGCCTCGAGCAATAATCCGGTATCGTGATGCAGCACGAAGTCGGCACGCGTCTGCACCGACTGATTGGTGTAGTCGACCAGCATGTCGGCCAGAAATTCGGATTTCGACTGCACGCTTGAGATATAGGGTTGGCCGAATCCGGGATCGCGCACCGTGGAGATGGTCACCGGACTGCCCAGCCAGCTGAACGGGGAGTCGCTGTTGCCCTGCGTGCTGACACCATCATTCCAATCCACATAACCACGCACGCCGTTGTTCTTGGTTTCGGCCAGAATGCGCTTGATCGGTCCGCTGCTGCCGTCGAGTTGCAGCACCTGGCGTACGCCGCCCTTGCTGATGGAGAGTAGCAGGATGGAACCGATCAGGGTCTGTGCGAACAATTCGCCGGGCGAGTGCTGATCGCCTTCGATCAGGCCGTGGATACGGCAGGCCTCGGCGCGCAGGTTGCTGCCGCGGATGATCGCGCCGCGGGTCTGTGCGGTGGGCAGCAGGAAGCGGATCAGGGTGTCCGCTGCCTGCGAACCGTTTACAGGGGCTGTTTCTGCAGCCATGCATGAACCTCATGTAGTGAAGAGAAGCAGCGGGTAGCACCTGCCTCGGTCAATTCATCGGCTGAAAAGGAATGGGTCAGGCCCACCGGCAGGGCGCCGGCACGTCTGGCCGCTTTGATATCCGCCGTGCCGTCACCGACCATGATGCATCGTTCCGCGCTTACACCCAGCGCCTCGCAGGCCAGATGGATGGTGTGCGGGTCGGGTTTCTGGCGCCGGCCTTCGCAAAGACCGATGACAGCAGCCAGCTTGGCCTCCCAGCCGAGGAAGGCCAATTGTTTATCGGCCCGGATCTGGCTTTTGCTGGTGACGATGGCACTGCCTATGCCGCGCTCTTTCAACCATTCGAGCAATTCAACGGCACCCGGCAACGGGCGCACATCGAACAGATTCTCGTCATGGTATTCGAGATATCGTGCGGCAGCGGCTTCACGGTTGTCGCCGAACAGCGAAATCATGCTGCATTCACCACGCCCGGTATGCCGGCGCACCTCGTCATCCGTCATCTGAGGCAGACCGAAATCGGCCAGGGTTTTGTTCAGAGCCGTGATGATGGGGCGGAAGGCATCGATCAGGGTGCCGTCCATATCGAACAACACAGCGCCGATCTTCCGTTCACGCATCATCGAATCTCCCCGTTACCGGCATCAGGACGCGCGCAGCGCGTCCATGGCGTCGATCATCAGGCCGCGCAGCTTGCGGGTCATCGGTCCGGGAACACCGTTTCCGACCGGCTTGTCGTCCATGAAGCAGACCGGTAGCGCGGCATTGGTGGTGCTGGTCAGCATGGTTTCGGTGAGCCCCGGCTCGTCCAGTTTCCACGGGCGTTCCTGCACCTCGATCCCTGCATCGTGAGCGACGCGGATCAGCATCTTGCGGGTGATACCGCCAAGCACCTGATGGTCCAGCGGGTGGGTGACCAGAGTACCGTTGATCACCGCGAAGATATTGGTCGAGCAGCCTTCCAACACATGGCCTTCTCCATCCAGCCAGAAGGCCTCGTCGGCTTGCCGGCGGTTGGCCTCCTGCTTGCCCATCACGCTGGCTAAAAGCGCGATGGATTTGATCTCGCAGTGCTTCCAGCGGAAATCAGCCAGCGTGATCGCCTTTGCACCCTTGGCTAGTTTGGACTCGGAGGGCTTGGGCAGATCGGCGGAAGTAATCACCAGCGTCGGTACCAGATTGTCCGGAGCCAGATGCGCGCGCGGTGCCGCACCGCGGGTCACCTGGATGTATACCATGGCATCCTGGAACGGGTTTCTGCGCCAGGTTTCCTGCACCAGTTCGGCAAGCCGTTCGAGCGTGCAGGGCAGGGGGATATTGATGGCCGCACAGGATTGCTCCAGGCGTTCCAGATGCGGGCCCATATCGAGGAAATGGCCGTTGAAGCAGGCTACGACCTCATACACGCCGTCGGCGAACTGGAAGCCGCGATCCTCGATATGCACCATGGCCGATTCCATCGGCAGGAAATGGCCGTTGACGTAGGCGGTTGTCATTGTGCAGCCGCCGCGGTGTCCGCAGGATTTTCCTCGGTTGCCGGCATATCCGGAGCGTTATCGCTCTCGTTCTCTTTACTGGACCACCACAGGCGGATCGCATCCCACTTGCGCCCGAACCATGAGGCCTCGGGAATGCTGCGACGGGCCTGCATCGGAATGGATGCAAGGACCTCTTCACCCTGCTTGCTTTTCATCACGGCATCGATGGTGCCGATCCTCTGGCCCTCGGCGATCGGGGCGATCAGCGGAGCAGGATAGCGCAGACGGAAGGAGACGGCGTTCTCATTCCCCTTGGGCACGGTGATCCATACCGGTTTGGATGGCAGCAGCCAGACGTGGTCCTCGGTTCCCTGGAATACCTCGACCTGACGGCGGATGTCACGTTCAGTCGGGCGAAGGGTTACGAAATTGCGAAAACCGAATTGCATTAGCACGCGCGACTGGCTGATGCGCTGATTGTCGGAGTCGGTGCCGAATACGGCGGATACCAAGCGGGACCGATCCTGTGCGGCAGATGCAACAAGGCAATAGCCGGCTTCCTGGGTATGACCGGTTTTGATGCCGTCAGCACCCGGTAGCGTCCAGAGCAGGCGATTGCGGTTTGGCTGGGTGGTGGCGCCATAGGTATAGCTGCGTTCGCTGAATAAGGCGTAATGCTTGGGAAAGTCGCGCCAAAGAGCAGCACCGAGTACAGCCATGTCGAAGGCCGTGCTGTAGTGGTTTTCATCGGGGAAGCCCGTGGCATTCATGAAATGGGTATCGTTCATGCCCAGTTCCTTGGCTTTCTGGTTCATGCGCTGGGCGAAGGCATCCTCGCTGCCGGCCACATGCTCGGCCAGCGCGATGCAGGCATCGTTGCCGGAAAGGGTGGCGATGCCGTGCAGCACTTCATCGATGGTCGGATGCAGACGGGGCTCCAGAAACATCGTGCTGCCGCCGATCTTCCAGGCCTTTTCACTGACTGACACGGTTTCATCCAGCTTCAGGCGGCTGAGCTTGATGTCTTCGAAGGCCAGATACAGGGTCATCATCTTGGTCAGACTGGCCGGAGGCAGCTTCTGGTGCGCGTTGTTTTCCACCAGCACCTGTCCGGAGCGGGCATCGATCAGAACCCAGGATTTAGCCTCGATATTCGGGCTTTTCGGCCATGCTGCAGCCTGAGCCTCCCCGGTGTTGATCATGATCAGGCACATCAATACTGCGCCAAACAAACGCATTACCATTGCCAGTCCTCCTTTGCATTGATTTCGGGAGATATCTCCCAATGACGGATTTCGTTGAGCGCCGGAGGCTGCACGCAAAGGCGGTAGGCATGCAACATCAATCTTGGCTGTGCTTTTCCCCCGTATCTGGAGTCGCCGAGTATGGGGCAGCCTTCGGCGGCCATATGCACGCGCAACTGGTGGCTGCGTCCGGTATGCGGGGTCAGTTCCAGCAGCGCGCGGTTGCCCTGCCGCTCGAGCACGCGTGCCGAGGTGTCGCAGGCGCGCCCCTGCGGGTCGGGACGGTAACAGCCGTTGATGTTGCGCTGTGCGGCGATGGCCAGCGTGATGCGCTTCTCATCCCATTCCGGGGCGGGCTCGACTACCGCCAGATAGGTCTTTTCAACGCACGTCGCCCAGTTCGCCTGAAGATGGTTGAGCTGCTTCGGGGAACTGCACAGCAGCATCAGGCCGGAGGTGTCTCGGTCCAGCCTGTGCACCGGGCGAAGCAACTGCGCCTTTTCACCGGTGAGTCCCAGCCATGCGGCTATTTCCGCAGGCAATGTGCCTTTCAGGCGATGCAGGGCTTCCTGCGCATACTGTCCGGCACGTTTGTGGATAAGCAGAAGGTCGCCATCCCGCCAGATGACCTGTTGTTCGCAGAAGGGGATCAGGGTTTCGCCATCGAGCATCACCAGACGGATGCGTTCGCCGCCTTTCAGCAGCCGCCCGGCCTTGCGGCTGCGGCGCTTGTCTATGTACACACCGCCGTCGTCAATAGCCGTGCGGATACGCCGCTTGGAGAAGGGGAGAAGTGCGGCGAGCGCATCATCCACCCGTTTGCCGGCATCAGATACCGGGATGGTGAGTTTGAGGTCGTGGAAGGCATTGGCTTTAGTCATGCCAGCGCGGCCAGTACCTCATCGGCATTGCGGCAATGGCGGAGCAAGGCGAAGGCCTCGTCCACCGACCAGATCAGACTTTCGCGCAAAGGTTGCAGCAGCGGTGTCCATGAATCGCCATAGACGATCAGCGGGCGCTTCTCCAGTACGCCGATGGCCTGCAGATCCCAGCTCATGGCCAGTTCGGCCAGCGTGCCGAGACCGCCGGGCAGGATCAGGTAGGCATCGGTTTGTTCGATCAGCACCTGCATGCGGTCGAAGAAGTTGTGCGCCCGCACTTCCTCGCTCAGGTGGTTGTCCGGCGGGGTGGGGAAGCGCTCGAGGGTGATGCCGCGCACATGCCCGCCACCGCTGCGGATGCCTCGGCAGATGGCTGCCATCATGCCCTGATGTCCGCCGGTGACACCGTCCCAGCCGGCCTCGCCGAGACGTTTTCCGAGCGCCTCGACGTCGGCGAAGCGGGGGTCGGATTCGGGCAGCCGGGACGAACCGAAAGCGGTGATGCGGCGTCGCTTATTCGATGACGACGATGGCATTCTTATATCCCTGCTGCTCGAGTTGCAGCACATTGCGCTCGATATTGCGCACATCCGAGTAAGGCCCGATGCGCACGCGATAGAGGCGGCGCATATTGCTCATGAAGGGCTGCACGCGAACCGAAGGGTAGTCCGTGGACAGCGAGTTGCGCAGCCGGTCGGCATTGGCCGCATCGCCGAAGGCGCCGAGCTGGATATACATGCCCGGGATGGGCGGTTCGTTGGCTACCCGCACTGTGCCCGCTGCGGGTTCCAGCGGTGGCGGGGCGATAGGCGGCTGCGTGGCTACCGGACGGACCGGTTCGGGCAGGATGGGTGCCGGGTTCGATGCATATGCCGTGCTTCCTTCCAGCGCCTGCACGCGCACCCTGGCTGTGCCCTTCAGATCGTAATCCAGCGCATGGGCTGCGGCGTAGGACAGATCGATGATGCGGTTTTTGACGAACGGACCGCGGTCGTTCACCCGCACCACCACCGAGCGCCCGTTTTCCAGATTGGTGACGCGCACCAGCGTCGGCAGAGGCAGGGTTTTGTGGGCTGCGGAGAGCGCATGCATATCGTAGCTCTCGCCGTTGGCAGTCAGCTTGCCGTGGAAGTCGCGCCCGTACCATGATCCGACGCCGGTTTCATCGTAGCCGCGCGCCGATTCCAGCGGGTAATAGGTGCGTCCGGCGATGGTGTATGGCTTACCGGTCTTGCGGTAGCCGCCGTTACCGGAGGGAAGATTGGATTTGCCATAGCCACCGGACGGGTGGTAGTAGCGATCGACATGGTTGGAGCATGCGCCGAGTGCAAAGCCCGCAACGAGCAGAAGTGCCGGGAGACGCATGCGTGCTATTACCAGCCGGTCCTGCACAGCTTGCAGTCCAGCAGGGCGGCAAGTTCGGTGATGGCCATGGCGTAGTTGTAGGAACGGTTCCAGCGCGTGATGACATAGAAGTTATAGTGCACCAGGGCCAGCTTTCTGCCGTGGCTGGTCTGCATGTCGATGATGGTGGCCTTGTCGTCCTGACTCCATGTGTCGGGCAGTCCCGTCAGCATGGGGGTGAAATCGGCCACCGTCTTCCAGCTCTTGAAGCCCTTCTCGGCCTGCTCGCGCAGCGCAGCGGGCTGATCGGCATAGGCCTGCGGCAACCAGTAGGCCACCGGCTTGCCCGCTTCCCATTGATGCTCATGAAAGTAGTTGGCAACGCTGGCGATGATGTCCGCAGGGGAGTCCCACACATCGCGCTTGCCGTCGCCGTCGGCATCCACCGCGAAATGACGGTAGGAGGACGGGATAAACTGCGTGGTGCCGAAGGCCCCGGCATAGGAGCCGACGGGATCCTCCGGATTGAGCTTCTCTTCCTGACAAAGCAGCAGAAAATGTCCCAGCTCGGAGCGGAAGAAATCGGCGCGGCGCGGATAGCCGGCAGCCAGCGTGTAAAGAGAGCCGAGCACACTGTCCCTGCCGCGATTGACGCCGTAATGGGTTTCCATGCCGAGGATGGCGGCGATGATTTCCTTCTCCACGCCGTATTTCTTTTCTGTCTCCGCAAACAGGTCGCGGTGCTTCAATAGATAGGCGTGACCGAGGCCCGCCAGCCGGTCGTTGACGAAAAGCGGGCGGTAATCGGTATAGGGTCTGGATTCATACGGGGTCTGCATGCGCCGGATGATGTCCGGAGCGAATTCGGCCGAACGCAAGGCCGCCCTGACGTCTGCCAGCGGCAGCTTGAATTCTGCGGCAAGCTTCGCAGCCAGTTCGTCCTTGCTGATGAATGGTGTGATGGCGTCCTTGGGGCTGCCGGACATGGCCCATAGCGAGGCGGGCATGCCGAGCAGTACAGCCGATGCGCCGATACCCTGCAGCAGCCGGCGGCGTGATGCATTGCAGGCCGGTTCCGGGCCGGTTTCGCCGGGGCATGCGACTGCTGCGCCGCGTTGCTGCGGGTGATGGTTATCTGACATAAGTAAACCTTGGGCCTGAAGGGGGTATTTGGGGAGACGCTATGCGGAAAAGCAGGCTACGATTAAAATACAAATTCGCGTTTCTGCGGCAGTCCTTCGATATTCTGCAACAGGGTCTCGATGAACTCTGTTCGCTCCTGCGTCGCCTTGATGCGTACCAGTTTGACCACCGGATTGCTGCCGACAAAGGCGATCAGGCTGCCCCGCGGGTTGAGCATCTTCAAAAAGGCCTGCGGGACTTCCTGAACAGCGGCGCCGATGACAATGGCATCGAATTTGCCGAGTCCTGCGGTCACGGATTCATCCATGCCGTTGCCGCACTGCACGCTGGCATTGCTGATACCGTGCGAAGCGATGTTTTTCTGAGCCATGTCGGCCAGTTCTGGATGCAGCTCAAGCGACACCACTTCGGAGGCGTGCATGGCCAGAAGTGTGGTCAGAAAGCCTGTGCCGCTGCCGATCTCAAGCACGCGCTCGGTGCCCTGAAGATCAAGCGCCTGAAGCACGGTGGCCTCCTGCAGCGGGCTGAGCATTTCCTGATTGCAGGGGAGGGGCACACGGCCTTCCATGTAAGCAAGGCTCTTCAGATCGTCGCCGAGAAAGGATTCGCGCGGAATGCTTGCAAATGTCTCAAGCAGATCCGGATCGAGGATCTTGCAGCAGCGGATCTGGTACTCCACCATATTGTGACGAGCGGTTTCAAAATCAATCGTGGTCATAACATGTCTCCCGGAATTGGGCGTTAGAATGCAGCACAGAGGATGCGTTGACAAGGTTCGGCGTTCTCCTAGGCTCCGTAGCCGTAAGTTGTTCCGGGGGTAGATATGAAGTTGACGATGAAGGCATGCATGGTTTCTCTGGGCATACTTCTGCTGCCGGCAGTTGCTGTCGCCGAGGAGCTGTATTTCGCCCCGTACGCCGAGGCAGGCATAGGGCAGTTCCAGCTGAATACGGGTTCGTCCACGAGTACGGTATCCGGCGGCGTTGCCGTGCTTGGCGCCGAGATCCACCCCTACATTGCCCCCGAGATACGCTTCGGCAAGGCCAGCTCCGGGAATGTGACGGGTTATTCGAATGTTTCGCTCGACTGGTTCGTTTCCTACCTGCTGCGGCTGCAGGCCCCGGTCAACGAAGATACTACACTGTATGGCCTGGGCGGAGCGACAACCATGCGTACGGCCCTGACGCCGACAGGCGGCACGAAAAACAGTTCGACCACGACCGCGTTCAGTTTCGGTGTCGGTCTTGAGTACAGGCCGATGGCCAATGTGTCAGTTGCCGGCGAATGGGTGCGTTACGGTAGGGGATATAATGCAGCCAGCGGCAAGGGGCTGAATGTCACCGGTATCGCCGGCCTTTTGAAGTATTCGTTCTGAAGTGCTCTGGGCGGGTTTCATCGCCGTGGCGGTAGTAGCATGCCGCTGCATGGATAATTGACTTTAACAATCGGGAGTTCACATGCGGTTTATCAAAGGTAGGCCCCTTCTTCCGGGGCTTCTGCTGCTGGCCGTTTTGTTCACACCGTTCCGCGCTGGAGCAGAAGATGCAGGACTCGCCGGAGACCGGGGAGGCCTGCAGCAGGTATTGCTGTCTCACTGCCTGAGCCTCGAGGCGGTTTATACCGGAGAGTTCGTGCGTAATCTCGATCCCGGTCTGGTGAGTCCGCGCAAGGACACCATCTATCAGGATAATCTCGATCTCACCGCGACGCTGGATACAGAAGCAGCCGGATTATGGTCCGGCGGCACAGCCTATATCTCCGGCCTGTTCAATCATGGCGGATTCCCGACCACGACGGTGATCGGCGATCTGCAGGCAGTCAGCAATATCGAGGCGGCGCAGAACCAGTTCATCGTGTTCGAGGCGTGGTACGAGCATACCATCGACGATCTGCATCTGTCTCTGCTGGCCGGTCTGCACGATATGAATGCCGACTTTTACGTCTCTGAATACGGCAGGCTGTTTCTGCATTCCTCCTTCGGTATCGGTCCGGAGATATCCAGAAATGTGCCGACCTCGCTGTTCTCCAAAGCCGGAGCCGGGGCTCGGCTGCGTTACGGCGAACAGGATGACTGGTATGTGCAGGCAGGTATCTACGATGGCGACCCGGCGACACGCCGTGTGCTTGCCAGCGAAGGGCGGATGTACATCGCCGAAGCGGTTGTGAAGCGGCAGGGCGGCAGTTCCACCCTCGGAGCCTGGTTGCAAAGTGCGACCAAGACGCAGGGGGCACAGACCTTCGGTAGCGATTACGGCGCTTATCTGCTCTCCGAACAGGAGCTGTTGACGTTCGGCCAGGGCGCCGTGCTCGGCGGCTTTGTGCAGCTCGGCTGGGTGCCGAAACAGCGCAATGATATCACCCGCTATCTGGGGGCAGGTCTGCATCTGACGGGCGCTGTGCCGATGCGCGAGGATGACGAGATCGGATTGGCAACGGCCAATGCCTACACCCGTACGGGAACCGAGCATGCCATCGAGATGACCTGGCGCGCGCCTTTGCTGCGCGGGGTCGCCATGCAGCCGGCCATGCAATGGATTCTCAATCCGGGCGGAAATGCTGCGGCTTCCACCATTCGCGTGGCCATGCTGCGCTTCGAGGTCGCACTTTAAATCATGGGTGCCTGCCGCAGCCATACAGGCTAGGTTGCGCGCTCGCGGAGGAATCACATGAAACGATTGATGACACGAACGGCTACGGTGCTGGGTCTGTGCGGTGTTTTGCTGCTGGGGGCGTGTGCAGCCCCGACCAGTCAACAGGACGACGCTTCCACTGTGGCCCGGAAGATGCATGCCGCGATCACTTCGCAGAACTGGGATGCAGCCATGCCGCTGTATGGCGAAACCTTCCTTGCCGCGCACGACAAAGCGACATGGCAGGCTAAGCTGGCCTCCCTGCAGGAGCGTTTCGGTAAGCTGAAGGATGTTAAAGCGGTGTTCGATCAGCGCTCCCCGCGTCTTGGCGGTGTTTTCTACATCTATGGCTACAAACTGGTGTTCGAACGCGGTGTGGTCAGTGAGACGTTGAATATGTTCGGCGACGATCAGGATAAGATTACGGTGAGCGATCAGATCTTCAAATTCAAGGATGATGTTCTATGAAATCTGTGCGTCTGCTCCCTGTACTGCTTGTGATGTTGCTGCTCTCGGCCTGCACGCTGATGGACGACCCGGTGGATGATGATCTCCTGACCCGCTTGCAGGGCAGCTGGCAGCAGGTGGACGGCAGCGCGCAGCTGTCATTTTATGACGATGCCAGCCTGAAACTGAGCATGCCTGACGAAAAGCCTCCGGTCCGTCTGCTGACCAGTGTGGAAAACAACAAGGATCACGGCATCGGATTCTCTGTCGGCGACCGCTGGGGAGGGCCGGTGTATATCCTGCTGGCGGCCGACGGCGAAAGCCTGCAACTGAAGTTCCCCCCCAGCGATCCTCGACTGGATGACGGCAGGGTGTTGAGCTTCAAGCGCAGTCTCTGATTGAGCCGGTGAAGCGGAGCGGACTTTGGCTGCCCATCGACACGATCATCAGGCTCACGATGACCATCACCCCGATGATCATCATCACTCACACACGCATTCCCGCGAGCATTGCCATCACGGGCATGGCTCACTCAATGCCGCATTGATTCTGACCAGTCTGTTCGCTGTTCTTGAAGCGGCGGGCGGCTGGATATCCGGCTCACTGGCTCTGCTCGCCGATGCGGTTCATATGTTCTCCGATGTCGCGGCGCTGGCTCTGGCGGCCGTCGCGCAACGTATCGCTTCCCGCCCTGCACATGCCGGCATGACCTATGGTTACGGGCGGGCGCGGGTGCTTGCGGCGCAGGTCAACGGGCTGGCGCTGTTGTTCCTCGCCGGATGGATCGGCTGGGAAGCGGTGGGAAGATTGCAGGCGCCACCAGCGGTGCACGGCAGTCTGATGCTCGCTGTGGCAGTGGCCGGCCTGTTGGTCAATCTGGTGATTCTGCGCTGGCTGCATGGCGGGCATGATATCAATACACGGGCCGCCTACTGGCATGTGGTGGGTGATCTGCTGGGTTCGGTCGCGGCGGTTGCAGCCGGCTTGATCATCGTGTGGACCGGCTGGATGCCGATCGATCCGCTGCTGTCTTTCATTGTGGCCATGATTCTCGTCTGGGGCGGCTGGAGGCTGGTGCGCGATACCACGCTGCAATTGATGGAAGGAACGCCGCCGGATGCCGATATGCAGCAGATTCGCAATGCCATGCTGGGCGTGCAGGGGGTCACAGGGGTGCACCATGTGCATCTGTGGATGCTGCCCGATGGACGCCTGGCTTTATCTGCACATGTGTCGATCCATCAGATGCAGCACTGGCCGGAGATGCTTGTTCGCCTGTTGGCCTCGCTCGAGTCATGCGGTGTGACACATGCAACGCTGCAGCCTGAAAACGGGGATGCCGGCTGTGCAGTTGAAAAATCGCCTGCTCACGCAGGATGAATGCCGCGTTCAGGCGAGATTCAGACGAGCATTCCGATCCAGCCTGTTTGCATCAGGTATCATCACCTGATTGACCGGAGGGATGAAAAGCGTCACCAGAATTCCCAGCGAGTCGAAAGAGAACGGCTTGGCCAGAAAGTGGATATCGGCAGGAAGCACATCAACATTATCGCGGCTGGAAATAAGGATGTTTTTCATGGCAGGCCGGCTCTGTGCGGCCTGCTGAATAAGTTCGATGCCTGAGTGATGCGATAGAATCTGCTCGCAGACCAGCAGGTTGATGTTTGCCTCTCCGGCCAGAATTTCTGCCGCTTCGACAGCGTCTCGCGTAGCGATACATTCGTGACCCAGCGAAGCAAGGTAGTCCTGCATGGTTTCAAGCAGCAGTTCGTTGGAGTCAACTAGCAGGATCATTGTTCACCTCACCGGGCGAACTTAACGGAATGTCCCGTCCGGGGATGGTGAGTAATGTCACCTGCCGGGCACGGGATATGCATCTTCCGTCTTTACCCCCTGCAATGCTGCGTTTACTCTGCCTGTATGAGTTCATTGAAACCCTTTGATCTGCCCCCGCCGTATTTTACGCTCGGGGACTTTGATTCCGCTCAAACCAGTCAGATGCGTCTGGAAAAGGGCGCTGTGCTGCTTTTCGAGGGTGAGGGGCACAAATCGGATTGCTACCTGATCCTTGAAGGCCGTCTCGATATCCGGCTGGTTACCGCCAGTGGTCATGAGACCCTGCTGTACAAGCTTCAGCCGGGCGAACTGGTCGGCGAGTTGTCGTTGTTCGGTAAGGTGACGCGTACCGCCACGGTGACAGCAGTCAGCCCCGTTTGCCTGTTGCGTATCGATGCCTCCGCTTTTGCGCAGGCGATGCACAACGAGGATTTTAATCGCCGCCTGATGCACCATTTTGTCGAGCGCTATGTGCGTTCGCACGAGGTCATCCAGCGTCTCGGTCAGCCCAAGGTGTCGCATAAGATCGCGCGCTACCTGTTATCGCTGGAGGCCTGGGGCGACGCTCCGCAGAACCAGATCAGCGTACCGCTGGTCGGCCACGCCGAGCTTGCCATGAAACTCAGTTGCCAGCGGGAAACAGTCACCCGCTCGATGCGCGATCTCACCGATCAGGGCGTGATCGAGACGCAGGCCAACGGCCGCACGATCATCTATCGCGACAGGTTGCGGCAGTTTCTGGACGCCTGAGCATCATCCCGATGTTGCGCGCTGCCCTGTTTGCCCTGCTGCTGATGTTGCCGTGGGGTCGGTCGATGGCAGCTGACGATGCGGCATACCACGCCATGCAGGCCTTGCAGGATCTGTTGCGTTCGCAAACCAGTATCGCCACCTACAGCATGCGCGTGTCCACCCCGGACTGGCAGCGCTCGGTGCGCTTTCAGGCATGGGACGACCGTCCCGGCAAGCGTTTCTTCATCCGTATCGTCGATCCGGCCAAGGATGCCGGAACGGGCTATCTGAAACTGGGCGGCAATCTGTGGATGTATCTGCCGAAGCTGGAACGGGATATTCGCATCCCGTCTTCGATGATGCTGTCCTCATGGATGGGTTCCGATTTCACCAACGACGATCTGGTCAAATCATCCTCAGTGCTGGATGACTACACGCATCGAATCATCGCGCATGGAACGGATGATTTTACCGTCGAATCCGTGCCCAGAGAGGATGCGCCGGTGGTGTGGGGCAGGCTGGAGCATGTGATCCGCAACGACGGTATCCCGCTTTCCGAGGCTTTTTTCGACGAGCACGGCAAGCAGGTGCGCAAGCTGCTGTTCAGCGAGGTGAAGCAACTCGGCGGACGCATGATTCCCTCGCACTGGACGATGCAGCCGCTGGATGAGCCGGGCAAAAAAACCGAGCTGATTCTGGAACAGGTGAGCTTCGATGCGGCTCTGGACGATAATCTTTTCACCCGTGCCAATCTCAAACGTGCGGGCCGTTAGGCACCGCCGGTGATCTTCCAGCTGGCCTGGCGCAATGTGCTGCGCAATGCACGGCGCAGCCTGATCACCATCGCCGCTATCGCCATCGGGCTTGCAGCCCTGTTGTTCCTCTGGGGGTTTAACGACGGCGTGCACAATTCGATGATGCGCAATCTGCAACAGGCCATCATCGGAAGTGTGCAGATCCACGCCGATGGCTATTTCCGTCATCCCAAACTCAGTCGTGATCTGCCGGACGTGCAGCGCGTGGAGGATCTGCTTATCAAGCTCGGTGTGCAGCAATACACCCGGCGCATCCGCACCTTCGCGCTGGCAGCGGGCGATGACAATTCCGAGGGCCTGGTGTTGCTCGGTGTCGATCCTGTCCGCGAGGTACGCGTCACCAATCTGCATACCAAGGTCAGCCGCGGGCGCTTTGTATCACCCGGAGACGGCAATACCTGCGTGCTCGGCGCAACCACGGCGCGCAATCTCGGGCTTACGCTAGGCGACGATCTGGTGCTGCTGGCAGCCGATCGCTTCGGGGCGCTGGCCGCCGACCGTTTCACGCTTGTCGGCATCGTGGAGAGCGGTGAGATGGGCATCGATCGCGGTCTGGTCGTGGTGCCGCTGGCCAGTCTCGATGCCATGCTCGGCATGCAGGGGCGAATGACCGACATCATCGTGCAGTCGCCGCCGGACAAGCTGGAGGCACTGACCGCGGCCTTGAAGCAGGGGCTGAACGGGCAGGGCGATGCGCACGCCTACGAGATTCTTCGCTGGTACGATATGTACCCGATGATGAAGCAGTGGGTGGATCTGGAGAATGCTTTCTACTACATCTTCCTCGGCGTGGTGCTGCTGATCGTCGCGGCAGGGGTGATGAACACGGTGCTGATGAGCACGCTGGAACGCATGCATGAATTCGGCATCATGCTGGCACTCGGCTGCGGTGGCTGGCGGCTGGCCGCACTTGTCGGCCTCGAATCGGTGCTGCTCGGTCTGGCGGGGAGTGCGCTGGGACTTGTTGTCGGCCTGTCTCTGGTCGGTATCTTCCACCATCTCGGCATCGATCTCTCATCGCAGATGGATTCCATCACCCGCTTCTATATCAATCCGGTCATCCACCCGGAAATCGATACCGATCATCTGTTGATCACGCTGGCCTCGGTGCTGCTGGCGGCTCTGCTGGCTTCGCTGGTGCCGGCATGGCGCGCTGCGCGCCTGCAACCGGTCGAGGCCATCCATCATGTTTGATCTTTCCATTTATCTCAAACTGGGCTGGCGCAATCTCTGGCTGCATCCGCTGCGCACCGGCCTGACGGTCGCAGCGCTGGCTCTGGGTATCGCCGCCCTGACCTTTCTTTCGGCCATGAACGACGGCTGGCTGCAGCAGATCCGCACAAATTTCGCGCTGACCATGACCGGCCATCTGCAGATCCATGCCAGCGGTTTCCAGCAGACCCTGAAGCTGGCCCGGCATATCAAGGATCCGGCGCAGGTGATGCAGGCACTGGACGGTCTTGCCGGCATCCATTCGGTGACCAGCCGCTTGCGGGTATCCGGTCTGGCATCGGTTGCAGGCGCCAATGCCGGAGCCCTGGTCTACGGAGTCGAGGCGGACAAGGAGCGGCATTTATCGCGTCTGGCCGGATTTGTCACACAGGGCCGCTGGCTGCTGGACTCCGATGACCGCGCCGTGGTGCTGGGCGACGGGCTGGCGGACCGCCTGCAGGTGGCACTCGGCGACAAGGTGGTGCTGATGGCGGCGCTGGATAACGGGGATATCGCTTCCGAGGTGTTCCGCGTGCGCGGTCTGCTGCATTCCGGCGTGCTGGATATCGATGATCTGGCCGCTGTGGTGCCGCTTGGCAGGGCGCAGCAATGGCTGGATATGGGGCAGGGCGTGACCGATATCGTGGTGCGGGCGGATGATTTCGAGCAGGTGACGGGCCTCGTCGATCAACTGCGCCAACGGCTGCATGCAGGAGATGGTTCGCAATCGGCCGCGGCGGATTCATCAGGCTACGAGGTCATGAGTTGGAGCGAGATCGATCCGATGGCCGAGCAATGGTCGGCATTTGCCGATGCCTATACGTGGATCGTGCTTGCCGTGGTGATTCTGGTGGTGCTGGCCGAGGTCTTGAACACCATGCTGATGAGCATGCACGAGCGCAGCCGCGAATTCGGCCTGATGGGCGCGTTGGGCGTACGTGACTCGCAGATGTTTTTCATGGTGATCTGGGAAACGGTGATCCTGGTTTCGGTGGGCAGCGTGCTGGGCTTCATGACGGGCGGCTGGGCGGTATGGCACTTCGGCAAAGTAGGTATCGATCTGTCACAGTTCGCTGTCGCCTTTTCCTTTATGTATATGAGTCCGGTGATTCATCCGCTACTGGCCTTTGATTCGCTGCTCGGCATTCTGGGGGCTGCGATACTGGGGGCTGTGGTCGCAGGACTCTTTCCGGCATGGAAGGCCGCGAGGCTGGATCCGGCTGCGGCGATGCGGGAGGTGTGATGGTCCCGCCAGATGTCATTTGCCAATGCACTCGACAGGCAGGAGCAGGGTCAAAGGCTCTCACCGCAGAGGACGCAGAGTTACGCAAGGTTAAGATAAAAAATAGAAAGATAGATGCCGGTCTGACAGGAAGGAGAATATGGTTATCGGGGATCATCAGTATGGGTTATGTTTTTTCTCTGCTGTTACTTTGCGAAACTCTGCGTCCTTTGCGGTGACACTGGTTTCGGGTGATTGGAGATGCAGGTGGCATTGATTGAGGCGGTGGATATCCGCAAGCGCTACAGGAGCGGCGAGGTGGAGGCACAGGCGCTCAACGGGGTCTCGCTGAGCGTGCAGGCAGGGGCCTTCACGGCGCTTGCCGGTCCGTCCGGCTCGGGCAAGACGACGCTGCTGAATATCATCGGCACGCTGGACAGGCCGGAGAGTGGAACCTTGACGGTAGCCGGGCGTGATGTGTTGTCGCTGTCCGCCGCTGAGCGTGCTGCATTCCGCTTGAGCCATATCGGTTTTGTGTTTCAGGCCTACAATCTGATCCGGGTGCTCACCGCGCGCGAAAATGTGGCCTATGTGCAGCAGTTACAGGGTGTTTCCGCAGCCGAACGCAATGCGGTGGCCGACAGGTTGCTGGCCGAGGTAGGGCTTGATGGCATGGGGGATCGCAGGCCGGATCAATTATCCGGCGGGCAGCAGCAGCGCATCGCCGTGGCCCGTGCATTGGCCACTTCGCCGGATATCGTGCTGGCCGATGAGCCGACCGCCAATCTCGACAGTCATACCGGGGAATCGCTGATGCAGCTGATGCAGCAGCTCAACGAGACGCGCGGCACCACCTTCCTGATCTCTTCGCATGATCCGCTGGTGCTGGCGCATGCCCGGCAGGTTGTGCACCTGCGCGACGGGCTGGTGCAGGAGGATGCATCCGCTTGATTGCCCGCTGCCTGCTGGTATCTGTCAGCTGCCTGTGTGCGGCAACACCTGCGACCGCCCTGGAGACAGGCCTGCCGGGGGAGTTCTCCGGCAGTTATCGCAACCTGTTGTTCGCCGGGGACAATCCCGCAGGGCATGTCGTGCAGACCGATCTGAATCGCCTGAGGCTGGAATGGACCACTCCGGTGCTGGATGCATCAGGACGGTTGAACGCGCATCTCGCCTACGACAACGAGTTCACCGCAGGCGGGCTGGTATCCACCCCGGTCTATCAGGCCGCCACACGCATCCCCGAGGCCACCTGGCTGGATGCCGAGCAAACCGTATTGCGTCGTGGCCGCATGTTCTGGCGGCATCGCCTGTATCGCGGCTGGGTGAACTGGGACAACGGCGATGTGCAGGTAAAGCTCGGCCGGCAGCGCATCGCATGGGGCAGCGGGCGGATGTGGAATCCGACGGACCGCTTCAATCCGGTGGACCCGACAGCGCTGGAAGGCGATCAGAAGATCGGCGTGGACAGTGCGCTGGGCGAATGGCGCTACCGTCCGTCGGGAGCCGTACAACTGGTGGCGGCACCCGGTAGAGGAGCGCATGCGGTATCGCGTAAAACGGCGATGCGCGTGCGCGACACCTTCGGCGAGGCCGATATCTCCCTGCTGGCCGGTCGCATGGGCAGCGAACAGGTGGCCGGTGCGGACTTCGCGGCCAATGTGCTGGACGGCGGATTGCACGGCGAGATGTTGCGCGCACGGCCGAGCGGCGCTTCGGCCTACACGCAGCTCAGTGCGGGGTATGAATACACTGTGCTGAATGCAGCCTTTCCCGAAGGCCTGTACCTGCTCGGCGAGTATTTTTTCAACGGCGCGGCAGGCAGGGTGAACGGCGCGAACGAACGATTGAACAGCACGGTCAAACATCTGGCCGGTCTTTCCGCCGGTTATGATCTCACGCCGCTGTTGCGACTGGAGGCAAGCACTATCCTCGATGTTGTGAAGGGCAGCAGTTTTGTCGCGCCGAAGCTGACCTGTTCGCTGGCACGCAATCTTGAGTTGAGCGTCTTCGGTTATATCTTCGCCGGCCCAGCGGGCAGCGAGTTCGGGGCGCGCACGAACCTGTATGTCGCACAGTTCGATGCATATTTTTAGAGAAGGATGCCAACATGCCTGAATTACCCGAGGTTGAGACGGTTTGCCGTGGTCTGGCACCGCACCTGACCGGACGGCGCATCGAATCCGTGCTGTGCCGGCGTCCCGATCTGCGTTTTCCCCTGCCGGAGATGTCCGTGCTGCACGGGCGGATCTGCGAGCGGGTGGAGCGGCGTGGCAAATACCTGCAATTTCTGTTCGGGGATCTGATGCTGGTCTGGCATCTGGGCATGACCGGGCGCTTTCATGTGCTGTCTGCATCCGCGCCGCTACAGCCGCACGAGCATGTGCGGCTTACACTGTCCGGTGGCGATTGCCTGATCTATCGCGATGCCCGTCGTTTCGGCTATGCCGGGCTGATGCCGGTGGATTGTTGGCAGACGCATCCGTGGTTCGCGAATCTCGGGCCGGAGCCGCTGGCCGATGATTTCAACGCCGCTTATCTGGCATCCTGTTGCAAGGGGAGGAAGGGGCCGATCAAACCGCTGTTGATGCATGCGCAGATGGTGGTCGGGGTCGGTAATATCTATGCCTGCGAAGCGCTGTTCCGCGCCGGCATCCATCCACAGCGGGCAGCAGGGCGCATCGCTCGGGGGCGCTTGCAAAGGCTTGTGCAGGCGGTGCGCGAGGTACTGGCCGAAGCCATCGCATCGGGTGGCAGCACGATCAGCGATTTCGCCCGGGTGGACGGCAGCCCCGGCTATTTCGCGCATAGCTTTGCCGTGTACGGGAGGGAGGGTGAGCCGTGCGGTATCTGCGGGAAGAGTATCCGTCGCAGCCTGCAGGCCGGGCGCAGCACCTTCTACTGTGCGGACTGCCAGCATTAGCTAACCGCGGCTTATCTAACTGCGCAATGAATTGGATTTGAACAGTTTTTTATCCGCAGGACATCAGGATGTCACGTTTTTCCCACAGGCTTGGCGCATCCCGAGTGGAAAGGAGTGAGTCCATGAGCAATATCATCGTCAAACAGGCTATCGATCATTATCTGAATGCCGTCGAGAAGAAGCACGGCACGGCAGTGCGTATGCAAACCTGGGTGAAGCATGCCGACGGCACTGATCTGGTGCTGAAGCAGGGAGGCAAGGCCCCGCAGGTCATCGACCTGGGCACATTGAATAATCTGACCAACCTGCTGAATGCCGCCGACTGAAACCGGCAGAGGGTGATCCGGCCGGGCCGGCAAGACCGGTCCGGTTATCTCAAGCCATCCCGGCATGCTCTTGGATGTGTTCCGGATCACATTTCGATAATTTATAATGAATTGAAAAATAAACGTTTTTTTACGTGATTAACATCATCCGGTCACAATTGATATCTACTATTCATCCATTAAATACAGACAGGAGCGACGCTATGTCTACCAATGCAGTCAAACAGGCCATTGCCAATTATCTGGCAGCCGTCGAAAAGAAATACGGTGCCGATGTGCGGGTGAATACCTCCGTCGAACACCGCGAAGGGACCGATCTGGTCATCAAACAGGGCAAGAAAGCCCCGCAATTGATTGATCTTGGTACCCTGTACAATCTCACCAATATGCTGAAGGCCGGTGCCTGATAGCAGCAATCAGTACCCTTCGAGGAGGCCGGCACACGCCGGCCTCTTTTTTTGTTTGATGGGCGCAGATCATAAGTCCTTTTTTATCGTTAAAACCTGTGAATAC
>PEWE01000033.1:0-90784 GCA_002779605.1 Zetaproteobacteria bacterium CG06_land_8_20_14_3_00_59_53 | reverse complement strand
TATTTCCATCCCCTCCCTAATCATCTGCTCACCGTAGAGCGGGGCAGATTTGCATAGTCCGCAATGGCCTGCATGGTGCATGCCGTACCTCGCTCCACTCAGCACAGGTGTCTGCAATCCGCGAAACAAGACCCGACCCCAAACCCATTCTCGAAGCGGGTGACCTGTTCGCGGTTGGCGGCGACCCGCGCTTGCTCGGCTTCAATCCTCTTCAAACAGAAAACACAACCAACACAATCCGCGAAACAAGACCCCTTGCCTTTTTGTTTTCCCTCCAGTATTTATTCATGAATTCTCCTGCTATCCTGACAAAAAACCTTTATCGAACCCAGCAGTCCAGCGGCGGTTGCCTCAAGGAACCCATATTCCGGAAACCTCTTGAAGCCTGTAGTGATATATTCAAGCTCTTTCGCACTGTAATAACCATTGATCAGCGCTATGGCCGCTTTCTGCTCCTGTGTGAAACCATGGTACCGGCTTATCCCTTTTTCCTCTGCCTTTTTGATACACAGTTCCAGGTCATGTCCTATCGCTTTCAAACCCGACAAACTTTCGCCGGCTCCCCTGAGAAAGGCTTTCAGGGCCAGCTCGATCGAGTGGCAAACAAGGTAATAGGCAGGCCCTGGAGCAAAAGCGGGCTGGTCCGGCGCCACAGCCTTTGCTGCATCCAGAAATTCTTTAGCATAAGTCCACAGGCCCATGGAATTCGTTCTGTCCATATTATCCCCGAAATACTCCGATCAATTTTTATACTCCAGGAAACCGGACAACAAACTCGCAAACAGACATCGGGGTCAGGTCTTGTTTTGCGCATTTTCATCCCCCTCCGTAATCAACCGGCTTACCGTAGAATGGTGCAAATTGGTATGCTCTGCAATGACCTGTACATGCAAACGCCTAACTCAATTCGCAACATCCGCTAGAATCCGCGAAACAAGACCCCAAGGGTGTTAGTTGATTTCCCATATATCCCCCATGGTTGTGCTAATATAGGCGGGATATTGGAAATGTGCGTCGGGGTCGGGTCTTGTTTCGAGCATTATTTCCATCCCCTCCCTAATCATCGCATAGTCCGCAATGGCCTGCATGGTGCATGCCGTACCCCGCTCCACTCAGCACAGGTGTCTGCAATCCGCGAAACAAGACCTGAGCTTCCCCCAGTTTAACGGAGAGAAAAATTAAGAGGCATAGTTTGCCTCGAACTCGGCCGGACTGAGATAGCCCAGAAACGAGTGTCTTCTTCTGCGATTGTAGAATGTTTCGATGTAGTGAAACAAACTGGCTTTCGCCTCATCTTTGGTTCTGTAGTCCTCATCGTCAACCAGCTCGGCTTTCAAGGTGCCGAAGAAGCTCTCGGCAACGGCATTGTCCAGACATTCGCCCTTGCGACTCATGCTGCATGAGAGTTCGTATTCCTGAAGCAACTTCTGGTAGCCACCAGAGGCATAAGTGCTGCCCTGGTCGGAGTGGACAATCACATCCCTGACCATGCCTCTGCGCCAAACTGCCATAGTCAGGGCATTGGATACCAACTCCCGGTCATTCTTATCACCCATTGCCCAGCCGATCACCTGACGGGAAAAGAGATCAAGAACTACCGCCAGATAGAGCCAGCCCTGCCGTGTGGCGATAAACGTTGTATCCGACACCCATGCACGATTGGGCGCTTCGGTACGGAAACGGCGTTGTAACCGGTCGGGCGCAGCTTTCATCGTGTGTTTGGAATCTGTTGTAACCACAAAGCGTTTGGCCATCTTGGCCTGAATGCCTTCCTGCTTCATTAGCCGGGCCACTCGATTAACACCAACTGTCACACCCGTGTCCTGCAGATCACGATGAATGCGTGGCGAGCCATAGGTTCTGCGGCTGGCTTGATGAAAGCATCGGATCTTCGTGATCAGACTGCGGTTGGATCGACTGCGGCTGCTTTCCGGACGATCAATCCAGTCGTAATAGCCGCTACTCGATACACCCAATACGGCGCACATCCGTTTCACCGTGTATTGTGCCTGATGCTCCCGAATGAATGCGTACTTCACTTGAGCTCTCTCGCAAAGTACGCGGCGGCTTTTTTTAGGATTTCATTCTCCTCTTTCAGCCGGGCGTTCTCCTGCCTGAGTCTGCTTAAATCGCTCTGCTCTTCTTTCTTAGGGCGTCCTGCCGTCCGGGTAAAGGCCTCGTCGCCTTTCTTGCTCAGTTGCTCCTTCCACTTGTAGAGCTGGTTGCGACGGATGCCCAGCTCCCTCGCAATCTCAGCGGCGGGCCGCTCTTCTTCATCCATCATCCGGACTGCTTCCAGTTTGAATTCTCTGGTGAATGTCTTGTACGTTCTTGCCTTGCTCATCGGATACTCCCTTCGGCGTTATATTCGCCTAATTGTTGTATCCGTTAAACCGGGGGAGGGTCAGACCCGACCCCAAACCCACGAAACAAGACCCGACCCCAAACCCACTGATTGGGGCGGAAGGCAACATAGCCGAAGGTTTGACGAAGAACATTAAGCGCAGTTTGGATGGCGTGCTCCGGATTCATAGTCTGTGAATATCTCTCACTGCCCTGAATGAATCAAGCGGTGCGGGTATTCATCCCAAAACAAATTGAGAAGATTACAGGGGTGGGTCGAGGAAGGTCGCTAACCGATAGTGAATTCTCGAGCGGGGGAGGTGACATCCGTCAATACAAGATGGCGTCGTAGCAAAAGCAGATGTTTCAGCCTGTCTATACGCTCACTGAATGGCTGATAGCTCAGAGAGAATACCCGTTACATTGTTCAGCTCCTGATTGAGCTCGGAGCGCTTTCTTGCATCGCCCTCTTTCGAAAGCTGAGCAACAAGAATCTCCTTTTCGCGACTTAACAGATCGAACATTTGGGCCAGCGGCCGCTTTTCATCCTTCATAATAGACTCCCTTCCTGCACACCATCCACTCCTTTTCAGGAATTTATCCCTTTCCAGACATGAATTATTGAAACGAACAAGCAGTAGCCAGCTGTGATCTGTATCACAAAGTATGCGGTGCTGTTTATGGCTCCACCCTTACCCGATCCATGTTGAGGGGCGATGATGGAACGCTTTTATTGCATCAGAATGACAGTTGTCTGAGTGGTTCTGTTGTTGAGGCATGAGCAAACGCAGGCAAGGCCGCCCGGTTCCCCCCCTCTCTATCGCAAACCTCTTCGATGATGATTCAGATCACCGTGCGTCGGGGTCGGGTCTTGTTTCGAGCATTATTTCCATCCCCTCCCTAATCATCTGCTCACCGTAGAGCGGGGCAGATTTGCATAGTCCGCAATGGCCTGCATGGTGCATGCCGTACACCGCTCCACTCAGCACAGGTGTCTGCAATCCGCGAAACAAGACCCGACCCCAAACCCACGACCCCAAACCCATTATCAGTTGCCGGACGGAACGCTTCCGGGATTCGCCGTATTCGAGGTCGGTTCCGACGGTTGGTTTGGCGTCACGACCTACCCGCGCGATTTTGCGACGGATGATGAGTTCGATCTTGAGCTGAACAAGGTGAGGCGCGGCAATCGCCTGTACAGACGGGCAGAAAAATGACCCCGGCGCTGGCCCACCGAGGTCGCTCTGCGCGTAGGATTGGAGGTCCGGCCAGAGACCGCTCGCGCAATGAGCATGACTTATACTCGCATTTTAGAGGTAGCGCACGGTGGAACCGGTATTCGGCATCATCAAGAACGTGCTCGGATTCCGTCAATTTTCCATGCGCGGACTAAAAAAGGCGCAAGGCGAATGGCAACTGGTGTGCATGGCATGGAATATCAAGCGGATGTTCGCCCTGAAGGCCGCATGAGGCCCCCGAACCTTCTTGCGCCCTGCCAGTCCCGCCCTATTTTACTGAAAAATCTGCCCGATCGGTCTGATGCATGACTGAATCCAGCTTTGACGTGAATCAAGTCCGACGGACTGCTAGGGCAATGTTGGCTTTCCCAGCCTCATCATCAAAGAAACGCCAGCCAGCTACTTCAAGCAGACGGTTAATCTTGATTCTGGCTTGTGCTTCTTTTGCGGCCACTGCCCCTCCATCTCCGAATCCAAACCATAGACAATAGCAGGACGCTTAGCATGCGTTTTTTGCAATCATTTTTTTATCTAATCGTTTTTTACCGGGGGGATGATGTGTATGATGCGCGGCCCACGGAGGCAATGTGAAACAGCAACTGGAATCGTCATTACAACTGGCAGTGGAGGCCCTGCTTGCAGAGCACGGTGCCGAGCATGATCCGGCGCATGCCCCGAAGGTACTGCTGACCCGTCCGAAAATCAGGGAACACGGCGACTACTCCTGCAATATCGCCATGCCGCTGGCCGGCATCCTGGGCAGCAAGCCGCGAGATATCGCTACCCGCCTGCTGGAACTGGTGCAGTGGCCGCCGTCGGTCAACAAGACAGACATCGCCGGTCCGGGCTTTATCAACATCCATCTGAACGAAACCAGCGAGGCCTCGATTCTGGCCCGCATCGTGGCGCAGGGCAGGGAATACGGCCGGGTGACCGATGCCGACGGTCCGTCGGCCTGCGTGGAGTTCGTGTCTGCCAATCCGACCGGGCCGATGCATGTCGGTCACGGGCGCGGTGCCGTGGTGGGCGATGCGCTGGCCAGTGTGATGGCGGCGCGCGGTGTGCGCGTGTCGCGCGAATATTATATCAACGATGCCGGTGCCCAGATCGGCAAGCTGACAGCCTCCATGTGGTTCCGCATGCGCGAGCTTTCCATCGCCGGTTTCGATGAAGAGCTGCCCGAGGGCTGCTATCCCGGTGATTATGTGGTGGAAGGGGCGAGGCAGATTCTGGCGGAGCATGATTTCGCCGCACTTGAAGCCATGCCCGAAGATGAACGCGACGCACTGCTCTCCAGCCTGAGCATCGATTGCATGATGGCCATGATCCGCGACGACCTGGCTGCTCTCGGCATCCGTTTCAATACCTATTTCTCCGAGCGCACATTGCACGATTCCGGTGCGGTACAGGGCCTGATCAAACAGTTGCGCAACGACGGCAAGGTGTATCTTGGCACGCTGCCGCCGCCGATGGGCAAGGAAGTGGATGATTATGTGCCGGTGGAACAGTGGCTGTTCCGCACTACGGATTATGGGGATGATGTGGACAGACCGCTGGCCAAGCAGGACGGCACGCCGACCTATTTTGCCGCCGATATCGCCTACCATGCCGACAAGCATCAGCGCGGTTTCGAGCGCATGATCGATGTGTGGGGTGCGGATCACGGCGGCTATGTCAGCCGCGTGCAGGCGGCCATGCAGGCGCTGACCGGCAGGAAGCAGCAGCCCGAGGTGGTGCTGGTGCAGATGGTGAATCTGACGCGCGACGGTAAGCCGGTGCGCATGTCCAAACGTGCGGGCACCTTTGTGACCCTGCGCGAGGTGGTGGACGAGGTGGGTAAGGATGCGGTGCGTTTCAACTTCCTGACCCGCCGCGTGGAAAGCCAGCTTGATTTCGATCTGGAAACCGCCAAGCAGAAGAACGATGAGAATCCTGTTTACTACGTGCAGTACGCCCATGCCCGGGTGTGCGCCATCCTGCGCAAGGCCGGGGAAGAGGGCCATGTCGCCCTGCCGGCAGCTGAGGTGGATGTATCGCCGCTGACCAGTGAAGAGGAACGCAGGCTGGTGCGCGATCTGTTGGCTTGGCCCGAGGTGCTGGAGCAGGCGGCCAGCCGTCTGGAGCCGTATCGCGTGGCCACAGCCCTGATGCAGTTGGCGCAAGGTCTGCACAGCTTCTATCACAAGCATCGCGTGGTGGTGGACGATGCTGCTACAGCGCAGGCCAGAATGCTGCTGGTGATAGCCGTGAAGCAAGTGCTGGCCAACGGGCTTGAGCTTTTGGGCGTGGATTCTCCGGATCGTATGTGATGAAAGGGAAGCTGAGTGGCGGTTTATTTCATGGCTAAGCGTGATTTTGCGCAGGTGCATACACCTGCAAAAAACAGGAAGCGGGAAAGCTCGTCGATGTCTGCTGCGATGGCGGGCGTAAGCCTGTTGTTCACCGGCATCCTTGCCTTTACCGGCGGCTATATGGTCGGCCATACGAACAATTCGACGGATACCCTGCAGGCCGAGAAGTCTGCACTGACAACACAGATCGAAGGCCTGCAAAAACAGGTCGGGGACTTGCAGCAGCAACTCGCAGCCAGTCTGGAAAGGGAAAAGCCTGCCGCCAAAAAGGCCGCCGCCGAGCGTGTGGGCGATCTGACCTTTTACAGTGAACTACCCAGGCAGAAGGTGATGCCCAGCCCGCTGGGCGATACGGGTCCGGCAGCTGAGCAGCAGCACCGCGGCGAGGATATCGAGATGTATTCCGATCTGCCGCCACCGGTGCGCGAGCAGGAGGCTCCGCAGACGCTAGCGTCTGTAGAACGTCAGGCGAATGCCGCCACCTCCACGGCAGCGGGTTCTCCTGATGCCGTTTACAAGCTGCAGGTCGGTTCGTTCGTCCGGCGCAGCGATGCGGAAGTGCTGCTCGATCGTATGGCGCTGGCCGGTATCCGGGCCACGGTCAGTGAGGCGCAGGTGCCGAATCTGGGCACCCGCTACCGCGTGTTCACCACCACCTTCACCGGCATGGCCGAGGCCGAGGGGGCCAAATCGTTGCTGCGCGAGAAACTCGGCATCGAAGGCCTGTTGATGCGTGAGCAATAACGCTGACCCGCGCCGCGATCAGGCGCTCGTTTGGGCTGCGCAGGCACTCGGCAAGCCGTGCACGATTGCCAAACTGGCCGGAGACGCTTCGTTCCGGCGTTATTTCCGGCTGCATTGCGAGGGCGTGAGCTATGTGCTGATGGACGCACCGCCGCAGCATGAGGATGTGAAGCCGTTTCTTTGTGTGCTCGACTGGATGGGAAAAGCAGGGCTGAGCATACCTGCGGTTATTGCTAAAGATTCCGGGCTGGGATTTCTGCTGCTGGGGGACTTCGGTGATGTGACCTGGGCAGTACATTTGATGCGGGGTGGTGATGTGGGGCCGATGATGGCCGATGCTCTGCGTCAGTTGCATCTGTTGCAGGCCGCGCGACCGGAATCACTACACGATTTCGATGTGGCGCGCATGCAGCGCGAATGCGATTTGTACCTCGACTGGTATCTGCCGCGTGTGGGCGCTATGACTCCTTCACAGCGGCAGCGCGACGATTTTCATGCGGCCCTGCTGCCTGTCCTGAATGAGCTCGCCGGTCTGCCTAGAGTCCCTGTGCATCTGGACTATCACAGCCGCAACCTGATGCTGCCTGCCGATGGTTTGCCGCTCGGTGTCATTGACTTTCAGGACGCGGTGAACGGACCGGTGACCTACGATTTGGCCTCACTGCTCTATGATTGCTATCAGGATTACCCCGAATCCATGCGCTGCGAGTTCAGCAGACAGTTTTTTGATGGCCTGCCCGATGCATCACAGGCTGCCTTCGACGGCTTAGACGACTGGCACAGGCTGCTGCGCCTGACCGCCATGCAGCGCCACATCAAAGCCATCGGCATCTTCGCACGGCTGGCCTACCGCGATGGCAAACGCCAGTTCCTCGATGAGATCCCGTTGACCCGCAAGCATCTGCGCGAGGAGATGGATGCGCTCGGCATTGATGCCCACGCATTGATTCTGCTGCTTAAGGAGCCGGCCGCATGAGCATCCGCCCTGTGCTGCGCATGGGCGATGCGAGGCTTCTGGAATCTGCCGCTGAGGTGACGGATTTCGCCTCCGGTGAATTATCGGGGCTTTTGCAGGATATGCGCGACACCATGCAGGAACACAGTGGAGCCGGGCTTGCCGCGCCGCAGATCGGGGTTCCCCTGCGTGTGGTGATCTTCGGCGGCTGCGAGAACATCAGGTATCCCGACAGCGGGGTCGTGCCGTACACCGAGTTGATCAATCCGCACATCGAGATACTGGATGAGACACGGGAAGAGGGCTGGGAGGGTTGTCTGAGTGTGCCCGGTCTGCGCGGCGAGGTGCCGCGCTTTGTTGCCATCCGGTATTCGGGCTTCACACCGGAAGGGGAGCGCATCGAATGTGTCGCCGAAGGTTTTCATGCGCGTGTCGTGCAGCATGAGGTGGATCATCTCGACGGGATTCTGTATCCGCAGCGCATGACAGATCTGCGCCGCTTCGGTTTTGAGGATGTGCTGGATCTGTAGTCAGGCATGATTTCGAGATTCGACCAGGCGCTGCGATTCTGGCAGCGTGCCGCGATTCCGTTCAGTCGTACGCATTCGGCGGCGGCTGACCATGTCAATGGAGACACTATGAAAATCAGCAAACAGAAGGTTGTCAGCTTCGATTACACCCTGACCGATAATGACGGTGAGGTGATCGATTCCTCCGAAGGTAACGAGCCACTGGCCTATATCCACGGTTCGGGCTTTCTGATTCCCGGTCTGGAGAACGAGATGGAAGGCAAACAGGCCGGCGATGCCTTCAAGGTGACCGTTGCTCCTGAAGATGCCTATGGCGTGCGTGACGATTCTCTGGTCAAGGAAGTCGAGCGCGATATGTTCGGCGATGTCGAGAATCTGGAAGCAGGTATGCAGTTTCAGGCCGAAACCGAGGACGGCATCGAAGTCGTGGTTGTCACCGCTGTCGGTGAAGACACCGTGACCGTGGATGGCAACCATCCGCTGGCCGATGTGACCCTGAACTTCGACGTCAAGATCGTTGACGTGCGCGATGCCACCGCCGAGGAACTGGATCACGGTCATGTGCATGGCGAAGGCGGCCATCACCACTGACATCTTCGCCGGACAGCCTGTTTGTCATTGAACAGGCTGGATGTGAAGAGAAGCTAAATCGGTTCTGAGCAGGGTTTTATGACTTTGCCCATCGCCTGACTTTTCCTTTCATTACCATCCCTCCCGACGCAAGGAAGCTTGTTGCGGTGAACAAAAACGGAGGTAGGACGATGAAAAGCTTTATCTTTACATTATTGCTTGGGTTGGCGGCGTATCCGCTGGCGTTGAGAATTTTTGCAGGCTGATTGTGGTCAGTCAGACAAGGGATCCTGTTGATTCCGCGCCCCGCTCCGGCGGGGCGTTTTTTTCGCAGGTACAGACAACCGGCCTGCCTGGAGTACTATGACCGCACCTGCCGGGCGAGTGCATCATGGCAATCAAGGAGTGTGTGACAGATGAAGGGAACGACGATTGCAGGCGCGATTTTCATGGTGCTGGGTGTTCAGGGTCTGGCTTACGGTCTTTTTACCTATGCCCTGCAAAGTAACAAATCGGAGACGGCGGCGGCTGCATTGGCCAGTCATATGCAGCAAAAGATCACGATTCCGCTTGGCCTCGGTGCAGCTGGTGTCGCCATCGGCGGCCTGCTGTTTCTGATGGGAAGCAGAAAACCCGACTGAATCCCGACATCAGCCTGAGCTGCTAAGCGAAGCCCCTTGCCAGACGACATACCTGTTGCCATGCTCTTCTGATGGTGGAGGCAATCCAGCGGATGAATGACGAGATCTATATGCGGCAGGCGCTGGCGCTGGCCGCGAATGGTGCCGGTCGCACGCATCCGAACCCGACGGTGGGTGCCGTGATCGTTTCCGAAGGCGTGGTGGCCGGTGAGGGCTGGCATCGCGGCCCGGGAAGGCCGCATGCCGAAATCGAAGCGATCAACAAAGCCGGGGATCGCTGCAAGGGCGCCACCCTGTATGTCACTCTCGAACCCTGTGCTGCGACCGGGCGCACGCCTCCCTGCACCCTGGGTATCCTGAAAGCCGGCATTACACGCGTGGTCTATGCATCCTCCGATCCGAACCCCAAGATGTCCGGCGGTGGCATCTGGCTTGCAGATCGGGGTATCAGTGTGACAGCGAACATACTGGAAACCGAGGCCGACGCATTGAATCGCCCGTTTCTCTATGCCCACCGCCTGGGCCGTCCGTATGTGATCGCCAAGGCCGCTGTGTCGCTGGACGGCAAGCTGGCCACGCGCCGTATGCATTCACAGTGGATCAGCAATGAGATCTCCCGCAAGCATTCCCATGTCCTGCGCGCCGAATGCCATGCCTTGCTGGTCGGCAGTGGCACGCTGAATATGGACAATCCATCCCTGACCGTCCGCCATGCTCCGCTGGAAGGGCGGCCGCCGCTGCGCGTGATGTTCGGCTCGCATGCCCCGGCTTTCCGGCCGGATTACAATTTTGCAGACGGCGAGGTGCCCGCACGCCTGTACGTCTGTCACGATAACCGCCATATCAGCGACTGGCAGCATGCCGGTGTGGATGTGGTCAGGGTGGATGGCATCGTGCCGATGCTGCGCCATCTGGTGGTGGATCATCGCTGGCAGATCCTGCTGGAGGGAGGAGGGGGGCTGCATGCCGCCTTTCTTGAAGCGCGGCTGACTGATGAGATGGTGCTGTATCAGGCTCCGATTCTGATCGGCGGCAGCGATGCCGTCGGGCTGTGGCAGGGCACCGGGGTGAACCGTGTGGATGAGGCACCCAGACTGGTCGATGTGCGCCGGCAGATGTTCGGCGAGGACCAGATGATACGCGGCCGGGTCGTTTACCCCGAGGTCTGATACGCCGCTTTTTTCTCTTGAACGCCTTCCCCTGCTGCTACCGGCGACCGGTTGGGTGGCGGGGCTGGCAGCAGCGCGCTGCGACGGGGTGAGTTTGCTGCTGATGCTCGGTCTGGCCGGTGCTGCCCTTGTGCTCCTGCAATTCAGAAAGTTCCCCCGCTCTGACGGGTTGATAGTCGCTGTCTTCATGCTGGCCGGCCTCTTCTGGGGGTGGGTCGGTCTGCTGTCGGATGCTGCGAAAGTCAGTGTGGATGCATCCTGGCTGGATGCACCACAACACATCAGCGCAGAGGTTGCCGAGGTCCAACAACAGGCTGTCTCGCAGCGTCTGACGCTGACGCATGTGCAGCGTAGCGACGGTGCGCGGCTAGGCGGTCTTGTCCGACTGTATGTTTATGCCGGGCAGGCTGCAGCCAGCGGACCTTGGCTGCCGGGTGACAGGATCGAGGTGCAGGCCCGGCTGCATGCGCCGCGCAATCAGCATAATTCATCCGGTTTCGATTTTGTCGCCTGGTGTTTCGACCGGCATATCGCCCTGCTGGGAACTGCAACCGGAGAGATGCAACGCTTGTCATCAGGGGCTTCCGCTCTTGAGCATGTGCGCCAGGGTATCCGGCAGTCGCTGCATTCATTTCCGGATGCCCAGGGCGGGGTCATCAGGGCCTTGCTGCTCGGTGAGCGGGAGGAGATTCCCGAATCTGTCTATGCTGCCTTCGCCGCCACGGGAGCGGCACATCTGCTGGCAATTTCAGGCCTGCATGTCGGCCTGGTGGCGGGATTCGGCTTTGCGCTGTGCTGGTTCGTGCTGACCCGGCGTGAGGCATGGATCGTGCGTCTTCCGGTACGCGGTCTTGCCCTGCTTGCCGGTGTGTTGCTGGCCATGGGGTATGCGCAACTGGCCGGCTGGCCGCTGCCGACGCAGCGTGCGGCTTTGATGCTGGCAGGTGCCGCGCTGGCATGGTGGCTTAGAGCGAGGACCGCGCCGCTGAATATGCTGCTGGCTGCCCTGATGCTGATTCTGCTGCTGGATAGCCCGGCCATCTCCTCCCTGTCGTTGTGGCTGTCGTTCGTGGCTACGGCCGGGATTCTTCTTTGGGTCGGAGACCATGTCCCGGATAACCAGGCCCCGGTCTGGTGGAGCTGGTTTGCCGGCCTGCTTGCTGTCACCCTGATCGCCGCATTGTTCACGCTGCCGCTGGTCGCGGATGTGTTCGGACGTTTGCCGGTGTACAGCCTGCCCGCCAATCTGCTGGCGACGCCACTTTACACGCTGTTTGTGCTGCCGCTTTCACTGGCAGGGGCATTGCTTTCCGCGACCGGCCTGTCAGCCGCTGCACATGCGCTGTTCGCGCTTGCAGCCAGCGGGGTCGAAGCGGGGAATTCGCTGCTTCTGACCATCAGCCATTGGCCTGCCGGATCGCTTTGGCTGGTGGAGATTCCGTTTTGGCTGGGTGCGGCCTACGCCCTCGGAATGGGCTGTGCATTCTTCCTGCTGAAACGAAAGCAGCGCATCGCCGCCGTGTGCGTATGTGTGCTCACGCTGGGCGCATATTCGGCTGCGGCGCTTGTCGAGCGAGCGGAGAACATCAGCCGCCTGATCGTCTGGGATATCGGGCAGGGCGCGGCATCCTCCCTGATCCTGCCGGGCGGAAAGGTGATGGTCATCGATGCGGCTGGCAGGCCCGGCAGCCGCTTCAATGCCGGCACGACCATGGCCGACGGTTTGCGTGGCATGGGCCTGACGCATGTTGATGTGCTGCTCATCAGTCACGATCAGTCGGATCATGCTGGTGGCGCGATGAGCCTGATCAAGCGTATGAATCGTGTGTCGGAGTTGTGGCTGGCGGATGTGCCGGAATCACACCAGTCAAAACGTTTTGCAGGGTTGCAACAGGCGGTGCTTGCACAGGGTGGCAGCGTGCGCTGGCTGAAATCCGGCGATGAGGTGTCGTTTGCCGGGGCACGGGGTAGGGTGGTGTGGCCGCCGCAGGGCTATGCGCCTGACAATGTGAATGATGATTCGCTGGTGCTGCATATGAGGCTGCCGGATGGAAAGCGTCTGCTGTTCACGGGGGATATCGAATCTCCGGTCGAAAGGGCCCTGGTCGCGCGCAAGGATATGCTGGCAAGCGATGTGTTGCTGATGCCGCATCACGGCAGCGCCACCTCCAGCTCTGCGGATTTTGTGGCAGCAGTCGGACCGTCGCTGGCCATCGCCCAGACCGGCTTTGCCAACCGTTATGGATTTCCGGCAGGGGCTGTGCTGCAACGCTACGTCGAACAGGGTAGCGAACTCTACAACACGGCGGATGGTGCGGTTGTGGTCGATTTGCATGGCGGGGACGGCATGCAGGTTCTGCCCGTGCCGCTGGTCGGCTCGGATAAACGCAACCGCGCATTGCAGTGGTGGCGCCACTTCCTATAATCGGGCGCCTTGCTGCGGAATCACGGGTCAAATCCGGACTCCGGCAGCGACATGGAGGTTCATGTGTACGAGTTTCTAGTGCAGGGCGGAACAACGATGTTCATTCTGCTCGGCTGTTCCATTCTTGCCCTGACCATCATCTTCGAGCGCTCGTGGAGCCTGCGCCGCTCGGTGGTGATTCCGGACAAGCTGGCTGCCGAGGTCGAGGATGCGATTCGCCGCGAGGATGTGAAGCAGGCCATCCAGATCTGTCATGAAAGCCATACGGCCATGGGGCGCATCCTGTGGGTGGCGCTGGGTAACCGTGGCGTGACCCGTCCGGTGCTCAAGGAGATGCTCGAAGAGGTGGGGCGTCAGGAGGTCGCGCATCTCGACCGCTTTATCGGGGCACTCGGTCTGATCGCCGCGATTTCGCCGCTGCTGGGTCTGCTCGGCACGGTGATCGGCATGATCGAGGTGTTCCAGGTGATCTCCGTGGAGGGTGTGGGCAAGGCGGATATCCTCGCCGGCGGTATCTCCAAGGCTCTGAATACCACGGCAGCGGGTCTTTCCGTCGCCATTCCCACGCTGGTGGCCTTCCGCCTGTTCGAGGCCCGTGTGGACCGTTTTGTGATCGAGATCGAGCATCATGCACTGCGATTTGTCGAACTGCTGAAAGGCGAGCGCTGATGCGTCTTCGCGAGCGCCCGAAGCGCGATTACACCGTGGATATCACGCCACTGGTGGATATCGTGTTTCTGATGCTGATCTTCTTCATGGTCTCGACCAGCTTCAAGGTAGCCAGCAGTCTCAAGCTGGAACTGCCGACCAGCAAATCGCAGGAACAGGTCAGTGAAAAGCAGGAAGTGATCGTCAGCGTCAGTCCTTCCGGCCAGTTCTATGTGCAGGACGAGGCGGTGAGCGATCTGGATCTGCGCAAGCGAATCCTGAACGAAACCAAGGGCGATCCGAACATGCGCGTGGTGTTGCGCGCCGATGCGAAGACCCAGCATCGCTATGTGGTGCGCGCGCTGGATGTGTTGCGCGGCCTGGGCATGGGTAAGGTGGCGATTGCCACAGTGAATGACAAGGAGAACCCGTGAAACGCGTCGTACAGAAATTCGGTGGTACATCGGTAGGCACCTTGGAGCGTATTCAGGCCACGGCGGACATCGTCGAGCGCTCGGTTCGCGCCGGCATCGAGACAGCCGTGGTGGTCTCGGCGATGAGTGGCGAAACCAATCGCCTGATCGGTCTGGCCAAAGCACTCTGCGAGGATGCCAACGAGCGGGAAATGGACCAGTTGGTGTCCACCGGTGAGCAGGTGAGCGCAGCCCTGTTGGCCATCGAGTTGCAAAAGCGTGGCGTAATCGCGCATTCCTATACCGGTGTGCAGGCGGGCTTCCGTACCGATAGCAGCTTTTCGCGGGCGCGCATCATGAGCGTCGAATGCGACCGTATGCTGGAGCGAATCGGCAGCGGCGAAGTGCCGATCCTCACCGGTTTTCAGGGCGTCAACGAGCAGGGCGATGTCACCACGCTCGGGCGCGGCGGTTCGGATACCTCGGCCGTGGCGCTGGCTATCGCCCTGAAGGCCGATGTGTGCGATATCTTCACCGATGTGGACGGGGTGTACACGACCGACCCGCGCATCGTGCCGGCAGCCTCGAAGATCGATCGCATCAGTTTCGAAGAAATGCTGGAGATGGCTTCACAGGGTGCCAAGGTACTGCAAAACCGCAGCGTGGAACTGGCCATGCGCTACCAGATGCCGATTCACCTGCGCTCCAGTTTTGTGGATGTGCCGGGAACAATGGTCATGAACGAGGACGATATCATGGAAAGAGCAGCAATTACCGGCGTGGCCTACAACCGCGACGAAGCCAAGATCACCATCAAGGGCATTCCCGATCATCCGGGTATCGCCAGCGCCCTGTTCGGCCCGATTGCCGAGGCCGGGCTGAACGTGGATGTGATCGTGCAGAACGTCAGTGAGGATGGCACGACCGATATCACCTTCACCGTGCCGCGCAGCGACTACCGCCAGGCGATGAAGATCGTGCAGGGTATCTGTGCCGAAATGAAGGCGCGCGATGTGAAGGGCGACGACAATGTAGCCAAGGTATCGGTGATCGGTGTGGGCATGCGTTCGCATTCCGGTGTGGCAAGCAAGATGTTTGCAACGCTGGCCACCAGGGGCATCAATATCCAGATGATCACCACCAGCGAGATCAAGATCACCGTGGTGCTGGAAGAGCAGCATGTGAACGAAGCGGTCAAGGCACTGCACAGCGCCTTCGGTCTCGATTCCGAGGTCATAGCAGCCTGAATCAATCAAAGGGGCCTTCTTGGCCCCTTAATTGCTGTTGCGGGGAACAAACCTTAAAGGAGTTCCCATGCTGATTCTTACCCGCAAGAAAGACGAAACCATGGTTGTCGGTCACGATGTGACCGTGAAGGTGCTCAGCGTATCGGGCAATCAGGTGAAGATCGGTATCGAGGCTCCCCGCGAGGTGAGCATCATGCGCGATGAACTGCTGGATGCGAAGCAGGATGAGGCATCAAAGAATCATCTGCTGGAAAAAGACCCCGGAAAATAACCTTGGCAGCCGGGTCGGCCGGAATGTTTATTAATCGGCTATATCGCAGGCGGGTTCAGCCGAAAAGCATCCACGCAATCACAAGCTGCGCAATGATCAGCAACAGATAGTCGTTGAAATGAATGACTCTGCTCTGGTGGTAAGGGTCGTAGCATGTGGTTCCCATCGTCATCTCCTGTTGATCGAGATCGGTTTCCTTGATGACTGGAATGGTCGGGGATGGCCGGGATTATGGCAATTAGACTAATAGTTTAGCGACGGGTAACTTTAGTTATAGGTGAACTTCCGCAAGGTATAGAGGGGGAAAGCCGGTTTTCAGCCGAAGACGATCCATGCAAAGATCAATTGCAGTATCACCAGCAGCACGACATCAAGAATGCTGAGGTCTTTTTTGTGGTGATAGGGATCGAAGTATCCGATTTTCAACCGAGCCTCCTGAAGTTATAGCATGTCTGGTCAACCTATCGGCAGGATCCATGCCGACTTGAGAGGTTTGCCCCGCCCATGATGCTGTACGCCCGATTGCCGCAGTCCACTCATTTGACTAGTTTGCCGCTTCAAATTTCCGCCGACCGTTGATTTCATGCGGTAGCCGGAGCGAGGTAAGCCATGAGTCAGCCAGTTGTTGATAAGAAGAAGATATCCATCGTGTGTTTTTCCGGCGAGTTCGACAAGATGCTCGCCGCCTACACCATTGCGACAGGGGCTGCGGCCACCAATCGCGAGGTGACGATGTTTTTCACCTTCTGGGGCCTGAATGCGCTGAAGAAGCAGCGCGGCCGCAAGCCGATCGGCAAGGATTTCCTGTCACGCGTATTCAACTGGCTGATGGGCGGGCGCAACAACCTGCCGCTTTCGCGCCTGAATTTCGGCGGCGCCAGCCCGATTCTGATGGGCGGCATGATGCGCAAGAACAACGTCGCGCAGCTGGATGAGCTGATGGAAGCGGCCAGTGAACTGGGTATCCGGCATTTCGCCTGCGAGATGTCCATGCATATCCTCGGCATCAGCAAGGACGATCTGATCGACGATGTGCAGTCGGTGGTCGGCGTGGCCACCTTTCTGAACGAATCCGAAGACGCCCACATCATCTTTATTTAAGGACGCAACAGCATGAAACATTTCCTCGATATCACCAGGGAAACCTGCCCGATGACCTTTGTGAAGGTGAAGCTGCGTCTGGCGAAGATGGATGCCGGCGAGAAGCTGGAAGTGCTGCTCAATGCCGGCGAGCCGCTGGAGAACGTGCCGCGCTCCTGCGAGGAGCAGGGGTTCAAGGTGCTCTCCAACGAACCGACCGACAACGGCAAACATCTGCTGCTGATCGAAAAGTAAAATCCGGGGGCGGTCCTCTCAGGCGGCCCTGGATGGCTGGCCGGCCTGCCGGATGCTGCCGCGGGTTTCCTTGGCCTTGTAAAGCGAGATATCGGCCTGCTTGATCAGGACATCGCTGGTTTCTCCGTCGTCAGGAAAGACACTCACGCCGATACTGTCTCCGATACACACGCTGTACCCGTTGATCTCGAAAGGCCGGCTGAGCTCTGCAAGAATGCGTTGTCCGATCATCCGGACGACGACAGGCGGGTGCATCATTTCCAGCAGGATCATGAATTCGTCGCCGCCGACGCGGGCGAAGGTATCCATATCGCGCAGACACTTGCCGACCCGCTGTGCAACCTGTTGCAGCAACACATCACCCACATCGTGCCCGTAGGTATCGTTGACCGGTTTGAATCGGTCCAGATCGAGCATCATCAAGGCCACCGGGACTTGCGTCCGCCGGGCCACGATCAGCGCGTGCTCGAAGGCCTCGTTGAACTTCCTGCGATTGGCCAGGCCGGTCAGTTCGTCCTGATATGACATGGTCTCGAGTTTATACTCCATGGTCTTGCGCCGGATGATGCCTGCCATGGCGTTGGTGACCGACTCCAGCAGCTGCATCTCCAGCGGAGAGGGGGCGTGCCCGTGTTTCACATACAGATTGAGCACGCCCAGTACCGTTCCCTCATCGAGGATGGGAACGCAATAATGCCCGTGTGGAGCCATGCCTGACGGCTGGATGTCGTGATCCGCATCGACGCAGCTTTTGTGGAAGATCAGTTTTGTCCGCGCAGCCTTGCCGCAAAGGCAGGTGCCGAAGCTGATATTGCTGCACAAGGTGAGCAACTCGGGGTGCAGTTGGTGCTGTGCCGACATGCGCAACATTGATCGCCAGCAGCAGGGAGAGGGCGGTCAGGGTGGTGTCGTAATGGATGGGAACCGGGAGATCGAAGCCCAGCATGCCGATGAAATGCATGCTCCAGATACCCGTTCCCATGCTCAGGCCGAACACGAAGGACCACACGACATCCCATCGGGTGTTCATCGCACAGTGGATGCGGGGAACCGTGGCAAGCGCCACAAAGGATGAATAAACTGCTACGGCAACAGAAACTGCTATCAGAGTCGTATCATATGTTCCGATCAGCTCTGTCGTCATGGATTCCCTCTGCGGGGGAAACCAGCAAGAACAATGCCGATTAGGCAGGGCCGGGCTTATTCCAGCGGTTCAGGTTTGCCGATATGCCAGCCTTGCAGGGCATCGATACCCATCTTCTCCAGAGCCTCCCGATCAGCATCGTCCTCGACCTGTTCGGCGATCACCCGGATATCAAGCCCGTGCGCAATATCCAGCAGGGTATGCAGGAAGAAACGATTCTCGGCATCGTTTGCCAAACCGCGCACATAGCTGCCATCGAGCTTGATGAAGTCCAGCTTCAGGCGACGCAGGGTATGGAAGGAAGCCAGACCACTGCCGAAGCGTTCCATCACAACCCGTACCCCCGATTCATGCGCATTGTCGATGAAAGCAGATGTCATCTCCCCGTCCAGCATGGCGCTATGTTCGGAGATTTCGATCAGCAGGCGTTTGCAGGCTGCATGATTCTGCCCGAGTTGTTCGGCCAACCATGAGCTGGCTGCGGCATGCTGAAGAGAACTGGAGGAGAGGTTGACGGCGAGCTGTTGTTGCTCGTGCATACTCAACCAGCGTATGGCCAGCTTTAGAACGCACGCATCGACATCCAGCATGCGTCCCAGCCGTTCGGCCATTGGCATGAAGGTGGCCGGTGAGATGTATTCGCCCTGATCGTCACGGATACGGGCCAGCACCTCGAAATACAGTGTTTGATTATCGCAAGACTGAATCGGTTGGCCGAGCAGATTGATGCGGCGATGCAGCAAAACATCGTCAACCATCTCCTGCCAGTTGATCAGGCCGTGCTCGTGTTTGTTATCGTTTTCGACACTGAATCCAAGGCCGTTGCCACGCGCGCCGGTCAGAGCTGTATCGGCACGGCCGAGTATCTCCGACATGGTGTTATCGGCCGAGTAGCAGGTGGCTCCAAAGAAGATATGGCAGACGCTGTTGCCTATTCCCTGCACAGCATCCAGACGCTTGCGCAGCGAGGTGCACAGGCGGTTGATGTCATCACTGTGCATATTGGGAAGGACGAGGGCAAAATCCACGCCGCCGATGCGGCCGACCAGCGCATCGCGATGCGTGCCGATATGTTCGGAGAGGATACCGGCAATTGTCTGAAGCAGCTTATCGGCGACCCGATATCCGACACGATCGTTGAAGTCGGCAAAATCATCCAGTTTGATCAGCACAAAAAGACCACTGCTATTGCTTTCGTAGCTGCCCAGCATCGCGGCAAGGGCCGGCATGAATCCGCTGCGGTTGGGCAGGCCGGTGAGGCTGTCCATGCGCGCCTGTCGCTGTAATTCATCGGCATGGTCGGTGAGACTATGGATGATCTCTCCCACCTTTTCGGACATGCGGTTCATGGCCTGCACGACATGCCGGAATTCACGTGTCCACGGCACAATATTGTTGATCGGGAACTCACGCTGGCTGATGGCCAGTGCCTGTGCCTCGATGGCGCGCAGCGGCTTGAGCATGCCGCGCACCAGAAGCAGAACGGCGACAATACTGGCGATGAATGTCCACAGGGCCAGCATCAGAAGCTGGCGGAAGGAGGTCCAAAGGTTCACATAGGCCCGACCCGGATGTGCCTGAATCGACAATCGGCCGAACTGCATCCATCCGGAGGTCAGGGTGGCGCTTGCCTCGGGGGCATCCAGCGGCAATAACCCGATGAACCACTGCGGCACATCCTTGACCGGATCGCTGTTCACCCGTTTGAACAGGGCCTTGCCCTGCATGTCTTCAAGCAGCAACTGGCGGTAGTAACCGTGATCGAAGGCAGCATTGACCAGCGTTTCCGTCATCGCCATGTCGTGGGCCAGCAGTGCGGGTTGCAGGGAAATCCCCAGCGAGTCCACGGCGTTGGATGTCTGGGTGCGCATCTGGTCATCCAGATAGGCTCGTGTGTTGTCCACGCTGATCCAGAACATGCGTCCGAGTACGGCCAGCAGCAGCAGACTGATCACGGCGAATAATTGTCGGGATAAGGTCAAATGTCGGAATAGGTTCATCTTCATCTCCTCAAGGCCCTGTATGGCCGAGTGTATCAGGATTGCCGCCATGCACGGAGTAGCTCTCGCCGAGTTGCCTTTCCTGCTGCATGCGGATGTTCATATCGGTCCAGAAATCGATGCGCCCGGGGTTGCCCAGGCTGGTGTAGCCGGCGCCTCTTTCCTTGGCGACCCACAAGCCAAGACCGTTAAAGCTGTAGACAGGCACCAGATCGCTGCGCTGCGAGGCGGGCAGGATGTCGTCGATGAGGTTGTCGAGAATCAGGGGGACGGCATCGGGTTGCGGGTAATAGGCGAGCACCATATGTGCCTGCGGGGTATCCAGCCATGCCGAGCGTGCCGCCTTAACATACGTGATACGCATCCGCTCGTCCGGCACACCCAGTTCGCGCAGCGTGAAATACTTGGCGATGGAGTAATCCTCACAATCACCGCCATTGGTGGCGAGGAACTCGACCGGTGTGGCCCAGTAGTCGGCGCGCCCCCAGTGCCTTTCATCGGTAATGAAATTGACACGGTTGAAGAACAGATTGACGCTGCGGATGATATCCCGCTCCTGTTGTCCCCGGTCCTGATTGATCAGCTGCTGCCAGTCCAATATGCGGTATTTGGCCTCGATACCGAATTCGCGTTTCACCTTGGCCAGCAGGGCCGGGCTGAAACTGGCGACGCCGGCGATGCACAGCGAGACCAGCAGGGCGAACACGGCAGGCATGAAACGACCGAGGCCGCGGCTCAGGGTTCCGGACGTTTTCTGTCGCGCGTGCTGCATGGCAGGCGGTGCATGGGTATCTACGGCTAGTCTCCTCGCATGGCCGGCTCGAATCAGCCGTATTTAGGACCTGTTAGCTCTCAATTTGGGGCAGCAGCGCCAACATCAAATTGAGTGTCAACAGGCCTTGGAGGTTCGATTAGCAGGAAGCGTGCCGGAAGGCGGTGTGTTCAGCGGGTGTTCCGCCAGTGGCGTTTCTCAACGCGGCGGATGTTTTCCTCTGTGCGCAACCGGTCAAGGAAAGGCATGACGTGGAGTAGCTCCCTGTCGGAAGGATCGCCGAAGAAGGGGGCGATGCGCAGCAGGTTGCCGTAGTTGCGTTGCAGCTTCTCCGGCGAGTCATCAAGCACGATCACGCGGCCCAGGTTCAGGCCCTTGTTCCTGAGCTTCTTCAGATCCTTGATGTACACCGGTTCGTAGGTCTCCGGGTCCATCTTTGTGACGCAATGTCCGCGGCTGTATAAAAACGCCAACTCGTCCGGGCCGCCGAACAGTTCGTTCACGACGGCAGTGGCGTAGTCGGCCGTGGATGAGGTCCACACGGCCAGCCTGAAACGCTCGCGACAGAAGTCGATGAATTCGGCCACGTGCGGCCGCTTGTACATGAAATAGCGCTCCACCCCGAAGTCGTGCGGTACGCCCAGTTGCAGTTCGGTGGCGTGCATCAGGGTCTCGTCGAGATCGAGGACCAGTAATGTGTCGTTCATCGCAGGGAAAGCGTCCATGCGCCAGCGGCCACGAGCAGGGTGGTGCCCAGCCGCAGGACCAGGGCACAGAACATGGCCCGGCGCAGGCCGGCGCCGCCGGGCTTGCGGATGAAGCGCGCATCCAGCGGCAAGGTGGCGACATACAGCAGCGGCAGGGCGATCAGGCTGATGCCGTTGCTCCACGGCGGCAGAAAGGTCAGGGCGAGGAGAGCGAGCAGGGTGACGGCATGCGCTATCCATGCACGGCCGACGACAGCCCACGGGAAGCGCCGGTCCAGTCCCATCAGCACGGCGATGCATGCGGAGACGAGCAGCAGCCCCAGCCAGATCAGCAGCATGTCCTCGGCATCGGACAGCAATCTGGAAGCATTGGCCGGGTCGGAAAGGCTGCGCTTCCAGTTCATCTCGACAACCAGCCTGCCCGGATGGTCCTTGTCGAAGCCGACCATCAGGTAATTGTGCCGGAACGGGGCGCTGAAGGGCTCGCTCTGCCAGTCGTCGGTGAGGCCGGCCAGCTTCAGGACATGCTTCTTGCCGTGCAGTTCCGAGGGCATGTGATACAGCAGGTGGCTGCCGAGGTTCTGCATCACCGGGGCGGACCACGTGTTCTCCGGCGGACCGACGCGGATGTCGCGGGCCTCGGAGCATTCGCCGCCCTCGCAGTGCAGCAGCACCGCATGCAGGAAGAAAAGCGGGTGATCTCCGAAGAAACCGAGATGCTTGCGGGTATCCTCATCCAGGTCCGCTTCCCGGCTCTGTGCCTGATTTCCGGAAAGGACATCGCTGCAAGCGGTACGGTCGGCGGGGCCTGCGGATTCCAGCCACGAACAGTCATGCAGCGATGTGGTGCCGGGAAAGTCGAACTGCACCCAACCGGTGTAGGGTCGGGCCGATGCACTGTCGGCCAATAGCAGCAACAGCAGCAGGAAACCGGTCCGGAATACGCCATGGATGTTCATGCTGAAACCATAAATCACAGCCGATGAATATGCACCCCGGCCTTTTCATTCTCGGCTGTTCCCCGCATCATGCGCTCCCCAGGAAGAACAAGGAGTGACGGCCGGTGGCAGAGCGGTTTGAAACACGAAGATACGAAGCACAGCAGATCGAACAGAAATGGCAGCACCGCTGGGAGGCATCGGGTATCGATGCGGCTTCCGACGATGCTCAGGATAAGCGTCCGCCGTACTACTGTCTGGTGATGTTCCCGTATCCGTCCGGCAATCTGCACATGGGGCATGTGCGCAATTATTGTCTGGGCGATGCCGTGGCGCGCTACAAGCGCATGCAGGGCTTCAATGTGTTGCACCCGATCGGCTGGGATGCCTTCGGACTGCCTGCCGAGAACGCCGCCATCAAGCACGGCCGTCCGCCTGCGGAATGGACCTACCACAATATCGATCAGATGCGCGTGCAATTGAAACGTCTGGGCGTGTCCTACGACTGGAAGCGCGAGATCGCCACCTGTCACCCCGATTACTATCGCTGGGAGCAGTGGCTGTTCACCCGCCTGATGCAGAAGGGGCTGGCATATCAGCAGAACGCCGAAGTGAACTGGTGCGATCCCTGCCACACGGTGCTGGCCAACGAACAGGTGGTGGACGGGGTGTGCTGGCGCTGCGATACGCCGGTGGTGCGCAAGAATCTGAAACAGTGGTTCATCCGCATCACGCAGTACGCCGATGAACTGCTGGCCGATCTGGATGGTCTTAGCGGCTGGCCGGAGAAGGTGGTCGGCATGCAGCGCAACTGGATCGGCAAGTCGACCGGTGCCGAAGTGAGCTTCGGGCTGGAAGATTCCGATGACACGCTGGATATCTTCACCACCCGCCCCGATACGCTGATGGGCGTGACCTATATGGCGGTGGCGGCGGGGCATCCGCTGGCCCAGAAAGCTGCAAACGATCAGGCTGCGGAAGGTAATCCCGAGCTGGCGGCATTTCTCAAGGAATGCAGCAGGATGTCCACCAAGGAAGCCGATGTCGAAACCATGGAAAAGAAGGGCATGGCCCTCGGTATCCATGCAGTTCATCCGGTTTCAGGCGAGAAGGTGCCGGTGTATGCGGCCAATTTTGTGCTGATGGGTTACGGCACCGGTGCGGTGATGAGCGTGCCGGCGCACGACGAACGCGATCATGCCTTTGCCCTGAAATACGGCATTCCGATCCGCCAGGTGATCCGCCCGCTGCAAGTTGAATGGGATATCGACAGCGCTGCCTTTACCGAGGCCGGTGTGCTGATCAACTCGGCTCAGTTCGACGGGCAGGCTTCCGCCGATGCCAAGGCAACGATCACCGCTTGGCTGGCTGAAAACGGCAAGGGGAGGGAGCGCGTGCAGTTCCGCTTAAGAGATTGGCTGGTATCGCGTCAGCGCTACTGGGGTGCGCCGATCCCTGTCATCCATTGTGCGGATTGTGGAGCAGTGCCCGTGCCGGATGAACAGCTTCCGGTCGAGTTGCCCACCGATCTGCAACCCACGGGCGGTGCTTCGCCGCTGACCGAGTGCGCGGCCTTCCGCCATGTGGATTGTCCGGAATGTGGAAAGCCTGCGGAACGTGAACTCGATACCTTCGACACCTTCATGGAATCATCGTGGTATATGAACCGCTACACATCCCCGCGCAATACGGATGCGATGGTGGATGCCGATGCGATGCAGCGCTGGGCGCCGGTGGATCAGTATATCGGTGGTGTGGAGCATGCCGTGCTGCATCTGCTGTATGCGCGCTTTTATCACAAGCTGATGCGCGATGCAGGCCTGTTCACCAGCGAGCAGGGCGGCGATGAACCGTTCAGGAATCTGCTCACGCAGGGCATGGTACTCAAAGACGGCTCGAAGATGAGCAAGTCCAAGGGGAATACCGTGGACCCGAACGCCATCATCGACCGCTTCGGTGCCGATACCGCGCGCCTGTTCACGCTTTTTGCCGCTCCGCCGGAGAAGGATCTGGAATGGAACGATGCCGGCGTGGAGGGGGCCAACCGCTTCCTGATGCGCTTCTGGCGTTTGCTGGATCGTATTGACGACATTCAGGTCGGAGATGCCGATGATACAGCGGCGGTGCAAGGGCTGCGTCGCAGTATTCATCAGACCATCCAGCGTGTGACCCACGCATTCGAGCAGGGCTTTGCCTTCAATGTGGCGATTGCGGCTCTGATGGAATTGACCAATGCCCTGTATGTCTTCGAGACAAAGGGGGGCGCAGGGCTTGCGGCGCTGAAAGAGGGTGCCGAGGCGGTGGTGAAGATGCTTGCCCCGTTGGTTCCCCATTTTGCCTGTGAGTGCGGCGAGCGGCTCGGCTTTGCTGATGTGGCCGTGATGGCCGCATGGCCTGCGGTGGATGCCGCAGCACTGGCCAGTGACGAGGTGACTCTTGTGGTGCAGGTGCAGGGCAAGAAGCGCGGCGAGATCACGTTGCCCAAGGATGCGGATCAGGATGTCGCATTGGCACTGGCGCAATCCGATGCCAGTATCGGCAAATGGCTGGATGGTATGCAAATCGTCAAGGTGGTGCTGGTTCCCGGGCGCCTTCTCAATATCGTGGTGCGTCCGGCATGATGCGGCTGTTGACTGTTTCACTGTGTCTGATGCTTTCCGCATGCGGCTATCATCTGATGGGCATGGGAAGGGGTGTCGTTCCTGCCGATGTGCAGGTGGTGCGTGTGATCGGCGCGGGTGACGATGAGCGCTTTATCTCCAGCCTGATGGCATACATGCGTGATAATGCCAGCTATAGCGTGATCGGCGGTGCTTCCGACAAACAGGCCGATGCCGAGCTTCATGTCAGTCAGCTGAGCGAATCGCTGGCTTCTATCACCTTCGATGCAAGCGGCATCGCAACGGTGGACCGTATGACGCTCTCCGGCGAGATGAGCCTGTGGCGCGACGACGCCCAGATATGGCGCAGCGACAGCATCACCGCCTATGAGGATGTGGATGTGTCCGGCGGTCCGACCACCATTGAATCCGCCAAGACGCGCATCCGCTCCGATCTGGAAACCCAGTGGATGCGGCAGGCCTGGCTGAAACTTTCCTCCGGATTCTAAGAGTCTCTGCAATATGTCGCTCCGGCTTCCCGCCGCCAGATTGCTGCCCGCGACGTATGCCTGCTACTACCTGACCGGAGACGATGCCGACGGGGTTTTTGAAACCGCCGAGCAACTGCTGACCGATCAGGCCGATGGCGCCACGCTCTTGCGTGTCGATGTCAACGAGATCTCGCAGATTTACCACAACATGCAACCCGGGCTGTTCGGCCCGAATCGCTGCCATGCGATGGTGCGCAATGCCGGCAGCGCGCGCCCCAATCACATCGAGCAACTGGAAAAGCTGGCATCCGCTCCGCCTGAAGGCCTGCGGCTGATCATCTGCGGTGCGGAGATGGATAACAAAAAGGCTGTGCACAAGCGTATCAGCGCGCTGCCGGATGTGGTGATCTGCTCGATCGAACGTATGGATGAACAGGCATTTTCCCGCTGGCTGGCAGCCCTGGCTGCGGATGCGGGTCTTAAGCTATGCGATGAGTCATTGGCGTTGATCGGCAGTCACCTGCTGGGCATGCGCATGGCCGCCCGACAGGCGGTCGAACGCCTGCGTCTGTATGATGCAGGGGAGGGCAAGCCCCTGTCTCTGGATGTGGTCGGCGATCTGCTCGGCGAGCGCAGTCCGGGTGATCTGGCCGATCTATGCCATGCGATAGGGGAGCGATCGCCCAGGGCCATCGGCCTGCTGCGCACCCTGTTGCGCGAACAGCAGGTGTCCGAGGTGCAGGTGTTCAGCTGGATATCCATGCGTCTGCAACAACTGCTGCTTTATGTCTGGTATGCCGCAAGCGACAAACCTAATGCGACGCGCAATGCGGGTGTGTTCGGCGATGCGGTCCGCTTCGTGCCCCGCGAGGCGGGCCACTGGAAGCCGGCGGATCTGATGCAGGCCATGCACCGCTCCGTACAGGTGGAGATGCTGCTCAAGGGTGCAAGCACCGAGGATAAGATCGTGGTGCTGGAGCGCTTCGTGCTGGAGATGATTGTCTCTGATGTGTGAGGGAGAAAGAGCCGAATGGCAGGCGTTCGAGAAACAGCATGTCTGGCATCCCTATGTCTCGATGGCCGCGCCGCCCGAGATCTTCGCCGTAGCGCGGGCCGAAGGGGTGCGGTTGTATCTTGAGGACGGTCGGGAACTGATCGACGGCATGTCGTCGTGGTGGTGTGCCATTCACGGCTATAACGTGCCCGAACTCAATGCCGCAGCCGCAGCGCAGCTGCGCAAGATGTCGCATGTGATGTTCGGCGGCCTGACCCATGAGCCGGCGGCCAGGCTTGCCGAACGGCTTTTGCAGATGGCTCCTGCCGGCATGCGACATGTGTTTTTCGCCGATTCCGGCTCGGTGTCGGTCGAGGTGGCCATCAAGATGGCGCTGCAATACTGGCAGGCGCAGGGGCGGCCTGAAAAAAAACGCCTGCTGACCATCCGCCACGGGTATCATGGCGATACCTTCGGGGCGATGGGGGTGTGCGATCCGCATGGCGGCATGCACCATCTGTTTGCCGGAGTCCTGCCGCACCACCTGTTCGCCGATGCGCCCGACAGTGCGCAGTGGAACGAATCCCAGATTGCCGATTTCGAAGCGAAGATCAGCGCGCATCGCGACGAACTGGCTGCCGTGATTCTGGAGCCCATCGTGCAGGGTGCCGGCGGCATGCGTTTCTATGCAGCGGAATTCCTGCGCCGTATACGCGCACTTTGCGATGCCAGCGATGTGCTGCTGATCGTGGATGAGATCGCCACCGGCTTCGGGCGTACCGGTCGCATGTTCGCCTGCGAGCATGCCGCGATCTCGCCGGACATCATGTGTGTCGGCAAGGCGCTGACCGGCGGTTATATGACCATGGCCGCCGTGCTGACGACCAGCGAGGTGATGCACGGGTTACATAAGGACGGTGGGGTGCTGATGCACGGCCCGACCTTCATGGCCAATCCGCTGGCCTGTGCAGTGGCACTGGCCAGTATCGATCTGTTGCTGGCCTCTCCGTGGCAGCAGCGCGTGAACGCCATCGAGGCGCAGCTGAAACACGAACTTGAAGCCTGTCGCGGCCTTAATGCTGTCGCCGATGTCCGCGTGCTGGGTGCCATCGGGGTGGTTGAACTGCACCGGCCGGTGGATATGGCACGTATCCAGCCGATGTTCGTCGAGCATGGTGTGTGGCTAAGACCGTTCGGGAAACTGGTTTATACAATGCCGCCTTTAGTGATTGATTCCAAGGATTTAAATGTCGTTACTCAAGCGATTCATGATGTATTGAAAGACGTGGAAGCGGGGATGGTCAGCCGCTAGCCTGCCGACCAGACCGGCTGTTGCAAAAGGAAACCCGGCATGAAGCCGGGTTCCGGAGTCTGGTGGAGCTGAGCGGGATCGAACCGCTGGCCTTCACATTGCGAACGTGACGCTCTCCCAACTGAGCTACAGCCCCATGATGCTGCTGTTGTGAACCTTGGCGGGAGTGTAACGACAATTTCTGTACGGAAAAGAGGTCTGGTGGTTGATATGTATGCAAACGAGACGGTGCAACCCTCAGGGCCGGCAGAGCCCCGGCTGATCCTGTTCGACTGCGACGGCACGCTGATGGATTCGCACCATCACATCATCCTTGTCATGCAGCAGGCATTTACCGATTGCGGATTGCCGAAGCCGACAGCAGCGGATGTTTCCCCGGTCATCGGTATGTCCCTGACCCTTGCCGTACAGCAACTGCTGGCCGATCAGGAAGAGGTGGTGCAGTTGGATGTGGAGCAGCGCTATCGCGATCTCTACCACAGTATGCCGGCAGGCTACGACCTGTTCGTCGGGGTGCGCGAGACCCTGCTTGAGCTGGCAGAACGCGGCTACTGGCTGGGAATCGTGACCGGTAAATCGCATGCAGGTCTGCAGCGCGTGCTGCAGGAGTTCGATCTGGCAAAGCATTTTCTGGTGCTACGTACCTCCGATCATTGTGCGAGTAAACCGCATCCCGCGATGGTACTGGAAAGCATGGCTGAGATGGGGGTGGCGGCTGCGCAAACGGCGGTGATCGGTGATGCGCTGCTGGATATCCAGATGGCACGTGCCGCCGGCGTGAGGTCGCTGGGCGTATCCTTCGGCGTGGCCGGTTCCGGGCCGTTGCTGGCCGCCGGTGCAGAGGCCGTCATCGATGATTTCAGCGAGCTCCTCGCGTACTTTCCGCCCTTGCAGACGGCAGATGCATTGACCACGATACGCCCATGATGAATGCAGCCAAGAAAGTTGTCCGTTACAGCCTTATTCTGCTTGTTGTGGTGTTTGCCCTGCTGGTCGCAGCACCGTTCTTTATCGATGCCAATCAATACAAATCGCTGATCGTCGATCAGGCCGAGAAGGCCACCGGACGGCATATCGAGATCGGCACATTGCATGCCTCGCTGTTCCCCTGGGTGGGCCTGACCCTCGAGGATGTGCATATCGCCAATCCGAAGGGCTTTGCGGCGGGCGATCTGCTGCAGGTGAAGAGTCTGGATGTGCAGGTGGTGGTGATGCCATTGCTGCGTGGCCAGTACGAGATCAAACGCTTCGTGCTCGATACCCCGAAGGTGAATCTCAGCCGTGCCGCCGATGGCTTCAGCAACTGGGAAGACCTGTTGCAGGCGTCTGCCGCACAACCGGCGGGCGGCACCGTGGCGACGAATGCGCCTGCTGCTCAGCAAGCCGCTCCGGCTGGTGAAGCACAGAGCGGGGGCGGCATTCTGGCTGCACTGAGCGCGCAGTCGCTGCGCATGAAAGACGGCGAGGTGCATTTCTCCGATGCGCTTAACGGACAGAATATCAATCTGACTGCCGTGAATATCGATGTGGACGATGTGCAGATGCAGCGCCCGATCGGCTTGAAGGTGTCCGGTGCGCTTGATGGTGATGCCTTTGCACTGGATGGCATGGTCGGCCCGGTCGGTGATTTCGCAGCACTGAATGCGGCGAAACTGCCGCTCAAGGCTCATATCACCGTGCCGAAGGCCTCGCTGGGCAAACTGAGCAAGCTGGCCTCCGGTCTGCAGGCCCTCGGTGAAGGTACGCTGGGCCTTGATGTGCAGCTGGAGCAGCGCCCCAACGGGGTGAGAGTGATGGCAGGTAGCGTGAAGCTGAACGCGGCTCACGCAGTGTCACTGGATGTGAAGGCGCAGATGCCGGATGCCAAACGTATGCAGATCGAGCAGTTGCAGGCCACGCTGGATGGTGTGCAAGTCGCCGATGTGAACGGTACCCTGACCGGTATCGGCGGCGATATGAAGTATCAGTTGCGTGTCAACACGCCCGAACTGAGCCGTATGCAATTGAGCAACTGGCTGCCCGAGCTGCAAAGCATGTATGCCGCGCATCCGGCACCATGGAAGACGGTGAAGCTGGGCATGCTGGCTGCAGGTGATGCAAAACAGGTGGATATCCGCGACCTGCAATTGCAGCTCAACGACGAATTGCTGCAGGTATCGGGCAATGTGGATTTCTCGACCGCCCCCGATATCCGCCTGCGCGTCGCTTCGCGTCTGCTGCATCTCGACCCGTGGCTGCCGCAACCGGCAGCTGCCCAGTCCGCGAAACCGGCACAGGACGCAGTCCCCGCCGCACCTGCCGGTGGAGCATCCGCAGTATCAGGGCCGGAAGCAAGCCAGACACAGCCTGCTGTCCAAATCGCATCGCAAGCGGTTGTGCAGCCTGCAGTGGAGCCGGATCTGCGCTTCCTCAAGCCGTGGAAGATCGCCGTGGTGATGCAGGTGGATCGGTTGTTGATGCGTGGCATGGATATCGGTCGCCTGCGCGCCGATGTGAACGGCAAAAACGGCATCATCAGCATGGATCCGTTGCGTTTCGAACTGGCCGGCGGTCGTATCGAAGAGCAGGCAGGCATCAATGCGGCCGTCTATCCGGCCACATGGACCGAGTCGGTGAAGATCAGGGACGTGCAGATCCAGCCGGTACTCAAGGCGCTGGCGCAGAACGATATGCTCAGTGGCAGCCTGCAAATGGACACCCGTCTGCGTGGCTCCGGTCTTCTGCCCCAGGCAGCCATGTCGCGGCTCAACGGTACGGGCAATGTGCTGCTGCGCGACGGCAGTATCAAGGGCTTCGATATCCCCGGCATCCTGCGCAACCTGAGAAACTTCGGACAGGGTAATGCCGGGACACAAAAGACGGATTTCTCCCAGCTTTCCGGCAGCTTCAACATCATCAATGGCGTGGCCAGGAATGATGACCTGTTTGTCGCCTCTCCGCTGTTCCGTCTGGGCGGGTTCGGTCAGATGGACCTCCCGGCTGGTACGATGGATTATCATCTCAAGCCGCGTCTGGTCGGTACGCTGGTCGGACAGGGTGATTCGGAGGCTGTACGCAAGGGTCTGGAAGTGCCGCTGCGTCTTAGTGGTCCGCTGAGTGCGCCGAAGGTGAAGCTTGAAGTCACGCTGGAAAGTCTGCTTGGCAACCGCGAAGCCATTCAGGAAATCGCCAAGGATCCGAAAGCGGCGTTGAGGAATCTGCTGGGCGGGGCTCTGCCCGGTCAGCCTGCCGGCAATCAGGCGGCACCGGCTGCACCGCAACCACAGAACCAACCGGCTGCGCCTGCCCGACCTGCGCCACCGGCCAATCCGCTGAACCAGTTGCTCAATCAGGTCCTGCCGCGGTTGTAAAGAGATGACGTTCGGGTGTATCGATGTTTGAACGACTGCGCCTGCATGCCGAGCGGCCGCAGGCAAGGCTCATCGCGCATGCTGCCGAATATCTGCGCAAGGGCGCGGGAGCGGTGGTACCGACCGATGCCACCTATGCGCTGATGGCCCTGCCCACGGCGCTTGATGCGCTGTCAGGTTTCAGCTCACTGCGCAGACTGGACGATCAGCATCTGTGGTCTCTGATCTGCAGTGATCTGTCGCAGGCGGCATCCTATGTGCGCATGGATAACGAGGCACACCGTATCCTGCGCCGCTGCCTGCCGGGCCCTTACACCTTCATCCTGCCGGCCAACTCGCAATTGCCGAAGCGTGTGTTCGGCAAGCGCCGCGATGTCGGGCTGCGTATCCCGCAACATGCCGTCTGCCAGATGCTGCTTCAGGAGCTGGGCGAGCCGCTGCTCGCTACCAGTCTGATCTTTCCCGGTGAAACGGATGCGGCGATCGATCCGGATTTATTCGTGGAACGACTGAAGAGTCAGAACCTGCTGGTCATGGATGCAGGCTGGGGCGGACTGGAACCGACCACGGTGGTGGATCTTTGCGGGGAAGCCCCTGAATTGATCCGTCAGGGTGCCGGAGACTGGCAGTAGGAAACCGCATAATCCGCCGGGTCAGAGCCGGATGGCTCAGTCTTTGGCAGCCTGCTTCGCCAGTCTGGACAGCAGCCGGTTGACAAACATACCGGCGGTGAGCCCTTCAACCATATACGACCATAGCTTTTGTACGCGACGCATCAGGTACACCGGGCGCAGATGATAGGTGATGGCATTGTGCCGGTTCAGCACGGCCTCGACATGCAGCGAGTGGCGCTGCAGCGGTGCAATGGCCGGTTTGGCCTTGGCCTTGCGGAACAGCATATGGATATCGGGGTTGTCTTCGCCGGTGAGCGTTGCAACCTTTTCGAAACCACAACTCTCGACCATGGCCTGCAGGGTTTGCGGTGTGAAATTGTAGATATGCGCATAATGGAACATGCGGTCGAAGGTGGCGAACGGACCGGTCAGGTTCGGACACTCCACATAGAACAGGCCGCCATCGGCCAGCAGGCTGTGGATGTGGGTCAGTGCGCGACGTGGCGAGGAGAAATGCTCGATCACATGGATCAGCAGAATCAGCTGCGGCGAGCCGGCATCGTTGAGGTCATACAGGTTGGTGTTTTCAATCCGGGTGAACAGCTTCGAGCGCGAGTAGCTGTTGAAATCGCGGTTCGGTTCGATACCCGCGGCACTGTGCCCGTGGGTCTCGAAGGCCTTGACCGTGCAACCGATGCCGGCACCGATCTCAAAGACTGATTCACTTCCGCTCAGGTAGGGCGTCAGTTGACGATGGATGCGCTCGCCATTGTTCCAGGCGCGCATCACGCGGCGTGCATTGGGAACCTGTTCACCATGATAATCCTGCCGGTAACGCGTGGCATAGTATTCGGCGACCTCTGCTTCGGAGGGCACCGGAAGGTGCATGACCAGGCCGCAGTCGCGGCACAAGCCGGTCTGCAGGGCCTCGCCATGCCGGTCGCTGGCGGAGATGATGCTGAAATCAACACCACCGCATAGATCGCAGCGGGGCGTTGCAGGTCTGGTTGTTGCTTTTTTCGAAGTGCTCATTGAGCCGCATGATAGTGATACGGAAGGCAGGTGGCTACGTTGACAAACGGCGCTAGGATGCAGCCATGCGATTGAGTCCCGAATTCCGTAAACAGTTTGTACAACATGAGATGCGCACCTACGGGCGCAAGAACGGCTTTGTCACCACCGGTCAGGAAGAGCGCCTGCTACGCTGGCTGCCGGTGATCGGCCTGCAGAAGGAGATGACGCTGGCCGATGCCGATATCCCGGCAGGCTCGCCCATCGTGCTCGAGATCGGCTTCGGTAACGGCGATTTTCTGGTGCATATGGCCGCGAGCCATCCCGACTGGACGCTGATCGGCGCGGAGATCTATTTGCCCGGCGTGGCCAAGGCGGTGGGACGGCTGGAAGATGCAGGGGTGATCAAGCGCTGCCGTATCACACAAATTCCTGCACAGTTCGTGCTCGAACATCAGGTGGCCGAGGGACAACTGGACGGTGTGATCATCAATCATCCCGATCCATGGCCCAAGCCGCGCCACCACAAGCGCCGGATCATTCAGAAGGATTTCGCCCTGCTGCTGGCATCAAGGGTGAAAGAGGGCGGCTTTATCAAGCTGGCCAGTGACAAGCCGGATCTGGCGGAATGGATGCGCGATATCCTCGATGCCACGCCGGGTCTGCGCAATGTGGCCGGTATCGGCGGATATGTGCCGCGCGATGCGGACCGGCCCGAGACCAAATTCGAACAGCGCGGTCATAAAGAAGGTCGCGGCAGCCAGTTTCTGCATTACATCAAGGAGACGACATGAGCCTGAAAACCAACCGGGATAAGCTTGTCATGACCGCCGTGCAGGGCGGGGTGGCCGCAGCACATCAGTGGGCGCCGTTCGAAGTCGGTTCCAGAGGGGAGATCATCGCCTGGCCTTCCACCGGCGGTATAACCTACAACGTCAAGGTCGGCGATTCGGTGTTCGGCTGGGCCGGTGAACATATCGAACCGGGTGTATCCACGACGCTGGATCACAAGAATCGTAAGTGCGAGGCGGGTTACCAGTTCCTGTCCTGCTGCGGTAACGAGGTGCGGGTGATCTCCGGAGCCGCCAAGGGTGCCAGGGGACGTGTGCTGGGGCATCACGGCGGGGTGGAGCATCTGATGCTGCAATTCGATGACGAGACGCTGGATATGCTGACCTGCGACGACAAGTTTCTGGTGCGCGGTTACGGGCAGGGGTTGAGCCTGCTGGATTATCCGGATGTGCATATATATAACACCGATCCCGATCTGTTCGAGCAGTGGGGTCTGCGCGAGACGAGCGATGGAAAGATCGAGGTGCCGGTACATGTGATCGTGCCGGGACATGCGATGGGTTCGGGCATCGGTTCGCTGTCGGTGACTACCGGCGATTACGACATCCTGTGTCAGGACGAGGAAACGGTGAAGGCGCATGGACTTGATCGCCTGCGTTTCGGCGATTTCGTGGCCGTGGTGGATCACGACAACCGCTTCGGGCGCACCTACCGCAAGGGTGCTTTGACCATCGGCGTGGTGATTCATTCGGATTCCCCGCTGGGCGGTCACGGGCCGGGCATGATGACCTTGATGAGCAGCACAGGTGGCGAACTGGTGCCGGTGATCCGCGAGAACGCCAATATGGGTGCCGTGCTCGGCATCGGACGATTTGCAACGGGCTCGGAGAGCTGAGATGGAGTCGATGCGTGTTGCCGTGATCCAGATGAATTCGGTCGATGATGTCGCGAGCAATCTGTTGCAGGCCGGCGAGTTGTTGCAGCGTGCTGCCGGTCTGGGGACAAGGCTGGCCCTGCTGCCGGAGAATTTTGCGTTCATGGCTCTGGATGATGCGGCCAAGCGGCGTGTTGCAGAGGCCGAAGACAAGTCCCATGTGCTGGATTTTCTCGGCGAGCAGGCTGTAAAGCTCGGCATGGCCGTGATCGGCGGCAGCGTGCTGCTGCGCGATGCGCACGGCGACAAACTGCGCAATAGCTGCGTGGCGTTCTCACGATCGGGCGAAAGGCTTGCGGTTTACGACAAGATGCATCTGTTCGATGCCGATGTGGTTGGCGAGGCCTACCGAGAATCGGATCTGATTAGGGCAGGGGACGCGCCGCAGCTTGTCGATATCGATGGCTGGAATGTGGGTCTGAGCATTTGCTATGACCTGCGCTTCCCGGCCTTGTACCAGCATTATTCGGCTGCCGGATGCAGTGTGCTGACGGTTCCATCGGCCTTCACCGTGCCGACAGGCAAGGCCCATTGGAAGGCCTTGCTGCGCGCCCGCGCCATCGAGAACCAATGCTTTGTGCTGGCCGCCGGACAAACCGGCACGCATCCGGGCGGGCGGGTCACATACGGACACTCGATGATTGTCAGCCCGTGGGGCGAGGTGCTGGTGAAACAGAAAGCAGGAAACGGGGTATTGATCGCCGATATGTCGCGCAGTGCACTGGAGTCCATTCGCACTCAGTTCCCCGTGCTGCGACACCGTCGTGCATGCGGCTGAACAGGCGTTGACCGTACTGATATAAAACCGCTTCCGGCATTGTATTTCTGCATGCAAGCTTTGCTGTACCGATGCTTAAGGTGCAGTGCGATGAATGGTGGCAACCGGGCTTGCCCCTCGGCTTGCGACGAACAGGGCAATTGTGCAGTTTTCGTGTCCAATTCAGATGGGAGGGGTGTCCATGAGAGACGAACTGATAAAGCTGCTGCGCGGTATTCTCAAGCACCCGGCGACGTCGATCGTCGTCGGCATAGCGCTGGTCGTTGTCGGCATCTGCGACGCCTATGAAACAGTGTTTGAAGACTTCATCGGTGTTGATGTCGGTGTGCACCATGGCCTGATCCTGTTCGGCAGTATCAAGGTGCTCGAAGCGCTGCTGCTTGTGCTCGAAGGAACGGAAAGCCTTGTGCTGGAAGAAGAGATCGAGGAAGCCGGAATATCCTGAAACGGGCATGGCTGGCGGTTCAATACGATATCGACAAGGGGGAATTGCATGAAATCAGGCGACCTTGTGTTTCTGGACACAGCGGAAGGCTCGGAGCTTTTCCACTCGGCGGAGGTTAAAAACCATTTCTGGTCTGTCGGGCGTTATTTCGAGACCCAGCTGTTTCTAACCTACTGCGGCATCGCCAGCAGCGTGATGGTGCTTAACTCATTGGCCATCGATGCGCCGGAAGACCCGCAGATTTATCCGTATACCATGTTCACGCAGGAAAATATTTTCACGCACAACGTGTTGCAGCGCCGCCGTCCGCTGGACGTCGAAATGGGCGGCAACACGCTGGAGCAGCTGGCCGATATTCTGGATGCGCTTGATGTGGAAGTGGAAACATACTTCGGCGCGGATTACGACCTGAACCGTTGTCGCGAAATCCTGATCGAAAGTCTGCAACATGACGGCAAGCGCATCATCCTGGATTTTAACCGGCGCGTGTTCAACGAAGAGGGCGCCGGGCACTTTTCCCCGGTGGCAGCCTATCACCGCGCCGAGGATCGCTTTCTGGTGATGGATGTGGCGCGGTTCAAGCTGCCGCCGTGCTGGGTGAAGGCCGAGCTACTGCACGATGCCCTGGTCGAGATCGACCCGACCTCGCAAAAGAGTCGCGGCTTCCTTACTGTGGCGGCCAAAGAAAGGTCCGGCACTGCCTGATATGTGCCGCTGGCTGGCTTATAGTGGGGCACCCATTGCGATGAGCGATCTGCTCACCAATCCGGAACACTCGATGATCGATCAGAGCCGGCACGCGCTGCAAAACATCGAAACCACCAACGGCGATGGGTTCGGAATCGGCTGGTACGGCGCGCAGAAAAATCCGGGTGTTTATCATAGCACTCAGCCGGCATGGAACGATGTAAACATCCGTTCGCTTGCTGCGCATATCAACTCCGGGCTGTTTTTGTCGCATGTGCGTGCCGCTACCGGCACCTCGGTGCAGAGCACCAACTGTCACCCGTTCTGTTTCGAGAACTGGCTGTTCCAGCACAACGGATCGATTCCCGAATTCGCTAAACTGAAGCGGCAGTTGCAGTTCGACGTCGCCCCCGAATTGTTTCCGTCAATCGCCGGCTCGTCGGATTCCGAAACCCTGTTTTTTCTCGCCCTGAGCTTCGGGCTGCGCGAAGACGCTCCCGCTGCACTGGCCCGGACCATCGGCCATGTGGAGCGCGCCCGTCAGGCCGCGGGTATCGAATTGCCGATCTGTTTCTCGGCGTGTGCCACGGATGGAACGAGTATCTGGGCGGTGCGCTACTCCAGCCACCGGCAATCACGCACCCTGTATCACAGCAAACACCCGCATTCCCTGCGCGAGCTGCATGACAGCTACGAACCGCTGCCCGAAGGTGCGGTGATCGTGGTATCCGAACCGCTGGATTTCATGTCCGAAGACTGGGCGGAGATACCCGAATCGTCGCTGCTGTGCGTCAGGGATGGAACCACAAGCATCGGGGATTTTATGCCGCTCTAGTCGCGCCCGGTATGAAGGAGTCCATGCCTCTGCGGCTCCTGCATGCCTGGCAGTGCTTTTCCGGCCCTGATTAACCCTGCAGATAAGATAACAGATGCCCGCTGAGCTCGCGCGCATCGTCTCCGGCCCCGTCCAGAAGCGTCGATTTGCGGCGGCGCAGGAACGGCAGGCCCATCACATACAGTCCGGGGGCATCTTCGATCACCCCGCCGTTATGGCGGATCTGTCCTTTATGGTCGAAAACGGGAACCTTCAACCATGAATAATCGGGCCTGAAACCCGTTGCCCAAAGAACCGTTCTGATGTCGCTTGTATGAAAATCGATGCAAAGCGGGGGAGAGGGGTCCACCTGAGTCGGGGGAAAACGACGGGGCGGTTCAACCGCCTGATCCAGGCCATTGTCTGTGATCCACGCATCGATGGCGTCGAGTAACCTGTTCATTTTGAGATCCGCCAGATCACATAGATTATGCAGCGAGCCGGCGAACAGACCCTTTCCGTTCTGCATGCCGACAAAACGTCCGATCTGCCTGATGCCGATGTCGCGCAGCGCATTGAGGTCGATGATTTCATGTTCGGCCGAGCCGATCAGTTGAAAGGACGGTACTTTTCTCGCCCTGACAATATCGTCGACCTGTTCGAAAGACTCGTCATGGCGCCCGGTTTTATCCATCCACCATTGGATATCACGGCCTCTGTACCTGCGCGGGACCCGGGTGTGCTCACCAATGGACAGGGTGACAGGACGGCCTGACAGGTGGATCTCCCGGGCCAGTTGAAGTCCCGTTGCCGCAGCGCCGACCACCAGCACGCCCCCTTGTTCCAGCTGTCCGGGATTGCGGTACGTTGTCGGGGTGAGCATCGCGATCGACGCCGGGAGCTGATCAGCGAATGCCGGGACCGATGCCTTGTTGAAGGCGCCGCTCGCCATCACCACGCTGCGGCATTGCCACTCGCCCCGGGTGGTGGAAACCCGGTACCCTGTGGCGTTTTTCTCAACACAGGTCACACGGGTCTGTGTCTGCACAGGTGCTGCAACGAGATCCGCATAGCGCTCGATCAGGGCAATGGTCTCTGGCATGTCGCGGTAACCATCCGGCTCATCCCCCTCATAGGCATAGCCCGGCAGACGGGATTGCCAGTTGGGTGTTAACAGCCGCAGGGAGTCCCAGCGCTCCGTTTTCCAAGTATTGGCCACTTCACCACGCTCAAGAACGACATGCTCAATCGAGCGATCACCAAGATACTTGCTCATGGCCAGCCCGGCATGACCGGCGCCTATGACGACGGTGGTGATTGTCTGCATGCTTCAGCCTATTCTACGACAACCGTGACGTTGGTCGGACTTGTGAGCATGTCGTAAACAGCCGAACGCTTTTGCGACTGGGCCACCAGCGCCCTGATATCATCATCGCTTGCATCGGCATCGATTTTATAGCTGACACGGATACCGTCGTATCCGTTACGAACATCACTGTCGATTCCCAGAATGCCCTGCAGGTCCATATCGCCTTCAACGGTTGCGATGACGGAACGCAGCTGGATATTTCTGTACTGGGCGATGGTTGCGATGCCGCCGGTCAAACAACTCGCCAGTCCGACCAGCACGTATTCAACGGGTGTGGCCCCGTTGTCTTCGGATGCAAATATTTCGGGGTGGTCCGCATCGAATCCGAACCTGGTTTTATGCTGCTGTTCTCCGCCAAGGCCGAAAAACTTCTCCACCGTTGAATAGGTATGCGTACCGTTCTTCCATTCGCAGGTTGCGCGCCATGTGAATCTGGCCGCTTCGGGTGCATCAGTCAGTGCCGACCGGGCTCCGACCAAAGCATCGACGTTGACACCGTTATCAATCGAATTACCTGTTTCCATATTCATCTCACCCTCCTGATGCATCTGAAGCAGCAACCATATGCAATATCCGGTTTCTTTCAAGCGATCTGTTCAATGAAATGATCTGTTCAATGAATCGCCGCGCCTGGATTGAATCCCGGCGAAGTACGTGCCCTGAAAAGGTCGGCAGCTCTGCAGGCTTGAAGTTGCCAAGATTATGCATATGGTGCCATTAACATGCCGATTCCAAAGAGATAATACCTCAATGTATCGTGCATGATGGCGGTTGACGATGAACCGGATATCACGATGGGGGAAACCATGAAAGTAGCGATTATCGGGGGGGGGGGGGTCCGGATTGGCTGCTGCCTACCATCTGAAAGAACAAGACCATGAGTTCAAGGTGTTCGAACGGGTGCACAACGTCGGCGGTAACGCCCGAACGATCCCGTTGAACGTCGGCGGGGTGAACCGCTGGGTGGATCTCGGTGTCAACGATTTCAACAAGAACAGTTATACGAACCTGATGGAAGTGTTCACCAGGCTGGGTGTTGAATATGCCCCGCTGGAGGATTCCACAGGTTATTCCAACATCGGCCCGGGCGGGGCATTCGATCCGGAAACCGTCGTGGGCTACACCATGCCCTCCAGTGACCGGCCGCAGATGGGGCACAATGCCCCCGAGGGGGTGCTCAAGGGTGCCGCCATGTTCGGCGATGCGATCAAGCGTTACCTGAAGCTGGAAGACATGGATCAGCACAAGGACATGCAATGGTGGACCATGGACCAGTTCGTGAAGTGGGCCGGCTTTCCCGATGACTACGTCTATCTGAACCTGTACCCGCGCATCAACGGCATGTACTTCGCCGGCATGATCCGGCCCAGCGAGATGCCGGCGCGTCAGGTGGCGCACTACTATTACCTGCAGGAAGGTTACGGCACGGTCCTGCCCCCCGAGCGTCAGTACTGGGTGGGAGGTACGGTGAACTGGATCCGCAAGCTTTCCGCCTATCTGCAGCATGGGCTGCCACAGGTGATCTTCCGTGGGGTGAAGGCGCAGATCGAGTTGCTGGATAGCGGCAAGGTGCGTGTGTACACGCTGCCGGTGGATGCCGCTGCGGGCAGCAAGCCGCAGACCGAGGATTTCGACAAGGTGATCGTGGCCGTGCAGACACGCACGCTGGAGGAGATCTACTATCGCCAGGAGCAGGTTCCCGCGATGGTGAAACAGCTGAAAAACGCCATGAGCATGGAAACCGACGAGGTGGTGGCGCATACATCCACGGCGAATATGCCGCCGGACCCGAACCTGTGGGCCACCTACAACATCAACGTGTTTGCCGACCGTGACAGTCCGGAACGCTACAACATCACCTACTGGGCGAATCGCCACCAGAACGATCCGAAGAATCCGACATACCGGGGTATGACACCGCAGTTCTTCCTGACCCTGAATCCGCTGAATCCGGTCCCCGATATCTGCCGTCTGAACAACAAAACTTTCGGGGACTGCACGATGTTCAAATTCTATCACTACCGCCTGAACGTCGAGGCAACCAAGGCACAGGACAATATCGCGCCGGTGATGATGAAAGGCATCGACAATGTGTATTTCACCGGTGGCTACACCCAAGGGGCCGGCTTGCACGAGGAATGCTGGATCTCGGGTACCCACGTGGCCAAGCATGTGCTTGACGATGCGCATGAGAATCCGCACATCTATCTCACAGATGACGTGGCGGACAAGCTGAAGGTGGCCAGGCGTCACCCGACGCCGCGTTACCTGCTCGATCTGATGTAAGGTCGGGGAAGTCCCACGAAACAGCGCGCCGGGGGACACCCGGCGCGCTGTGCATTTCAGTGAGGCAGAGTCGGTTGCTTATGCCGCGGACGACTCCGCGGCATGGCTGTAGTCGCTGCGCTCCTCGATGCGGCGGCGTTCGACCATCATGTATTCCAGAGTCTCGATGGTGGAGCCCACGGCCTTCTTCCATTCCGGCCGGTCGGTCATGGACATCACCAGCACCGCATCGCCCAGCACCTCGCTGATGCTGCGCGTTTTCGCATTTGGATCGCAGTAGAAGGCCGGGCCGGCGTTGCCAAGTTGCGGCTGGTTCGGGTCGATGGGTGAGGACATCAAAAGGACGGCGAGTTCCGGAAACACCTTTTTCATCAGCCACATGGATTGGGTGAAGTAGATGCTGTAGTTGAACGGGTTGCTGAAGGTCTCGTTCAGTGCATCGAGGAACAGGCGCCAGCAGTCGTCGAACAGGCCGGATAGTGCTTTCAGCGGGCCGGAGAGTTGATGGGCCTTGATGTCCGGCAGCATCGGGTACACCTCGCCGATGGGTATGTTGCCGTCGGCGATCTCGCGGAAGTTGTCGAAGTGCGACAGTTCCATCGCACCGTCCGGACCGCATGGCTGGTACTCTTTCCCCTTGGTGCCCTGGGTCTGGATGAGGTTTTCCTCGATGGCGATGATGGCGTCGCGCAGGCTGCCCACGGCCTTCAGATAACCGCCGCCGTTGGAGTAGATGCCGTTGGTGCCGTATTGCCGCGCCGCATGGGCGAACAGGTCGGGTTTCTGTTTGTGCACGGTGATGAAGCCGTCGATGATGCCCTTGTAGAACTGTCCCAGTGTTTCCCAGCCCGAGGCCTGGGCGGGTGCTGCGTCATGAGAATCGTGCACCGTCCATGACGGGCGCTCGATGACCATCAGTGTGTCGCGTGCAAACTCCCGGGTGAGCGGCGAAAGATGCACCTCGAAGCCCTGATGATAGTGCGGCAGCGGCAGGGGGTAATTCGGCGTGTAGGGCGGCTGGATCAAAGGTGCCGAACCGATAGCGTTGAGCAGGTTGCAGTTCAGCGCCAGATGCAGCATCTCCTCCATCAGCACGCCGCGCATGAGCCGGAACTCCGGGCTGCCCTGATCCCTGATCGAATACATCGCCGTGAAATAGGGCGGCAGCACCCCCAGTTCCACTTGCACCGCCGTGCGCAGTGCGTTGACCAGCTCATCGTAGCTGGTAATGGATTCCCCATGATCATGTAATTGCATCGTCTCCCCATTGTTGACCCTGTACGGTTTTGATCTGGTCCAGGAAGATGCGGGTCTCCCGGCTCATATAGGTGAAGTTCACCTCGCTGCAACCCTTTCCGCAATCTTTGCCACAGTCCTTCATGACCTTGGCATACACATGGGTGTCCGCGGGAAGCCCCGGCGAATCGAGGTGAATCTTCATGTTGGCATGTTTCTCCAGCTTGCCGTCCACGGCAAGCATGGCGTAGTGGTCGGCCAGCGCGAGGATGGCACCGGTGATCTGTCTGCCTTGCGAGGACTTGCCCTCGACCAGTTCCACCCTTATCGGCAAGCCGTTCGCCAGTTTCCGGTATTCGATGACCTTCTCGGGCAGTTGCAGCTTGAAATCTCCGTTAATGCCAGTGATGTCGTGCATGACGACCGGTTCCTTGATGCCCTTGAAGTTGGTGGAAAACTCGCCGGCCACCTTGATCTCGGTGGTCAGGGCATCGAGTGTGGATTGTGTGGCCAGCACCTGGCCGCCGACGGTGAACGACTCCACGCGCGCTGCAAGATTCACATTGCTGCCCACCACGGCGTACTTGGTGCGCATGTCCGAGCCGACGTTGCCGGCGACCACCTGGCCGGTGTTGATACCGATGCCCATGTGCAGCTCCGGAAAACCCTTGGCGGTGATGCGTGCGTTGACCTTGTTCATGGTCATCTGCATTTCCATGGCGCAGGCCACGGCGCGGTCGGCATCGTCCGGTTTCGCGCTCGGCGCGCCGAACACGATCAGGATACCATCACCCATCAACTCATTGATGGTGCCGGAATACTTGAAGACAATACGTGTCATCTCCTCAAGATAAATATTCAGCAGTTCGACGACGTGTTCCGGCGGCAGGGATTCGGAAATAGCCGAGAAGCCGCGCAGATCGGAAAACAGGATGGTCACCGGCAGCGTCTGGCCTCCGAGATGCAGGCCTTCCGGGGTTTCCAGGATGCTTTCCACCACCGCGTCGGACATGTAACGCCCGAAGGTTTTCCTGATGAAGCGGTTCTTCACTTCCAGCTTGCCCAGCGCGTCGCTCAGGTCGGAGGTGCGCTCCTTGACCTTCTTCTCCAGATTCAGATTCATCTCCTGCAGGTGGTCGCGCTGCCGGTTCAGCTGGTCGGTCGAGGACAGGAAGCCCGAAATGGCCGTGAATGTGTTCACATCCTCCCTGGCCAGAGGCGGATAGAAGGGCTTGGCCTCTTTCAGCCGCCCGGAAACCAGCAGGCCGATGGTCCGATCGTCCTGCCGGATGGGCACGGCGATGAAGAACGGGATGGGGATGAAGTTCTTGGCGCGCAGCACCATCTCGTCCTTGCCGGTACGTCGGTTGGCCAGCAGGTGGCCGTTTTCCATCCAGTCCTCGTCCATGGGCATTTCGAGGTCCTCGATGTCGTAGACCTCCATTTCGGAGAAACCGCTCCAGAATGCAGGACGCAGCACGCCCTCGCTCTCGAACAGCACCATGGATTTGTCCATGTTCAGGGTCATATTGATGCTGCGAATGACCAGCGGGCAGAGCTTGTCCATGGTCTGCTGGCTGTTCAGCCTGTCCTGCAGCTCGGAAAGGATGGCGAAGCCCTGCCGCTTGATGCGCAGCTCGTTGTTGAGCATCGACAGCGAGGAGTCTTTTTTCACATTCTGGCCGGCCAGTTCATCGGCCAGCGAGCCGTAGTATTCGCTGGAGCGCTTCTGATCGGCCAGTTCCGCAGCAATATTGCGCAGGCAGTCGCGTAATTCGTCGCTACTCATGTCCTGATAGGGGTCATCCGCAGCATCACTGCTGTCGTCCGCCGTTTTTGTCGCACCAGTGGCCGCGACATTAGCCGTGACCGAATGCTTCGCGCCGCTGCTGCTCAAGGCGTTGAGCTGGTCGAGTTGCAGACGCTGCCGGTTCATCTGGTCGGTGACCGAGAGAAAGGCTGCGATGGTGATCAGGGTGCTTGCATCCTCTTCGACCAGTGGCGGATAGAAGGGCATCGCTTCTTTCATGCGCCCGGAAAGCATCAGGCCGGTGATTTTTCCCGCTTCGCGAATGGTCACACAGACAAAGTAGGGCAGGCGGGTCATGTTACGGATCTGCTGCACATCGGCCTCGCCTCGCGTGTTGCGGTTGCCTAGCAGGAAGTTGACCTTCATCCACTCAGCTAGCAGCGGCAGATGGATGTGCTCCAGGCTGAAGGCTTCGGCTTCGGTATAGCCGCTCCAGTATGCGGGGCAGAATGCGCCGTCGCGCTCAAGCAGGACCATGGTCTTGTCCATGTTCAGCTCGGTGTTGATCTCCTGCATCGTGGTGCGGCACAGCTCTTCGAAGGGGCTTGGAGTTCCGAATGTGTCGTGCAGTCGGGAGAGAATGGCGAGGCCCTGTTTCTTGGTGTGCAGCCTGTGGTTCAGCGCGGTCAGATGGGAATCCATCCTGAGATTCTTTCCGGCGAGTTCGTCGGACAGGCCGGCGTAGTAATCGCTCTCGCTTTGCAGCGCCTGAAAGCGTTCCTCGGAGACGCGGATACGTTCGTCCAGTTCGTCCGGGTTGATGTCGCCGGTCGCTGCATCGCCGGCCAGCGGCAGCAGTTCGATGGATGCTTGCCCGGTTGCAACGGGGGAAGCCAGTGAGCCGGGTTCACCTTCGCTGACGATGGCCAGCACGCCTGTCCAGTCCAGCGCCATCGGTTCACCGGCCACCGGGCCGATCTCCACGCCGGTATAGAAGCCGAGCAGGGGGATATCGCCGAGCGTGCGCTGCACCTCCTCGGCATCCTCGTCGTCGAAGCCGGAGTAGGAGGCGGCGCGGCCGGCGCAGTCGATGTATAGTGCGAACACCGGCTTGCGGTCGCCGACGCGTGCCAGCACCTCATTCACCTTTTCATGGATATAGCCGAAGTTCACATCGCGGCGCATCAACTGAACTTCAGAGCCGGGCACCAGATCCGGCTCGAACATCACCAGCCCTTTGCGCTCGAGGTCCACGCCCATGCATAGCCGGTTGGCGTAGTTGTTTTCAACGAATTCGCCGAATTTATCGCCGCGATTCACTCCGAGCGTGACGAAAAAGCTGTAGTCGCGCCAGGTCTTGCCGGAATCCGGTCCGAGCAACTCCGAAATCTTGTCCAGTGCGGGTACGCCGTCGATCTCCAGCACCACATTGCCTTCCGATTTGGTGATGCGGTGGTAACGGCTGGCCGGGCGGCAACCGTGCATGATGGTGGCATCGATGCGCAGCGAGCCGGAAAGGGCCAGTGCGATGGCGGATTGCTGATGCAACCGGCCGTTGCACCACTGGAAGGTTTCGCGGCATTGCATATCGCCGACCATGCCGGCACCGACCAGCGTCGGCGGCCAGCGATCCATGCTCTGTTTCATCCCGTCGAGCACATAGGTGGCCATGTTCATCTTGAATCGCCCGGACATGCGGTTCACCGCGTCGTATAGCAGCACCAGTGAAGGGTTTTCGGTATCGAAGCTGTGCCGGCCGATGCTTTTTGCGAGTTTCTCGCCGACCTTTGCTTCGTTGTCGGCCAGCCCGCCTTCAGAGAAGATATCGAAGACGGCTCCGGCTGAAGGCGAGAGCAGCAGGATGCCGACCTGGAAGCCATCGTAGGCCAGCTTGTCGTTGGTGATGATGCCGACGGCATAGCCGCCGATCAGTTCGCAGCCCCGGCCGATGACGCTCTGCACGCCTTCCTGCAGGCGCATCGGATCGTGCCGTGCGGTGGACATGAGCATGGCAAGCTTCCAGCCGCTGTGGTTGCCCACCGAGGAAGAGGCCTGCCTGGCCGCCTCGAAGCCAGCCTGAAACGAATCCTCAAGCTCGCTGAATCCGACTGCTGCGATGCTATTACCCATGCTCTCCCCGCATATTCAAATCCCGGAGACCGCCGCTGGCGGCATGGCCCCGGAAATGAGCACGATTACTCGATGATCAGATTGGTGGTGATTTCTAGTGGCAGTTCCAGGGTGTTTTTCATCGGCGATTTCCTGTCGATGATCTCCTTCACCTTGCGCACCTCAGCCTCGTCGGCATCGCTCTTCGCGCGGATGTTCAGGTTGATGCGCAGCGCGCCGTTCGGAATGGTGTCCGTCTTGTCCAAGCCGAACACGCCGCGTACGTCGAAGAACACATCGCAATCCATGTCGATTTTCTTGAATTCGGTGCCGAACAGCGCGCCGTTGGTGGCCATGCCGGCGGTGATACAGCCGCACAGTCCGGCGGCGATGGTTTCCACCGGGTTCGGACCTTCGTCCACGCCGCCCAGCTGTGCCGGCTCGTCCACGATCATCTCGAAATTCCGGTCCTCGCGTGCGATGTTCTGCTCATTGGCATACATCTCGTTAACGCGCACCTTTGTCTGCGTGCCGCCCGCCCAGCTGGATTCCACATGGAAACGCACCTTGGACAGATCGTTGTTTTCCTGAATGGCACCGATCAGCGCGCTGATGTTGTTGAGATTGACCCCGTTGATGTGCTCGGACATACCTTCCCCTTTCTGTGAATTGAATCCCTTTCCGGATGTTCCCCATGTCCGGAAATTCCTAATGCGAACACTGGCTGTTTTTCGGAGACAATCAACCTGTCTGTGACATTTATCACACGACTGTTTCGCGCGGAAGCTTGATGCGCTGATTCACCTGATATTCCATATGCCGCGAAAAACGCTGTGCTGCGCGCTACTAGTGCCCAGCCTGCCAATGTAGCGGTGCTTCGTGCATGGCGGCCATCTGTTCTTTCAGGGTGAGCAGGTGCTCTTCCCAGTAGCGCTGTGTGTTGAACCAGGGGAAGGCATCGAGGAACACCGGGTCGTGGCGTCGCTTCGCCAGCCATGCGGCATGGTGCATGATGCGCAGGGTGCGCAACGGCTCGATGAGGCGCAGTTCGGCGGCATCGAAGTCGCAGAACGCGGTGTAGCCGGTCAGCAGGGTGTCCAGCGTGGCCTCCATCTGTGCCGGTTCGCCGGAAAGGAACATCCACAGGTCCTGCACGGCAGGTCCGTTGCGTGCGTCGTCGAAATCCAGGATGTGGGGTCCGCCAAGCGAGCGCTGCGGGCCTTCCTGCCACAGGATGTTGCCGGGATGCGCATCGCCCTGCAGGCGGATCATGCGCGCATCCACCGCATCCATGATGTCTTCCACGGCATCGAGCAGGTCTTCGCCGAGATGCCGGTAGGAGTCCTGCAGATCGCGTGGCAGCAGGCCTTCATCGAGCAGGTATTCGTAGGATTCGTCGCCGAAGCTGTGCACATCCAGAGCCGGGCGATGTGTAAAGCGGCGGATGGAGCCAGCGGCATGCAGACGCCCGAAGAAACGTCCGAGCTGCTCGATGTGTGCAGCGTTCTCCAGATCCGGGGTGCGTCCCGGCATGAAGGGGTAAAGGGCGAAGCGGTAGTCATGGAAGTGATGCAGGGTGGTGCCATGGATACACATCGGCGGCACAGCCGGGATATCCAGCTCCTGCAGCTCCAGCGTGAAGTCGTGCTCTTCGAGGATCGCCGCATCGCTCCAGCGCGCCGGGCGATAGAACTTGGCGACCAGCGGGGAAGCATCCTCCAGACCGATCTGGTAAACGCGGTTCTCATAGGAGTTCAGCGCCAGCTGCCGTCCGCTGCATGCGAACCCCAGACTTTCCACGGCCTGCAACACCTGCTCCGGCCCGAGGCGATAGAAGGAGCCGGTTTCGGGATTCTGCGGATTGGATGGATTCGACATGGCTTGAGGCTGTTGTGTTGTGCATCGGGGGGCAAGCGGCAAGTGCAATTGTCCGCCGTCACGATTAACCTTTGCGGATGATAACGAGCACACAGGGGAGTCCGATTTGAACGACCAATCATCCACAGCCGGCAGGCCGGATCGCGAACAGCTGCGTGCCCACCGGCAGATTTTCTGGGATGCATGGCAGAAGGCGCAGGCCGATCTGCCGCTGGATGCGTTGCAGGTGCGCATCGCCAGGGTGATCGCGCTACATCCGGAATATCACCATTATTTCAATGATCTGGAAGATTTCCTTGATCGGGATTTTGAAGTTGATAACGGCATGAATCCGTATCTTCATCTCTCGCTGCATCTGGCGCTTGAGGAGCAGGTGGCCATCCGCCAGCCGCCGGAGGTGGCGAACTGCCTTGAGTTCCTGATGACCCGCAAGGGTTTGGAGCGGCACGACGCGCTGCATGCCATCCTCGAGGTGCTGGCCGAGACGGTGTATTTCGCTCAGCGTAAGGGCGGGGAACCCGATGTGCCGGCCTATGCGGCGGGCGTGAAGAGACTGATGCAGTCATGAGATTCTTCCTCGTCACCCTGTTTTTCTTCTTCGCGCCGGTCATCCTGATGTTCGCGCTGCGCCATCTGACGCTGCTGCTGCGTATCTGGCTGGCTTTCCGGCGGGCGCGCAATAGCAGGGACGAAAAGGTGATCGATATAACGCCCGGGAAACCGGAACCTGCTTCGCGCAGGTTCATCGCTTTTGCCGTGCTTGTCGGGGTGGTATGTGCAATCCTTGTATGGATGCGACTGGGCGAACCGGTGCATCAGCAGGGGGCGTATGTGCCGGCGCATATCGATGCGCAGGGTCATATCGTGCCCGGGCATTACTCCAAACCCTGACGCAGGCGTCATTCATGCCTGATCTTTTCACATTCTCAAAAAACAGCACTCCGGTTGTTCGTGAAGCTGATGCGACAAAGGCGGTGTTGAGCGGCGATGCACTGCTGCTTGCAGCCTCTTCCCAACTGGCCACGGACTGGAAGCGCAGGCTTGTGCTTGCCGCCGCTTCCGGCGTTTGCCCGACACCTGAGGTTTTTGCATGGAAGTCATGGGTCGCAACCCTGGCCGGTGATATGCCGGAGTTGCCTGTCGCGCTCGGCGAATTGCAGGAATTGTTGCTTTGGGAACGGGTGATCGGTTCAGATAGATCATTGGTTGCCGATGCTCCGGTGCGCGGCCTTGCCCGACATGCCACTCAGGCTTGGTCGTTGATGCAGACATATGGCATCAAGGCAGAAGAACTCGCCGGGCACGGCGAGGAAGCCGATGCGCTGCTCCGCTGGATTGCCGCCATGCAGCGCGAACTTGCCGCGATGGGGCGGATACTGTCAGCCGATGTGCCCGGATTGTTACTCCCCGGCATCCCCGGTCTGGTAGGTCACAAGCGTATATTGCTCGACGGCTTCTACGATTTCACGCCGATACAGCAGGCAGTTTTCGGCGCACTGCGGGACAGCGGGGTATGCTTCGGACAGGTGGGGTTGGAACATATTTCCGCGCAAATCGAACTCACAGCCTGCATGGATGCGGAGGCCGAATACCGGCATGTGGCGCGATGCATCGCGGATATGCTGCATAACGAGCCGCAGGCGCGAATCGGGGTGGCGATCAGCAGACAGGTGAGCGATGTGTCCGCATTGCGACGCAATCTTGATACGCAGCTTACGCCACGCACCCGGCTTGCAGATGGTATGCAGTCGGTGCTGATGGCCGGGGATGCCTTGTCGTCTGCACCCATCGTCCGCCAGATGCTCCGCCTGCTGCAACTGGCGGGTAAACCCGGAGCGCCGTTTACAGATGTTTCCCCCTTGTTGTTTTCGCCCGGCATCAGGGGCTTTGGTGCCGAGCGGCAGGCACGCGCCGCCCTCGATGCCTTGTTGCGTGCGACAGGCAGGCATTATGTCGGGTTCAAATCGCTGCTGTCTGCGGGAATTTTGAGCGATACCCCGCAACTTGCGGAGATCTTCAGGCTCATGCTGCGCTGGGATGTTTCACCGCGTTCGGCGGGCGAGTGGGTGAATGCCGTTCACGGCTTCTTGCAGGCCACCGGGTATCTGCGTGCCGACAGCGAAGGGAACGAGAATGCGGTGTCGCGAAGCAACACGGAGATCCGTCAGCTCAATGCATTCCGCGAGTGTCTTGTATCTTTGGTCGCCGCCGATGCGGTTAGTCCGCCGATGGAATGGTCCCGTTTCCTGTCGCTGCTTTCCGCGGCCAGTCATGCAGCGCAACTCAATCAGCCGGCCATCCGGCCGCAGGTTCAGGTGCTATCCCTGCCGCAGATGTGCGGCTTGCGTTTCGATGCCGTGTTTGCGGTCGGCATCGATGACGAGGCGCTGCCTTTGCCGGTACAGACAGCCGCGCTTCTGCCGTTTTCCGTGCAGCGAGAGCACGGTTTGCCATGCGCCACGGCTGCATCTGCTTTCGCCGAGTCGGCCTTCCAGTGGTGTCAGGTCTTGCAGGCGGCTCCGCGCGTATTCGCAAGTTTCGCCCGCAATCGCGATGCGCAGGAACTCAATGCCTCACCGCTGCTTGCAGGCTTCGCTGCGCTTCCCGATATGATTGAAACGGCAATAACAGAGCGGATCGATACCGAGACATTCAACGATGCCCCGGATGTCCCCATGCGTGCCGACGAGAAGGTGGAAGGAGGTTCCGGCATCGTGAAGCATCAATCAGCCTGTGCCTTCCGCGCCTTCGCGATGCACAGGCTGGGGCTGGCGCCGCTGGATACACCGCAACCCGGCATCGATGCCGCAGCCAAGGGTTCGCTGATTCATCTTGCGCTGGAATATATCTGGACACATATCGCCTCGCAGCCGGTTTTGCTGGCATTGGAAGAAGCCGAACTTTCGGCACTGATCGAAGCATCGATTGTGCATGCGTTTGCTGAACTGCGTTCACCCATGCCGGATGCGCTGCGCACCTTCGAGAGCGAACGCATGCGCCGCGTGCTGGCAGAGTGGCTGCAACTGGAGAAAGAGCGTCCGCCGTTCTTCGTGGAAAGCTGTGAGAAGCCTTATCAGTTGCAGCTTCCCGAGGGTGGGAGCGTGTCGTTTCCGGTGCGTCTGAAAGCCGACCGTATCGAACGCAACAGCGAAGGGCGGAAGCTGCTGATCGACTACAAGACCGGCAGAAAACAGAGCATCGGCCAGTGGACGGGTGAGCGCATGCGTGAACCTCAACTGCCGCTGTACAGCATGGCCGAGGATCTGGGCGAGGATGATGCCGTCTGCTTTGCCCGCGTGCGCAGTGGCGAGATGGGTTTCGAGGGACTGTGCGGCAACGATACCGGTATCAGGGGTATCTCGGTGTATAAGGGCAGCGATGAGCAGGCGGAGGACTGGCCTGCACTGCTGGCTGTCTGGCGGCAGCGCATCAATGCGCTGGCCGGCGAGTTTGTTTCCGGGCGCTCCGAGGTGATGCCGCGTGATGCGTCGGCCTGCCAGTATTGCGGGCTGGAAGCGGTTTGCCGCATCGATGAGATCGGATTTCCGGATGATGAGATGGACGAGGAGGAGGGGGCGTGAGTGTCGAGGTCCGCGCTGTAGCGATCGATCCCGCAGGCTCCTATCTGGTGCAGGCACCGGCCGGTTCGGGGAAAACCGAACTGCTCACACGGCGCATCCTGAAGCTGCTTTCTGTGGTGGACGAGCCGGAGGAGATCCTCGCCCTGACCTTCACCCGCAAAGCTGCGGCGGAAATGCGTGGCCGTGTTGTTGATGCACTGAATATGCCCAGGCCGCAGGATCCGGATTCGCATCGCATGGACACCTGGCTTCTGGCATGCGAAGCCAATGCCCGCTCGCAAGCACGTGGCTGGCATCTGGCCGATCACCCGTCTCGCTTGCGTATGATGACGCTGGACAGCTTCACGCATGCGCTGGCGCGCCAGCTCCCTTTGCTATCGGGTCTGGGCGATATGCCCTCTCCGAGCACGCATGTGATGCCGCTTTACAGGGAAGCCGCCGAATCGGCCGTGGCAACGTTGATGAAGCGCAGTGCAAACAAAGCACAGGCTGTGTTGCTGCATCAGGATCACAATATGGTGGCCCTGATCGGCTTGCTGGCCGATATGCTCGGCAAGCGTGACCAGTGGTTGCGTGAGGTGCAACTGCATGCCGGCGACCCATCAGGCTTGCGTGCCATGCTGGAGCAGGGGTTGTCCGGCATCATGGCGCAGAAGCTGGATTCCTGTGCTGCTATGATCCCGATCGAGGTGCGCGGTGCTCTGCCGCCCCTGATGCAGGTCGCAGGGATGAATCTTCAAGACCCGGTGCTTGGCGGGATCGATGCATGGCCGGATGCCGATGTGCAGGCCATCACCACATGGCAGCGCATTGCCGATTTTTTACTGACCAAAAGCGATGCCGCGTTCCGCAAGCGGGTGGACAAGAACGCCGGGTTTCCGCCGGACAAGGCATTCCTGGAAAGCAAACAGCAGTTCCAGCAGATGCTGGAGATCCTTTCCTGCATCAACGGCTTGGCTGCGCGCTTGCACGAGTTGAGAGACTTGCCGCCCGAGCCGCGTTTCGACGATGGGCAATGGCAGGTGCTGGAGGGACAGCTCTCCCTGCTTCTTCTGGCCAATGCCCAGTTGCAGAAGTTGTTCGAGCAGCGCGGCGAGGCTGACTTCATCGAGATCGCGCTGCGTGCGATGCGTGCGCTGGAGGATGAACACGGCAATCCGACCGATCTGCTGCTCAGGCTGGACTACCGTATCCATCACATCCTTGTCGATGAGTTTCAAGATACATCCATGTTGCAGATGCGCCTGTTGCGAAGCCTCACCGAGGGTTGGCAGGAGGGAGACGGCAGCCATCGCACACTGTTTATGGTGGGCGACCCGATGCAGTCGATCTACCGCTTTCGCAAGGCAGAGGTGGGCCTGTTTCTGCTGGCGGCGCTGAATCGGGCCGGTCTGCCGCAGGTTGAGGCACTGCCGCTGGTGCGCAATTTCCGCTCCTCACCGGATATCGTGGGCTGGGTGAATCGTGCGTTTTCCCGCATCTTTCCTGATCAGCCGGATATCCTGATGGCCGCCGTGGGCTATGCAGAATCAAAGGCCGCCTTATCGCATGCCGGCGGCGTGCATCTGCATGTGCAGCAGGGCAAGGATGTCGCGGTAGAGGCGCGGGCCGTGCTCGAGGTCGTGCAGCGCGAATTGACGATCGAGAGCCAGCGCATCGCTGTGCTGGCCCGTTCGCGCAAACACCTGCACGGCATCATGCAGGCGCTTCAGGAAGCGGGTATTGCTTATCGCGCGCTTGGTATTCTGCCACTTCATGCCAGGCCTGAGATCCGCCTGATGCGTGCGCTGCTGCATGCACTGATGCATCCGGCGGACCGTGCTTCGTGGGTGGCTCTGCTGCGCGCTCCTTTTTGCGGGCTGGATACGCTCGCGCTGCATGCTCTGCTTTCCGGAGATCAACGACCGGTTGCGGAAATTCTTGCCGACGGGGCCTGCATCGCCCGACTGGACGAGGATGCACAGGCGCGCGTCGGGCATCTCAGGGCCGCACTGTGCGTATGTATTGAGATGGCCGGACGGGTACAGCTACGTCCCTTGCTGACGCATGCGTGGGAGCGATTGGGTATGCCGCGTTTTAGCGGTGAAGATGCATCGCGCAATACCGAGGCCATGCTCTCGCTGGTTGAGGAGATGGACGAGGGCGGCTGGTTGCGCTTCGATCTGCTCGATGAGCGTCTGGAAAAGCTGTATGCGGCTCCCGACTCAACGGAAGCCGCAGCGCGTGTGGAGCTTCTCACCATGCACGGTGCCAAGGGTCTGCAATGGGATGTGGTCATTCTGCCGGGACTGGGTCGCGGTACCGGCAGGGGGGATGATCCACTGCTCGCATTCACCGAGGTGCCGGTGGCTGACGGGATACAACCATTCATCGCGGTAAGAGGTGCGGTGCGCAGCAGCGATACTATTTACGGGTTGGTTCGAAGCGTTGAAAAAGTTCGTGAAAACAATGAGTTGTCGCGCCTTCTTTATGTGGCGTGTACGCGTTCGGAAACATCGCTTCATCTGTTCGGGCACGTCTCGGAGAAGAGCGGGGAGGCAGGTTCCGGCTCGTTGCTTCGACTGCTGTTGCCGGACGCAATCGCCGGTGAATGCTTCGGCGCCTCGGTGCACATGATAGAAGAAACCGGATCGGTCGATGCATACCATCGTCCCCGGTTGACCCGCATGCAGACTTTGCCGCCGATGCCTGATGCAGATGAATCTCCCGCAGATGCCGAAAGCGAATATCTGTGGGCGGGTCCGGAAGCCGCCCCCATCGGTAAGGCGGTACATGCTGCATTGCAGCATGTGGCCGAGCGCGGCCTTGAGCATTGGGGTGAAGGCGATTCGACAGTTGAGCTTGATCGGGCGCGGCGCATGTTGCTGGCCGACGGATTATCCGGCACTTCGCTGGAAGATGCCGTGCAAAGGACTCAGGCAGCCTTGCAAAAGGTGCTATCCAGCGAACGTGGTCGCTGGCTGCTATCCGGCTTGCATGACGATGCGCATTGCGAATGGATGTTGAGCAGCACGCATGAAGGCATGGTTTCCCATCATATCGTCGATCGCAGCTTCATCGGCAGTGACGGGGTTCGATGGGTGGTCGATTACAAAACAGCCAGTCATCAGGGTGGCGATCTGCAGGCGTTTCTGAACATGGAGGTGCAGCGGCATGGGGGGCAACTTGCCCGCTATGCGTCCCTGCTGAGCGCACGCGAACCTGAGCGAGTTGTGAAAACCGCGCTGTATTTTCCCATGATGGATGCCTGGATCGAGGTGGGGCCAGCGGGTGACTGAGTGCCCGACGGTTGAGCGATCGGACGGTTCAGTGTTTCCTTTTCTGTCCTGATGAAGGTCTGCGCATCAGGATCACATCGGCAACATCATGCTTTTTCTCTCTGAACCCGTGATGCATCAATAGTTCTTTCAGTTTTTCCTGTTTCTCAGGGACGGCTGAAAAGATATGGGACTCGAGGTCTCTCTTGTCAGGGGTATCGAGGCAGACCAACCGGCGATTGTTGTTCAGCCGGATGCTGTCCAACTGTTTGTAGTCGATATGGCGGGATGCGCTGAGCAGTGATGCAGGATGATTTTTTTGCGAAATCGGTGTTGGTGACCAGTTCCCGCATTCTGAAAAGACGCACGAAGAGTACTGTAAACAGGGCGATGACGACAAGGTTCCAGTATCCGGAGCCGGCCAGCGCCTCCATTTTCGGATCCGGTAATACGCTTGCGATATAAATATTGGCACCGATAGCAAAGGCAATGATCCCCACATCGGTGATGGTCGCCGCTGTCTTCTTGAAACAGATCGCTTCTTCCATCGTTTCTCCTCTTCGCTAGAGGGTCGCTCAATACTGCTGCATGCACAGACATGAGTCGCGGGTATGCTGCTCGCAGCCGGCTTGATGCTCAATGAATAGTAATCAGCGGTAACATCAGATAATATGCAACGCCATTGGATTCGGACGAGGGGATGACGATGTCGGATTTGCTGCAATGTGAGGCATGGAAAGCGCTTCAGGCGCACTACAAGGACATGTCGCATGTCCATATGCGCGACCTGTTCAGTCAGGACACAAAACGTTTCGAGCGTTACAGCCGCCTGTTTGCAGGTGACGATATCCTTGTTGATTTTTCCAAGAATATTCTCAACGACGAAACTCTGGAGCTGCTGATGCAGCTTGCCCGCGAGCGCGATGTTCCCGGATGGATCGAGCGCATGTTCAAGGGCGAAAAGATCAACAACACCGAACACCGTGCCGTGTTGCATACCGCACTGCGCAACCGTTCCAACGATCCTGTGATCGTGGACGGTCATGATGTGATGCCGGATGTGAATCGTGTGCTTGAGCAGATGCGTGCCTTCACCGAGGCGGTGCGTTCCGGTGAATGGAAGGGTGGGACGGGCAAGGCCATCACCGATATCGTTAACATCGGTATCGGAGGTTCCGACCTCGGTCCGGTGATGGTCACCCAGGCGCTGACTCCATTCGGACGCGATAAGCTGCACATGCATTTTGTCTCCAATGTGGACGGTACGCATATGGTCGAGACCCTGCGCCATCTGCATCGCGAAACGACGCTGTTCGTGATTGTTTCCAAAACCTTCACCACGCAGGAAACCATCACCAACGCACGCACGGCGCGCGACTGGTTCCTGACCCGTGGCGGCTCCAAGACCCAGGTGGCCAAGCATTTCGTGGCTGTGTCCACCAATGCCAAGGCAGTGTCGGCTTTCGGCATCGATACCGAGAACATGTTCGAGTTCTGGGATTGGGTGGGTGGTCGCTATTCGCTGTGGAGTTCGGTGGGGCTGTCCATCGCACTGTATCTCGGCATGGATAATTTCGAAGATCTGCTGGCCGGTGCGCACGATATGGACAAACATTTCCGTCATGCACCGATGGAGGAGAACATCCCGGTCATCCTTGCCATGCTGGGTGTATGGTACAACAACTTCTTCGAGGCCGATTCGCATGCGCTGCTGCCCTACGACCAGTACATGCACCGCTTCCCCGCCTACTTCCAGCAGGGCGATATGGAGAGCAGCGGCAAGAGCGTGACCCGCGACGGCAAGCCCGTGGATTACTCGACCGGCCCGATCATCTGGGGCGAGCCGGGCACCAACGGCCAGCACGCCTTTTATCAGCTGATCCATCAGGGCACCAAGCTGGTGCCGTGCGATTTCCTTGCGCCTGTCGAAACCAAGAATCCGGTCGGTCGGCATCATCCGATGCTGCTGTCAAACTTCTTCGCACAGACCGAAGCGCTGATGCTCGGCAAGACCGAGGCCGAGGTACGTGCCGAATTGGAGGAAGAAGGGCTCTCCGGCGAGGAACTCGAAGCGCTTTTACCGCACAAGGTTTTCCCGGGTAACCGTCCGACCAATTCCATCCTGTTCCAGAAGCTCACCCCGCACACGCTGGGCGCCCTGATCGCCATGTACGAGCATAAGACCTTTGTGCAGTGCGTGATCTGGGGTGTGAATGCCTACGATCAGTGGGGCGTGGAGCTGGGTAAACAGCTGGCCCGTAAGATTCTTCCGGAGCTGGATGACCTTGGTGATACCAAGGGGCATGACTGCTCGACCAACGGTCTGATCAACTATTTCAAGGAACACCGCAAGGAGTAGGGATCTGTTCTTCGGATTTCTGCTTCCCTGAATACCAATATTTGAGGAATTCCTTATGAGTCTGCTGATTGTGGGCATCTCTGTTTTTATGCTGGTTCACACGCTACCCTGGCTGCCGGCACTACGTCTGCGTGTGATCAATGCGCTGGGCGAGAAACCTTATAAGGGCATCTACTCGCTCATTTCCCTGAGCGGATTCGTGATGATCGTGCTCGGCATGCGCGGTGTGCCGTATGTACCGGTCTATGAGCCTGCGGCGTCGGCGCATATCGTGACGGCTGCTCTGATGTTTCCTGCGCTCTACCTGCTGATCGGACGTCGCACCGGCTCGAATGTGAGGCGACTGACCGCTCATCCGATGATGTGGGGAATCAGTTTCTGGGCAGGCGGGCACCTGCTGGCCAATGGCGATCTTGCTTCGTTGATCCTGTTCTGCTCGTTCCTGATCTATTCCGTGCTGGACATGCTTTCGGCCAATAGTCGCGGGGCCAGGCCTGTCAGTGAAGCCGCGCCGCTTACCGCCGAGATCAAACCGCTTATGATCACTATCATCGCCTATGTACTGCTTTTCAGCCTGCATCCGTGGATTGCAGGTGTGAGTCTTGGTGGCGTTTAAAGCACAGCCTGAGGCATCGAACAGGCGGGGCAGGGCGCCCGGCAAGTCGGACATGGATACTTTGCTCGAATTTACCTAGACTCGCCGCCGCTTGAATCCAGCCGACAGGGCAGAATCCGGAGTATTAATTTGTTATATGTAGCAGTGCGCGCAGCCAGACGCGCCGGTGATTTGCTGGCCCGTATGTTCGATTCCCGCGAGGGGATGGCTGTTGAAGAAAAGCAGGATCGCGATTTTGTGACCGAGGCCGACCGCAAGGCGGAAGGGCTGATCATCCAGGAGATCCTCAAGCATTATCCGGGTCATGGCATCGTGGCCGAGGAATCCGGCGTGCGTAACCCGGATGCCGAGATTGTCTGGCATATCGATCCGCTCGATGGCACCACCAATTTCATCCATGGCTATCCGCATTTCGCCGTATCCATCGGCGCATGGAAGCGCGGCAAGCCCTTCCTGGCGGTGGTGCACGATCCTCTGCGCAACGAGACCTTCGAGGCTCAGAACGGCAACGGCGCCTTCCTGAATCGCCGTCGCCTGCGCGTTTCCCCTTGCCGCAAGCTGCACGATGCGGTGTTCGCTTCCGGCCTGCCGCCGTACCGTCGCGAGGAGGGCGCGATCTTCCGCAACCGTCTGGATGTGTGTATCCGGGATACCAGCGGCTTCCGCCGTGGCGGTTCCGCAGCCCTCGATCTGGCCTATGTGGCTTCCGGACGTCTGGATGCCTACTGGGAAGCAGGCCTGTGTTCATGGGATATCGCGGCCGGTGCGCTGCTGGTGCAGGAAGCCGGCGGCATGGTCACCGGTCTTGATGGTGCCACGCTGGATCTGAACAAGGGCGATGTGCTGGCCGCCAATCCGCAACTGCACGGGCAGTTCCGTACCCTGCTGGCTTCGGTGGACTGAGCGTTACACTGCACAAATGATTAAAAAGGGGCGTTTGCGCCCCTTTTTGTTTTTTAGACATGATGGCTGTTGACGACCGATTTAACACTCTCGGAACGATAGGGGGCTGGTTAGTAGCCTTCGCGGTGCAGCAGCAGGAAGCCGGCGAAGCCTAAAGTCATCATGTCCGGCAACCATGCCGAGAAGCCGGCGGGAAGATAATCTGCCATGGTGAGCAACTGCGTGGCTGTTCCCATCACATAGGAGCCGATGCCGAGGCCGATGGCTGCGACGATGCCCCATGAGGCCGTGCCGAGGCGGCCGCCCAGATGCATGCACAGCGCGACCGACAGCAGCACCATGATCAGGCAGGAAAGCGGCACGGATATCTTGCGGTGCAGGGTGAAGCGGAATCCGGCATCGGCCAGCCCTGCGCGTTGCAGATTCTGCGCATAGTGCATCAGCTCGAAGAAGCGCATGTGCCGGGGCTCGGGTGGATCGGCGGTATCGGGACCGACGGATGCGGCGACCTGCAGGTGTTTCTCGCTGCTCAGGTTAAGATTGTCGCCACCCGGTCGGCTGATGTGCACATGATCCATATGCCATGTACCGTTCGCATAGGTGGCCCTGTCCGCTTCGAGTCGTTCCAGCCAATGCCCCTGGGCATCGGTTTTCAGCATGGTCAGTTGAAACACATTATTGCCCAGCGCCTGCAGGCGGAAGAAATGCTGCCCGTCCTTCAGCCACTGGATGCCTTTGGCGGTGTCGGGCAGATGATGGATGTTCACGCGTTCGATCTTGTCCAGTCGCTGGTTGGTGGCAGGGGTGACCCATTCGCTGACCACGAAGGTACCCAGCGCAACGATCGCTGCAGCCGCCATCAGCGGCACGACCACCTTGTTCACCCCGAGCCCTGCGGCACGCATGGCAACCAGTTCCTGATGCCGGGAGAGTTCGATCAGCATGATGCTGGTGGCCAGCAGCACGACCACCGGCATGAATTCGCTGATCATGAACGGGATCTTGAGAATCAGATATTCGAGCAGCATATTGCCGTCGAGGCCGTGGCCGAGGTAGCGCGCTTTATCGAAGGCTTCGGCGATCAGGAAGATGGCGACCAGCGTGGCCAGCGTGGCACCGATGCGTCCGAGGCAGCCGACGAATATCCAGCGGAAAAGGGCGGGCATGGCTTAACTCTCCTGATTGCGGGGCATGGCTTTGCGCAACATGGACGCATGGTAGCAGCGGCGCAGGGCTTGTGCGACGCCATTTGCACGATGCGTGCAGATAGCTGCATCAGGCAAATGTCCATGAAGGATTGGGGGGTGCATCGAGTGTGGCCGGTGTTAAACTGCTGCGCTCAACCCGAAAGTCCGGAACTTTATTAGTGGAGGCAACATGCCCTGGAGCGACCCGAATCAATCGAACAATCCATGGGGGAACCGACCCAATCAGCAGCAACCCGACCTCGACGAAGTGGTCAAGCGTCTGCAGGAGAAGTTTTCCAAGATCTTCGGCGGCGGGAACAGCGGTTCCGGCGGCAGCGGTATAGGTAAGGGTGCCATCATCGGCGGACTTGTCGCAATGCTGCTGCTCTGGTTCGCCTCCGGCCTGTATGTGGTAGCCGCCGATGAGGAAGCCGTGGTGTTGCGCTTTGGCCAGCATATTGCGACCAAAGGGCCGGGCCTGAACTGGCATCTTCCATATCCGGTTGAAACCGTCGAGAAGGTTCCGGTGACCCGTGTGCAGCGTCTGGAAATCGGTTTTCGTACTGTGAGTGACGGGCAGAATCGCAAGATTCCTCAGGAAGCTCTGATGCTGACCCGCGATGAGAATATCGTGGAGATTTCCTTCACCGTGCAATACAAGATCAAGAGCGCCAGCAATTATTTGTTCCATATTGCGCATCAGACCACCACCGTGCGCGATGCGGCTGAATCGGCGATTCGTGAGGTGATCGGTCGCACGATGATCGATGATGTGCTGACCACCAAGAAGGCCGAGGTTGAAGTGGAGGTCGAAACCCTGATTCAGTCGATTCTCGATGGTTATGAATCCGGCATTCTGGTGACCACCGTGAAGCTGCAGGATGTACAGCCGCCGGACCGAGTAATCAAGGAATTCAAGGATGTGGCATCGGCCCGTGAAGATCGCGAGCGTGCCAAAAATGAGGCGCAGGCCTATGCCAACGACGTCATTCCGAAGGCACGAGGCGAGGCCAAGAAGACAGTACTTGATGCCGAGGCCTATGAGAAGGAAGTCATTGACCGCGCTACCGGTGAGGCCACCGGCTTTGAGAGCGTGCTGGCTGCCTACAGGCTGGCTCCGGATGTGACCCGCAAGCGTTTGTATCTGGATACCATGCAGGAAGTGCTGAGTAAGACGGACAAGGTGATAGTCGATAAATCGGTGGCCGAACGGGTGCTGCCTTATTTGCCGCTGGATCGAATGGCCGGCAAGGTGGAGGTCAAGTAATGAATACCAAACAATTGATGGCTGTCGTTATTCTGCTGGGCGGTGCGATGCTGGCCAATCTCTGTGCTTTTGTCGTCGATCAGCGTGAGCAGGTGCTGGTGCTGCAATTCGGAAATCCGAAGGTGGTGGTGAATGAACCCGGGTTGCATTTCAAGCTGCCATGGGAATCTTTGGCACGCTTCGAGAATCGTCTGTTGGTGCAGGATGCCCCGCCGAACGAAGTCATCACCATGGACAAAAAGTCCATCTTGGTGGATGCCTACACCCGCTGGAGCATTATTGATCCGCTGAAGGTGTATCAGGTGGCTCGTACCGAGGCCGGTGTGGCCGCACGTATGGAAGATATGGTACGCGGCAAGATGCGCGAGGTGCTCGGTCAGCATACTCTGGCAGAGATTGTGTCCGGTGGTGAAGATGCCACGTTGCGTGTGAAGCTGATGACCGACATTCGCGACAAGGCCGATGCCAGTGCGCATGATCTGGGTGTGAAAATCAGCGATGTGCGAATCAAGCGCGCCGACCTGCCGCTGGAGAACAGCGAAGCAGTGTTCCAGCGCATGAAGGCCGAGCGTAACCGTATCGCCAAGGAATACCGTTCCGAGGGTGAGGAGGCTGCCAAGGAGATTCGTGCTGTCGCCGAAAAAACACAGAAGGTTCTGCTCGCCGATGCCTACAAGAACGCCAAGATCATCCGCGGCAAGGCCGATGCCGAGTCCACGGCGATCTATGCCAAGGCGCATACCAAGGATCCGGGCTTCTATGCCTTCCTGCGTTCGCTGGATGCCTACAAGGCCTCCATCGGTGCAGGTACGACGCTGGTGATATCGCCCGAGTCCGAGTTCTTCCACTTTTTCGACCAGTCCGGCAAGTAAGGACGGGGCTTCGGCTTGAACGATCTGTGGGCCGCATTAGGCCTGGTGCTGGTGCTTGAGGGCGTGGCCTATGCCCTGTTTCCGGCGAAGATGCGCGAGATGATGCGGCAGATCCCGCTGATTCCGGTACAGGTACTGCGCATCATGGGCATCACTGCCGTGGCCGTCGGCTGGCTCGTCGTCTGGCTGGTCAGGCACTGAGCTGGTTTGTTCAAGTCATAGGATGTAAGCACGAGGCGGCCTTTGGCCGCCTCGTTTTTTTGCAACACCTTACGAGCACGCTTGTTTAAGTGTCCTGCCGCGCTATACTTCGTCCCGCTTTGGGTGTCCCGATGCCGAACGGCTGAGGGATGAAACGGGAAGCAGGTGCGATGATTCATCATCCATTCCTGCGCAGCCCCCGCTACTGTAGGCCTGACGAATCTGTCGAACTGCCACTGTCCACATGGATGGGAAGGCAAGGCAGAGGAGGATGAAGGCAAGCCAGGAGACCGGCCTGAAGCACAAGCGGATATGTGCCTCGGGGTGAGGTGCGGCCGGTACGGGCCTCCTGACTCGATCAACGACGCCCCTCCGATCACAAACAACTCCGGACACACACCGTCATACCAATGAACGCACGGCGGGTGCGAAGGAGATACACTTGCAGAACAAGCATATAAAATGGATGGCAGCGTTGCTTGCTGTTGTACCGTTTACAGCGTTGGCACAAACCCAGAATCTGGGTGAAATCAATGTCACCAGCGGACGTGTTCAGGAGCCGGCGATCCAGTCAAACAAACCGGTTACCATAATCAGCAGAGCGGATATCGAAGCCTCGCATGCAGCCCAATTGGCCGATCTTTTCAAGGGGCAGGCGGGAATTACGGTGCGTGACACCTCCGGTACGGGTGCGAAGGCGGTGATTGATCTGGGTGGCTTTGGTGATTCAGCCGCTTCGAACAAGGTTGTGCTGATCGATGGTCGGCGCGTCAGCAATCCAGATCTGGCTGAGGCTGACTGGACGCAGATTCCGCTGGATCAGATCGAACGCATTGAAATTGTACATGGTGGCGGATCGGTATTGTATGGTGATGGCGCAGTCGGCGGCGTAATCAATCTGATCACGCGCGTTCCGCAATCCGGTGGGGAATTGCGTCTGGCAGGCGGCAGCTTCGGCAAACAGAACGGCATGGCCCGATACGGTATCGATACAGGCCGCTTGCGGCTCGGCGCGAATGTTTCCGGGGACAAGAGCAAGGGTTATCGATACAACAGCTTGCTTGAGCGTTTTGATGCCGGTGCACGATTCGAGGCTGATGTGAGTGACAGCTTTATGTGGTATGGCAGCGGCAATCATCATCTTGACCGCTTCGGCTTGCCTGGAGGCCTGACGCAAGCTCAGTTGGATGCCAATCCTCGGCAGACACTGCAACCGGACAATCATGGATCCAGCATAGATAATTATATTGATTCGGGCCTGCTTGCATCCCTGGGGGCAATTGAACTCGATCTTCCGGTTTCCTACCGTAAGCGCAATTCATTCGCACATTTCGGCGGTTTGTTTCCCTTTGATTCGACGAGCGTCTTGCGAACTGTTTCCACGCGTCCGAAGGCCGTTATCGAAGAGCTGTATGGCGAGGTAAAGACACAGGTGGTTGCCGGCGCGGATATCGACAGGGTGAAGGGCACAGTCTCAGGGCTGGACAGCAAGCGCAACCGGTATGGTTATTATACCCAGCTTGTCCTTTCGGATCGGGAAGCTGCCTGCGTGGTTTCCGCAGGTTACCGCTCAGAAAGTGTGAAAGATGCCCTGAACGACGGTAGCAGCGCGATTTCCAATCGCTTGTCCGCTTACGACGTCGGGACTTCCCTGGCTGTGGGCGATTTCCGCTTGCGTCTGAACCACAATAAATCGATCCGTTTCCCGCGTCTGGATGAGCGCACCGAATACCTTCCTCCGTCATTTGCTGCCAGTTTCCGGCCTGATCTGCTGCCGCAGACGGGACGTCACTACAATGCCAGCCTGCGCTATACCAGACCTTCGGCATGGGTGGAGGCCTCGTTTGAGCAGGCAAGGATGAAGCATGAAATATACCTCGATCCGACCATCGGATTTTTCGGCAGCAACAGCAATTATGTCGACCCGACACTGCGTCGTGTGATCACATTCTCCGGCTTCTGGCATGCGCATGATATCGCTCAGATCAGCGGCAACTACACGATGTTGCGTGCCACCTTCCAGGGCGGGGCTTTCAGCGGCAACCGGATTCCCGGCGTGGCGAAACACATGGCGGGGATGGACGTGAAATCCGACTGGACAACGGATTTCTCGACAGGCCTGCATGCGACCTTTGTCGGTTCCTCCTTCATGATCAACGATCAGCTGAATACCCGTCCGCGTGTTAAATCTTACTTTCTGATCGATGCCACGGCATCCTACCGATGGCAGGGAGCAGAATTTTTTATGCGTGTAGATAATCTTACCAACAGGAAGTACATCACCAGCGGCGCTGTGTCGCCCTCATCCGGCGTCTTCGGTCTGTATCCGGCGGCCACCATCAGCGCTATCGGCGGAGTGAACTATCGCTTCTAGAATCAGTCGGCTCTGGCCGTGGGCGGTCGCCAGTGTGGCCGCCCATGGCCTGCTGCTGGCCGGAATTCTGCTTCTGCTGCCGGATGGCATGCGGGCCGTCGGGCCTGCTGTTGCCGGTGTCGAGGTGGAGCTGTTGCCGGTCGGATCCAGCCGGAAGGAAATCGTACAGACATCGCAGGAACAGTCCGACGTTCCGGAAGCAGCGCAGGCGCATCTACAATCCGGGCCCGGAACATCGTCTGAAAGTCCTGTTGTGCAGAGGGATGAAAAGCAGACCAACGTGGAAGCGGTAGCTGATGCAGGTGCCTCCCGTAAGGTCGAAACGGCTGGGCTCACAACGCCGCCAACGCAGGTATCACAGGCTCCGGTCGTGCAGGGGGCTCCGGTTCAGGAACATCGTGATGCCCGTCCAGCATCGGCAGCAGACATCGAGCTTGAAAAGGCGCGCAATGTTGCCGTGCGGCAGCGTCTGGAACGTTTCAAACACTACCCGGCCAGCGCGCGGCGGCGCGGCATCGAGGGGGCCGTGGATGTCAGTTTCCGGCTCAATGCCCAGGGCCGCGCAGAAAACATGCAACTGGTGTCAGGTTCCGGCTACGGCATCCTCGATGATGCTGCTTTGAATACCGTGCGCCGGGCGGAACCTTTCCCTGTGACCGAAGGTTCGTACCGCTTCCGGCTGCGCTTTACCCGCTCATGAAATCCCTGCTGTTCGCGCTGATTCTGCTGGTAACTAATCCGGCGATGGCCGCCGAGCGCATCCTTGGCCTGACCCCGCATGTCTGCGAGATACTGTATGCCATCGGTGCGGTGGCCGATGTGGTCGGGGCAGGAGAGCATTGCGATTATCCCGAGGCGGTACGCAGTCTTCCGCGTGTAGCGAATCACCGGCAGGTGTATGTCGAGGCTTCGCTGCGTCTGAAGCCGACGCTGGCCGTGGGTCTGCGCGACAATCTGCCCGGCATGGCGCGGCTTTCCGCCGACGGCGTGAAACTTGTGTCCAGCAATCCGCTGACCGTGCAGGCGATGTTCGATGACATGCAGCGGCTGGGCAGGCTGACCGGTCATGAAGATGAGGCGCAGTTGGCTGTGAGGGCGCTCAGATCACGCGTGCAGGCATTGCAGGCAGCGCAGAGCACCGGGCATCCACGCGTGTATTATGAGATCTGGCACGACCCGTTGATGGCGGCCGGTGGCGGCAGTCTGATCAGCAGCGTGCTCGACGAATTGGGCCTGGTGAATGTGTTCGCCGATGTGCGGCTTGAAGGGCCGAGGGTGAGCGTGGAATCGGTCCTGCTGGCGAAGCCGGATATCATCATGCTCTCCGGCGAGTCGGACATCGCTGCCCGCAAGGCCTTCTGGCGCAAATGGTTCGGAGATGACACACCGCGCTTTGTTATCGCCGATGCCGATCTCTTGCACCGTCCGGGGCCCAGACTGATCGAGGGTATGGAAAAGTTGCAGGCCGCACTGGATGCTGTCCATGAATAGCACGGCGATGCGGTTTTCGCTATTGCTCGGCCTGCTGGCGCTTGTGGCATTCATCTCGTTGTCCGCCGGTGAGCGCTGGCTGAATCCTTTTGCGACGAATCAGGGGCTTGATTCGGTGATCCTGTGGGAGCTGCGCCTGCCGCGTCTGTTTACCGCCTTTGCCGTCGGCGGTCTGCTGGCGCTGGCTGGTGCATGGTTCCAGGTGATGCTTGGCAATCCCCTTGCCGAGCCCTATGTGCTGGGTGTGGCGGGCAGTGCGGCCGTCGGTGCCGTGGTTATGCTTTCCCTGTTTCCCGAATCCCCGCTGGGCATGTCGTTCGGTGCATTTATCGGTGCCGGCGTCGGCATCGCGGTGGTGATGGCTTTTGTACATCTGGGGCCCGGGCGATTGCTGCTGGCCGGTGTGGTGCTGGCCGCTTTCTGGTCGGCCCTGATCGCCCTGATGCTGGCCCTGTTGCCGCAGGGGCAGCTGGGTCTGGCCCTGGGCTGGATGCTGGGCGATCTGTCCTCGTCGACGATCCCATCATCCATGCTGCTGGTGTTCTGGGCGCTGGCCCTCGGCTGTGGTCTGTTGCTTGCATCTTCGCTGGACCGCCTGCTGCTCGGCGAGAAGCATGCTGCGGCACTCGGTGTGGATGTATCCCGCCTGAGATGGGCGCTTTTGCTGGTCGCCTCGGCGGCCACGGCGGTAGCGGTCACGGCCGCCGGCACCATCGGTTTTATCGGGCTGGTGATCCCGCATGCCATGCGGTTGATGTTCGGCGGTATGCATCGCGTCATGATGCCGGCCTCGGCCATCGGCGGTGGCGTGCTGCTGGTGCTGGCCGATAGCGGGGCGCGCAGCGTGATCGCACCTGCCGAGTTGCCAGTCGGGGTGATCACCGCTTTCATCGGTGTTCCCGTGTTCCTGTGGCTGTTGTGGAGAAGGGCATGAGTATCCTCAAGGTGGATAGCCTGAGTGTACAGCGTGGCGGGCATGTTCTTGTCGATGCGCTGGATTTTACACTGCAGGCAGGCCGTATCTGTGCAGTTCTGGGGCCGAACGGCGCAGGTAAGTCGAGTCTGCTGCTGGCAATCGCCGGATTGATTCCCTTTCAGGGGCGTGTCGAACTGGCAGGGCGCTCCCTGTCTGCACTCGGTCGCGCCGGACTGGCGGACAGGGTGGCATGGCAGGGCGATCTTCCCTCCGTCGAATTCGGCCTGACGGTGCACCAGCGTCTTGAGCTGGCGGCATCAGGGGATACGGGTGGGATTGCATCCATTGCTGGAGAGATGGAGATCGGGGCCCTGCTGGGTCGCCCGCTAGGCGAGCTTTCCGCCGGTGAGCGGCAGCGCACCGAACTGGCTGCACTGATGCTGCGCGATGTGCCGCTGTGGTTGATGGACGAGCCGACAGCACATCTCGACCTGCGGCATCAGGTGCAGTGTATCGGCATGTTGAGACGGCGGCGGCAGCAGGGGCGGAGCATCCTTGTCGTGCTGCACGATCTGGCGCAGGCCATGGCCGTAGCCGATCATGTGATTCTGGTTGATGGGCAGGGGCATGCCGCATATGGTGATGCGGACATGCTTGACGCCGGGCGGCTCAGTCAGCTGTATGCGACGCCGCTATGCAGGCAGGGCAGCGGGTTCGGCCCTGATTATGGAGAGAAGCGATGAAACCACGCGAACGCCGCAAGGGTCTGATCGTCGTCAACATGGGCGAGGGCAAGGGCAAGTCGTCCTCGGCCTTCGGCATGGTGTTCCGTGCCGCGGCCTGGGGCATGAAGGTGTGCGTGGTGCAGTTCATCAAGGGCAAGTGGAAGACCGGCGAGCAGAAGGCCGCCGAGCGCTTCGAGAACATCGAATGGCATGCGCTGGGTGACGGCTTCACCTGGGATACGCAGAACCCCGAACAGGACATCGCCACCAGCCGGGAGATATGGGAGCTGTGCAAAGCCAAACTGCGCAGCGGTGAATTCGATATGCTGCTGATCGACGAGATCAATTATGTGACCGGCTACGGCTGGATTCCGGGCGAAGAGGTCGCCGGCTTTCTGCGCGAGGAACGCCCCGACTGGATGCATGTGATCCTGACCGGACGCAATGCGGCAGATGAAGTGATCGAACTGGCCGATACCGTGACCGAGATGCGCATGGTGAAACACGCCTTTGAAAAGGGAATCCCGGCCACGCAGGGGATCGAGTTTTGAATATTCTCCTCTCGCACGGTTCGCCCGATGAGGCGCATCGCAAGGCGCTCGAGGCGCTGGCTTTGCGTGTTTCCGATGAGCTTGGCGGGCCTGTCAGTATCGCGTTTCTGGGTGATGTGCTTCCGGAGGGTGCCAAAGTGCTTCCGTTGTTTCTGACCCAGGGGCGGCATCTGAGAAACGATGTGCCTGCAATGATTCAGTCTGCCGATGCCTGCCTGCTGGAAGGACCTGCTGACAACCCTGAGGAAATAGCACGGATGGCGCTTGAACTGGCCGTTGCTGCGAGAATGAAGCAGCGTGCCGTGATGTTTGTCTTATACCGTCTTTCCGGCGCACAGGCCTTGATGGCCGGGCTTTACGAATGCACTAAAAAGTTTCCCCTGCCTGCCGTTGCAGGGCTGTACGGCCAGTGCGCTGCGGCCTCGGTGCTGCGCCTGTGGAAATCCGAAGGCCTGAAGGATGTGCTGATTCAGCCGGTGCTGCTGTTTCCGGGGCACAGCATGGACGCGCTCAAGGATACTGCTGCCGCATCGGGGCTGGATATCGCCATCGGACCGGCACTCTGTGAGCATCCGGCTTTTCCGGCATGGCTTGCCGGGCGATTTCGGGAGGCCCCTTGAGCGATAGAATCCTTGGGAGCGATACAAACTTTGCCAACTTGTCCGATCCATTGCGTGCCGGCGAAGTGGCGCTGGTCGGTGCGGGGCCGGGGGCTGCCGATCTGCTGACGCTGGCTGCCGCGAAACTGATTGCCGATTGTGATGCGATCGTGTTCGATGCGCTGGTCTCCGACGAGGTGCTCAATCTGGCCGATGTGGGCACCGATCTGATACCCGCCGGCAAACGCGGCGGCCGGCCGTCGGCCAGCCAGGACGATATCAGCGATACCCTGATCGAACTGGCAGGCGAGGGGAAACGTGTGGTGCGACTGAAGGGCGGCGATCCGTTCGTGTTCGGGCGCGGTGGCGAAGAGATCCGCGCATTGGCCTCCGCCGGCATTGCCTTTCGCGTGATTCCGGGTGTGACCGCCGGTGTGGCGGCTCCGGCCATGGCGGGTATTCCTGTTACGGATCGTTCTGTTAACTCCAGCATTGCCTTTCTGACAGGTCATGAAGTCGGGGGCCATGAAGCCGGGGACAGCCGTATGGACTGGGCTGCGCTGGTGCAGGCGTTTCCCGTTCTTGTGTTCTATATGGGGGCGAAGAACCTGCCGCAGATCGCGCAGCGTCTGATCGCTGCCGGATTGAGTGATAGCACAGCGGTGGGGGTGATCGGTTCTGCGACCCTGCCTGAAGAAGATATCCAAATCGGCACATTGCTCACGGCTGCATGCGGTGAACTCAAAGCGGCCTCTCCGGCCATCGTGATCATCGGCGAGGTGGTCTCCGATCGGGTGGCCTGGCGCGGAGAAGCGTGACCGTCCATTTTCTTGATACGCCCGAGGGCGGTTTTTCCTATGTCATCGAGCGGCGTGCAAGGCGGCGCACGGTCGGCATTCGCGTCAGATCCGACGGGCAGGTGCTGGTGGCCGTACCCTTGCTGGTGCCTCACCTGTATGTGAAAAGGGTGCTGCGCGACAAGGCCGGCTGGGTGAGGCGCAAGCTGGTCGATGCCGCCATCGTGCATCAGCACAAGGCATCACGCGGCTATGCGGAAGGCGATACAGTCAGTTATCTGGGCAGAGAATACCGGCTCTGCTTTGCCAGCCGTTCCCGGCTGGATGAAGCCGCAGGGGTTCTGCATCTGGGTATGCGCGGCGAGCCGACGCGCGAGGCGGTGATCGCTGCGTTGACGCGCTGGTACAGGAAGCAGGCGTCGAGCGTGCTGAGCGAACGGGTCGGCGTGCTGTCCGGACGATTGGGGAAAGCTCCGTCGCATATCGGCATCAAGTCCTACCGCACGCGCTGGGGAAGCTGTCACGCCGACGGACGCATCTACTTCAACTGGCGGCTGCTGATGGCACCGCTTGCTGCCATTGATTACGTCGCCGCGCACGAGCTCTGTCACCTGCTGCATCCCAATCATTCAACAGCCTTCTGGCATGAAGTGGAAAAGCTGTTTCCGGCATGCAAGCAGCAGCGCCAATGGTTGCGCAGGCATGGTCGTTTACTCGACCTTTAAGGCGCGGTGCGTGGTTTCTGCCGGTCTGCGATTCATTGAACTTTCATTTTTATTAGCCTACTGTGCCCCGCATGTTCCTGCGTAAACAACAAACCCGTTTCGTCTCCCGCCTTGTTGCGGGGCTGTTTGCCGTGCAGATCGTGGTCACCGGTTTCTGCCTGCTGACCACTCAGGCCCACGCCATGCCGATGTCCGGGATGCATGCTGCACAGATGCTTGATAGCGGGATGGCGGATATGGGAGCGCATTGCGCCGGGTCGTCAGATATGGACGGGCAACATAAAGCAACCACACATTCCGGTGGTTGCTTCCATTGCGATGAACCGGCTCAGTACGTCAAGGGTGCCACTGCCGATATGGCCCCGGTGAATCCTGTGCTTGTGGCTCTGTCGGTATTGCCGGAGATGCCTTCTCTAATGGCATGGGATGAAGTCACTACTTTCCATACACCCACCGGACCACCACGCTCTTCCTCGCTTCTCTACACGACAACCCAACGCATCCGCGTTTGATCTTCACCTTCTGCTGATACCGCGACTCGTCTGAGTCGGGGTGTGTGTTGTTTCCAACACACGAATCTTGAGGCAGGAGGCGTGTTCCATGCATGTCCCGAAAAAAGTCCGGTGGATACCGGCAATTCTCATTCTGGCTATGGCAGGTGCTTCATGCAGCGCGCAGGCCGGTGATGCGCTGAGTCTGGCGCAGGCTGAACAGCTGGTTGTGCAGAACAATCCGGCGCTTTTCGCAGCCGGCAAGCGGGCCGAGGCCATGGCCACCGTGCCCTCGCAGGCGGGTAGCCTTCCCGATCCGATGCTGTCGCTGAGCGCCTTGAATCTGCCGGTGGATAGCTTTTCCAATACGCAGGAAACCATGACCCAGATGCAGTTGGGGCTGTCGCAAAGGATTCCGTTTCCCGGCAAGCTGGCTTTACAGAGCGAGGTTGCAGACTATCAGGCTGAAGCAGCGCTGCAGGACCGGCGGGAATTCCGGCTTCTGCTGCTCCGTAACACCCGCATCCACTGGTGGAATATGGCCTATCTGGGCAAGGCACTGTCCATCATCCGGCATAATCAGGAACTGTTGCGCAATCTGGTGCGCATTGCTGAAACCAAATACAAGACCGGCAAGGGCCTGCAGCAGGATGTGCTGCTTGCACAGCTGGAGCTTTCCAATCTGCTGGAGCGCGAGCTGGATCTGACGGCATCCAGTCAGCGCGAGGCCGCCGCCCTCAATGCCCTGCTGGGCAGGCCGGCGGATACACCCATCCAACAGCCCCGTCAGGACAGTCCGGCACTTGAAGGCAGCGAGCCGGATATCGCGATGCTCAAACAGCAGGCGCGGCACCAGCGTCCGATGTTGCTCGGCAGGGATGCCGATATGCAGCTTGCCGGAACGCGTCTTGCCAGCGCCGAAAGGGATCATTATCCGGATTTCACGCTTGGTGCAGCCTACGGCTTCCGGCAGGGCTCGACGGCGACGGGTCTGGCACGTCCCGGCCTTGCCTCGGTAATGCTCAGCATGAATCTCCCCTTATACAGTGGCAGCAAACAGGACATGGCCGTGGATCAACGCGCGGCGGAGAGGGCCAAAGCCGAATTCTCCGTGCGTGATGCAGCCAATCAGGTGGATGCCGAGATCGATGCTGCGGCCACCGATCTGCGAATCGCCAAAAACAGGGTGAGACTGTTCGAGCAGGGCATCCTGCCGCAGGCGCGGCAGACCACGGCCTCGATGCAGACGGGATATCAGGTGAACAAGGTGGATTTCCTCAATCTGGTGCGCGCGCAGCTCAATGAATTCAATACGGATATCCAGTACTGGCAGCAGGTATCGGCCCTGCATCAGGCCGAAGCACGACTGGCCGCAGCCGCAGGCCTGGAACATTTAAGCAGGGAAGGGATGCAGCATGAATAAGACGAATGTGATATGGATTGTGATGGCGCTTGCCCTAGGTCTGGCAGGGGGCTATGTCCTGAATAAACCGGATACGGAGAACGCAGAGGCCGTGAGCAAGGCAGGGCCCTGCGCGGGCGGGGCACAGCCCTTGATGTGGCGCAATCCGATGAATCCGGCGATGACCAGCCCGACCCCGGCGAAGGATTCGATGGGCATGGATTATATCGCCGTATGCGCAGAAACAGGTGAACGTGGCGGCGGTTCGCCTGCGGGTACCGTGCGCATCGATCCCGCCACCACGCAGGATATCGGTGTGCGTCTGACAACGGCGGTACAGAAGTCGCTATCGCGTCATATTACCACGGTCGGCCGCATCACCTTCGATGAGACAAGGCTGGTGACGCTGCATCCCAAGGTGGACGGATGGATCGATAAGCTGTTCGTGGATAAAACCGGTGAAACGGTGAAAGAGGACACCATGCTGCTGGCCCTCTATTCGCCGGAACTGGTGGCCACGCAGGAGGAATACCTGCTGGCACTGGGCAACTGGGAGCAGTTGAAAAACAGCCCGTACAGCGATATCCGCGACGGGGTGAAACGCTTGCTCGACTCATCGCTGGACCGCCTGCGCTTCTTCGATGTGGCTGAGCACCAGATCGTCGAGCTGCAGCGTACACATAAAGTGCGCAAGAACATGCATATCCATGCGCCGGCGGCGGGCGTGGTGACCAATATCGGGGTGCGCGAGGGAGCGCGGGTGACGCCGGCCTCGGAGCTGTACCAGATCGCCGACCTGTCGCGCCTATGGGTGCTGGCCGATCTATACGAGTACGAGATCTCATGGGTGAATGTCGGGGATCGGGCAACCTTGCACATCGGCTCGATGCCGGGGCACGATTTCACCGGTCGCATCACCTATATCTATCCCTATCTGGATGCCAGAACGCGTACCAACAAGGTGCGCATCGAGTTCGACAATGCCGATGGCCTGCTCAAGCCGGATATGTTCGGCGATGTGGAGATCGCGGCCAGTGCCATCAGGTCGGGGGTGTTCGTGCCGCGTGAGGCGGTGCTGGTCACCGGCAAGCAGGCGCATGTTTTCGTGCAGCGCGAACCCGGCCGCTTCGAGCCGCGTACCGTGCGCACCGGTATCACGGCGGACGGGCTGGTGGAGATCATCGAGGGCGTGCAGGCCGGGGAAACGGTGGTCAGCAGCGGGCAGTTCCTGATCGATTCCGAATCCTCCATCCGCGAAGCCGCCGCCAAGATGGTGCAACCGGGAACTGGAACCACGAAGGCACCAAGACACGAGGAAAAGAAAAATACAGAGATGAAAGGCATGGATATGAGGGGCTTGGGTATGGATTCTAGGCCCACTCAAGAAGCTCCAATGATGAATATGCGTAGCATGCATGACAGCGGGGGAGAGAATGAATAATTCTGTATTTCCTTTGTGTCTTCCTGTCTTCGTGGTGAACGGGTGGCAATCATGATCGCGAACATCATCGATGCCAGCCTGCGCAACCGCTTCATGGTGCTGCTCGCCAGCGGACTGATCGTGGCGGCAGGCCTGTTCGCGGTGAAGCATATCCCGCTGGATGCGGTTCCCGATCTGTCCGATGTACAGGTGATCGTGTTCACCCAGTACGACGGGCAGTCCCCGCAGGTGGTCGAGGATCAGGTGACCTATCCGCTGACCACCGCCATGCTGGCCGTGCCGCATGCCAAGGTGGTGCGCGGTTATTCCTTCTTCGGTTTTTCATTCGTTTACATCATTTTCGATGACGGTACGGATATGTACTGGGCGCGTTCGCGTGTCCTCGAATACCTGAATTATGTCGCAGGTCGCCTGCCGGCAGGGGTGACGCCGACGCTCGGTCCGGATGCCACCGGTGTGGGCTGGATCTACGAATACGCGCTGGTGGACCGAACCGGCAGGCACGACCTGGCCGAGTTGCGCTCGATCCAGGACTGGTATCTGCGCTACGCCCTGCAAACCGTGAACGGCGTGTCCGAGGTGGCCTCCATCGGCGGTTTCGTGAAGCAGTATCAGGTCGAGGTCGATCCCAATACGCTGGCCGGTTTCGGGATTCCGCTGGCCCGGGTGAAAGAGGCGATCCGGCGCAGCAACAACGATGTCGGCGGCAGTGTCATCGAGATGGGCGAAACCGAGTTCATGGTGCGTGGCAAGGGCTATCTGAAGGGTATTGGTGATCTGGAATCCATACCCATCGGCGTGGATGCGCACGGCACCCCGATCCTGATGCGTGATGTGGCGCATGTGCATCTCGGCCCCGAGCTCAGGCGCGGGGTGGTCGAGTTGAACGGTGAGGGAGAGGTGGCCGGTGGTGTGATCATCATGCGTTACGGACAGAATGCCCTGACCACCATCAGGGCGGTGCGTCAGAAACTGGCCGAGCTCAAGCCGGGGCTGCCCGAGGGCGTGGAGATCGTGCCGACCTATGACCGCGGACAGCTGATCGAACGCGCGGTGGGCAATCTGAAGCAGACCCTGCTTGAAGAATCGATCATCGTGGCGCTGGTCTGCCTGCTCTTCCTGATGCATGCGCGCAGTGCGCTGGTGGCCATCGTCAGCCTGCTGGCCGGTATCCTGCTGGCCTTCGTGATCATGCAGTGGCAGGGGCTTTCCGCCAATATTATGAGCCTCGGCGGCATCGCCATCGCCATCGGTGCGATGATCGATGGCGCGATCGTCATGATCGAGAATGCGCACAAGCATCTGGAATTCGCGCTAAGTAACAAACAGGCGCTTAATGACAAACGGGCGGGGAACGCCGAGGCGCAGCTGTCCGCGGGAGAGCGGCTGGATGCTGTCGGCAGAGCCTGTCGCGAGGTCGGTCCGGCGCTGTTTTTCAGTCTTTTGATTATCACAGTATCATTCCTGCCGGTTTTCACCCTGCAGGCGCAGGAGGGCAGGTTGTTCTCCCCGCTGGCCTTCACCAAGACCTATGCCATGGCCGCTGCCTCCCTGCTGGCGGTTACTCTGGTGCCGGTGCTGATGGGCCTGTTCATCCGCGGGCGGATCCCGGACGAGCAGCGCAACCCGCTGAACCGTCTGTTGCAGGGGATGCATACGCCGCTGCTAGATCTTGCGCTGCGCGCGCGCGGACTGACGATTGCTTTGGCACTTGTATTGCTGGGGGCAAGCATTTATCCGGTGATGAAAACCGGAACGGAATTTATGCCGCCGCTGGATGAAGGGGATATTCTCTACATGCCGACAACATTCCCCGGCATATCGATTACCAAAGCCAGAGAACTGGTGCAGCAGACAGATATTATCCTGAAAACATTCTCCGAAGTGGAATCTGTATTCGGTAAGGTAGGGCGGGCCGATACAGCGACCGATCCGGCCCCGTTGTCCATGCTTGAAACGATTGTTCGCCTCAAGCCCAAATCGGAATGGCCCGATCCTCATAAATCCACGCAGGAACTGATGCACGAGATGGATCAGGCCATCCGCTTCCCCGGACTGGCCAATGCGTGGACCTATCCGATCAAGACACGTATCGACATGCTATCCACCGGCATCAAGACGCCGGTTGGCATCAAGGTTTCCGGGCCAGATCTGAATGTCTTGCAAGAGGTTGGCGTGGCAATCGAACGGGCCATCAATAAACTGCCCGATACGATGTCCGCATTCAGTGACCGCGCGGCAGGCGGTTATTATCTGGATATTGATATTCAGCGCGACAATGCGGCCCGATACGGTCTGACCGTCGGCGATATCGAAGATGTGATCTCTTCGGCTATCGGCGGCATGAATGTGACCCAGACGGTGGAAGGTCTGGAACGCTATCCGGTGAACCTGCGCTATCCGCGCGATTACCGCAGCGATCCTGAAGCGCTCAAGCGCGTACTGATTCCGACCCTGACCGGTGCGCAGATTCCAATCGCAGCAGTCGCCGAGATCCACACGATGCGCGGGCCGCCATCAATCAAGAGCGAAAATGCCCGCCCCAATGCCTGGGTGTATGTGGACATGAAATCCGGCGATATCGGGGGCTATGTGGAACGGGCAAAACAGATGATTGCCGATGAGGTGAAAATTCCGAACGGCTATGCCATCGAATGGTCCGGGCAATATGAGTACATGCAACGTGCTGCTGCACGCATGCAGATAGTGATACCGGCAACCCTGCTGCTGATCTTTCTGTTGTTGTACTTCAACTTCGGCAACATCATGGCTCCGCTGGTTGTTATGCTTTCGGTACCATTCGCACTGATCGGCGGATTCTGGCTGGTCTGGCTGCTCGGGTTCAATCTGAGTGTGGCTGTGGCGGTCGGATTTATTGCTCTGGCCGGCGTCGCGGCGGAAATCGGCGTTCTGGTGTTGACCTTTATCGATCAGGAAGTCTCGCGCAGAAGGGATCAGGCAGGTGGTAGACTTTCGCAGGAATGCCTGAAGGAGGCTGTCCGGTCAGGTGTTGCCAGGCGGGTCCGGCCGATTGCCATGACAGCCACAGCTGTGATTGCAGGACTGTTTCCGATCATGCTGGGCAATGGCACAGGCTCTGATGTTATGCAGCGTATCTCCGCACCGATGATCGGTGGCATGCTCAGTACCACCATCCTTTGCCTTATTGTGTTGCCTGCAATCTATTCGCAGCTCCTGCAATGGCAGGAGGCGCGGAAACGATAGCCGATTATGTCCCCGGTCGGGCTCTGAGATTCCATATCAGCATCGGGATGCCGCAGATAAACAGCGCCAGCACGACGCTGGAGGAGGGCGGAAGATCAAGGCATTCAGCTGCTATGATGCCCGAAACCGCACCGCAGAGAGCAACCAGAAGGGCCTGCAGGACAGGCCCGTTGCCTTCATTACGCCACGCCGCCAGCGCTGGCAGGAGCAGCATGCCGAACACCAGCACAATGCCGACTGCGTGGATGGCGGGCACCACAGCCATGGCAAGCGCCAGATAGAACATGACGCGCTGTATGTAGGTGTCGCTGCCGGCAAAGCGTAGCGTGGCTACCGACAGCATTCCGAGAACTGCAAGAATGCCGAGATCGGACCAGCCAGCCCCCAGCAGGGATCCGAACATCAGTTCGCTCATATGACCTTCTGCGTGTGGAAGGTTGGTGAGAATAACCATGCCGGCAGCTGCAGCCACTGCATACATCGAGCCCATAACAGCCTCCTTGGGCAGCTTGGAGGCATGTGGTATGGCTGCCAAGGCCAGCACAGCGAGGAGCGTGACAGCCCCGGCCCATAGCAGGCCGGAGCTGTCACTGGCCAGACCAATGGCGTACCCGGTTGCGGCAAATTGCGCGAGCGCCAGATCAACGAAAACGATTCGTCTTTCCAGCACCTTCCGGCCAAGGTGAGGCATCACAAGGGCCAGAATCAGGCAGGCAATCAGACTGGTCAGCAGAAACATCGCTTATCTCCCGCCAGCTGCAATTACATCTATCAAATGCAGATAACCTGCAAATCCATCGCCCTGGATGGAGTCCGGCATCACACGGCAGAGAATGTGGCCGAGTTCACATACCTTCCTGGCTGTTTTTCCATCGTGATAAGGTTCCATCCAAAGCGTAGTCGCAGAACCCTTCTGTAATTCGCCAACCAGCATGTCCAGATGTGCTGTCGACGGCTCGATGCCCGGTTTTGGCTCGACAAAGTCGATCACTTTCAGGCCGAAGCGTTGCACAAGGTAGAGATAGGAATCATGGTATGAGACCAATGGACTTAAGTCTTGCAGGGCTGTTTGCCAACCGGGCATGCGCGCCTGAACATCTCTGGCAAAGTTCGCGGCGTTCTGCCGGAATACCACTGCATGCCCGGGGTCGAGCACGGCAAGTCTTTCGGCCAGCGCCTGAGCCAGTCGAACGGCATTGATCGGGTCGATATACCAGTGAGGGTTGCCCTCCGGATGAATATCTCCGAGGGCGCGGGTGATTTTCCCCTGTGGCTTGCCAAGCACCTCGGCGAGCACCTGTGTGCCGTCTAGATAGCCGCTTCCGCCGGGTCGGATATTGTCGTTTCCGGCTGCCTCAAGCAGCGGAGGCAACCAGCCGATTTCAAGCCCCAGACCAGCGGCAATCAGAAGATCCGCATGGGTCAGATGTCTGGCCAGTGTTGGCTTGGGCGGCACAAAGTGCGGATCCTGTCCGATATGGGCAAGAACCTTTACCTCGCCGAACTTACCAGCAACGCCCTGAGCAATCTGACCCAGCGCCGGCAGTGTTGCCGTGATGTGAAGTTCGGAAGCGGAAACCGGCGTCTGAGCGCAGACAAGAATGACCATCATGGCAAATAGATGTATTACGCGTGAATTCATGTCGATACCTGTCAATATTTATGTGCGCCGTGAGGGCCGATCGCGACCACCCAGCGGAACAGAGCTTCATCTGCGCTATCACCTGCCGCCAGACCAAGTCGTGCGGCGGATTCAGTCAGGGCATTGCGGGTATGCTTGTATTGCACGGTCAGTCTCTGGAATTCGCTGACTTTCCAGGCAAGGCCGCCTGTATATGCGGTTTCAGATTGATGCCCGGTCATGCGGCTGAAATCGGCTCGGGCAAAGCTCTGCCAGTTCCGGTTGAAGTCGTATTCACCGAGCAGGTAGGCACCGTCTGTAATAGTGCGGGCAAGTCCGGGGGATGTGCCGATACAGCTGCGATTCCATTCGCCTTCAATCGACCATCCGCTATGGTCGAATTCCAGATTCTTCAGGGCCAGATGAGCTCCGAGAATATCGGTTCGGGAGTTGACTGCGATGCCGTTGTTACCATTGATATACGTGCTGCCAAGTTCCAGCGTGGCGGTATCATTGAGATCCCACATACCTGTCCATCGTCCCATGCCGCTGAAACGATTGGTTGCTGTCGGGTCGAAGGCAACCTGATTGGCATTCTGGAAGAAGCCGAGCAAGAGGTTGTGGGCGGATTCGCCGATGTACAGTGGATGATCGAGAAACACGCCTTCGCCGATAAATTTGTCCGGCCCGAAAAGGTTTGTCAGGCCATTGGGCGTATCGGCGTAAATCAAGGCATGGGGATGTGTTTCATTGGCACGCCCGAGCGGAATGAATTTACGCCCTGCCCGAAGGTGAAATCCCTCGGGCAGACGTGAAGTGACATAGGCCTCTTCCGCGGCCATCGCGCCATTGGCGGCGGTAACGGTGACATCAAGCCGGGTATGTGCATCAACCTCGGCGCCGAAAACGAACTCGCCCTCGGACATCGGCAGGAAGTTGCGCTGATGCACGGCATTACCACCGCGCATGGCCGATCCGGCAAAGGTGCCGATGACCGAAATGGCCGGGTTTCCGCTGTTCTCGCCTGTTGCCTGTGCTGTAGCGGACTGAGACGGAGTCACCGAAGCGACGGAAAGCGGAGCAGTTGAGACACCGACAGAAGCAGGATTGTCCGCTTTTGATTCGCCGGCTGCCTGTATTTGCTGTTGTCTGGCCTCCAGAGCTTCCACCTTCTGTATAAGAATATTGATCTGGTCCTTAAGGGCTTGAATTTCATCAGCCCCGGCCGCTTCAGCGTAGTACGGGACGAGTATTATCAGGCACGGCAACAGCCATGCCAGAGCATGTTTTTTCATCATTCCTCCAAGAATGGCGTGACCAAAAGGTCACGGATGTGATTTGGTTTTCGTATTTATGGAAAGAGAAAATCAGATTTTGGGAGGAGCCCTGATATGCGATGTTTGATGGCTGACGAGAGCGAGCTCAACCGGGAAACGGGTGTTGGCTTTATCGTCAATCGTTTTCGTAGTGGTCTGAATATCAGCCTGTGGAGCAAAGCCATGGCTGACGGATTGTTCGATGGAGCAGGTGGCGCAGGCGATGGGTTTATGCAGGCCGGAAAGGTGCTGATGCAGATCAACGGTAGCCCACATGGCACCGAGCATGGCGAACATAGCCAGAGAAAGGCGCAGGTTTCCGAGTATGCTTGGCCACTTGATCACGCGCCCATTGTTGCTATCCGGGTCGGCAAATCAAGCGGAATGTCTGCCGCGAATGATTTACAAGAGCGTAAAAAAGAGCATGCCAGATATCAGAGCGGCTTGTATTCAGGACATCTTCGGGCGCTATACTGCAACGTAAAGAAACAAAAATGATTTGATGGAGGCATCAATATGAAACGTGCGATTTCGGGCTGGTTATTTCCCGCGATGCTGGGCCTGGCAGCCTTCGATATGCCGACGGCGCAGGCCATGGCGGAAGAGGTGGTGATGTATAAATCACCGAGCTGTGGCTGCTGCTCCGGCTGGGCCGATACCCTGAAGAGTGCCGGTTTTTCGGTGGTCGAGCACAAGACCGACGATATGGACGTTATCAAGGTGAAGTATGGTGTTTCGGACCGGTTGTCGTCCTGCCATACGGCCCTGGTCGGCGGCTATATCATCGAAGGGCATGTGCCGGCCGCCGACGTGAAGCGCCTGCTGAGGGAAAAGCCCGCGGGTGTGGTTGGACTGACGGCCCCCGGCATGCCGCAGCAATCCCCCGGCATGCAGCCGGATATGCTTGAGCCGAAGAACTACGATGTGCTGGCCTTCGACAAGGACGGCAAGACCAGCGTGTTCACGCACTACTGAGGCTGCCTGTGAGCAAGACCGCCAGCGCACAACTCCGCCTGAATATTGAGGGCATGCGCTGCGCCGGCTGCGTGAGCAAGGTGGAGGCGGCACTTGAGTCTGCTCCCGGCGTGTCCCTTGCCAGCGTCAATCTGGTGGATCGCACGGCCAGCGTGCAGGGCAGTGCAGGGCTTGATGCGGATACCCTGATCGCGGCGGTGCAGGCGGCCGGTTTCGATGCCAGTCCGATGCTGGGCGGGGAAAACATCGAGGCAAAGCGCAGCGAGGAGGCGGCGCACTTTGCCTGCCTGATGCGCCGCTTCATCGTCGCGGCTTTAGCGGGCTTCTCGCTGGTCGCGGATATGTTCGTCGGTGTCCTGCCCGGGGTGCAGCAGGGGCGGGCCGTCTGGCTGTCGGTCGGCATCGTGACTCTGGCGACGATGTTCTATGCCGGACGGCATTTCTACATCGGAGCATGGCGCTCCTTCATCCACCACTCGGCGACCATGGATACACTGATTGCCACTGGCACCGGCACGGCATGGCTGTATTCGATGCTCATCTGCATCGCACCCGATGTGGTGCCGGAAGCGGCGCGTCACGTCTATTTCGATGCGGCTCTGATCATTATCGCGCTGATCAATCTCGGGCAGGCGCTGGAGGTGCGGGCGCGCGGCAGAACCTCGGAATCCATCCGCAGGCTGATCGGCCTGCAACCGTCCACGGCGAGGGTGGTGCGCGACGGGGTGGAGAGCGATATGCCGATTGCCGGGGTTGTGGCAGGCGATGTCATCCGGATGCGACCGGGGGAGAAGATCCCGGTGGATGGCGAGGTGCTGCAAGGCGAATCGCGGGTGGATGAGTCCATGCTCAGCGGTGAGCCGGTACCCGTGCACAAGACCAGGGGATCGACTGTCGTCGGCGGCACGCTCAATGTCGCAGGCAGCTTTCTCTACCGCGCCACGCATCTGGGCGCGGACAGCGTGCTGGCGCACATCATCGAGATGGTGAAGAACGCGCAGGCTTCCAAGCCGCGCATCGCGCGCATCGTGGACAGGGTGGCCGGGGTGTTCGTGCCCACGGTGCTGATTCTGGCCGTCAGCACTGCACTCGTCTGGCTGAACTTCGGGCCCGAGCCGCGCATCAGTTATGCCCTGGTGGCCGCGATGAGCGTGCTGATCATCGCCTGCCCCTGCGCGCTGGGACTGGCCACGCCGATCTCGCTGGTCGTCGGCATCGGCAAGGCCGCCGAATACGGTATTCTGATCCGCAAGGGGGAAGCGCTGGAGCGCGCCTCGAAGCTGACCACCATCGTGCTGGATAAAACCGGCACGGTCACCGAAGGGCGCCCGCAGGTGACCGATATTCTGGCTGAGGATACAGATGCCATGCTGCGTCTGGCGGCAGCACTTGAAACCGGCAGCGAGCATCCGCTGGCGGCTGCCATCACCGCGCGGGCGGGTGATATGCGTCTTCCGGCCTGTGAGGGCTTCGAGGCCGTCGCAGGGCAGGGCGTGCGTGGCCGGGTGGATGGGCACGATATCCTGCTCGGCAATGCCGCATGGATGGCCGATCAGAATGTGGATATTGCCGCCGGTGTGCTTGAACAGGCAGTGCAACTATCAGCGCAGGCCAAAACGCCGGTATTTCTGGCCTCGGACGGCAGACTGCTCGGCATCATCGCCGTGGCGGACCCGATCAAGCCGGATTCCAAAGCCGCCATTGCGCGGATGCGGGCCATGGGTCTGAAGGTGGTGATGCTGACCGGCGATAACCGGCAGACCGCCGAGGCCGTGGCAGCGCAGGTGGGTATCAGCGAGGTGTTCGCCGGCGTCATGCCTGAGCACAAGGATGCCAGGGTGGCGGAGTTGCAGGCGATGGGTGAAATCGTCGGCATGGTCGGTGACGGCATCAACGACGCGCCGGCCCTTTCCCGCGCCGATGTCGGCTTTGCCATCGGGGCCGGCACCGATGTGGCCATCGAGTCGGCCGATATTACGCTGATGCGCTCCTCGCTGGACGGTGTGGTGACGGCCATCGGCATATCCAGAGCCACGCTACGCAACATCAGGCAGAACCTGTTCGGGGCGTTTGTTTACAATTCTCTTGGCATTCCCGTGGCGGCCGGTCTGCTTTTCCCCTTCTTCGGCCTGCTGCTCAATCCCATGCTTGCCGGTGCGGCGATGGCCGCCTCCTCGGTGACGGTGGTCAGCAATGCCAACCGCCTGCGCCTGTTCAAACCGGAAGAGAAGGCATGATCGCCGTCAATATTGCAGGGCTGTTGCTGATTGCTTTCATCATCCGGTGGTTCTGGCTGTATCGGCCCAAGGCGGGTGTAAGTGCCGCACCCGGCCAGATCATCGAGGTGCGCGTGAAGGACGGGGTGTACGATCCCGCACTGATCGAGGCGGTGGCCGGTAAGGGCATTTCGCTCAAATTCATCCGCGAGGATGAAACCGCCTGTGCCTCGCAGGTCATCTTCCCCGAGCTCGGCATCCAGAAAGATCTGCCGCTGGACAGGGCGGTGGTTATCCGGTTGTTTCCGGAGAAACCGGGTGAGTATGCTTTCCACTGCCAGATGAGCATGTATCGCGGCATACTGCGGGTTACATGATGGCGACTGCATGAATGAGACCGCATGAGGGAGGCCGCATGAGCGTGGTACCGATTCTTATCCCCGGAGCCTTCCGGGAGATGCTGAAGCAGAACGAAGCCTGGCACAGCATGCTGGATATTCTCGAAAAGGTTGAGTCCGGGTATGCCAGATTGTCCAAAGGGCATGTGGAAACGTCTTGGGGGGCTTTCGCAATGAAGCTGCCCGATGATAACGGCCTTGCTGCAGAGATGATGGTAACGGCTGCCGCCTGTATCTGCAGTCATCGCCCGGAATTTCTGGACGAGTTTCTGCCGGAGATCGTGGCACCGCTTATCAAGCTTGATGTGCTTTATCCCAACGAACTGATGGACTGGTATGCATCACGCGAAGACATTGCACCTGAAATCATGCAATGGATTGAAAATGAACTGGCTGCGCGCTTCAACTGGGTCGGCGATTCAGTGGATGGCAACAAGGATCTGCTTGCCTTCGCCGGTCTTCCTTATGTGACAAACATCGAGGCTGTTGCCCCGAAATCACTTCACCTGACCAATTACAGCCAGGTCTGGGGAACCACACTGTTTATCGTTCTGTGTATGATTCCCTTCCTCGCACTGCCCGTTTGGGCAGAGCCTCCTGCCGAAGTGATCGGTTTCTGTTTGTTTGTGGCTGCCATGATTGCATGGGCGGGATTTAATTTTTGCAGCGCTATGACGGTGGCGGTGGAGATGGGCGATGACATCGTGGTCAAGCGCTTGCTGGAGAAGGCGATTCGCTTTACTCCGCAAGACATCCGCCATATCGGCCTGCGCAATGTGCGCGCCAAACTGTATTTCGTCCGAACCCTTAGCTCGCACGTATTTATCGATATCGATTTTTTCGGCGGTGAAGAGGCCAGTGTGCGTGTGACGGGAAGCGAACTCAAACACATCATGCTGTTTCTTGCCGCACGCGGACTTTCCTCGCGTATGGGGGTCAGTATCAGCAACAATGAAATGATACCCATCATCCCGGTCTGGTTCGGCCTCTCCGGCGATTAAGGTCACATCGGCCTGCCGGCCTTTGCCTGCACCCGTATGGCTGACGTAGTCTGTGCAGCACACATGTCCGTTGATTCCTTTTCATCACGCATTTCCCGGGATTTCCAGCCGGACGGCGCGCTTGCCGCCGCCATGCCGGGCTACGTCTGTCGCAGCGAGCAGGTGGATCTGGCCGGCGAGATCGCCGGCACCATGCAGCAGGGCGGTCTGCTGCTGGCCGAGGCGGAAACGGGAACCGGCAAGACGCTGGCCTATCTGGTGCCGGCGCTGCGCTGTGCCGATAAGGTGCTGATCTCCACACATACCAAGGCCCTGCAGGATCAGCTGATGTATCGCGATATACCCACGGTGCAGAAGGCGCTCGGTGTGCGCCGGCGTGTCGCGCTGCTCAAGGGACGAAGCAACTACCTCTGCCCGCAGCGTCTGGAGAAAAGCCTGCAGGATGTCAAAACCGAGCCATGGGCCAGACGCAGCCTGTTAAGGGTCAACGAATGGGCCGGAAACAGCCGTGACGGCGATCTGGCTTCGCTGTCCTTCGATGCCTTTGCCGCCGGCATCGGCAGCCGTATCACAGCCACCGCCGAGCAATGCCTCGGTTCTAAATGTTCCCACTGGGATGACTGTCCGCTGGTCAAGGCGCGGCAGGCGGCACAGGAGGCCGATGTGGTGGTAAGCAATCACAGTCTGCTGCTGGCCGACGCACAATTGAAATCCGGTGATTTCGGCGAGGTGCTGCCGGATTTTGATGTCACTATCCTGGATGAGGCGCATGCCATTCCCGATCTCGCCTGCCGGCAATTCGGACGGCAGGTGGCGTTAAGTCGTCTGACAACCTGGCATAATGATATGCAGGCTGTGCTTGAAGGTCTGGGCGACGAGGCTGAACTCAAGCGCGATATGACGATGCAGTTCATGCGCGTCAACGAGGCCTTTGAGGCGGACAAGCTCGGTGAGGTGCTGGTGGCCTGGCAGGAACTGGTCGCAGGTGCCGATGCGCGCCGCGAACGCAGTACCGAGACGGCGAAACTGGCGGATCGTGCCGAGGCCATCGAACTGGATATCGAGGCCATCCTCACACCGCCGAAGGGCTATGTGGCATGGCGCGAAAGCTCGGGCCGCGCGGCGACCCACCTGCTGGCACCGGTGGAAACCGGTCCCGTGCTGGGCGAGAAACTCTGGAGCCGTGCGTCCTGCTTCATCCTGCTCTCGGCGACCCTGCGCATCTCCGGTTCTTTCGCCTATGCCGCCGAACGCTTCGGTCTGAAAATAAGGGAAGGCGTAGTCGGGGACGTTGATGCAAAAGCCGTTTCCCATCCATCGCCTTTCGATTATGCTACACAGGCCTTGCTGTACGTGCCTCGCCATATTCCGGCGCCGGGCACGGCTGAATACGAGGATGTATTGTTCGAAGAGATGCGCTCGCTGATCGAAGCATCCAGCGGTCGGGCCTTCGTACTGTTCACCTCACACCAGATGCTGCGCCGCATCGCGCCGCGTCTGGCGGCAGCTGTGGACTGGCCGGTGCTGGTGCAGAACGAGAGTGGTGGCAAGGATGCGATTCTTCAGCAATTCCGTGAGGATACGCATTCAGTCTTGTGCGGTACGCGAAGTTTTTGGGAAGGTGTGGATGTGCCGGGCGAATCCCTGAGTCTGGTGATTATCGATAAGGTACCGTTCGCACCTCCCGATGATCGCCTGCTGATGGCGCGTTGCGAGGCATGCGAAAGCAAGGGGGGCAATGCCTTCCATGATATTCAGTTGCCCGAGGCCGTGGCGGCCCTGCGACAGGGGGTGGGTCGACTGATCCGCACGCAGGATGACCGTGGCGTGATCGCGGTTCTGGATTCCCGCCTATACACGCGATCCTATGGTCGGGTGGTGGCGCAGAATCTGCCGCGCTCGCCGAAGACGGAAAAGATCAGCGATGTGCGGCGGTTCTTTGCAACCGCCTGAGGAGGAAGGATGCATGTTTATTTGATCCAGCATGCCGAGGCACTGTCCACCGAGGAGGACCCGGTACGCTCGCTGAGCCCCAAGGGGCGATCGGATGCGAAGCGCATGGGCGAGTATCTGCTGCGGCATACGCATCTGTATCTGTCCGAGGTGCTGCACAGCGGCAAGGAACGCGCCGCCCAGACCGCCGAGTTGCTGGCCGGAGCCTTCGGGATTCCGCATAAAGCGACTGTCGGTCTGAATCCCAGTGACGATCCGGAGATATGGGCCAAGCAGCTTTCGGTGAGCACCAGGGATGTGATGCTGGTCGGGCATATGCCGCATTTGCAGCGTCTGGCCGGTCTGCTGCTCGGCAACGATGAGGGCCTGTCCCTGCTGCGTTTCCGCAATGGTGGCGTAGTGTGCATCGAGCGAGACGATGCCCGCGAGTGGTGTATCGACTGGGTGATCACACCGCAACTGCTGCCCTCGGAGAAGTAGGGCGGCAAGCTGCTAATCGCTATGCGAAGGTTCTTTGTGACAGCCGTTGGCCAGACCGTTCATGCGCCGGATGATCTCGGGTAGCACATTCATACGGCTGCAATCCAGTTTCATGCGCAGGCGGGGCAGATGATCCAGCCCGGGGTCGTCGCTCTTCGGCCAGTGCATGACTTGTTCGATTTCCCCTTCTTTAAGAACATCGGAGAACTCAGCATTCAGCCGCTCCAGATCACCGTCCGATAGCGCACAATTGATGCGCAGCAGCACCCATTCGCCGACATAGCGGAAGCTGTGATAGTTACTGTAGAAGCTGGTGATATGACGTACTGCCGATTCGGCGCTGTCGGTATGGAATAGAAAATTGTGGTCGTTGGGGCCGATCAGATGATCGTCCACCAGACGACGCATCCATGAATGGATGAATGGTCCCCAGTAATCGTCACCGGGCGCTTCCAGCAGCACCACCGGAACCGGCGGGGTACGCCCGGTCTGCAGCAGGGTCAGGGTCTCGAAGCCCTCATCCAGCGTGCCGAAGCCGCCGGGGGCGAGGATCACCGCATCGCCTTCTTTCAGGAAAAACAGCTTGCGGGTGAAGAAGTATTTGCAATAGAAGTGGCGTGGTGAGCCATCCACAATCGGATTGGGGAACTGCTCCAGCGGCAGATTGATGTTGATGCCGAAGGAATGTGCCTCGCCGGCACCCTCGTTGGCGGCCTGCATGATGCCTCCGCCTCCGCCGGTAATCACCATCATGCCGTTGTCGCGCAGGATCTCGGCGACCTTTCTGGTCTGCTGGTAGCGCAGTTCCTCGGGGTGGGTGCGCGCCGAGCCGAAGATACACACCTTGCGGATCGCCTGATACGGCTCGAAGACCTCCAGACCCTTGCGGATCTCCTGGATCGCGCTGCTCACCATTTTCATATCGGCATTGCTTTTCGATGCGGCGATCAGGCGCACTGTTTCAAGCAGCAGGGAGCGCTTGTGCGGTGATTCGTCGTGCAGGTTTTCCAGCAGTCCGCGCACATGCGCCTGCATGGACTCAGGAATGCCGGTCAGGTTGTCGAAGTCGTTCATTTGCCCGCCCTGATAATAATGTCGATGCGTCGGTTCATCGCCAAACCACGCTCGTAATCGTTGCTGGCGATGGGGCGTACCTCGCCATATCCAAGCGCCTTCAGGCGGGATGCTTCCATGCCTGCGGCAACAAGGAAATCACGCACGGTTTCGGCGCGCTTGAGCGACAGGCGCTGGTTGATGTCCGGTTCACCACGATTGTCTGTATGTCCTTCAATGACGATCTGTCGCTCGGGATAGATATCAAGACCGGTGCGCACCCGGTTCAACAGATCGAAGTAGGCCTTGTCGATACTTGTTCTGGCCGAACCGAATTGCAGTGCAGTCAAGCGGATCAGGAGCGACCCGTCCACATTGGCCAGAATCTCGACTTCATTTTTTTTGAATATTTCGCTCAACTTCTGTTGTCTGCGCGTTTCAAAGGTTTCGCGCTCCAGCTTGGCACGGAAAGCCTCTTTCATCTCGCTCAGTTGCTCGCCCTGCTGCTGCGAGAGTTCATTTCGCAGCGCCTCAGTTTTCTCACCGAGGCGAAGCTGGTACTGCGCTTCCATGGCTGTCAGCTGCTGCTGGTATTTTTGTTGTTGTTTTTGTGAGGCGCTGCGCAATTCTCTGATAGCACCAAGCAGACTAGCGTTCTCGACATCGTAGGATGGGTCGCTGTCATCCACGGGCATCCCGAGCGCACGTGCTGCGGAAAGGCGTTCATCACGCGCTTGCAGCACGAGCTGTTCATAACTGTCAGGTTTCTTGCGCCACAGCATGATCTGCTCGGAGAGCTTGCCAGAACGTTCCGCCAGAGTCAGACCCATGCGCGGATGTTCAGGCCACTTGTTGCTCAGCCCGTCGTTGTAGGCAAGCGCTTCGGCCAGCCATTTCTGTGCGGTCTCGTAGGAGTTCGGTGCATAGCGCCTGGCATTGTTGCGCGCAGCGGCAAGCAGTGCGGCATCGGTTTGCTGCAGCAGTGCGGGAAGTTTGCTCTTCAATACGACGAGAAAGTGTTTGTTCGCCTCTTCGGCCAGCCCTGCGCTGTTATTCAATTCGCCGTGTTCAAAGGCGCGGATCAGATCGCTCAATGACTCGCTGGCCGCAGCAAGGCTGTAATCCGACGGATTGCCGACCGCCTCGATGGCCGCCTTCTCCAGCTTCAGGGTGTTGGCGTATTTGGCCTTGAAATCAACGGCGATGCGCTTGGCATTGTCCAGAGCCTCGGCGGTTTCACGTGCGCCCTGATCGCGTGCTGCTGCATCCTGACGCTGATCGGCCATCACCGATGCGGCCAGCAGGGCGCGCGCTCGCGCCGTGGTGTCGGGGGTGAATCGGTAGTCGGGGCTGTTGACGAAATCGCCGATCTGCTGCTCAAGCGCCGAGAGCGAGGGTGCTGCAACCTCGGCGGAAGCGGGCAGGGTGAAAAGCAGAAGTCCTGCAAGCGCGCAGCTCAAGAGCCATGCGCTCAAGCCGTGTGAAGGGTGTGGCAAACGGGATGTCATCGTGATTCTCCGGGGTTCGATCATGCAGTTTTTCTTCATGCAAGGTCGAGCATGCGCTGCAGGGAAAGCCTGCCCCATGTCTGATCCACCTCGGGCACGCGGATCGGATGTGCCACATGCCCGGCTTCCACCTCTTTGAGCGAGGCCAGCAGATGCTGCGGATCGGTACGGAACATGGTCGAGCACATGCATATGGTGGGGGAGAGGAAATAGACCTTGTTGCCCGGATTGTGCAGGCGCATGCGGTTCACCAGATTCAGTTCGGTGGCCACGGCAAAGGACTTTCCGGCTGGTGCCTTGGCGACATACTGGATGATGGCCTCGGTGGAGCCTACGAAATCGGCGGTCTCGCACACCGCACGCGAGCATTCCGGATGCGCCAGTATCTCGATGCCGGGATGTTGTTGGCGCATGGAAGCAGCGTGCTCCGCCTTGAACAACTGATGCACCGAGCAGAAACCCTTCCACAGGATCAGTCGGGCCTTTTCGATGGCTTCCACGCTGTTGCCGCCGAGATGCTTCGCCGGGTCCCAGATGATCATATCGCTTTCCGGCACACCCATGGCCAGTGCCGTGTTTTCACCCAGATGCTGATCGGGGAAGAACAGGATCTTTTCGCGCCGACCCCATGCCCAGTTGAGCACGCGTTCACAGTTCGACGAGGTGCACACGATGCCGCCGTGTTCGCCGCAGAAGGACTTCAGGGCTGCGGTCGAATTGATATAGGTCACCGGGGTGACGGTCTCGTCCGGGCTAATGACTTCCGCCAGTTCCTGCCAGCAACGACGCACCTGCACATCGTCGGCCATGTCGGCCATCGAGCAACCTGCAGCCAGATCGGGCAAAATCACCGTTTGACTGTCGGATGTAAGAATATCGGCGGTTTCAGCCATGAAATGCACGCCGCAGAAGATGATATACGGGGCGGGGGTGGCGGCAGCGTATTGCGCCAGCTTCAGCGAATCGCCGGTGACATCGGCGAATCCGATCACTTCTTCGCGCTGGTAGTGGTGGCCGAGAATCAGCACCTTGTCGTCAAGCTTGGCGCGCAGCTGCCGGATTTCTGCCAGCAGTTCCTCTTCGGGGATGTCGTAAAGTTGTTGCATCAATGTGTTGCTGCCTGAATTTGTGCGCATGCATGCAAGTGTCGAAGGGCGGTCCGGTGATGTCAATCGTGAGGCTAATATTTGGGTTGGCGTTAGCAAAAAAAGGCTGTTCGCAATTTACATCAATGTCTGCTGATTTTGGAAGACGATAGAAAAGCCCCGCATCCACCGGATGCGGGGCAGGGTATGTTAGGGATCCTCTGAATAACCCCTGAATATTTTCTATCGCCCAAATTTTGAGCGGAAATTTAGGCAAACTTACTTTTTTACACCCCTATCCTAGCCT
>PEWE01000005.1:40740-60872 GCA_002779605.1 Zetaproteobacteria bacterium CG06_land_8_20_14_3_00_59_53 | reverse complement strand
TTGAAGGTCGCCTGACCTTTCTCGGACAGAACCTTGGTGATCGCTGCAGTCAACGTGGTCTTGCCATGGTCAACGTGACCGATGGTACCAATGTTAACGTGCGGCTTGGTACGTTCGAATTTTGCTTTAGCCATTTTCTGCTCCTATCCTTACTCGTCTCAACCCTTGACGCTGGCGATGATTTCTTTGGTGATGTTGGTCGGCACTTCTTCGTAGTGCTCGAACTGCATCGTGTAGTTGGCGCGGCCCTGCGACATGGAGCGCAGCTGTGTTGAATAGCCGAACATCTCGGACAACGGTACGTGCGCATCGACAACCTTTGCGCCACTGCGGTCGTGCATGCCCTGAATGGTGCCGCGACGACGATTCAGATCGCCGACGATATCGCCCATGTAATCTTCCGGTGTCACCACCTCGACCTTCATGATCGGCTCGAGCAGCACAGGCTTGGCCTTGGCTGCGCCTTCCTTGAAGCCCATGGAACCGGCGATCTTGAACGCCATTTCAGAGGAGTCGACATCATGGTAGGAGCCGTCAACCAAAGCTGCCTTGACGTCCACCATCGGAAAGCCCGCGAGGATACCGTTCTGCATGGCTTCTTCAATACCCTTACCGACTGCACCGATGTACTCGCGCGGCACGGCGCCACCGACAATCTTGTCCTCGAACACGAAACCGGTACCTGGCTCCTGCGGCTCGATCTCCAGCCAGACATGACCATACTGACCGCGACCGCCGGACTGGCGCACAAACTTGCCTTCTGCACGAACGGAGTTGCGAATGGTTTCGCGGTAGGCCACCTGCGGCTTACCGACGTTGGCTTCCACTGCGAACTCGCGCTTCATGCGGTCCACGATGATTTCCAGGTGCAGCTCGCCCATGCCGGAGATGATGGTCTGACCGGTCTCTTCGTCGGTGCGGACACGGAAGGACGGATCCTCGGCTGCCAGCTTGCTCAGCGCGATACCCATCTTCTCCTGGTCGGCCTTGGTCTTCGGCTCGATAGCGACGGAGATCACCGGCTCGGGGAATTCCATGCGCTCCAGAATGATCGGAGATGACTCGATGCACAGCGTGTCGCCTGTCGTGGTGCTCTTCAAACCCACGGCAGCAGCGATGTCGCCGGCACGGACTTCCTTGATTTCCTTACGCTCGTTGGCGTGCATCTGCAGGATACGGCCGATGCGCTCCTTCTTGTCCTTGGTCGAGTTGGTCACATAGGAACCAGCCTCGAGCACACCGGAGTAAACACGGAAGAAGGTCAGGGTGCCGACGAACGGGTCGGTCATCACCTTGAAAGCAAGAGCTGCGAACGGGGCATCATCGGAACTCGGACGGGTGTCTTCCCTGGTCTCATCATCCGGGCTCACGCCCTTGATGGCCGGCACGTCGGTCGGGGCCGGCATGTAATCCACCACGGCGTCCAGCAGGGTCTGCACACCCTTGTTCTTGAATGCGGTACCACACAGAACAGGAATCATGTCGATATTGACCACAGCCTTGCGGATGCAGGCCTTCAGGGCTGCCTCGTCGATGTCTGCGCCTTCGAGGTAGGACTCCATCAGCGCGTCGTCGTGCACCAGCACGGCATCGAGCAGCTTCTCGCGGTACTCTTGAGCCTGATCGGCCAGGTCGGCGGGAATCTCTTCCACGTCGTACTGGGCGCCCATGGCTTCGTCGTGCCACAGCACGGCCTTCATCTTTACCAGATCAATGATGCCCTTGAAATTCTCTTCGTTACCGATCGGCAGATTGATAGGCACAGCGTGGTGGCCCAGACGCTCGGCGATCTCGTCCACCACTTCAAAGTAGCGCGCACCGATGCGATCCATCTTATTGACAAAGGCAATACGCGGCACGTGGTACTTGTCGGCCTGACGCCACACAGTCTCGGACTGCGGCTCAACGCCGCCCACCGCACAGAACACGCCGACAGCGCCATCCAGCACGCGCAGGGAACGCTCCACTTCGATGGTGAAGTCCACGTGTCCGGGGGTGTCGATGATATTGATATGATGATTATCCCACTCGCAGGTGGTCGCAGCGGAGGTGATGGTAATACCACGCTCCTGCTCCTGAGCCATCCAGTCCATGGTTGCGGCACCGTCGTGCACCTCACCAATCTTGTGGGTTACGCCGGTGTAAAAAAGGATACGCTCGGTCGTTGTCGTCTTGCCGGCGTCAATATGAGCCATAATGCCGATGTTGCGCACACGCGCTAATGGTGTCTTACGGGCCACGATCCCTTACTCCTTCATCATATCTGTTAAGAACAACAATCAAATTAAACGGCGAAACTTAAAGCTGAACCACCTACCAGCGGTAGTGTGCAAATGCCTTATTGGCCTCAGCCATACGATGGGTCTCATCACGCTTCTTGAATGCACCGCCACGGTCGGACACCGCATCCACGATCTCATTACCCAGCTTCTCGAGCATGGTGTGCTCGGAACGCTTGCGGGAATATTCAACCAGCCAACGAACCGCCAGAGACTCCTTGCGACGCTCGGAAACCTCCATCGGAACCTGATAGGTGGCACCACCGACACGGCGTGACTTCACCTCAACCAGCGGCTTGACTGCTTCCAGCGCCCTGTGCAGGGCACTGAGCGGCTCAATCTTCAGACGGTCTGCAGCGAACTGCATGGCACCGTACACGATCTGCTCGGCGGTATTCTTCTTACCATCCCACATCACCTTGTTGACCACCGTTGAGACCATACGGTCACCGTAGCGGGCATCCGGGGTGACCGGACGAATCTGGGCTGCACCTTTACGAGGCATCGACTGATCTCCTTACTTAGGACGCTTGGCGCCGTACTTGGAACGGGCCTGCTTGCGGCCGTCCACGCCGGATGTATCCAGCACGCCGCGCAGAATATGATAGCGAACACCAGGCAAATCCTTCACTCGGCCGCCGCGAATCAGCACAACCGAATGCTCCTGCAGCTTGTGACCCTCACCCGGGATATACGCGGTGACTTCATGACCATTGGTCAGGCGCACACGAGCGACTTTACGCAAAGCCGAGTTCGGCTTCTTCGGGGTGGTGGTGTACACACGCGTGCAAACGCCACGACGCTGCGGACATGCGTCCAGCGCGGGAACCTTGTTGATTTTCCGCTTGTCCTGACGGCCTTTGCGGATCAACTGATTGATTGTTGGCATCAGCTACCTCTTCTTTGTTTCTATCCCGACACAAACGCGCTTTTACAGCAGGGGTGTCGAAGGGTCGCGAACATTAGTGAGGCTTCAGTCCCGTGTCAACCGCTGTTTGGCTTTGCTTTTTAAACTTCCTGATGCCGACCCGGACTGGCGAAGAGCAGGGATTTCCAGTTAATCGCCGGATACCACCCTGGCAGCAAGAACACGCTGCAATGCATCCAGAAGAATTTCAGGTGTATAGGGCTTTTGTACAAAGCCCGCCAGCCCCTTGCCCGTGAACCGCTGCGTTGCCGTCTGCTGATTGTAACCCGATGACAACAACACCTTGATGCCGGACTTGATCCGACGCATCTCGGTAAAGCATTCTTCTCCACCCATGCGCGGCATGGTCATATCGAGCAACACGCAATCGATCTCCTCGGCATGCATACGCACCAGGGCCACGGCATCTATACCATCTGCTGCCTGCATGGTCTTATATCCGGCATTTTCCAGCATGATGCAGGCTACGACCCTGATGCTGTCCTCGTCGTCGACCACCAGCACTGTGCCGCGGGCGCGCTGTACACCCTGCTGCGCAGCGGGCGCAAGCACGGAAACAGCATCCTTTTCGACTATTGGAAACAAAACCTTGAAAGTCGTTCCCTTGCCCGGCTCGGAATACACCTTGATCGCACCCTTATGGCCGCGCACGATGCCGATGATGGCGCTCATGCCCAGGCCGCGACCGGTAAACTTGGTTGTGAAGAAGGGTTCAAACAAATGCTTGCGCGTCCGCGCATCCATACCGCAACCGTTATCCGTCACCTCGAGATAGACATAGGCGCCCGGATCCAGATTTTCCTCTTCGACATATACCGTATGCAGATATTCGGCATCCACCTGCATCACGCCTGTGGCGATCACCACCATGCCGGCGTTGCCATCGATAGCCTCACTGGCATTGATCACCAGATTCATGATCACCTGCTGCATCTGTGCCACATCGGCCTCGACCGCCGGCAGGTTCCCGGCCAACTCATGCCGCAGCGACACATCCTTGCTGATACTCACCTGCAGCAGCCGGGCCATCTCCTGCACCAGCTCGCTGAGATTGATCGGCTGCACCACGAACTTGCCCTTGCCCGAGTAGGCAAGCATCTGTTTACACAGATCGGCGGCCTTGCTGCTGGCATTCTCGATGGCACGCAGGCTTTCAATCGTTCCATCCATCGGGCCGGTCTGCTGCCTGGCCAGCGCCGCATGCCCCATGATGGCTGTCAACAGATTGTTGAAATCATGCGCGATGCCTCCGGCAAGCACGCCCAGACTTTCCAACCGCTGCACATGCTCCATCTTCTGCATCTGTGTGACCCTGGCCTGATCGGCCAGCACCCGTTCGGTCACATCCTGCACGGTCCCCAGCGAGCGTAGCGGCTTACCATCCGCATCCCGCTCGGTCATGCACATCTCGTGCACATATTTGATACGTCCGTCGTCGAACAGCAGACGATGCTCGATATCATAGGGAACATCCTCCTCAAGGTGCCGGGAATACGCCTGCTCGATCGCGGAGCGATCATCAGGATGCACACGCTCAAGAAAGGCGTCATAGGATGCCGCAAAGCGGGTCTGATCGATTTCGAACAGCCGGAACACCTGCGCCGACCAGTGCAAGCGGCCACTGAGCATATCCAGCTCCCAGTTACCCAGACGGGCCACTGCCTGCGCCATAAGCAATCGCCGCTCGCTATCTTTCAGATCGGCCTCAGCCCTGATCTGTTGACTGATATCGGACAATGCCACCAGTATTCGGTCCAGAGTCTCTTCATGACCGGGCATCACCTTTAGGGAAACAATCACATTCAACGGCGTTCCATCGAGTCGTCGCACGCAGGCCTGATGGGTCATTTCGGTCTGCCCGTCCATCAGCGCAAGCACCTCTTCACGGAACACCCCGAATGATTCTTCGGTAAAGGTCTGTTCGAGACCGGCAAGCAGATGATCCTTGGTGTCCGCTCCATGCATGCGCAGCGCAGCCTGATTCATATCGAGGATACCGACCTGCCCGGCGCACGCCCTGATCATACCGGGGTGTTCAGCACTATAGGCACGCAGATCACTGATACCGGAAGCCTGAAGCTCGAGCGCATGCACCTTCACATGCGAAAAATCTTCCAGCCAGAGGCCGACGGGCGATAATTCAAACAGGTCGCGAAACTCCTTCTCGCTCTGTCCCAGCCTGCCCAGCAACTCATTCTCGCGCCGCAGTCCTTGCATGCGCCGACGGAAAGCAAGGCTTGCATAGGTGATGGATAGCAGCACCAGCAAGGCTGCGATAGCGAACATCCAGAAACTCCGCTCCGCCAGATGGTCCAGATGGGCCTGCAACTGTCGGCGCACATTCAGCTCGATCTGCTCGTTGAGCTGGAGCATGTCTTCAAACAGGGCATCGAATGCCTCATCCGTAGCGCCTTCGCCATTCTCCACCTGAGCATGGGCATCATCGGACAATCGCGCCTTCGCCATCCCCTGCCATTGCCGGACCCGCTGCTGGATGTCTTTCAGCAGCGCCTCAAGGCTGGTATGGGAGTCCATATCCTGATCGCTGGCGTTATGGCTGAGCTTTGTCATCTCGGCCAGCAAAGCGTTTGCCCTGTCTCTGTGAGTACGGAATTTCTCAAGCAGCGAAGGTGCGCCTGTCGCCTGGTATTCCTCCAGCCACAAGTGCTCCAGAGCCAGATTCTGGCTCAGATCCTCGGCGGCATCGATCTGCTCGTAGTGGATGGACTGCAAATGCTGCCGCTCCTGCTGCGCGGCCCGGACGACAAATAGCAGCACCAGCAAGGCCAGAAGAAGAGAAACAAAGGTTTTCAATATCGTTGCGCGCACCTGTTCCTCCTCCTGTGTCCGACTTCCTTAGTGGATGGTCTCCACCCCGTTGGGTGTGCCCATCAGCACCACATCCGCTCCCTGATGCGAGAAGATGCCGTTGGTCACCACGCCCGGAACGCTGTTCAGGCTGTCTTCCAGCGCGCGCGCATCGGTGATCACCAGACCGTGCACGTCGATGATGATGTTGCCGTTATCGGTGATGAAGCCCTCACGCACCACAGGCTTGCCGCCCAGACCGGCTGCGATACCCATGACCAACTCGCGCGCCATCGGAATCACCTCGATGGGCAGCGGGAAGGCACCGAGATGCTTCACCCGCTTGGTTTCATCGACGATACAGATGAATTTGTCGGAGGCAGCAGCCACGATCTTTTCGCGGGTCAGCGCGCCGCCGCCGCCCTTGGTCAGATTCTTGCCGGTATCGAACTCGTCCGCACCGTCGATATACACAGACAGCGAGGCCACCTGCTTCAGTGCATCGTTCAGGTCCAGTACCGGGATGCCATGCCCGGCGAGTCGTTTCGCCGTTGCTTCGGAACTGGCCACTGTACCCCTGATGTCATCCTTCATGGTAGCCAGCGCATCGATGAACATATTCGCCGTGGAACCTGTGCCGACACCGACGATACTGCCCTTCACCACATATTCGAGAGCCGCCTCGGCAACCTTGCGTTTCATTTCGTCCTGCGTCATGAATCCCTCCTGAGAATTTTCCCTGCTCACACTAAACCCATGCCCACAATAATCCAATTATCCGCTGCATTCATCCCGGGACTTTGAATCAGGGCGCAGCCCCTGCTACGGCATCGCCGAACATGGCGTGGAAGCGCGACTCGCGCATCAGCACAGGATCGGCCACACCCATCGCCTGCACCTGCACCCACAAGGCACTGGCCTCGGCATAAGGCGCGGGCGCAAAGGTGAAGCGCCAGGTCGGAATGAGCACCAGCCGGCGCTCATAGGTGAACTCGCGCCCGGCATTGTCCAGCCGGCGCTGCAGCTGCTGCGCATAGGCCACCATATACAGGCGTCCGAGAGCCACACCGAAATTCTCGTCCGGTTTGATCAGTTCGGCGTCGAAGCCGGCCTTTTTCCACTCATTGCGCGCGGCCACGGCATCCTCGCGCTTATCGAAGCTGCGCGGGTCGTCGAAGGCATGCAGCTCCACCTGCTCCTGATGCGCGATAAGGATCGCCGGCAGACCGCGCTCACGCAGGCTCTGGCCAAGTTCCTCGGCCGCCTTGGGCACGATCATACGGCGTGAGACCACCCGCCACAGCTCGGAGGCCTCGCCGGGTCGGTCCGCCAGATGCTGCAATACCGGCCGCGGCTCCGCCCTCATGACCGGCGGCTGCCACGCCGCCCATGCCGCCCAGAGCAGCAGCCCGAGCACGCCCAAGGAAACAAGCCGGCTCAGCACATCAAGTCCTCAACACCCCGCCCTGTAACCCGCTTCGCCCCACCCGACATTCAACGAAAATGCCGTCGGGCCAGCAGCAGCAAACCGTGCAGCGTCAGCAGCGGACGATACTCATCCACATCCTGCATCGCATCGATGATGCGCGCCGCCAGCCCCCCTGTCGCGACCACCGGCGCGTCGGCATATTCAGGCAATGATTTAAGCCTGCGGATGATGCCCGACAGACCGTCCACGGCAGCCCAGTAACTTCCCGCCTGCATGCTGCTTGCGGTATCGCGCCCGATCAGCTCATTGGAAGCGGCAAAGGAAACCTCCGGCAACTTGGCTGCCCGTCCGGCAAGGGCAGCCAGCGACACCTCCATACCGGGCAGGATCAGCCCGCCGGCATAATGCCCTTCGGGTGAAACGATATCGAAGGTGGTGGCCGTGCCGCAGTCGAGCACGATCACCGGAGCCCCGAACACCTCGCGCGCTGCCACCGCATTGACGATCCGATCCGCCCCCACCTCGCGGGGGTTCCTGTAATCCACAGCCATGCCGGTTTTCACGCTCGCTGAACCGACATACTGCGGCGGCATGCCGAACACCTGCGCACATGCCTCACTGAGCACCGGATCGAGATGCGGCACCACGCTGGCCGCCATGATGCCATCGATCGGATAGCCCGCATCGGTCTGCGGCTTCAGGGAGTCGCAAGGCAGACTGTCGAGCAGGCCGCGCAGCTTCAGCGCCAGTTCGTCAGGCGTCAGACTACGCTCGCTGGACAGATGCCAGCGACCGAGCATGTGCTCATCCTCATACAGGCCGAAGACCATGCATGTGTTACCGATATCCACCAACAGGAAGCGCTTCATCATTCCCCTCTCATCTCAAGATCGCCGGAGATAATACGCGTCAGCTGTGTGCCGCTGCGCAGCAGCAGCGCCCCGTCAGTATCCAGCGCCTCGGCGATACCTTCCACATAGCTCGAACCGTTGTGCACCCGGACGGGTTTTCCACAAGCGGCATGCGCCTGCCACCAGGCCTCGCGCACTGCGGCAAAACCATGCTCGATATATTCGTTATACAGTGCATCGAAGCGGCGCAACACGGCGATGGCCACCTCCATGCGATTCAGGTTTAGACCCGATGCACTGCTCAGGTCTCCGGCGATGGCGTGCAGCGCCTCCGGCCAGCCGCCCGCAGGCGGACGCACATTGATACCGATACCGATCACCACGGCATGCACCGCTCCGGGCTCGGCGCGCATCTCGGTGAGGATGCCTGCGATCTTCCGCCCTCCGCACAGGATGTCGTTCGGCCATTTGATCGCCAGTGGTGCGAGATCCTTCAATGCCTGCTGTACGGCAAGCGCTGTCAGCAGAGGCAGTTGCGATATCTCGGTCGGCGCGAGATCGGGACGCAGCAGGATCGACATAGCCAGCGAGTTCCCCCCGGATGTCAGCCATTCACGCTGCAGGCGACCCCGCCCCCGTGTCTGCCTTTCGGCCAGCAGCACGGTGCCATCGGGAGCAACGCCCCCCTCGCCTGTTGCCAGCCGCATCAACTCGCTATTGGTCGAACCAAGCTCGGGGACTACCAGACAGCGACTGCCGATACGCAGACCGGTCAGTGCCTCGGACAATCGTGATGCGACAAGCACATCGTCATGCAGCCGATAGCCGCGACCACGCTCGGCGCGGATATCCAAACCATCCTGCTGCAGCGCATGCACATGCTTCCACACCGCCGTGCGGCTGATGCCGAGCGATTCCGCCAGCGCCTCGCCGGACAGGGCATCGTCCGCTGTACTTAAACGATGCAGCAGGGCCTCACGCGTCGGATGCAATGTAATCACACCCCGTCCGGGGCTGCGCCGACTCGCATCGAGATATCCAGAGCCGATGTCGAATGCGTGATCGCACCGATGGCGATGCGGTTCACACCGGTTACAGCATAGTCGCGGGCATTGCTCAGGGTGATATTGCCGGAAGACTCCAGCACGATGGAATCCGGCACCAGCTTGCGTGCCTCTCGCGTCTCATCCGGCGTCATATTATCCAGCAGGATGATGTCGGGCGCGGCAGCCACAGCTTGAAGCACCTCGTCCATGTTTTCGCACTCCACCTCGACCCATACGTCGGAACCACATCCCTCGGCCTGAGCCAGCGCGCGGCAGCGGGATACGGCGGCGGCAATGGAACCGGCCCCTGCAATATGGTTCTCCTTGATCAGCATGCCGGAAGCAAGATCCATGCGATGATTCAAGCCGCCGCCGTGCAGCACCGCCTGCTTCTCAAGATACCTGAGTCCGGGCGTCGTTTTACGGGTATCCACCACAGCACAGCCCGTACCGGCGACGGCTTGCACGAATTCCCGCGTGGCGCTGGCGATACCGGAGAGATGCTGGATGAAGTTCAGCGCCGTGCGCTCCGCGGAGAGCAGGGAGCGTAGCGGACCGCTTAACGTGGCGATGCGATCGCCGGGCTGCGCGGCATCGCCGTCGCCCAGATGCCACTGGCGGATCACCGTGTCATCGAGCAGTGCGAACACCCTGTCGGCCAGTGCGATGCCGGACAGCACGCCTGCTGCCTTGGCTGTGATATTTGCCGATCCCTGTTGACCCCCGGCGATGGTCGCCTTAGCGGTCAGATCACACCCGGCCACATCCTCGGCCAGCGCACGGCGGATCAGATCGTCGGTTTGGTTTTCATGTAAAGTCATCAGAGCAACCATAGTACGCTGCCGATGGCCAGGGCCACCACAGGCACATTGAAAGGATGAAGGATCAGCCCGCGCGCCGCGGAAGCGGCGCATCCGGCCAGCAGGGTGGCGGTCAGCGATTCAAACCAGCCGATCTGCTGATACACATTCAGGCCCCAGCCACAGCAGATCACCACTGTGAGAATCAGACTGATATGGCCCGGCAGGGTCTGTCCCGGATTGGCAGGAAAACTCAGGCGCATGCGTCCGGATCGGTCCCACCAGTGCGCCAGCGGCAGACCAAGGCAGAGAGAAAGCGCAGTGCCGAAGCCGAATTCGGGATAATAGGTGAACTGTACAGCGGAACCTGCCAGCGCCAGCACGAACATCCACATCGGCCAGGGAAGCGGTTCGTCGTCCGACCATGCCTGCAGCAGGCTGCGGCAGGCGTCCGCTTTGATGAAAGCGGGCAGAAGCGCAGTCAGCGCAAACAACCCGATAGCGGCAAACAGGGCATAGGGGGTTGTATAGACAGGCCAGAGCAGTACCCAGATGCCGGTAAGCGACCACACACCGCGAATGATCAGCGAGGATGGAGCGCCGCGCCGCACAGCCGCAACACTCAGCCAGCCTGCCTGCAGCAGGCCGACACCGAACAGGGCGGTCATGGCGATGTCGAGGGATTGCATCGCGCCAGCCTATCCGAGCAGGCCAACGCCTCCAAGCTCAGGGAAAAGGCGTTTCCTATTTCAGCAGATCGGCGAAACGGTCGAACAGGTAATCCGCATCGTGCGGACCGGGACTGGCCTCGGGATGGTACTGCACCGAAAACACCGGGCGGTTTTTCACGCGCAGGCCCTCCACCGTGCCGTCGAACAGCGAGCGATGGGTGATCTCCACGTGGTCCGGCACTGCATCGTCGCGCACCGCAAAACCGTGGTTCTGACTGGTGATCTCGATCTTGCCGGTGGTTTCATCCTTCACCGGATGGTTACCGCCGCGATGGCCGAATTTCAGCTTGAAGGTGGTCAGACCGAGCGCCTGCGAGAGCAACTGGTGGCCCATGCAGATGCCGAAGATCGGCGTGTCCGTCTTCAGCAACTCGCGGATGGTTTCGACAGCATAGCCCACCGCCGCCGGATCACCGGGGCCGTTGGACAGGAAGATACCGTCCGGCTTGAGCGCCAGCACCTCGGCGGCAGTCGCCTGCGCCGGCACGATGCTCACCCGCAGTCCGCGGTCCGTCAGCTTGCGGAAAATATTGCGCTTGCAGCCATAGTCGAAGGCCACGACATGCTTGTGCTGTGCGGGGGTCTCATAGGCGACGGCATTCAGATCGTAGGAGCCGATATCCCAGCTATCGTTCTGCTTGCGGCTCACCTGCCCGACCAGGTCGCGACCCTCAAGGTCGTCCCAGCCGCGCGCCATATTCAATGCATCCTGCTCGCTCAAGCCATCGGATACGATCACACCGGTCTGTGCACCGTTGTCGCGCAGATGCCGGACCAGCGCCCGGGTATCGATACCTGCGATGCCGACCACGCCCTGCTGCTGCAGCCATGCCTCGAAATCGCCCTCTGCACGGTAGTTCGAGGTGATGCGCGAGGGAGCACGCACGATCACACCGCGTACCGATACCGCGTCGGATTCCATGTCCGCATCGTTGATGCCGACATTGCCGATATGCGGATAGGTGAAGGTCATGATCTGATCGGTGTAGGACGGGTCGGTCAGGATCTCCTGATAGCCGGTCATCGATGTGTTGAAACACACCTCACCGACCGAGTGCCCGATCGCACCATAGGCCTGGCCATGAAAAATCCGCCCGTCGGCGAGTACCAGTTGTGCTTGTCTGTTGTTCATTCGAAGCCTCGCTTGATCACCGGCCGCAGACTACGAAAGCAGCCCCTCCCTGTCGAGAACGACCATCAGCCATCAACTGCTGTCAGATGCCTTTATGGATGTAACTCTCAGGCCAGCAACTCGGCAACAATGTGACTGAGCTGTTCGATATTCACCGGTTTTTTCAGAGTTCGGCAACGCTTCCACGCCTGCACTGCATCGAGCTTTGCCTCCGAGCCATACCCCGTATGGAAAATAATCGGCAGATTCGGGACAATCCGGCGCATCTCTTCCGCTGCTTCCAATCCGCCTTTCACCGGCATCACCACATCAAGGATAGCCAGCGAGATTTGCGCCTGATTTTCTTTGAAGCAAAGCACAGCCTCCTCGCCGTTACGTGCGGTCAGCACCCGGTAGCCGGTCAATTTCAGCGCCTGTTCGATCACCTCGGTCAGCACCGGCTCGTCATCCGCCAGCAGAACGGTTTGTCCGCTGCCACGCGTCAGAACCTGGGCCTCCTGTTCGTCGGCCTTCCCGCCCCATCCCAGTAGAGGGAAATACAGGCTGAAGCAACTACCCTGGCCGGGCTCACTTTCCACCAGCACATGCCCGTGATGCGTCTGCATGCCGCCATACAGCATGGCAAGCCCCAGCCCTGAACCCTTGCCGACCGACTTGGTGGTATAAAAAGGATCGAAAATGCGGGAAATCTGCTCTTTGCTAATACCGCAGCCATTGTCCCGCACTTCCAGAGAGGCATATGCACCGGCGTGAAACTCGGCATTCGCCTTGAGAAAAGCAGCATCGGGAACAATTCGTGCCAGGGTTATATTGATGCACGGGTCGGATTGATGTTCCAGCGCATCGCGTGCATTGGTCAACAGGTTCAGCAGCATCTGCTGGATCATGCCGGCATCGCCCTCGACCTCCATCGCATCACCCAGATGCGCCCGCACGACGATGTTCTCGGGAATGGACACCCGGTGCAGACGCATCGCATCGGCCACCAGACGGTTCGCATCCAGCCTGTCCAAGACCACCTGCCCCTTGCGCGCAAAGGTCATCAACTGGGCGATCACATCAGCGGCCAGCCTCCCCTGCTTGTCCACGGCATTGATACGCTCCACCATCCTGCCGACATTGGCCGCATCGAGTTCACCCTCCTGCAATTCATACCGCACCAGATACAGCTGCCCCAGCATGCCGGCCAGCATATTGTTGAAATCATGCGCGATGCCGCCCACCAGCGTACCCACCGATTCCATCTTCTGCGCCTGCCTGAACTGTTCCTCCAGAGAACGCTGCGCCGTGGTATCGATCAGCATCACGATGATCGCCTGCTCCCCTCCGAATTCCATGGAGCGCGCGGAAAACAGTGCCCAGAATGCTTCCCCGTTCTTCCGGATTAGTTCGAACTCCCCCTTGAACACACCGGACTCCTGCAATCCGGCGAGCATCTGATAGCAATCCTCCGGCCTCACATAGACCTGCGGCGCGGAAATCATAAAGGCTTCACCCTCGTCTGCGACGCCGAACATCCGACGGGCTTCGGCATTCGAAAACAGCACCTTGCCATCGGCATGCCTTGTCACGACGGTCGGCACCGGGCTTGCCGTGACAATCGTCTGCAGCTTCTTCTCGGCAGCCTTGCGCTCACTGATATCGCGCAGCACCACCAGCACGCCGGGGCGCCCGGCATATTCAAGATAAGAACTGGCGGCCTCGGCGATGAACTCCGAGCCGTCCTTACGCAGCATGCGCTCTTCAATCAGCGGATTGACGCCCTGCCTGTCCTTGAGCAGCTGCTGCACACGCTGCGCGGCTGCCGCCCGGTCATCGGGATGGATCCGTTCCAGGATCGGCTGGCCGATAGCCTCCCCGGCCCCGAAACCAAACAGCCGCAGGGCCTCCGGATTGGCGAACACCACGCGCCCCTCTTCGGCCAGCACAATGCCGTCGGGCATCAGATCGACCAGATGCCGGTAACGGTACTCGCTCCCCCGCAACGCCAGATCGGCCGCTTTTCTGCCGGATATATCACGAACAAACGAGCAATGGTAATCCTTCCCCATGTATTCGAAGCAGCCCACCATGACCTCGACGGGAATGATACGACCATCCCTGGTGCGGTGCGTTGTTTCAATCAGGGAAGACCGCCCCTGCTTGGTTGCCTCTGCCATCTCGGGCGGGATCCCGTCCGGCAAACCCGGATCGATATCCCTGACACCCATGCCGAGTAATGCTTCCCGGCTGTAACCGAGCATATGGCAAGCGGCTTCGTTCACATACAGGAAACGACCGTCCGGCTCCATCCAGTAAACCGCATCCGGCGCGTGATCGAGCGAGAACTGCGTGAGTTGCAAGCGCTGCTCGGCCTGCCTGCGCTCAGTGATATCCTCAAAAATACCCAACATCCGGACAGGTTCACCGGCGGGGCTGAGTTCGACCCGCCCCTGCGCGTGGGCCAAACGCTCACTGCCATCCCGCCGTATCACACGGCAGTCCAGGCTGTAGGACTGCTGCTGATGAAGTGCGGCATCAACCGCCATTCTCAGTTGCTCACGGTCATTTGCATCCAGCAGACTCAGGAAAAGCTCATAGGAAGGGGTGATCTCACCCGGCACAAAACCCAGGATGCGGTAGGTTTCATCCGACCAGACCAACTCACCGCTCAGCGGATTCCAGTCCCAGGTACCGACATGTCCGATGGCCTGGGATGCCTGCAACCGCCGCTCGCTTTCCAGCAGCCTGCGCTCGGCTTGTTTGCGTTCGCTGATGTCGCGCACCACCACCTGCGATGCCGGACGACCCTCGTGCTCGACGCGCCCGGCGCTGACCTCCGCCCAGAATTCACTACCGTCACGGCGCAGCATCTTTTCCTCGATGGTCGGCAGGCTCTCCATGCCGGCAGCCACATCACCGGCCCGCTGCGCAACCAGTTTGCGGTAATCCGGATGCACATGCTGCATGATCTCCACACCCAGCATGCCATCGGGGCTGTCGTATCCGAACATGGCGGCACAAACGGCGTTGTTGTACACAATCCTGCCATCCTGATGCACGGCCACGGCATCCGGCATCATCTCGACAAGATTCCGGTATCGCTGCTCGATGCTTCTGCGCTCGGTGATGTCGTTGCCGTAGATATGCAGCAGACCGAATTCAGCGACCCCCTGCACCACCCACTGGATGGACATGTCCCCGAGTTCGCCGAACAGCAGCAGCTGGCTTCCGGAGCGGACACATGCCTCGACATCCAGCTTATTCAGCCCCGGAACAAGCCGCACATCGCTGCCCGTGAACCCGCTGCCGAAGATCGTCATGGCTGCAGGATTGGCGTATACCACACGCCCTTCAGCATCCACCCGCATCAGGGGTGCCGGATTGAATGTCGGAAAACTGGCAAGCAGATCGCTTTTCTGTTGGGCCTCTATACGATCACCGATATCGCGCAGAATGGCCCGCCCTGCAACCACTCTGCCATTGTCGAACTGCGGAGAGGCGGACGCCTCCACATGAACGCATCCGCCATCGCGCGCCAGCAGCGCCATCTGCATGCACTCGATACGATCTCCGAGCAACAGACGCTTGCAGCGCTTCTTCGCTTCTTTCCTGAATTCGGGGCTGACCAGCTCCACCACCGGCCTGCCGATCAGTTCTTCCCTCTTATAGCCCAGCGCATCCAGCTCGGCCTGATTGACGTCGATGATGCGGCAATCAAGATCGAACATATGGATCATGTCGCGCGATTCTTCAAACAGGCTGCGGTAACGCGCCTCTGCTTCCTGCCTGCAGCTATCCGCCGGGTCAGTCTCGTCCTTCAACCATGCCCCCTGTCAGACCGAGGGGTGCAGCATGCTGCGCGCATCAAGCAGCGCATCGATCCGGGCCTCGGGTAGCACCTGCATCTCATGGCACATCTGGCGCACGGTCTTGCCCTGCTCGACCGCCTGCTTGGCGAGCCTGGCTGCTGTTTCGTAACCGATCACCGGTGCTAATGACGTCACCATGCTCATGCTCCATTCGATCTGCTGTTCGCAGCGCTCCACATTCGCCACCAATCCGGCGATGCACTTATCCGCGAACATCGTGCAGGCAGATGAGAGCAAGCGTTCCGACTCCAGCAGATTATGCGTCATCACCGGCAGCATCACATTCAGATCGAGCAGGCCGGAGGCACCGCCGATGCTGATCGCCGCATCGTTGCCGATCACCTGCGCGCAAACCTGGGCAAGGGATTCCGCGATCACCGGATTCACCTTGCCCGGCATGATGGACGAACCGGGCTGCACGGCAGGGACGGTGATCTCGCCCAGTCCGCAGCGCGGCCCCATATTCAGCAGGCGCACATCGTTGGCGATCTTCAGCAGGGAAACGGCCAGCGTTTTCAGTGCGCCGGAAAGCTCCACCGCGGCATCCTGCGCGGCCTGCGCCTCGAAGTGGTTTTCGGCCTCGGCGAATGAGATGCCGTAGATATCCGAGAGTGCCGCCGCCATGCGCGCGCCGAACTCCGGATGCGTGTTCAGACCCGTGCCCACGGCCGTGCCGCCCTGTGCCAGTTCGGTGATACGCGGCAGGCAGGATTCCAGCCTTGCCATGCCCAATTCCACCTGCCTTGCCCAACCTGAGATCTCCTGACCGAGGGTGATGGGTGTGGCATCCATCAGATGGGTACGCCCGATCTTCACCACATCCATGCTCGCCGCCGCTTTATCCAGCAGCCCGGCATGCAGATGCAAGAGCGCCGGCAACAGGCGATGCACCAGCACATCGGCCGCAGCCACATGCATGGCAGTGGGAATCACATCATTGGAGGACTGGCCCATGTTCACATGATCGTTCGGATGAACTTTCACAGCGGCATCAATCTGTGCACAACGATGCGCGATCACTTCATTGGCATTCATATTGGTGCTGGTGCCGGAACCGGTCTGGAAGATATCCAGCGGGAAATGCGCATCCCACTGTCCGTCAGCCACCTCATTCGAGGCCTGTGCAATCAGCCCGGCCTGTGCGCCATCGAGCTTGCCGAGCGCCACATTCACCCCGGCTGCGGCCTGCTTGATATGCCCCAGCGCCTTGATGAACTCGCGCGGAAAGCGCAAATCAGATACCGGAAAGTTCTCCACGGCGCGCGCCGTGGATGCACCGTACATGGCATCTTCAGGCACCTGCATCTCGCCCATCGAATCACGCTCGCTGCGCATCGCTGCTGTATCCTTCGAACTCATACCCGCTCCCTTTGCACACACAATAAAGTCATATCGTCATCCAGATTACACGAGCCATCCTCACTGCCACCACTATAAGCGCACAGATGCGCCAGCAACGCTTGCGGAAGCTCGTGCAGCGTCATTTCCGGTCTATCGTGCAACCATTCATTCACACCTTTCTCACCAAACATCCTCCCATCCCCTGCCTGACGCGCCTCGGTCAGGCCATCGGTATAGGCCAGCAGACGATCCCCCGGAGCCAACTCGATACGTTGCACCTCGAAGCTAATCTCGGGCAACACGCCGAGCGGCGGTGTGGCTGCCTTTAGGCGCACAATACCATCCGCGGTTTGCAACAACGGCGGCACATGCCCGGCATTCACCCATAGCAGGGAATGACTTTCCGGCTGCAACTTGGCTATGAACAAAGTGACAAAACGCCCGCCGGTCATGGTGCGACTCAGGGACTGATTGATATAACTCAGTGCTGCATCGAAATGCACATCCTGTGCAGCCAGAACCTGCAACATTGCCTGAAGATTTGCCACGGTGAGCGCTGCCGGATAACCCTTGCCTGCCACATCGGCCATCACCAGCCAGAACCGACCGTCGCGTAGAGGAATTATATCGTAGTAATCGCCACCCACTGCATGGCTGGACTTCTGCAGTGCGGCAAATTCATAACCCGGCACGCCAAGCGGCAACTCAGGAAGCAACCCCTGCTGAATCTCGGCCGCCACCGAAAGACTTCCCTTTAATTCTTCGCGCTCCTGCAGACCGGCCAGCGCCGTATTCAGCCCGATAGCTAGCACCCCCAGATCATCGTCGATCAGCACGCGCACCCTGCCTTCGAAACGACCCTTGCGCAGATGCTCAAGCCCACGCGCCAATTCACCTGTCACCATGCGCAGCGAGCGCGTGATCAGGGCCATCAGAACAATACTCGCCAATGACCCGGCAACAAAAAGCAATAACCCCTGACCGGCGATAAAACGCTGCGCTGCAACCTGCGGTTCGATCGATGCCAGATAAGCGAACAGCACCAGCAGACTGGTCGGCAGGAGACCTGTGACTATGAACACCAGCCACGGACGCTTGGTCGAATCGGTAAATGCATGCAACGGGTTCCACGGCTGCATCTGTTCGCCGCTCAGCTCGGCCCCCATTCCCAGACGCTTGCCAACGCCATGGTGCAGAGTAATGGCCACGCCAATCGCCGGAACCAGCACCAGCGCGCAATAACCGACACTGAACATCAGGGAGGCCAGCATCGGCCCGCTCAATTCTCGACCGAGCGCGGATGTACTACCGGTTACCAGCAGAAGCAGATAGGTGCCGTAAACTATACCGCCAACGGAAAATGCTTTAAGCGCGCGCACTGGCAAACGGGACATACAGCGCGCCGCGAGCCTTTGGGCCTGTCCATCATCCTGCCGCTGGCCTAACACAGCCATCGGCCAGTAAACCCAGATACCGGCAACGCCGAAACACAACAGGAAAAGCAGCATATCAAGATCTGATATCCAGTAGGGCAGCCCGAAATATTCACTGTTGCCGTTAAGCCACATCACACACTGAATCGCGACGAGAAACAGGGGTAGAGGCCAGAGGGAAATCAGATAGCGCAACATCGGGCGATAGCGGAGATAGATCAGGGCGGAATTCATCGAAACACGCTATCGCCTGGAGTCAGCAACGACAATTAAACATCACGAAAAGTACCGCGTGCGGCACCCTAATCGCGTCGCAGCTCAGGATTGGTGGCGATCGGTGTCGGGTAGCGCTGCACAATCCAGAACGACGAAACAATAAAGCTAAGCAGGGTCGCAGCCTGAATCAGACCGGATGCCTGCGCACCGATCAGGCCCTGCTGCTCTGCCAGCATGGCAATCAGCAGGGAAAACTCGCTCATCTGCCCGAGTCGCACCCCGACCTCGCCGGCCAGCTTGTCCGTCTCGCCGGAACGGCGCAGCAACCAGGCGAACAGCAATGGCTTGATCAGCAGCGCGGCGGCGGCCAGCAGGCAGGCCTGTAACCAGTAGTGCGCAAGCAGCGCAGGGTCGAACCCTGCCCCGACCGAGAAGAAGAAGATAATCAGGAAAAAGTCGCGCAGGGGCTTCAGGCGCTCGGCGATATGCAAGGCGATCGGACTGCTGGCCAGCGCCACACCCGCCATGAAGGCGCCGATCTCATGCGACAGACCGGCAAGGCTGGCCAGCTCGGCCAGCCCCAGGCACCAGCCGATCGCCACCAGAAACACATACTCCTGAATCACATCGAAACGGCGGAACAGCGGCAACAGCACAAAACGATTCAGCAGATAGATCAGTCCGCCAATCAAAGGCAGAGCCAGCAGGCTGACGGCCACAGAAGATGCGCCCCCGCCCTGCACCAGCAGCAGCACAATCACGGCGATCATGTCCTGTAACAGCAATATACTGATGATCGTGCCGCCGGTGCGCTGGTGATGCAGCACCGTGGTGGGCAGCAGCTTCAAGCCGATGATGGTGCTGGAAAACAGCAGCGCGGCTCCGGCCAGCAGCGCCTCGGACAGGTGCAACTCGGCAAAAAAGGCGATCAGCGCACCCAGCCCAATGAGCAGCACCGAGCTGCTCAGGGTGAGATTGAGCGTACTTCCCAGCATGTGCAGCAGCTTCTGCGGCGGCAGGTTCATGCCCAGCAGGAAGAGCAGAAACACGATGCCGACGTGCGACAGCTCGCTGATCAGCGTGGCATCGCTGATCAAACCCGTGACAGCGGGTCCGCATAACAGACCCAGCAGCACATAGGCGACCAGCAGTGACTGACGGGCATAAAGCATGAAGGTGGCAAGCACCGAGGCCCCGAAGAAGATCAGGAAGATGCTGAACATGACCGGGTCGTTGAACTTTTCCATCGTGATACCTTAGCAGATTCGAGACAGACAAGCCTCAGCA
>PEWE01000005.1:0-40725 GCA_002779605.1 Zetaproteobacteria bacterium CG06_land_8_20_14_3_00_59_53 | reverse complement strand
GGGCCGGACTCGAACCAGCGACAGGGTGATTAACAGTCACCTGCTCTACCAACTGAGCTACCGGGGAATAAGGCCGCGAACGTTACGAATCCGACCTCTGAGTGTCAACCGCAAACCTTGCATCCGCCCTATCCCAGACAAAGGGCGAGCAGCTGCTTGTGCAAATTTGTTGCGCATGCCTGCAATTCCTCCATACCGGCATTGTTCTCAACGATGAAATCGGCGATGTCCCGGCGTGCCGCATCATTGCACTGACGGGCAAGAATGGCCTCGAATCTGGCCGCATCCAGGCCGCGCTGCTGCATGACGCGCAGCCTGCGAATCGCAATGTCCGCCAGCACCACCACCACCGCATCCATGCGCGAGGCGCCACCCGATTCGATCAGCACCGAGGCCTCTATCAACACATAGGCAGCCTGCTGCTGGTCAATCCACAGCCTTTCCCGCTGCCAGATGCGCGGATGCATGATGTTGTTCAGCGTGGCGGTTTTTTCTGCATCGGCAAAGCACATCCTGCCGAGCTCAGCCCGGTCCACAGCCCCGGAGGCATCGAGAATACCCGGCCCGAAAGCGGCCAGCAGGGCGGCACGACAATCCGCATCATGGTGCAATTCCCGACCCAGCGCATCGAGATCCAGCACCGGCACCCCCATCCCGGCCAGCATACCGGCCAGCGTGGACTTGCCGCTGCCGATACCGCCGGTCAGGCCGATGTGCTTCATTGCACCAGTCCCCGGCTCGACACTGTGAACCACTCAAGCAGCGGCTCACCCCATACCAGCCAGATCAGCCCGGCTGCCGCCAGATACGGGCCATACGGGATCTCCGCACGCATCGAATTCCGGGTCAGCAACAGATAGATACTTCCGATGACCGCACCGACAAAGGAGGACAGAAAGATAACAAACGGCAATGCCTGCCAGCCGAGAAAGGCTCCGAGCATGGCCAGCAGTTTGAAATCACCCTGCCCCATACCCTCACGGCCTGTCACCAGCAGAAACAGCCGCGCCACCAGCCAGAACACCGCATAACCCGCCACTGCGCCGATCAGCGAGGCATGGATATCACCGAACAGCGCGGCGAACAGCAGGCCTGTGGCAATACCCGGGAAGGTCAGAACATCCAGCAGATAGCCTGTCTCCAGATCGATCCAGCTCAGCACCCAGAGCAGGAAGGAAAGTGTGAGCGCCAATCCGAGCTCGGGACTCAGCGAAAAATGCCAGGCAAGACCTGCCCACATGGCTCCGAGACCGGCCTCCATCAACGGATAGCGCCAGGCGATACCTGCATCACAATGCCGGCAACGCCCGCGAAGCCACAGCCAGGAAAATACCGGGATATTGTCGTACCATGCGATGCTATGTGCGCAGTGCGGACAGCGACTGCCGGGAAAAACGATGGACTCGCCTCTGGGCAGACGATGCACCAGCACATTGGCAAAGCTGCCGAACAGCAGACCGAGCAGACCGCAGGCCGCAATCACAAAGATGGACAGGCTCACAAGGCTCCCTTGAAACTGCAAAGACGACGCCGGCGCGTCGTCAGACGATGGATGCCATCTTGAAGATAGGCAGATACATGGCGATCACCAGACCGCCGATCACCACACCGAGGAAGGCCATGATGAACGGCTCCATCAGGGCTGTCATATTATCCACCGCCGTATCCACTTCCTGCTCGTAGAAATCCGCGATCTTGGAGAGCATCTCCTCCATACTGCCGGTCTCCTCACCGATGTTGATCATCTGCGTGACCATGCGCGGGAAGATGCCGCTGGCAGTCAAGGGAGCCGAGAGGGTCTGGCCTTGCGTGATGGACTCTTTGGCATTCAGGATGGCTTCTTCCACGATGACATTACCTGCCGTCTCGCCCACGGTATCCAGCGATTCAAGCACAGGCACGCCGGCCGCTGTCAGGGTCGAGAAGGTACGGCAGAAACGTGCCACCGAGGCCTTGCGCAGCACATCGCCCAGGATCGGCAACTGCAACAGCAGCTTATCCAGGCGATAGCGTCCGGGGACGGTTTTATAGGTTTGCCGTAACCCGAGAACAATGGCGATCGGAGCGAACACCACCACATACCAGTAATCCACAAAGCCATTGGACAGCATGATGGCAACCTGCGTCGGCATGGGGAGATCGGAACCGAAATCGGCGAACATCTTGCCGAACACAGGAATCACGAAAATCATCAGAACGGCAGTCACGATAAATGCCACGGTCACAATGGCGACCGGATACACCATCGCCGACTTGATCTTGGCTTTCAATGCCTGCGATTTTTCACGATAGGTACACAGACGCAACAGAATCGAATCGAGAATACCGCCCTGCTCACCGGCCTGCACCAGAGCACAACTCAGGCGATCAAAGTGATCCGGAAACTTACGCAACGTCTCACCGAGCGGCACACCGCCTTCCAGTTCGTTGCGCAGATCCTTGAGCAGTTTGACAAAGGCCTTGTTGTTCGATCCCTTTTCAGCAAGCTCGAAAGCCTGCACCAGCGGTACGCCGGCATTGATCATGGTCGAAAGCTGGCGGAAAAAGATCGTGATGTCCTTTTCAGAGACCTTTTCCGGAAACAGGTGGATCTCCACCGGCTTCTTTTTCACCTTCAACGGGGTGAGTCCCTGACGACGCAGGGTGGCCATCACGATATCCTTGTTCGCCGCCTCCATCTCGCCCGAGCGTTCCTGCCCCTCGCGCGACTTCGCATTCCAGATAAATTCCGCCATCAGTCAGCCACCGTTACCCGCAAACATTCTTCCAGTGAGATTTCGCCGATTTTCACCTTGTCCAAAGCTGCCATGCGCAAGGTCTTCACACCGTGATCTACCGCAATATCATTAATCTCGTTGGAGTTCTTTCCGGCATACACCGCATCACGGATGTCGTCGAACACCGGCATCACCTGATAGATACCCGTCCGGCCCTTGTAACCGGTCCCGTTGCAAACCGGACATCCCTTGCCCTGCATGGGCATGAAATCGCCCACCTCGCGCTTCGGCACGCCGGCATCAAGCAATGCCTCGCGCGGTATATCGACAGGTTCAGAACATTCCTTGCAGTTGCGTCGGGCCAGGCGCTGCGCGGAAACAAGATTAACCGCAGAACCGACCAGGAACGACTCGATGCCCATATTCACCAGACGGTTCATTGTCGAAGGCGCATCGTTGGTGTGCAGCGTGGCCAGCACCAGATGTCCGGTCAGGGCGGCCTTGATGCCGATAGCCGCAGTATCGTGATCGCGAATCTCGCCGATCAGGATCACGTCCGGATCCTGACGCAGGAATGAACGCAGGGCAGCGGGAAAGTTCAGCCCGATATCCGCATTCACATTGACCTGATTGATACCCATGAAGTTGAACTCGACCGGATCCTCCGCTGTACAGATATTCACACCCGGCTTGTTCAGCTCGGCCACGGCGGAATACAGACTCACCGTCTTGCCCGAACCGGTCGGACCAGTGACCAGCACCATGCCGTAGGGCTGATGGATGGCATCCTTCAACCACTTCAGGGATTCGGCCTCGTAGCCCAGCTTGGTCATATCCAGCTGCAGGCTGGAGGGATCGAGCAGGCGGAGCACCACCTTCTCGCCGAACAGAGTAGGCAGCACGGAAACACGGAAATCCACCGTCTTGTTCTTCGACAGGCGCAACTTGATGCGTCCATCCTGCGGCAGGCGGCGCTCGGAAATATCCAGGCGGGACAGTATCTTCAGGCGGGAAACGATGGCATCGCGCATCTTGATCGGCGGACGCATGATCTCATGCAGCACGCCATCGATGCGGTAGCGTACGCGAACCACCTTTTCATACGGCTCAAGATGGATATCGGAGGCACCGCGCTTGATGGCATCCAGCAGAATCAGGTTCACCAGCTTGACGACCGGGGCGGCCTCGGTCTCTGCGTTCAGCATATGCTCATCGAGCTGCGCCTCGCTGGTGTCCACGATCTCCATATCGTTGGCACCGAGATCGGCGATCACATCGTCCAGATGACCCTCGGCGGTACCGAGCGCATCGAGATGACGCAGCAACTGCTCCTCGGAAACAATCACCAGTTCGATCTGGCAGCCGCTGATGAAGGCCATTTCATCGAGAGCGCTGATATCGTAGGGATCGGCAACCGCCAGTGTGAGCATATTACCGGTGCGCTTGATGGGCAGCGCCTTGTTGCGGCGCATGATGTCGAGCGAGATAGCGGTCAGGTTCTGCGGAATCTCGATCTGATCCAGATCCACAATGGGGCGGCCGAAGCTTCGCGAAATAAACTCGGTGATTTCCTCGCTGCTGAAAATGCCCAGCTTGATCAGCTGAAAGATCAGCGTCTCGCCGGAGAGGTTCATCTCCCGCAATACATTATCGAGCTGCTCGCGCGTCAGCTTGTTCTGACGCAGCAAAATGTCGGCCAGGCGGCTGTAGCGCGCCCCCTGCCGCTTCATTGCGACCGGTCCGCTCGACATCTCCCCAGCCTCTCCTCAACCCATGTCATGACGCTTGCGACGTCCGGCCGGATACCGTGCCACCAGTCAAATGATGCAGCCCCCTGAGCCAGCAGCATCGGCAAGCCATCCACCACCCGGCGCCCGCCGCGCACAGCAGCCCGCACAAACGGCGTCTGCCCATCCGGTGAATAAACCGCATCAAGAGCAACCCCCTTGCCGTCTATCGCAAAGGGAAACTCGACGCCTGCTTCGCCCAGTCCGATGGATGTCGTGTTGATGACCAGCGGGCAATGCAGCGCAACTGCTTCGATATCCTTCTTCTGCCAGGCAAGTTCACAGAACTCTGTATCGGGATAGGTATCCGTGGCGTGCAGCATCAGTTCCTGCAGTCGCTGCGGGCTGCGATTGCAGATATGCACGCGCCCGGCCCCGCCCTTGGCCAGCGCGTGCAGGACCGCACGGGCAGTACCTCCGGCACCGATCAACAGCACCTCCGCGCTCTCAAGCTGCGCTCCCAGATGAAGCAATGCATCGCGCACGCCCTGCCAATCCGTGTTCCCCCCCTGCCATCCGTCCGGACCGCGCCGAACGGTGTTCACAGCACCGATCTGATGCGCTGCGCCATCCAGTTTTACCATGCCGGCGACAGTTTCCTTGTGCGGTACCGTAACATTGAAGCCCTGGACATCCAGTGCCCACAAGCCGGCGAGTGCTGTCTCCACCTGCCCCTCGGCAACACGCAGGGCAACGTACACGGCATCGATGTCGTGCAGTAAAGCGAATCGGGACTGGAACAACGGCGACAGGGAGTGTGAAACCGGGTCGCCAATAATTCCAAACACCCTTGTTTTTCCGGTCACTTCCACGTCTGTGCTAGCGTAGATTCTTGCCTCTCGCATGTCAAAGAATCAAAAATGCGGGATATCAGCCCGCAGGCTTATTCAACAGTCACCGATTTCGCCAGATTGCGCGGCTGGTCCACATCGGTGCCTTTGATAACGGCAACATGATAAGCCAGCAGCTGTAACGGAATGCTGTACACGATCGGAGCCGTACCGGGATGGATATCGGACAAGGTCATATTGCGGAACCGATCCAGACCGATCGCCACCTTCTGGTCACTGAACAGGAACAACTCGCCGCCGCGAGCACGGACCTCCTGAAGATTGGACAGAACCTTCTCCAACAAAGGATCGTCGGGCAGAGCACACACCACCGGCATGCTTTCATCCACCAGCGCCAGAGGGCCGTGTTTGAGTTCACCTGCAGGATAGGCCTCGGCATGGATATAGGAAATCTCCTTCAGCTTCAGCGCGCCTTCCATGGCGATGGGATAAAACGCTCCACGCCCGAGGAACAGGGCATTGTGCTTATCGGAGAAGTCGGCTGCCATGTCGCGGATCGCATCGCTCAACTGCAACACCACCTCGATCTGGCGGGGCAGTGAGTGAAGCTCATTGACCATGGCCTCTTCCTGCGCAGCCGTCTGACCGAAACGCCGGCTGAGCGCAATGGTCAGCAGACGCAGGGCGACCAGCTGGGTGGTGAATGCCTTGGTGGAGGCCACGCCGATCTCGATACCCGCCCGCGTCATGAAACAGACGTCGGACTCGCGCACCAGCGAACTCTCCGGAACATTGCATACAGCAAGGCTGCCGATAAAGCCCTTGGTGCGGCTTCCACGCAGCGCGGCCAGCGTGTCGGCTGTCTCGCCGGACTGGGATATGGTGATCAGCAGGCTGCCTTCGGGAACGACCACCTTGCGGTAGCGATATTCACTGGCGACCTCCACGCTGCAGGACACCCCGACCTCTTCCAGCCAGTAGCGTGCCACCATACCGGCGTGATAACTGGTGCCGCAGGCAACGATCTGCACATGCTTCGTGCGATCAAGCAGGGACTTGGTTTCGTGGCCGAAGCTGTCTTCCAGCAGTCGCCCCCTGTGGATACGCCCTTCAAGGGTTTCGGATACGACACCGGGCTGCTCGTGGATCTCCTTGAGCATGTAATGCGCGTAAGGACCCTTATCGACGCTGGCATCGGCAAGCTTGGATTGCTTGACCGGGCGGATTACCTGATTGCCTTCGGCATCGAACACGGTGACGCCATCCCGGCACACCTCGGCGATATCGCCTTCCTCCAGAAAGAGAAAGCTGCGCGTCACCGGCAACAGTGCCGCGACATCCGATGCAATGAAATTCTCGCCATTGCCCAGTCCGATGACCAGCGGACTGCCCGCCCGGGTCACAACGATACGTTCGCCGTCCTCAGGGCTGGCAGCGGCAAGTGCATAGGCTCCATCCAGCTCTGCAGCCGTCTGCTTTACAGCAGCAAACAGATCCAGACCCCCTTCCAGCTTATGCGCCATCAGATGGGCGATGACCTCGGTATCGGTCTCCGAGGTGAATTCGTAACCCAGCGCAACCAGACGACTGCGCAATTCCGCATGATTCTCGATGATGCCGTTGTGCACCACGGCGACACGCACGCCGCTCATATGCGGGTGCGCATTGCGCTCGGCCGGAGCGCCATGTGTTGCCCAGCGGGTGTGGGCGATTCCCATATCCCCTTCAACGCCTGAACGATCGACAATTGCCTTGAGCACCTGCACCTTGCCCAGAGCCCTGAATCGCTTCAGCGCGCCGTCCGCCCCCCTGACCGCCACACCGGCCGAGTCATAGCCGCGATACTCAAGCCGCTGCAATCCATCCATCAGAATGGGCAGAACATTCCTGCGGGCTACCGCACCGACGATGCCGCACATCAGTCTTTGTTCTTTGTCGGACGCTGCCAGCCGGCGACATGCCGCTGGTCTGGGCGCTCGGACAGAGTCAGGCCGCCGGATGCAACGGTTTTGGTGATAATGCTGCCGGCACCGATGGTCGCACCGGATTGCACCTCGACCGGAGCGATCAACTTGGTGTCGGAACCGACAAACACACGATCGCCGATACGGGTGCGGTGCTTGTTCGCCCCGTCGTAGTTGCAGGTGATACTGCCGGCGCCGATGTTACAATAGCTACCCATGTCGGTATCGCCGATATAACTCAGATGATTGACCTTGCTGCCGCGGTCGATGATCGAATTCTTGATCTCCACGAAGTTGCCCACATGCACATCCTCGCCGAGAACGGCACCGGGCCGCAGTCGTCCGAACGGACCGATCTGTGAATCACCACCGACATTCGCGCTGTGAATATGACTGAAGGCGAACACCTCGACATCGTCATCCAGCCAGGCATCGACCAGCACGGCGTACGGGCCGACGCGACAGCCGTCGCCGATACGAGTGGAGCCGATCAGGTAGCAACCCGCCTGAATGGTCACATCGGTACCCAGGTTCACGGTCGCTTCGATGCGCACGGTGTCCGGCTTCTCGATGGTCACACCCTTCATCTGCCAGTCATGGACGATGCGTGCCTGCATCTTTTCCTCGACTTGGGAAAGCTGCGCACGATTGTTCACGCCAAGCATCTCGTCGCAGTCCTGCATACCCGCCGTCTCGACGCTCTTACCGTCGGCCAGAGCCAGCGGAACGATATCCGGAAGGTAATACTCACCCTGGGCATTGTTGTTACCCAGCTTGTGCAACAGATCGAACAGATCCTCATGTCGCACGCAATAGATGCCACTGCTTACCTCAGCAATGGCGCGCTCTTCGTCCGAGGCATCCTTTTCTTCGACAATGGAAACAACGCGCCCGTCGGCTCCGCGCTTGATTCGACCATAGCCGAAAGGATTTCCGACATGCGCAGTCAGCACGGTCACCGAAGCACCTCCCGCGCGATGCGCAGCAACCAGATCAGACAGTGTTTTACTGCGCAGCAGCGGGGTGTCGCCGCAAACGATCAGCACATCGCGGACGTTTCTGATCACCTTTTCGCATTGCTTGACGGCATGGCCGGTGCCCAGCTGCTTATCCTGAATCACCCATTCAAGATTGGCCGGCTGCCCGACGTGGGCGCGAACCTGATCCGAGGCATGTCCGGTAACCACCGCAATGGCCTTCGGGGTCAATTCCTCCACAGTGTGCAGAACATGATCGATCATCGCCCTGCCCAGCACGTTGTGCAACACCTTGGGACGACTTGAATGCATACGCTTGCCCTGGCCGGCAGCAAGCACGCAAACCTGAAGATCGGGATAGTTGGGCAGAGAAATCATAGGTCCTCCAAAGCTGACGATACTGTTTCCGGCGGTAGGTTCTCACAATGCCGGTTTGCTTGCAAAACAAACAAAAAAGGCGCACCGAAGTGCGCCTTTAAGGTCGACCCCGGAAGGTCAGTTCTTCTTCTTTTTGCGCATCCAGTCGAGTCGGGCGGCCATGATGGACAGCTCTGCTTCAGCCATAGCCAGATCGACATCAGCCTTCTTCGATTCGAGCAGTTCCTCGGCCTTGCGTTGCGCAGCCAGAGCAGCGGCCTCATCCACATCGGAGGCGCGCTCTGCGCTATCGGCCAACACGGTGATCATGTCCGGCTGAACTTCCATGAAGCCACCGGAAATGAAAACCTCGTCGACATTCTCACCGTTGGTGATGCGCAATTCACCCGGCTTCAGCTGACTCAACAGCGGTGCATGCTTCGGCAGGATACCCAGTTCACCGGCAGCACCCGGTGCAACCAGCTTCTCGGCCTCGCCGCGATATACCTCGCGTTCAGCAGTTGCTACAAGAACCTTGACGGTACTCACTAGCCTTTAGCCTCCATCTTCGCTGCCTTGGCAACAGCCTGATCGATGGAGCCGATCATGTAGAAGGCCTGCTCAGGCAGGTGGTCGTATTCACCGGCAAGAATCGCCTTGAATCCCTTGATGGTGTCTTCACGCGAGCAGAAGATGCCCGGCGAACCGGTGAACACTTCGGCTACGTGGAACGGCTGCGACAGGAAGCGCTGCATCTTGCGGGCACGGGTCACAACCAGCTTGTCGTCGTCGGACAGTTCGTCCATACCGAGGATGGCGATGATGTCCTGCAGTTCCTTGTAACGCTGCAGGGTGCGCTGCACGCTGGTTGCCACTTCATAATGCTCGACACCGACAACCTTCGGATCCAGCTGACGGGAGGTCGAATCGAGCGGATCCACTGCCGGATAGATGCCCAGCTCAGCGATCTGGCGGGACAGCACGATGGTGGAGTCCAGATGCGCGAAGGTGGTGGCAGGTGCCGGGTCGGTCAAGTCATCGGCAGGAACATACACGGCCTGCACAGAGGTGATGGAGCCGGTCTTGGTGGAGGCGATGCGCTCCTGCAGACGTCCCATTTCCTCTGCCAGTGTCGGCTGGTAGCCCACTGCGGACGGCATGCGGCCGAGCAGTGCGGAAACTTCCACACCGGCCAGCGAGTAGCGGTAGATGTTGTCGATGAACAGCAGCACGTCGCGGCCTTCATCACGGAAATACTCGGCCATGGTTAGGCCGGTCAGTGCCACACGCAGACGGTTGCCCGGCGGCTCGTTCATCTGGCCGTACACCAGTGCCACCTTGTCCAGCACGTTGGATTCTTTCATTTCGTAGTAGAAGTCGTTGCCCTCACGGGTACGCTCGCCCACACCCGCAAACACGGAGAAGCCGCCGTGAGCCTTGGCGATGTTGTTGATCAGCTCCATCATGTTCACGGTCTTGCCCACGCCGGCGCCGCCGAACAGGCCGACCTTACCGCCCTTGGCGATAGGTGCCATCAGATCGATCACCTTGATGCCGGTCTCCAGGATCTCGGTGGACGGTGCCAGCTCTTCGAAGCTCGGTGCTGCGCGGTGAATCGCCCAGCGCTCCTTGGATTTGACTTCCTCGCCATCAAAATCGATGCCGTTGCCCAGCACATCCATGATGCGACCCAGGGTCTTCTCGCCTACCGGCACCTTGATGCCGGCTCCGGTGTCCTTGACTTCCATGCCGCGACGCAGGCCATCGGTAGAACCCATGGCAACAGCGCGTACGGTGTTATCACCCATATGCTGCTGCACTTCCATGACCAAACCGACCTCGCCAATGACCAGTGCATTGTAAATGGACGGCAGCGAGCCTGCTGCGAAACGGACATCAACAACCGGTCCGATCACCTGTACAACTGTTCCAACGCTCATATCTATGACCTCTCTTACGATTCGTTAAACTTGAAAATAATTAAGCTGCTGCGCCACCGGCGACAATTTCCGCCAGTTCCTGCGTAATGGCTGCCTGACGTGCCTTGTTATAGGTAATCTGCAGATCCTTGACCATGCTCTTGGCATTATCGGTTGCACTCTTCATAGCGACCATGCGGGCGGACTGCTCGCAGGCCTTGTTCTCCAGCACCCCATGGTACACCAGTGACTCGATGTAACGCTTGAGCAAGCCGTCCAACACGACCTGGCTGTCCGGCTCATACAGATAATCCCAGTAGCCGGGGTGTGAAGGCTCTTCATTTTCCGGACAGGGCAGAAGCTGCGACATACCCGGACGCTGAGTCATGGTGTTGACGAACTCGCTGTACAGCAGATGCACTTCGTCATAGCTGCCATCGATGTAGCGTTCGATCGCCAGATCCGCCGCACCGAGGATGTCGGACAACTCGGGCGAGTCGGATATATTCTCGACACTGCCGCTGACATTCACGCCAAAACGACGCATGAATGCACCACCACGGCGTCCGATATTGATCACCTCGACCTCGACACCAGTCTGCTGTGCCCGGATCCGCTGAACTGCCAGACGCAGGGCATTGGTATTCAGACCACCGCAGAGCCCCTTGTCCGTAGTCACCAGAATGATACCGATACGTTTCACAGCCTCACGCGGGGTGAAAAAGCTGTGTTGGTATTCGGGATGAGCCTGCATCAGGTTGGCAATCACCTGCCGGATACCTTCGGCATAGGAACGGGCATCAAACACACGCTGCTGAGCCTTGCGCATCTTGCTCGCCGCAACCATCTCCATGGCCTTGGTGATTTTGGCGGTATTTTGAACGGCCTTGATCTGACCCCGGATTTCCTTGGTTGATGCCACGTTATCGCTCCCTTATCCCGACCTTTCAGTATGTGCCGTTGGCCTTGAACTCGGCAACAGCCTTGTCCAGACCTGCAGCAACATCATCGGTCAATGTCGGGGTTGCATCAAAGGCGGCCATCAGTTCGGCGGCATTGGCCTTCAAGTGAGCCTGGAAGGCCTTCTCGAATGCGCAAACCTTATCGGCATCCACATCGTCCAGATCCCCATTGTTCAGGATGTACAGACTGGCCGACATCTGGGCAACGCTCATCGGCTCGTTCTCGCCCTGCTTGAGGATCTGCGTGCCGCGCTTGCCGCGCTCGATCTGCTTGCGGGTTGCAGCATCCAGATCGGAAGCGAACTGAGCGAATGCAGCCAGCTCACGATACTGAGCCAGATCCAGACGCAGACCGCCACCCAGCTTCTTCATGGCCTTGGTCTGGGCAGCACCGCCCACACGGGACACGGACAGGCCTGCATTCACGGCCGGACGCTGTCCGGAGTTGAACAGGCTGGTCTCCAGGAAGATCTGACCATCGGTAATGGAGATTACGTTGGTCGGCACGAATGCGGACACGTCGCCGGCCTGCGTTTCGATGATCGGCAGAGCCGTCAGCGAACCGGTCTGGCCCTTGACCTTACCGTTGGTGAACTTCTCGACATACTCGACACTGACGCGGGAAGCGCGCTCGAGCAGACGGGAGTGCAGGTAGAACACATCGCCCGGATAGGCTTCGCGGCCCGGCGGACGGCGCAGGATCAGCGACACCTGACGGTAGGCCCAGGCCTGTTTGGTCAGATCATCATAAACGATCAGGGCGTCTTCACCGCGGTCGCGGAAGTACTCGCCCATGGTGCAACCGGTGTACGGTGCCAGATACTGCAGGGCAGCGGACTCGGAAGCGCTGGCAGCCACCACGATGGTGTGATCCAGAGCGCCATGCTCTTTCAGGGTGCGCACCACGGTTGCCACGGTGGCGGCCTTCTGGCCGACAGCGACATACACACAGGTCACGCCGGTGTCTTTCTGGTTGATGATGGTATCGATCGCGATAGCGGTCTTGCCGGTCTGGCGGTCACCGATGATCAGCTCGCGCTGGCCGCGGCCGACAGGGATCATCGCATCGATGGACTTGATGCCGGTCTGCAGAGGCTGGTCAACCGACTTACGCCAGATCACGCCCGGAGCGATCTTCTCGACCGGATCGGTCAACTTGGCCTTGATTGGGCCCTTGCCGTCAATCGGCTGGCCGAGTGCGTTAACCACACGCCCCTTCAGCTCGGGACCGACAGGCACGGAGAAAATGCCGCCCGTGCACTTCACCTGATCGCCTTCGCGCAGGTGGGTGTACTCGCCGAAAATCACCACGCCGACGCTGTCCTCTTCGAGGTTCAGCACCATGCCGGAGGTGCCATTCGGGAACTCCAGCATTTCGCCAGCCATCGCGCCGGACAGACCGTGCACGATTGCCACACCGTCGCCGACGCTTACCAGCGTACCGACATTGGCATCGGCCGCACCGGCCTCAAACCCTTTGATTTGTTCTTTAATGATGGAACTGATTTCAGCAGTATCGAGCTTCATATTTCCTACCTCAGATTACTTTTATAATTCTTACGAAACCATGGCCCGTTTCAGGCCCTCAAGACGCGTGCGCAACGAATAGTCGATCTGCCGGTCGCCGAGACGAACGACAAGGCCGCCGAGAATAGCTTCATCCTGCGAAGCCTTCAGAACAACCTTGCGGCCGGTCGATTTGGAAAGTGCAGCGGCGATCTTGTCCTGCGTAGCCTTGGTCAGAGCGGTCGCCGTGACCACCTCGGCCTCCACTTCACTGGATGCCTGACGAACCATTGTTTCAAACAGCTCGTTGATCTCCGGCAGCAGCGAGGCTTTACCACGCTCGCAGAGCATCACAACCAGACGCGATACTTCCTTACTCAGACCACCAGCGGCCTTATCCACGACCTTGGCCTTCACAGCAGCCGGATAGGCAGGCTGTTCCAGCACAGCGGCCACTTCTGCGACGCCGACAACCTGGGCTGCGTTACTCAGCGATGCCGCGATGGCTACACCATCAACCTGTAGCTCGAAGAGCGCCCTGGCATAACGCCGTGAAATAGAGGTGGTGCTCATGCGTTACCAAACCCTTGCGCCACGACATCGTCGATCAGCTTCGTGTGACGCTTGGCATCAAGCTCGCTGTTGATGACGCGCTCGGCAGCTGCGATGGCGATGCCGGCAACTTCCTTACGCAGCACCTGACGGGCGCGACTGACTTCAGCTTCGACTTCCTCACTTGCAGCCTGCACGATCTGGCCGGCTTCATCACGAGCCTTGTTGGTGACCTCTTCCTGGATCTCCGAAGCACGCTTTTCAGCTGCGGCAAGGATTTCCTGAGCCTTCTTCCTGGCTTCCTTCAGCTGCTCGGCAGCTTCAGCGTCGGCCTTGGCCTTGGCTTCCTTGCCCGCATCGGCAGCCGCCAGTCCCTCGGCAATCTTGGCGGAGCGCTGCTCCATCAGAGTGCTTAAAGGACCATACAGAAACTTCCTCAGCAGAATCAGAAGCGTCATGAAGACGATAATCTGTCCGATAAATGTCAGGTCTATGCTCATTCCATTACCTCGCTATACGCGCTTTTTTGACTGTGACGGGGCAAGCCCGCTGTTAACCGGCGATGAACGGGTTGGCGAACAGGAACCACAGAGCGAAGGCCATGATGATGAACGGGAAGGACTCCATCAGACCGGCAAAAATGAACATGTTGAACATCAGCTGCGGACGCATCTCAGGCTGACGTGCGATGCCTTCCAGTGTCTTGGAGGTGATCAAGCCCCAGCCGATTGCAGAACCCAAGCCTGCAGCAGCCAGAATCACACCCACCGAGATAGCGGTGGCAGCGGTAATGATGATATTTGCTTCCATGTTGTTACTCCTTTTTTTCCCTACGTTGTTTTATTTTACAAACTCAGTGCTCAGCCGGCTGGTGTGCAATAGACAGGTACACCACCGTCAGAATCATGAAGATGAACGCCTGCAGCAAGCCGATGAACATATGGAACATCGACCACCCAAGACCCACAAAAAAGCCCGCCGTCATGCCCACCACACCGCCACCAAGAAGCAGGAATGCGATAAGCAGGAAGATCACCTCGCCGGCAAACATGTTACCGAAGAGTCGGAAGGAAAGAGACAGCGGCTTGGCCAGCTCTTCCACCAGCTTCAAAACCAGATTGAGGGGAATCAGCGCAACACCAAGCAGCTTGACAATCGGATTCTTGGCATCCAGAAGCAGGCTGGCAAACGGCTGCAACAACAGCTCCTTGCAGAAGTGCACCGGCTTGAGCTTGAACTCGTAATAAAGAACCATCAGGAACACGCACACAGCCATGGCTGCCGGCAGGTTCAGATCATTGGTCGGCACCTGACGGTAATGCTCGAGACCGAACAACGACGCAGTATGCGAGAACAGGAATGCCGGGAAGATATCCAGACAGTTCATCAGAAAAATAAACACAAAAACAGTCAGCGCAAGCGGCGCGATGAAGGGGTTATGAACCGGAAAGTTGTCGCGCACCGTATCATCGACAAAGCCGACAATCGATTCCATGAAATTCTGGGCACCACTCGGAGCCCCGTCAGTCAAACGACGACCCAACCAGATGGAAAAGCCGACAAGCAGACTCGCCACAACAACTGTGGTGAGCATCGTATCAAGGTGGATCTGCATGAATGGATTGGAATCATCGAACTTGTAGGTCCAGTAGTTCAGATGCTCTGCAATCCCCCCTGCGCCATGTTCCTCTTGTGCCAACTGCCACTCCCGTTTCACCTTGTTATGCGGCTTGCGCCATGCGGACCCGTAGCCCGCTCAAACTGTTTATGCTTTACCTGTGCTCTCATTCCGCCAACAGCAAACAGGAACATCGCAACCTGTGCCAGCAGCATACCGACAGCCACGGCAAACAGGTGGAGCCCTATCCCGCATGCCACAACCAGCGACGCAAGTACAAACACAAAGCGGACAACCGCTCCCGTGTACAGCAACTGCTGACCACGCTCCGGATCAGATGCGGTCGCGCCGTGAATGCGCCTGGCCAGCAACAGCGTACTCAACATCACCACCAGCACACCGAATCCAACTCCCGCTGCAAGCCTGACATCAAAGAACAGAAAAGCGGAAGAAACCCCGACCAATCCTGCGCCCGACTGCCACAGCAGCGCCGGCCGAATCCTGAGTGACGATCCTTCCGGAGCTCCGGGAAGCGGCAAATCTTTCATGCCTGAATCAGTCCAAAACAGCCTTCGCACCGAAGGGGAAGCAGCAAAACACAATCTTGTGTAACACACCCTCCCCGTGAGGGTGGCGATTTATAACATGTTGCAAGAGCGGATTCAACCACGGATAGATGTGCGGCTTTAGCGACCATACACGGCACGCAACCCCTCCAGGTAATCAAGCTGCCGCGTTCGTCCCTTACCGACAGAAGCGTCCGGAGCCAAGCCCAACTCGAGCAGCGAATCACGGGTATAGGCATGCTTGTCATCCTCACTCATTCTCGCCCAATCCTCGGCATTCACCAGCCCGTCACCGGTCCGGTCATACTTCGCATCGGCATTGGCGGATGCAGCATCCCCCGCCCGGGCCTGTGTCGCGAACAACAGTGCACAGCACAGCCAGACGCAACACAAACGGGCGGGGGACAGCAACATGACTTAGTAGCGGTAGTGGTTCGGCTTGTAAGGACCTTCCACCGGCACGCCGATGTAATCCGCCTGTTCCTTGCTCAGCTCGGTCAGCTTCAGGCCGATCTTGTCCAGATGAAGACGGGCAACCTCTTCATCCAGCTGCTTGGGCAGGGTGTACACCTTGTTCTCGTACTGACCGGTCTGGTTGAACAGCTCGATCTGGGCAAGCGTCTGGTTGGAGAAGGACGCGGACATCACGAAGCTCGGGTGGCCGGTGGCACAACCCAGATTCACCAGACGACCCTCGGCCAGCAGGGTGATGCGCTTGCCGTTCGGGAAGATGATCTGATCCACCTGCGGCTTCACATTGTCCCACTCGTACTGCTTCAGGCTGGCGACATCGATTTCGTTGTCGAAATGACCGATGTTGCACACGATGGACTGATCCTTCATCGCAGCCATGTGGTCATGAGTGATGACGTGGTAGTTACCGGTGGTGGTGACGAAAATATCACCCTGGCCGCATGCATCATCCATGCGAACCACACGGTAGCCTTCCATCGCAGCCTGCAGCGCGCAGATCGGATCGATCTCGGTCACCCAGACGGTGGCGCCCATGCCGCGGAAGGCCTGTGCACAACCCTTGCCCACATCGCCATAGCCGAGCACCACGCAGATCTTGCCGGCGATCATCACATCGGTGGCACGCTTGATGCCGTCGAGCAGCGATTCACGGCAACCGTACAGGTTGTCGAACTTGGACTTGGTCACGGAATCGTTCACGTTGATGGCCGGGAACGGCAGATCTCCTTTCTCCTGCATCTGGTACAGGCGATGCACGCCGGTGGTGGTCTCTTCGGTCACACCCTGGATCGCAGCCTTACGCACGGAATACCAGGTCGGATCGACAGCCAGCTTCTTCTTGATGGCATTGAACAGGCAGACCTCTTCCTCGCTGCCCGGATTGTTCAGCACGGAGATATCCTTCTCGGCCTTCGAGCCCAGGATCACCAGCAGGGTGGCATCGCCGCCATCGTCCAGGATCATGTTCGGCGTGCCGCCGTCATGCCATTCCATGATGCGATGGGTGTACTCCCAGTAGTCGTCCAGCGTCTCGCCCTTGTAGGCGAACACAGGGATGCCGGCAGCAGCGATGGCGGCAGCGGCATGATCCTGGGTGGAATAGATGTTGCAGGAAGCCCAGCGGACTTCTGCACCCAGCGAGGTCAGGGTTTCGATCAGCACCCCGGTCTGGATGGTCATATGCAGGGAGCCTGCGATACGCGCACCCTTCAAAGGCTGCTCGACCGCATATTTCTTGCGGATCGACATCAGACCCGGCATCTCGGTTTCCGCGATGACCAGCTCTTTACGACCCCACGGGGCCAGCGACATATCGGCGACAATACTTTCATTCTTCTTCTGTTCTACAGCACTCATAGCTTCTCTCCGTTCATTTAGTTGTTTTTAATTGAACGGGCGCCGTTAAACAGGTGAAAGTGCCGAGCCTGACCGGATGACCGGTTGCAGCGCCCCTCGGCGGTTGATTTGCGTTTATTACGCGCCGATAGCTGCCTTCAGCTCAGCCACCTTGTCGGTGCGTTCCCAGGTGAACTCCGGAAGCTCGCGACCGAAATGGCCGTAAGCAGCGGTCTTGGCATAGATCGGACGCAGCAGGTCGAGTGTCTGCACAATACCCTTCGGACGCAGGTCGAAGACTTCGCGCACGGCCTTGGCCAGCTTGGCCTCATCCACCTTGCCGGTACCGAAGGTATTGATCATCACGCTCAAAGGACGCGCCACACCGATGGCGTAGGCAACCTGCACCTCACAGCGATCGGCCAGGCCTGCAGCAACGATATTCTTGGCCACATAACGCATCATGTAGCAGGCGGAGCGATCCACCTTCGTCGGGTCCTTGCCGGAGAAAGCGCCGCCGCCGTGGTGACCGAAGCCGCCGTAGGTATCGACGATGATCTTGCGACCGGTCACGCCACAATCGCCCACAGGACCACCGATCACAAAACGCCCGGTCGGATTGATGTGGTATTCGGTACCGGCATGCAGCAGACCTGTCGGATCGAGGATCGGCTTGATGACCTCATCCATGATCGCATCGGAAAGCTCTTTGTGACTCACATCCGGATTGTGCTGCGTGGAAAGCACCACGGCATCGATAGCCACCGGCTTGCTGTCTTCATAACGCACGGTGACCTGCGACTTGGCATCCGGACGCAGGAACTCGAGCACGCCGGACTTGCGCACGGCCGCCTGCCTCTCCACCAGCTTGTGCGACAGATGAATCGGGGTCGGCATCAGCACATCGGTTTCATTGGAGGCGAAACCGAACATCAGACCCTGATCGCCAGCTCCCTGATCCAGATCCAGACCCTCGCCTTCATTCACACCGGCCGCGATATCCACCGACTGCTTATCGAGGGTCACCAGCACAGCGCAGGATTCCCAGTCGAAGCCCATGGCGGAGGAGTTGTAGCCGATCTCCTTGATCGCACTGCGCACGACGTTCTGGTAATCGATCACGGCCGAGGTGGTGATCTCGCCGGCGATCAGCGCCATACCTGTGGTAACAAGCGTCTCGCAGGCCACACGGCCATACTTGTCCTGGGCCAGAATGGCATCCAGCACGCCATCGGAAATTCGGTCGGCGACCTTATCGGGATGCCCTTCGGATACGGACTCACTGGTGAAAACGAAATTACGGCTCATGCTTTCCTGCTCCTTGATTAGCCGGTGTGCATACGCGCGATACCGGCAAATAATGACTACTTGATATTCGTAACGGCGACGCAATCTAATAACTTGCGAGGCCGAAAGCAAAGCGGAGCAAAAAAATGCGCCGCCATGATGCAATTCAACGCCTGAGCAACAAAGCCGCTCCAAGCACCACAGCAAGCACCCCGCCCGGCAACCACAACGGCCCCTGAGCCTGATGTAACAATGCTGCTGTCCCCCCGCTCAACAGAGCGATACCACACAACTTCTGCCACAAGGGCGCGCCGGGAAACTGCGGCATGAACATGCTGCCCCCCCGGTCGGCAAGCACCTTGTCGATGCGCGAAGGCAGGCTCAGCCATGCCTCGACGCCATGCCTCGTCTGGACAGCCGCGCGCTGCAGGCGCCCTGCCGGCCCGAGGTGCTGGCTCACCCAGTCGGTCACCAGCGGCCTGGCCAGCTCCCAGATATTGGCCTTGTCGGCCAGTTCACGCGCCACACCTTCGATCACCACCATGGTTTTCTGCAGCAGCAGCAACTGTGGCTGCGTTTCCATCTGGAAACGCTCTGTGACGGCGAACATGCAGAACAGCAGCTCGGCAAGCGAGATATCCGCCAGCGGGCGGTTGAAAATAGGCTCGGCGATCTCCCTCAGAGCATCGGCGAAGGCCGACATATCGGTATCGTCCGGCACGTAGCCGGCCTCAAGATGCACCTCGGCGGCACGGATATAGTCGCGCTTGAGGAAGGCCAGCAGCATCTCGGCCAGATACAGCCGGCTGTTCATATCCAGCCGCCCGACAATACCGAAATCCACCATGATGATATCACCGGTGGTGGACACGAACAGATTGCCCGGATGCATATCGGCATGGAAATAGCCGTCCACGAAGGCCATATGGAAGAACAGCGTCGCCGCGCGCTGACACAGGGCCAGCGTGTCGTGACCGGCGGCCTGCAAGGCAGCCACCTCGTCAATGGAGATGCCGGAGATGCGCTCGGTGGTCAGCACACCGCTATGCGTGTAGTCCCAGATCACCTGCGGGACATACACACCCCCGACATCGGCCAGATTCTCGGCAAAGCGCGAGGCATGTGCCGCCTCGGCACGCAGATTCAACTCGCCGCGGATGGTGTCGCCGAACTCCTCGACCACCTGCGGCGCCTTCAGCCGGCGGTATTCCGGCAGGTAACGGTCGAACAGACTGGCCAGCAGACCGAGCAGCGACAGATCGGCATCGATCACCCGGTCGATCCCCGGACGACGCACCTTGACGGCAACGCGCCGCCCGTCGGCCAGCTCTGCAAAATGCACCTGCGCGATGGAAGCGGCAGCCACCGGCTCTTCCTCGAAAGAAGCGAATGTGCCTCCCTCACCAGTCAGCGGCCTCTTGAATTCGATCTCCAGCAGGCGCTTCACCGTGGCAAAGGATTCTGGCGGCACGGCGTCCTGCAGCTTCTTCAGCTCCAGCGCCACATCCATGGGCAGAAGATCGACACGCGTGGAAAGCATCTGGCCGAACTTGATAAAGGTCGGGCCGAGCCGCTCCAGCACCAGTCGCAGCTGCTCACCGAAGTTCGGCGATACCTCGCTGCGCATGAAGATACGCATCACCCATGCATAAGGACGGAACAGATGCAAGCGCACGGCCAGTGCGCCCATACCGTGTGTGGTCAGGTGATGGGCGATAACGAGCAGACGCCAACCCTGACGCAGGGTACCGCCGCCGTAACGCATCTGAATCAGGCATCACCCCCGGATGCAGATGCGGCTGCGCCGGTATCGCCTGCAGCAGCCTTATGCTCCAGCCGGGTCAGCCTACCCTTCAATCGCCCCAGACGACGGGTGGCGTCCTCCACCCCTGCCTGCCAATCAACCAGTCGGGCTTCGTCGGGAACCTGCATATCCTTCAGACACTGGGTCACGGCATCATGCAGAGCATTGGAGGCCTTGCCTTCGAGCGCGATCAGACCCTTGGCGGCCTGCGCAACACGGCTGCCGAAGAATTCCCCGAAGCCGTTGCGCAACTCGCGCTCCCAATCGATGTCCGCCGAGGCCAGCAGCTTCTTGAAGCGCAGCATGGAATCGGAATCACCGGACAGCTTGAGTACCTGCTGGAACACCAGATCGTCCGGATCCTCATGGGCAAAACACAGACGGGCGAAACCCGCGGTGGTGGCATCGATGCGCACATCCGGCTCCAGCAACGAGGAAGTATGCACCCAGGGGCGCCCGGCGCGGAAACCCATATAAAAATCCGTCCCCGTATCGCGTACATGGATCAGATAGACGCGCCCGTCCAGCGCATCGAGCAGATCGGCAAGATCGCTGCGCCGCGAAAAGAACAGATCGAGCACGGTACTGAGCACCACAGCCTGCACCGCAGCGGGAATCAGACGAAAGGGAAGAAACATCAGACTCATGATATTTTATATCCTCGATGCAGCGCCACCACGCCGCCGGTCAGATTCTCGTAGCGCACCAGATCGAAACCTGCCCACTCGATCAGCTTTGCAAAGCGTTTCTGGTCGGGAAAACGACGGATGGATTCGACCAGATACTGATAGGAGGCGCGGTCACCGGTGACCATCTCGCCCATCAGCGGAATCATATTAAATGAATAGGCATCATAGATCACATCAAGCAGCGGCAGCGCGGGGCGGGAGAACTCCAGGCAGATGAACTGCCCGCCGGGCTTGAGCACGCGGCGGAATTCGGCAAGGCCCGCCTCGATATCCACAAAGTTGCGGATGCCGAAGGCGATGGACACCACATCGAAACTGTTGTCGGCAAAGGCCAGCTTTGTGCCGTCCGACTGGATGCAATCGGCACGCCCCGGCAACAGCCCGTGATCCACCACGCGGCGCGCGCCCTCGGCCAGCATCGGACCGTTCAGATCGGTCAGCACCACACGCCCCCCGACACCCCCTTTGGAGCCCCCATTGGAATCCATTTTGCCGAGCAGGCCGATGGCGATATCGCCAGAACCCGCAGCCACATCCAGCACGCGCGAGCCATCTTTCACGGCAGCAACCGAAAACATGCGCCGCTTCCACAGGCGGTGCATACCGCCACTCATCAAATCATTCATCAGATCGTATTTTCCGGCTACCGATGAGAACACACCCATCACGCGCTTACGCTTCTCCGTACCGCTGACCGTCTCAAAACCGAAATGTGTACGCCCCGCGGCTGCTTCGTCTGTCTGATTGCTATGCATGACTGTCCCTTCCATGGGCGCAAGCGTAGCAGCCGCAAAGCCCCCCTCCAACAACCATCTGACGCAGCTTCGCAGAAGGCCACGGCGGGATAAGCTGTGGATAAGCGGTGCATACAATGTGCAACATAAACCCCACCTCTCGTGGAGAGTAAATCATTGACTCCCAATATGTAGTGGATTAAGGTTTGCAGCCGGTCGCCGTGCCGCACTCCCGGCGACCCGCAACAGGGGCTTGGATGGCTGCACATCGTGCCGGGCACACCAGCCGACGACGAGCAGACAAGTAAACAGGGAACAACAGAATTAAACACTTCGGGAGGAAGCCGACCATGAATCTGGCTGATATCACATTGGGAAATACCGTTCACAAAGCCGCCGCGGAGATTCGCCATGAACACGCCGCGGCTGAGATTCCGATGCAGCCGGCCAGCGAAGACATCTGGGACAAGAAGTACCGCCTGAAGGACAAGAACGGCAACGCTGTCGATCATAGCATCGCCGACACCTACACCCGCGTGGCCCGGGCACTGGCCGATGTCGAGGAGGAAAGCAAGCGCGCCCACTGGTACGAGCGCTTCACCTGGGCCCTGCAGTACGGCGCCATCCCCGCCGGCCGCATCACCTCCAATGCCGGTGCCAATGCCCACAAACCGGCAACCTCGACCATCAACTGCACGGTATCCGGTCAGGTGCCCGATTCGATGAACGGCATCCTTTCCATGGTGCACGAAGCAGGCCTCACCCTGAAAGCCGGCTGCGGCATCGGCTATGAATTCTCCACGCTGCGCCCGAAGGGTGCCTATGTGTCCGGTGCCGGCGCCTATACCTCAGGCCCGCTGTCCTTCATGGATATCTTCGACAAGATGTGTTTCACCGTGTCCTCCGCCGGCGGTCGTCGCGGCGCGCAGATGGGCACCTTCGACATCTCGCACCCCGACGTGATGGACTTCATCCGCGCCAAGCGCGAAGACGGTCGTCTGCGCCAGTTCAACCTGTCCTGCCTGATCACCGCCGATTTCATGGCAGCCGTGAAAAACGATGCCGACTGGGACCTGATCTTCCCGGCCAATGCCAGCGAGGTCGAGGATGAGGCCATCCGCATCGTCTGGAAGCACTGGCCGGGCAGCAACGACAGCTACCTGAAGGACGACGAAGGCCGCACCGCCTGCCGTGTGTATAAAACCATCCGCGCCCGCCGCCTGTGGGATGTCATCATGGCCTCCACCTATGACTACGCCGAGCCGGGCTTCATCCTGATCGACGAAGTGAACAGCATGAACAACAACTGGTGGTGTGAAGATGTGCGCGCCACCAACCCGTGCGGCGAGCAGCCGCTGCCGCCCTACGGCGCATGCCTGCTGGGATCGATCAACCTGACCAAGTTCGTCAGCCACCCGTTCACCGAGCAGGCGCATTTCGACTGGGACCTGTATCGCGAAGTGATCGCCGTATTCACCCGCATGCTGGACAATGTGGTGGAGATCAACGGCCTGCCGCTGGAGAAGCAGCGCGAGGAGATCCTTTCCAAGCGCCGTCACGGCATGGGCTTCCTCGGCCTGGGCAGCGCACTGACCATGCTGCGCACCCCGTACGGCTCGCCTGAATCGCTGGCCTTCACCGAACAGGTATCCTACGAGATGGCCAGAGCCGGCTTTGCCACCGGCATCGAACTGGCCCGTGAAAAGGGCGCAGCGCCGGTGATGGACAAGGAGTTCGAGGTCACCGCCGAGATGATGCTCAAGCGTCCGCAGATGCTTGAGGACGGCATACGCGCGGGTGATAAACTCAAGGGCCGTATCCTGTGGGCGCGCTACTCGAACTATCTGAAGAAGTTCGCCGAAACCGGCAACCCTGAAGACGCCGCCATGCTGAAAGAGCTTGAGGAAACCGGCTGCCGCTTCACCCACCATTCCTCGATCGCACCGACCGGCACGATCTCGTTGAGCCTGGCCAACAACGCCTCCAACGGCATCGAGCCCTCCTTTGCGCATCACTATGCGCGCAACGTCATCCGCGAGGGCAAGAAGTCCAAGGAGAAGGTGGATGTGTTCTCCTTCGAGCTCTTGGCCTACCGCGAACTGATCAACCCGAAGGCCATGCCGTTCTCCGACAAGGAGGACGAAAAGCTGCCGGACTACTTCATCAGCGCCGACGAGGTCACGCCCAAGCAGCATGTGGATATCCAGGCCGCCGCGCAGAAGTGGGTGGATTCGTCGATCTCCAAGACCGCCAACGTGCCGACCGATTTTGACTATGAGGACTTCAAGGACATCTACCTCTACGCCTACGAGAAGGGCCTGAAGGGTTGCACCACCTTCCGCTTCAATCCGGAGGCCTTCCAGGGCGTGCTGGTCAAGGATGCGGATCTGGAGAAGACCATGTACCGCTTCACGCTGGAAGACGGCACCGTGATCGAGGTGAAGGGCAACGAGGAGATCGAGTACGACGGCGAGATGCACAGCGCCGCCAACCTCTTCGACGCCCTCAAGGAAGGCTATTATGGCAAGTTCTAGCCGGGTGAACTGGCCGGCGCTGCGCTTCCCGCCGATCAACCTGTGGGCCATGCCCGCCAGGAAGAACGGTTAAAGCCGCCGTGCCGAAATATATTACCGCGGAGCAGGAAGAGATTCAGTACCGCATGCAGCAGTTATTCAATGAATTTTACCATGCCGGCATCAGCGAACTGATGGCCCGGCCATACGAACAGCAGGCATCATCCGCCAGGCGCGATGATGCAGCAGGAGGAAACCATGAGCACAAAGATTGAGAAGAAGATCACCGCCTACGAGGTCGTGCGTCCGGACGAAAAGAAAGAGGACGCCACGGTCACGCATATCGCGCCACTTTTGGAGCGCGACGATGTGCTTGAAGGCTCCACCTACAAGATCAAGACACCGCATTCCGAGCATGCGCTGTACATCACGATCAACGATATCGTGATCAACTCAGGCAAGCCGGATGAGCATCGCCGTCCGTTCGAGATCTTCATCAACTCGAAGAACATGGAGCACTTCATGTGGATTGTGGCGCTGACCCGCGTTATTTCCGCGATCTTCCGCAAGGGCGGTGATGTCACCTTCCTGGTGGAGGAATTGAAGGCCGTGTTCGACCCGCTCGGCGGCTACTACAAGAAGGGTGGCAAATACATGCCTTCGATGGTTGCCGAGATCGGCGAAACCATCCAGGCGCATCTGGTATCCATCGGCATGATGGAAGGCCAGCTGTCCACCCCGGAGCTTGAAGCCAAGCGCCGCGAAGCCACCGCCAAACTGGGTGCCGATGCCGTCGCCAAGGGCAATATGTGCGACAAATGCGGCGCCATGGCCGTCGTCCGCCTGGACAACTGCAACACTTGTCTGGAGTGTGGCGACTCCAAGTGCGGTTGATTGTCTAAACCAACTCTCGTGGAAAGGGGGCCGACCGGCCCCCTTTTAACTTACTATCCAAACAGATTGAGGAACCCATGAAACCTGAAGACCTGAGCATTGATTTCGAAGAAGGCGGCATTCTGACCACCAAACAGATGGACAAGGTGATCCTCAGCAAGGGTGCGTGGACGACCATCCTCTTCCGCTATCAGGACTGGGACGGTGCAAGCGAATCCTACGGCGAGGACAAATACACCATCCGCCGCTACCAGAAGCGCAACGGCGAATACGCCCAGCGCTCCAAGTTCAACATCACCAACGCCAAGCAGGCCGGCATGATTGTCGAGGCCCTGCAGAAATGGATCGGCGAGCAATAAGGCAGCCGTTCAGCCAATGAAAAGGGAGCCCGCGGGCTCCCTTTTGTTTTACTTCACGGCAACCCGGACTCAAGTCGCGGCGTTGCCCAGGATGGCCTTGGATTCGTGCTTGGCCTTTTTGGCGGCCTTTTTCTCTTTCGGCGTCAATGCCGCTTTCTTCTTGCCTTCCCTGTTGCTCTTCTGTTCGTGGCTCATGGTTTTTGCTCCTGATGAATCCGTTGGTCGGGCCGGGCAAGATGCATCCATGGCCTGACAGTGTATTTGGAAAGCACGGCTTGCCTGCCATGCTTGTGAAGAGGATTCGTCATCGGGCACCGGCCTGCTCTTCACGCGGCCGGTCTGAGAGCACGGTACGCCTTATTCCATCATCTAGCCATCTATTCCCATGGCGATATCGCAGACAGGAAATTCATCCTCAACTCCACAAACATTCCACCGATAGACAGGGAAGGACCATGCCTGTCACGGGTCTTTGCGGCATATGCCGCGATATTGTCTACAAGGAGGTGGCTTATGCTGCAATTTCTCAAGCGCTGGTGGCATCAGGGCGAGGAGCCCCGGCAACACAATCAGGGACTTGAGCTGACCGTCACACAACTGATGGTCAGCATGATGCATATGGACGACAAACTGGAAAAAGCCGAGCACGACGAGGTCATCCGCCTGCTGCGCAAGCGCTTCTCGCTGTATGAAGACGAGGCCGAGGCGCTGTTTCTCAAGGCCGTCGAGCTCAACGGTCAGGGACCGGGCTTCGAGGAACTGGCCGCGCAGATCCATCGCAGCTACGACAGGCTCGAAGTGGCCGCCTTGCTCAGCGACATCTGGCGCATCGCCGAGGCCGATGGACGCATCGACTTCTACGAGGAACGCTACATCAGCCGGCTGTCCGCCCTGCTCAAGGTGCCTGCCGAACTGGTGCGCGAGGCCAAGCATCACCGCATGGCCGCCTGAGTCCGCTATGGCCTGATCGCCGGCGGTTCATCTGCCTGCGTACAGAGCGCTTTTTTGCCGCTAGGCTTGCGGCATGAGATTCCTGCTGCGCCTTTTGCTGATCCTTGCCCTCGCCATCGGCGGGACTGTGGCATACATGATCAGCCATGAGGCGGACTATATCTATTACCCCGACCGGGACATGGTGCAGTCGCCGCGCACGACTGGCCTGCCCTTCTCCGTACAACGCGTCAAAACCCCGGACGGCATCGAGCTGTACGGCTGGTATATGCCGCAACGCGACGCGCGCTTCGTGGTTCTCAGCCTGCATGGCAATGCAGGCAATATCAGTCACCGCCTTGATGAATACCGCCGCTGGCACGATATGGGTCTGTCGGTGTTCGCCTTCGATTACCGCGGCTTCGGCGACAGTCAGGGCACGCCCAGCGAGGCAGGCCTGCACATCGACGCGATGACCGCCTGGAAGCTGCTGACGGACACTTTCGGCATCGCCCCGGAGCGCATCATCATCGCCGGCCGGAGCCTGGGAACGCCGGTGGCGGCACGACTGGCCGGCGAGGTAAACCCGGCAGGGGTGGTCCTGGAGGTACCGTTCACCAGCATTCCGGACATGTCGAGCGAAAAATACCCATGGCTGCCGCTACGCTGGTTCGTCAGGGAACGCTTCGACACACAGGCCCCCCTTGCCAGCATGCAGGTTCCGCTGCTGCTGATCAGCGCAAAACAGGACGAACTCATCCCGCAATGGATGCCGGAGCAGCTGTTCGAAGCCTACAAAGGAAGCAAGCTGCGCGGTGCGCTGGACGGCGGACACAACGATTTCGACAGCGTTTCCGAGGGTGCGTATATCCGGCTATGGGAGATATGGCTGGATTCCCTGACACGACCGGATGAAGAACCCCTGCATTGGGTCGGGCTTGTCAGGCACGATGCCTGAGTTGATCTTTCCCCGGTGAGGAATATCACACCGGTCTGCTTGATAAACTGTTCAGTATGAGCCCCAACAGTTCAGGGGGGTCCACATGAAACACACATGGCTTGCTGCAATACTGACACTCTTCATCGCCGCACAGGCGAACGCCACACCAACATCGCCGGAGATCAGCAGTCAGGGCATTGAAAATCCGGCCTTCGATCAAACCACACCGATGCAGGCCCCGACCCCATCCGACCATACCGCACAAGCAGCACCGGAGTCAGGCAAAACCGAACCGCAGGCTGCAAGCGGGGACACGACGGATGTCGATCAAAGCACACCGATGACCACACAGAAAGCCTGGTGGCCGTTTTAAGACAGCATCCGTCGCAAGCCTTGCAATAAAAACGGGAGCCGGATGGCTCCCGTTTGCTTGATGGAATCGCGCCCCGCTTTATCGGCCGCCACCCAGTACGCGATGAAACATCTCCTGCATCCGTTTCCACGAGTCCGCATCGGCAGCTGCATCGTAGGCCAGCGGCATGCCGAAGCGCGCAGCGAACCCGTCGGCATCCGGATTGGTGAAGCTGTGCTTCGCGCCGGGATAGGAAGTCAGCGTATATCTCACGCCGGCAGCTTGCATCTCCTGCTCGAAAGCACTCACCCGTTCAGCCGGCACAAAGGGATCGGCGGCTCCGGTGAATATGGCGATCTCGCCCTTGATCTGTCCGGACTTGACGGGGTGTTGCGTGCCCAGCGAGCCATGGAATACCGCGACGGCCTTCAGCGGCATGCCGGCGCGCGCCATATTCATCGCGATGCCCCCGCCCATGCAGTAACCGATGGCCGCGATGCGGTAGGGATCGACACCCATCTGGGCTTGCAGGATCTTCAGTGCCGCCATAAAGCGCTGCTCAAGCTTCCCCTGATCGGCGGTCGCCGCCTGCATGAATTTCATCGCATCATCGGGATGCCGGGCCTGCTTGCCGCTGCCATACATATCCAGCGCGAAGGCCGTGTAGCCCAGACCAGCCAGCATCTCGGCACGATGCCGCGCATAGGGGTTGTGTCCCCACCATTCGTGCAGCACCAGCACACCCGGCCGTACACCCTTGATGGCATCGTCATAGGCCACGAAGCCGGTGAACTTCTGTCCGTCCACCTGATAGACGATCTCCCTGCCCTGCACCGCTGCATCTGCGGGTTGCAAAGTAGCCCCCCAGACCGACAAGGCCAGCAGAGCGAGCATTGCCCGATTCATCCATGTTTTCATGTAAACCCCCTGCTCCATGCGAGCATGCATTGCATAGCATGCCTCTTGTGCCGATAGTATGCCCATGAATTCAACCGCCGACACCTACCCTGAAAAGACCTGCAGCATCGACCGCCTGGTGCGTCACCCGCGCCTTGTCGAAGCCGCAATCAGGGGTGAAAAGACCGAGCAGCGCCGCGACGGCATCTATGCCTATCCGGGCGAAACCTTCGAGTTGCAGAGCGTACCCTTCATCTGCACCGCGCTTGTGCGCCAGCGGCTCGGCGACATGGGCGAAGCCGGTGCGAAAGCCGAAGGCTATGCAAGTCTTGAAGCCTACCGCGATCTGATTCTCGCCATGCACAAGGGCATGAGCTGGAACGAGGATGCGCTGGTCTGGCTGCACCGCTTCCGTCGCGCAGATAGCGCATAAATTCAGCTGATATTAACTGCATCAATTGGATGTTGCCGGCCCAACGGATAGCATCGCCGCCAACCGGACACAGGAGATTACGCATGAGCAACACACAGCGCGCAGAAAGCATCGCACACATCAAGAAGGTTCAGGAAAACGTCGCGGTGACCATCGGCACCATCTTCGCGCTGACCATGTGCACCTACTTCTTCACCTATGCCATGCTGGTGGACAAGGGACTTTCCGGAGCGCTGTGGATGATGGGCCTGTCCAGCGTGGCCATGTTGCTGGTGCTGATCAAACTGAAGGCCGTGTCCTTCTTTCTTACCCGTCTGTGGCTCGGCCGCCGCGCCGGTCTGCGCGACACCTTCGCTACCCTCACCGCCGCCGACCTCTGAGGGCACTCAACCCGGAACACCGGGTGAACGGACTGGCCGTCAGGCCAGTTCGCGCAGGTAACGCGGCGGCTTGATACCCGCCTTGCGCTTCTCTTCCAGCTTGGCGCGGCGCTGCGCCGCGAGATTCATGCCGATATGCTCGCGGTGCTTCGCTTCGGCCAGTTCCGTCTGCTTCTGCCGCTCGCGCAAGCGGGCCTTCTTTTCCTCGCTCAGCCCGGCAATGCAGTGCGCGCAACTCACACCCTCTTCAAACTCGGGCGCCTGCCGTTCGGCAGGGGTCAGGGGATAACGGCAACCGCGGCAGGGCACATAGTCGCCCGGCTTCAGCCCATGCCCCACGCTCACCCGCTCGTCGAACACAAAGCACTCGCCCTGCCACAGACTCTCCTCTTCCGGCACCAGTTCCAGATACTTCAGGATGCCGCCCTTCAAATGATAAACCGACTCGAAGCCGTGTTGCAGCATCCACGCCGAGGCCTTCTCGCAGCGGATGCCGCCGGTGCAGAACATCGCCACACGCTTGTGCTGTTCGGGCTTATAATGGCTGTTCACAAAATCGGGGAACTCGCGGAAGGTCCTGGTATCCGGATTCACCGCACCCTTGAACGTGCCCACCTCGTATTCGTAGTCGTTGCGCGTATCCAGCAGCAGCACATCCGGATCGGAGATCAGCGCATTCCAGTCCTGCGGCTCGACATACTGCCCGACACACACGTTCGGATCGGCCTCGGGCGCACCGAGAGTCACGATCTCCTTCTTCAGCTTCACCTTCATGCGGTAGAACGGCATGGCGACCGCATACGATTCCTTATGATTCAGCTCGGCCAGCCGGGCATCGGCACGCAGATAGACGAGCAACGCATCAATACCTTCGCGCGATCCAGCCACGGTGCCGTTGATGCCCTCGCGCGCCAGCAGCAGCGAGCCCTTGATGCCGGCCTCGTCGCACACCTGTTGCAGTGTGCCGCGCATCTCGCGGAAATTCTCCAGCCTGGCGAAATGATAAAGCGCTGCGACGACGATCTTGCTTTCCATATAGATACTCCGTTAATCCCTGATTTCAGAAGGGCGAATCATGCCAAAAGAGGCAGGCATTCACCACAAAGACACGAAGTCACAAACAACGGCTAAACATCACCAAAAAAATTGAATTTCTTTGTGTCTTCGTGACTCTGTGGCGGGTTGAATTGACTACCCGTCGGAGGGGTCGATGATATGCAGCGGCAGATCGTCTTCATCCACCTCGCTTTCGGACACACATCTTCCCTGCATCGAAATCCCCGCCGCATGCACCGAATCCGCATGGCCGGAAAGCAGCGGATGCCAGTCGAACAACGGCTGTTCCTCGAAGCGCAGCCGGTAGGCGCAGGTTTTCGGAAGCCATGCAAACTGTTCTGCAGTGAAATGGCGTATCCGGATACAATCCGGAACCAGCTCGCTTCTTTTCGCATAATCCCTGCAGCGGCAGGTATTGCCATCGAACAGGCGGCAGGCAACGTCGGTATAGAGTATTTCGCCGCTATCTTCATCCTCGAATTTATGCATGCAGCACAGACCACAGCCGTCGCAAAGCTGCTCCCATTCTTCAGCCGACAAGCTATCCAGCGGCTTTTCCCACCATTCATTCATGCCGACAGGGCCTCCTGTTTGCCTTCCAGATCCTCCCAGCGCGCATAGCTGGCGGCCAGTTCCTGCTCGATGTCGCCAAGCCGCTGCTGGTCCCTCTGGAAGGCAGCCGGATCGCTGGAAAAACAATCAACATCGCAGAAACGTGCCTCGATGGCGGATTTCTCCTCTTCCAGATTTTCAATCAATGCAGGCAGGGCATCGAGCTCGCGCTGTTCGTTGTAGCTCAGCTTGTTGGCCTTTTTCACCGGCTTTACCACAGCCGCGTCCGGCTTGCGCGCCCTCTGTTCGGAGGCTTGCAGTGCGGCCTTTTCGGCCTGCGTCTGGCGCCATGCGGCGTAATCCGAATAGCCACCCTCCACCGGCACGATCCGCCCGTCGCCCTCGAAAGCCAGCACACGGTTGGCGACTCGATCCATGAAGGCGCGGTCATGCGATACCAGAATCACCGTGCCCTCATACTTGGCCAGCGCCAGCTCCAGCATGGCCAGCGTGCCGATATCCAGATCGTTGGTCGGCTCGTCGAGCACCAGCAGGTTGGCCGGTTCGAGCAATAATTTCGCTAGCATCAGCCGCCCGCGCTCGCCGCCGGAGAGGGCGGAAACCGGGGCATTCAGTCGCTCCTTATCGAACAGAAAGTCCTGCAGATAGCTGACCACATGCCGCGGCTCATGTCCGCCGACATGCACATACTGACCGCCCAGCGGCAGCAGGATGTCCTTGATCTTATGTGCGGGATCAAGCTCGCGCATCTGGGTGAGGAAGGCCGGCGCCAGACGCACACCATGCCGCACCCGCCCCTCATCCGGCGTCATCTCGCCGAGCATGATGCGCAACAGGGTCGTCTTGCCGATACCGTTCGGACCGATCAGGCCGACCCGGTCTCCGGCCATGATCTTGTGACTGAAGTCCTTCACGATACAGGTGTCGCCGAAGGCATGGCTCACCTCGATGGCCTCCATCAGCATCTTGCCGGGCTTCACACCTGTGGCCACACGCAGGTCCACATCCCCGCCGCGCATACGCCGTGCCGATCTCTGCCTGCGCAGCTCCTCAAGTCCGCGCACCCGCCCTTCGTTCCTTGTGCGCCGTGCCGGAATGCCCTGGCGGATCCAGCGCTCCTCGTTGGCCAGCACCTTGTCGAACTTGCGATGCTGGGTTTCCTCGATGGCCAGCATCTCGGCCTTCTTCTCCAGATACTCGGCATAGGAACAGGGGAAATGCGCAAGATGCCCGCGATCAAGCTCGACGATCTCCTCGGCCACGGCATCAAGGAAATAGCGGTCATGGGTGATGAACACAACAGCGCCCGGAAAGGTTGCGACAAAATCCTCCAACCACTCGATGGAGGCCACATCCAGATGGTTGGTCGGCTCGTCGAGCAGCAGCACATCGGGCTCGGCCACCACCGCGCGCGCCACCGCCACCCTGCGCAACCAGCCGCCGGAGAGCTCGCCGACATCGCGGTCGGGGTCCAGTTTCAGTTTGGAGATCGCTGTTTCGATGCGTGCATGGAACTGCCATGCCCCGCTTCGCTCAAGCTCCGCCTGCAATTCATCCAGCCGCTTCAAGGCCTGTGCCGAGCTGTCGTGCTGCAACGCGTGCAGGGCATCGTGATAATCGTCCAGTGCCCGCGCCACCTCGCCCAGACCACCGGCCACCACCTGGAACACCGTCTCGCCGGCATCGAAATGCGGGGCCTGAGGCAGGTAGGCGACGCGCGCGTTGCCGCGCAGAGTCACTTCCCCCGCATCGCATTCCACCTGTCCGGCCATGATCTTCAGCAGCGTGGATTTACCCTCGCCGTTGCGCCCGATCAGGCCGAGGCGCACACCGCGCGTGATGGAGAACGAGATGTCGTCGAGCAGCACCTGCGCTCCGAAGGCCTTGCTGATGTGGTTGAGGGTCATGATGGGCATCGCCGCAGCCTACGCCGGAGAATCGAAGGAAGTAATAAACAAAACGCCTGCCGGAGGGAGGCCCGGCAGGCGTCAAGTCAGACATGGTGAGATGGAATGTTACATACCCATGCCGCGCGGGCCGTTGCCCGGACCGTCTCCACGCCCCGGACGGTCACCGCGACGCTCGTCCTTCCTGTCTTTCCACTTGCCCTGACGGGCCTTGCGCAGCTCGGCGTGCTTGGCACGCTGCTCAGGGGTCAGGATAGCGGCGATCTCGGCCTGCAATCTGCCACGCTCCTTCATCATCCCCTCGACCAATGCACCCTTCTCGGCGGCCAGTTTATCAACCTGTGCGCTGTAATCCGAAGCTGCCGGATCGAGCTTCTGCATGGCATCACGGTTGGCCCGCATGGCATCACGCATGGCCTGCATGGTCGGACGTGCATCCTCATGCACCTTCTTGAACTGCGCCTTCTGCGTATCGCTCAGATTCAGCTCATCGGCCATACGCTGCTGCATCATCTGCTGCCTGCTTTCCTGGTTGGCGCCCGGACCGCCGCACTGGCCACCGCCCGGGCACGCCATAGCGGGAACGGCCAGTGCTGTGGCAATAAGCAAGCCTGCTGCAATCATTGATTTCTTCATTTCCATCTCCTGTGAATCAGATCGGCACCCATGCCGTACAACACGAACTATGTCAGCCGCGCAGCAAACAAGTGCGGCGGCTATGCAAGCAAATGGAAAATGATTGTAACGAATATGTAAAACCTTCGCCAGCAAAGCCCCGGCGCTGTTTCCCGATATATATTTCATGGCAGGATGAGGCCATGAACATCCTGTTGATCGACGACGATACCGAACTCACCGACCTGATGCGACGCTTCCTTGCGCATGAAGGCTTCAACGTGGACAGCGCATCCGACGGGGCATCTGGCCTTGAGCGCATGCTCGCAGAGAGCTTCGATCTGGCGGTCATCGATGTGATGATGCCGGGCAAGAACGGTATGGATGTGTTGCGCGAACTCAGAAGCTTTTCGCAATTGCCTGTGATCATGCTGACCGCGCGCGGCGAGGAGATGGACCGCATCATCGGTCTGGAACTGGGAGCCGACGATTACATCCCCAAACCCTGCAATCCGCGCGAACTGGCCGCGCGCATCCGCGCCGTGCTGCGCCGCGCCGAGGGCGGACGGGTCGATGAGAAGGCCGCCGAGGCTCCGCAGATGAAGATGATCGCCACTTTCGAATGGCATCCGCAATCGCGCCGCATCCTTGAGAACGGCGAAGAGATCATGCTGACCAGCAGCGAATACAATATCCTCGGTGTGCTGCTCCGCCATGCAGGCGAGGTGGTGGAGAAGGATGCCCTCACCGAACAGGCACTCGGTAAACGCCACGGCCCCTTCGATCGCACGCTGGATGTGCATATCGGCCGCATCCGGAAGAAGCTATCACCACTGGGCAACGGCGAACCCCGCATCAAAACAGTGCGCGGCGTCGGCTGGCTGTTGGCCCTCGATTAATGCCGGCTTTCGACTAAGCTCCCCGGGCCCCCATGAAGTTATTCTGGAAACTGTTCCTCGCCCTGCTGCTTAGCCTGCTGGGTATTGCCGCTGCATCTTCGTGGTTCAGCCAGCGCTGGATGCTGCAAACCCAGCAGACTGAGCAGCGCCTGAATCAGCTTGCCGGCTATGCCGACACGGCGGCCAATCTATATGCCGAGGAAGGTCCGGATGCCCTGCGCCGCTGGCTGCAACGCAATATGCAGCAACAGCACTTCCGCGGCTTTCTGCTGGATAGCCAAGGCATGAACGTCATCGGCCGGAGGGTTCCGCAGGCCTTGTCGGCGCAGATCGAAACAACCATGCGTACAAACACTGCTATTAAGCAGGTCCGCCCGCCGCATATGTTTGCCATTGTGCCGGTGAGCACTGTACGCGGACAGTACTACTGGGTCGCCAGCAGCCTGATTGCGCCCGATGCGATGCAGGATAATCGTCAGGCCACGCTGATCTTCCAGTTGCTGCTGGCCTTAAGTCTTGTGCTGCTGGTCAGCTGGATGCTCAGCCGCATATTCACCCGCCCGATCCGCCAGTTGCAACTGAGCGCCTCGCAGCTCGGCAGCGGCCGCATGGATACGCGAACCCCGCAAGCACTGGCCGCGCGCGGCGACGAACTGGGCGAGATGGCTCGCAGCTTCGATGCGATGGCGCTGCAATTACAGACACTGATGAGTAGCCACAAGCAGTTGCTGCGCGACGTATCGCACGAACTGCGCTCACCGCTGGCCCGACTCACCGTGGCACTTGAACTGGCCCGCGATATGGCAGGCGAAGCTGCACAGGAGGATCTGAGCCGTATCGGGCGCGAGGCGGAGCGCCTGAACGAACTGATCGGCGAGGTATTGAGTCTGGCCCGCTTCGAGCAGGGAGCGATCCAGGCGGACATGCAGGAGCTCGACTTCAGCGCCCTGCTTGAAGAGGTGATCGCCGATGCATCCTTCGAAGCCGAGGCCGCAGGCAAACGGGTTGAATCGGACATCATCGAAGGCTGCCGCATGCGCGGTGACCGTCTGTGGCTACAGCGCGCGCTGGACAATGTGCTGCGCAATGCCGTGCGCCACACAGCAAACGGTACAGCTGTGGAAATCGGCATGCGGAAAACCGACAAGGGTATGGAAACATGCGTGCGCGACCATGGATCCGGCGTACCCGACAAAGCACTGGAACGCATCTTCGAACCGTTCTTCCGCGCCGAAGAGGCACGCACCCGTTCCGGCGGCGGTTATGGGCTTGGACTGGCCATCGCCCGCAGCGTGCTCGAACTTCACGGTGGGCATATTCGCGCAGCACATGCTCCGGGTGGCGGGCTGCAAATACAGATTACGCTGCCTTGCCTGACGCAATGACCAGAATACGGGTTTTACCTTGCCAAGATCCGGCAGTATATTCCCAGCGACAGGCATCATGATTCAACAGCGATATGCGGGGAGCCGGCTTGAGAAATAGAATCAAGATGTTATTTCAGGTGATCGAGGAACGCTCCCCTGCTGCGGCGAACTTGCTACGCAGGGCGACAGGCAGGCTGCATACACGGAGCATCAGCAAGCGTATCGCCGGAAAAAATAATTCGATCACTTATAAAAACGGCTTTCTTTCGCGTGTCTTATTCGACATCGCCGGCAACCAGAATCGCATCAGCATTGCCGATGACTGCCGACTGAACGGCCTTACCTTTTACATCAGGGGGAACAACAACCGGGTGAGCATCGGCGAACATTGCCGTTTCGGACCCAGCTCCTCGATCTGGATTGACGATAACGATTGCGAGCTGGTAATCGGTGAGTTTTCAAGCTTCGAAAAAGTCAGCCTGGCTCTGCCGGAATCCGGCACCCGCATCGAAATCGGCGAGCGGTGCATGTTCGCATACGACATCGATGTCAGAACAGGTGATTCGCATTCGATTGTCTCAGCAGGAACAGGAGAAAGACTGAACTACGGGCAGGACATTCACATAGCCGACCACGTATGGGTGGGCGCCCACTGCCTGATTCTCAAGGGTACCTGTATTGCATCAGACTCGGTTATCGCAGCTGGCGCTGTGGTGACAAATGCCTTCGAAGAACCGGGAATAGTGATCGGTGGCAACCCCGCAAAAGTCCTGAAAGAAGGCATCAACTGGGCGAGAGAGCGGCTCCCAAAACCTGAACTGCCGGGCTGATGGCCGCATCTCCCCGGCGAATCACAGCTTGCCGGATTTCTTTGTCTTGCGTTTCAGTTTAGGCCGGATGCCGAACATCAAAGCCACCACCTCGTCGAAATGCTTCACATAATGGATGCGCACACCCTCGACCACCTTCGCTGACAACTCCTCGACATCCACGCGGTTGCCTTCCGGCAGGATGACCTCATTGATGCCAAGTCGTTTGGCCGCAAGCAGCTTTTCCCGCTCTCCCCCGATGGGCAGCACCTCGCCGGTCAGGGTCAGCTCCCCGGTCATCGCCATGGCCTTCGGGGCCTTGCCCAGCGCCAGCGACAGCAGTGCGGTGGCCATGCTGATGCCGGCGGACGGCCCGTCCTTGGGCACCGCCCCCTCCGGCACATGCAGATGCACGAAGGCCTTGTCGAAATACTCCGGCGTCGCGCCGTAGCGTTTCAGGTGCGCGGTGATGTAGGAATAGGCGATCTCGGCGGATTCCTGCATCACCTTGCCCAACTGCCCGGTGAGCTTCAGACCGCGCCGGTCCTCATGCACACGGGCCGCCTCTAGGTCGAGCGTCACTCCACCCATCGCCGTCCATGCCAGACCCGTTGCCATACCCACGCCGCAGTGCTGCTTCTTGTCGCGGTATTTCGCCTTGCCGGCGAACTCGTCGAGATTGCGGGTGTTGATGACAAGCGGTACCGCTACAGCCCCGGCCTGCTTCTCCTCAAACTCATCCTGTTGCGCCAGCTGCATGGCGGCCTTGCGCTGGATCTTTTTCAGCAACTGCTCCAGATGCCGCACACCCGGCTCACGCGCATAGTCTTCGACCAGATGCCGCAGAGCGGCCGGTGCCAGACTGATATCGCCGCGCGTGAGACCGTTCTCCCTGAGCAGCCTCGGCCAGAGGTGTTTGCGGGCGATCTCCACCTTCTCATCGGCGACATAGCCCGGCAGACGGATGATCTCGGCACGATCCAGCAACGGCGGCGGCACGGTATCCAGCTGGTTGGCGGTGAGCAGAAACAGCACCCGCGACAGATCGAATCGCACATCCATATAGTGATCAAGGAAGCTGCTGTTCTGTTCCGGATCGAGCACCTCAAGCAGGGCCGAGGCCGGATCGCCGCGGAAATCGTTGCCGATCTTGTCCACCTCATCGATCATGATCACCGGGTTGGCTGTCTTCAATTGCTTTAAAGCCTGAATGATCTTGCCGGGCATGGCGCCGATATAGGTGCGCCGGTGCCCCTTGATCTCCGCCTCGTCGCGCATACCGCCGACCGAGAAACGATAGAACGGCCGGTTCACGGCCTTGGCGATCGCCTTGCCGATACTGGTCTTGCCCACACCCGGGGGGCCGACGAACAGGATGATCGAACCGCCCACCTCCTGCTTGCGCCCGCCGATGGCGATGAACTCGAGGACGCGCTGTTTCACATCCGACAGGCCGGAGTGATCCTTGTCCAGCGCAGCTGAAGCACGATTCAGATTGTAGCGATCACGCCCGAAGCGGCCCCATGGCAGAGCCGTGAGCCAGTCGAGATAATTACGTGCCACGCCGAATTCCGGCGAGCTTTCATCGAGCATGGACAGCTTGCGCAACTCCTCGTCGAAAACCTCTGCCGCCTCATCGGAGAATTTCAGCTTTTTGGCACGGTCCAGCAGCCGCCGGATCTCCTGATCGCTGGCCTCCTCCTCCATGCCCAGTTCTTTCTGGATCTCGTGCAACTGCTCGTTGAGGAAATACTTGCGCTGCTGCTCGGAGATGCGCTCCTCGATATTGCTGCGGATGCGGTTCTGGATCTTGCTCACATTCAGCTCGCGATTGAGCAGACTCATCACCTTCTTCATGCGGTCGAAGATCGGATAGGTCTCCAGCACATCCTGCAATTCCGTCCTTCCCGCCGTGGTCATGCTGGCGGCAAAATCGGCCAGATGGTTCGGCTCGTCCAGCCCGAAGCGGGAGAGGAACAGGCGCAACTCCTCTTCGTGCAGCGGATTGTGCTTGAGCATCTCCTTGATGGTATTGATGATGGCGACCGTATAGGCCTTCAGCTCGACATTATCGCTGTAGCTGGTTTCCGTGTGATACTGCACCCGCGCCCGGATATGCGGCGGGGCGGTGGTGAACTCGCGCACGCGGAAGCGCTCCATGCACTCCACGACGATATGCAGACCGTGTCCGGGAAGCTCCACCGCCTTGACCACCTTGGCGGCCACGCCGACCTCATAGAGATTCTTCGTGGTGAACGGCGCCTCCTCGTCGCGCACAAGAATCAGGCCGACATACTCCTCCTTGGCTTCGGCGATACGGCGGAACACCTTGATCATCTCGTCGCCTTCATAGACCAGCGGCACGATCAGCCCGGGAAACAGCGGTCGGTTGGAAAGCGGCAGGATACTGAGCAGCGGCGGCAACACCTCTCTGGCCACCACAAGGCCGGAGTGCTGCACCTGCTCCATCAATGTTTCATCAGTTATGTCGTCGGGAACGTGCACTTCATCTGTCATTCACCTTTTATAATGAACCATTGCCATGTTTTCAAGGTTTGGCGGATAATCCGTCGCCTGAACACGATACCGACAAGGGGAGAAAGGCTCACCATATTGCTTGAAACACCGCTTTTCCGACCCCATACATCCTTTTAGCAACATCCATTCAACACGGAGGCAATCCAATGCGTGCATTCAAGGGCATCTTCATGCTCATCCTGACCAACCTGCTGGTGTTTCTCACCCTGATGATCACCGGCAACATCCTGATCGGCTTTGTGCTGCCGGCCTTCGGCATCGATCTGCGCGGCAGTATCACCTCGATGCAGTTCGCCTGGGCCATGGTGTTCGGTTTCGGTGGCGCATTCATCTCGCTGCTGATGTCCAAGCCGATGGCCAAACGCATGTACCAGATGCAGCAGGTCACCGATCCTGTCACCCCCAAGGAAAAACTGGTGTACAACACCGTGGCGGAACTTGCCCGGCGTGACGGCGTGAAAATGCCCGAGGTCTGGGTGTACTGGGATGAGACCCCGAACGCCTTTGCCACGGGTCCGGGCAGCAACCACTCGATGGTCGCTGTATCTTCCGGCCTGGTGAACAGCCTGCGTGACGACGAGGTACAGGCAGTGCTGGCGCACGAGATGGGGCATGTGAGCAACGGTGATATGGTTGCCACCACCTTGTTGCAGGGGCTGATGAACACCTTCGTTTACTTCCTCGCAGGCATGATTGCGCGTATCGCCGCCAGCGCCGGTTCGCGTGATGGCGAGCCGAACTTTCTGGTGTATTTCATCGTCAACATGGTGCTGCAGATTCTATTCTCGATTCTCGCCATGATCGTGGTGATGTGGCATTCAAGGCGTCGCGAGTTCCGCGCCGACGCGCATGCCGCAAAGCACTTCGGAGCCGACCCGATGATCCGGGCCCTGCAGAAGATCGAGGCCATCGCACAGCGCACGGAATCTGTCGAGGAACAGCAGTCCGGCGGGCTTGCCCCGCAGGATGCACTGGCCACGATGAAGATCCACGGTGGCATGGCAGGGCTTTTCGCCAGCCATCCCTCGACCGAGGCCCGCATCGCCGCCCTGCGCAACAGGCAGCAACGCTAAGGCCACGCAAGACCCCCGGGGCCGCAGCGATTGCGCATCGCTGCGGCCTTTTTTTAGGTTCATCGCGGAAGTCCGGGAAAGGCGGCTTTGATTTTGAGGAAGAAGTATTCGTTATCGCGGAACCCATAGGCCATGCGTTTGATGACCTTGA
>PEWE01000002.1 GCA_002779605.1 Zetaproteobacteria bacterium CG06_land_8_20_14_3_00_59_53 | reverse complement strand
GGATTCAGGCTCTAAACTTCTCGCGAAAATGACTTGGCGCGACAACCCTGAGAGGTGTGGGTTACCCGCTCACTGATTCAGGTTTAATGCCCGGCGATGTGGAGGATGTGCGGATGTGCTTTAAACAGGATGCTATGAAGCTTGTTCCTTTCTTGTCGATCACTTCCATGCTGATCATTCTGCTCCTGCTTCCGGGGTGCGGGCCACGTCAGGGCCCGCAAAGTGACGAGTCAAGCAAGCCTCTTCACCTGTTGGCCAATACCGATGTTGTCTCGGAGATCACGGTCTCACATATTCCCCGGAGCATCGAATCGGGACAGGAGGGCAATGAACAGTCGCTGCTGGTCCAGGCGATTCAGGCAGGTGGCGAGAAGATCGTCGTCTCCGTGTTGTCGGATGATATCTACGCGCACCTTGAGGCAGCCGTGGAGTCCGAAACCCGAAGGTATCTGCTTGAAAGCGGGCGAATGTCGGATGGCGACGGCATCGAGTTGCATGTGGAGATCACCCACCTGCGTCTGCGAAGAACCGTCGCGCAACTGCTCCTCTCCTTTGTCGCCGGAAATGACGAACTGAGTGTGACTGTCACGCTTGCCAGAAACGGAGATGTGTTTGCATCCGATTCGCTTTCAACCCGGCTGCAAAGCGGCGGCATGTACGGCACTTTATCGATGAATAAACGACTGGACTTTCTCGCCCAGCAAATCGCCCGGAAACTGGTCAGATCACGGCTTTAACTGTCCCGTTAACAGCATGCGCCTGAAGTGGCCCCGGTCTTTGCTGCCGGTTCGCAATCGAAGGGACCGAAATGGGTGCTGCGGTCGCCTGTGACGGTGAAGTGCCTGCCGAACCTTGTTTCCTGCAGCATCGCGGCGGTGTTGCCGCACACCAGCATCGGCTTGCCGGTGAAAAAGCGGTGGTGGTCGTCCAGATCGAAATGGTGCGGGTGGCCTTCGATACCACCGTTGTAGGTGGCCGTTTGCCCGAAGTCCTCGCAAAGGTCTTCCAGTGCAGCGAGCTTGAAGGCGCGCACGGTGATGGAGGAAAAACGCGCGAAGCCGATGCGTGCCTCGATCTGCGGGTTGTCGATGGTGACCGCGGCTTCGGAGGTCTGCCGGTAGTCCGGGCAGCCGACGCGGTTCAGCAGGCGGCGAAAATCCTCGATGTACATCGCACCGCTTAAGCATTCGCCGTGCAGCACCGGGTCGTCGCGCAGTTCTTCGGCAATGCGCCGGTCGGCGAAGATATCGGAGAAGTACAGCTCGCCGCCGGGCTTCAGGACACGGAAGATCTCGCGGAACACGGATGGCTTGTCCGGCGAGAGATTGATCACACAGTTGGAGACCACGATATCCACCGAGTCGTCGGCGATGCCGATGGCATTCAGATCCTCGATGTAGCCCTGGCGGAATTCGATATTGGTCCTGGAATAACCGAACTTTTCCGTGTGGTGGCTGATATGTTTGCGGGCGGTTTCCAGCTGTTCGTCGGTCATGTCCACGCCGATCACATGGCCGGTTTCCCCGACCAGTCTGGAGAGGATATAGGCATCGCGTCCCGTGCCGCAGCCGAGGTCGAGCACGGTCATGCCCTCCAGCACCGGCGGGATGGGGGAGCCGCAGCCGTAGAAACGGTCGGTGATCTCGTGGTGGATGAGTCTTAGCGCTTCTCGTACCACCGGCGGCACCGATTCGGCATCGCAACAGCAGGCATTGGTCTGCAGATCGTTCGAATGATTCAGCACCTTGCCGTAATACTCTTTCAGGTTGTTGTGTGCCGAGCTGTCGTGTGTTTGCGTGGTCATTCAGGTCTCCCGGTTTCGATATCTATTCGCAGTTTTCGCAGGGTTTGCCGTTCATCATCGGTTCCACGATGCGGGTGAACACCAGCCCGGCCAGCAATCCTCCGGCGACAGGGCCGAGCACGTACACGGTCAGCAAGCCCGGGGATGCATCCGGCAGTGCCGCCTGTCCCCAACCGGCCAGCATCGAAAACAGGCGGGGGGAGAGATCGCGTGCCGGGTTCAGGCCGGCCTGTGTCAGAGGGGCCAGCACGGCGATGATGATGGCGACGGTGGCACCGATGAACAAGGGTGCCTGGGCATTGTCGGGTCTTCCCGGGTTGCAGCCTTCGGTGAGGCTGAAAATCATGAACACCAGAATGAAGGTGCCGAGTGCTTCGGCAGCAAATGCGGTGAGTGTCGAAACCACGGGCACGTTGCCGACACCGGGATTGGGGTAGAACTCGCCGAACATCATCGCTGTTTGCAGCGAGGCGGGCGTGCCGCGCACGATGCCGTGCAGTTGCTCGAAATGGGCGATGGAATCGGAGAACAGCAGATAGAGCAGGGCGGCGGCGAGAAATGCCCCGAGCAACTGTGCAGCGATGTATGCAGGAAGAAGCTTTGCCTTCATCCGTCCGGAAACCGCCATCGCGAGACTCACAGCGGGATTGAGATGCGCGCAGGATAGATGGCGCGTGGCGTAGATGGCCAGAGTCACCCCGCCGCCCCAGATCATGGCGATCTGCCAGAGTCCCGAAAAGGCATCGAACAGCACGCTGACGGCCACCGAGCCGCAGCCGAAAAACACCAGAATGGCGGTTCCCAGCAATTCGCCTGTGAAATGCCGGGCGGTGGTGGTCCGCCAGTTTGCCATATCTCGCATGCATCTCCTCCCTGAAGGGTGATACAGCAGTAGTCTCGTGCAGTGATGGATTCTTACACCCGGACAGCGAGACGGGATTCAGGCGTCGGGTCGGGTCTGTTGCCGCAGGGCATCGAGGATGCGCTGTCTGTCCCTGTCCGACAGGCAAGGGGCATGCTGGTCGGCATGGCGTTGCATCCCGGCGAGCATGCGGTGCAGCAGTTCGAGGTTCAGGCCGAAGTTGCTGCACGGGTTGCACATCCACATGTGCAGGCGCAGACGGAAGCGCTCAGCGAGTGTCAGTTTGCGTTCGAAGCCGTCGGAAAGCAGCCGGCTCGTCTCCCGGCAGAAGTGTTTCATCGCGCTTTTGCACCTCCGAACCAGTTTATTTCAAGACAACGGCGCAAGGCCATCCGTGCTCTGTGCATGATGACATGCAGATTGGTCGCGCTGATGCCGAAGTTGTTACAGATGCTGTCGGAATCCTCGCCGCTTAATTCGCGCAGCGTGAATACCTCGCGCTGTTGTTCCGGGAGAGCGGCGATGCAGCTCTGTAGAACCGAAGCGAACTGCTGATCCTGACTCAATTGCTCGGGGTCGCCCTGCCAGGCTTGAACCGGTTGCAGCCATTGACCGGAGGTGTCGAAAAAGTCGCTGGTCGGATCGCGCTCCAGCTCTTCGGAGAGCTTGCGCTTGCGGATCTCGCTGCGCACATGATCGATGATCTTGTGCTTCATGATGCCGATCAGCCAGGTGCGCGCCGAAGAATCGCCACGGAAGCTTTTCTTCGACTTCCACGCAGCGATCAAGGTCTCCTGCACGATGTCGCGTGCGGTTTCCGTATCGGATAACCGGGACATGGCATAGCCGTAAAGATAGTCGCCATGCTCCTGCAACCAGTATTCCGGATTCGCCCGGGTCCGATCCTGCGTGTCAGTCATGGCGTGATGCTGCCAGATGCCGGGCCGCTGACAATGCGGGATCCGGTAATGCCAATATCCTGCCGGAAGACTAAGCTGTGAGCCAATCACCTTGCGAAACGGTTGGTTATGGACTACTGCTAAACCAAGGAGAAAACCCCATGCCCAAGGCCACACAAGAATCCGCGCAAAAAACCACGCCAGCAGCCGCGTCGGGAGCCGCATCGAGAGAGGTCGTGGTGGTGGCGGGATGGCGCAGCCCGCTGGGCAAGGCCGGCGGGGCACTGGCCGGTATGACGGCTGTGGACATCGGTGCACTGGTGCTGCGCGAGACACTTGCCCGCTCTTCGCTGGATGCCGCTGAACTGGATGCCGTGATCATCGGCAATGTCATCCAGCCGGTCGAGGCCACCAATATCGCGCGTGTCATCGCCCTCACCGCAGATGTACCGAAGCATGTGCCAGCACATACCGTACATCGCAATTGCGCTTCCGGCATGCAGGCCATCACCGATGCCGCCGAGAAGATCCTCTCCGGGCGCGCCGATGTCGTGCTGGCCGGCGGTGTGGAATCCATGACGCATGCTCCGTTGCTGTTCCACGATCGGTTCAGGGAAGCGCTGAGCGGCCTGCAGAAGGCACGCGACCTTTCCGTAAAGGCCAGGTCTCTGCTGGAAGTCGTGAAGGCGCCGTGGAGGCCGCGCATCGCCCTGCTTGAGGGCCTGACCGACCCGACCGTGAAGCTGAACATGGGGCAGACGGCGGAGGTGCTGGCACGCGAATTCGGCATTTCGCGCGACGATCAGGACCGCTTCGCTCTGCAAAGCCATCAGCGTGCCGATGCCGCATGGAATGACGGTTTCTTCGGGCATGAGGTGCTGCATATGTTTCCGCCGCCCCGTTTCGCCGCCATGCAGCGCGACGAGGGCATTCGCGTCGGGCAGAGCATGGATGCGCTCGGCAAGCTCAGGCCCGTGTTCGAGAAACCGCTGGGCACGGTCACCGCGGGTAACAGTTCGCAGATCACCGACGGGGCGGCGATGCTGGTTCTCACCCATCGCGAGAAGGCCGAGGCAGAGGGCTGGCCTGTTCTGGGTTATATCCACGACTGGGCGTATTCAGGCTGCGATCCGGCGCGTATGGGACTGGGGCCGGTGTTCTGCTCCTCACGCGTTCTGCAATCACGGGGGCTTAAAATGTCCGATATGGACCGGGTGGAGATCAACGAGGCTTTTGCCGCGCAGGTGCTGGCATGTCTGCAGGCGATGGACTCAAAGAGCTTCGCGAAGGGCTGTTTGGGACTTGAGCAGCCCGTCGGCGCACCGCATATGAATCGCCTGAATGTGCACGGCGGGGCGATTGCCATGGGGCATCCGGTCGGCATGAGCGGCGCGCGCCTGATTCTGACGCTGTTGCAGCAGTTGAAGCATGATACCGGCGGCGGCCTGGGGCTGGCCACATTGTGCGTCGGCGGTGGACAGGGCGGTGCCACGCTGCTGGGGAGCGATGCATGGAAACACTGAAGCTGAAAACAAGCCGGGGCGTCGCTCGCCTGTCGCTGGGCCGTAAGGACCGCCCGGTCAATGTGCTCGACGGGCTGTGTCTGACAGAGCTTGAATCCCAACTCGATGTATTGGAGCAGAAGCCGCCGCAACTGCTGGTGATCGACAGCGTCATGCCGGGTTGTTTTATCGCCGGTGCGGATGTGGATGTCATCGCGGCTGTCACGGATCAAGATGAGGCGACAAGGCTTGCCGAGCGCGGCCAGTCGCTGATGCGGCGCATCGAGGATCTGCCCTGTCCGACTGTGGCCGTGGTGGCCGGGGCCTGCATGGGAGGCGGTCTGGAACTGGCACTGGCCTGTGACCACCTGATTGCCGTACACACACCGGAAACCTCGCTGGCCCTGCCCGAGATCAGGATCGGCATCCATCCCGGTTTTGGTGGTTGTGTGCGCTTGCCGCGCAGGATCGGTTGGGTGAAGGCCTGTGATATGATCCTCACCGGCCGCTGTGTGGATGCCAGGCAGGCCGGATGTATGCATCTGGCCGATCTGTCATGTCACGACGAACAGATCGAAGAGGGCATCCGCTATCTGGCGGCTCGCGGCAAACGGCGCTCTTCCGCTATGCAGCCCTGGTGGATGCGCCTGTGGCCGGCGCGGGAGATCTTCTTTGCCGTGGTGCGCCACAAGGCGCTGAAAAAGCTCAAACATCTTGATGTCGAAGAGGCCTATCCGGCGGTGCCGGCGGGCATCGAGGTGCTGCGCAGGGTCGCAGGTCTGGCCGATGGTCAGGCCTATGCCGTGGAAGCTGCTTCCCTCGGCAGGCTGGCGGTCACGCCGACCTGCGCGAACCTGATCCGCGTGTTCCATCTCGGCCAGTCTCTGCAGAAGCAGGAGGCGGTGAAGAAGGGGCGTGAGCGCGCTGCCGGTATCGGCAGGGGTGCTGTTTACGGTGCGGGCGTGATGGGGAGCGGTATCGCCTGGGTGGCGGCAAAATTCTGCCGGGTCGATATGCATGATGTATCCGATCAGGCGCTGTCGCGCGGCATGCAGGGGCTGGGACGGCTGGCTGTGCGCGATGCGGCGCGTTTTGCCCGCATCCGCCCGACGCTGGATGGCAGTGGTCTGCAGGATTGCGGTATGGTGATCGAGGCCGTGCTGGAGGAGATCGAGGTCAAGAACAGCCTGTGGCGGCAGGTGGGCGGGCATGTGCCCGCTGATGCCCTGCTGCTCAGCAACACCTCTTCGCTTTCGGTGACGGACATGCAGCAGGCGGTGAAATATCCCGGCCGCATGGCCGGCATGCATTTCTTCAATCCTGCTCCGAAGATGCCACTGGTCGAGGTGATCGCCGGGGCGAAAACGACGCAGAAGACCCTGCAGACCGTGGCGGCACTGGCGGCACGGTGGGGCAAGTATCCGGTCATCGTCGCCGACACCCCCGGTTTTCTGGTGAACCGCTGCCTGATGCCGTACATGTCGGCGGCTTTCAACCTGCTCGATCCTGGGCAGGGCGATGCGCAGACGGTAGAGCATGTGGACGGCGCGCTGAAGAACTTCGGTATGCCGATGGGGGCAATCGAGCTGGCGGACAGGGTCGGGTTGGATATCTGCCGGCATGTCGGTGAGCACCTGTCGGCCAAGCTGGGGGCAAGGCAGACGCTGCCCGCATGGCTCAACAGCATGGTGGAAGACGGACTGCTCGGCGAGAAATCCGGCCACGGATTCTTCGAGTGGAGAAACGGGCAACGCGGCAGCCTGAATCCGGCACTGTCGCGATACATTGCCTCTGCGGTCCGGCAGGAGAAGGAAGGGGATGCATCGCTGGCGGGTATTGCTGCCCCTATGTCCGTGGCCGATGTGGTCGATGCCTGCCTGCTGCCGATGCTCGTCGAGGCGCTGGCATGCCTGGAGGAGAAGGTGGTGGAGCAAGCGTCGCATCTGGATGCGGCAATGATCTTCGGCATCGGTTTTCCGCCGTTCCGTGGCGGCTTGTTGCACCATTATGCAGGTCGGGAGCGCGCATGGCTGCGCGGACGTTTGCAGCAATTCGGCCTGCCGTTGCCGTCCAATCTCGATATGCTGGATGGTGAGCTGTCGTGAACGATTGTGTCGGACGCACGCGGGCCATGCAGGTGGCTTGTCTGTCGGATCTGCTGCTGCATGCACCCCAGCAGTGGGCGGAAAGGGAATTGCTCGGTTCACGGGGCAGGCACGGCTGGGAATGGCTGGGTCATGCCGAAACGGTGCGTCGCGTGCTGCGGGTGGCCCGCTGGATGCATTCGGTCGGTATCCGGCATGGCGACCGGGTCGGCATCCTGGGGCACAACAGCCCGCAGTGGTGCATCGCCGACTTTGCCATTCTGCACATCGGGGCGGTGACTGTTCCCGCCTATTTCACAGACCCGCCTGAAGCTGTGCGTTTCGTGTTCGAGGATGCCGGTTGCAAGTTGATCCTGGTGGAGCCCGGTGAGCAGCAGTCCAAGCTGGATGCATCGAAGGTGCCGGTGTTCTGCCTGCGCGGCGAGGAGGGCATCACGCTGCACAAGATCAGCAGCAATGCGATGTTCGATATCCCCTGCGACCTGCCGGCTGTGGGACGCGGCGATCTGGCGACACTGATCTATACCTCGGGGACGACCGGCGAGCCCAAGGGTGTGATGCTCACCCACGGCAATATGCTTTCCGATGTGGCTGCGGGTCTGGGGGGCATTCCGGTATATGAGAGTGACACCTTCCTGTCCTTCCTGCCGGTCTCGCATGCCTTCGAGCGCACCGTCGGTCATTTCCTGCCCGTCGCTTGCGGTGCCGGTATCGCCTACGCCGAAGATGTCACTACCCTGTTGCGCGATATCCCCGAGGTTCGCCCGACGGTGATGATCTCGGTGCCGCGGTTGTACGAAAAGATATACGCCGGTGTGCAGGACAAGCTGATGCATGCGCCACGGATCAAGCAGAAGCTGTTTGCCAGTGCCCAGCAACTGGGGCTGAAACGTTTTGAATCGCGTCTTGAGGGCGATGATCTGCATGGTATGGATGCCTTCCGGTTCCGCATCCTCGATCATCTGGTGCATGCCAGGATACGTGCGAAGATGGGCGGTCGCCTGCGTCTGTTCGTCTCCGGCGGGGCTGCACTGCATCCGGATATCGCACGCTTCCTGCTGGCTGCGGGATTACCTGTCTGCCCCGGCTACGGGTTATCCGAGACTTCTCCCGTTCTTACCGTCAATCCCGAGCGGCGTATCAAGCCGGAAACGGTCGGACCCGCGCTTCCCGGTGTGCAACTGCGGCTTGCCGACGACGGGGAATTGCTGGCGCGTGGCGAGATGGTGATGCAGGGCTACTGGCACCGCCCCGAGGAGACCTCCGCTGTGCTCGAAGCCGACGGTTGGCTGCATACCGGGGATATCGCCGAGATGGATAGCGAAGGCTATGTGCGCATCGTGGATCGCAAGAAGGAACTGCTGGTGTTGTCCAACGGCGAGAAGGTGCCGCCGGCACGCGTGGAAAAGCGGCTGGCGATCGATCCGGTGATTCTGCAGGTCATGGTGATCGGCGATCAGCGACCCTATCTGACGGCACTTGTGGTTGCCGATGAGGGCGGTCTGGGTCGTCACTGGCAGAAGGAAAAGGGGAGGGAACTGCCCTCCGACTGGCGGCAGAACAAGGCGGTGAAGGGCTGGTTGCTGGAGCGCATGCATGCCGCATGCGATGTCCTGCCGAGCTATATGCAGGTGCGTAATTTCGTGTTTGTCGATAGCGAGTGGACGCAGGCCTCCGGCATGCTGACACCGACGCTGAAGTTCAAACGTCGCAGTATCATGCAGCGCCATCAGGCGGACATCGATGCCGTCTATGCAGCGGGAGAAAAGGCCTGAAGGGCTTAGTGCAGATCTACAATGCGCTGAATCAGCGCGGATGAGGAATAGCCGGGGATGAACGGCATCACGATCACCTCGCCGCCGTTAGCGCGCACCTCTCTGGCACCGACGATATCATCGGCTTCATAATCCCCGCCTTTGACCAGAACATCCGGTAGCAGTGTCGAGATCACCCTGATCGGGGTTTCTTCATCGAAGGGGACGATCAGATCGACACAGGCAAGTGCGCCGACCATCACGACCCGGTCGGGCAGAGGATTGATCGGGCGGAGCGGGCCTTTCAGACCGCGCACCGATACATCGCTGTTCAAGCCGATGATCAGGGCATCGCCGAGCGCACGGGCGCGTTGCAGATAATTGATATGTCCCGGATGCAGCAGATCGAAGCAGCCGTTGGTGAACACGATGCGCCGGCCTGCATCGCGCCAGCCGTTCACGATGCCCTGCGCTTCGGCAAGCGTTGCCGAAGGGGCACAGTCGATGCGGCTCACTTTTCTCCCTTGAGCTGCAGCAGGTTGACGATGCTCGTTACGCCCTTGACTTCGGCGGCAAGCGTGGCTGCACGCTGCTTCTGCAGCGGGGTGGCGACGATCCCGCGCAGATAGACGCGACCGGCAGTGGTCTGGATATGCACCGTGAAACCGGAGATCTCCTTGTCGTTGAACAGCTTGCGCTTGATATCGGCGGTGATCAGCACATCGGAAATAAGTTCGCCGGTCGGCGGTTTGCCGATAAGAATCTCGGAGCGTACCGATTGCACGCCCTGGATGCGCTTGCAGATGAAGATGGCGCGTTCGATCTGTTCCTGTTTGGGCAGGTATCCGGTGAGCAGCACCTTACCTTCAATGACCGAGATGCTGATCCAGCGCCATGGCATGTCTTTTTCGGCAATCAGTCGTACATCGATGCTGGAGGAGATGGTGACATCATCCACCTGGCTGCCCAGCGAACGCTGGTCCATGACTGCATTGCCTGCGGCTGTTCCTCCGCCGACGATGGCGGCAGCCAGACATCCGGAACAGGCGATGGTGAGCACAAGCAGGCTGCAGCTGCGCAGCAGGCGGGAAATAAGAGGGATATGGAGTGATAGATTTGGGGTCAGCATGGTCCGGGAGAATGAAGGATTAAAGGGCTGTGAACAAGTAGGCGAGCAGGGCAAGCAGAAGGGCAAGTATGGTCAATTGGATAACGGGCGGTATTGCTTTGCGCTGGTTCCAGTCCCGGAGGCTGGCTTTGTCAGGATTTGCCGACCGTCTCCGGTTGCCATCAGTCACCGTTGGACCCCAGTGCGTCGATCACGGATGCGAATAGCAGCGGCAGTAGAATCTCATCCGGGCCGGGCAGCCAGATGCCGCGCCCGCCATTTTGAGACAGTCGGCCCACGACATCGGCAATTGCTGTGGCGCTCGCCGAAGGATCGATGACCACGGCTGTCAGCCTTTCCACTGTATGCCCGAGGTTGAGCGCTGCATCGCGAGCCTGCATGAACAGGCGCGGCAGTAGGACACTGGATGCGACGTTAATGATTACACCATCGCTTGCCCCGGCCATCATAGCTGCAAGCTTGCGGAATTCGAGAAAGCCAGTTGCGCCGAGAGATTCGCCATGCGCGGCCGGGTGCAGGTTGAAGGTATCCACGCCGATGGCCGGATGCACTGTGACGGGGATATTAAAGCGCGATGCTGTAGCCAGCACACTCTGGTCGAGATGGCTCGGCTCAGCATCAAGAAGCTTTTCGCCGACGCTCTGTCCGATTCCCCAGTTCTCGATGGCACCGAAATTGATGGCTTCATTGATCAGTCGGCCTGTTTCGTCGGTAACCAGATAACCTGAGCCGTCCAAATTGCGGTCATAGGAGCGCAGGGTATGACCGGAGAGCGCGATCTCCACATCCTGCAGCATCGCGGCACCGGTAAGCACCAGGCCTGAAATCAGCCGCTGCTCGATCAGCCGCACCAGAAGCGGACTTAAGCCCGAATCCATGACGTGACCACCACATCCGAGGATGATGGACTTCTTCTTGCGATGCGCGGTCAGGAGCGCATCGCGCAACTCGATCAGGTCGCGGGTGGCACCGAGGCCCGGAAGGCTGCACAAAAAATCGGAGAAACTTCCTGCGGCGCGGTAAGGAGCGCCGAAATCCTCGCCATCAGCATCCGTCTGGCGTTTCGCCAGGGGAACGGTTTTTAGTTTGCTGAATGACAAGGGTTTCAAAATCATCAGGCACATCCTCCATATAGCGTATCATCAATCAGGCTGCACAGGATATGCAGACAAGTGATGTGCATCTCCTGAATGCGCGGTGTGGCCGCATGTGGGATATTGATCAGTGTGTCGATACCTGCGTGCTTAGCAAGTTTTCCGCCATCCTTGCCGGTCATGGCAATCACGCGCAGTCCTTTGGCTATTGCGGCTTCTACAGCACGCACCACATTGGCTGAGTTTCCGCTCGTGGATAAGGCCAACAACACATCGCCCTTGCATCCCAGAGCCTCAACCTGACGTGCGAACACCTCTTCGTATGCACTATCGTTGGCAATGCTCGTAATCACACTGGCATCGCTGGTCAATGCGATGGATGGCAGGGCAGGGCGGTCGATTTCAAAGCGGTTGACCAGCTCGCCGGCAAAATGCTGCGCATCCGAGGATGAGCCTCCGTTGCCGCAGGTCAGAATTTTCCCGCCGCTGCGCAGGCAGGCGACCATGCATTCGGCAGCCTGAGCGATCGGCCCGGCAAGCTCGCTGGCGCAACGCTGGCGCAACTCAAGCCCATCGGCAAAGGCCTTTTGGATAATGTTCTGCATATTGCTCATTATAACCGCCTTACCTGAATACGTCCTGCATATGTTCGATGTGGGTGAGAAATCTTCCAGGTGTGAGAATGATTAAATCGAAACGACATTGCAAATGCAGATGTTCTTTATGGCAGGCAAGCCATGCGGACGCTGCTGAGCGAAGTCGTTCCTGTTTGTCTGTGGTCACGGCTAACAGACCGGCATCACGATTGGGACGTAACTTGACCTCGACAAAGGCCAGAATGTCACCCTTACCGGCTACGATGTCCAGTTCACCACGTCCGAGTCGTGCATTGCGATCCAGAATTCTGTAGCCCTTGAGGCCCAGATGACGGGCCGCTTTGCCTTCAGCATCCCGTCCCTTTTCAGTGCTCAAGCTGATTTGTCCTGTTTCTTCCTGCATTTAGCAGCAGGTCGTAAACGCGCGAGCGTGGAATATTGAGTTGGCGGGCAATTGCCTTCGACAAAGCCGATGGCGGTAGGTTATCGACGCGAGCCGCATTTATCGCATTGAGGATATCTGCATCGCTGATATTGTGGACGATGGTTTGGGGGCCGATCAGCAATACGATTTCCCCCTTGATGGTTCCGATGCCCATGGTCTGACGGATTTCCACAAGGGTTCCGCATACAAAGGTCTCGAATAACTTGGTGATTTCCCTTGCCACGCATCCCTGACGATCATCGCCACACACAGTAATCAGATCATCCAGTGTTTGCAGCAGGCGATGCGGTGATTCAAGCAGGATGCGGGTGCATGTTGAGGCTGCGATGAGCTCGATCTGCGTTTTTCTTGTTTTGCCGGAGCGCGCCAAAAAGCCGTCGTAGGCGAAGCTGTCGGTGGGTAGTCCGCTGGCGCAAAGGGCTGCGATCGGGCTGCATGCTCCTGGAATCGGCGTAACGCGAATACCCGACGCACGCAGGTGACTGACCAACCGGTAGCCCGGATCGTTGATCAATGGCGTGCCGGCATCGGAGATCAGTGCGATGTTTTTGCCTTCGAGGATGGCTTCGAGAAGTTGGGCGGCCATTTTTTCCTCATTGTGTTCATGGCATGCCAGAAGCGGTGTAGCGATGCCGTAATATTCGCATAAACGGCGGCTCACCCGCGTATCCTCGGCAGCAATCAGATCGGCCGACTTCAGGGTCTCGACAGCGCGATAGGTGATGTCGGCCAGGTTGCCGATCGGGGTGGCAACAATGAACAGTTGGCCGTTGGCATGCTTGTCATTAGTGTGCGTTTTCATGTGTCTCAAACGGTATCTCCACACTCATCGAATCGCAATCTCCATGCTGACTGTCTGCATGTTGTTGACGGCCTGTGGGCCGAAAACGGACATGCATTCCTCATCCGCCAAGGTAAGCATCAAGAAGCCTGCTGTCGCCCTGCCGGTCAAGGCACCGACCTCGCCGGAAATCACGGCCTTGATGCGCCTGGCCTTTCAGGATGGCAAGATCGAGGAGGCCGTCGCCGGACTCGACAGGCTGATAGAGACCGGGCAGCCGCCCGACCTTGAAGAGGCCTTGTTCCGTCGTGTCCAGATACTGCTGTTCACCAACGACGAGCGCGCTATTCCTCAAGCGAATGCCCTGCTGCACTCCTATCCGGATTATCCTCTTGTACCCTATATGCATTTGTGGGTGGCGCAGCGGGCCGAGGCGCAACAACAGGATGACCGGGTGTTACGCCATACTCTGGCGGCTTTGCAGCATCGTTATATCAGTGACGAGGTGCGCCCGAGGGTTGCTGCACTGGGTGCTGCGGCGTCACGCCGCAGTCCTGACTGGGACGCTGTGCAGTGGCTGCTGGCGGCTTCGGGTTTTGTTTCCGACCAGCGGGATGCCTGGTTGCGTGAAGCTGCCTCGCGTGCATCGATGGCCATGCTTGGCCGTTTGCGTGACGATGGCCTGATGAATGGCGATGCCGGTCGGATGCTGTTGCTGAATGCCGCACGCGGGCATCTGATTACCGGTGATATGCCGGCGGTGCGCACGCTGGCCGGATGGCTGAAGGAGTCCTTCCCGAATTCGGAAGAGGCACGCCTGACTCGCGACTGGGCTGCAGGCGAGATTCATCCGGCAAATATCGGTGTGATGCTGCCCCTGTCCGGTCAGTATGCTTCGTTCGGGCGGCAGGCGCTGCATGGTGTGCGGCTGGCAATGGCTGCGCTGGAGGACAATCTGGGGATCACCCTGCATATTGTCGACACAGCCTCCGATGGCGGTGCAGCGTGTTTGCAGGCCTATGATCAACTGATGTCCGAACAGGTGAATCTGATCATCGGACCCTTGCTCGGAGAGTGTGCCGACGCGCTGTCTTCCCGCATGCGCGGTACGGTTCCTGTGATCAGCCTGACCAGTCGTTCGACGCTGGTGAATAAATCACCCCTGCTGTTCGTGCATACCCTCTCGCCCGTGCTGCAGGCCCGCTTCATGGCCGATTACTCGGCGCAGGCAGGGGATAAGCGCATGGTGGTGATGAGCAGCGATGCCGCATCCTCCCAGGCCGAAGCGAACGCATTTGTCGAGGAGTTCGCGGGTCTGGGCGGCGAGGTGGCGGACCGGCTGGTCCTGGCGCAGAACAGCATCGATTTCCGCAACGATCTGCGGGCCCTGCGTATGCGCACCGACGATGAGGAATTGCTGGCCGAACTGGATGAGGATATGGCGCTTTCCGCGCAGGCCGACGCGGATCTGGAAATCGTCATGCCGGTGAATTTCGACGCGGTATTTCTGGCTCTTCCCGGGCGACAGGTTGCTTTGCTTGCCGGGCAGCTGGCCTATGTCGGCGTGCGTGATGTCCGTCTGTATGGCAGCAGCCGCTGGCAGGATGGCTTCCTGCTTTCCGACAAGGGGCGCTATCTGCAACAGACGCGCTTCTCCGATGTGTCCTTCCCCAACGGTTCGTCTGCCGAGTTGCGCCGTTTCAAGCTTGCATGGCGCGATGTATGGGGTCTGGAGCAGCCTAGCAAGCTGGCCGGACTGGCTTATGATTCCATGCTGGTCGCCGTTCTGTTGACGCATCGCATGGGCCTGACCGGCCATGCACTGATTGCCGGTTTGAAGGACAGAGCAGGGTTTCCGGGGCTGACCGGGCATGTGCGCTTCGGAGCCGACGGCTTGGGCAGCAAGGATTTCGAGATCTATCGTATCCGGCGCGACGAGATCGTTCCTGCGGGCTGAAGGTTCGAACGACAAAGGCACGATGACACAAGAAAAAGGTAAAGACGACTTGAGCGCTGGATACAAGAGAGTGTCTGCTGATGTATCCTGTTCGTCGGCATGGAATCAATTCAGCCGGGACTTAGCCTTTCTTTGAGTCTTTGTGCCCTGATGGCAAGTCTTTAAAGGCCCATATCGAAAAAGTCTTTCTTCTTTTCGGTCGATCCCGGCTCAGCCGGTCCGTCGGGGTTCGATTGGCTCGGCGCTGTACCGATGCGGAAGGATTCAAGGAAGGGCTTGCGGGTTTCGGGGCCTGGTAGCATGCCAGTGTCCGGATCGATTGCCACCCATTCCACGCCCTCCGGTGGCGCGAAATTCAAAATTGGACGATCCTGTTCAAAGGTCTGCATGGCCTCAAGCCAGGTCGGCAGTGCTGCGTGCGCGCCTGTTTCGCTGCGTCCCATCGGTGTGGGGATGTCGCGGCCGCTCCATACACCGGTCAGCACCTGCGGCGTGTAGCCCATGAACCAGGCATCGACCTGATTGTTGGTGGTGCCGGTTTTGCCTGCGGCAGGGCGGCCGAGCGCCAGTGCGCGCCGTCCGGTGCCGTGCTGGATGACTCCCTGCATCATATTGGTGGCCAGAAACGCATTGACCGGATCGAGGGTCTTTTCTGCCGGCTGCATGGCGTTGTTGATGGCCAGCACAGGGTCGGCATGGCAGGTCTGGCAACGATGACCGGCGACCGAGCGATGCAGGGTCTTGCCATTGCGGTCCTGAATCTGCTGGATGCTGACCGGTTTCCAGCGCAGGCCGCCACTGGCGATCACAGCATAGGATTCTGTCAGTTCTTTCAGTGTGACCTCGGTGACGCCCAGTGCGAGTGCCAACAGAGCCGGGAATTCGCGGGTGAACAGGTAGTTGTCATTCATGGCCTGGGTGAAACGGTTGATGCCGATGTCCTGCAACAGCTTGATGGAAGCAAGATTGCGCGAGTGCTCCAGTGCATTGCGCAGGGTGACGGCGCCGGCGAATCTGTCCTTATAGTTTTCCGGGCGCCAGAACTCGTCGCTTTTCAGGTTTTCGAACACCACAGGGGAATCCATGATGATGCTGGCAGGAGTATACCCGGCCTGCATCGCTGTTTCATACAGAAAAGGCTTGAATGCACTGCCGGGCTGGCGATTTGCGCTGTCCACCCGGTCAAAATCGCCCAGTCGGAAGTCGAAGCCTCCGACACGCGCCAGTACTGTTCCTTTCTGAAGATCAATGGAATACAGCGAGGATTCGATCGAAGGTTGCTGGCTAAGTCGTATACCTCCCTTGCCATCACCCTGCAGCCATACCTCGTCACCTGCGATCCAGTGGCGGGGATGTGCGGGCATGGCAGGCTCGGCGCTGTCGGAAGCTGCTTCTTCCTGAACCGGCTTGGCTTTTTCCCATTTCCATGAAGGCTTTGCAATGTTCCATCGGGCGATGCCGTCGTTCACCAGCAGGTCGCCTGCCGGACCGACCTGTTCGACCAGTGCCGGAACGATGTCATCGTCGCTGACAATATTTCCTGCCTGAGTGCTGCGCTTTTCCGCCCATCCGGCCAGCAGTTCCTGCCAGGTTTCAGGCAGGTGGTTGTTAGGTATGCGGTACAACTGCCGCTGTTCGATCTCCAGAATACCCTTGCGAACGGCGTGGATGGCAGCTTCCTCGGCGCGCCAGTCATAGGGGATGACGATACTCAGGCCCTGTCTGCGCAAAGTCTGTTTGCCGAAGCGTTCGATAAGTTGCTGGTAAACATGATTGGCATAGGCATTGGACAGTTTGTCGGCGGGCAGCGGGGAGAGATTCATCGGCTCCTGCTGCGCCTGCGAAACAGCCTCGGCGGTGGTAAAGCCACTTCTCTGCATCATGCTCAGCACCAGATTTCGTCGTTGAAGAGCCTGATCGGGGTTCAGGTGGGGCGCGTAATAGCCGGGAGCTTTCGGCAGGCCAGCCAGCATGGCCGACTGGGCCAGAGTCAGTTCGTCCAGTCGTTTGCCGAAATAGCGCCATGCGGCGCTGGCTACACCATAGGAGCCGCGACCGAGATAGATCTGATTGAGGTAGAGATAAAGGATCTCATCCTTGCTGAAATCCTCCTCGATGCGCTGCGCGAGGATGATTTCCTTGATTTTGCGCGAATATGAGCGCTCCGAGCTGAGTAGAAAGTTTTTGGCAACCTGCTGGGTGATGGTGGAGCCACCCTGTACGGTATGTCCGGCACGCAGGTTGGCTACGGCGGCGGACAGGATACGGGCTGGATTTACCCCCGGATGCTGGTAGAAATGCTCGTCTTCGGCAGCGAGGAATGCATCTCGTACCTGTTGTGGGATTTGCTCAAGGGGGGTAAGAATGCGATGCTCATCGGCATATTCGGCCAATAGTTCGCCATCCGTGCTGAACACCCGGGTGACCAGTGGCGGCTGATAATCGGCCATGCTGCTCAACTTTGGCAGGTTGCTGGCGAAATACAGGTAGATCCCGGTGACGCAGGTCACGGACACAACAGCGCCAATGAGGATGAATTTGAGCATGAATTTGAAGATACGCATCGGCCAAAGCCTAGGACGAAGCCATGCCTCGCGGCAAGGGTCGTCTGGTGAGATTGATTCACGCAAGGCTGGTATTGGACAGCGCGGCTTTACGTTGTTCGAGATGCTTCTCGTTATCTCGATTATTGGCATTGTTTCGGCGATTGCCGTGCCTCAATTCAGCAAATGGAGAGATAAACAGGCGGTCAACAGTGCGAGCAAGACATTACTCTCGCACATGAAACAGGCGAGAGTGATCGCCATGGCAGAAAATCGCAGCGTGAGGATTTCTTTTGCGGCGAACAGCTACACATATGATGACGATGAAGGCGGCATATGCGGTTTGTGCAAGCCCCAGACGGTTCCTTATTCCACGTTCTCCAATAAGTTGAGTATTGCGCCGACAACAATGCGCACCTTCAGCAGTCGGGGCACAGTGAACTCAGGAAGCATGACATTGACGGCCGGTGATTCCAGTCTTGTATTGGTTTTGAACATTATCGGCAGGGCCTACCAGCAATGAAACTATCGACAACAGGCAGGCAATATGGTTTTACGCTGATTGAAATTCTTGTCGTGCTGATGCTCACGTCCATCGCCCTTTTGGCGCTTGGCACATTTTCACTTTCAGTCATGGATTCCGGAACGGTCTCGCGTGAGCGTCTGACAGCCGTGCATCTGGGCGAGCAGGTGATTGAGGAATGGCAACGGAACATTAATGATCAATTGCCCGATATTAATTTGGATTGCTCGATGGATGCATCGGTCGCATCAATCACGATGGTAAAAGGTACAACCGTTACTCAGACCTGCGGGCTTACCTCGGGTAACTCTACTGTCGATTTTACGGTGGAGGCTTCGGTGGCTGATGCCAATGCTCCGCTGCCGAGCAATTTAAATGCTCTGCAGTCCATGTCGGGGACAGTGGCGTTTCCCAATATCCCGATGGTGAAGCTTATCGTAGTTAGGTGGGACCACAAGGGTGTGGGTAAGTCCATTTATCTTACGCATCTGACGCGCGGAGGGCAGTAAACATGAAGTTATATGTGATGGTGCCGCACGAGAAAGTCAGGCAGGCCGGATTTACACTTATCGAACTGATGATTTCCATGGCTATCGGTTTATTGTTGTTGCTCGGCATGACTATGATGTTTACCAGTGATGCCAAGGTATCCAAAACGCTTGCTTCGCGCACCGAGAGTTTGGGTGATCTGTATCTTGTCAGTCAGATACTGCAAAGCGATTTGCGCGGCTCTGTTTCCGACCCTGCTCCTGCATACCCTGCAGACCTTCAGTCGGGTGGTCGTAAGCCTGCTGGAACATGTACTTCTCCCAACAATCAGAGTGTCAGCCTTCCGGACAATTACCCCAGCAGCTTCACCGAATTGCCCTACTGGGATGCGACATCCAAAACACTGACCTATCAGGACCCGGACGGAAATACCGGGATTATCCAGTATCAACGGACGGAAAATGACAGAATCTACTGGCTTAGGCCGGATCCCTGCGTGTATCAGTTTGAGGAAATCGTTCGCGGATTGGATCCGGCTTCGGGGATGACAGTGATTGCCTCGGGCACTTCTCCGAAGGTATATACCATCACGCTGAAATCGGCCTTCAAGAATGAGGACCGTGATATCAGGACGCTTGATTTGTCCTTCAAGGCGTGGGCGAGGAATTGAATATGTCGAGCCAGCCGGTCAACCATCGGGAGTCCGAGCAGGGCTTTGTGCTGGCTACTGCCCTGGTCATGTTATCTCTTCTGACCCTGATGGCAGTGTCGATGTTCTTTACCGGTCGGACATCCGTGCATGTGAGTAGCAGTGCACAGCACAGTACTGAAGGTCATTATTTTGCCGAGACGGCCGTGAACTACATGATCTGGGCGATGCGAAACGATGCCGAATTCGACAGCTTTGATTATGGCGGTGGCGCCTTGTTCGCTGAGCCGCCGGGGACGGCCAGCGCTGCGGCGATCGGCGACTGGAATGAGTTGATCGATAATTTTGCCGATCCCGGGCCTACTGCAATTAGTGATTCGACGGCCGAAGGCACCTCCGGCCAGCTGATGTATTACGATAACAGGCCTCTTGCATCGCGTTCGCTGCGCTGGCCGTTGCCGACATCCGGCGGGGAGCCGGTGTATCCGACGATGAATAATATCAGTCACGATTTACCACGTTATATCCGTTTGGATATTGATGCGAGCGGCAATGTCACGCCATCTATTCCCTCCTTGCCGCATATTGACGGGCCGGCAATGGACGGGAGCGACGATGTTCCAAAAAACGGCGCAGTTGTGTGGCTGACTACCGGCAATGCTGCGACGGATTTTGAGCTTGATCCCACGCTTGACGCCTGTTCGGGTGATGAGGTTGTGCTGGCTGAGGTTGCCTGTGATATAAGTCGGGGAAAATGGTTGCGCACCACTGGCACTCTGGCTGACGATGGCGGAGATCTGCATGGTGTGGTGGTGTACGCCATCGGATATGCGGGCGGCAGGCCCAGCAGCATTATCCGTGCACAAATTAAGTGATATGCTTGCAAAAATAACGCTTCGTGACTATGTTGCAAATCCTGGCTCACTTGTGAAATGTCACCTGAATCGGTGATTGTGAAGTGGAAAAGCAAATTTGAGAATTGTGAGGGCAGTCACATAGGGAATACATAAGGGGGATCAAAGTTCGCTCATCTTGACGGAGAAACGAATGCACCAAAAAGAGGGACATTCGAAAGAGGCGTCAAGCGGAGGCATAAAATGAAAAAAACGATTAATAGTATTTCTCTCATGGTATTCGGTACGGCAGCTTGGCTGGTATGCGCGGTGGCCATGCCTCAACAGCAAGGCTCGGATCAGTCCGGGGTGGTTTCAAGCGTTGCCCGGCTTGCTATAAGCACAGCCTATGCAGATGATAAGAGTGACGACGACGAGAGTAAGAACAAGAGTGCAGGAAGCTCCAGCTTTTCGGTTACCAAGACGGTCCCCGTTTGTGTAAGCATTGCGCTGCTTAAGGAACACCAGAGCAATGATCAGGCTGCAGAAGCCGGTAAGGCCAAAGATGAATACAGCAAGGCTGAGGAAGAGCGCGGTAAGAAAGAGGATCTGGACAAGCTGAAGTCAGACGAGGATGATAAGGCCAAGGCGGAGTACGAATACGCCAGCAAGTCTGAAAGCGAAGGTGATGATAAAGGCAAGGCTGATCATGAAGGCTATGCCAAAAATTATGAGGACAAGTCCAAGGAATATGAGGACAAGTCCAAGGAATATGAGGACAAGTCCAAGGAATATGAGGACAAGTCCAAGGAATATGAGGATCAGAGTGCTGTGTATGCCGATGCCCTGGCCAAGATCGAGGCTGTTCAGGGCAACTGCAAGACGGTGGACAGTGAAACTCGCCAGTTCGTGCCGGGTGTGTGGATCAATGGCAGGGCTGAAGAGGTTACTGCCAAACTCAATTCCGCCGGTGGTGCAGGTGACTTGATCGATGTTGCAGCCGATAGCTTGGATGCATCGATGGAGTCCTATCGCGAAATTCGCGGTGAATAAAATTAAGCGCTAGTACAAGGCTTAAAGGAAGGAACGCGCCCCCGTCCCGGGGGCGCGTTATCTTGCTTAGAGAGGGCGCGAAAGCGTTCAAATATAGGGGGAAATAGAGATGAAAGGAACAAAGTTGTTGTACGCAGGTTGTGTTGCTTTATCGATGGTTGTGGCCGGTGGAGTGACATTTGCAGGCGATGGGGGCGGGTCGGATAAATCCGATTCGGATTCGAAAGCAAGCTCCGAGTCAAATTCGAAAGCAAGCTCCGAGTCAAATTCGAAAGCAAGCTCCGAGTCAAATTCTGAGTCAAATTCGAAAGCGAGTTCCGAGTCAAATTCCGAGTCAAATTCTGAGTCAAATTCGAAAGCGAGTTCCGAGTCAAATTCGGAAGCAAGTTCCGAGTCTTCGAATGCAGAATCGAATTCCGATTCAAATTCCGAATCTCAACCCGAGAATGTCAGCGTAGTTGAACCTTCAAGCGGCAGGTCGATTGCAGTCAGCGGGGGGAGTGTCGTCGAAGTAGATTCATCTACGGGCGAGATCCAGATCAGTGAGCCGATTCAGGAATCAATCAATGTTAATCCTACAGCAAGTCAGGTTGCGGTGATCGACCCTGTAAGTCATGGAATCGTTATCCTTGAGGCTGCAGATTCTGTATCTGTCGAGTTTGCTCCGACGGCAAGCACTCCGGCGGCAAGTACTCCAACGGCAAGTACTCCAACGGCAAGTACTCCGGCGGCAAGTACTCCGGCGGCAAGTACTCCAACGGCAAGTACTCCAACGGCAAGTACTCCGGCGGCAAGTACTCCGGCGGCAAGCACTCCGGCGGCAAGCACTCCGGCAGCAAGCACTCCGGCAGCAAGCACTCCGGCAGCAAGCACTCCGGCAGCAACCAATAGGTGGGGGCGTATTATCATTTACAGCATTTCGCCCAGAGATGAAGTTTGTGATAACGCTGCGATTGTTTGTAAGTCTCTTGCCCAGTTGAATGCTGTGGGTCGTGATGTGGCGAATGCATGTAATGCTCTGGGTGAACCCGGTGCTTGGGTTGGTGAATGTGACACACGTCTTCCGGATGAGGAGTATCAGGTACGCCCTGAGGCTGGTTCAATGAATTACAGAGAAGTGCACGGTCAGTAATATGCAGAAGCATCAGAGGGGGAGCGATTCCCCTCTGATGGTTTGACGGAAGAAGCCTCTCCCTCAGTTTGATGTGCATCACTTTTCTACTCAGTAAGTTCTGTTAGGATAACTTGACAATATTCCTTTATATCAAGTATGTTACATTACTTTGTGATAGTAGCTCATAAACTGAGAGGTGGAAGTTGAATCTGTTTGCCCGCAAGTCGGATGTTTTGATTGCTGTGGATATCAGTTCCGCAGCCGTCAAGCTTGTCGAGCTTGGCAAGGTGCGCGGTGGTTTTGAGCTTAAATCCATGGCGATAGTCCCGTTGCCTCGCGACGTGATCGTGGAAAACGAAATTATCGATTCCATGACAGTCACGCAGGCTTTGATAGATGCTGTTCGAATTGCATCTCCATCCTCGCGTAATGTGGCGTTTGCCGTGTCTGGCAACGCCCTGATTATCAAGACTGTGAATATGCCGCCGATGAGTGAGCTTGACCTTGAAGCTGCGATTGAATTCGAGGCTGACCAGCATATCCCGTATGATATGGAGGATGTGTACCTCGACTTCCAGATTCTGGGTATGACCGAAGACGGCTCGGAAATGGAAGTGGTGCTGGTGGCCTGCAAGCGGGATGTGATCGAGGCCTATCAGCAGGTGATTCAGGAAGCAGGGTTGACGGTCAAATGCGTCGATTGCGCTGTGTTTGCGTTGGAAAATGGTGCCGAGATCCTGTTGGATAAAGTGATGCCCGACTCTGTTGCCGACCCCGATGAGGAAGCTGCGTCTTCAAAGGTCTATGCGCTGGCCAATATCGGAGCCAATTTCACCAATATCAATATCATGCATGGCGGGCAAATGGCGTTTGCGCGCGACCAGTTTTTCGGCGGCAATCAGCTGACCCAGGAGATTCAGGAAGCGCATGGCATAAGCTTCCAGGCTGCCGAACAGATGAAGCTGGATAACTTCGCCGGCATTGATGCTAATGCGATTGAAAATTATTTTACCGCTCTGGCAGACGAACTGGTGCGCACGCTGGATTTCTACGCGGTGCGGCATGCCGATTTTCCGGTGCGGAATCTTTTTCTCAGCGGTGGCGGGGCGCTGGTTCCCGGAACTGCGGAACAGATATCCCAGCGTCTGGGAATTGATACGAACGTGTTAAATCCTTTTCCGGAAATAAAGGCCTCGCCAAAGAAGTTTTCTGCTGATTATCTGGAACATATGGGCCCCATGATGTTGGTTCCTGTTGGTTTGGCCCTGCGGGGTTTTGACAAATGATTCGCATTAACCTGTTGCCATACCGCGATATGCGACGGAGAGGCCAGATTCTCAAGTATATTCTTGTTGCGCTGGTAGGTTTGATTGTGACCGGTTTGCTTCTGCTTGCATCATACTCCTGGACAAATATGGAATTGAGCGACGCCAAGAACAGTTTGCAGGGTATTCAGCTGCAAAACATTGCATTGAAGAACAAAATCGGCGAATTGAGCAAGTTTAAGGAAGTTCAGGCAGAAGTTCAGAAGAAACTTGAGCTGGTGGATAAGCTGCAACGCGGCCGTTTCCGCAGCCTGCAGTCCATGCAGGCTTTGTCAGAGTCTATTCCGAAGAATGTATGGCTAACTCGGGTAACGGATAATGGCAGCACGATCAGCATCAGTGGTCTCGGCGAGAGCAATCGGGCGGTATCCGGTTTCATGCGTGCGCTTGAAGATCAGAAGGTGTTTTTCGGGGTGAGTTTGCAGGTTATCAAACGCGAAAGCATCGGCGGGGTGGCCTTGCGCAGTTTTTCGCTGACCATGAATCGTATCGACATTGCTCCTCCGGCTGACGCACAGGATAAAATCGCCAACCCGGATGGAGGAAAGGCATCATGAATTTGCATCTTCCGCAGCTTGATGCCCTGCGCCCTGTTCTGGCCTTGCCGGTTTGGCAGTGTATTTCCGGGCTTGTTGCTGTTATCGCCTTATTGATCGGAGGCTATGTGTTTTCCTTCTGGATGCCTTTGCAGGACGAGATCAAGAGCGTGAATGACAACATCCAGCAGCAACAGACCATATTGCTACGCCAGCAGGCCACGGCCAGAGACCTGCCCCGCAAGAAGCTGCAGTTTGAGGAAATGAAAAAGCAGCTCGCGCTTGCAAGCAGCATGCTTCCTGAAAAGTCACAGATCCCGGATCTGCTGGATGGGGTCAGCAGGGCGGGAAAACATGCCGGTCTGGAATTCAGTATCTTCCAGCCTATGCCCGAATCGAAGAAAGATTTGCATGCCGAAGTTCCGGTAACCCTGAATATGACCGGAACCTTTCGTCAGATTGCATTGTTCCTGAGTACCGTGGGTGAAATGCAACGAATTGTGGATGTGAAAAATCTGAATTTCGTGCAAGGCAAGGATGGCGCTCTTAAGGTGAACGGGCAGGCGGTGACTTATCGACTGCTGGATGATAATGAAATCAAACAGATTCAACAGAAACCAGCCCAAGGCGGCAGAAGGCGCTAGGATGCTGGGAGGTGATATGATGGGTACCGAATTCTATACCAAGGGCTTGGCAGCTGTGCGGAGTGCCGGATTGATGGCATTGATTCTGCTGATGCCGTTTGCTGCGAGCGCTTCTGAAATCACCTCGCTGTCGCTGGAAAAGTCATCCCAGGGTGATGTTCTAAGCATCAAGTCCGATGGGGAGCTGGACTATCAATCTTTTGATCTGAGTGCGCCACCGCGTCTGGTGCTCACCTTTCCGGGCGCTACCTTAAGCAAGCAAGTCGAGGCGATCGAAGGCGGCGATGCCGGCGTGAGCAATGTTTCGACGTCGGTGACCAAGACCGGAGCCCGTGTGGATATCACCTTGTCCAAATCGCTGGACTACAAGGTTGAGCAACAGGACCACGCGCTGGTTTTCCACTTTTCTCCTGCCGACGCGAGCAGCGAAAAGGTTTTGCAGGAAGCTGCGGTGTTGAAAGACTTTTCCATAGTGGACAAAGGGGACATGACCGAATTGGTTGTGCGTGGCGAGCATATGAATGCCAGTCATGATGCCTTTGTTACCAACCACGGACGCACACTGATCATGGATTTCTGGGGTGCGACATCGCTGTTGCCCAAGGAGCATTTTCCGGCTGCGACCCAGAAGGTGCAGAGTGTCACCGTTGGTGAAGCCAAGGGGCGTGTCCGGCTTGTCGTGAATCTTGTGCCCGGAGTCAGCGACAAACACCAGATCGATGCTACAGCAGGCCAGATGGTCGTTCGTTTCGGCACCGTGGCGGCCAAGCGCAAGGCTGCCGAGGTGCAGGTCGAGCAGGTGATGTTCAAGCCGAACGATCGCATCTCGCAGATGGTTATCCGAACCAATGTCAGTAACCCTGTCGTGAGTCTGCATGAAGAAAAGGGTGCGGCGATTCTGGATATCAAGAAGGCCGCCCTCGCCAAGGGGCAGGAACGTTCGCAGGATGTCAGCGAGTTCCCCGGCCCGCTCAGTCAGATCGATGCCTACAAGGTCGGCGATAAGGTTCGCATCGTGGCACGTCTGCGCGACAAGGTGGAAATCTCCAGCTTCCAGCAGGGCAACGTTCTGACCGTGACCTTTGTACCCAAGGATATTGCCGCTTCCAAGCGTGGCGCGACCAAGGGCGAGGCATTTCAATACACCGGCCAGCCTTTGACCGTGAACTATCAGGGAACCGATATCCGCAATGCCCTGCGTCTGATCTCCGAAATGAGCGATATGAATATCATCATGGGTGATGATGTGCAGGGTAAGTTGAATATGCGTCTTGATAATGTGCCCTGGGATCAGGCGCTGGACCTCATTCTCTCCACTCAGGGGCTGGATAAAGTTGTTCAGGGTAATGTGATGCGTATTGCCCCCAAGCTTGTGATTGATAAAGAGCGGCTTACAAGTCTCGAAACGCAAAAGAATGAAGACAATCTGTTGCCACTGATTACTGAATTTATGCCTCTTAATTTTGCCAAAGCCAAAGATGTGATGGAAATGTTGAAAGGCGTGTCTGGAGGCACTGCCAGCACCACGACATCAAGCGGCGCAGTCGGCGCAGCTCCCACCGATGCTACATCCACGACGACATCCAAAGACAACGGGCTGCTTTCCCCGCGTGGTAGCTTTGTGGTGGATGAACGTACCAATACCCTGATCGTCAAAGATATCGAAGAATCGGTGAACAACATCAAGCGCTTGATCGCGCAAATCGACAAGCCGGTCAAACAGGTGCTTATTGAAGCGCGTATTGTCGAGGCATCGGATAACTTCACCCGCGAACTGGGTGTTCGCTGGGGTGGGCAGGTGACAGGCAAGGGTGGCCGAGTTGCCACACAATTGTCGAATACCGCTGCTGGTGGTGTTGTGGGTGGTGTCGGCGGAGCGGCGGCCCCCGGTGGTTTTCTGGTGGACTTGCCGGCAGCAAATGCTTTGACCAGTGGTGGAACCATCGGTCTTGCGGTGGGTGCTCTTAACAATGCATTCAACCTCAATCTGGAACTTTCGGCTGCCGAGGCGGACGATAAAATCAAGATTGTGTCCAACCCGCGTGTGGTTACCACCAATCTGAAACCGGCAACCATCAATCAGGGTAGTGAGATTCCTTACCAGACACAGAGTGCTAATGGTGGCACGAATGTGCAGTTCAAGCAGGCTAACCTCGGCCTGGAGGTCACCCCGCAGATCACAGCGGACAATCGCATCATGCTGCAGGTCAAGGTGACCAAGGATTCACCTTCTGCAACCGCCGTTGCCGGTAACCCGGTCATCAACACCAAGCGGATCGAGACGGAGATTTTCATGAATAACGGCGAGACGATCGTTATTGGCGGTATCTATACGCGTGATACCACTCAGAACACCGCCGGTGTGCCGATGTTGTCCCGTATTCCACTGCTCGGTTGGTTGTTCAAGAAGCAAACCAAACTTGATAACAAAACCGAGCTGCTGATCTTCATCACGCCAACCATCATGGTGTCGCCGGCTCTGGCCAGTGCAGAGGCTTCGACGGATCAGTAATTCGATAGCGGTATGCATACCTGCTGACTGCTGAGAGGTTTCTGTTCGATATTGAATCTGACACAATGCGGCAATGAACAAGCCCGAGGTGTATTCAGCGACCATGTCAGATCAGTGCGAAGCAAATGTTTACCATGTCGATCTGGGTGACAGGTCGTACGATATCCATATCCAGCCGGGCTGCCTTGATGCGCTTGGCTCTGTCATGCGTGGTCTGTTTCCCGCGGCAGGGCGATGCCTGATCGTCAGCAATGATGTGGTGGCTCCGTTGTATCTGGAACGCGTGGAAAGATCGCTCGCAGCCTCCGATTGGGCATTCTCCAGCACCATCCTGCGCGACGGGGAGCAGCATAAAACCATTGATTCGTGGAACGGCATCCTCGATGCCCTGATGCTCGCAAGATTGTCGCGTATCGAGCCTGTGATTGCACTGGGTGGCGGCGTGGTGGGGGATATGACCGGCTTTGCAGCCTCCTGCTACCGGCGCGGTATTCCTTACGTTCAGGTGCCGACAACCTTGCTGGCGCAGGTTGATTCCAGTGTGGGTGGCAAGACCGCGATCAATCACCCGCATGGCAAAAACATGATCGGTGCCTTCTACCAGCCCTCGCTGGTCTGGATCGATCCGCTGGTGCTGGGCACGCTGGCGCCGCGCGAATTGCGCGCCGGCATCGCCGAATTGATCAAATACGGATTGATACGCGATGCGGGATTCTTCTCTTTTCTCAATGAGCATATGGACGAGCTGCTGGCTCTGCACCCGGCGACGGTCGCCCAGGTGATTTATACATCCTGCCGTCACAAGGCCGAGGTTGTGATGGCCGATGAGACCGAGCAGGGGGTGCGCGCCTTGCTGAATCTGGGCCATACATTCGGTCATGCCATCGAATCGATGACCCACTATACGGTTTATCTGCACGGCGAGGCCGTGGCTCTGGGAACGCTGATGGCGGCACGTCTGTCGGCCCGGTTGGGTTATGTGGACGATTCGGTTGAGACAGATATCCGCGCGCTATTCGAGCGCTGCGCCCTGCCCGTGGAAATTCCTTCTTTCAGCGCAGATGAATGGCTGGATGCGATGGGGCATGACAAGAAAAATGTCGGAAGACGCATCCGCTTTGTATTGCTCAAGGCTGTCGGCGAGGCTTTTGTCGCGGATGATGTGGACGAGAAGGCCGTGCGCGACATGATTGCCACCTTTTGACGTAACGCAGCAGGAAGAAAAATGGCCCGGTACATACCGGGCCATTAGTTTTCCTGAGGGAGTGAGTCCTCAGTCGTCGTTCAGCATGCCGAGCAGGCTCAGAATATGCTGGAAAAGCAGGAACACGTCGAGATACAGGGTGAGTGCTGCTGCGATATATTCCTCGTTCGGATAGTCGCGCAGGATGCTTGAGGTGTCGTACAGGATGAAGGCAGAGAACAGCAGCACGCCGATACCCGACAGGCTCAGTGCCAGCAAAGGGGATGCGAAGAAGAAGTAGTTGGAAAGCCCGAGCACGATCATGGCGATCAGTCCGGTCCACACAAAACCCTTCAGGAAGGAGAAATCACGGCGCGAGATGAAGGTGTAGGCGGTCAGCGATACAAAGGCCGCAGCCGTTGTCAGAAAGGCTTGCGTGACCAGCATCGGTGATTCGGCTGCGACCAAGCCGACCAGCGGCGCGATCGCCATGCCGGTGATGCCACCGAAGCCCAGCAGGGCGGCAAGATTCAGTCCCTGCACATGGCGCACGGCCTGTACGGCAAAGATGCCGCCGATCATGATGAACAGCATCATGAAGGGGTGTTCGTAGGGGAAGGCAAGCCCCATGGACAAGTAGGCGCCGATGCTTCCGGCAGCAATGCACAGGGCGAGCATGCCGTAGGTCTTGCCGAGAAAGGCGATGCGCGAATCGACCAGGCTTGTGGATGTCATACTGATCTGGTTCATGAATTCCTCCTTGAATTAGGTGTCATGCAATGTAGGGAATCCGGCCCGCCGGTCAAGCAGAGATCAGCGGATGTGTTTGTCCTCATGGATGATCTCCGCATCGATGATGTCCGATCTCCCGCCGCCGTTGATCTGATGTACCGGAAGCAGGCGATTGATGATCAGGCTTCTAAGTGGTGGCAGAAGCAACAGGAAGCCTAGCGTATCGGTGATGAATCCCGGCGTGAACAGCAGGATACCGGCCAGCGCGATCATCATACCGTGAAAACCGTGTTCGGCAGGGATTTCTCCATGCGCCAGGCGTTTTTGTGCATCGATCAGGGTACTCATACCCTGCCAGCGGATCAGAAAACCGCCGATGGCGGCAGTCAGCAGGCAAAGCGCAATGGTGTTCAAGCCACCGATTCCGTTGCCGACCTCGATAAGAACATAGAGTTCGGCAAGCGGAACAAGAATAAACAGGGCGAATAGAATTTTCAGCATGGGCTATGTATAGGGGCATTCATTCTGTTGTTCAAGGCCTTCTCCCATATTTATGGGATACCCACGATGCGCTTCCCCTTCCTATGATTCGCGCAGTAAATGTTAGCAGCTTGTTTGCAACAGTTGGGGCGGGGAGACTCAGGTGGCAGGGAATGGATATGGATATCTATCCCTGCCATTTTTGTTTGTGCCGTACTTCAGCCCTTATCCAATACCAGTGCGACCAGGGCGGCGATGCCGGAGCGCATGGCGGACTCCTCGATATCGAAGTTCGGATGATGCAACGGGTAGCGGGTCTCCGGGCTGCCTCCTGTGCCCAGTCTGAACAGACATCCGGGAATATCGCGCAGGAATTCAGCGAAATCCTCGCCTCCCATCGACGGTTCTTCAATATCTATCAGCGGTGCGTCCGGCAGCAGGGTCGAGAAGGTGCTTCGAGCACGTGCCAGTAGCTTTGCATCATTGGTGAGTACCGGAGTGGCATGACGCAGCGTGAAGCGCGCTGTGGCTCCCCAGGCTTCCGCAGTCTGCCGGATGATGTGATCCATGCGCGAACGGATCTCCTCGTGTGCATCAGGATGCAGGCTGCGGAAGGTGCCCGAAAACGAGATATGATCGGGAATCACATTGGCCGCATGTCCTCCGTGGATCTGGCCGATCGTCAACACCGCCGGATGCAACGGGTTCACCCGTCGTCCGACGATCTGGTGCAGGGCCTGAATGACCTGACTTGCCAGCAGCACTACATCGATGCATTCGTGCGGTCTTGCGGCATGCCCGCCGCGACCATGCAACTCGACATCGAACATATCGGCTGCCGCACACATGGCTCCCTCGCGCAAGCCTATGCTGCCTGCCGGCAGGTAGGGGGAGACGTGCAGCGCATAAATCCTTTGCGGGCGGATATCGCCGAACAACTGCTCGCGCAACATGCCCGCGGCACCCACACAGGTTTCTTCGGCCGGTTGGAATACGAAAGCGACATTCGTCGAAACGGATTCCCGCAGCTTGCTCAACACCGATGCTGCGCCCAGCAGGATGGCAGTATGGGCATCGTGACCGCAGGCATGGGAGACCGATGCGATACGCGATGCATAGGCTTGCTGTTTTCCATCCTGAATAGGCAGGGCATCCATATCGCCACGCAGCGCGATCCACGGAAGCTTGGTATCCACACACAGCGTGGCTAGAACACCGTGGCCTGCAATGCCTTCCCGCACCTCAAGACCCATATCCCTGCAGGCAGATGCTACCAGTTGCGAGGTGTTCGCCTCGGAGCCGGAAAGCTCGGGATGCTGGTGCAGAAAGCGCCGGATGCGCACGGCTTCCGGCAGCACGGCATCCACATCCGCCATCAATTGCAGGCTGTTCATGTCGTCTTGTTTCCCGTGCCCATCGATTGCCATCCATCATCTTCGCGCATGATGCGAACCCTATCTTTCCATTCGGGGATGTCCTGCTGCAATATCCTCTGGCGCCGGGCTCCGTCACCATGCTTGCGCCATGCAGCCAGTCCGCGACAGACAATGGCCACATCCGCTGCATCCGCGCCGCTTTTACCCAGCATCTCAAGCCTGGAGCCGAGCAGTTCGAGCACCGGCACGACCTTCTCGCCATCCGGGTCGATCAATTCCGCCTGCATGCCGTAGCGGCAGGCGCGCCAGCGGTTCTCACGGATCAGCGAAGGATGTACCCGTCGATAGCCTGATATGTCAGCGTTGGCCGCAGCCATCACCTCGGCGCGCACATAGGCGATGTAGGCCAGGGTATCGGCCCGGGTCGCCGGCATATCCCCGATGCGTATTTCCAGTGTGCCGAAATCCGGATGCGGTCGCATTTCCCACCAGATATCGCGCACCGAATCGATGCTGCCGGTATGCATCAGCCTCCCGGCACAATCGGCGAAATCGCGCCAGTCCTCGAAATAGAAGGGCATACCGCCCTGACTCAGGCCTTCGAAGACCTTCAGGCGTGTGGAGCACAGGCCGGTATCCTGTCCGCACCAGAACGGGGAATTGGCGGAGATGGCCAGAAAAATCGGCATGACCGGTAGCAGCCGGTTCATCGTGGCGATGCAGGTATCGCCATCGGGCATGCCGACATGAACATGGATGCCGAAGATGTTGAAGCGGCGGGCCGTCCAGCACAGACGCTGCATCAGGCGATGGTAGCGCGGGTCGTCGCTGACCTGCTGGTCCTGCCAGCGCGAGAAAGGGTGTGTACCGGATGACAGCAGTGCGGCCTGCTGCCGTTCAAGCAGCAGATTCACCCGGTTGTGCAGAGCCGTCAGTTCCTGAATACAGGTAAGGCTCGACTGATGGATGGCGGTGTTGATTTCCACAGTGGAGGTGAAAAGTTCGGGCTTGATGCGCGGCGTGGGTTCAATAGCAGAAAGTAACTGCGGCGCAGCAGAAACCTGAGCCCCGTCTTCAAGACCGACGGTGATCCACTCCATTTCCACGCCCAGCGTGCCGGGCAGGGAGTTGTTGAAGGGTAGGGGGGCTTTCATGGCCGGGTCTTTCCGCCGGAGTTCTGGGCACGAAGTATCTTCTGCCGCAGGGCCCGGTCCGGCTGGATGGCGATGCTTCTCTGCCAGAGCGCAAGTGCCCCTGCATGGTTTTTGGTCTGATCAAAGATATCGCCGGCCAGCTTCAGGCAGGGTGCGCAGGATGGCAGCAGGCTGACGGCCTTTTCAGCCTGTGCGACGGCTGCATCCGGATGCTTTGTGGCCGCCAGAAAACGGGCGAAGCGCAGATTAGCGTAGGCGTTTTTCTCGTCGGCCTTGAGTGCCTTCTGATAGAGCTCGTATGCCTGCTTGTTGTTTCCGGCCTGCTCGACCATGTCAGCAAGCAGGTACCAAGGGACAGCCTCGTCGTGGAAGTCCTGTGTGGCTTGTTGCAGCAGGTCATAGGCCTGTTCTATCTGCCCGTGCGTTTTCAGCCATGCGCTCAGGTTGACCACGCTCGGCAGGTGATGTCCCCGCCTGATGTTTTCGCGGTATAATTCGGTGGCGCTGTCCTCGTGCCCGATGCGTTCAAGCAGCACGGCCAGATCGTAGCGGGCCTCAAGATTGTCCGGCCGGTAGGACAACTCCAGTTCAAGCGCGCGTCTGGCTTCGGTTTCCTGACCGGCGTTCAGATATTGCTGGGCTGATTCGAAATAGGTCCCGGCCTGGCTGCCGGTCGTGACTAGCAGTAACAGCAGAATGGACAGACACCCATTACCTGTTTGCCGGAGCAAGGCCCATCCTGCCTGTGGTCATCAGCATCTCTTCCATTTTTTCCTTTTCGGCCTGCTTGCTGGCTTTCACTTCGGGCTTTTCCTTCATCAGCTTCCACGGGTTTCTGCGGATATCGTCGGAAAAGGCTTCGAGGTTTTCCGATGCCTTGCGCAGTTCGAACAGGGTGCGATAGATGTTCTCCCTGTTTTCCACCAGCGTGTCGTTCAGCTGCCCGGAAACCTGCCTGCCCTGCTCGAAGAACTCGCGTCCGGCGCGGGTGGTTTTAGGTAGTTCCTTTTCCAGATTGCCGAGGATGCGTTGCATGGAAGCGGTCACTTCCCTGATCTGTGTGCGGTTTTCCCTGACCATCAGGGCCAGTTCCTGAGCCGCTGCATTGATGTTGGCGATGACCTGTTGAAAGGATTCGTGGCCCTTGTCGCTTTGCACATCGGTCAGCGAATCGGTCAGCGTCTTGATGTCATCGGTGATGCCGGTCGCCTTGGCGATGAAGGTGTTGATATCGCCGGCCGGATCGGAAGGGATCACCGCCCCATCAGGGAGCCATTCGGTGTCGCCGCTGCGGGCGGTAAGGGCGAGATTCTTTTCCCCCACCAGACCCCGTCCGATGATGGAGGCGCGTGTGGAGGCTGGCAGTCGGACGTCCGGATTCAGTGCAATGGTGACGATCGCCTTATTGTTGCGCAGGAAGATATTCTGCACCACGCCGATCTTCACCCCGGCCATACGCACCGGCGATTGCATATCCAGACCCATCAGGTCATCGAATTCTGCCTCCACAAGATGGGTCTCCTGTTTGAAAAGGTTGAAGTCGCCGACCTTCTGCGTGGCAAAGCCGAGCAGGATAAAGGCAAGCAATACAAAGGCTCCCAGCCGTGCTTGTGCATTCATCGATCGATGACCTCCTCTATCTTCTTTCCCCAAGGGCTGCAATTGATCGGTCCGCTGGCCCGACCTTCAACAAACTGCCGGAGCATCGGATCCTGATCCGAGGTTAGTTCATTGGCGCGGATTATTCTATGGATGCGCCCGTGGCAGAGCAGGGCGATGTGGTCGCTGATCATCTCTGCACTCCTCAGATCGTGTGTGATGCTCAGCATGGTGGTACCCGAACCCTTGTGCAGACGCACAATCAAGCGGTTAATGACATCCGACATGATCGGGTCCAGCCCGGTGGTCGGTTCATCGAAGAACACGATATCCGGCTTATGGCAGATGGTGCGCGCCAGGCCCACGCGCTTGGCCATACCGCCGGAAAGCTCCGAGGGCATCAGGTCGCCGACATCGTGCAGCCCGACCCACTCCAGCACTTCATGGGCGCGTTCATGCGCCTGCTTTTTCGGGACGTTCTGGCGTAGCAGGGCGAAGGCGACGTTTTCCCAGACCTTCAGCGAATCGAACAGGGCGGCCCCCTGAAACAGCATACCGATGCGCCGCATGCGCTGCAGATGCTCCTGCTCCGGGAGAGCCAGCCAGTTCTCTCCATCGACAAGGATCTCTCCGGCATCCGGTCTGAGCAGGCCGAGCACACATTTGATCAGCACGCTCTTACCGGTACCCGACATGCCGATCACCGTGGTCGAATCGCCCGGCATGATGTCCAGATCGACATCCTCAAGCACGATGTTGCCGTTAAAGCTCTTGCTCAGCCCGCGGATGCTGATGCGCGGCAGGGAGGGTTTGTTTGTCGCACTCATCCGAACAGCCACGCGGTCAGGAAATAATCGGACACCAGAATACTCATGCAGGAGATGACCACTGCGTGCGTGGTGGCTGTGCCAACGCCTGCGGCGCCGCCCTTGCAGTTGAAGCCCTCCGTGCAGCCGATCACCCCGATCAGCATGCCGAAGAATGCCGCCTTGATCAGGCCGGAATAGAAATCCTCCAGCTCCATATAGACCGTGGTGTTTTCAACATACACGACCGGATTCTGATCCAGCACGTAAACGCTGATGGCATAGCCGCCGTAGATGCCGATGTAGTCGGCGATGATGGTGAGCAGGGGCAGCATCAGGGTCACGGCCAGCACGCGCGGCGTGACTAGATACCGGAAGGGGTCGGTGGACAGCGTCCACAAGGCATCGATCTGCTCGGTGACGCGCATGGTGCCGAGTTCGGCGGCGAAGGATGCGCCGACGCGGCCTGCGACCATCAGCCCGACCAGCACGGGTCCGAGTTCGCGGACCAGCGACATGGAGACCACCAGTCCTGTCAGGCTTTCGGCGGCAAAGCGGTGGAACACGATATAGGATTGCAGCGCCAGCACCATGCCGGTGAACAGCGCGGTGAGCAGGACCACCGGCAGTGATTGCACACCCACCTGTTCGGCCTGTGCGATCAGTTGACGGGCATACCACGGGCGACTGCCCAGTTTGCGCAACAGTTGCAGCAGCATCAGCGTATATGATCCGGTGTGGCTGAAGATGGACTCAACCCCGGCGCCGATGCTGGCAATCCATTTCATTCGATGGCTTGCCTTGGAACCCGGGAGCTTATGCCGGTGAATAGTTCGTACGCGATGCTGCCGACCTGTTCCGCGACTTTGGCAGCGGACACATGCTCACCCCAGAATTCCACTTGCATTCCGGTTTCGATATCGCAGCCGCTGGCATCGAGCAGGCAGTAATCCATGCATACGCGTCCCACGATGGGCAGTATAGCAGTTCCGCTGGTCCCGACGCAGGCCGTCAGACCCTGATTGGAGAGCAGCCTCGGCAGGCCGTCCGCGTAGCCAGTGGATATGGTGGCGATGCGTACGGGCTTGCTTGTGATAAAGCTCGCTCCGTAGGAAACAGATTCACCGGCCGGGATGTCGCGCAGCTGGATCACGCTGCCGCAGAAGCTCATCACCGGTTTCAGGCCGATCGGCATCGAAGCGACAGGTTCGGCGCCGTAAAGTGCGATGCCGGGTCGTACGACATCATAGGTGGTGCGTCTGCCGATGCTGATCAACCCGGCACTATTGAGCAGGGACTTAGGGGTATCAGCAGGAAGGCTTGCGGCGATGCGCTCGAATCGCTCCACCTGCACCGCATTCAATGCATGCTCCGGCTCATCGGCGCAGGCCAGATGGCTCATCAGTCCGGCGATACCGATGCCGGCGGTTTTGCATGCGTCGTACAGTCCGGGTACATCCTGTGTACCCAGGCGGTTCATGCCGGTGTCCACCTTGATCCATGCCTGACCGTGAAAGCCGGCTTCGTGCAGCAGTTTCACCTGCCCGTGTTCAGTGAGTGCCGGGGTCAGATGCTGCAGGCAGCAAAGTGCCGCACCCTCCTGATCGAAAATGCCGGATAGCAGGGTGATGGCAGATCCCCGGCCGATGATGCCGCGCAGCACGGCTCCTTCTTCTGCGTTGGTTACCGCAAAGCTATGACAGCCTTCCTTCTGCAGGGCAGGGGCTACAAGACGCAGACCATGGCCATAGGCGTCGGCCTTGATAACAGACATCACCTGCGCACCGGCAGCCAACCTGTTCAGCAGGCGGTAATTGTGGCGCAGGTTGGCAAGGTGGATGTAGGCAACGACTGGACGGCTCATGAGCTGTAGTGTTGCCGATGGCCTGTCAGCCGTCAAAGGTAGGTTGCTTCAAAGCCTTATACTGAAATTCTGCGTTCAATCAGGTCGGTCATGGCTTGCCTGAAAGACTGATTGCTGCGCATCGTCTTGATCATGTCCGCATCGAGAAATTCGATGATTTCGCTGAAGCTGTCAGCCACAGCATCGGCTGTCGGTTCAGGGCTGTATCCGAACAGGGAGATCTCGCCGAGGATATCGCCACTCTCGAGCATGATGGGCGCTTGATTTTCGGGTCGGATACTGACCTTTCCCGTGACTAGAAGGTAGAGATGCGAGCGCTTGCCATGCTTGTGGATGAGGTGTTCACCGGGCGCCAGCATGCGAACCGTCGCATGATCGAATATCCTGCTTCTTGTGTGCATATCGAGAATGGAAAATACGGGATGTGCTGCCAGTACGATACTGTAGTGTTGAATTTGTCCAATGCGTTGCAGTATGCCGTCCATCCGACTGTTTTCTTTGCAGCGGCTCTCAATGTCGCTCCAGAGAATTTCATGGCATTCAACATGGCTCACGGCCTTCCAGCAGATGTGGGGTTGCTCATTCGCATACAGGTTGCTGTGTACACCGAGTATGGCACCATCTTCGGCGCGGCTCACATGTGCTGTACCGCCCGGAATGTGGACGAAGACATCCACCTGGCCTGCTGTGATCCTGCGAACGATCGGGGGGCGATGAAGGCAATGTGCCAGGCAGGTGCCGCTGGCGTATCTGCGCGGCGTCCCAAGCCCGACCAGTTCATGTTCCAATTCCGCACCCCATATCATGCGACGAACCTACTTTTGTTTTGGGCATGCAATGTGATGCAGGTCACATATGGATGGGTGGCATAATAAGGCTCTGCGGGTATCGGGTATGTTTCACTGCGCAGGCTGTTTTCTTGGTATGGATTGGGGCAGCAAGTCAGGGGGTTGCCATTCTTGCTCAGGCTGGCAATCGACTACCGACCAGCGCGGTGATGCGCTGTTTGAAAACAGGGTTGTTGTTCATGACATCAAGCATATCAGCGTCGCGGAATTCGATAATCTCGCTGAAATGTTCTGCAATCACATCGGCTGTCGGATATTCACTGAACCCGAACAGGCTGATCTCTCCGAGGATTTCCCCCTTGCTGCGTTTGACAATGGAGGTGTCATTGTTGCGTACGTCGACAGTGCCGGAAACCAGCAGATAGAGATGGGCCTTGTCATCGCGTTTGCAGATCAGGTGTTCGCCGGGAGCCAGCAGCCTTATGATCGCGTTGTCGAACAGTGTTTTGCGCTCATCGAGATTCAGGCAGGAGAATGCAGGGTGCATGGCAATGGCGACACCGTACACCCTCATCCGGGCGATATTGCGCATAAGACTTTCCAGCCTGGGACTTTTCCGGCTCAGTTCCTCGATTGTCTCCCATGGGATTTCATCGCACTCGATATCGCTGACCGCGCGGCAACGGCTACGCGGCTCGTCGAGTGGATAGATCCGGCTGCGGATGCCGAGAATATCACCGGGACCGTAGCGACCCACCAGCACCGGGCGGGACATCTTCATGGCGTGGACATCGACATGTCCCATGAGAATGCGGCGGACGACCGTCTGGCCCTTGACCCGATCCTGCAGCCAGGTGCCGGCTGCATAGCGGGAAAGTTCCCCCAGTCCGTCCAGTTCCGAAGCGATTTCCTCATCCCATATCATGACTTTGCACCCTAGCCGGATGATGCCGGAAAAATGTGATCTGCATCACTTTGCATTGTATGCTGCCATCCTGTAGCAAGGCACTTGCAGGCGGAGCTTAAATACGGTTTGCAAGTCACGATAAATATGAGATAAGGCTGTTCTATGAACCTGTTCATACCACGTTGTTCGTTGTTCGCTGTTTTCCTGCTTGCAGGACTTATCGGCGCTTGCAGCAGCCAGGATGATGCCGCCGGCAGATCCACCGGGGCCAAGCAGGTGGTCGCCCTCAATGTTTACTCAATCCGGCTCAGCGACCGTGTGGAGGCGCTGGGTACAGCGCAGGCCAACGAGTCCATCACCATCACCTCCAAGGTGGCGGGCAGGCTGGAGTCGATCGATTTCGCCGATGGTCAGCAGATGCACAAGGGTGATGTGATCGCCCGGCTGGATCAGGATGAGGAAAAGGCCCAGCTCGAGGCAGCCGTGGTGCAGCTGGCCGAACACACCCGCGAGGTGAAGCGCCTGCAGGAGCTGTTGCAGCGCAAAGCTGCAGCGATGCGCGAACTGGATGAACGCAAGACGCTTGCCGCACTCACCGCCAGCAACATCGAACAGATCAAGGCACGTATCGATGAGCTCACCCTGAGATCGCCCTTTGACGGCAAGGTCGGTATCCGCCGAGTCAGCCCGGGTGCACTGGTGCAGCCGGGGCAGGTGATCGCCACGCTCGATCAGATGGACCCCATCAAGCTGGATTTCAGCATTCCCGCCACCATGCTGCAGGGGCTCAAGCCGGGCGATCATATCGAGGCGCGGGCCGATGCACTAGGCGAGCAGGTATTCACGGGTACTGTCAGTGCCACCGATTCACGTATCGACCCGTTGACCCGCTCGATGCTGATTCGCGCCATCATCCATAACCCCGATGGCCGGCTGATTCCGGGCATGTTGATGCGCGTCACCCTGCTGGCCAACCAGCGTGATGCCGTGGTTGTACCGGAAGAAAGCATCACCCAGAAGGAAGACAGACATTTTCTGACCATCGTGACGGATCAGGGCAAGGCCGAGCTGCGTGCCGTCACGCCCGGCATGCGCCGCGACGGACTGGTCGAGATCACCAAGGGGCTTAATACCGGCGAACTGGTTGTGGTGCGCGGCATGGGTTTTGTGAAGCCGGGCAGTCCGGTCAGGGTGTCGGAGACCTGGGACACCATCCGCGACAGCCAGTTCTCCACCTCTGATACCACCCGGTGATTGAAACCATGTGCTACAAGCAGAAATGCAGTTCTGTAGTGAGGAACGGGCATGTGGCTGTCTGATACCAGCGTCCGCCGTCCGGTGCTGGCACTGGTATTGAATCTGCTGCTGGTGGTGTTCGGCATCACCTCCTTTTTCAGCCTGCCATTGCGGGAATATCCCGATATCGATCCGCCGATCGTTTCCGTGGTCACCAACTATCCGGGAGCCTCGGCCAGCGTGGTCGAATCACGTATCACCGAGGTCATCGAGGACCGGATCGCCGGTGTCGAAGGCATCCGCTCCATCACATCCAAGAGCACCGACGGACGTTCGGATATCACCATCCGCTTCAATATCGATCGCGATATCGATGGCGGCGCCAACGATATCCGCGACCGGGTATCGCGCATCCTGAACAACCTTCCGGATGGCACCGAGCCGCCGGAGACCCGCAAGACCGATGCCGACGAGCAGGTCATCATGTGGCTGAACCTGACCGGTGAAGGCATGTCGATGATGCAGATTACCGATTATGCCAGGCGCTATGTGCTGGACCGTTTCTCGGCACTCGATGGCGTGGCGCGGGCGCGTGTCGGTGGCGGCGAAGAGCAGTCGCTGCGCATCTGGCTGGATCGCAACAAGCTGGCGGCCTACGGCCTGACAGTGAGCGATGTGGAATCCCGTCTGCGCAGCGAGAATGTCGAACTTCCGGCCGGCATGCTGGAATCGAAGAACCGCGATTTTACCGTGCGCATGCTGCGCAATTACCGCAACACCGACGACTTCAGAGGGATGGTCCTCAAGCAGGGTGCCGATGGCTATCTGGCGCGTCTGGGGGATGTGGCGCGCATCGAGATCACCGCCATCGAGAAGCGCAGTACGCTCAGGGGTAACGGTGTGCCGATGGTCGGCATCGGCATCGTCAAGCAGTCCAAGGGGAATCTTCTTGAGGTGGCCAAGCTGGCCAAGCATGAGATGGCGCGCGTCAACGAGGTGCTGCCGCCAAACATGCATCTGGCGCAGAGTTATGATTCCAGTGTATTCGTGGACAGTTCGATCCATGAGGTGTTCAAAACCCTGCTGATCGCCATCGTGCTTGTGGTGCTGGTGATCTATGCCTTTCTGGGCAATGTGCGCGCCATGCTGGTACCGGCGGTGACCGTGCCGGTTTCGCTGATCGCCACCTTCGCCGTGCTCTCGGTTTTCGGATACACCATCAACCTGTTGACCCTGCTGGCATTGGTGCTCGCCATCGGTCTGGTGGTGGATGATGCCATTGTGGTGATCGAGAACATCCACCGGCGCATCGAGCTGGGTGAATCGAAGATGGTCGCGGCATATCGCGGCACAAGGCAGGTGGGCTTTGCGGTGATCGCCACCACCGCCGTGCTGGTATCGGTGTTCGTGCCGATCACCTTCATGCAGGGCGATAACGGGAGATTGTTTTCCGAGTTCGCGGTGGCCATTGCGGCAGCCGTGGTGTTTTCATCCTTCGCCGCGCTTACCCTGTCGCCGATGATGGCCTCCAAGCTGATGGATACACAAGGCCATTCCTCACGCTTCACCCGGCGCATGGATGCCGGCTTCGACAAGCTTCGCACCCGTTATCTGAGCCTGCTTGAGCGAGCCATCCACAAGCCGGGGATGGCGCTTCTGGTACTGCTGCTGATGCTCGTCGCCGCTGTGCTGCTGATGAACCATATTCCGCAGGAATATTCGCCGAAGGAAGACCGCGGCGTGTTCTACATCATGATCAAGGGCCCTGAAGGGGTGTCCTACAAGTACATTCGCGAAAACATGGATGAGGTGGAGCGCCGTCTGATGCCGTTCGTGGAGAGCGGCGAGTTCCAGCGTCTGTTGATGCGTGCCCCCGGCAGCTTCGGAGCCAGTTCGGATTTCAGCAACGCACGCGGCATCGTCGTGCTCAGCGACTGGAGCAGGCGCAAGCCGATCTGGTACTACCTCGATCAGGTTCGCAAGCTGACCGCCGACATGCCAGGTGTGCGCATTTTCCCGGTGGTGCGTCAGGCCTTCGGCGGCGGCGAGGCCAAACCCGTGCAGTTCGTGCTGGGCGGCCCGAGCTATGACGATCTGGCCAGATGGCGCGATATCATGATGCAGAAGGCCGGCGAGAATAAGAAGCTGCTCGGACTGGATCATGATTACGACGAGACCAAGCCGCAGATCGGCCTGACCGTGAAGCGCGATCGGGCCGATGCCCTCGGTGTTTCGATCTCGGAGATTAACCATTCGCTGGAAACCCTGCTCGGCGGACGCACGGTCACCACCTTCATGGATCGCGGTAAGGAATACGATGTGATTCTGGAAAGTGAGAAGAATCTCAAGCAGAAGCCTGCGGATATAGCCAACACCTATGTGCGCTCGGCGCGCAGCGGGCAGTTGATCCCGCTGTCCAATCTGGTCGAGATTCACGAGTTCGCCGACAGCAAGAATCTGAATCGCTACAACCGGCAACGTGCCGTGACTCTTGAGGCCAATCTGGCCGAAGATTATTCGCTGGGCAAGGCGCTGAACTATCTTGAAGGACTGGTGCGCACGGAGCTGCCGCCCGGGGCCTCGATCGATTTCAAGGGACCGTCGCAGGATTTTATCGATAGCGGCTCCTCGATGTATCTGGTGTTCGCGCTGGCCCTGATCGTCACCTTTCTGGTGCTGGCAGGGCAGTTCGAGAGCTTTATCCATCCGCTGATCATCATGCTTACCGTACCGCTGGCCATCACCGGCGCGCTTTCAGCGCTGTGGGTGTGCGGCATGAGCCTGAATATCTACAGCCAGATCGGCCTGATTATCCTGATCGGTATCGCCGCTAAAAACGGCATCCTGATCGTCGAGTTCATCAACCAGCTGCGCGACGAGGGGCATGAGTTCCACGAGGCCATTCTCAATGCCACCGGCAAGCGCTTGCGTCCGATCGTCATGACCGCATTGACCACCGCGATCGGTTCGCTGCCGCTGATCATGTCCTCCGGCGCCGGTTCGGAAACCCGTCTGGTCATCGGTACGGTGATTCTGTCCGGCGTGACAGTCGCCACCTTCTTCACCCTGTTCATGGTGCCGGCGATGTATCGTCTGTGGGCGCAGCACAGCGCATCCCCGAAGGCCACCGGTCGCAAACTCGAGGCAGAACTGGCCGAGTACGAGGGAAAGGTATGAGGCGGGGAGTGCTGTTCGTCGCGGCGGCGGCCTGTCTGGGTGCCTGCACGCTGGGGCCTGATTACCACCGTCCGGATTTCCATGCCCGGGATAACGGACAGTGGCAGAGCAATTCGAACACCACGCTCTCCTCGCAGGCGATGGAAGACGCGGAGTGGTGGAAGCAACTGGACGATCCGCTGCTCAATGAACTGGTCGATGGAGCCTTGCGCGAGAATCGTGACCTGAGTGTGGCGCTGGCCAATATCGAACGGGCCAGAGCGCTGCGCCGGCAGGCAGGGGGAGCTTACTACCCCGCGCTCGATGCCTCAGGTTCCGCTACGCGCAGCCGCTTCTCCAGACAGACCGGCATCGGTGCCAACACAGGCACGCGCAACACCTTTTCCGCCTCGCTGGATGCCAGCTGGGAGTTGGACCTGTTCGGTCGCACGCGGCGTGCCGTGGAGGCGGCTGATGCAAGGATCCAGGCCTCCGAGGCTGTCAGACGCGGTCTGCTTTTGTCCGTGCTCGCGGAGGTGGCGACCAATTACTTCGAAGCCCGCGGTCTGCAGCGCCAGCTTGAGGTCACCGAGCAGGATATCGGCCTGTTGCGCGAGGTGGAGGAGATCGCCCGTGCGCAATCGGAGTTGGGAGTCACGACCGAACTGGATCTGACCAGAGCTGTGGGCGAGCGCGAAACCTTCGAGGCGAAGCTGCCTAATCTGCAGGCCGAGATCGCGGCGCGCATCTATCGCATCTCCGTGCTGACCAGCCAGTCGCCCGAATTCCATGCCAGAGCCATGCAGCAAAGCAGGCCTCTACCCATGCCGCTCGATCTGGTTCCGGTGGGGCTGCGCTCGGATATCCTCAAGCGTCGCCCGGATGTGCAGCAGGCCGAGCGCGATCTGGCCGCCGCCACAGCCGGTATCGGCGTGGCCAGGGCCGATCTGTTTCCGAATTTCTCGCTGACCGGTTCCGTCGGCTCCAGTGCCCGCGTGTTCGGCGACCTGTTCACGCCGGCTACATTGACCCGTTCCATCGGCGGGGCACTCGGCTGGCCGGTGTTCGCCGGCGGTTCGATCATGGCCGGGGTGGATGTCGCCGAGGCCGATGCGAAGGCGGCGCTGGCGTCGTATGAGCAAAGCGTGCTGCTGGCGCTGGAAGATGGCGAGGCATCCCTGATGCGCTACGGCAAGCAGTGGCAGACTCTGAAGCGTTTAAGAAGCGCCGAGGCCACGCGTCAGCAGGTCTTCGAGATCGCCCGCCTGCGCTATGAAGCCGGTGAGGAGAACTTTCTGGTGATCCTCGATGCTGAACGGGCGTTGATCGCCACGCGCAACGACATCATCAGCACCGAGACCGCCATTCTCACCGGTCTTGCGCAGCTGTATAAGGCGCTCGGCGGCGGTTGGGCACAACCTGTGCAGGCGGAGCCGCTCACACCATAGCGGGGATTGCGGGGTGGTAATGCCATCCTGCGACGCTAACCTCGCGACCCATGAATTATCTGCTGCTTTTTCTACTCCTGCTTGCCCTACCGGGCGAGTTGTCTGCCATCATCAATGCCGAGGGTCTGGGTGTTGCCGCCGATAGGAATGCATGAACGGCAAGGCCTCGCTTGCCGTGAACGGCAGTTCGGGAAATACCGCCAAGATCAGCGGGGAAGCCGCCGGCCGGCTGGCCTGGAAGCATGGCCCGCACATCGAGATCCTTGTCGGCAGCTATGCCTATGGCAAGAGCAGGTGGGTGCGCGACACCAATAAATCTTTCCTGCATCTGCGCCACCGCTATGCACTGGACGATGCCTTCGATCTCGAAGCCATCGGGCAGGCACAGCAGAACGAGTTCGCCCGTCTGAAGCTCAGAACCCTGCTGGGCGGTGGTCTGCGCTGGGGGCAAAGGGATGATGGCTGGAAGGTGTACCTCGGTCTCGGTTCGTTCTATGAGAGAGAGACACTGCGCGGTACCGCCGCCAATGCCGCATCGCCACGCACCCGTCTGTGGCGGGGCAATGCCTACGGAACCCTGTTCTATGCGATCAACGAGCGCGTGGGCTTGCAGAACACCGTGTACTTCCAGCCCGCCTGGAAGGATACGGCGGATTGCCGGTTGCTGGAGAATGCCGGAATGACGGTCAACCTGACAGAGCAACTCGATCTTCGCCCGTCCATCGAGGTGGAAAAGGATTCCCGCCCGCCGGCTGGCATCAAGCCGACCGACACCAGCTATAAAACCGGATTCGAATACCGTTTCTGATCTCCGCTTGCCCGCCAAGCAGGCCCATTGACGTCTGGCCTGCACAGTTTCAGCCTTTGCCTATGCAACATATTTCCGGCCAGTATCCATGATCCGCGCCGCCCGCCTCGACGATGTGCCGGCGCTCAGCCGGCTGGAAAGGAGTTGCTTTGATACCGACCGTCTTTCCGAACGAAGTTTCCGCCATCTGCTGACCCGGGGTAATGCCGCGCTGCTGGTGTTTGAGCTCGATGGCGGCCTTGCAGGCTACAGCCTGACCCTGTTCCATCAGAACACCCCGATGGCCCGGTTGTATTCGCTGGCCGTATCCCCGGACTGCCGTGGCAAGGGGATTGCAGGCCTGCTGATGGCGGCTTCCGAAAAGGATGCGCTGGCGCACGGCGTGGTATCCATGCGGCTGGAAGTGCATATGAACAACACCGGCGCGATCGCCCTGTACCGCAAGCGTGGCTATCGCGAATTCGCACTGGTCGAGGATTATTATGAAGACCATGCCGCTGCCGTGCGCATGGAAAAGCCGCTGGCGCCGAATCTCGCCCCGAACAAGAGCCATGTGCCGTATTATGCGCAGACCCTGGAATTCACCTGCGGACCGGCCAGCCTGATGATGGCGCTCAAGGCGCTTGCGCCGAAAACAAGACTGGACCGGCGCCTTGAGCTGCGTATCTGGCGTGAGGCGACCAGTATCTTCATGACCTCCGGGCATGGCGGTTGCAGCCCCTACGGTCTGGCACTGTCCGCCTTTCATCGCGGGCTCAAGGCAGAGCTGTTTGTCCGCTACGACATCGATATGTTCGTTAAATCAGTGCGCAACCCGGAGAAGCGCGAGGTGATCCGCATCGTGCAGGAGGATTTTCTGCATGAGATCCGCAAGGTCAAATTGCCACTCAGGCAGCGGCACCTGCCGCTGCCCGAGATGGAGCAGCGCTTCAGGGAAGGGGAGATTCCGATGGTGCTGATCAGTGCCTACCGTCTGACCGGCGATAAATCGCCGCACTGGGTACCGGTGTGCGGATTCGACGAGCGTTTTGTGTACATTCACGAACCCTTCGTGGATGTCGAGGAGCGCAAGACCGAGACAACCTGCATCGGTATCCCGCTGGCGCGAGCCGAGTTCGAGCGCATGCGGTATTATGGAAGCACGCGACAATACGCCACACTGATGCTTTCCAAAGGGGAGTAACACCTTGCCTGTACGCCATACCGTGATCGTGGACCGCCTGAAGGACTGGAAATGGGATATCGAGGGCCTGGAGGTGCTGGCGGCCAATGATTACCTGACCCGGCAGCCCGTGCCGCAGAAGCGTCCGATGCGCATCATCAATCTCTGCCGTCACTACACCTATCTGAGCGGAGGCTATTACTGCTCCTTGCTGGCCGAGGCGCGCAGCGATATCCCGATGCCGACCATTGCCGATATCATCGATCTGTCGCGTCAGGGCCTGTATGCCTTTGCGCTGCCCGATCTGGAGAGTCTGCTGGAGAAAACCGTCAAGAGGCTGGCCGAGCCTCCGGTGGAGTCCTTCGACCTGTATGTGTTTTTCGGTCAGGCGGGCGATGCGCGCTTCAAGCGGTTGGCCGCCGAGGTGTTCGATGTGTTCCGTTATCCGCTACTCAAGGTGGTGATCGAGCGGGGCAAGCGCTGGAAGATCCGCGCTATCCGGCCGATGGGTCTGCATCAGGTGACCGCCTCGCTCGGTGATTTCTTCGAGACCAGCCTGCGCTCGCATGCCCGTGTGCCGCGCAAGAAGCGCAGCGATAGCCGCAAGCCGGCGCTGTACGATCTGGCGATTCTGTACAATCCGAACGACAAGATGCCGCCCTCGGATATGGATGCTCTGGATTTGTTCATCAAGGCCGGCCACCGGCAGCGGGTGGATGTGGAGCTGATCACGCGCAAGGATTTCAGCCGCATCGCCGAATACGATGCACTGTTCATCCGCGAAACCACCTCGATCGACAATCATACCTTCCGCTTCGCCCGCAAGGCCGAGGCCGAGGGCATGCCGGTGATCGACGATCCGAAATCCATCATCCGTTGTACGAACAAGGTATATCTGTGGGAGCGATTGACTGCGCAGAATCTACCGACCCCGAAAACCATCCCGCTGAACCGCTATCGCTTTAACGAGCAGACGGTGCTGCGACTGGAAGACGAACTGGGCTACCCGATGGTGTTGAAGATTCCGGACGGTTCATTTTCGCGCGGCATGTTCAAATGCGGGAACCGGGCCGAGGTGCTGGAGGCGGCGAGGAGCCTGTTTGCTCATTCGCGTATCATTCTGGCGCAGGAGTTCATGTACACGGCCTACGACTGGCGTATCGGGATTCTCAATGGAAAGCCTCTGTACGCCTGTCAGTACCGGCAGGCGCGCGGACACTGGCAGATTGTCAACCACGAGGCGGCAGGCTCGGCGCGATACGGCGGCTTCGAAACCATGTATGTCGAGGATGCCCCACCGGAAGTGGTGCGCATCGCACTCGAATCCGCAGCCCTGATCGGCAACGGTTTCTATGGCGTGGATCTGAAACAGAACGACAAGGGTATCTTCGTGATTGAAGTGAACGACAATCCCAGCCTCGATGAGTCGGTGGAGGACAAGGTGCTCAAGGGAGCTTTGTACGATACCATCATCGGCGAGTTCATCCGCCGCATCGAAGCGATGCGCAACGCCTAGCGCACCGGGCTTTCATCAAACAGTCTGTTCCCCGACAGGAAGGAAACACCATGCAAACAAGATGCGATACCTATGTGCTGGCCAAGCATTTCAATTTCGACGCCCTGCAGGAGCATTTCGCAACCGCTTACCGCACCTGCGTCTATCGCAATGCGCTGCATGTGAAAGATGCTGCCGGGGATGTGTTCCTGTTCGATTATGGCGTGGTGGTGCTCTGGGGAACCGGACACGACAGTGAAAAGCGTATTCTGGATCAGCTCAGCGTCTTTCTGGAGGAGCCGCTGGAGGAGCCCATCGGGGATTACTTCACCTTCGATCTGGCAGCTGACGGGGCCACACGCATCCGCTCGGATCATATCACCCTGAACAGCAGCGATATCATGGTGAAGCTGGCGGTGTCGCATGGATTAGCACAGTCCTGCAAGCTCTCCGAGCTTGAGGCCTATGCCGAGACCACCATCGAAAGCACCGCCTACATCCCGCGCAATATGGCCAAGGCCGGCTCCACTCAGCTGGGAAGGAAAGCCATCTCCCGCATGCGCGGTCAGTTGTTTCTGGTGGAAAGCGAGATACTGCTGCATCACGCGCTGCTCGATACCCCTGAATTCTTCTGGGAATACCCGGAGCTGGAAGAGCACTACCGCGGCATCGTCAGCTATCTCGATGTCGCTCCGCGCGTGGAGGTGCTCAATAAGAAACTGCAGATCATCCACGACATGTTCGACATGCTGGCCGATGAGCAGAACCACAAACACTCCTCGCTGCTGGAATGGATCATCATCTGGCTGATCGCCATCGAAATCTTCTTCTTCCTGATGCACGACCTGTTCAAATTCATCTAGACAATCGAATCCACCCCTCCGGAAGAACTGGAGTGGACGATGCGGCCACCGAGCCTGAAAAGGATTACCGACCTGCCAAGTTGGCGGGCACAGAGAACCGCCTCGCCTTTCTGCAGCGCAATCCGGATGATCGGATAGAAGCACGAAGGGAAAACATATCGGACTTTGTCAGCAGCTGGATCAGCGATAAAAGCAGCATTCCGGTATTTGCGGAGACACGCACATGGCTCGATCAGACTGTTGAGGAAGAGGGTAAGGAAAGCATGCTCTCCCGCAAAATTGCCAAGGAATTTATCAGCAGGATCGGAGGCAAACCCCGCTCGTTCAATCCCCGCGCGGCATGGGTGGAAAAGGTGGACCACATCCTTGATCGTGGTGGTCTTTGTCCGCTGGCGATGGCCATGAGCAAAGGCATACCTTTCGAGGAGGCCTGGCGCTACAAACAAGCCGGTGAATCCGATGCCGGTGCTGCTGTGCAGGAGAAGTCATTGATGCAGAGGCTGCTGGACTGTTTTGACTGATGCCAGCGCTATAGAGGCTCTTTCAAGACGTCCGGCCTGGTTTAACAGGCGCTAAGCCCCGCAAGATAATCCTCGGACAGCCTGCCGGATGCACTGCCGGCAGCGCATCAATACCATCTCCTGCCAGTCCGGGGTGGCCGGGTAGAACTGCCGGCGGATGGCGGCCTTGATGGCCTGCGTTTGCGGGGCATGCCAGTCCACCGCGCCCTGTGCATGCAGCCAGTGGTCGGCGCGCAGCACCTGCATCATATTGTCGAAGGAATAGGTGCCGAACTCCAGCGCGATGAACACCAGTTGCGGGCCGACGATATCCTGCCAGCCGTAATCCGACAGGCCGAACTTCGCTACAGAGCTTGAGGTTCCCAAAGCGGGCTCGGTGACCGAATCGCCGTACCAGCGACGGGCAAGCGCTACAGCAAGGCTCTCCGGATGATGGTCGCAGATCGGCTCGCCGTAGCCGAACGGGCCGAGGCCGGTATGAAAATCCAGCAGCGCTACCTGTTTCCGATCAGCAAGCATGAAGTCGGCGGCGATGCGTTCGCAGATGCTGCGCGACCATGTGATGGCTCTTCCGCCGTAGAACAGGCCGTGCGGATGGGTGTATTGCCCCGCTGAGAGGGCTTTTTCGTAGGACACGCTGCCATGGGCTGAGCGGTAGTCGGAAAGTCGCTTGTCGCAGGCATGAAGGGCTTGTACATCCAACGAATCGGGCACGATGGCATCGGCCAGTTCCTCATAGCCCGGATTGGCGGGTAGTGGCTTGCTGAAATCCACATAGTTGCGGTTCAGATCCACGCCGTCCTCGGTGACCCGCCTGAGCCAGGCGAAGCCGTGCGGATTGGCCGCATGGATGAGAAGCGCCGCCACACCTTCGGGAAGGCCGTTGTGATGCCTCAGGAAATCGATCTGTGCGGCGGAGCCGTTAAAGCCTTCCACCCCATGCGTGGCCGATAGCAGCAGCAGTACGTTTCCGGCATCAGGGTCGCCGAGCCATGCCACATCGGTGGCAAGCGGTTCGCCTTCGGGTCCGCACAGCGGATGGGGGTGGGTGGTGAGGCGTGCGCCTGCCTGTCCGGCAGCCGCGAGAAAGGCGGTACGCGCCCGCTGGTAGTCGGAGGAGAAACAGCTCAGATCGGGCATGGCCGGACTACGGGGGGTGCTCACAGGCCTCAGGCTGGGGCAAGTCCGGGAAACTGGCAATATGCCGCGCATCCTGATGGTGGATGCGCAAGCGGGGGGCTTACTCGTCGAAGCCCTGGCGATGTGCGAAGTTTTCGAAGCGGGTGAACTCGTGCAGGAAGGTGAGGTTCACCGTGCCTGTGGGGCCGTTACGCTGTTTGGCGATGATCAGTTCGGCGTGGCCTTCATTCTCCGGCTTCTTGTTGTACACCTCGTCGCGATACACAAACATGATGATATCCGCATCCTGCTCGATAGCACCGGATTCGCGCAGATCGGACATCATCGGGCGCTTGTCGGCGCGTGATTCCAGCGAGCGGTTGAGCTGCGACAGGGCGATGACCGGAACATCCAGCTCCTTGGCCAGACCTTTCAGAGAACGGGTGATCTCGGAGATCTCCTGTTCGCGGCGCTCGGCATCGGCGCGGCCGCTCATCAGCTGCAGGTAATCGATGATGATCAGATTCAGTTTACCGGTTTCCTTCTTCAGGCGGCGGCACTTAGAGCGCAGATCGGTCACCGAGATGGCCGGGGTGTCGTCGATGAAGATCGGGGATTCGGCAAGCGAGCCGGAGGCTGCGGCCAGTTTGCGCCAGTCGTCGGCGGAGAAACGCCCGGTGCGCAGCAGCTTCATGTTCACGCGTGCCTCGCAGGCCAGCATACGCATGGCGATCTGCTGCACGGACATTTCCAGCGAGAACACGGCCACCGAACCGGGGAAATCCGATTGCATGGCTGCATTGCGGGCGAGATTCATGGCGAAGGCGGTTTTACCCATGGCCGGGCGGCCGGCGATGATCAGCAGGTCACTGGGTTGCAGGCCCGAGGTGATCTCATCCAGATCGGTGAAGCCGGTGGGTGTGCCGGTGACAGCACGTTTTTCGGCATAGCGTTTTTCCAGCGCGTGATAGCCGTCGATCATCAGATCGCTCATTTTGCTGAAGGTGGGGCGCGAGCGGGAGAAGCGTTCGGCGACAGCCAGCATATCCATTTCGGCCTGATCGAGATGGTCGCCCACCTCAATCTCCGGCGATTGATATACCTTCTGCGAGACCTTGGAACACACGCTGAGCAACTCGCGCAGCACGGCGCGGTCGCGCACGATGCTGGCGTAGTGTTTCACATTGGCGGAGGTCGGGATGGCGCTGATCAGCTCACCCAGATAGCTCTCGCCGCCGCAGTTGTCGAGCAGACTGCGTTGTTCGAGGTAATCCTTGATGGTCAGACCATCCACGGGTTGCCCCTTGGCGGCCAGATCCATCATCGCACCGAAAATCAGGCGATGGCGTTCAACATAGAAATGCTCGGGAAGAAGCGAACCCTCAAGGCGCTCCAGCGCCTCCGGGTCGAGCATAATCCCCCCCAGCACCGCAAGCTCTGCATCCATCGCGTGCGGCGGAACGTGCTCCCGCATGGAGTCCGCTCTGAGAGGGGTTACTTTCTGTGTCACACGTTCTCGGATTCGACCATCAGCGTCAGCTCGGCGGTCACATCCGGGTGCAGACGCACGCGGAAGTTATGCTCGCCAACCCGCTTGATGGACTCGTCCACGATGACCTGGCGGCGTTCCACTTCAAAGCCATGCTCGACCAGCAGGTCGGCCAGTTCGTGGGTGGATACCGAGCCGTACAGGTGTTCGTGATCGGACGTTGCACGCGAGATGCTCAGATTCAGACCCTTGAGCTTGTCGGCCACGGCCTGTGCCTGTTCCAGCGCATTGCGCTGCTTGGACTCAAGCTGCTCGCGGCGGCGTTCGAAGACCTTGCGATTGGCTTCGGTCGCCAGCTGTGCCTTGCCGTGCGGCAAAAGGTAGTTGCGTCCGTAGCCGGGGCGAACAGTGACCTCGTCACCCACATTGCCGAGACCCTCGACTCGTTCCAGAAGTATCAACTGCATCATTTTCCTCCATCTGCCGGCATGATGTTCCGGCGATAATCAAACCAAATATCAAGCATTCCAATCATGGCGAAGGGTAATACCATCACCGGTTGTATCAACAACATCACATACATCACGATGGCTGCGATCTGCAAGCGCTTGGCATGCAGCCAGGTGTGTACCACGGACAGCCCCTGTGCGGAAAGCAGCCCTGCAAAAACCAGCCCCGTATTGGCAGCCAGATACTGCGGTGTGCCTGCGGCGAAACTCGCCAGCGCTATCAGCAGCATGAATCCATAAGCGACGCTGCGCGGCAGGCGGAGCTCGCTCACCGGCTGCGTATCGCCGCGGTAGAAGTTGTAATAGGTGGCGATATTGCGCGCCAGCATCACATCTCCCCACCAGACCATCCACAGACAGATGACCGTCAGCCCGGGAAAGACCCATACCGTCATCTGTTCGATGCGCGTCAACATCTGCGCATCCATACCTTCCTGCTGCGAGGCGGCGAACAGCGGCGCAAGCAACTGACGCACAAACTCCATCACCGACGCATCCTGTGAAGCGGCACCGGTCAGCAGCACAGCCAGCATGGCTGCCAGCAGACCGATGGCCAGATTCAGCGCACCTTTCGACACACCGCCTGCCTTCGCCAGCGTACTCGCTGCAAGCACCGGCAGCATGCCATAGAGCAGTACCAGCATCAGGCCGGGTCCGAGGTCGCCATAGGAAATCAGCGTCACACCGAGACCGCTCAAAGCCACCACCTGCATGGCGAAGCTGAAGCCTCCACCCATGGCAATCAACGCGAACAGCGTCGGAGTCAGCAGGTGAACCACCAGCAGCGGCAGCGACAGGGCGGAACCCGCCGCAGCCAGCACCGAGCCGTACATCAACGTCGCCAGCACAGCGCACGGTATTCGCCGGGTCAACACCCATCGGGCGAACGGCGGCAGACTGCGGACTTGCTGGTTCAGTGCCATATGCACAGCGATGCATAGCGATGTCCGGACCGGCCACCGCTATACATCAGCAGTCCATTAATCGTGGTGCAGCGGCGTGAACGGCAACAGGGCCAGATCGCGTGCACGCTTGATCGACGTGGTGATCGCACGCTGATGCTTGGCACAGGTTCCGGTCACGCGCGACGGCAGAATCTTGTAGCGCTCGGTAATAAACTGCTTGAGCAGGTCCGGATTCTTGTGGTCGATCTGAATGCTGACGTCAGCACAGAACTTGCAGAACTTGCGACGGCGCACAACGCGCGGACGGCGTGCAGGACGACGGTCGTCGCCACCGCGCTCGCCACGGTCGTCGGCATTACGCTCGCCACGCTCTGCGCGCTCGGGACGATCCCCGCGCGGAGCCGGACGGCGCTCGCCTGATGTTTCGTTTCTGGTCACAGCATCTTCAGCCATGTTCTTCCTCCTGAACTTGTATCGGGTGGCATTCTTCCACCCAGATTTCCACTTGCCCCCAGTGGGGCGTATTGTCACGACTGTAATAGCGCCGGCGCAGAATGCCGCGAACGGCCACGCCTTTACCTTCCAGTCTGCTCAAAGCTTCCGCCACCTTGCCTGCGGCACGCAGCGGTATCGGTTGCGTTTCCTGATTGCTGGCGCGTGCAGCCCCCAGCTCAGGTCGGGCGATGCTCAGAGCGGCGATCAGCGCGAAACTGCCATCCGGTGTCCAGCGTTGCCGGACCTCGGTGAGAACGCCGCTCAAGCTTGCCTGATTAAGACCGGCCGTCATCGCGCCGGGCTCACAGGGCTCAGGCTGCAGCTTCACCGCCGTCGGCGGCTTCAGCGGCAGCTTCCGGGGCGGCAGCCTCGGCAGCAGGAGCATCAGCAGCAGCTTCCGGGGCAGCAGCCTCTTCTGTGCGGACCTTGCGGCGCAGCAGCGGGGACGGCTCATCGGAAAGCTCGGTCAGACGGGTGGTCAGGAAGCGAATGATACGTTCGTCGAGCTGAATGCCTTCCTGCAGTGCAGCAGCAGCTTTCGGCTCGCCATCGGTGACCAGCAGGACATAATGACCACGTTTACGCTTGGCAATCTGGTAGGCCAGTGGGCGGGAGCCCCAGTATTCGCGTTTGACGATGCGACCGCCTGCTTTCTCAATACGCTGAATGAGTGCATCGGTCAGGATGTCGGTGTTTTCCTGGGAAACGTCAGGATTGACGATGAAAATGGTTTCGTAGTACAACGGCGCCTCTCTCGGTTTCAAGCCCCGGAATCTTTGCGCGTCCGGAGCGAGTATTTGTATACCGCTTTGCGGACATCACAGAAATGGCCGGCACAGCGAGCGCGGCACTATAGGCAGGGAAGGTCAGCATTGCAAGACAACATCTCGGCTGACGGCTTCGGTATTGTTGATTCCCTTACACGCTGTGGCTTGTCCCTGTCGCGGGCACTGCTAGGCTGCCGCTTCTATATCTGATCCGGAGCGTGGTGTATGCGTGGCATCTTATTGTATGAAGGCAAGGGCAAGCAGCTTTATGCCAGCGAAACCGAGGGCGAACTCATCCAGCTTTTCAAGGATGATGCTACGGCCTTCGATGGTATCAAGCATGATGTGATCGCCGGCAAGGGCGAGCTGAACTGCGCCATTTCATCCTTTATTTTCGAGAAGCTGCACACGGCTGGCATCGCCTCGCATTATGTGGCCCGCACCGGTTCGATCGAGATGCGCGTGAAGCAGCTGAGCATGATTCCTGTCGAAGTGGTGGTGCGCAATATCGCCGCAGGCTCCATCTGCAAGCGGTTGGGTCTGGAAGAGGGGCTGGTGCTGGATCGTCCGCTTACCGAACTGTTCTATAAATCCGATGCATTGCACGATCCGCTGATCAATACCGAGCATGCCGAGTTGTTCGGCTGGGCCACGCGCGAGGATATTGCCTTTATGCGGGAAGCCGCGCTGAAGGTGAATACCGAACTCACCGCGATGTTCGCCGCTATCGGTATCAAGCTGGTGGACTACAAACTCGAATTCGGCAAGCACGGCGGCCAGATTCTGCTGGGCGATGAGATTACCCCGGATGGCTGTCGTCTGTGGGATGCAGAAACCAATCGCAAGCTCGATAAGGATGTGTTCCGCCGCGATCTGGGGGGGCTTTCCGAGGTGTATCACGAGGTGGCTACACGTCTGGGTATCGAGATCGCTTACCAGGCTTAAGTGCGAATCGGGTGGCAATATCATGCTGGAAACAGGCTTCGAAAATTTATGTTTGAATCCTTCTTCCGGCTTCTATAAGATGCGCCGCCTTGCCTCACGTCCCCATCGTCTAGAGGCCTAGGACACTGCCCTTTCACGGCGGCAACAGGGGTTCGAATCCCCTTGGGGACGCCATCTTTACTGGCTCTGATCAACCCGGCTATGCAACGCATAGCCGGGTTTTTCTTTTCCTACCTGTGTCAAAGCTTCGATTTATCCTGTCAAAAGGTTTCCCCATGGGAAGCAGCTGCATCTTATCCGGGCTTTGTTTCTGAAGCATATCTTCAATCCGTCATCGATTTGTTTCTGTGGCCTAATATTTGCTCTGTGTCTGCCGATAGATGACCGGTTGGCCCGTTTCCGGGCTGATCGGTATACATTCCTGGAGGCGAGCATCATGGGCGATAACATGCAGACGGAGCTTCATGCCCCATTAATAGGATTTGAGAAGGTCAGTATAAGGCAAAGGTTCTGGCTTATATCAGGGCTTGTCGCTCTGGGAATGCTGGCTGTCGGCACCGTATACCAGTTGACGTTGTACAATCTTGAGGCCATCGATTCGTTGGATGCAAAGTCCGCGAATCACATGGAAGATCTGGATAACCTTTACGGCATATCAGGAATGATCGGCCCGTTCACACAGGTTTTTGTCAATGGTGACTCTCAGACTGGCGAGAAAGTCACGGACTTGCTGGCGAGCGCGCAAGAGATTAACCGCAAGCTTACGGGTGAACTGCTGGATGCATCCTCACGCACTGCTTCAGAAGCGATCGGTCGCGAATTGGCCTTGATTGCCGGAATATGGGAGACGGTGAAATCCGATCGTATCAAGCTGGGGCTTAGCGAAAGCGAAGGGCAGAGGGGTGTATTGCGCACTGCAGTGCATTCGGTCGAGGCGAAGATCAGGCAAGCAGGCAGGGATGATCTGATCATTTCCATGCTGAATTTCCGTCGCCACGAGAAGGATTACATGCTGCGCGGCAAGCCGGAGAACGTTGTAGCATGGGAAGCGGAAATTTCCAAATTTAACAAGCTTCTTGAAGCATCCCCGTTGAGCCGCCCTGCCAAGCGCGGAATTGCAGAGGAAATGAGCGCATATAAGGGTGGGTTCATGGCTTATCTTGTCACCAGTCGCGAAATGCTCGATAAATCAGCGAAATTGCAGGAGCACCATTCCGACAATCTGATGCCATCGCTCAAGGCGCTAGATTCCAGTCTCGCCAGCCTGATGGATGGTTATGGCGCCCAGTCGGTTGCAGTTCACTCTTCATCGAAATGGATTTACTGGCTGATGCTGATTCTTATTCTGGTTGTATGTGTTGCACTGATGCAGTGGATTGCCCAAACGATTCTGAGACCTCTGCAGAGGATTGTGCTTGCGCTGGATGCACTGGATGAGGGCGATGTTTCGGTGGATATATCCGATGTGCGCATGGCAGGAATTGTAAACAAGCTTGTCGATTCGTGCGAGAAGCTGAAGTTAAGTGTGGAGAAGGCATTCACGCTTGGTCAGGTGACCGAATTGCTTCCCCAGGCGGTGATGATGGCCGATACGGAAACACTGACCATTCAGTATCTCAATCCGTCGGCCCGGAAAATATTCAAGCGTATTGAAGGATTTCTGCCTTGCAAATCGGATGATCTGGTTGGCAAGAACATCGATATTTTCCATAAAAATCCGGCTCATCAACGGCAGTTTCTGGCCGACAGATCCAATCTTCCTGCAACATCGCAATTCAAGGCGGACGACAGGTACATCCGGTTCTCTGCATTTGCTCTGGATAATGCTTGTGGCGAATGGGACAAAATCCTTGTGCAATGGGATGATATCACTGAGGAGGTTGAGCTGTCCGCAGCCTTCGAGAGCCATATCGGCGGCCTGGTTCAGGAGCTCATCACTTCCAGCGGGCAGATGCAGGCTTCCTCGGAAACACTGTCCTCGATGGCGGAGGAATCCACGGCGCAGGCCAATGCTGTAACCGAAAATGTGAACGAGGCGGCGCATAATGTGGCAACTGTGGCCAGTGCGGCCGAGGAATTGTCCGCTTCAATTGCCGAGATCACCCGGCAGGTGGGCGATGCAGTACACATGTCTGGTAATGCAGCGCAGGAGGCGGAAAAGAGCAATACAATCATGCAGAAGCTGGCGCAGGCTTCTCAGGAGATCGGTGATGTGATTCAGGTGATTACCGATATTGCCGAGCAGACCAATCTGCTGGCACTCAATGCCAGCATCGAGGCGGCGCGTGCGGGTGATGCAGGACGTGGATTTGCCGTTGTGGCGGGCGAGGTGAAAGAGCTTGCCAATCAGACAGCTCAGGCCACCGAACGCATCTCGCAGCAGATTTCCGGCATCCAGTCGGAGAGCAAGCAGGCTGCCGAAGCGATTGCGCATGTCGGCGATGTCATCGGCAAGATGAACGAGATCAACAGAATGATCTCGGCTGCAGCCGATGAGCAGAATCAGGCGACACGGGAGATTGCACAGAGCGCCCAGTATGCCAGCGAGGCCACACATAATGTGACCGAAGCCATCGGCGGCGTTCAGGAAGCGGCCGCGGATACAGGAAGGGCTGCCAACGAGGTGCTCGATGTCTCAGTTGAAATGCGGGCGAAGTCCGAGAATCTGAATCAGCGCGTGACTGATTTTTTAGGGTCATTGCGCCGGTAGGAGGCTCTGCCGTGCGCACGGATTCGTCAGCGACAGGGGATGAACCGCTACCGGAATCGGAGGTTACAAGTCCGGCTGATTCTGAAATGAGCGGTTGCGAACAACCCGTTACTGAGCATCTTATCCCTGAGCAAACCGCTGTTGAACAGCCTGATTCTGAGAAAACAGTCGCTGAAGAAACTGACACCGGACAGCCTGCTGCGACCGGTGCTGCAAGACCACCGCCTGCGTCGCCGGCCGCAGCCACAAGCGACACTGAAGGCACTCAAGCTGCAGCAAAGCATTCCGTGGTGGCCTCCGCAGCTGTGGCGGATGCAGCCATCAGCGTTCCGCTTGCGGACGAAGCGGGCGGGACGCATGGATTGACGCGGACCCGGCGCGAGTGGCTGCTGCTCGGCGAACGGGTGTTCTCGCATCCGCGCTATGCCGTGCTGATCGTGGTGGCACTCGGTCTTTGCGCCTTCGAGCACTATGCCGTGTTGCTCGCATCTCTGGCGGTATTCTTCACTGTGGAACTGGGCCTGCGCTTCTGGTTGCAGCGCGAGCGGCAGTTCGCCAATCGTGCCGAACTGGGCTTCCTGCTGCTCGATGCCATCGCCACGCTCAGTTTGTTATTCGCAGTCATGCAGCCGGCAGGGGTGCTGGCAGGCGGAATGTACCTTCGTCTGGCCCGTCTGTTGCGCGGCATGTACATGCTGCGCATGCTGCGCATCTTCCGCTTCCTGACCTACGAGACCCTGATCTATTCGATGCCCTATGCGATGGGCGTGCTGACGCTGGCGGCGCTGGCCGTACTGATGCCGGATATCGCCCTGTTCGCCGGCATGGTGTTGATTCTGGAAGCGGCATGCCGTGGAGTTGCCCTGATACACACGCTGGAAGACGGCACGCGCAGGCGAGCCGAGTTGGGTTTTGCAGGCCTTGATCTGCTGACCAGTTGTGCGCTGCTTGGTGTGCTTCCCGTGCTTTCGCCGGGCTGGGCGCTGCTCAGAGCCGTACGTTTTCTGGTGATGCTCAATCCGATGGGTAATCTCTGGGCGGCACTGCTCAAGGTGGGAAGCCTGGATGAGGTGCGCAAGGAGTTGGCCATGCTGGCCGGGGTGTTCGTGCTGCTGATGGCGCTCACCGCCGTCGCCGTGCTGTATCTGTATCCCGGCATGGACTTGAGCGGGGATGATGTGAACAACGCTGCCGATTACGCCCCCTGGCAGGTGATCCTGTACAGCTTCCGATTCCTGCTCGATCCGGGCAATGCCCCGGCGGATGCATTTTCACCGATGCTGGCGCTGGTCACCATGGGCATCGTGTTGTCCGGTGTGTTCTTTTTCGCGCTGTTCGTCGGGCTGGGTTCGAATGTCATGCATTTCCTGCTTGAGCAACTTGCCAACAGCCCGCTCTCGGCGCGCGAATCCCTGCTGGTGGCAGGCTGGAGCAAGCAGGCGATGCCGGTACTGCGTGTGTTCGATCAGATGTGCGCCCGCATGCGGCGTTCCTTCGCCTCGGCATGGATATTCTTCGGGCCGGTGGGTAGCGGGGCGCGATCCATCGGTCGCTGGCTGGCGGTACGTCAGGCAGAAAGAGGTGAGCGCGGACTGATGCGCCGCTTCCGCTTGTCGGGCGTGCGATTTTCCTTCGTGTTCCAGTCGCGCTACAGCGGCTGGCAGGACCGTACTTCGATCGCCGATATGCATGCGCTGATCAGGGATGGCGCGTTGCCTGAAGCGGAGGATTCTCCAGGCGTGGTGGTCTGCGATGCAGCACTGCCCGAAGATATCCTCGGGGTGTACCGTGATTCTCTGGGCATGGATGTGCTCGATTCGGCATCGCTCAAGGCCCGCATGCTTTACCAGATGCATCACTGCGTGCATATGCCTGAACTCGGCGCGCGCATGCTCGATGTGGTCAACGGCGAGCCGGGCCTGTATGCCGTGGCCTGGGATGTCACAGTGCATGGTGATGCCTCTGGCCCGATGCTGGAGCATGACGGGCAACGGGTGCCGCTGGAGTACTGGCTGACGCGCTGCTTCGAGCAGGGCATCAATCTTCTCGCCGGGCGCAGCGAAGATGGCGAGTTCCGCCTGTTCGGTGACATGGGGGATTTTGCAGAGGGATTGAGGCTGACGGATGTAGTGGGTATCGGTCGCGACCCCTTGCTCTGGCCCTCCGCCATGCGCCATGCGATGGGTGCCGGTGAAGCCGCTGTCCGGCAGGGAAAGCCGGCTCTGAAGGATTTCAACTGGCCCGAGACGTGGGATATCAACATCATCTTCATGGGCTGGCACGACGGACTGCCGGCCATGATGGAGGAGATGGCCGAGCGGCATCACAAACTGGCGGTGCATGTGCTCTTCCCGGGCGATGAAAACAGCTTGCGGTTGCGCGAGCAACGCATGCAGGCGGCTGCCGAACGGGCTGCAGCGCGCACCGGCTGCGAGCTGGAAGCCAATGTGCTGCCATGGTACGGCTTCAGTGCCGAGGTGCTGATGCCTTACCTCAAGGGGTGCAAGGTCATCATGCTGTATCCTGAGGATGCGGCAGGCGGTGAAGACTCGCTGTTGGAGATGTGGTTCCATGAAGTGGCGCGCATGCTCGATGCCCGCAAGTCCAGGGTGAAATGGTGGACGCCGCCGAAGCTGATGGTGCTGCCGCGCGATGCGGCGAATGTGCCGTCACTGCGCAGCGCAGCCCGGAGATATTCGCGGCTGGATATCGATGTCGGTTCGCCGGACAGCTTCCATGATGTATTCATGGCACGCCAACTGCTCAGTCGCGTGCTGCATCATGCCCGCCCGGAGCATCTCAGGCAGGATACTGTGGCCTACGATTTCATGCAGGTGGTGCTCGGCGATGCGGTGATCATCGAGGATGTCGCGGTGCAGCGTCTGTTCGCCGACGGTGCGCCAAGCTGGTCGCAGGTGTATCGCGAGGCATGGAAACGAGGCTGGATGCTCACTGCTTACCTGCTTCCCGATGCGGAGCCCGGACGGCGTGACATGTTCAGCATACTCGATGCGATCTTCCCGCTGGGCGGGCATGAAAGCGGCAGCCGCATGCATCTGATGGGCGGCTCACCCGCCGAGGCCATGGATGCGCCGCTGCATGCATCAAGCCTGCTGTTCTGTCGCAGAGGCGTGTTGCGCGACAAAGCGGACGAACAAGTTGCTCCCCCTGTTCCGGTAGCTATCCCTGCCGTGCAACCCGTTGCAAAAGATTCGCCGGTTTCCGCCGATAAACAGGAAGATGGTGGCGTGCCGCCTGCGGAGCTTCCCGCTTCTGGCACGGACATTGCTCCCGTTTATGAAACACCTCCGCAGCAGGAAGAGCCGGAAAGCCCGCTGCATGAAGATGCGCATGTGGAAACGGAAGTAGCGGTTGAAGATACGATGGAAACGGCTGCTGAGGAGATGGATGCAGGTCGTTTACAGGAAGAAAGTCCGCCGGAAGACCACCTGATAGAAGAAGGTTTGCCGACAGAAATCGCCAAGGAGGGTGAAGTGATGCAAAGCTCAGTCTGGCCGGAATCGGCCGATAAACGGCTGCTCATGGTACTGAAGAAGCAGGTGGAAGGTGCGCTCGCCCTGCTCAATGCCAGTACCGAGGATGGCCTGATCAAGCTGACCGATGCGATGGACCGTGATGTGGAGGGGATACTGGCCGACGACATCATGGCGGCCCTGACCGATTTCCAGGCGATCGACCGGGTGATGCAAAGGCTGAAGAACGTCGAAACCTGTCTGAACGACTGGGGTCAGGCCGCAACAGCGGCTAAGGAAGGCCAGCCGCTGTGGAAGAACGAAGTCGAGAAACGCTATGTCATGGAAGAAGAACGTCAGGTTCTGAGGAGCGAGCTATGAGCGGAGCACCGAGAATACTGGTGGTCGAGGATTCGACCATGGTGAGAATCACCGTCAAGCGCACGCTGGCGGCTGTGGAGTTCGAGGTGGAGGAGGCGCGTGACGGTGCCGAAGGGCTGAGCAAGGTGCAGACGGCCGCCACCCCGTTCGATCTGATTCTGACCGATCTGAACATGCCCAATCTGGACGGATTGAGCATGGTGCAGGCGATCCGCGCCACGCCCGGCTACGAGCAGACGCCTATCGTCATGCTGACCACCGAATCGGGCGAGGAAAAGAAATCGGTGGGCCATGATGCAGGCATTTCGGCCTGGCTGGTGAAGCCCTTCGAACCGGATGCGCTGGTCGAGATGGTCGGCGGCATGTTGTTCTAAAGCGTTCCTGGTGAAGGAGTGAAGCATGGATGAAGAACTGCTCGGCGAGTTTCTGGTCGAAAGTAATGAAAATATGGCGGCCATCGAACAGCAACTGATGAGCCTTGAAGCCGCGTCTGAGGATACGGAGCTGCTCGATGCCATCTTCCGTACCGTGCATACCGTCAAGGGAAGCTGCGGATTCATCGGCCTGACGAAGCTTGAGAAGGTGGCGCATGCCGGTGAGAACGTGCTGGGGAAAATGCGTTCGACGCGCTATCCGGCTTCCCCCGAAATCGTTTCCATGCTGCTTGAATGTGCGGATGCGATCCAGGTGATTCTCGATGAGCTGCAAGCCAACCGACAGGAGCCGGATGTCGATCACAGTGCCCTGATCCGCAGGCTGAATGCTGCCGAGCGTCTGATCGGGAGTGGCGGTGCGGGAGCGCCTGTTGACGATGAAGCGCCGGCCGGGAGGGTTGTCGCGGCTGCCGAGCCCGCAGAAGTACAGCAGGAAATAGTGCAAAGCAGCACTGATGAAGGCGACTGGCTGGATGATTTCGAAGTCATCCGCGGAGCGCTGGACGGGGCCGGCTTGAGTACGCCGCAAGCCGTGTTGCAGGCAGGATTCAATGTGCTCAAGGAGGTGCCGGGTATTGCCGCGCCGCAGGCACTGAAGTTGCTCGGCGTGGCCAAGAAATTCGCCGCGCTGGCCACTGGAGCGCAGCCGGACCCTTCACCCGACAAGCCTGAGGGGGTAGCGCCGGAGACCGGCGAATCCGCTGAAGTCCCTTCCGGGAAACCCCCGGTATCCGAGGAAACAGCAGCCCCTGCGAAATCTGTGGCCACTGAAAAACCCGCAGTCGTGGCCAAAAAGGCCGGGGTACAGGAAACACCTCCGGAGACAGCGCAGGCCGGCAAGGCCGCCGAAACCATCCGTGTGGATGTGGCTGTGCTGGATGAATTGATGAACCAGGTCGGCGAACTGGTGCTGACACGCAACCGTCTGTTGCAGGTGGTGTCCAGGGCCGGTGGCGGCATGCGACACGCCATGCAGGTGCAGGATGCGGCCGAGGTCATGAAGTCGCTGGTGCCGCTGTCGCGCGATATCAACCACATCACCGAAAGCCTGCAGGATCGCCTGCTGAAAACCCGCATGCAGCCGATCTCGACCATCTGGGGCACGGTGCCGCGCATCGTGCGCGATATGGGCCGGCAGCTGAACAAGAAGATCAATGTGCAGATGGAGGGACAGGAAACCGAGCTGGACCGTACCATTCTGGCAGCCCTGAAAGATCCGCTGACGCATATCATCCGCAACAGCTGCGATCATGGCATCGAGCTTCCGTCCGAACGCATGCAGAACGGTAAACCGGATACCGGCACATTGACGCTGACTGCAGCCCAGGAGGCGGGCTCGATCCTGATCGTGATCCGCGACGACGGTGCGGGCATCGATGCCGCGCGCGTCAAGGCCAAGGCCGTGGATATGGGTGTGCTCACGCAGGATGCGGCGGATGCCATGAGCGATGCTGCCGCCCTGCAACTGATTTTCCATGCAGGTCTCTCGACAGCCAAGCAGGTGAGCAACATCTCCGGTCGCGGTGTGGGCATGGATGTGGTGAAGAATGCCATCGAAAAGGCCGGCGGCAGCGTGGAGATCCACAGCGTGCCGGGTAACGGCACGACGCTGCGTATCCGCATCCCGCTGACCATGGCCATCATCTCTGCCATGCTGGTCAGCGCCGGATCCCAGATGTTCGCCATCCCGCAGATGAGCGTGCAGGAACTGCTTGCCGCAGATGCCGGTTCGGAACACTGGTGCGCTATCGCCGGGCAGCGCTTCTTCCGCTTGCGCGGCCAGCTGCTGCCGGTGGTGCGCCTGACCGACAGCCTCGGTATGCCTGCCGTGGATGACGCGGGTGGTTCGATCGTTGTGGTGCACGCCGGTAATCGCCGTATCGGGCTGCTGGTGGACGATATCATCGGTTCCGAGGAACTGGTGGTGAAGCCGCTGGGCATGCATTTCCGTGATGTGCCGGTATTCGGCGGATGCAGCATTCTGGGCGATGGCAGCGTGGTGCCTATTCTGGAGTGCAACGGTGTGGTGCAGTCGCTTAAATTGTCCGCAGAAGCAGAGCTGGCACAGGATGAGGCCGGGCTCGACGGAGGCAGGGTGGACAGCGAGGAGATGCAGCACACGTTAGTGTTCCGCGGCCTGAATCAGCTGTATGCCATTCCGATGATGCTGGTGGAGCGACTTGAAAGTCTGCCGCCGGGCAGCATTGAACGCTCGGGCGGTCGCGAGGTGTTGCAGTATCGCGGCGATGTGATTCCCGTGCTGCGCTGGAACCGCATTCTGGGCGGGGAAGTGGTGCAGACGGAGGAGGATTGCTGCCTGATCATCGCCGACAACGGCAAGCGCATGTGCCTGCATGTCGATGAGGTGGAGGATATCCTGCAAACCCCGCTGCGCATCGAGATGAAATCCAGCGAGGATATGTTCCTCGGTACCACGGTGATCCATGAGCAGTCCACCGAGGTGATCGATGTGTTCGAACTGCTCAGGCTTGCCGATCCTGAATGGTTCACCTCCGGCGGTAATGCGCATGAGGAAGGCCGGAGAACCATCCTGTTCGCCGAGGATGCACCATTTTTCCGCACCATGCTGATCCCTGTGCTGGAGAGCATGGCCTACGAGGTCTGGTATGCCCGGGATGGACAGGAGGCATGCGAGATCCTTGACCGTCAGGTGCCCGATGTCGTGCTGACCGATATCGAGATGCCGCGCATGAACGGTTACGAACTGGCCGAATGGATCAGTGGCCAGCCGCGGTTGGCGGACGTGCCGGTGATCGCTATCTCTTCCGCGCCGCCTGATGCCTACGATGTCGAGCACCGACGGCACTTCCATACTGTGCTGAGCAAGATGGACCGGCAGGGCCTGTCCGAGTGTCTGGGCAGGCTGCACGGACATGAATCGGTTGAATGCAATCCACCACAAGTATTCGAACGACCGGTTCTGGTCGGCGGGAGGCCATCATGAATGCTGCCGCGAGACCCCGGGCAGGGGGTATCTCGGAGTGCTTCAGCTGCCGCGTGGGAGGGCAGTGGGTCGCCTTCCCGGTCGCACAGGTGCTGGAGGTCATCACCCAGCAGCGGCTGACCCCGATGCCGCTGGCTCCCGACGGGGTGCTCGGTCTGATCAATCTGCGCGGACGTATCATCAGCGAGGTGGATGTGCGCCGCATTCTGGGTCTGCAGGCCGCTGAAGCCGAGCGGCATGTGCATGTGGTGATCGTGAAGAGCCGGCAGGGCGAGGACGTCGGGCTGGTGGTGGATCAGGTAGGGGCGGTATCGGCCATCGATTACAACCGCTTCGAAAAGGTTCCTGACACGCTGCATGCCGTCTGGCAGCAGATCGGTGAAGGCGTGCTGAAATACGATACACATATCACGGTGATGCTGGATGTGGACCGTCTGCTTGCCCTGTCGCTGCCCTGCGCAGCTCAGGAGCCGCAGGGCAAGGAGCTATCCCGATCTGCGGACGGGAAAAAGACACCGGTTGTTTTACACTAAATCATGAGGCGAGGGTAGCTGTATGGCTGAGAAGATGATGGTGGTGGACGATGCGCGTGTGGTGCGTGTCTCGCTGGGAAAGATCATGCAATCTCTCGGTTTCGAGGTGATCGCCTGCGAGGACGGACAGCAGGCCATGCAGGCGATCCTCGAGAATCCCGATGTGCGGCTGATCATGCTCGACTGGCATATGCCGGTGATGAACGGCTACGATTTTCTGGTGCGGCTCAGGGAAATGCCCGAGCATTCCTCATCGCCACTGGTGGTGATGGTGACTACCGAAGCCAGCATGCCGTCGATGATGAAGGCACTGTCGGCGGGGGCCGACGAATACATCATGAAGCCTTTCGATGCCTCCCTGATCAAGAGCAAGCTGGATCTGCTCGGCGTGGCGTACAAGGAATGATCCGCCTGCTGATTGCCGATGATTCGCCGGTGTTCCGGCACTTCCTGCGCAAGTGCGTGGCAGGCATGGAGGGTGTCGAGGTGGCAGGCGAGGCCAGACACGGCGAGGATGCGCTGGCCAGAATCGCCGAGCTCAAACCCGATGTAATGACGCTGGATATGACCATGCCGCGCATGAACGGCATGCAGGTGCTGCACACCCTGAGAAAGGATTTTCCGGATCTGCCGGCCATCGTGCTGACCAGCGGCAACGAAAGCGAGGCGGAGCGGACCGTGGAGGCACTGGATGCCGGAGCCTTCGATTTCATCCTCAAGCCGCAGTTGTCCGATGGAGACCCGGTGGCGTTCCTGATCGACGCCCTGTATCCACGCATCATGGCGGCCTGTAAATCCAGACGCAGGAGACCGCTCGCCACAGTCAGTCCGAAACCTGCACTACGCTCCTCCGGCAGCAGTGCTGCAGGCCGACCGGATCTGGTGGCCATCGGCTCAAGTACCGGAGGGCCCGCGGCCCTGCATGCCGTGCTGGGCAGTCTGCCGGCCAATTTTCCCGTACCTGTCGTGGTCACCCAGCATATGCCCAAGCTCTTTCTGCAACCGTTGGCCGACAGGCTGGAGAAGGAAACCGCGCTTTCCTGCCATCTGGCGGTGGACGGTATGACGCTGGAGCGCGGGCATATCTATGTTGCCCCCGGCGAAAGCCATCTCGAATTGCAACGCGAGGGTGTGGAGATCGTTTGTCGTCTGAGTGCGGCACCGCCCGTGCATCATTGCCGTCCGGCGGTCGATCCGATGTTCTACTCGCTGGCTGCCCTTGCCCCGCGCCTGAATACGCTGGCCGTGGTTCTTACCGGCATGGGTGAGGATGGTGCCGCCGGTGCCAAGGCCATCGCAGAGAAGCGCGGACATGTGATTGCGCAGGATGAAAAAACCAGTGTGGTGTGGGGCATGCCGGGGGCGACGGTGCGTTGCGGTGCCGCCCACGAAGTCCTGCCGCTGGAGCAGATTTCCGCAGCTATCATGGCCCGCTGCGCCAGAACATCCGCAGCCACGGGGGTGCAGTATGCAAACGCCGCAGTTTGAGTTCATGCGGGATTTTCTGCTGCAACAGAGCGGCCTGGTGGTGGAGGAAAGCAAGATGTATCTGCTGCGTACCCGCCTGCAACCGCTGCTCAAGGAACACAGTATCGCCACGCTGAACGAGCTTGCCGACCGTCTGAAGAAAGACCGCAACAGCCGTCTGGCACGACAGGTGGTGGATGCCATGACCACCAACGAGACCCTGTTCTTCCGCGACCAGTATCCCTTCGATGCCCTGCGCGATGTGATGCTGCCGCAGTGTGCTTCCTCGCCGGTCCGCATCTGGTCGGCGGCATCGTCCACCGGACAGGAGGCGTATTCGATCGCCATGATCGCTGCGGAGGCACTGGGCGGAAAGGGGAAAAGGGTGGAGATCGCAGGCACCGATATCTCCGATCAGGCGCTGACCAAGGCGGCCGGCGGCACCTATACCCAGATGGAGGTGCAGCGTGGCATGCCGGCCAGACTGCTGATCAAATATTTCGAGCAGGATGGTTCCAACTGGCGTCTGAAGCCGGAGATAAGGAATATGGTGCGCTTCGGGCCGGCCAATCTGGTTTCGCCGACGCTTTCCTCCGAGATGCGTGGCAAGGGGCCGTTCGACATCGTGTTCTGCCGCAATGTGCTGATCTATTTCAATGTCGGGGCGCGTCTGCAGGTGATCGACAATCTGGCCGCATGCATGAAGGACAGCGGATATCTGGTGACCGGTGCCGCCGAGATACCCAAGGGCAACAAATCCCGCTGGGAGGCCGTGCATTTCGGCAACCGCAACCTGTGGCGGCTGGTGGCGCGATGATGGGCGCTGTGACCGACAAGGAGATGAATCCATGAGCGACAACGAACGTGATTTCACCCGGGTGCAGTTCTCCACCCGTGCCGAGGTGGATGTGAACGGCCATACCGTGCCCGGCGATATCAGCGATATCAGTATGAACGGCATCTATCTGCGCTCGTCGCTTGCCGTGAGTCTCAACGATGCCTGCGAGGTACGTGTCTATCTGGGCGAGACCGAGCCGCTGGTCATCCATGCGCAGGGGCTTGTTGCGCGCTGTGACGATGACGGCTTCGCGGTGCACTTCACCGGCCTGTATTGCGAGAGCTACGACCACCTGAAGCAGATTATTTTACTGAATGCGGCATCAAAGGAATCCGCCGAACAAGAGTTGGTTGATCACCTCGGCATTGCGGCGGCAAGGAGCGAGTCATGAGTGCGAATCCGCTAGATGTGACGGAAAGTCAGTCTGTATCCGGACTGGACGGCTTTTTCGAGGCCATCCTGAACGGGGATTTTCAATGGCGTATGCCGCCAGGCAACGCGCTGGCCGGGCAGGTGAATGCGGTGATGCAGCATCTGGATGCTTTGATGCTTCAGGAGCTCAAGGGCAAGGTGGAGATGGCCGTGTCCGGATTCGAAAGCACGATCGTGATGGCGCGGCTGGATGCCTCGGCCTCGGAGGTGCGGGAGCGGACGGAATCCATGGCTGCCGCCACCGAGGAGATGAGTGCCACGGTGAAGCTGATGGCCGAACGGGCGGGCGATGTGCGCGAATTGAGTGTGTCCGCCACCGAATCGGTCGCCACTGGCCACTCCTCGATGGATGAGACCGTGCAGGTGATGGCCGAGACCAGCAGCCAGATGATGGCTGCGATCCAGCAGATGGATCAGCTGAAAACCATCTCCGGCGAGATCGGGCAGTTGCTCGGAACCATCAAGAAGATCTCCGATCAGACCAATCTTCTGGCCCTGAACGCGACCATCGAGGCGGCGCGCGCCGGTGAGGCTGGCAAGGGCTTCGCGGTGGTGGCCGGGGAGGTCAAGGAGCTCTCCCGTCAGACACGCCAGGTGACGGACAATATCTCCGAGAAGAGCCAGGCCATCGAGCATACAGTGAGCACTGCTGTGAACAGCATCGAGACCATCTCCGATACCGTGCAGAAGGCGGCTGCCGCACTGGCTGTATCCGGTGAGGCGATGAACGACATCGCCGGCAATATGCGCATGGTGGACGAGCGGGTTCGCGATATCACGCATGCCGCCGAGGATCAGTCACTGGCCAGTGCCGAGATCGCCGGTGGTGTGGCCACCACGGCGCAGGAAGCCGATGCGTTGAAACATCTTGCACAGGACTCGCTGGATATGACAGACCAACTGGGTAACCGGGTGCGTGAGGATCTGGCCAGTTTCGCCACGCTGAAGATCAGCGATGCGGTGATCCAGTTGGCCAAGTCCGACCATATGCTGTGGAAAAAGCGCCTGATCGACATGATTCTGGACCGCGGCGAGATCCGCGTGGAAGAGGTCACCGATCATCATCAGTGCAGGCTGGGCAAGTGGTACGATACAGCCGGCAGGGAACATTACGGGCATATGCCCGGCTTCACCCAGCTGATGGACCCGCATGCCGATGTGCACCGGCTGGCAAAATCGGCCGTGGCCAGGTTCAACAAGGGAGACAAGGCCGGAGCCGTGGCTGATGTCGAAGCCATCGGGCCGCTGTCGGACAAGGTGGTTGAGCTGCTCACCACGTTGGAGAAACAATGATTTAACCAGTCCGACGCCCTTCACGCCCGCCCTTAACCGGCGGGCATTTTTTTGCGGCATGCTAAAGCTATTAACGTTGCGTAAAACAACAGTTGCAATATACAACAATAAGCAATACGCTTCGCCGCATGCAGACGAACACAAGCCAACAGATCTCTGATTTTCAGCTGGAACAGGCCATCGGTCTGAATGTGAACCGCACGGCATTCCTGATGACCGAAGAGATCGCCCGGCGCTTTTCTGCGCATGGTTATGCCCTGTCGGCACAGGATTTCGGCATCATGTTCCGCCTGTTCAAGCAGGGCCCCATGACCCAGGTGGCGATCGCGACCCTGATGCTGCGCGACAAGACCACCATCACGCGGCGCATCGACGGGCTGGTAAAAAAGGGCCTTGTCGAGCGCGGGCCCGATCCGGACGACCGGCGTTATTTCCGCATTGCGCTGACGGATGCCGGACAGCAGGCCATGCAGGTGATGATTCCGCTGGTGCGCGATTTCCAGCAGGAGGTGCTGAGCGAGATACCGGACGAGGACAAGGCAATCACCATCAGAACACTGAAGCACATTTCAGAAAAACTTCTCAAACTGAGATAAGGAGATCATATGAAAAGTACCAAACCGCACTGGATTGCCATCGGACTGTTGTCCGCACTGCTGCTCGCAGGGGTCGTCAAGGTCGTTGTACTGGGCAGCACGGGGGAGAAGGCGGCGGATGGACGTACCGCCCTGCTGCTGGAGCCTGCCGAGCGTCAGGCCGTGCTCGGCGAGATGCGCCTGCTGCTGGAGAGCACGCAGAGCATCGTCGAGGCGCTGGCCAACGATGACCTGACCGCAGTGGAGGCCGCCGCGCGTCCTATCGGCAGTGCCGCCATCGCTACGGTCGATTTCAGTTTACGAGCAAAGTTGCCGCTGGATTTCAAGAAGCTCGGCTTCGGCACGCACTACGCCTTCGACGACATCGCCAACATGGCCAATGAAAAACAGCCCGCCAAAGCCATTCAGATGAAACTGGCAGAAACCATGAACAACTGTTTGGCCTGCCACGCCGCCTATTATCTTCCCGAATAGAAGCTCTAAGCCGCTTCATGCCAGGACGGATGCTTTGTCGCGCGGAACAAGAACGGTCTGGCTTATCGCGCATTGAGGAATTGCCATTGAAGGGCTATCTTCCGCCGCGTTCTGAATTCACCCGAAAAGAGGAAACCCACCATGGCAAGAAAGTTTAATTTCAGTGCAGGCCCGGCAATGTTGCCGGCATCCGTGATCGAACGCGCGCAGCAGGAAATGCTGGATTGGAACGGTTCGGGCATGTCGGTGATGGAGATGAGCCATCGCGGCAAGGAATATATGTCCATCGCAGCCAAGGCCGAGAAGGATCTGCGCGAAGTCATGGCGATTCCCGACAACTACAAGGTGCTCTTTCTGCAGGGAGGAGCCTCCTCGCAGTTTGCAGCCATCCCGTTGAATCTGCTGGGGGACAAGACCAGCGCCGACTACATCAACACCGGCATGTGGTCGAAGAAAGCGATTGCCGAGGCCAAGCGCTACGGCACGGTGAACATCGCAGCCGACACCTCGGAGGGCGGCTTCACCAGCGTGCCGACGCAGGCCGAGCTGAAGCTCAACCCGGATGCCGCCTATGTGCACTACACCCCGAACGAGACCATCGGCGGCGTGGAGTTCGATTATATCCCGGAAACGGGCGGCGTACCGCTAGTGGCCGACATGTCCTCCACCATCCTTTCGCGTCCGATCGACGTGTCGAAGTTCGGCCTGATCTACGCCGGCGCACAGAAGAACATCGGCCCTGCCGGTCTGTGCATCGTGATCGTCCGCGACGACCTGCTGGGCAAGGCATCCGCGAACTGCCCGACCATGTTCAACTACGCCATCCATGCCGAGAATGAGTCGATGTACAACACACCGGCGACCTATAGCTGGTATATGGCCGGTCTGGTGTTCGAGTGGCTGCAGCAGCAGGGCGGTCTTTCCGCGATGGGCGTGCTCAACAAGCGCAAAGCGGATAAGTTGTATGCCGCTATCGATGCCACTGATTTCTACGGCAGCCCGGTGGCGAAGAATGCCCGCTCATGGATGAATGTGCCGTTCACGCTGGCCGATCCGGAGCTGGATGCCGAGTTCCTCAAGGGCGCATCTGCAAAGGGCCTTGTGACCTTGAAGGGTCATCGCTCCGTCGGAGGCATGCGCGCCAGTATCTACAATGCGATGCCGGAAGAGGGCGTGGATGCACTGGTCGCCTACATGAAGGAATTCGCAAGCCAGTACTGAGGCTGATTCTTTCTCACATCAAACAAACAAGGCGACCCTCGGGCCGCCTTGTTTGTTTGATGTTGCAGAGCCTTACAGGCCGACCTTCTTCAGCACCTGTTCGTCCTCCGGAGGCAGGGCGAGGGCACGTTCCATATCGGCGCGGGCCAGATCCTTGTGGCCGAGGGCCTTATGCGCCATGGCGCGATAAGTGTAGGGCTTGCTGCTGCCCGGGTGAACCATGTCGATGTGCCGGTTCAGGGCCTCCAGAGCCTCCTGATAACGGCCTGCGCGCAGCAACAGACGGCCGATGCGGAAATCCACATCCTGATCCTTCGGGTCGAGTTTTTGCTCTGCTTCAAAGCTTTGCAGGGCTTCATCAACCCTGCCCAGACGTTCGTAGCAGGTGCCGAGGTTGTAGTTGGCATTGTCGTGTGTCGGGTCCATCGCCAGCACCTTGTTGAACACGGAGATGGCATCCTCATAGCGCTGCATGCGGGTGAGCTGCGTACCCACGGCATGCCATGCGCCGACGCTGTTCTCAACTTCGGCTCGAACCATACGACGGTTCAATTCGGCCAGTTTTGCCTTGTCTTTCAAGCCCGGTGTGCCGCCCATGACGTCCTTCCAGCTTTGCGTGATACTGGAGTTGCCGAGCCTGTCCTCTGACTGCGCCAGAAAATCCGCAGGGAAGGCCTCGCCGGTCTTGCCCAGACCCTGAACCACATCCCCGATGTTGAACGAGGCACGCAGGCGTTTCTTGAATTCATAGATGCCCTTGCCGTGCAGTTGTGCCATCTCGAATTCCAGCGCCGGATAATCGGCGGTGTTCAGCGGGCCGTCGGGATCGGCGATCAGCGGGTACACGTCGGTATTCATCAGATGATAGGGCAGCCATTCGGCCATCACATCATGCTTGTTCATCAGATCGGCGCGCAGTTCGCTGTTGCCGGTGACCGCATCGGCCTGCTGCACGCGCAGCGGTTCGCTGGAGGCGATCAGCAGGAAGTAGGCGGACTTCACATACAGGATGGCGCAATGCTTGAAGCTCTTCTGCAGCGTGCGCAGGATGATATCCGTGCCGCCGTCTCCGATGCGCGAATCCACCCAGGTGATGTACACGCCGTCGGGCGTCAGGTGTTTTTCGATGCTGTCGAAGAAGTCCTTCGTATAAAGCTTGGAGGAGCTGAAATACAGCGGTGTGGTGACCGTGTTCAGGATCATCGAATACTTCTGCTCGCCCACCTTCACATGGTGGATGGCATCGTCCACCACGATGTTCACGCGCGGATTATGCTCGATGTCGAAGTTCCATTGTGCCATGCGGAACAGGTTCTCCCGCACCACCGGGTTGATTTCCACCACCTCGGTCTTTTTGAAGAACAGTCCGACCGAAGAGGCGGTGGCACCACTGCCCAGACCCAGCACCAGCGCATCGTCGAGGCGCGGGGCATACAGTGTGGACAGCGCACCGACGATCTTCTCCGACGGGTTGTTCAGCGGGATGCTGATATAGCCGTTGATGAAGAAGTACGGCTTGCCGTTCATCCAGTTGATGGAGAACACGTCCTGATAGCCCTTATAACGGTCGGGGAAGCTGAAGTCGGCGCGTTCACGCTTGAGTTCGGCCACATCGCGGAAATTCGTGTAGCTGAGAAACAGCAGGTCCTCGTCCCAGTGTTTATGCTGCCAGCCGAACATGGCCAGGACGGCGAGGGCCGCCGGAATCAGATGAATCAGTTTGGCTCTGCTGTACACGATCAGGGCAAGGGCGGAGATGCCGCCGATCATCAACAGCTGTACGCCGTAATCCAGCAGACGATGCAGCACGAACACCATCAGCAGGAAGCCGGCCACATTGGCCAGCGAGGAGATGAACAGCAAGGCGCCTGATTCACGGCTGACCTCGGCATTGTCTGCGGAGGCATCCTGATAGGAAAGCAGGGCCGGGATGGTGGCACCGAAGGTCAGGGCGGGGAGCAGCATCAGGCCGCTGAGCATCACGGTTTTCAGTACGATCAGCGCCCAGAAGTGATTCGCGACCAGCGAGTAAAGCGCTGCATACAGATAGATGGCGGGACCGGCGGCCAGCATCAGCCAGAGCAGTCCCGCCAGATTCAGCCACATGATGTGTGTGAAGGTGAGCGAGAAGCGGCGCACCAGCAACGACCCCAGCGTGATACCGATCAGAATCAGTGCTAGCACCAGCGCGAACGATTCGCGGAACGGGCCGAACACCAGTTCGGAGTATTTCACCATGAAAAGCTGGAAGATGGCGGAGGCGATACTGGCCAGCACCAGTGGCAGCCAGCGGGAAGCGGGGATCATGCGGAACACGTTGCCGATCACGAAGCTTTCCTCGGCTTCCTGTTTTTCCTCTTCGCGCATGTGCGAGAAGCGCAACCACAGGCCTGCGGCAATCACCAGATTCACCGAGGCGAACAGGGCCACTGTGCCGCGGATGCCGAAGCTGCGGATGAAATAGAACTCGATGAGCAGGGCGGTGAGGGCGGCACCGAAGTTGTACACCATATACACCCAGGAGAAGGAAGCGCGCGAATGCACCGCACTTTCACGTCCGAAATAGCCGGCGAACAGGGGCACGCTGCAACCGATCAGAAAGGCTGGCGCGATCAGCAGCAGTACGCAGATCAGGATACTGCCGGAAAGATTGTCGGAGAACAGCGAGGAACCGGCATATACCACGCTTTCGATCAGCGGCTGCGAGAAGGCGACGGCCGCGCCGTAGATGCCGATGCCCGCCTCGATGGCCCACAGCCAGCGCCACAGCCGGTGCGCGTAGGCCGAGCCCATGCCGATGCCGAGCAGGAAGGTCATCAGGATGGCGGCGGATACCGCGAACTGGTCGCCGACCATATTGCCGAGGATACGACCGTAGAGGATCTCGTAGGAGATACCGGCAAAGCCGGAGAGCAGCATCAGCAGGGCGAATAATTTCGGCTGCGATTCAGTTTCGAGATTCATAAACAGGCCTCTCTTGTGTTGCGTTCGGGTTATGGCAACCACAGCACACTGTAGAGCGTCTGCTGCCATCCCGCCACGCACAATGCCGGTGGCGATTTGCCGGTAATGTGACAGCGGCCACGTTCGCACTTGTCGTGTTGCAAGCAAGCCGGCTTTGCCTGCATGATGCGGACGCGCGCATTGACCTTGGGATGTCGGGGGCTATCATCGCCCCGCACCACGAATCTTGCTTCACAGGGTGCACATCTCACCTTTGTGGAGAAACAGTCCCCATGTTCAAGTCATATCTACTCCCTTCCGGCTCGACCGCCGTTCTCGCGTGCAAGCGCGACGGTTATCCGCTCGGGATGGCTATGGCTGCGGCTCAGGCCGTTCCGGTCAAGCGTTTTCCGAGGGTTTGAGGAACCGATTTCACCACGCAGGACACGAAGATCACCAAGCTGAATGATTTGGAATTGCTTTGTGTGCTTCGTGTCTTTGTGGTAAATGAATTTTGAGTTTGGGAGTTGAATGATGTCTAAGGTCTGGATTGCGGACAAAATGTCCTCGCGTGCGATTGAAGTGTTCAAGGCGCGCGGGATCGAGGTGGATTACCGCCCCGGCCTGTCGGACGAGGAAAAGCTGGCCATCGCCGGCGATTATGACGGCATCGCCGTGCGTTCCTCGACCACATTGAAGGGCCCGCTGCTAGCGGCCGCCACCAGAACCAAGGTCATCGGTCGCGCCGGTATCGGTGTGGATAATGTGGATGTGCAGGAATGTTCGCGTAATGGCATCGTGGTGATGAACACGCCGTTCGGTAACACCATCACTACCGCCGAGCTGGCTGTGGCACACATCGTGGCCGCGGCGCGCATGATTCCGCAGGCTTCGGCCTCTACGCGTTCAGGCAAGTGGGAAAAGAACCGCTTCATGGGCATGGAGCTGACCGGCAAGAAGGCCGGCGTGATCGGTGCCGGCAATATCGGTGCGATCGTTTGCGACCGCCTGAAAGGCCTGCATATGAGCGTGTTCGTCTATGATCCGTTCATCTCCGACGAGCGAGCCGCAGCCATGGGGGTGAGCAAGGTGGAAACCGTGGCCGAACTGGCCGCGATGGTGGACGTACTGACCATTCATGTACCGCTGCTGGATGCCACACGCAACTTGATCAACGCGGACATCATCGGCCGCATGAAGAAGGGCTCGATCATCGTCAACTGCGCGCGCGGCGGCATCGTGGACGAGGCCGCCCTGTATGAGGCCTGCAAGTCCGGCCATCTGCGTGCGGCTGCCCTTGACGTGTTCGCCAGGGAACCGGCCACCGAGAATCCGTTGTTCGAGCTGGAGAATGTCAGCTTCACGCCGCATATCGGTGCTTCCACCGACGAGGCGCAGGAGAACGTGGCGGTACAGATCGCCGAACAGATGTCCGATTTCCTGCTCAACGGTGTGGTGCGCAATGCCGTGAACATGCCTTCGCTCTCCGAAGAGGAGCAGCGCCTGTTGTCTCCATACATGCTGCTGGCCGAGCGCATGGGTCGCTTTATCGGTCAGACCATGCGTCCGGGCTATGCACGCATCACCGCGCATTTCGAGGGGCATGCCGCTTCCGTCAACCGCAAGCCGCTGATCAACAGCCTGCTGACCGGCCTGCTTTCCGGCAGCATGGAAGAGGTCAACGCGGTCAATGCCGGCATGCTGGCCAAGGATCGCGGCATCGAGATCAATGAAACCGCACGTGATACCTCCGAGAACTTCGCCACCATGATCCGCCTCGAGGTGGAAGGCGACGAGGGCACGCGCAGCATCTCCGGCACGCTGTTCGACGAAACCCGTCCGCGTCTGGTCAGCTTCGACACCTGCGATGTGGAGATCGCGCCGGCCGGCAATCTGATCTTCCTGCAGAACGAAGACAGGCCGGGCGTGATTGCCGCTGTCGGCCGTATCCTGGCTGATGCCGATATCAATATCGGCGACTTCAGGCTTGGTCGCCGCTCGGATACACGCAATGCCGTGGCCCTGATCCAGGTGGATTCGACGCCGGGCGAAGACGTGCTGCAGAAGCTCGAAACGCTGCCCAACGTGTTGATGGTGCGTTACGCCGAACTCGGCGAGATGTGAGGGTAGGGATATGACACACCGCCCGATGATCGGTCTGGAGGATGCCTTCGGTGTGCGCGCCAGATCCCTGCGCCGCCTGCAGATGACCTTGTTGAACCTTTTCGAGGCTGCCGGCTACAGCGAGGTGATCCCGCCGCTGCTGGAAAGGCCGGATATCCTGAAGACCGGCGCCGGCAAGTTCCTCGCCGATCAGACCATGGTGTTCTCGGATCCTGCCGATGCCGGCCTGTTGGCCGTGCGGTCGGATATCACACCGCAGATCGCCCGCATCGCCGCCACCCGTCTGCTTTCCAGTGACGAACTGCGCCTGAGCTATTCCGGCTCGGTGATGCTGGCCCGTCCTGAATCACGCCACGGCTCACGTCAGCAGTGGCAGACCGGCGTGGAATGCATGGGCGTGCCGGGTGCCGAGGGCGACATCGAGGTGATGCGTCTGGCTGCGCAGAGCATGCTTCTGGCCGGTTTCAATAACCCGGTGCTGCAACTCGGGCATATCGGTCTGCTCAAGGCGCTGGTCGGTGGCAGCTCTATCACGCTGGATCGCTGGACGGAACGTCTGGCGCGTCGCTCGCCCGATGATATGGCCGTGATGATCAAGCAGGGAAATCTGCCGGAAGCCTGCGGCGAGGCTCTGCTGGCCATGGCCGCAGGACAGGCCGATGCGGCATGGCTGATGAGCAGGAAGGGCCGTATCAACGACGAATTCGATGCTGCTGCTCTGTATCTGACCGATCTGATCGGCCAGTTGAACGAGGAGCTGGACGGTGTGTCCCTGCATCTGGATGCAGCGGTGATGCCGCGCTTCCTGTATCACAGTGGTGCGGTGTTCGCAGGCTTCGCGGAAGGCGTACCGTATGCCTTGCTGTACGGCGGGCGTTACGATGCCATGATGGCGGCGCATGGCCGCGATATGCCGGCAACCGGTTTTTCGCTGGATCTTTGGGCCTGGCTGGATAGTGGAATAGAGGTGGAATTATGAGCAATACGATCGCGGTCGGCATTCAGTGGGGAGACGAGGGCAAGGGCAAGATTGTTGACCTTCTGACTCCGGAAGTGGATGTGGTGGCCCGTTTTCAGGGCGGCCCGAATGCCGGTCATACGCTGGTCATCGGCGGCAAAAAGACGGTTCTGCATCTGGTTCCATCCGGTATTCTGCACGACAACACGCTGTGCCTGATCGGTAACGGGACCGTGGTGGCGCCGGAAACCATCGTCAAGGAGATGGACACGTTGCTGTCCGCCGGTATCCCGGTGAACGAGCGCTTGAAGATCTCCGATCGCTGCCAGTTGATCCTGCCCTACCATCGGGCGCTGGATGCGGCACGCGAGGCGGCCAAGGGCAAGGCCAAGATCGGCACCACCGGGCGCGGTATCGGCCCGGCCTATGAAGACAAGACGGCGCGTCGCGGTATCCGCCTGATCGATCTGGAGTGCGACACCCTGTCTGCCAAGCTCGATGAGAACCTTGCCTGGACCAATTTCATGCTCACCCAGTATTTCAAGGTGGATCCGGTGACACGCGCCGAAGTGGATGCTGTGATCGAGATCGCGCGTCAGCGCCTGTTGCCGCTGATGGCGGATGTCACCCTGATCCTGCATGAACGCCACAAGGCAGGGGACAGGATGCTGTTCGAGGGAGCACAGGGCGCGATGCTGGACGTCGACCACGGCACCTATCCGTATGTCACCTCATCGAACACCGTTTCAGGTGCGGCCCTTGCCGGCCTGGGTATCGGTCCGAACATGATCGACGAGGTGTTGGGCATTGTGAAGGCCTATACCACACGAGTCGGTGCAGGCCCTTTCCCCACCGAGTTGTACAACGATTCGGGGATGAACGATGCCTCCGGCAAGCATATGGCCGAGAAGGGCCAAGAGTTCGGTTCCACCACCGGGCGCCCGCGTCGTACCGGCTGGTTCGATGCCGTGGTTGTGAAGCATGCTGTGCGTATCGGCGGCGTGACGGGTCTGGCTGTGACCAAGCTGGATGTGCTCGATGGTCTGCCGGAGATCAAGCTGTGCGTGGCTTATGAATGCAAGGGCAAGCGTCTGGATTCGATTCCGGCGGATGCAGCGAAGCTGGAAGACTGCACGCCGGTGTATGAGACCCTGCCGGGCTGGTCGGAAGTCACCTTCGGGGCGACGTCTTTCGATCAGATCCCTGCCGCGGCCAAGGCCCTGCTGAGCCGTATTGAAGAGGTTTGCGAATGCCCGGTGAGCATGTTGTCCACCGGACCTGATCGCGATCATATTATCCGCTTGTAATTGAATCAGGCTATCAGGTAGACAGAGAACAATGGGCCGCGGCGATGCGCATATGAATTGGGGACGACTTTTTTGCGGCGGTTTTGCGCTCGTGGGCTTGCTATTGCAAAGCGGCGTATCGGCAGCTGCTGAGAAGAGAATAATTCAGGGTCTCGAGCCGTATAAACAGAGCTATATCCTGTTCGACAGCTACAACGACCATTACAATTTAAATTCCATTTACGGTCCTGCGCTGGGAAGCAGGTACATGCAGCAGGAAGCCAAATACCAGATCAGCTTTCAGGGCGTGATGACCGATTTCGGAAACAGTCCGTACGAGTTGGGCGGATCCTACACCCAGCAGTCCTATTGGCAGGTCTACAACTCGTCCTTGTCTGCACCGTTTCGCGAAACGAATTACGAGCCGGAACTATTTGTCCGCAGGAACGGTCAAAATACTCCGCTGTTCGGCAAAGACACATCTTATCGTATCGGTTTCCATCACCAGTCCAACGGACAATCCCAACCTTTGTCGCGTAGCTGGAACCGGCTGTACGCCGAGGTGAAGCTGCAGGATCCAGCAGATGAATGGGTGGGGGCGATGCGTGTCTGGTTGAGGGTTCCTGAAAGGGCAATTAAAAACGACAACCCCACGATTACCAACTACTACGGCTTCTGGCAGTTCGACGGCCGCTGGACGCCTTATGAGAAGCACAAGCTCCATATCATGCTGCGCGACAACCTGCACAGGAAAAACAAGGGCGCCGTGCAGCTCGACTGGAGCTGGAAGATTTTTCACGATTTCAGCACCTATGTGCAGGGTTATTACGGCTACGGCGAAAACCTGATCGAACACAATTATGTCAGCGCACGCATCGGCGCGGGTATCCTGCTGACCAACTGGTAAGGAACCGCTAGTCTCCCGCTCCCGGCGTTCAGCAGGCGCCAGGGTGATGGAGCAGACATGAGTTTACACGATGAAATAAGCAAACGGCGCACTTTCGGCATCATCTCGCATCCCGACTCGGGCAAGACGACGCTGACCGAAAAGCTGCTGCTGTTCGGCGGCGCGATCCAGATGGCCGGTGCGGTCAAGGCGCGCCGTGCCAGCCGGCATGCCACCTCCGATTGGATGAAGATCGAGCAGGAACGCGGCATTTCCGTGGCCTCCTCGGTGATGAAGTTCAATTATCCGCATGGCGGCTGTGAGTATGAGATCAATCTGCTCGATACTCCGGGCCATCAGGACTTTTCCGAGGACACCTATCGCGTGCTGACTGCGGTGGATTCGGCGATGATGGTCATCGATTCCGGTAAGGGTGTCGAGGCACAGACCGAAAAATTGATGGAGGTGTGCCGCATGCGCAACACCCCGATCGTCACCTTCATCAACAAGCTCGACCGCGAAGGTCTCGATCCGCTGGAGTTGCTGGCCGATATCGAGAGCAAGCTGCAGATCGAATGTGTGCCGATGTCCTGGCCGATCGGCATGGGCAAGTCCTTCAAGGGTGTGTTCAACCTCTACAAGAATGAGCTGAACCTGTTTTCCCCGTCGCAGGCGACCCGGCATAACGATGCGGTACATATCGCCGATCTGGACGATCCAAGGCTGGATGAACTGCTCGGCTCTCAGGCCGATGAGCTGCGCGAGAGCGTGGAGTTGATGCAGGGCGCTGCGATGCCGTTTGATCGCCAGCAATTCCTCAACGGCGGGCAGACGCCGGTGTTTTTCGGCAGTGCAGTGAATAATTTCGGTGTGCGCGAGTTACTTGATGCCTTTGTTGAACTGGCACCCGCTCCGGGGCCGCGTGCGGCAGCCGAACGCATGGTCGAGCCGGACGAACCGGATTTCTCCGCTTTCGCATTCAAGATCCAGGCGAACATGGACCCGGCGCATCGCGACCGCATCGCCTTTTTCCGCATCTGCTCCGGCAAGTTCACGCGCGGCATGACCGTGCGCCATCATCGCATCGGCAAGGATGTGAAGCTGGCCAATGCCACCATCTTCATGGCGCAGGACCGCGCGCATGTCGAGGAGGCCTATGCCGGCGATATCATCGGCATCCACAATCATGGCACGATCCGCATCGGCGACACCTTTAGCAGCAAAGAGCCGTTGAAATTCACCGGCATTCCGAACTTCGCACCTGAAATGTTCCGCCGCATCCGCCTGAACGATCCGATGAAGCGCAAACAGTTGCACAAAGGGCTGATGCAGCTCTCCGAGGAGGGCGCCGTTCAGGTGTTCCGCACGGTGCTCACCGGTGATTATCTGCTTGGTGCGGTCGGTGTGCTGCAGTTCGATGTGGCCGTGGCGCGGTTGAAGGCCGAGTACAATGTGGATGCCGATTATGTCGGTACAGATTTCAAGCTGGCGCGCTGGATCAAGTGTGATAACGCAGCCAAACTCAAGGGTTTCGAGCGGCAGTTCGCGGCCAGTCTGGCGCTGGATTCGGATGACAGTCTGGCCTATCTGGCCCCCGATGCATGGAAGTTGCGCTACACCGAAGAGCAGTGGCCGGATGTGAAGTTCTTCAAGACGCGGGAAAGCCTGTGAGTATCAAAGCCTTCAATTTCGCCGCCACGCCGCATATCCATTTCGGGGCGGGTGAGCGTGCGAAGCTGAAGGGGATCGCCGGCTCGTTCGCCACCGCGGATAACAAGGGGATTCTGCTGGTTACCGGCGGCCATTCCTTCGATGCATCGGCGCTTTGCACAGACCTGCTCGAAGAGCTGTCTGCCGGTTTCGATGTGCACCGCATCCGGGTGAGCGGCGAGCCATCACCGGAACTGGTGGATGCGGCTGTGGCTGAATTCCACGTGTCCAACCCCTGTTGTGTGATCGCAATCGGTGGCGGCAGCGCTGTGGATGCGGGCAAGGCGATCGCAGGGCTTCTGCCGCTGGGCGATTCGGTGATGGAGTATCTGGAGGGGGTCGGCAAGGGTCGTGCTTATCAGGGGCCGTCCACGCCGTTTATCGCTGTGCCGACCACCGCAGGAACCGGGGGGGAAACCAGCAAGAATGCCGTGCTGTCGGAGATCGGCGAGCAGGGTTTCAAGAAATCATTCCGCGACGAGATGCTGGTCGCCCGCCATATCGTGCTCGATCCGGAGCTCACCCTTTCATGCCCGCCGGATGTGACTGCGGCCTGCGGCATGGATGCCTTCACGCAGCTGCTCGAGTCCTATGTTTCCAGTCGTGCGAACCCGATGACCGATGCACTGGCCCTGAGCGGCATGCGGCTGGTGCGCGACCATCTGATGATGGCAGTGGAACAGGGGGACGACATCGCAGCGCGCAGTGCGATGCTGTATGCCTCGGCGATGTCCGGCCTCACGCTGGCCAATGCCGGCTTAGGCAGTGTGCATGGTCTGGCTTCTCCATTGGGGGCCTGTTTCCCGATTCCTCACGGTGTGGTGTGCGGTACGCTGCTGCATGAAGCAACAGCTCTGAATATCGCCGCGATGCAGGATCGGGAGCCGCTGAATCCGGGTCTCGTCAGGTATGCCGAAGCGGGACGCTTGCTGGTGGATAATGTCACGCTGCCGGATGACGCTGCACTGACTGCATTGGTTGCTGCGCTGCAGAGTTGGAGCGATTGTTTGAAGATGCAAAGGCTCGGTGAATACGGGGTTACTAAGGACGATATACCGCGCATCGTGGCAGGCAGCCGTGGGAACAGTATGCAGACCAACCCGATTGTATTGACGGACGACGAGATCGCCGGGCTGGTTTATTCCCGGCTCTAGGGGGCTGCTTCGTCGGCCTCTGATTCAGACCCGGCGGCTTGCGGGGCACTGCTTTCGATCAGGCCTTCCCAGGCATCTCTCAGGTATTCGTAGGCCGACCACAGGGTCAGCAGGGAAGCGACCCACAGCAGCGCAAGGCCGATCAGATGCATATTGATGCCGAGCAGGGTTATATGCAGCAGCAGGCATACAATCGCCGCCATCTGGGCCGCGGTTTTCCATTTACCCATCTGCGAGACATGCACGATGCTGGAAACCTGGGCGAGCCATTCGCGCAGTGCGCTGATGACGATTTCACGACCGATGATAATGGCGGCCAACAGGGCCGGGGCACGATCGGCTTCCACCAGCAGCACAAGTGCCGTGGCAACCAGCAGTTTGTCGGCAACAGGATCGAGGAAGCGGCCGAAGGCGGTGACCTCATTCCGGCTGCGGGCCAGATAACCGTCCAGCCAGTCGGTGGCCGCTGCGATGGCGAACAGAGCCGCAGCCGACAGATAGCCCACTTTCCCCGGCATGTAGAAAGCAACGGCAAACAGGGGAATCAGCAATACCCGCGATACGGTCAGCTGATTGGAAAGCGTCCAGGTCATGGCCGCTATTGTTGACGGATGTGGGACGGGGGACAAGGGGGAAAATGCCGGGAGGCTTGCTATGCGACATCTCAGGCCGTCCCCGTTTTCTGTTCACTCTGGTGAAGCACTTGCTATCAAAGGCTCTTCAGGAGTTGTCCACATTATCTGTGGATAACTTTCTGGATAACTTTTGCCAAACGTTATGGGGCACATGTGACAGCAGAATTACAAGGCGAAGATTAAAAATTAATCACATTGAATAACGTATATAAAACGAATGCTTACAATATGGTATTAATGTGATTGATTTGCATGATGTGAGAATTCAAATGAAGTTTCTTTTGCCTTCCTGAAAAGTGGATAAGTTGCATAAAAGAGGTATCCGGCGTGTTGCTTTTTCATTTGTTTGTTGTTATGGCTGGGTTGTGACTTCAGGTGTCGAGTTGCCGTAGGGCCTCATAAGTGGCGATGGCACAGGCCGAGGAAAGGTTCAGCGATCGAACCGGGGCATCGTCCCGCATCGGGATACGCAGCGACTGGATATCCGCCAGCACGGTATGAGGCAGTCCGCGCGTTTCCGGTCCCATAACAAGGACATCCCCGGGCTCGAACCTCGTTTGCCAGATCGTCTGCCCGCCCTTCGTGCTCAGCCCGAACCAGCGATGTCCCTGAAGTTCGTTGCGCACGGCTGACCAGTCCTCATGCTCACGGACATTCAGGTGGGGCCAGTAATCCAGTCCGGCACGTTTTAACTGCTTGTCATCGATATTGAATCCCAGCGGATGCACCAGATGCAGCCGGATGCCCGTGCATGCACAAAGGCGGGCGATGTTACCGGTGTTCGGCGGAATCTCCGGTTCATAGAGGACGATATGCAGGTCGGCGTTCACGACAACCCGCCTTTGGCCCGTGATGCACGGGTCGCAAGGGGTGAGCCGTGCGGATTTACTCCGCATGGCGAGGGGAAAGCGTTTTCCCCTTTGCAAGTAAACCGGCGGGCGATGTTACCGGTGTTCGGCGGAATCTCCGGTTCATAGAGGACGATATGCAGGTCGGCGTTCATGCGCTTGCACGATGCCGATGAGTGGCTGTGTCCGCAAGGCCCAGCCGCCGGCAGGTATGATCTGCAAAGGGGGGGGGCTCGCGGACTTAAAACTTTGGATGCATCGGCTTCAGATGCCGGCTAGACTCGGCGCACATGTTTACAGGCATTATTCAGGATGTGGGCAGGATCGCGCGAATCAGCCGCGAAGCAGCCCAGACGCATTTCAGTATTGCAACCGCACTCGACACTTCCGCATGGCAGCTTGGCGACTCGATTGCCGTGGATGGCTGCTGCCTGACGGCCACCGCTATTCAGTCCGGCAGTTTCGACGTGACGCTGTCTCTGGAGACACTCAGGCTGACTGTATTCGGTTCGGTGCAAGAGGGAAGGCGGGTGAACCTTGAACCTGCGCTGCGCATGGGTGATGCTCTGGGCGGCCATATGGTCAGCGGGCATGTGGACGGCATGGGCCGACTGGAAGACATGAAAGAGATCGGCGAGCACCGTTTTATGCGCTTCACGCTGCCGCAAGAGCTGTTGCGCTATGTGGCGCACAAGGGTTCGGTGGCTGTCAACGGCGTGAGCCTGACCGTGAATGAGGCCGATGATCGCGGCTTTACCGTGAACCTCATTCCGCATACGCTGGCGCACACCAATCTCGGCACTTTAAAGGCCGGTGATACAGTGAATATCGAGACCGACCTGCTGGGGCGTTATGTCGAACGCCTGATGAATCAAACAGCCGGACATCAAACCTACAAGCAGGAGAGCTGAATACATGGGTCTGGCCAGTTGCGAAGAACTGATCGAGGAATTGCGCGCCGGGCGCATGATTATCCTCGCCGACGACGAGGATCGCGAGAACGAGGGCGATCTGGTGATGGCCGGTGAGTGGGTGACGCCCGAGGCGGTCAATTTCATGGCGACCCATGCGCGTGGCCTGATCTGCCTGGCCCTGACTGAAGAACAGGTGGCGCGCCTGGACCTGCCGCTGATGGTCAAGGACTCCAACGCCAAGTTCAAATCCGCGTTCACCGTTTCCATCGAAGCGGCCGAGGGTGTGACCACCGGCATTTCCGCATTTGACCGTGCCCAGACCATCCGTGTTGCCTCCGATGAGAACTCTGATTCGAGCGATGTGGTCAGTCCCGGGCATATCTTCCCGCTGATGGCGCAGAAGGGCGGCGTGCTGGTGCGTGCCGGCCACACCGAGGCCAGTATCGATCTGGCACGCATGGCAGGGCTTAAGCCTGCCGGCGTGATCTGCGAGATCATGAACGATGACGGCAGCATGGCCCGTATGCCCGAGCTCAAGGAATTCGCAATCAAGCACAACCTGAAGGTCGGCTGTATCGCCGATATCATCCGGCATCGCCTGAAGCACGACTCGCTGGTCAAGCGCGAGGTCGAGGTCCGTCTGCCGACCGAGTTCGGCGATTTCCGCATGGTGGGTTATTCCAATGCGGTGGATAAGGCCGAGCATGTCGCGCTGGTGATGGGTGAGCCTGATGGTGAGACCCCGTGTCTGGTGCGCGTGCATTCGGAATGCCTTACCGGCGATGTGTTCACCTCAAGGCGTTGCGACTGCGGCTCGCAGCTGCATGCAGCGATGCGTCAGGTGGCCGAGGCCGGTAGCGGTGTGATCCTGTATCTGCGTCAGGAAGGCCGCGGTATCGGTCTGTTCAACAAGCTGAAGGCTTATAAATTGCAGGATGCCGGGCATGATACCGTGGAGGCGAACAAGCAGCTGGGTTTCCGCGCCGATCTGCGCGATTACGGTATCGGAGCACAGATCCTGCGCGATCTGGGGCTGCGCAAGCTTCGTCTGCTGACCAATAACCCGAAGAAGATCGTCGGTCTGGACGGCTATGGTCTTGAGGTATGCGAGCGTGTGGCTCTGGAAATCAATCCGCACGATGAAAACATCGCCTATCTGACCACCAAGCGTGATCGCATGGGACATTTGCTGAATATGAAGCAGGAGAACGAATGAGTCTGGATGCCCCGCACCTGGCCGGCAATGTGGATGCTACCGGCATGCGCATCGGCCTGATCGTCAGCCGTTTCAATGAAGATATTACCGAGGCTTTGCTGGAAGGAGCCAGACAGGCGCTGCTGGAGCACGGCGCTGTTGAGGGCGACCTGCATGTCGTGCATGTGCCCGGTGCGCTGGAGATCGGTACCATCGCCGCACGCATGGCAAGTACGGGTGGATATGATGCGATCGTCTGTCTGGGTTGTGTCATCCGCGGCGGTACGGCTCATTTCGATCATGTGTGCCGGGTCTCGATGGATATGATCGCCGCCATTGCCGCACGTGGCGATCTGGGCGTTGGCAATGGTGTGCTGACCGTGGACACGCATGCACAGGCTGTGGATCGTGTCGGTGGTGCACACGGTCACAAGGGTGCGGAAGCGGCGCTGACTGCGATTGAGGTGGCAAGCCTGCTCAAACAGTTGCCTGCAGGGGAAGGGAAACACTGATGGCGAACCGACACAAGGCAAGACAATCTGCTCTGGAAACCCTATATGCATGGCACAGTGCCGGGCAGGACGGTGCGGTGATTCCCGGTCTGCTGGCCGACCGGCTGACCGAAGAGGACCGCGGTGATCAGGACAAGGACTACCTGCGCGAGATGGTGCACGGGGTTGTCGAGCAGGTGGACGATATCGATGCCATGATTTCGGGTGCCGTGCGCGGTCGCAGCCTGAAAAGCATCGCGCATGTCGAGCACAGTGTGCTGCGTATCGCCATCTGGGAGATGAGGAACCGTCTGGAGATTCCCTACCGGGTGATCATCAACGAGGCGCTTGAGCTGGCCAAGTCGTATGCCGATGAACCGGGGCGCTCGTTTGTGAACGGTGTGCTGGACAACCTGTCGAAGGAACTGCGCAAGCAGGAAAGCAGCAGCAAGAGCAAGCGCTAGGATCGGAGAACTCCATCCATGAACGAGTTCGATCTCATCGATCGCGCCTTCAGGCAAAAGCTTCACTTCAAACATTCCCTGACCCGTATACCCGGTGGCGACGATGCCTCGGTGCATGCCGTGCCTGCGGGACTCGAACTGGTGGTCAGCACGGATATGTCGCTGGCCGGTGTACACTGGCCGCATGATTTCCCGCTTGAGCATGCCGCGTGCCGCGCGGTGAATGCCGCATTATCCGATCTCGCCGCGATGGGGGCAGAGGCCTGCTGGGTATGGGTATGTGCTGTGCTGCGCGATGCTGCTGCCGGTGGGCAGATGGGCGATGGTATCGCCGCGGCCCTTGCCGGGTCGGGTATCGAGCTGGCAGGCGGGGACACGGTGCATGCCGCGGACAACAGTCTGGCTGTCACCGTTGCCGGTGTCGTTCCGCAGGGCAAAGCCATGCGCCGCGATCGTGCGCAGGCCGGTGACGATATCTGGCTGTGCGGGCGGCTCGGTTTTGCGGCACTCGCCCTAGAGCGCTGGCAGGGCGGGGATCACTCGGATGACGCAGTGCGGGCATTTGCCGATGTGCAGCCGTTGATTGCACAGGGTGTGGCGCTGCGCAAGGCAGGGGTGCGCTGCTGCATCGATGTCAGCGACGGCCTGCTGGCCGATGCCGCCCATCTCGCGGAACAGTCCTGCGTGGGCATGGAGATCGACATATCCGCTATCCCGTCACTCGCTGAGCTGCAACAACATGTGGACCCGGATGACGCTGCCGGACTGGTGCTGGGAGGCGGCGAGGATTACGCGCTGCTGTGCACGGCCCCCGAATCCTTGCGCGATAGCTTGTCAGCACATGCCGTTCGTATCGGGCGCTGCGTGGCAGGCGGCAGTGTGCGAGCGCTGAGGCACGGCGTCGGGATCGCTTCTTCCCGTCGGGGCTTCGATCATTTTGCTTAACATCATCTCCCTTGCCCGTTTCGTTGCCGCCGGATTCGGCAGCGGCTGGTTTCCGGTCGCACCGGGGACCGCCGGTAGTCTGGCGGCACTGCTGCCTGCCTGGTGGATGGTTTCCGCTTACGGCCTGTATGGCCTGCTCGGCATCTTCCTGTTGTTCATTCCGCTGGCCTGCTGGTCCACCTATGTGGCTCTGCCGCATATGACGGAAAAGGACCCGGGCTGGATCGTCATCGACGAATGGCTGGGGCAGTGGCTGACCCTGCTGTTGATCCTGCCGCTAATGGGTGCCTCGTGGCTGACGTTTGCGCTGGGCTTTGCGGCATTCCGGTTGTTCGATATCTGGAAGCCGGGGCTGGTGAAGCGGGTAGAGCATCTCGGCCCCGTGTGGTGGTCGATCCATGCCGACGATCTGCTGGCGGGTGTCTATGCCGGATTTCTGCTCGGTGCCGGATATATGGTTGCTATGCAGACAGGCGTGCTGGCGTGAGTCACGGAGGGATCCGCGCGCAGCTGGTACTCAGCGAGTCCGGACTGGCCTCACTGTTCGCCGCAGGGCTTACGCCCGGCTGGTTGAAGGCCTGGCTGCAGGCAGCCGGTGCGCAATCGGTGGATGTATGCATGCTGGAACAGGAGGCATGGAAACGCGCGGCCGACTGGTTCGTGTTCTTCGCATCCGAGGCAGAACTGTTCCGTGTGGCACTGCACTTCGGACGCCGCCTTCAGGCGCGTGATGATGGCAGCCCGGGCCTGCTCGGCATCAGTCCTTTTGTCCTGGATAACCCGTCGCGCCATGCCTGGTATTTCAGAAACACCCCGTCGCCAACGCGTGTTCTGCTGCTGCCGCTCGGCGATATCGCCGGTGACCGGCAGCGCTGGCTGGCCCTGCTCAACGATAATCAGCCGCTGATGCCGCTATATATCGTCCCGCAGGAAGCGAGCGAGGCTCCGGCAGGGGCCTGCCCGCTGGAGGCAGGATTATATGCCACGGCGATCGCTCCGCCGGACGGGGCGGCTGTGTTGAACGACGGCGGCTATCTGCCCGAGGAATGGCTGATGCAGGCGCTGAACAGGCGGGGTTTGATGGCGCGGTTTGCCGAATCCTGTACGGCAGGGGGCTTGAGCGAGCGATTGAGCCGTCAGCCGGGTTCATCCGGCGTGCTGGATTCCGCCTGGGTGGTGTACAGCAATGAAGCCAAGGTCCATCTGCTCGGTGTGCCGGCAAGTCTGATCGAGAAACATGGCGCGGTCAGTCGCGAGGTGGTGGAGGCGATGGCGAAATCCGGCAGCGATGCTGATCACACCTGTGTCTCGGTCAGCGGTATTGCAGGACCATCGGGCGGCAGTGATGCAAAGCCGGTCGGCACCGTATGGATCGCGGCGGGTCTGCCCGACGGCAGCGTGCACAGTGTCTGCCACCAGTTTCCCGGCTCGCGCGCCGAGGTGCGCAACCGCGCCGTCATTCACGCATTCCACCTGCTGTGCGGTCTTCTGCTGAAAACGGCTTAATTCCTTCTTTAGAAAACATCAGCCCTGCCAGTGCCGGGCGTGACGCATCAACTACAGAAAGCGGTGATAGGCCTCGTTGGCACTTTCGTCCACATAGGCATAGCCCAGATCGTCGAGGAATTCCTGTAACTCGCCATACTCGGCGGGCGGGACTTCAAGGCCCACCAGCACACGCCCGTAGGCTGCGGCATGGTTGCGGTAGTGGAACATGGAGATATTCCAGCGACCGGCCGACTGGGTGAGGAATTTGAGCAGGGCGCCCGGGCGTTCCGGGAATTCGAAACGGTAGATCACCTCGTTGTACACCAGATCGCTGCGCCCGCCGACCATATGGCGGACATGCAGCTTGGCCAGTTCGTTGTCTATGAGGTTGAGCACCGGATAGCCGTCGTCCGACAGTTCCTTGAGCAGGGCATCCATCTCGCTGACATTGCGGATGGACGCGCCGACGAACACATGCGCCTCGCTGCGGCTGGACAGACGGTAGTTGAATTCGGTGATGTTGCGATCGCCCAGCATGCGGCAGAACTGCAGGAAGGCGCCGGGCCTCTCGGGGATAGTGACGGCGAACAGTGCCTCGCGCTTCTCGCCCATCTCGGTGCGTTCGGCGACATGGCGCAGGCGGTCGAAGTTCATGTTCGCACCGCTGTTGATGCAGGCCAGTACCTTGCCGCGCAATCCCTCGCGCTCGACATACTTCTTCATGCCGGCCACGCCGAGCGCCCCGGCAGGTTCGACGATCGAGCGATTCTCGTCGAATACATCCTTGATGGCGGCGCATATCTCGTCGGTATCCACCAGAATGATCTCGTCCACATATTTACGCACCAGATCGAAGGTGTGTTCACCGACCTGTTTCACCGCTACACCGTCGGCAAAGATGCCGACCTGCGGCAGCACCACGCGCTCGCCGGCCTTGATCGAATCGTGCATGGCTGCCGAATCATACGGCTCCACACCGATGATCTTCGTGTCGGGCGAATAGTGCTTCAGATACACCGCCATGCCGGCGATCAGGCCGCCGCCGCCGATGGGCACGAACACCGCATCCATATCGTTTTTCACCTGCCGCAGCAACTCTTCGGCGATCGTTCCCTGTCCGGCAATGACCTCCGGATCGTCGTAGGGATGCACGAAATGCATGCCGGTTTCCTCGCACAGCCTGGCGGCATGGGTCGAGGCATCGGAATAGGAGTCGCCGAACAACACGACTGTTCCACCCAGAGCTTCCACAGCACGGACCTTGATGTCCGGCGTGGTGGTGGGCATCACGATGGTCGCCTTGCAACCGCGATGCGCGGCACTCATCGCCACACCCTGCGCATGATTGCCGGCAGAGGCGCAGATGACACCACGGGCGCACTCCGCATCGCTCATCTGTGCGATCTTGTTATACGCACCGCGCAGTTTGAAAGAGAATACCGGTTGCATGTCCTCGCGTTTGAGCAGAACTTCATTGTGCAGCCGGGCGGACAGGCGCGGAGCAAGCTCCAGCGGGGTTTCGCGGGCGATGTCGTAAACGCGGGCGTGTTCGATGGCGGAAAGATAGGCTTCTGTTTGGTTCAGGTTTGTTTGATTCAATTCGGGCATGCGAACTTATAGCATGCGAGTCGATGGCACGGAAGGAAAACCCGTTTACAGGAGGCGGTTGCTTTGACAGACGGAAACACTGCAGATCGCGGACTGCTGCTCGGGGAGGCGAGCTTTGAAACCATGCGTGTCATTGATGGCTGTATCTTTGCATGGGATGCGCATCTGGCCCGTTTATGTCGGGGGCTTGCCGCCTTCGGTCTGGTTTGCCCCGACGGCTTGTTAAGCCGCTGCCTTGAAGCCGCTTTACAGGCAGGATGCGATGCCATGTTGCGACTGACGGTCAGCGGCGGGGAGGCTTCGCGCGGCCTGCTGGTGGCGGGGGAGCGCAGCCCTGTCGTGCATATCCAGGCCTGGCCGTATCATCCGCCGGCAGGCGAACTTGCCCTGCGTAGCGTGCACTGGCCCCTTGGCGGCATGGCGCGCACGGCCAAGTTTACCTCCGATTATGCCTTCACCATCCGTCTGCTGCATCAGGCACGGCATGCGGGCCTGCTGGCCGAGCACGAGGCGGCACTGTTCACGCACGATGACGAACTGCTGTGCATGGAAACCGGCAATATCCTGCTCAGCATCGACGGCGAATGGCGTACGCCGGAGCATACGGCGGTATTGCCGGGTGTGGTGCGCAACACCCTGCTTGAAGCGGGCGCCGTGCAAGCCTGTGCTTGTCCGGCCACATGGTTGCAGGCATGTGATGCGATGGCGGTGTGTAATAGTGGATGTTTTATCCGTCCGGTCGCGATGGTGGACGGGCGGCGGCTGGTGACCGATGCCTTTCATTTTTCACCCCTGCTTGATGCCCTGCGCGGCAGGCCGGGTGTGCCGGAGGCTGTGCTGTGCGTCTGAAGCTTGCCGGGTTGATCGCCGCACTTGTGCTGATGTCCATTCTGGGTGGTGTTTACGCATTTCAAACGCAGACAAGCATGCAGCCCGCCGTGCCGCAGACGCTGGTGATCGCTCCCGGCACTTCCACCTTCGGAATCGCCCGCCAGCTGGAATCGGCAGGGGTGATCCGCTCAGGCCTGATGTTCCGCCTGCTGGCCCGGCTGCGCGGCGATGCGCAGGAGCTGCAGAGCGGGGAATACCTGTTTGCAGATGCAGCCACCTTGCCGCAGGTGATGCAACGCCTGCGCCGCGGCGATGTGCTGTTGCATCGCCTGACCATTCCCGAAGGCCTGAGAAGCGACGAGGTTTTAAGCCTGTTTGCAGCGCAGACCGATACTCCGCTGGCGCACTGGCAGGAGGTGTACCGGCAGCTTCTGAATGGTCAGGAAGGTGAGGGCAGGCTGTTGCCGGAAACCTATACCTATCGCAGGCCGGTCAATGCGCATGCCATCCTGCTGGATATGCTCAAGGCACAGCACGATCTGCTGCAGTCGCTGGTGCCCGCATGGCTGGATGTGCAGGGGCTGCGCATCGTCGCCTCGATCATCGAGAAGGAAACCGCACTGGATAAGGAGCGCCCGCTGGTGGCGGCGGTGATCCGCAACCGGCTGGCCTGCCATATGGCGCTACAGATGGATCCGACGGTGATCTACGGTTTGTGGCGAACCGACGGCAATTTCTCCGGCAATATCCACAAGGGCGATCTGCAGCGCGATACGCCATGGAGCAGCTATACGCGCAAAGGTCTGCCGCCAACGCCTATCTGCAATCCGGGGGCGGCCAGCCTGCGAGCCGCAGCAGCCCCTGCCGATGTCGATTATCTGTACTTCGTGGCCGACGGCAGCGGCGGACATGCCTTTGCCGCGACGTTGGAAGAACACAATGCCAATGTGCGTCAGTGGATGAAGATCGAGCGGCAGCGGTGAGGCAACAGCAAAGCGATGTGATGATCGTGCGCATTTCCCTGCCGGATGAGGCGGTGGTGCGATTTCAGGGTATCCTGATGGGAGAGGACGGTCTGGCGACCATGCGTGGTCAACTCGGGGGCACGGGCATACTGGAGTTGTGGAGCACCTGGGCACAGCGTCAGGAACTCGACGAATGGCTGCATTCGCTGCCCGCCGCTCTGGAGGTGCGGGTGCTTGACCGCTATGCTTTTGAACCCGGCAAATCGGAAGGCGACGAGGCATAGGCATGAGCGGATATTTCATCACACTCGAGGGTATCGACGGCTGCGGCAAGACCACGCAACGCCGGCTGAGCGCTGGATGGTTGCGCGAGCAGGGGCATGAGGTCGTGGAGACCTTCGAGCCGGGCGATACCGTACTCGGCAGGGAGATTCGCGCGCTGCTGCTGGGTGGTGCGCATGTGCCGGCGGCTGAAACCGAACTGCTGCTGTTTCTTGCCGATCGCACCCAGCATGTGCGCGAGGTGATTCTTCCGGCACTCGAGCGCGGCGCCGTGGTGTTGTGCGACCGGTACACGGATTCGACGCGTGCTTATCAGCTGGCCGGGCGGGCGCTTGATGCGAGTGTGCTGGAAGCGATGCTGACTATCGCCGAACTCGGTACAGTACCTCAGTTGACACTGTGGTTCGATCTGCCGGTAGCGGCGGCATTCGAGCGTATGCGTAGCCGTGTCGCGGGGGGCGAGGCGGCAAGCCGTTTCGATGCGGAACATCAGGCCTTTCATGAGCGGGTCAGGCAGGGATTCAGCGCGATCCACGCAGCACAGCCGCAGCGCGTGCAGCGGGTGGATGCCAGCGGCGATGCGCAAAGCATCCAGCAGCAGGTTCGTGCCCTGCTCGGTCGTTACCTCGCATGAGTGCCGTACTCGGACACGATGCCGTGCGTCAGCGCTTCATCGAAGCGCTGGGACTGGGCCGGCTGCACCATGCATGGCTGCTGCACGGAGCTTCCGGTATCGGCAAGCGCATGCTGGCGCACGCACTGGCAGCCGACTATCTGTGCGAGCGCAACCGCGACAATGTGCAGGCCGGAGTGGCCTGTGGTGAATGCCATAGCTGTCGCATGATAGCTGCCGGCAGTCACCCCGATTTTCTGCTGCTGGAACGCGAATGGAACGAAAAAACAAAGAAGCTGAATCGGGACGTGAACATCGAGCAGGTGCGCGGTATGCTGGGATTCCTGTCGCTCAGCGGTGCCGAATCGGCGCGTCGCGTGGCCCTGATCGGCGAGGCCGGCAGGATGAATGCCCAAGCTGCCAATGCCATGCTCAAGGGTCTGGAAGAGCCATCTGCGGGCTCGCTGATGCTGATGGTCTGCGAAGATGCGCTGGCAATGCCGGCGACTGTGCGCTCGCGCTGCCTGCTGCAATTCTTAAGTCCCTTGAATCAGGACGATATGCAAAGCGTGCTCGGCGGCATGCAGATACCGGGTGATGCGATTGCTTTTGCTGCACAACTGGCCGACGGGCAGCCGGGCAGGGTGGCCGCCATGGCCGACCCGGCTGTCGCCGCAGCCCTGCTGGCCTGGCACGACCTGCTTGCGGAGCCGTCCGTTTTTGATATCGGACGGGCACAGCTTTGGATCAGCAAGCATGTGCAGAAGATACCGCATGACTTGATCGTGGAGACCGTGTTCGCCGCAATTCGCCCCGTGCTGTTACGCAACCGGGGGGATATGACCGGCATGGATGCCGTGCTTGATGCGGTGAGGCAACTGGCAGTATGGCCGCAGGAACTGGTTCGCCGTACCCTCAGGCCCGCGCCGACGCTGCTGGCGCATATGCTTGCTCTGCGGTTAGCCTTGCGCGAAATGCCATTAGCCTGACGACCCTGGCAATCCACAGGAAGACACCATGCAGAACTACTATGTAAGTACGCCGATCTATTATGTGAACGATGAACCGCATATCGGTCATGCCTACACCACGATCGCCGCCGATGTGCTGGCACGTTACCATCGCATGGCCGGCTGCAATGTGCTGTTCCTGACCGGTGTGGACGAGCATGGCCAGAAGGTGGAGCAGGCCGCTGGGCTGAAAGGCATTGCGCCGATCGAACTGGCAGAGGAAGTGGTCGAACGCTATCGTAGCCTCTGGCCGCAGCTGGAAATCTCCAACGACGATTTCGTCCGTACCACCGAGGCGCGGCACAAGCGGGCGGTGACGGAGATATGGAAGCGCATTGAGGCTGCCGGAGCCATCTATAAGGGTTTTTATGAAGACCTGTATTGCGTGCCCTGTGAAACCTACTGGACAGCCACGCAGATCAAGGACTCCGGCCACGCCGACGACAAGCGCTGCCCGGATTGCGGCAGGCCGGTGGAGCAGGTCAAAGAGGAATCGTATTTCTTCCGCCTTGGTGATTATCAGGAACAGCTGCTGGAGCATATCCGCGCCAATCCGGATTTCATTGGTCCTGAGTCCCGGCGCAACGAGGTGCTGCGTTTTGTCGAGGGGGGATTGCGCGATTTGTCGGTTTCGCGCACCACCTTCTCGTGGGGCATTCCCGTTCCCGGCGATGATGCGCATGTGATCTATGTATGGATCGATGCGCTGACCAACTATCTGACCGGCGCGGGGTTCCCGGATAAAGAAACACCGCACTGGCCCTGCGATGTGCATCTGATCGGCAAGGACATCCTGCGTTTCCATGCCGTGTACTGGCCGTGCATGCTGCTGGCTGCCGGTATTCCGCTGCCCAAACGCGTCTATGCGCACGGCTGGTGGACGGTCGAGGGCGAGAAGATGAGTAAATCCAAGGGCAATGCCTTGCGCCCGGATCAACTGATCGAGGAATTCGGTACCGACAGCATCCGCTACTTCCTGCTGCGCGAGGTGCCGTTCGGGCAGGACGGCGATTTCTCGCATGCAGCCCTGAAGCAGCGCTACAACACGGAGCTGGCCAACGATCTGGGCAATCTGCTGAATCGCTCGCTGTCCATGCTGCACAAGTATCAGGGCGGTGTGCTGGCGGCTTGCAGCAGCGAGCAGGAGTCGGACCGCGGTCTGGTGGCCGCCGTCGAGTCCATGCAGCGGGATGTGGATGCGGCCATGCAGCGGCAGGCCTTCCATGAAGCGCTGGAGAAGATCAACGGCGTGGTGCGTCTGGGCAATCGTTATGTCGAGGACAATGCGCCTTGGGCGCTGTCCAAACAGGGGGAAACGGAGCGTCTGGCGACGGTGCTGTATCACCTTGTCGAGTCCCTGCGTTTGGTTGTGCTGCAACTGGTTCCCTTCATGCCCGGCAAGTGTGCCATGATGCTCTCGCAGATCATGAACGAAGCGTTGAATGTCGAAGCACTAAGACTGGTGGACCATGGCGGTTGGGGCCTGCTGGCAGAAGGGCACGCATGCGCCAGACCTTCACCGGTGTTTCCCCGAATGGAGTAGGCAGGAACAGGGTGTTTTGCAGGGTCCCCGGCATGACCTGCTAACGATTGCACAGGTGGCGACAGGGCAGGGATGCGATAAGTAACCTCCTTGTCACACCTTTGGGTGATTGCCAATTTGCGGTGGCGACTGCACACTGGAGCGATGCCCCGCAAGTTCATCAAACGGTTCATGCCGGATCACCAGAAGATTCGTGATCAAAAATGCCTGCGTTTCCTGGGCGCCTGTCTGCACAATCAGTCCCTCTGGAATCTCAACCGGCATTCGGTGGCTGGCGCCTTTCTGGTCGGCATGATCTGCGCATTTATCCCCATCCCCTTCCAGATGGTGCTTGCTGCGGCCCTTGCGGTGGTTTTCCATGTGAACATTCCGGTGTCCGTGGCGCTGGTCTGGTTGACCAACCCGCTGACCATGCCGCCGCTGTTCTATTTTTCCTACGAGGTCGGGCAGTGGATTCTGGGTCAGCCCGATGTCGAGAATTTCGTTTTCGAACCCACACTTGAGTGGATGATGAATCTGCTGGAGCACAACTGGCAGCCGTTCATTCTCGGTTGCCTTGTCACCGGTGTGTTGCTCGGCCTGATCGGTTATGTCGCCATCCATATGCTCTGGCGCAGCCATGTCAGCTTCCGCTGGCGTAATCGTCCGGGCCGGTTTGCGTCGTCCCTGAAGGGAGAGACTGAATGTACTGTCGCTGCTCCTTTCCCGCCTGTCCATGTGTCCGCCAAGCGTTCCCAGCCGGCTAAAACCACAGACATTTCCACTACAACCAAGTCCACACCGGTTTCATCCTCCCGCCGCGATTCCGTACAACTCTGACTTTCTTGTTCAACCCGCTGCAACAGGCCATCGAAAACACCATCAGGCTGCATGATCGCAGCTTCGGCCTGCTTGCCTGCCATGCTGTCGGCGGGGGAAGCATCAGCAGTGCCTGGCGATATGAATCCCGCGAAAAGAGCTATTTCGTCAAACTGAACCGGGCGGAATGCGCGCATATGTTCGCCGCCGAGGCCGAAGGGCTGAGCGAGATGGCTCAGGCAGGAGCAGTACGCGTGCCGCACCCTCTGTGTCACGGGTTGGCGGAGGGGAAATCGTTTCTGGTTTGCGAATGGCTGCCGCTTGGCGGTTCTTCACAGGCATCTGCCGCTGTTCTCGGCAGGCAACTGGCTGATATGCACCGGCATACCCGAGCCGATCATGGCTGGCGACGCGACAACACCATCGGATCGACAGTGCAGCTCAATTCACCATGCTCCGATTGGTGCGCCTTCTGGCGTGACCATCGCCTCGGGTTTCAACTGCAACTTGCCTCGCACAACGGTTTCGATTCAGCGCTGTTGAACAAGGGCGAACGCCTGATGGCAGCCCTTGATGTTTTGCTTGCCGGGCATGTCCCTGAAGCTTCGTTGCTGCATGGCGATCTGTGGGGTGGAAACTGGGGCGTGATAGCGGATGGCACACCGGTGCTGTTCGATCCGGCGGTGTACTACGGCGACCGCGAGGCCGATATCGCGATGACCGGGCTGTTCGGCGGATTCCCCGAGGCCTTCTACGCGGCCTATCGTGAGTGCTGGCCGCTTGATGAGGGCTATGAGATGCGCCGCACGCTGTACAACCTCTACCATATCCTGAATCACGTGAACCTGTTCGGTGGCGGCTATGCGGCTCAGGCGATGGGCATGATGGACCGCCTGCTGGCCGAGGCGGGTTGATTTGTTTGCGTTACTGGCAAAAAAAACGGGGCGCAATGCGCCCCGTCCTGTTCGCTTGCAGCTCGATCAGTCGAGATGCTCGGAGATCAGTTCGACCAGCTTGGTTTTGTTGATGGCGCCGACCTTGGTGCCCTGCACGTTGCCGTCACGGAACAGCATCAGGGTAGGGATGCCGCGCACGCCGTATTTGCCGGGGGTGTTGGGATTGTCGTCGATGTTGATCTTGGCCACGGTGATCTTGCCCTGCATTTCATCGGCCACTTCATCAAGGATCGGAGCGATCTGCTTGCACGGGCCGCACCACGGGGCCCAGAAGTCCACCAGCACGGGACCGGCTGCATTCAGCACGTCGCTTTCAAAGCTGTCGTCGCTAACATTGGTGATGTGTTCGGATGCCATTAGGATGCCTCACTTTTGAAAATCTATTGAAGAGCAACGGTAGCGGCACAGAGGGGTAAGCGTCAACCATGTCGAAGGCATTAACAGAGCATATCACGGGCTTGATCCGCAGCGAAAACGGGGGCTGGATATCCTTCGACACATTCATGCAGCAGGCGCTGTATGCGCCCTCGTTGGGCTATTACGAAACCAGGGAGGTGTTCGGCAGGGAAGGCGATTTCCTGACCGGGCCCGATACCGGCCCGTGGCTGTCGCTGGGGCTGGCGGATCTGGTCGAATGGGGCTGGAAGGAGCTCGGCAGTCCTGCCGATTGGTCGCTGGTCGAGCAGGGCGGTGGTTCGGGAAGGCTGCTGGCCGATGTGGTCGCTTTATTGTCCGGACGTGATGTTGGGATGCCTCGTCATATTCATGCCGTGGAGCGCAGCGCGCAGATGCGCGAGCGTCAGAAGCAGAGCTATGCGAAGCTCGGAGTGAGCGTGCAGCAGCATGCATCCCTTGCAGAGCTGCAGGAAGCCGACAATCTGATCTATTTCAGCAATGAATTGCCCGATGCCTTTCCGGTGCGCTGTTTCATCCGGCAGCAGGGCATGTTGCGTGAGCGCGGCGTGGCGCTGGATGTGGACGGGGGGTTCTGCTGGAGCGACAGGCCTGCCGAGGCTCCAGGCACGCTTCCCGAACTTCCTTCTTCGATCCTGCAGCAGTGGCCGTCGGGATATGTCAGTGAATGGAACCCCAATCTGGCCGCCTGGCAGGCCGATGTGTCGCGTATCATGCGGCGCGGTTTCGTGTTCAGCGTGGATTACGGTTTTACGCAGGCCGAGTATTACCGGCCGAATCGTGTGGAAGGTACGCTTTTGGGACATCTGAAGCATGAACCGGTACACGATGTGCTTTCCGACCCCGGAAGCCGCGACATCACCGCGCATGTCGATTTTACCGCCATGGGCCGTGCAGGAAATGCAGCGGATCTTGCCATGTCCTGCTGGATCGCCCAGGGGGCGTGGCTGTCGCAGAGCCCTGCGGTGCAGACCTACATCCGGCAGGCCGTGGCAAAGACCACAGCCGAGTCGATGGCGCTGATGGGCGGGGCCAAACGCATGCTGCTGCCGCAGGGTATGGGTGAGCTGTTCAAGCTGGCCGTGCAGGGCAAGGGGGTGGGCATTGCTGCCCCCGATTATCTTGAAAACTTCAATCGCCTGCCTGCACTGGGACTGGACGATGCCTGAGACAGGCGATCTGCAAGGCAGGGTCGAGCAGCTGCTGCCCGGTGGTGAAGCGCTGGTTCGTATGACCGATGGCGTGCTGCTCGCCGCCAACGGGGTGCCCGGTGACAGGGTGGTGCTGGCCGATGCGGGTAAGCGGCGTGGTGCGCAGCGCGGGCATATCACAGGCCTGTTGGAGGCCTCTCCGATGCGGATCAAAGCCGATTGTCCGGTGGCCGCCGAATGCGGCGGCTGTGCTTTGCAGTATGTCGATGTCGGCGCGCAGGCCGACATAAAATCCGACTGGGTTTTCAAGCAGTTCGAACGCTTTGTGCATGCAGAAACTGAATGGATGCCGGTGCAGGATGCACCGCTTCCCGGCATGCGACGCAGGGCACGCTGGCATCGCGGTGAGGATGAGGCAGGCAGCTTTCTCGGTTTCCATTCGCGCAGCTCGAACAGGGTGGTGCGGGCTCCGCTATGTGCCATTGTGCACGCGGACATGGATGCGCTGCGGCTTGCTATTGAATCGATATTGCCACCGGTGATCGAATCGTTGCGCATGATCCGCCTGTATGACGGCATGCATGTGGTGTTCGAGACAGGAGAGGGCGCTGAAGTACCCTCGACAGAGGTGTTTGCAGCTTGCCTCGATATCATCCGGCAGACGGAACTGAACATTCAGCCCTGGCTGCGTGCAGGGGTGGTGCTGCGTCCGCTGATCAAGCCGGTACAGGTGCTGCACGATTATCTGCCGGCCGGTGAGAACTGGGTGGAGCTTGCCGTAGGTCCCGAGGATTTTGTGCAGGGGCATGCCGCCGGTAATGTGCATATCCTGCGCCAGATTCAGGCCTGGGCAGGGAAGCCCAAGCGCATCGCCGATCTGTTCTGCGGCATCGGCAATCTATCCCTGCCTTTGGCGGCAAGCTGCGGGGCTCATGTCATCGGTGCCGATGTGGCCGAATCCAGCATCAGGGCTGCGCGGGCCAATGCCAGAAGCCTCGGCGTGCAAGCGGAGTTTGAAGCATTGAACCTGTTCGACGGCGTACGCGAAGAGCACTATGCCGGAGCCGATGTGCTGCTGCTCGACCCGCCGCGCAAGGGTGCCAAGGCCATCTGCAAGGCGATGGGGAGATTGATGCCGGAGAAGATCATCATGGTGAATTGCGATATCGCAGCCGGTGCGCGCGATGCGGAGATGCTGCATGCACGGGGCTATCGCATGCAGGCCTTGCGCGCGCTGGATATCTTCCCGTTCAGCGGTCATGTGGAAGCCATGAGCTTCTGGACCCGCAAATGACAGCTATACGTTCTTTCCTTTTTGTTCTGCTTGTCATGACTGGTTTGAATGCCTGCACGCAGCAGGCAGCGGAAACCGGCGAGGTTCGCATCGCGCTGGCCCAACAGGTGATGACGCTCGATCCGCGTTTTTCCACCGATGCGGCTTCGCACAGGGTGCAGGAACTGGTGCATCGCGGGCTGGTGCGTCTGGACGACCGCTTTGAAGCTCAACCCGATGTGGCCGAATCGTGGACGCAGCCCGATGCGCTGACATGGCACCTCCATCTGCGCGATGGGCAGTTCTTTCACAATGGGCAACCTGTGACCGCAGCCGATGTGGCTGCCACGTTGAATGCCATTCTCGATCCGGCCACGGCAAGTCCGTTGCGCGCAGGTTTTTCTGCCATCGAGTCCGTGCAGGTGGATGGGGAGCGCGATGTCGTGCTGCATCTCTCCCGTCCGGATGCTTCGCTGCTCACAAGGCTTTCCATCGGTATTCTTCCTGCTGATGTAACGAAGCTCGGCAACCAGTCGCAGAGCATCATCGGTTGCGGTGCATTCCGCGTGGCCGGTCGCGATGCTCGCGGCCTGCTGCTGGAGCGTGAGGGGAAACACTCTCCTGATGCCGTGCAATCCATCCGTTTTATCGTGGTGAAGGACCCGGTGACCCGCTGCCTGAAGCTGGCCCGTGGCGAGGTGGATTTCACCGAGAACGACCTGCCGCCGCATCTGCTCGGTTACCTTGCCGACCAGAAGCAACTGAAGCTGGCCACGCGCGCCTCCACCACCTTCGCCTATATCGGTCTGAATATGCAGGACGCCACGCTCAAGGATGTGCGCGTGCGACGCGCATTGGCGCTGGCTGTGGATCGTGCACGCCTGAAAAAGGCACTGAATGCCGACCTGCCCGTGCTCGGCGAGACCGTGCTTACCCCGTCGCACTGGGCTTCATCGTACATTCCCGCTACGCCCTATAATCCCGAAAGGGCCGCAGCTCTTTTGGATGAAGCCGGATTCAAACCCGATGCCCACGGGGTTCGCTTTACATTGAACTACCGCACCAGCACTGATCCTGCGCGCCTGCGCATGGCTTCGGCCATTGCCGATATGTGGGGCAAGATCGGTGTGAAGGTAAAGGTGGAATCGCTGGAGTGGGGCGGCTTCTACTCGCGCATCAAGCAGGGCGATTTTCAGGTATTTTCACTGGCCTGGGTGGGCATCGTCGATCCGGACATCTACCGCTGGATCCTGCATTCCGGGATGTGGCCGCCGAAGGGTGCGAATCGCGGCCGCTATAGCAACCCTCAGGTGGACGCATGGCTGAACGCCGCCGAGGCCAGCCAGTCCCGCGAAGAACAGAAGACCCTGTATGCGAAGATCCAGCGGCAGATGGCCGAAGATCAGGTCTATATCCCGCTGTGGTACGAGCCTGTCATTGCCGTCTCCGGTCCGCGTCTGGAGGGGTTCGAGCCAGCGCCCGACGGCAGTCTCCTCGGCCTGTTGCAGGCCAGGGTCGGCAGCCTGTGAAAATGGCCGAATCGTCGCCATTGAATTTAGTGTTAACAGGCTCCGGCTCTCGATCTTTCATGAACAAGTCAGGCGAACCCGTTCTGACTCCCGTCTCCGCAAGCATCATCAGCGGCCATTACGAGGCGCTCGACAAGATCGGCAACCTCGGCCCCGGCAGGGGCTTTTTGCGTGCCGCATGGTCGGATGAGGAAAGCGCAGCCATGCGGCTTATCGAAGACGCGGCTTTGGCCGCTGGCCTGAACAGTCGCTGGGACGCTGTCGGCAATCTGATCGTTGAAACTCCCGGGGAGTTCCCCACGTGGGTGGAGACCGGTTCGCATATGGATACCGTTCCGGGCGGCGGGAACTATGATGGCGCTGCCGGCGTGGTTGCCGGCCTGCAAGCGCTGCTTGTCGTGCATGCATCGGGCGTTGCCCTCAAGCGAGGCTTGCGCTTGCGCGTCTGGCGCTGCGAAGAGTCATCCACCTTTGGCGTGGTATCAGCCGGTTCCCGCGCAGCCTTCGGACTGCTTGGCTCCGAGGTGCTCGGCAATGTCTGGCAGGGGACATCGCTTGCCCATGCGATTCGCGGGCAGGGTGGGGATCCCCGCTATATCGCCGATGGACGGCCGAGCATCCCGGCAAGCGAGCGCGATGGCATCGCAGCCTGCCTTGAGATGCATATCGAGCAGGGCCGCGTACTGGAGGCGGGCGGTTTCGATATCGGTGTCGTCAGCAGTATCCGCGGCTCGGTGCGCAGATGGGTGAAGCTGAAAGGTGCATTCGATCATTCGGGCGCGACCCCGATGGGACATGCGTGGCGCAAGGATGTGAATCTCGCCATGGCCTATATGCAGGTGCGACTGGACGAATTGATCCGCCGCGAGATCGGTGCGGGCAAGGATATCGTGCAGACTATCGGCGTGGTGAACAGCAACCGTCATGTCAATGAGACGCTGCCGGGGTTCTATGACAATGCTGTGGCGAAGGTCAGCGGCAGCGGTTATTTCTCGCATGAGGTGCGTGGTTGCAGGGCCGATGAGGTACGCGAGTTTGTCGAACAGGCAGAGCAGACGATCCGGCAGACCGCTGAGGAGTTCGGCATCACGGTCGTCCTCGATGAATTCTCTCAGCTGGCCGGCATCGAACATCTGGACGACAGCCTGCAGACGTTGTTGGGCGATTGTTGCCGTATGCGCGGTCTGCGGCATACGACTCTGCCCAGTGGAGCCTGGCATGATGCCGCCGTCGTCAGTCAGGTGCAGCGCGGGGACCGCAGGAAGATCCCGGTCGGGATGTTGTTCGTTCCTTGTCATCAAGGTGTCAGTCACTCGCCGGCGGAATACGCATCCCCTGAACAACTTGCCGTCGGGGCGACGGTGCTCGCCGATGCGATGCTCGGACTGGCGGTCTAGAGGCTTGCGGGACTGGAAAGCAGCCCGCGCATCCGCCACACTCTGCCCATGCTGAAAATCGAGCATTTATCGTTGGCAATTCCCGCACCGGGGGGCGATCGTCAGGCGGTCAGCGATGTGTCGCTGACGCTTGCGCCCGGACATGTGCTGGGGCTGGTCGGCGAGTCGGGTTGCGGCAAGACGCTGACCGCGCAGGCCATTCTGCGGCTGGGTGAGTCGCAGGGCATCGTGCGAACGGCAGGCCGCGTGCTGCTCGACGATGCGGATGTCTTCGGCATGCCGGAGCCGGAACTTCGCACGGTGCGCGGCGGGCGTATTTCGATGATTTTCCAGGAGCCGATGACCGCGCTCAACCCGGTGTTCTCCATCGGGGCGCAGCTCACCGAGGTGATCCGGCTGCATCTTGATCTGACCAGACCTGCGGCGGAAGAGCGCGCGATAGGCCTGCTCGCCGATGTCGGCTTGCAGGACGGAGCGGGCCTGCTGCGCCAGTACCCCGATTCGCTGTCCGGAGGTATGCGCCAGCGTGTGCTGATCGCCATGGCCATGGCCGCCGATCCGGATTACATCATCGCCGACGAACCGACCACGGCTCTGGATGTGTCGGTGCAGAAGCGCATCATCGATCTGCTGCGCGGCCTGCAGGAAAAGCGCGGGCTGGGCATGCTGCTGGTGACGCATGATTTCGGGCTGGTTGCCGAGTTGTGCGACGAGGTGGCGGTGATGTATGCCGGGCATATCGTCGAGCGCGGGCCGGTGGCCGATATTTTTGATAAACCGGCGCATCCCTACACCAGGGCCCTGATGCATTGCAGGCCGGAAGCGGACGGCAGGCACAAGAGACTGCCGGCCATCTCGGGGCAGGTGCCATCGCCCGGCAAGTGGCCGGAGGGTTGCCGCTTTGCCGCGCGCTGTCCGCTGGCCGCTATCGAATGTTCCACGCCGGTCAGGGAAGATGCCTGGCAGGAAGGCAGGCATCTGGCGCGTTGCGTGAAGGTGATGGAAGTGCTTAAGGACGAGAAGCTGGAGGCATTCCTGTGAGCTTGTTGAAGGTTGAATCACTGAGCAAGAGCTTCACCTCCGGCGGCATGTGGAGTGGCAAACGCAAGGTGACGCATGCGGTGAACGATGTGAGCTTCGAGGTGGCGAAAGGGGAGACCCTGGCCATCGTCGGCGAATCCGGTAGCGGCAAGTCCACCACGGCACGACTGGTGATGCGCCTGCTGGAGGCCGATGCCGGACGCATCACCCTGCTCGGCGAGGATGTGTCGCAGCTTAAGGGCAGCGCGCTGCGAAGGAAGCGCCGGCATATGCAGATGGTGTTTCAGGACCCGTTCGCCAGCCTGAATCCGCGCATGAAGATCGCAGATTCGGTGGGTGAGGGTTTAAGGGTGCATGCGCCCGAGTTGAATTCGAAACAGCGGCGCGCGAAGGTGGCCGGGATTCTTGAGCAATGCGGCATGGATGACAGCGTGCTGGATCGCTATCCGCACCAGTTCTCCGGTGGTCAGCGGCAGCGTATCGGCATCGCCCGTGCGCTGGCTGTGTCCCCCGAACTGCTGGTGCTTGATGAGCCGGTGTCGGCACTGGATGTATCGGTGCAGGCGCAGATCCTCAATCTGCTGAGCGATCTGCAGAAGGAACACGAACTGGCTTACCTGTTTATCTCGCATGACCTGTCGGTGGTGCGGCATGTGGCCGATCGGGTGGCTGTGATGTTCGCAGGGCGTATTGTGGAGCAGGGGGATGTGCAGGATGTGTATGTCAGACCGAAACATCCCTATACCCGCGAATTGCTGGATGCACGACCTGTCGGGCACCCTTCACAGAGACATGCCGCTGGCGATGAGATTGTGCGCAGCGATGAGGGTGTGGCCGATGCCGGCTGCCCGTTCCGGCTACGTTGTCCGTTTGCTCGGAGTGACTGCGAAACCTTTGATGCTAGGCTCTCCGGGGGCGAGCACAGGATTGCCTGTCTGCATCCGTTGTAACGTGGCCGGATTGTTTCCGGGCCGTCCTCGTGCATCAAACGACCAGCACGATTTGGACCACGGGATTCGCCCAGATCCTTCAGATCATAGTGAGCCTTGCGTTAGCCGTAAACACAACCGTTCCCCAGCCGGGATAGCTTGACCAGTCCTTGTTAACCTCTGGCCTTCACTTCGTCTGCCTGAATTAGGCTGCTGGAGCCATGCATAGTCCTCGCCCGGATGCGCTCAATCCAGTCATAAAGTTTCTTCGTGCTGATTCCGGATCGACTAGCGACAGAAGCCACTGAATGCCCACAATCCACCAGCTGCCTCAATCTTGAATTCACCTGCACTCTCAGTTGTCTGGTAAATCGGTGGAGATTCAATCATCTGGTCTTGACGTTTGGTGCATACTCGCTTCCAGTCGGCAGTATCGGCATCGAGATCACCGAGAACGTGTTCATCGACCGACCGGATAAGACCAGGCAGGTGCTGGACAAGCTGAAAAACATGGGCCTGAACTTCCTGCTTGATGATTTCGGTACAGGCTTTTCGTCGATGCGCCACATCAGAACCATACCGTTCAATGGTCTGAAGATCGACCGCAGCTCTGCCGCCGGGGTGAACAGGGATTACGAAATGGCGGTGCTGGTGAAGGCCATGATCAATATGGCGCACAGCCTGAATCTCAGTGTGGTGGCAGAAGGGGTGGAGTGCGAAGGGGAGTTGCAATTTCTACAGGATCACGACTGCGATAATGAGCAGGCTTACCTGCACGGCAGGCCGATGCCGGCAGAGCATTTTTTTGATCTGTTGCAGGCTGCCCGTCCCTGATACTCCGCAGCAGTTTCCTTTCCGCTCAGGCATGCGACAAATTGCCACACCTCATTGCCAGACGAAGAAACTAGCCTCGCGCCGTTGGGGCTGCGGTCCTGTGCGAGCTGTTGTATGCTTTAGTCGAAGGAGAAATATCCATGCCGTCATTGAAGTCGGTGTCTGATTTACTGACCGATGCGCCGACATTGTCGCGCAATCTGCAACGTCTGCTGCAGATGCGCAGCATCCTCATTCTCTGCCAGTTTGCGCTGGTGGCTCTTTCCCAGTTTGTTTCGGAGATCCATGTGGGCCTGTGGCCGTTGCTGACGGTGATCATGGTTTATTCCGTGGTCAATCTGCTTTGCATCCGCTTATGCGGGCATAAATCCGAGATCTCCGAGAAGGCCTACTTTACCCAGCTGATGCTGGATGTCGTTTTCCTGACCGTGCTGATGTATTTCTCGGGCGGTTATACCAATCCGTTCATTTCGCTTTATCTCTTCCCGATGATGATCGCCGCGACCACCCTGCCGCGTTTCTACGCCTGGCTGACGGGTGCCTCGGTATTGTTCAGCTACACATTGCTGGTGTTTTTCTATCAGCCCATTTTCGACACGCATATGGGGCACGTCGGCAGCGGCTTCGAACTGCATCTGGTCGGTATGTGGCTGACCTTTGCGCTCAGCATCGGTCTGATCGTTTTTTTCGTGATGCGCATGTCCGATGCGTTGCGCGAGCGTGAACGCAGACTGGCGGTTATGCGCGAAAAAGCGGCGCGCGACGAGCATATCATAGCCCTTGGTACTCAGGCTGCCGGTGCTGCACATGAGGTTGGGACACCCCTGGCAACCATGGCTGTTCTGATTGGCGAACTGCAACATGAATGGGCGGAGCAAAAGCCTCTGGTTCTCAAGCTCGGCATCATCCGTTCACAGATTGACCGCTGTAAGGAAACGATGGCCAAGATGAGCGCCAGCGCCGGAGAGTTCAAGGCGGAATCCGGACGCAGTATCGATCTCAGGGAGTATTGTGAAGGGTTCTTCTCGGATTGGAATTCCCTGCATCCCGGCGCGAATCTACGTGAGAAGATTCAGGGCTGCGATCCGGCGCCGGTCATTGTGGTTGATGAAACACTCACCCAGTCGATCTTCAATGTATTGAACAATGCCTACGAGGTGTCACCGCAGCAGGTGGATGCCAGTGTGGTATGGAGTCAGGACATGCTGGAGATTGAGGTGTGTGATCATGGTCCGGGATTGAGCGAAACGGCCCTTCAATCGGCCGGGAAACCTTTCTTCACCACCAAAGAGAGCGGCCATGGACTCGGTCTTTTCCTCACACAGGCTGTGATGCACAGGCTCGGGGGAGAAGTGCTTTTCTCCAATCATGCGGACGGCGGGGCATGTGTGAAGATTGTTTTGCCACTGATAAAGCTTACGGTGAGAACATGAACAGTAAAAACAAAGATTTCCCTAGCCTGTTGCTGGTCGATGACGATCCGTTGTTCTGTTCTGTTCTTGCTTCAGCGATGGTCAACCGGGGTTTTTCGGTGATGGTCGCACATGATGTGGATGATGCCCTGGCAAAGATCGGCGACAATGTGCCGGAATATGCTGTCGTTGATTTGAGCATGCCCGGACCGTCGGGTCTGGTGCTGGTGGAAAGGCTGCACGCGCTGGATGCATACACTCGCATTGTTGTGCTCACCGGCTATGCCAGCATTGCCACGGCCGTGGAGGCCATCAAGCTGGGCGCCACGCATTATCTGGCCAAGCCGGCTGATGCCAACGAGATCGTTCTGGCACTGGAGCGCACGCAGGGGGATGTGGCCGCCGGGATTGCGCCGCAGCCGATGTCGGTCAACCGCCTGGAGTGGGAACATATCCAGAAGGTTCTGGCTGAATGCGAGGGAAATATTTCGGAAGCGGCAAGACGACTGGGTATGCACCGCAGAACCCTGCAGAGAAAACTGGCCAAACGTCCGACTCGATCCTGATTATTTCTCTGCAGAAATCACCCTGTGCTTTGTGCTTCGGGTGCGACGATTTGTCGCAGGGATGACAGCCCGCCCGATGGGATAGCCTTTTCCATCGTTGATAGCGATGGTTGAAGGAGTCGAAGAATGGATGTGACATTACTGATGAGTAAGGGCGGGCCAGTGATGTGGATTCTTCTAGGCTATTCCGTCATCGCCATGGCAATTGTCGTCGAACGGCTCATCTACTTCTATCTTCTTCCCAAAGTGAATCGTGAATCCATCAATCTGAATGCCTTGCCGGACGATCAAAGATCGGCACGCATCTCACCGGAAGCAGCTATTGCATGCGGTGTAAAGCAGGCGGCAGAAGAGGGTGTGATGGATCTTGTGAATGTTGCCTCACGCATAGGCAACGAACATCTGGGAAAGATGGAGTCCGGCCTTCGCACTCTGGCATGGCTCGGAAACACAGCTCCTCTGCTTGGCCTCTTCGGCACCATTACCGGTATGATCAAAGCCTTTCAGGTGATTGAACTGGCAGGTGGCAAGGTGGATGCCCAGATGCTGGCTGCCGGTATCTGGGAGGCGATGATCACCACGGGGGCAGGTCTTGCAGTCGCTATCCCGGTGCTGTTTCTGCTGCATTTTCTGGAGGGGGTTGTTGATGGGAGAGCCAGATCGATGCAATTCGTTGCATCGAGGGTGATAGAGCAACTCCCGCACTCGACTGCCAGCGGGGTGAACAGCCAGTTCAATCACAAGGATATGTCGGTTCATGCAATTTGAAGCCTCACATCGAAGTGATCAGGCGCTCAACCTGACGCCACTGATCGATATTGTATTCCTGCTTCTGGTTTTTTTCATGCTGACAGCCCACTTTGTTCGTGATGATGGGCTTCCGGTGGATCTTCCCGATGCCGTTTCTGCCGAAGCAATGAACAACGACAAACCGCTTGAGATTGTCATCTCATTATCCGGAGAAATCACACAGGCAGGATCGCTGATTCAGCCGGAAGAGCTGGAAGTCAGGCTGGCGGAACTGTTGTCCACACGGGTCGAGAAGCGTGTGGTGATCCGAGGCGATGATGGAGCCAGTCTGGGTGATTGTGTGAAGGTTCTTGATGCCGCTCGTCTGGCAGGTGCTGCCGGCGTGGATATTATCACAGAGCATCCTGCGGGACGATGAGCGTTAGAGACGATTTCTTCGGCTCGGATGCCTCATCCGGCATCTCGTTGATCCGAACCGGTGCATTGACCCTTTCCTTTCTGGTTCACGGGCTGCTTTTTGTCAGCTTTGGGGGGGCGATTTCAGCATCCACACCTGAAGTGACGACGAGCAGCGTGACCCGGCTCAGTTTTCTACCTCAGGAACCTGTGCCGCAAGCCCCGCCCGAACTGCCAGAAGAGGTGGTCGAGAATCAGCCTGAGAATGATGCAGAACCGAAGAAGGTCGAAGAAGCGCCACCCAACCGGGTTGAAGAGGTGAAGAAAGTTGCGACACCGGAAAAAATCAAACCGGTAAAAGCACAGAGCCAGCCTCGTCAGCTTGCAGCAGCCAGCGTTGATTCCCAACCACAGGTCGCCGAGGGCTTGATTCGTTGGGAAAGGGAACGCTATTTGAGCGATGTGATGGCCCATATCGAAGAGCACAAATGGTATCCCGGGATTGCGCGCAGGAAGGGCATCGAGGGGGATGTGAGGGTTCGCTTTGTACTCCAATCCGATGGTTCAGTGCAGAATATCCTTATTGAACATGGGCCTCAGCCTCTGATGGCTGCGGCGCGTAAGACGATTGAGCGGGCAATGCCGATGCCTCGGCCGCCGGAAAATGTGGATTGCCCGGTTGAGTGCCAATTCCTTATGCGATTCAGCCTGAGCGGATCTTAATCAACACCAGAAAAAGCCCGGCCACACAAGGTGCGGCCGGGCGGAATACAGGATGGTTCGTTTTACAGGTCGATAGTGACACCTGTGTACAAAGAGCGTCCCATTCCCGGAACCGCAACGCCCCAGGGAACAGCGGTACCCATTGTCGCTCCCTGACCAAGGTATGCGCCACCCAGCGGATGGTTGTAGAAATGGTCAAGAAGGTTGCTGATACCAACGTCAAAGCGAGCCTGATTCCACTGATAGGTGCTATGCAGGTTCACAAGCGCATACCCCCCCGTAGCCAACTCATTTCTGACGCTCGATACCTTCTTCTTGGGGGAAACCATCTCAACATCAACATTGCTGGTCCAGCCACCCAGCGTGTGCTCAAGGCCCAGCTGACCATTCAGAGGCATGATATTGTTCAGGTTGTCCTTGGTAACCTTATTCTTGCCACGAACGTAGTTCATCAGGCCTTTGGCTGTGACACTGCCGTAGCCGCTTTCGCTAACAAGCACATCACCCGATACATCCACACCGTACATATTGGCTGACTGGTTGACGAACTGCAGGTACACGAATGCATTGGTTGCAGTCTGGTTTGCAGCACCACAGTTGGCGTTTGAAGAACTGCAACGTGCTGCATCGACATGATCATTGATGTAGGTGTAGTAAGGGGACATCTTCACACCCCAATGCTTTGCTTCAGCATCGTGGAGATCGACCGTGGCACTAACGGTATGGGAAGTTTCCGACTTCAGATTCAGGTTACCCACGTAACCATTGCCATCCCCGGCCAGATTCACCATGCGCATCATCATACCGGCAGTGGACCATGAGTAGCGTTCATAAAGATTCGGAGAACGGGTCTTCATAGCGTAGCCGAACTCGATGGTTTTGGTTTCATCAGGGGTAAAGCGTGCCAGCGCAGTCGCATCGAAATTATTGTCTGTTTTCTTTCGGTTAGCTGCATTAAACGCTGCGGATTCCGCTCCCTGAAAGGCCATCATATTATATCCCTGAACGGTGCCCGTATTCATTTCAACTCGCTCGTATCGCAGGCCCAACTGGGTGAGCAAGCTGTGGGTCATATGTGATTCCCACTCACTATAAACCGCCATTCGATCGCGTTTTCCGTTATTGATGTTCCAGAAGACATTCGGTGCCATCATCATTCCACCGGAAGGATTCCACCAGTCATCGAGTCGGTACTGCTGGTATTCAGCACCGACACGAAGCTGATCATCAGCGGCGATGGCGATATTGGCTTTCAATGCAGCGCCCAGATTGTTGCCCTCAGTATCCATCGGCATGCCGTTTACAGGCATCATTGCAGTTCCGTATTGATACAGTTTGTCCGGACCGAACTGCATGGAATGCTTGGTGTTTTCGAAATAGATGCGGGATTCCAGATTGCCCCAGTCGAAATCACTGGTCACATTCAGGTTTGCCTGGACGTTGTTGTTGCCAGTCATATCCATGCGCTGATTTGTCCAACCCTGATTAGGGATATCCTGAAGTCCGAGTTTCAGATCGATCAAGTGATTGTTTTGCAGCACATCGATGGCAAGAGCGTGGTTGGTCGCTTCGTAGATACTTGAGCCAACCTCATCGGCGGCCAGCCATCCTCGATCTGCCGCTGCAAGACCTGCCGGCTTGAAGTCGCCGGAAGCCTTGTAGTTTTTATTCGCCTTCACAGTGGAGCCGTTATATCTGACGCTGGCTGATTCGGTCGCGGCCGTTGCGGAGACATTCCCTCCCAGCACATTGCCATTGCTACGATAGAAGGTGGCGATTTGGCCTTGATAGAGTGAACCTTCACCCGGCTTGGCAAATTCAGGGCTTTCGGATTCAACCAGAATTGTTCCACCAATACTGTCACCACCCATACTCACAGGTGAAATGCCGGAAAAAACCGTTGCACTGCCTACATTGCTAGGGTCGATGTAGGAGAGAGGCGGGTTCATATGGTTTGCACAGGCGGATACCAGATCCATTCCATCGACCTTGATACGAAGGCGGTCATCAGCCAGACCATGAACCGTTGGTAAACTTGAAACACCACCGCCACTCTGAAGATTCAACCCGGGGACGTCTTTCAGAAGGGAGGCTGTATCGCTTGTCGCTGCAAGTTTGGATTTCAAATCATTCTTGCCTACCGCTGTTTGATGACCTGCCTGCGTGTCGGCTATCGCAGCCGCATTGACCTCGATGGTCGGAAGATTCTCTGCGGCCCACGCCGGACCATTCCCGATACCGATGGCTAGCAAGGCGAATGTCAGATGACTCACCTTGAATGGCGATGCTGCATCCATTTTCCTGTTTTGGGCAAAGAGATGATCTTCTTCATTGAAGAAGGTCTTTTTTACATTCATATATAATCTCCCACGATTGCAGACATCATCTGGACTGAAAGTTTCTGACTGCCTTCGGTGTTGTTTAGTGAGCGCGGATGTTACCGACGGGGAGGTTTCACAAAATGCGGCATAATGTCGCGGCCCAATGGCAGGGCCATTTTTCAGCAGTCAGGAAGCGCTCTTCATGTTGAGCTAAATGTCTATCGTGGTGCGAAGTGAAGTGGGTTCGACAAGCTCGCTGCCGCTGTCGACCAAGCTGACAAACCATGGCAATTCATCCCGGCCACGCATCTCGGATTCCCTGTCCAAAGCCGGCGGCACATCCCCATCCGCTTCGAACTCACTGCCTGCCAATAACTAATTGCTGGAAATATTCTCAATAGATGTTGAAAAGGTGTAGGAGCTGCAACCGGGGCAGGGGGAGGCCGGAGCGTTTCCGTCGGCGCCCTGGCTCAGGTGCTGCGTCCAGTGTTCCTCGTCGGGATCGGCGCAGAGTTTTTTTACCAGTTCGATGGCTGCTGCGAGGTTGGCGGTGGCTTGTTCACCCATCGGATCGCCGAGTTCGAAGGCGTAGCCTCGGATGCGCAGCATCCAGACGGGCGGAGAATCACTCCCGTACACCTTCCTGTAGGCATGCAGCAGCGCGCCGGGGGTCATGGCATGGCTGGTGTAGCTGCCGTCCTTTTCCGGCTCCAGCGTGGTGAAAACGTAGGGTTCGGCGCAGGACACATCGGCATCCACGAACAGGATGCGCTCACGTCCCTCAAGGTCGGTGACATGCTCGACCTGTAATTGCATGTCCGTTTGAACCTCAACGGAAGAAAAGTCCGCCGACTCGATGGCGGCCACGACCTCCGGGCCGAGGGCATCATCGCCCCGGCCCGGATTGCCGTAACCGAAAACAAGGATAGGCGGAACGCTGGTCACATTGATCTTTCGATGCGTCCGTCGCTGCCCTTGGTCAGACGGTCCACCAGCCGACCATCGGCATCAACGAGCTCGACCTGCAGCGGCATCTTGCCCATGGCGTGTGTAGCGCACGACAGGCAGGGATCGTAGGCGCGAACCGCCACTTCCAGATGATTGAGCAGGCCTTCGGTGATCTCTTTGCCGTCGATGTATTGATCGGCCACGGAGCGTACCGATTCGTTCATCGCCTGATTGTTGCTGGTGGTGGAAACAATCAGGTTGGCCTTCCTGATCATGCCCTCTTCGTCGATCTTGTAGTGATGGAAGAGGGTGCCGCGCGGTGCCTCGATGACGCCGATTCCCTCGTCGCGCTTCTCGCCTGTCACCACCAGATCGTCACCCGAGATGTCCTCATCGCCCAGCAGCAACTCGATGGATTCGGCGCAATGCAGGGCCTCGATCATGCGCGCCCAGTGATAGGCCAGCGTGTCCTGCACGAAGGCGCCGTTGGCGAACGCCTTGAAGCGTTTGCGCGCGGCCTCGGCCAGCGGTGTGCTGATCGAATCGCAGTTGTTGACGCGCGCCAGAGGACCTACGCGATACCAGCCCTTTTCCTTACCCAGCGAGCTCAGGTAGGGGAACTTCATGTAGCTCCACGAGCGAACCTCTTCACGGATGATGTCCTGATAACCGCGATAATCGAACTGGTCGAGGATCGTGGAGCCATCGGCTGCGCGGGCGCGCAGGCCGCCGTGGTACAGTTCCAGTTCGCCTTTGGGGCCGATCATGCCGAGAAAGTTGGTATTCAGTTTACCGAAATCGTGATTCTCCGGATGCGCCATATGGATCTGCTCACTCAGGCTGACCGCATCCTGTGACCAGGCGATGATGTCCTTGATGTCGGCCAGCAGGCTGTTTCTTTCTTCCCTGCTTAACGACTTGTTCATGCCGCCCGGAATGGCCGCCGAGCCATGCACGCGCTTGCCGGCGATTGCGGCAATCACCTGCTGGCCGTATTTGCGCAGCTTCACGCCCTTCACCGCTGTTTCCGGATACTTCTCGATCACCCCGATGATGTTGCGCTTGGCCACATCCGAGCCGAATCCGAACAGCAGATCGGGCGAGGAGAGGTGGAAGAAGTGCAGGGCATGCGATTGCAGCGTCTGACCGAAGTGCAGCAACTGGCGCAGCTTCAGCGCACTCGGGGTGAGCTCTTCCACACCGACCAGTTGATCGATGGCTTTGGCGGCAGCCAGATGATGCGATACCGGGCAGATGCCGCACAGGCGCTGCACGAAGGTCGAGACCTCCCAGTATGGGCGTCCCTGGATGAATTTCTCGAAGCCGCGGAATTCGACGATATGCAGACGTGCTTCGTGCACGCGATTGTCCGCATCCTGCAGCAGGGTGATTTTTCCGTGCCCTTCGACACGCGTGACCGGATCGATGGCAACCCGACGCATTTGTTCGCTCATATTTGTCTCCTTAAAGTCAAAGGCAGTTCGTGTTCAGTCAAAATGCAGGATCTCTTTCGGCAGGCTCGGCTCTTTACCTTCCAGCAGGTCGGTGAGCACCTTCATGAAGGCATCGGCCGGCGGCGGACATCCGGGCAGGTAGTAATCCACATGCACCACCTCATGAATCGGATGTACCTTGGAAAGCAGCAGCGGCAGTTCCACATCGTTGGGAATCATCGGATTCTCCACGCCGATGCCATCCAGATAGGCCTCCTCGAGGCATTCCTTCAGGGTGAAATGGTTGCGCATGGCGGGAACGCCGCCGTTGATGGCGCAGGCTCCGACCGCGATGATGATCTTGCAACTCTCGCGGAACTCCTTGAGCACATGCACATTCTCGGCATTGCACAGGCCGCCTTCGATCAGTCCGATGTCGCAGTCGGGATGGCAGTGCTTGATATCGTTGATCGGCGAGCGGCTGAATTCGACATGCTCGATCAGGCCGACGATCCGTTCGTCGATATCCAGAAAGGACATATGGCAGCCGAAGCAGCCTGCCAGGGAGGTAGTGGCTACACGGATTTTCCTAGTGCTCATCGGCATGCTTTCCTTTACGCAGGATAACCGGCTCGACGCCGGGTTCGGCAATGGTGTGCAGATCGAAGGTACGCCGGCCGATGGGGACTTCATAGCCGTGCTCCTTGATCAGGATGGCGCCGACCGGGCAGATATGCGCCGCCAGATCGTCGGTGGTGATGTCGGTATCGGCAAGCTTGCCGCTGGCCGAGTTCACAATCAGTTTGGCATCGATGCCGCGCCCGGTGATGGCGAAGACATCCTTGCCGTCCATCTCGCGACTGGTCCGCACGCACAGCTCGCACATGATGCAGCGATCCCTGTCCAGCACGATGCCCGGATGCGAGGCATCCACCTCGCGGCGCGGATAGAACTGCGGGAAATGCCCGTCGAGCATATCCAGATGATAGGCCACCGCCTGCAGGGTGCAGTCGCCGGTCTTTTCGCAGGCCGGGCAGAAATGATTGCCCTCGACGAACAACATCTGGGTGATGGTCTTGCGCACCCCGTTCAGGGCTTCGGTGTTGTTGCTGATCTCCTGACCCTTGGCGGCCGGCAGGGTGCAGGCCGAAGCGCTGCGTCCGTTGACCTCCACGGTGCACAGTTTGCAACTGCCGTGCGGTTTCAGCCCTGGCCTGTGGCACAGGTGCGGAATATAAATATCGGCGGCCAGAGCTGCGTCCATGATTGTCTGCCCCTCTTTAAAGGGGATCTCGCGACCGTCGATGGTGATGGTGTTGTTGTTTTCTTTCATAGTATCGCTCATGCCAGATGTGCCTCCGCATCATCGCGATGACTGATCTGCCGCGCTTCCTCAAGCGCCGCATCCAGATCGAAATGGGGTTCGAATTCGCTGTCGTGTACCAGACGCTGCTCGAAAACTTCCGGGAAGCGTTTCAGGGCATCCAGCAGGGGGTTGGGTGCAGTCTGGCCCAGACCGCAGTGTGAGCGGCGCTTGACCATTGTGGCCATGCGGTACATCTCGTCCACATCGGACTTGGTGCCGTGACCGGAGGCGATCTTGTCCAGACCGTTCTTCAGCAGGGTGGTGCCGACCCTGCACGGTGTGCAGAAGCCGCAGCTTTCATGCGCGAAGAAATGCGTGAAGTTGCTGATGACCTTGAGAAGATCACGATCCTTGCTGTAGATCATGAATGATCCGCCGGTGGCCAGGTCTTCAAAGCCCAGCTTACGCTCGAACTCATCCGGGGCGATCAGCGTGCCGGAGGGACCGCCGACCTGCACGGCTTGCACATCCTCGGCCCCGCAGTCATCGAGGATGCGCTGGATGCTGACTCCGAACGGATACTCATACACACCCGGCGTGGTGCAGTCGCCGCTGATGCTGAGCACTTTGCTGCCGGCTGATTTTTCCGAACCGTGGCCACTGAACCATGCGCCACCATGCACGGCGATCAATGCAGCCGCAGCCAGTGTTTCGACATTGTTCACCACCGTGGGCTGATCCAGATAACCCTTGGTGACAGGGAAAGGCGGGCGGACGCGCGGGATGCCGCGCTTCTGTTCCATCGATTCGATCAGTGCGGATTCCTCACCACAGATATAGGCGCCCGCACCGACAATGATCTCGATGTCGAAATCGAAAGCCTGCCCCAGAATGTGCTTTCCGAGCAGTCTGGCCTTGTGACGACGCTTTAATACAGCGTGCAAATCATTCAATAAATAACGATATTCTCCGCGAAGGTAGAGGTAACCTTTGCTTGCGCCGATGATGTGACCGCAGATGGACATACCTTCAAAGACGGCATGCGCATGGCTGCTGAGAAGAATCCTGTCCTTGAAGGTTCCGGGCTCGCCCTCATCGGCATTGCATACCACATAATGCGCATCGCCCTTCGCCTCGCGGCAGAATTTCCATTTCATACCGGTGCTGAAACCCGCACCGCCACGACCGCGCAGACCGGATTGCGTCACCTCGGCAAGCATGGCTTCCGGACCTTTCTCGAGTGCGGCGCGCAGGCCGGAACCGGTCTCGAAGGCAGTGCCCAGCAGCAGACCGTTCTTGCGTACATTGTCCTGTACGCGGAACCATTCCACCGGCCATTCAGGAACAGGCACACCTGCCTCGATCTGTGCGGCGATCTGCTCCAGGCGGATGGCGGTCAGTCCGGTGAGGGTCCGACTGTTGACCAGCAGGGCAGGCCCCTGATCGCACATGCCGATGCAGGATGTCTCATTGATGCTGACCAGTCCGTCGGCGCGTGTTTCGCCCGGAGTTACATTCAGGCGCTTGCACAGGCTTCGCATCATGGCGGTATCGCCGCAACTGGTGCAGTTGCTGAACAACAAGTCGAAGCGGCCGCGCGGCGTGCGGTGAAAGAATGAATAGAAATCCACCACCGATTCAACCTGGCTGACCGGCAGGCGCAATTCACCGGCCAGTTCGAGGATGGATTGTTTCGGGATATGCATGTATTGCTGCTGCACCTCGAACAAGCGGTGCAACAAGTGAGCGCCGGTTTGTCCGGTCGGACCGTTATGTGATTCCATGAGAGGCTCCTTTTTCGCGTTTGCATGGTATATAAAAACGACCGTAATAAAAAGGGGTGAATAGCCCGTTCGGGCTTGGTTTATAAGGAAATTTCTTCATAGCAACAAATTCCCCCGGGCTATTTGCAACATCATGGATGCACCGAGAATCAGGGTGGTGCAGCCGATAGCCAGTTGCAGGTATCCGTTCAGACTTGCGTAGCGTCTTGCTGAGTGCTTCAGCGGCAACATGATCGCCACGGACATGGCGGCCATGCCGCCGATAGAACCGAGTCCGAACAGGCTGATGTAGAGCAGTCCGGTACCGAAGGAATGGACTGTTTGCAAGGTCAGCACGATCATGGCGGCGGAACCGGCCATGCCATGCATGATACCGACCAGCAGCGCACGCAACGGAAAGCCTGCCGGGTGCCTATGGTTGTGAGTCCGGTCGTGATCCCGGTCATGAGCCTGCCGGTCATGCGTAAGGGCGGAATGTGCTGCCACATTTTCGTGCGCATGTGCGTGGAAATGAATCGTGCCGTCGGCGTGCCGGTGGGCGTGGAGATGCACCCGTTCGCGCATGAAGCGACGCACCACATCGATGCCCAGCAGCACAAGCATGAAACCGACCGCGAATTCCAGTAACAGTGCCATGCGTTCGGGAATCATATGATCCAGCAGCATGACGGCCGAGCCGAGGATCAGCAGGGTGAGGGTATGGCCGAGCCCCCACATCGAGCCAAGATGAAGCGATTCGCGCAGGGACGGCGAGCGGGTGACCAGCGAGGCCACGGCCGCCACATGGTCCGATTCAAAAGCATGCCGCATGCCGAGCAGGAAGCCGAGGAAAAGAATCTCAATCATTGCTATACCCTTTGATGATACGGGCGGCGGCAACAGCCGCCTGACCGAGCGACAAGCCGCCGTCACCCATCGGTAATTGCCTGGCCATCAGCACCGTCAGGCCGCGGTTTCTCAGGTCCATCTCTGTCGATTCAAGCAACAGCCTGTTCTGGAAGGAGCCGCCACAAAGTACCACGCTGCCGATGGCATGGGTGTGACAAAGACGGGCTGCCAGTTCGCAGACCGCCGCACTCAACGTCTTGTGGAAGCGTGCGGCGATCATGGCGTATCCGGTTCCGGCTGCGATGTCGCCAAGCAGGGCATGCCACATGGGCTGCCAGTTGATTTGCAGGATGCCGTTGGCTGCGGTCCCGATATGCCAGGGGAACGCCTCAAGCGCATGGCTGTAGGCACCGCGCGCCAGACTCTCCAACTCGATGGCAGCCTGTCCTTCGTAGTGGATGCGTTCGTGGCAGATACCAAGTACAGCAGCGACGGCATCGAACAAGCGGCCGCAGGACGAGGTGAACGGGGAATTAAGACCCTTGTCGATCATGCTCTGTAAAAGCACTGTGGGTTTAGTCGCAAGGAAACGGGATATATCGCTGTCGTTGGGCATGCTTTGAAGCATGTCCTGTCCGCCTGCACGCAGATGCGCGAAAGCACTGCGCCAGGGTTCCCGGATTGCCTGGGCAGCACCGGGCATGGGGACCGGCTGGAAACAGCCAACTCGGGTGCTGTGCGTATAGTCGGCGAGCAGGAATTCGCCACCCCAGATCGTTCCATCATCGCCTAGACCCAGTCCATCCAGCGCAATCCCCAGAACCCGTGCGCTGTCGAGCGCCATGCGGTGTTCCGCCAGCACGGCGGCGACATGTGCATGATGATGCTGAACCGTAATCAACCGGACACCCGATGCTTCCGCCATCTTCTGACCGATACGGCTGGAGGCATAATCCTGATGCATATCCACGGCAATCGCCTCAGGTGTGAAGTCATACATCTGTGCATACAGATCGAGGGCCTTTCTGTAGTCATGATGCGTTGCGCTCTGTTCAAGATCGCCAAGGTGTTGCGAGATGATGGCCTTTGCGCAATCCAGCTGGCAGAAGGTGTTCTTCATTTCGCTGCCCATAGCCAGCAGGCGGGGTGTACCGGCAAGGCTTTCATGCAGCAGCAGCGGGGCCGGGGCATAGCCACGGGCACGACGCAGCAAGCGCGGGGTACCGGCCATGACAGAAGCCACCGAGTCGTCCAGCCGGTTGACGATGTCGCGGTCATGCAACAGGAAATAATCGGCGATGCCGGAGAGTCGCTTGATGGCATCCGCGTTATCCACGCATTGCGGTTCGTCGCTCAGGTTGCCGGAGGTCAGCACGATGGGGGTCTGAATTTGCTGCATCAGCAGGCTGTGCAAGGGTGAATAGGGCAGCATGAAGCCGAGTCGCGACTGACTTGGTGCGATGCTATCGGCCAGATGCTCGCCATCATGTCTGCGATCAAGCAGTACGATGGGTGCTGCGGTCGAGTCCAGCAATTGTGCTTCCGCCGCATCGACTGAGGCAAAGCGCCGCACACTTCCTATATCTGCGGCCATCAGGGCGAATGGCTTAACATCCCTTTGTTTGCGGGCGCGCAGCTTTGCCACGGCAGCATCGTTGCCCGCATCCACGGCAAGATGCACGCCGCCGATGCCCTTGATGGCAAGGATGTGCCCCTCGCGCAGCAGGCTCGCCGCGCGGATGATTGTGTCCGCCGAATCCTTGTCGCCTGTGTGTTGCCCTGAAGCATCCTGCAGCCATATCCGGGGGCCGCATTGCGGGCAGGCATGGGCCTGCGCATGGAAACGGCGATCTGCCGGATCATCATATTCCGCCCGGCACTGCGGGCACATGACAAAGCCGGCCATGCTGGTGTTGGCCCGGTCGTATGGCACCTTCCTCACGATCGACAGGCGTGGACCGCAATGTGTGCAACTGGTGAAGGGATAGCCGTGATGACGACTCTGCGGATCGCGGATATCGCTCAGGCAATGCGGGCAAATGGCGGCATCCGGCGTTACCGAAGCAGCCTTTCTACCCGTGTGATGGCTTTCAACGATGCTGAAGGTTTCAGGGGCTGCTGCTGATTCGAGGTCCTGAGATTCGATGGCATCGATACGGGCAAGCGGAGGCGGCTGCTCGCTCATCTGCCGCTGGAAGTGCTGTAGCGTGACTGCATCGCCCCATGCATGGATCAGTACGCCCTCGGCATCGTTGCATACGCTGCCCTTGATACCGAGTCCGGTTGCAAGATGCCAGACAAACGGACGGAAGCCGACACCCTGTACCAGACCGCGTATGCGGATCGAGTTGGCGAGGGTTGCTTCTTCCGGGTTCATGGAAGCCTCAGCAGATTCTCGGCAACTGCTCGCCGGCCAGCCAGTCGACGATGCGGCTGCCACCGAATGCGGTTTGCATCTGCACCAGATGCTGGTCGTCTTCGACAACCCTGCCGATCATGGCTGCATCGCGGCCCAACGGGTGCGCCTGCATGGCGGCAAGCAGGGGGGCGGCATCGGCTGCATCGCAGATGCACACCAGCTTTCCCTCGTTGGCGACGTATAGCGGATCAAGGCCCAGCAATTCGCAGGCACCGCGCACCTCGGGTTTCACCGGGATGGCCTGTTCTTCGATCAGCATGCCGACGCCGGATTGCATAGCCAGCTCGTTTAATGTGGTGGCCAGACCGCCGCGTGTGGGGTCGCGCAGGCAATGGATGTTCGGGGAGACCTCAAGCATCGCCGCAAGCAGATCGTGCAGTGCGGCCGAATCGGATTGCAGGCTGGTTGAAAAGCCCAAGCCCTCGCGACTGGAGAGCACGGCCATGCCGTGATCGCCGATGCTGCCGGAGATCAGGATCGCATGCCCTGCTCTGGCCAGATCGCCGGAGATGTTCACACCTTGCGGCACCATGCCGATACCGGTGGTGGTGATGAACACGCCATCGGCCTTGCCCTTTTCCACCACCTTGGTGTCACCGGTGACGATCGGCACGCCGGCCTTGCGCGAGGCCTCGCCCATGCTGGCCACGATGCGCTCCAGATCAGCCAGCGACAGACCCTCTTCGAGGATGAAGGCTGCAGAGAGATAGAGCGGCACTGCGCCGGACATGCATACGTCGTTGATGGTACCATGCACGGAGAGCGAGCCGATATCACCGCCGGGGAAGAACAGGGGCGAAATCACATGCGCATCAGTGCTGATCACCATGCGACCGGCAGGCACGTTGAATGCGGCCTGATCGTTGCGCTGGGCCAGTAGTTCATTGTCAAAATGCCGTACGAAGATCTCCTCGATCAAGCGAGCCGATGCGCGGCCGCCGCTGCCGTGGGTCATGTCGACGACTCCTTTGATGTGCGTGGCTTTCATGCGCGGCGCCTCCCGTAGCTGTAGTAGGCGGCACAGGCGCCTTCGGAGCTGACCATGCAGGCGCCCTTGGGGTCTTCCGGCGTGCAGACGGTGCCGAACAGTTTGCATGCGTCCGGGTCGCTCACGCCGCGCAGCACGGCAGGGCAGATGCAGCCCTTGTTTTCGGCCACCTCGATGTCCTGCATGGCAAAGCGCTTTTCGGCATCCAGATCGGCATAGGTCCCGCGAATCTGCATGGCGCTGTCGGGCAGCCTTCCCAGGCCGCGCCATTCGAACAGCGCGCGCATTACCAATGTGTCGCGCATCAATGCCTGTGCCTTTTCATTTCCTGTAGAGCTGACCACGCGCGTGTACTGGTTCTCCACCTCATGCCTCCCGGTATTGATCTGGCGCAGCAGCATCAGTGTGGAGGCGAGCACATCCAGCGGCTCGAAACCGGCGATGACGATGGGAGTTTTGTATTGCTTACAGCAACTCGCATAGGCGCAGCTGCCGATCACGCTGCTGACATGCGACGGGCCGAGGATGCCGTCGATCTGCGTTTCCGCCGAATCGAGGATGTGGGCCATGGCAGGCGGGGTCAGTACATGGTTGCAATACACGCTGAAATTTTTCAATTCCATGGCATGTGCGATTTTCAGGACCGCCGCTGTCGGCGGGGTGGTGGTTTCAAAGCCGATGGCGAAGAACACCACCTGCCTGTCCGGATTGGCCTGCGCGATACCCAGCGCATCGGTGGCCGAATAGATCATGCGGATGTCGCCACCGCGTGCTTTGGCCTTGTGCAGGGAATCCTTCTTGCCCGCCGGTACGCGCATCAGGTCGGCATAGGTGCACAGGATGACCTGATGTTCTTCTACCAGTTTGATGGCCGCTTCGATGCGCCCCGCCGGCAGCACACAGACCGGGCAGCCGGGACCATGCACGAAGCGCAGGTTCGCAGGCATCAGATCCTTGATGCCATAGCGGAAGATCGCATGCGTATGGCCGCCGCAGAACTCCATCAGGCGGTACTCGCGACCGGTTAGTGCCTCGTTGCGGATGGTCGCAGCCAGCGCACGGGCGGTCGCACCGTCGCGGAATTCGTCGAGATATTTCATGGCGCGTCGGCCCTCATCTCGGCGAAGATCGCCAGGGTTCTTTCCGCTTCATCGGGGTTGATGACCTCAAGTGCAAAGCCGACATGCAGCAGCACATAGTCGCCGACCTTCACTGAATCGAGCAGCATTGTGGACGTTTCCTTACGGATTCCGTCAAGATCGACCACAGCCATATTTGCAGCGCTATCCAGCGATATGATTCTGGCGGGAACAGCAAGGCACATCTCAGGCCTCCATGGCTTCAGGAGCGCTATCCAGAATCATCCTGTGTGTAGCGCGCAGCCAGTCGTACCAGTTCCGCATGCCTTCGCCGCTTGACGCGGATACCTGCATCACCCTGATGCCGGGGTTCACCCGCTGTGCATGGGCGATGCACTGCTCAACATCGAAATTCAGATGCGGCAGCAGGTCGGTTTTATTGAGCAGCATCAGATCGGCGGCATGGAACATATCCGGATACTTGAGCGGCTTATCCTCGCCCTCGGTGACCGAGAGGATGACCACCTTGTGCGCCTCGCCCAGATCGAAGGAAGCGGGGCAGACCAGATTGCCGACATTTTCGATGAATAACATGCTGTTGTCCTCGGCCTGCAGGTTTTCCAGCGCATGCCCGACCATATGGGCGTCCAGATGGCAGCCCTTGCCGGTATTGATCTGGATGGCTTTCACGCCGGTGGCACGGATGCGCTCGGCATCGAGCACCGTCTGCTGGTCGCCTTCGATGACGGCCATGGGAACTTCAGCCTGCATATCCGTCAGGGTGCGGGTGAGCAGGGTGGTTTTGCCGGATCCGGGGCTGGAAACCAGATTCAGCACAAGCATGCCGCGAGCGGCGAACTGCTGCCGGTTGTCGGCTGCATAGGCGTTGTTCTTGCTCAGGATGTCCTGTTCGATGCGCAGGATGCGGGATTGGCTCACGCCAGGGGCATGAGCCGCCATGACACCGTGCCCGAAAGCATGGGTATGCGGATGTTCATGTTCATGACTGTGGTCGTGAGCATGATGCTGCCCGCCCTCGATCTTTGTTTCGCCCTGGCCGCAGCCGCATGTCGTGCACATTACTGCACCTCCAGTTCACTGATACGCATCTCTTCACCGGCTAAAATCTCCAGCGGATAGTGCCCGCATTCTGGACAGGCATCGTAGCGGGCCGTTACCTGTACCGTTTGCTTGCAGGCCGGGCATCGTGCACGGCCTGCAATTTCGATGATTTCCAGTCGCGCTCCATCGGCGACTGTGTCTTTCGCGACGGCATCAAAACTGAAACGCATCGCTTCGATCTCGACCCCGGCCAGTGCACCGATTTCCAGCCATACAGTGCTTACCTTCGTAAAGCCCTGTTTGCGGGTTTGGTCCTCGATCAATTGCACCACGCCTTCACACAAGGACATCTCATGCATGCCGGATTCCGCTTGCCGTGGGCAGGGTGTTGTCGTTATCCATGTGTTGTTAAACCTTCGCGTGTCTCACCGCTCTCTGTCAGCTGACTGTCGTCCCGGTCGGAAAGGGCGCGACTTGTTCAGTCTGCACAGAGAAGTGAATAGTGGATGAACACCCGGTTAGCAAAGACCCGGCCAATCCATCCTGCGTTAAAAGCCTAGGTGGCGGAGATATAGCCCTCAAGCTGGGTGATCAGATCGTCCTTTTCCTGCAGGGTCAGGACAACGATGTCGCGCAGCGAGATCAGGCCGACGAATTCATCGCCGTCGAAGACCAGCAGGTGGCGACATCGTTTTTCTTCCATGCGCTGCAGGGCTTCGTCACAGGTAGCTTCGGAGCCGATCTTCAGATGATCGGTATGCATCACATCCTTGATCTTCACGGTGCCCGGCTCGCGACCCTTGCCGATGACGCGCATCATCAGTTCGCGTTCGGTGAAGATGCCGACAATACGCGAATGGCTGGTGACCACCACCGAGCCGATGTAGTTCTCGGTCATCAGCTTGGCGGCTTCAAGGACGGTGTGGTTTTCGTCAATGGTTGCTACGGTTTTCTTGATACCTGAGGTGATTTTCATGTTGTTCCTCATTTAAAATGGATTATGCATAAATGGTATCAGTCGACTTTGACAGCGTCATTACCTCAATTTTAGTCAGGTATTATGCATGCATCGTTATTTTCCGTCTTTGAACAGCGGGGCAAGATCTGCATAGCCGTTCTTCTCAAGCTCCGCGGCAGGGATGAAGCGTAGCGCTGCCGAGTTGATGCAGTAGCGCAGCCCGGTGGGTGCGGGACCGTCGCTGAACACATGTCCCAGATGGGAATTCGCTTTGTTGCTGCGCACCTCGGTGCGGGTCATGAACCAGGATTTGTCGGTTTTCTCAACAACATTGTCAGGTACCAGCGGTTTGCTGAAACTCGGCCAGCCGGTACCGGAATCGAATTTGTCACCGGAGCTGAACAGCGGTTCACCGGATACGATGTCCACGTAGATGCCGGCAGCATGGTTGTCCCAGTAGGTGTTGTGGAAGGCCGGCTCCGTGCCGTTCTCCTGTGTCACCTCGTATTGCAGTGGCGTGAGGCTTTGTTTCAGGCTCTGCTTGTCCATGTTCTTCTCCTTGCCCTTGTTGTCATCCGTTCCCCAGATGCTTTCCAGATAGTCGTCGCGACCCGATCGGCTGCGGTAATACCAGTAGCGCACCGGATTCTTGCTGTAGAAGTCCTGATGATACTCCTCTGCCGGATAGAAGGTGGCGGCAGGCTTGATGGGCGTGACGATGGGTTTGCCAAAGCGACCGCTTGCATCCATGACTGCCTTCGAAGCCCCGGCCTCTGTTTTCTGTTCCGTATCCAAATAATAAATCGCCGAAGCATATTGCGGGCCGCGATCCACGAACTGGCCACCCGCATCGGTCGGGTTGATCTGCCGCCAGTAGACATCCAGCAACTGCCTGTAGCTGATCTTCTGCGGGTCGAAGCTTATCTCGATCACCTCGACATGACCGCCCTGCGCATAGTTGGCATAGGTGGGGTTGACGGTATGTCCGCCCGTATAGCCTGAAATCACAGCGGAGACTCCCGGCAGATGCTCAAATGGTTTTTCCATGCACCAGAAACAGCCGCCGGCAAACACAGCCTTTTGTTCGGCCGCTTGTGCGGAGGTCAGCAACGCCGCCATGGCGATGATGATGGCCAATCCCAGTCGGTTGATATGCAGTAATAATTTCATGTATCTGACTCCTGTATGTATTAAAAACATTTCTTCAGGCCGGATCCGGATGATGCATCTGGTAAGATGAACGCAGCATGGATGTCCCGGCCGTGTTCCTGAGTCGGGCTTTGGGACGGTTTTATTACTAAACGGAAGGTGTGGCTGATGTTTTTCTGCGCCACCACTTCTCGAGGCCGACGATGCCGTAAACCATCAAGCTGAAGGCCAGAATCAGCAGCCATTCCGGCCAGCCGATGGGTTCACTGCTGAAGGCGATGTTCATTACAGGCAGGTAGGTGAACAGCAATTGCAGCACGATCATCAGCAGCACACCGGCCAGCAGCCAGCGATTGGAGAACAGCCCCTGACTGATCATGGATTGCGACAGCGAACGACAGTTGAACAGATAGATCAGTTCGACAAACACGAACACATTCACCGCAACCGTACGAGCTGCCGCTTCGCTTTCGCCGTGTTGCAGTTCCCATTCAAACAGGCCGAAGGCACCGATCAGCAGAAGCACACCCACCAGCACGATACGGCCGACAAGTTCACGGGTCAGCACGGGTTGATCCGGTGCCCTTGGCAGGCGGAGCATCAGGCCCTGTTCCTTGGGCTCAAAGGCCAGCATCAGACCGAGCAGTACCGCAGTGGTCATGTTGATCCACAGGATCTGCACCGGAAGGATGGGCAGCGTCGCCCCGGCCATGATGGCAGCCAGAATCACCATGCCTTCACCGAGATTGGTGGGCAGCGTCCAGGCGATGAATTTCACCAGATTGTCGTATACGCCCCGGCCTTCCTCCACAGCCGCCTCGATGGCTGCGAAATTATCCTGTGTGAGCACCATATCGGCAGCTTCCTTGGCCACCTCGGTGCCACCACGACCCATGGCCGTGCCGATATCGGCACGACGCAGGGCAGGGGCATCGTTGATGCCGTCACCGGTCATGGCCACCACATGGCCGTTGGCCTGCAATGCCTTGACCAGACGCAGCTTCTGTTCGGGGGCGACGCGCGCGAATACGGCAATCCGGTTGACCCGTGCGGTGAGTTCCGCATCGCTCATGGCCTCAAGCTCCGGTCCGCTGATAACCACAAGCCGTCCATCCGCCTCCCGCTCACCCTGCAGGCCGATGCGGTCGGCAATGGTTGCCGCAGTCACGGCATGATCCCCGGTGATCATCTTCACCTGAATGCCGGCGCGCTGGCAGACCTCCACGGCGTGCACGGCTTCAGGTCTGGGGGGATCGATCATGCCCTGCAGGCCGATCAGGGTGAGGCCGGTGATATCGCTGTGCGCCAGAGTCTGCTGCTCGGGCGTGGCTTCCCGGAAGGCGAAAGCCAGAACGCGAAGGCCTTCTGCGGCCATGCTTTCGGCCTGCCGATGCCAGAATTCCGTGCGCAGCGGTTGAGAGGCAGCGTTTGCGGAATATTCATCCTTACAACGCGCCAGAAGCTTCTCCAGCGAGCCCTTCACCATGATCAGATGCCGTGCGCTGCGCATATCTTCATGCAGGCTGGCCATGAACTGGTGCTCGGATTCAAATGGCAGAACGTCCACCTGAGGGTAGTCATCAAGCAGCGCGTCCGGATGCAGTCCGCCCTTCATTGATGAACTGATCAGTGCGCCCTCGGTCGGGTCGCCCTCGACCCGCCATTGCCCGTCAGCCTCGATGAGGATCGCATCGTTGCACAGCGAGCCTGCCAGCAGGCAGAGCTTGAGGTCGGGGGAAGCATCGATGCTCAGTTCAACCCCGTTGAGTGTGAGCTGACCATCCGGGGCATAGCCGATGCCGGAGACCTCAATGGCAGCATCGCCACAGCGGATGCCGACAACGGTCATCTGATTTTCGGTCAGGGTGCCGGTTTTGTCCGAACATATCACCGAGGTGCTGCCCAGGGTTTCCACGGCGGGAAGCTTGCGGATGATGGCGTGGTGTTTGGCCATGCGCGATACGCCGATGGCCAGAGTGATGGTCATCGCCGCCGGCAGACCTTCCGGGATGGCACCTACAGCGAGTGCCACAGCCGCCATGAACATATCGAACCAGCTTTCGCCACGCAGTATGCCGACGCCGAAGGTGAGGGCGGCCAGTGCCATAATCACGTAGAGCAGAACATTGCTGAACTCGGCCATCTTACGGGTGAGCGGGGTGGCGAGTTGCTCGGTGTTGCTGATCAGTTCCTGTACATGGCCGATCTCGGTGGAATCTCCGGTGGCGATCACCACGCCCGTAGCCTGACCATGGGTGACCAGCGTGGATGCATAGGCCATATTCAGGCGGTCGGGCAGGGCGGTGTCGCGGGCAAGGGGTGTGAGTTGCTTGTGTACGGGGAGCGATTCGCCGGTCAGCGCTGATTCGTCGATTTGCAGTTCCCGACTGCGTAACAGGCGCAGGTCAGCCGGCACCTTGTCACCGGATTGCAGCAGCACGATATCTCCGGGCAACAAGGCCTCTGCATCAATGCGCTGTTTCTTACCGGCACGGATGACCGTTGCCTCGCTGCTCATGAATCTGGCCAGCGCTTCAATGGCATGAATGGCCTTGGCTTCCTGCATATAGCCGATCACCGCATTGACCAGCACCACACCGAAGATCACAGAGGTATCGATCCACTCGCCGAGCAGCATGGTGGTGCTGCCGGCTGCGATCAGGATATAGATAAGCGGCTGATGGAATTGCAGCAGGAAGGTGATGAGCGGGTGCTGTTGCCGTTTGCGGGTCAGAACATTCGAGCCGAATTGAAGCCTGCGCTCCTCCACGGCAAAGGTATCCAGCCCGCGGTCGGGCCGGGTTTCCAGTAATTCAAGGACTTCGTCCCCGGGCAGGTGGTGCCAGTGTTGTCTTAGATCGGCTTGCATAATGGATGCTCCGGAATCATCTGATGATTTCTCAAAAGACTCTACACTATCGCAGCATGCATTCACGAAGGCTTTCTTTAAGCCGTCCGATCTCCGCCTTTGCATCACTGTCGTGAAACGGCTGTTTGTCTGCCACTGATCCCATCGCGGCGAAGCATAGCGGCTGCACCGATAAATGCTTATCCCGTCAATGTATGTCCCGAAAAAGACTTGGTGAGGAATTCATGTGTGTTTATCCTCGAATAACAGACGTTTGAAATGGAATCTGATTGACGCATGAAATTTTCCCCGATCGGAAATATCGAAGCAAAGATGCACTACCAGACTTTCATGATCCGGTTCAAAAAATGACTGTAGATGTTCGTACAATTTGTAGGGATATGTACGACATGGTGAATTGCGACAATCAAAAGCGACATATAAAAGTCCAGTAAAAACAAATGGATAGGGTATTATTTCCGTTTGGCATCGGGCTTGCCACAGGGATGGCAGCGCATACCAAGCAAAGGAGATATATCATGGCGTTAAGACAATGTGCAATTTACGGAAAGGGTGGAATCGGTAAATCCACCACAACCCAAAACCTGGTTGCCGCCCTGGCGGAACTGGGTAAGAAAGTGATGATCGTCGGCTGCGATCCGAAGGCCGACTCTACCCGTCTGATCCTGCATTCCAAGGCTCAGAACACCATCATGGAAATGGCTGCTGAAGCAGGCACCGTGGAAGATCTGGAACTGGAAGATGTGTTGAAAACCGGCTACGGCGATATCAAGTGCGTCGAGTCAGGTGGCCCGGAGCCGGGCGTCGGCTGTGCCGGTCGCGGTGTGATTACCGCCATCAACTTCCTCGAGGAAGAAGGTGCCTATGAAGAAGACCTGGACTTCGTGTTCTACGACGTGCTGGGCGACGTGGTGTGTGGCGGTTTCGCCATGCCGATTCGTGAAAACAAGGCTCAGGAAATCTACATCGTCTGCTCCGGCGAGATGATGGCGATGTACGCGGCCAACAACATCGGCAAGGGCATTGTGAAGTACGCTCATTCCGGTGGCGTCCGTCTGGCTGGTCTGATCTGCAACTCCCGTAACACGGCTCGTGAAGATGAACTGATCATGGAACTGGCCCGTCAGATGGGCACCCACATGATTCACTTCGTGCCTCGCGACAACGTGGTGCAGCGTGCCGAGATCCGTCGTATGACGGTGATCGAATACGATCCGACTGCCAAGCAGGCCGATGAGTATCGCACGCTGGCGAAGAAGATCGTCGACAACACGAACTTTGTCATCCCGACCCCGATCACCATGGATGCTCTGGAAGATCTGCTGATGGACTTCGGTCTGATGGATGAGGAAGACGAGAGTGTTGTGGGCAAAACCGCAGCCGAACTGGCTGCTGAAGCCGCCACTGCTTAATTCCGAACGTAACACTTTGCAGCGCTATGGGGTTGCCGGCAGTGGGGCCGGCAACCTCCCTGCAAAGCTCTATTTAGACCCACATCCTCAATTAAGACTGTCCACAGATTGGTGGCAGTGACAGGAGACGAAGAATGAGCACCATGACTACAGAACAAACAGAGGCTCTGATTCAGGAAGTACTTGAAGTCTATCCTGAGAAGGCGAAGAAGGACCGTGCCAAGCATCTTGCTGCCAACGATCCGACGCTGGAGCAGTCCAATAAATGTATTACTTCCAACAAGAAGTCGCTGCCCGGCGTGATGACCATCCGCGGCTGTGCCTATGCCGGTTCCAAGGGCGTGGTGTGGGGTCCGATCAAGGACATGATCCACATTTCCCATGGTCCTGTCGGCTGCGGCCAGTATTCCCGCGCCGGTCGTCGTAACTATTATGTCGGGACCACCGGCGTAAACACCTTCGGCACGATGAATTTCACCTCCGACTTTCAGGAGAAGGATATTGTGTTCGGCGGCGACAAGAAGCTCGATAAGCTGATCAGCGAAATCGATACACTGTTCCCGCTGAACAAGGGTATCTCGGTGCAGTCCGAGTGCCCGATCGGCCTGATCGGCGACGACATCGAGGCTGTGTCCAAGCGCAAGTCCAAGGAAATCGACAAGCCGGTCGTGCCGGTTCGTTGTGAGGGCTTCCGCGGTGTGTCTCAGTCCCTCGGCCACCACATCGCCAACGACACCATCCGCGACTGGGTGCTGCCGACGCGCGATAACGACAACAGCTTCCAGACCACCCCGTACGACGTATCCATCATCGGCGATTACAACATCGGCGGCGATGCCTGGTCCTCGCGCATCCTGCTTGAAGAGATGGGTCTGCGCGTGGTTTCGCAGTGGTCCGGTGACGGCACCCTCTCCGAGATGGAGCTGACCCCGAAGGTGAAGCTGAACCTGCTGCACTGCTATCGCTCGATGAACTACATCTCCCGCCACATGGAAGAGAAGTACGGTATCCCGTGGGTGGAGTACAACTTCTTCGGCCCGACCAAGATCGCCGAGTCGCTGCGCAAGATCGCGTCCTACTTCGATGATTCGATCAAAGAAGGCGCAGAGCGTGTGATCGCCAAGTACAACGCCGAAATGGAGCCGATCATCGCCAAGTTCCGCCCGCGTCTGGAAGGCAAGCGCGTGATGCTCTACGTCGGCGGCCTGCGCCCGCGTCACACCATCGGTGCTTATGAGGATCTCGGTATGGAAGTGGTGGGTGCCGGCTACGAGTTCGGCCACAACGACGACTACGACCGCACCATCAAGGAAATGGGTAATGCCACGCTGCTCTACGATGACGTGACCGGCTACGAGTTCGAGGAATTCGTCAAGGCGGTCAAGCCGGACCTGATCGGTTCCGGCATCAAGGAGAAGTACATCTTCCAGAAGATGGGCATCCCGTTCCGCCAGATGCATTCCTGGGATTATTCCGGTCCGTACCACGGCTATGACGGCTTCGCCATCTTCGCCCGCGACATGGACATGACCCTGAACAATCCCTGCTGGGGCAAGCTGATCGCCCCATGGAAGGCCACCGGGTCCGAAGCCGCTGCCAAGGCAGCCTGACAACGCTGATAGGCCGGCGGGGTTCGCCCCGCCGGGTCCTGAACTCAGGTACATCTGAACAACAAATAAAAACACCGTCCACAGATTGGTGGCGTGTAGGAGAGAAAAATGAGTCAGAATGCAGAAAACATCAAGCCGAGTTACCCGCTGTTTCGCGATGACGAATACAAGGCAAACCTCGCCAACAAGCAGAACAACTTCGAGGAGAAGCACGAGGCCGGCAAGATCCAGGAGATCTTCGACTGGACCACGACCGAGGAGTACCAGAAGATCAACTTCGAGCGCGAGGCGCTGACCGTCAACCCCGCCAAGGCATGCCAGCCGCTGGGCGCGGTGTTGTGTGCCCTGGGCTTCGAGAAGACCCTGCCCTATGTGCATGGTTCACAGGGCTGCGTGGCCTACTTCCGCACCTACTTCAACCGTCATTTCAAGGAGCCGTGCGCCTGCGTATCGGATTCCATGACCGAGGACGCAGCCGTGTTCGGGGGCCAGAAAAACATGAAGGACGGCCTGGAGAATGCCAAGGCACTGTACAAGCCGGAGATGATCGCCGTTTCCACGACCTGCATGGCCGAGGTGATCGGTGACGACCTGAACGCCTTCATCGGCAATGCCAAAAAGGAAGGCTTCGTCGAGATGGACTTCCCGACCCCGTTCGCCCATACCCCGAGCTTCGTCGGCAGTCACACCACCGGCTGGGACAATATGTTCGAGGGCATCCAGCGTTACTTCACCCTCAACGAGATGGAGGACAAGAAGGTCGGCTCCAACGGCAAGATCAACATCGTGCCGGGCTTCGAGACCTATCTCGGCAACTACCGCGTCATGCGCCGCATGATGGAAGAGATGGGCGTGGAATACAGCCTGCTGTCCGATCCTTCCGAGGTGATGGATACCCCGGCCGACGGCCAGTTCCGCATGTATGCCGGCGGCACGTCGCTGGAGGAGATGAAGGACACCCCGAACGCCATTGACACCCTGCTGCTGCAGCCCTGGCAGCTGGTGAAGACCAAGAAGTTCGCGCAGACCACCTGGAAGCACGAGGTGCCTGCCCTGAACATCCCGATGGGCCTGGAATGGACCGATGCCTTCCTGATGAAGGTTTCCGAGCTGACCGGCAAGCCGGTTTCGGCGTCTCTTGAGAAGGAGCGCGGCCGTCTGGTGGACATGATGACCGATAGCCATGCCTGGCTGCACGGCAAGCGCTTCGCTCTCTACGGCGATGCCGACTATGTGATGGGCATGACCAAGTTCCTGCTCGAACTGGGAGCCGAGCCGACCGACATCCTCTGCAACCACGCCAACAAGCGCTGGAAGAAGGCGATTGAAACCATGCTGGCCGAGTCGCCCTACGGCAAGAATGCTCAGGTGCATATCGGTTGCGATCTGTGGCACTTCCGTTCGCTGATGTTCACCAACAAGCCGGATTTCATGATCGGCAACAGCTACGGCAAGTTCATCGAGCGCGACACCAAGTACAAGGGTGAAGAGTTCCAGGTGCCGCTGATCCGCATCGGCTTCCCGATCTTCGACCGGCATCACCTGCACCGCATGACCACGCTGGGCTACGAGGGCGCGATGTACATCCTGACCACCCTGGTGAACAGCATCCTTGAGCAGTTGGACAAGGAAACCATGGGTATGGGTACGACCGACTACAACTACGACCTGGTTCGCTAACAGCCGCATCACACGGAACGCGGTAAAGGGTGGGGGAGCAATCCCCCGCCCGGACCCGACAAAACGACAAGGAGAGTAGCCATGCCAATGGTCATGCTGAGAGAGAATGCTGCGGGTGATATGACTCTGTATGTCGCCAAGAAGGATCTGGAGGACGTGGTCACGTCGATCGAGTTCGATCAGCCCGACAAATGGGGCGGAACGATCACCATCGGTGATGGCACCAGCTTCTATATCGACCCGCTCGATTGCCCCCCCAAACTGCCCGTATCGCTGCGTGCTCGTCGCGGCTGAGGGCTCAACAAGCGGCCGGAACACATAGACCGGCTGCACAATACTGAATCCAAGGAGATTTGTTATGGCACTATATATCGTAGCTGAGGAATGCATTTCGTGCGGCGACTGCGAGCCGGTTTGCCCCACCGCATCGATCTTTGAAGGTAAAATCGTTTTCGAAATCACCAAGGAAACCTGCACAGAGTGCGAAGGTGATTTTGACAAGCCGCAGTGTGTGAAGGTCTGCCCTGTGGACAACTGCATCCTGCCGATCGCGGCTTAAGGAAGATCCCTATGGCCAAAAATGGATTGTCCCGCGATCTGGCATTGCGCATCGGCCTTGCGGCCCGCGCCATGCCCGGCATCGAGCCGAAGACGCTGCTGGATGCGCTGGTGGAGGAAGTGGCCATGCCACTGACCGCCAGCAAGCTGAAGGCGCTCGGAGCCGATCAGTTGAAGAGTGGCGCTCTGTCGACTGTAGCAACGGAAAACCTCGAACAGGCCATGAAATTTCTGCGCGGGGAGGAGGGCGTATCTCCCCGCTTTGCAGAGCCACAAGCCTATAAGGACGGCGATATTCCGGGCTCCATTCGCGTGGCACTTGCCTCCAACGGTGAGGACAAACTGGACGGGCATTTCGCATCCTGCGAAGGGTTTCTGGTTTATCAGGTGTCGTCCACAGAAGCCCGTCTGATCGATGTGCGTACCACCGATGGCGCAGCGGATGCGGAGGACAAGACAGTCTGGCTGGTCGATCAGATCAGGGATTGCCATGTGCTGTATGTTGTTTCCGTAGGCGGACCGGCAGCAGCCAAGATCATCAAGGCGGGTCTTTATCCGATCAAGCTTCCCGATGGCGGCCATGCCGATGAGGTGCTTACCCGGATGCAGGGCGTGCTGGCCGGAAGCCCGCCGCCATGGCTGGCCAAGATTCTTGGAGCGCGACCGGAAGACCGTGTTCGCTTCGAATCCGGCGAAGATGATGCCTGGGATCAGAAAGAGGAGAAGGCGGCTTGATCCTGCCCGCCACCATTGAAGCCATCGTGGCACGCGTCGAATCGGGCGATATCGATGAGCAGAGCATCGGTGCGCTGCGCAGCGAATTCCCCGGCCTGCATTTCACCTGGTGCATGGATGACGACATCGGCGCCGAAGAACCCTTGATGGAGAAGACAGGTTTCAACCTTTATCTGGTCAACGGCGCACAACATTGTCTGAGCCTGACCACCGATCCATCCATCGCCAACGGGGTTGTGATCGCCGAAGTCATCGAATAGGGCCGTGATCGTGGTTCGTTCGGATATGCCGTTACTGTTACCGGGCCCGGATTCAGCCACTCTTGAGATGGAAAAATCGGCCCGCGATCTGGCTATGCCGATCGGTGACTGCAGCAGTTGCCGCTACCGGGACTCCCTGCTGATCGAAGGCTCATGCAGACCGGGGGACACCTGCGTCGCCGTCGAAAGCGGGCGGCAGATTTTCCGGTTCTTCCGCAGGCATCCCGAGTTGGCCGTGAACTACATGGCAGACGGATTCTGGGAAAGGCGCGCCATTGTCGCAGGGTTTATTCCGTTACAGGAACTGCCAAAGCTGATTGACGATGTGGATGCCACCGTCCGCCGTTCAGTGGCCCGGCGTATTCCGGTGATGTATCTGAGCCGGTTGATGGACGACCCGGACCGCGAGGTGCGCATCCTGGTGGCCGAGCGTCTCCCGGCATCCCGCCTGATGAAGATGCGCTTTGATGATGACTATCTGGTGCGTGCGATGGTGGCCAAAAAGGCACCGCAGGGGACGTTGATCCATATGATGCACGATCCGGATGAACTGGTGCGCAAGGAAATCGCACGAAGGCTTCCGCAGGGCAGTCATGTGTTGATGATCAATGATCCATCGCCGGTGGTTCGACGCAGCATTGTTCGCAGGATTACTGACAGACAGGCGATCCGCCTGCTCGCCGATGCGGATTTGATTGTGCAACTGGAGGCGATTGCGCGAGTTCCCGTCGATGCGCTGAAGCTGCTTGACGATGATCCGGATCCCGATGTGCAGCAGGCCATTGCCCGGCGCCGTGAGGCTGAAGGCAAACACTGACAGGTTTGTGCATTAAAAAATTAGCAATCAACCCGGAGGATTTTCATGTTATTCGATACGTATGATGAGAAGCAGTTACTGATCAATATCAATTTCAAGGCTGCAGCCGATACAGCCGAAATGCAGGGTTTTCGTGGCGAACTTGTGCTTATCGAGGGCGAGGTGGCCGATGCCATGGGGCGCAGAAAACCGCCGCATGGGGTACTGCGCAATGCCGTATTGCTCAGTGCGGGCGACCGGATTCAGTTCATCTGCGGTTGTCTGGACCGCCTCGACCGGCTTCCTGTGCTGGTGGAGAAGTATAAGGCTGATTTTGCAACCGACATGGGTGCGATGCTGTTTGTCGTGAACATCACCCAACCTATGCAGGTGGAAATGGAGGGCGTGAACTTCGTGCTGCTTCCACTGGTCGAGGGTATTGCCTGGAACGAACTGGTCGACGAATTGGGTCTGGATAAGGCCGACTTCAAGGGCCAGTCCTCCGCACAGAAGGTCGTGACTGTCTGGAACGAATTCAAGTCCTACAAGTCGAAGGCCGAAGTGCTGAGCTTTGATGCGGCGGGTGCTTTCACGGCTGATCTCAAGCGCGAGGGCTACGGCGCGGTATAAGCCGCATCCGGGCTGGCCGGCAAAGCAGACAATTGTCGTATTCATAACACGCCAAAGGCCTGTTTATTGTTGAAAAACAAGGAATCCTGAATGGCATCGGGTTTGCACCATGCATAGCAAAAGGATGGTGAAGCCATGCAGATTGTCGCGAACCCTACATACACGGAATCCGGGCCGGGGCTGTTCCGGCGCATCGTCTGCGGACTGCTGATCGCGCTGAACGTGTGTAACGGCAGTCTTGGCGCGCATGCCGGCAAGATGTTGCAGATACTGGCTCAGGCAGGCAGTGCCGGGCACACCGCCGATGTCCATAAGACCCGTGTGGAGGGCCAGCATGTCTGCGCAACCCTGCAGGCCAAGGTGGCGCGTGCGCGTCTGCCGGCGGGCTTGGTGTTCGTGCCCGAGGTGGTGGAAGCCTGTGCCGTTAAATCGTATTACGCCAGCATCACGCTGCTGGCCGGGATGATCAACACTGTAGCCGCCGATAAATGCGCCAAACGCGCGGCGGCGGCCTGAGTTTTATGCGCACGAATCGTTTATGGGTCACGGCCTTTCTGCTTGCGGGCCTGCTGGCGGCAACCGTGCACGCCCGGCCGGCGAGGGCCGGCGAGGTGAGTATTGCCGTGGCGGCCAATTTCACCGATGTCACGCGCGAGCTGATCCCGCTGTTCGAATCGGCTACCGGACACAAGGTCAGGGTGAGCTTCGGCTCCACGGGCATGCTGTATGCGCAGATCGGCAACGGCGCGCCGTATGACGTGTTCCTCGCTGCGGACACCAAGCGGCCGGAGAAGGCCGAGGCCGCGGGCCTGGCCGTGAGCGGCACGCGCTTCAACTATGCCTACGGAAAGCTGATGCTGTGGAGCGGTCGTCCCGATGCATGGACAGACGCCCGAAGCTGGCTGAAGCGCGGGGCCTTCGCACATCTCGCCATCGCCAACCCGAAGACCGCGCCCTACGGCCTGGCTGCCGAGCAGGTGATGGACAGGCTTGGCGTACTGTCCTTGCTTCAGGGCAAGCTGGTGCGCGGCGATTCGCTGTCGCAGACCTTCCAGTTCGTGGTCTCCGGGAATGCTGCCGCCGGTTTCGTGGCCGCCTCGCAGGTAAAGGCATGGAAAGGCAGCGGCACGCTGTGGGAGGTGCCGCAGGATCTGTATGCCCCCATCGAGCAACAGGCGGTGTTGCTGGGGCGCGGCGAGTCCAATCCGGCCGCGGCCGCCTTCCTCGGTTTTCTGAAGGGCGAGGCCGCGCGCGACGTGATCCGCAGCTACGGCTACGGCGTCGAGTAGAAGATGGACTGGCAGCCGGTCTGGCTGACGCTCAAGCTTGCCGGTTTGACAACGGCCCTGCTGCTGCTGGTCGGCACACCGATCGCCTGGTGGCTGGCGCGCACCACCTGTCGCTTCAAGCATGCGGTCAGCGCGATCGTGGCCTTGCCCATCGTGCTGCCGCCCACGGTAATCGGCTTCTATCTGCTGGTTTTTCTCGGGCCGCACGGCCCGGGCGGCGCCATCACCCAATGGCTGGGGCTGGGTACCTTGCCCTTCACCTTTGCAGGTCTTGTTATCGCTTCGGCGGTCTATTCGCTGCCCTTTGTTGTGCAGCCGATTCACAACGCCTTTGAGTCGGTTGGCAAACGTCCGCTGGAAGTGGCGGCCACCCTCGGGGCTGGTCCCTGGGATCGTTTCTTCAGCGTGGCCGTGCCGCTGGCGCGCCCCGGATTTATTTCCGCCATGGTGCTCGGTTTCGCGCACACGGTCGGCGAGTTCGGCGTGGTGTTGATGATCGGCGGCAATATCCCCGGAGAAACCAGGGTGCTTTCGGTAGCCATTTACGATCATGTGGAAACCCTCGAATACGGCAAGGCACACATCCTCTCCGCCTGTATGCTGGGCTTCGCTTTTCTGGTGTTGCTGGGCCTGTATCTGGCGAACGGCAGGATAGCGGGCCGGGAAGGACGTGCATGACCATCGATGTGCAATTCAGGGCTCAACGCGGCGCCTTCTCGCTGGATGTCGGGCTCAAGCTGCCGGCACGCGGCGTGACCGCGCTGTTCGGCCATTCCGGTTCCGGCAAGACCACGATGCTGCGCGCCATGGCGGGGCTTGAGCATTGCGCCGGTTCCATGCTGTTCGGCGATGAGATCTGGCAGGACCATGCACAGGGTGTGTTCCTGACTGCGGAGAAGCGCCCCATCGGCTATGTGTTCCAGGAGGCCAGTCTGTTCGGCCATCTTTCCGTGCAGGACAACCTGGAATTCGGTTTCAGGCGTACGCCCGTGTCGAAGCGACGGGTCGATATGCTGGAAACCGTCGAATGGCTGGGGCTGGGTGATTTGCTGCAGCGAAGTCCGGTCAATCTGTCCGGCGGCGAGCGCCAGCGCGTGGCCATCGCCCGTGCGCTGCTCACCAGCCCGGAGTTGCTGCTGATGGACGAGCCCTTGTCCGCCCTCGACGGAGCGGCCAAGGCCGCGATCATGCCCTACCTCGAGCGTCTGCACGCCGAGCTTTCCATCCCGGTGGTGTACGTGACACACGCGGTGGAGGAGGTATCCCGGCTGGCCGACCATATCGTGCAGCTCGAGGCCGGTCGCGTGGTCGCCGAGGGTCCGGCGCTGTCCATCCTGTCCGATCTGCATCGCCCCGCCATGGCCGGCGAGGAACCGGGTGCGGTGATCGAGGCGTCGATCCGCGAACACGACGACGCGCATCATCTCAGCGAACTCGTGCTTCCCGGCGGGCAGGTGGTCCTTGCCCCGAGGCTGGCCGCCGATGCGGGCAGCCCGGTGCGCATCCGCATCCCGGCCCGCGAGGTGAGCATCTCGCTGCGCGTGCCCGAGGGCACCTCGATACTGAATATCCTTCCCGGTCGCATTCTGGACCACGAGGAAGGCGACCCCGGCCGGGTACTTGTGCAGCTGGAACTGGAGGGGAAGAAGGGGAAGTCCACGCGCCTGCTTTCCCGCATCTCCCGCTATTCATGGGATCGTCTCGGCCTGCGTGAGGGCATGGTGGTACAGGCGCAGATCAAGAGCATGGGTCTGGCCCACGAAGGATGACGATTCTCAACATTGTTTTGCACAAGGCAGACAGCACGGCAGGCGTTCCGGATGCGACAAATTGTTGGGTTCGCTACACAGATAAATCAAAAAAACTCATAGAAAACAAAGAGATGAAATTGGCACCCCGATTGCAATCGGAAGTTACAACCCCGTTCCGGAGGTGCCATGAAGGCCAAGGACATTGCGGAGCTGCTGGACGAACCGGCATGCGAGCATAACAAGAAAGAGAAATCGGGCTGCGCCAAACCCAAGCCGGGGGCGAGTGCGGGCGGTTGTGCTTTCGATGGCGCGCAGATCGCGCTGCTTCCTATCGCCGATGTGGCGCATATCGTGCACGGGCCCATTGCCTGTGCGGGTTCCTCCTGGGACAATCGCGGCACGCGATCGAGCGGCCCGGAACTGTATCGCCTTGGTTTCACCACCGACCTTACCGAGCAGGATGTGATCATGGGGCGCTCCGAGAAGCGCCTGTTCCACTCCATCAAGCAGGCTGTCGAGGACTACAGTCCGGCTGCCGTTTTCATCTACAACACCTGCGTACCGGCACTGATCGGCGACGATGTCGAGGCTGTCTGCAAAGCCGCTGCCGAACGCTGGGGCGTGCCTGTTGTGCCGGTGGATGCCGCAGGCTTCTATGGCACCAAGAATCTGGGCAACCGCATCGCCGGCGAGGCGATGGTGAAATATGTGGTCGGCACGGCCGAGCCTGAGTCTTTGCCGCCCGGCTCCGAGCGTCCGGGCATCACCGTGCACGATGTCAACCTGATCGGCGAATACAATATCGCCGGAGAGCTCTGGCATGTGTTGCCGCTGCTCGATGAGTTGGGCATCCGCGTGCTGTGCACCCTTTCCGGCGACACCCGCTTCCATGAGGTGCAATCCATGCACCGCGCCGAGGTGAACATGATGGTCTGTTCCAAGGCCATGGTGAATGTGGCGCGCAAGCTGCAAACCTCCTACGGCACGCCATGGTTCGAGGGCAGCTTCTACGGCGTGGAGGACACCTCGCGGGCACTGCGCGACTTCGCACGATTGCTCAACGACGATTCCCTCACCGAACGCACCGAGGCGCTGATTGCGCGCGAGGAGGCGAAGGTGAACCAGGCGCTTGCCCCGTGGCGCGAGCGGCTCTCAGGCAAGCGCGCGCTGCTTTATACCGGTGGCGTAAAATCATGGTCGGTGATCTCGGCCCTGCAGGATCTGGGCATGACGGTGGTGGCGACCGGTACCAAGAAATCCACCGAGGAAGACAAGGCCCGCATCCGCGATCTGATGGGGGATGAGGCCGTGATGATCGATGACGGCAATCCACGCGCACTCCTGAAAATCGTTGCCGATTACAAGGCTGACATCCTGATTGCCGGTGGCCGCAATATGTATACCGCACTGAAGGCACGCCTGCCGTTTCTAGATATCAATCAGGAACGCGAATTCGGCTATGCAGGCTATACCGGCATGATCGAACTGGCCCGGCAGTTTGCACTGACTCTGGAAAGCCCTGTCTGGGACGCTGTAAGGCGACCGGCCCCGTGGGCTGAGACCGTATCTCTGGGCCATCCTGTAGGGAGGGAGATGTTCTATGATTGAGGTCCTCAAACGCAACAAGGCCATGGCGGTCAGTCCGCTGAAGGCCAGTCAGCCGGTGGGTGGCGTGCTCGCTTTTCTCGGCATCCATAAATCCATGCCGATGCTGCACGGTTCACAAGGCTGCTCCGCGTTCGCCAAGGTGTTTTTCGTGCGCCACTTCCGCGAGCCGATTCCGTTGCAGACCACGGCCATGGATCAAGTCAGTTCAGTGATGGGCGCGGACGATAATGTCGTCGAAGGTCTGAAAACCGTATGCGAGAAGAATCGTCCGGCCATCGTGGGACTGCTGACCACCGGACTGTCCGAAACCCAGGGTACGGATATCCGGCGCACCGTGAAAATGTTCAGGGAAAAGCATCCCGAGCATGTGAATGTTGCCGTCATTCCGGTCAATACCCCGGACTATTCCGGTTCCGCCGAGAGCGGATACGCCGCCGCTATCGAGGCCATCATCGACACGCTGGTGCCCGATGCAGGGACGGCGAACAGCAAGCCGGGCATGCGCCCGCGACAGGTGAATGTGCTGGCGGGCAGCATGCTCACGCCGGGTGATGTGGAAACCCTCAAAGACACCATCGAGCGTTTCGGCCTACGCCCGCTCTGCCTGCCCGATCTCGCCGATTCGATGGACGGGCATCTGGGCAGTGCCGAATTCAACCCGATTACAGGTGGCGGCACCCTGGTCGAGGAGATCGCTTCGATGGGTGAGTCCGTGGCGACCCTGGTGGTCGGCGCGTCGATGGGCAAGGCGGCGGATCTGTTGAAGGCGCTCACCGGGGTGCCGGATTACCGTTTTGACAGCCTGATGGGCTTGAGTTCGGTGGACAAGCTGATGCTGGCCCTGAAACAGATTTCGGGAGTTCCGGTGCCGCCGCGTATCGAGCGGCAACGGTCGCAGCTGCAGGATGCCATGCTCGACACCCATTTTATGCTCGGTCAGGCCAGGGTGGCCATCGCAGGCGATCCCGACCTGCTCTACAGCTTTGCCTGGCTGATGCACGGCATGGGGGCCGAGGTAATCGCCGCTGTCGCGCCGGCGCGTTCGCCGCAGCTGGAGAAGATTCCGGCAGGCGCTGTGAAGATCGGCGATCTGGAAGATGTGGAAAGACTGATCGCCGGCCAGCCTGCCGACCTGCTGATCGGCAATTCTCACGCTGCACATACCGCCAGCCGTCTGGGTTGCGAATTCCTGCGCGCCGGGTTCCCGCAATACGACCTGCTTGGCGGTTTTCAGCGCACCTGGATCGGCTACGCCGGTACCCGGCAGGCGCTGTTCGATATCGCCAACCTGATGACGGCGCGTGGCAAGGGCGAGATCGAGCCGTATCACTCGATCTATTCGCAAAAGCAGGGCGAACCTAAAGACGTTCGCTATCCGGGGGGTGGCTATGCAGTTGCAGCGGCAGTTACGGGTGGTTGATCCGATGATGGATACATCAGCCAGCCTGAAGATCGCTTTCGCGACAACCGATATGAAGCAGGTCAACCAGCATTTCGGTTCGGCCAGGTCCTTCGCGATTTATGCGGTCAGCGCTTCGCAGGCCACGCTTCTCGAGGTCGCCCAGTTCGGTCGGCTGGAACAGGACGGCAACGAGGACAAGCTGGCCGTGAAGCTGTCCGCTTTGCAGGGCTGCGGCGCGGTATACAGCCAGGCTGTGGGTTCCTCGGCTGTTCAACAACTGCTTCGCATGAATATCCAGCCGGTGCGCGTTGATCCCGGCAGTCGGATTGCCGAACTGATCGATGCCCTGCAGGAAGACATGCAGGGCAGCACGCCGGCGCCTTGGGTGAGCAAGACTTTGGCCGCACAGGGACAGACTGACGCCTCACGCTTCGATGCCATGGAAGACGAAGGCTGGCAGGAATAAATCACAGTTTAATACATCGTATCAAGGAGACATACATGAGTGTGACGGACATGGTCATCGCCGAAAACGACGCGGCATTGGGGACGAATTTCATGAAGGAGATGGCGCGCCAGATGCGCGCTCTGGACACCTGGGATAAGTATGAAGGCTGGTCGGACGCAAAAATTCTCGACCCGTTCATCCTGACCAAGGAACGCCGTCAGGAGATTCCGGTGGTCGGCGACCCGGATGAACTGGTGATGGCACGCGTGAAATGCCTGTACAACGCCATCTCTTTTCTGATCGAGAAGCAGACCGGAATGATGGCTGTGCCGGTGGTCAATCTGTCCCACGAAGGTTTTGGCCGGGTGCTTATTACCGTCGGCAAGCTGGTGGTGCTGGATCGCTCGCTGCGCGACGTGCATCGCTTCGGTTTCAAGTCGGTGGAAAAGATGGTCGAGGATGGCGACAAGATGCTGGCCTCGGCCCTCGCCTTGATTGCCAAATACCCTGAGGTCGCCAAGGAGTAGCCGATGAATGAAGAAGAGCTGAAAGCATTGCAGAAGGACATGCGCAAGAAGAAGCGCATCGCCAGCGAGTGGGCCTCGCAGTTACACGATCTGGTCGAGGACAGGTTGCCGGCCGGTTATCAGGAGATACCGGCTATTGCACAGGCCACCTTTGATGCCTGCAAGGCCTGGGAAGAAGCAAACAATAAACTGGTTGAAGCAGAAGGGAGTTAACGATGTCCGATATCATTACCGGAATTACGCGCAGCGGCGAGACCTGGACACCGGAGTTCGTGACCGGGCTGGACCAGTCCACCTGTATCGGCTGCGGCCGCTGTTTCAAGGTGTGTCCGCGTGAAGTGTTCGATCTGGTTGAACGCGAACTGGACGACAGCGACTACGATGATGGCTACGAGGATATCGATGATGATGTGGTGATGGTGATGTCCATCAGGAATGCCATGGATTGTATCGGCTGCAGTGCCTGCTCGCGTGTCTGCCCGAAGAACTGCCATACGCATTCGCCGCAGGCGGTCGGCACATGATTTTCAGCAAGATACCCAAACCCGAGAAGCATATCTTCATCTGCCTGCAGAACAGGCCAGCGATGCATCCGCGTGGTTCCTGCGCCTCCAAGGGTGCGGCGGCAGTCTACGAGGCCTTCGCCAGGCAACTGGAGAGCGAAAAGCTGTTCGCTCGCTTTGCCTTGACCAATTGTGGTTGCCTCGGTCCGTGCATGAAGGGCACCACGGCGATGGTGTACCCCGATGGTGTGATGTATGCCGGACTCACGCCCGAGGATGTACCGAGCATCATCGAGCAGCATTTGAAGGGCGGTGAGCCCGTTGCGGAGCTGTTGATTTCCCCGGATGTCTGGGGATAGGCAGGGCGGCAGCATGGACGAACTGGCTCCCCTCGATGATGCCGAAACCATCAGCAGTGACTTCACGGAGTTCTGCAACACCGTACTAAGCGTGCTGGGCAGGCTGGGTCTGGATGCAGGGAGTATTCCTTGCGCGGACGTCGAGGACTGCAGCATCGAGCATGTGCGCGACGATTTCGACAACGAACCGCGTGTTCTCGCAACGTGGATGAACAAGGATGGCGAAAAGTTTGCGCATATCGTTCGCTACGCCAACGGCAATATGTTCGGTGAGCATGATGTTCTGCGTCCTTACCCCGACCGGCCGGACAAGTTTATCGAGGCCATTGAGGTATGGGGACATGCCGGGAAACTGAAATCCGAAGTTCGTCTGCTGCCGGCTTTATGATTCCGGGCAAGGGTGACGGGCGCCAGCAGGGGTTTTACAAGTGGCTGATCGATCAGGCACGCAGCAAGGCTGGCGCAGAAGAAATAGCCGAGCAGGTTGTCATCGGTCTGGTCTGGACCCTGTGCCGCAGCGGGGAGTCAGCCGGCCTGGCGATGACGCCGCAATCCTATACGCGAACCCTGAACTGGTCCGGCGCGCTGGCCGGTCAACCGCTTGTCGAACTGGTGGATGGAATCCGCAGCTGGGAGCCCTTTGAGTCTGCGGTGGCGATGGCGGCCATCAATACCCTCTGCCAACCTGATCTCGCGCGTTTCGAGCATGTGGTCGAACTGCCGCAGCAGGCCGGTAATCTGGCCGTGTTCGAGCACTTCCTGCCGCGTATCAAGGGCGCGCGGATCGTTGTGGTGGGGCGCTATCCCGGATTGGAACGTTATGAGCAGGAATACGATCTGCGTGTCGTAGAGCGGCAGCCGGGGCCGGACAACTATCCGGACACGGCTGCCGAAGAGCTGCTGCCTGCAGCCGATTGGGTGTTTCTGACTGCCAGTTCCATCATCAACAAGACATTCCCCCGGCTGGCCGAGCTCAGCCGGCTGGCCACGTTGGTGCTGATGGGGCCAAGCATGCCCTGGCTTCCGGAACTGACCGACTGGGGGGTGGATTATCTGGCCGGTACACAGGTGCGGGATGCCGACCTGTTGCAGCGATGCGTTGCCGAGGGTGGCGGGCGGATTCTGTTCGACGAAGCCCTGCAGTATGTCGTTGCCGATATCGGCCGGCCGCGCATGCAGGCCGTCAGGGAAGAGATATCCCGCATGGCGGGAGTCCGCGATCGGCTGAAGCAGGGCATGGAAGACTGGTATTCAGCGGGAAGCAGGGGGCGCTTTCCGCAACTGGCCGGGTACGAAGAGGTTCTGGCAGGTCTTTCGGCATTGGATACGCAATACAAGTGGATGTGGGATGCGCGTAATCCCGCAGGTGGAAGGGAGTGAGACATGCAGGCTGACAAGGCGATCCCCGGGCTGTTGAGTTCGGCGCGCGCGATTCTGTATCACAAGCAGTCAACCAGTGCGATGACACGCTTCTTCCGGCTGGACGCTGGCGGGGTATGTCTGGGCAGGCCCGGACCGAACCCTGCCATTGCAGGAGCCCGTGTCGTTGTTCATCCCGCTTCGGTTGCAGCTGAGTTGGAACGCTGGATGGGCCTGCCGAGTGGGGGGTTGCTGGTGGATGCGGCCTATCAGGAGCATATGGATGTTGCCGGTTTGTCTCTGCCTGTATATCTGATGCGCTTCACGACGATGGATCCGCCGTTTACGGCTGCGGAGGCTGTGGGCGGGTCGTTTATCACCCTGACCCAGGCGCGCGGTCTGGGTTCGACGGAACTGGAACTGTTGCGCACGGCTTATACGATGATCATGGAAGGGTGAGCAACCAACCGGAGGCTCGGTCAGCGTTCCCGGTCAGGGGAACAGTTTGCGAAGGTTGATCAGGCTGGTTCGAGTCCATGCATGCATGTCGTAGAAGTGCATGGCCGGGATATTGGCCATATCGGTGAGCAGTTGCAGGCGCCTCATCTGCTGGCGGCGGGCGGTTTCCTCGATGGCATCAAGAAGCATGCTGCCGATGCCCTGGCCACGCCATTGATGACTGACCACCAGATCTTCGACGATGCCCACCGTCCCGCCCTCGGCTGTCGAGATCAGCGGCTGCAGGGTGCACATGCCGACGATCTTTTCGCTGTCGCCCGACTTCCCGATTACGGCGACCAGAAGTGTCGCTGTGCGGCTTTTCATCAGGCTGACCAGTCCAAGACGCTGGCGGCGAATATCCGGCGTGAAATCCGTCTCGATACTGAACAGTTCTCCGAGCAGGCCCGTCATGCCGGCAAGGTCGTCCATGCACGCATCGCGGATGCGCACCTTTTTACCGACCAGCTTGTGCACCATGCCCTGAATACCCTGCTGCAACATATTCATATCAGCCCTCGATGAAATATTGTTCGTCGTCCATCCTGCGATCGAATATCTGGAACAGTTCGGACGCGGATAACACCATTCCGGGGCGGTGATCCGGCAAGATCTCGAGACGGATGCCATTCATACTCAGCTCGTTGAGCTCATGGTAAACGAAATGCTCCAGCGACACGGCATCGGTATGCTCGCCCTGCATGGTGAATGCTTCAGCAAGACAGCGATACGGCCATACCATGATGCTTGCACCCGCATCGCCTTCACGAACCGCCCAACCGTCCGCATTGCTCAGGCTCCACACCTCCTCGCATTCCATGCTCCGGGTGATGAAATAGTGCAGGCGCTCGGCAGCATCCATGCCCTTCAGGCAGGTCAGTTCTGTTTCGCTTGGCGCATACCTCATAATTGCGGACCGATGTCGGCCAGCCAGCGATCCATGCGCTCCTCGCTAAGCAATGGCTGGGTCTGCTGGTCGAGCACAAGGCCGACAAATCGTCCTTCGACGACGGCCATCGAAAATTCGAAGCTGTATCCGTCGGTATCGGTTTGTCCCACGATGCCGGCGCCGCGTTCGCTAAAAAAACGATACAGGTGAATCATCGAATCGACGAATCGCCCGCTGTATTTTTCCTGATCGCCAAGTCCGTAGAGGGCTACGACTTTGCCACTGAAATCCTGACCTTCCAGCAGCGGCAGGAATTCTTCCCAACTGCCCTCGGCGATATTGGTCGATTTTCCCGGCAACTGGTTGATGCCGTAGGTGGGGGTGCCGAGGATCAGGCTGTCATGAGCCATGAACTGCTCAACCCCGGTGCGGTTCACATTCAAGGGTTTCGCCGCCGTTTTTCCGGTCACGATGGCATCGAGTTTCTTCGCCAGCTTCTTGGCGATCAGGCGTGTCGTACCGGTATCGGTGCCGAAATAGATGCCGATGTCGGACATGGCTGCCTCCTGGGGTTCGGGTTTCTGTTGATGCAGAGCAATTCGGGAACCATTCTTCGATGTCCATGTGGAGGAGTCGGACTATGATTAAAAACATGCATTTAGCAGCGTCAATGAATGCAGACTCGAGTTTTTGGAATGCGCGGTATGCAGCAGTCGCGCGGGTTTTGTAGTAAAGCGGACAAAGGCAGTCTGCCCGGAATGCGTGAAATTGTTGGTTTTCTGTCCTTCGAAAAACTGGCATGACGATTGCCATAGAACGGTATGAAGAATCTCAGGACATGGGCCGCTGCGAGGCGATGGCAGCCGATCGAGATCGATTGCATCACGACGGTGATGCTGAAGATCCTCGACGGCAAGTGCAAAATGAATGCCGCCGAGAAGACAGCGATGAGCGTGCTCTACGACGGTCTGCGCTGCCGGAACGGCATGCTGCTCGGAGCGCAGGCGCATTCACTGATCGCCGAGGCCAGGCACGGTGCGGGAGAAGCTCTGCGCATGCAGATCTACGAGATGCGGCTGCTCGCCGAAACGATGATCTCGCGGCCGGTGATGAAGGGATTCAAGGCGATGCTGCGTGCCGAGGGGGCGTTCGCCGACGGGTAGTTCGTCCGACCCGGCAGCAGTCCGTGGTTATACGATGCCTCGCACCCGTTTGTCGGTGATGTAGATGCCGCCTTCGTGCTCGGTGATTTTGACAGGCGTCAGCTTCTCGCCCCGGCACATGGTGCTGAGCGATTCGCCGGTCTGTGGCTGGTAGACAATGCCGTGCATCGAACAGCGCAACAGTTCGCCGGCATCATCGAAGATGCGCTTCTGCTCACCATCCAGCCGCCGGACCATGTGCACGCACTGGTTGCGGTAGGCATACACCATGCCCTGATAGCGGAACACCAGACAGGAGACGATATCTCCGCCATGCAACACATCGAGGGTCAGAAACTCTCGTTCAGATAATGCGGATGCCTCACAGATATGAACCCATCGTTCACGACGCAGCATGACGTCTCTCCTTCAGATGCTCATAGGGGGGCAGGGTTTCGATGCGTTCATCAACCAGCGGCATGCCGACGGCAAAGTGATACATGCTTTGCAGTGCCGTGCCGCTGATGCCGAGGGTGTCGTGAACGGCCGGATCGAAATAGCAACCGATGCCCGTGCCCCGGAAACCGGCGTTTTCCGCTTCCAGATATAATGCTTGTCCGATGATGCCTGCCTCGTTGAACAGCCTGCGGTAATTGCCGGCATGGGCATCGAGTGCAGCATCGAATTCGCCCAGCATGGCCACAGCGAAACAGGCATCGCCTGCAATGGCTTGCTGGCAGCATAATGTACGCGCGGCATTGCGGCAGTCGGCCCGGATGAGCATATACAGGGGTAGATGCGTCATGCCGGTTTGCACAGGCGCCCATTCGAATGAGAGGCGCAGTTCGCTTCGCAAGATTTGCAGACTCTGCCCGGATCGGAGAAGTGCATACAGGCCCTGACGCAGACCCTCTACGCGGTGTACGAACAGCACCAGATCGATATGCGTATCGTCCGGGTTGTCGGCAAAGGGCGGGACGCCGGGGCGGGGAAGGGTGGCATCGAGCATGCGCAGAAAATTCGCCAGCGGCAGCATCGGACGGGGGTCGAAGCGCTGCGCACTGCGCCGCTGCCGGATCAGTTGCCAGGCGGGCACATCCCCGGGGTGTGATTCAGGCAGAGGGCACGGCCCGGTGCGCCCGACTGGCGCGGCTTCGCGCCTGGCTGATGTCTGGCTCTGCGTGGCTGCCGCCACTTCATCGAGAATCGGCCACCGGCCGTATGGTGCGGGATCAAGCCGGTTGGCCATTCCGCTCCAACAGGCGGCTGAAGCCTTAGTGAACCACGCCTCGGGGATATCCGGGCTTTGCATGAACGGGCCTGCCTCGAAGAGCAGTTCGGCGATTTCGCGTTCGCCCCTCCGAAAGGATTGCACATCATCAAGTCCCAGCAGGGTGGCGATGCGCTGCGTACCATGATGATTCAGCACATTTATATGCCAGCCCAGCGTAGCTGCTGCGTAAGCGAATGCGGCCTGCGCGTGGCCGCCGTCCAGCATGCAGTAACGGAAGGCGCGCTCACCGTATTTCCATCCTTCGCGCCACAGAATGGAACTCAGGCCGACGATCAGTCGGGGCTGTCCGGATTCGAAGGCCACGCTCGCTCGCTGCTCCAGTGCATGTTCATCCGGCCTGTAGTGGTACACACCGTTTTCGATGCCGGGAATGTCGCAACACACGGCATAGCCTTCCGTCGGATGCAGGTTGCCGCTCGAGGGATTGCAGCGTAGCGCCCAGCGGTCGCCCATATATCCCTTCCATGCCGAGATGCCGAGCGAGAGTTCGAACAGGGTGGCGATGTTTTGCAGATTCAGGGCCTGCGGTGCAACCCCACCCGGGGAGAACAGGGCGGCATAGCTAGCTTTAGACTCCCCGCCCGCCAGCGGCAGAGGGATCAGGGAGGCACCGTCGAATCGCCGAAACGGGTCGGGTTGAGAGCTCCAGTCGAGCGCTTCCGGACCACGTGCATAGCCGTCCGGACGGTGTGCGGTACGTTCGTGGTAATCGCGTGCGATGGCAGCGTTATCAGGCATCAGCCGGGCGTGCCCGTCAGCTCCTGAGGCCAGCATCCGATGGCGGGGCTGAGCCTGCTATGGCCGTCCTCGAAGCGCACAAGAAAGATGGCCTGCGACTCATCCTCTGCCAGATGACCGGTGTTGATCAGCACACCGCGCGTGCCGGCGCTGGCGATGATCTCTTTTTCAGGCATGTCCGGGATTGAGCCGTCGTTATAGATATCGGTGGCGGCGTAGATGATGTCGCCCGGTTGAAGTTGTTCGAGGCCGACAGAATCGATCCGGGGCTGTTGTTTTGTCATGGGTACTCCTCTCAGGGAAACGCTCCCCTGTTGATTGTAGTAAAACGCACAAATGCGCGTCGTGGTGATCTTTGCGACCCGACAAAAATCGTCGTGCCGATATAAAAAGTCCTTGTGTTCCGGCAGGTTGGCTCATGTTGCGCAGTGTGGCACCGGCTTTGCACTCAGGCTTGCATGAATAGCAACGCAAGGCATGAGCCAAGCCGCGCGAGACGAACAAGCCCAGGAGGCAGATCATGATTACCCTGACCGACAGTGCGGCAAGCGCCGTGAAAAAGTTCATCAACAGTGCCGACAAACCGCTGACCGGTTTGCGTATCCGGGTCCAGGGCGGCGGCTGCTCGGGGCTGGAGTACGGCATGCGTCTGGAAGAGGCCGCTGTCGAAACCGATACCGTGCTGGACTGCAACGGCGTGTCGGTATTCGTCGATCCCGAGAGCCTTTGCCAGGTTGATGGCGTGACCATCGATTTCGTCGAGTCCTTCGAGGGTTCCGGTTTCAAGTTCTCCAATCCGAATGCCAAGAACGGTTGCTCTTGCGGCAAGTCGTTCAGTGCCTGATCGCATCACAACCAGCAACAAACCATCAACGGAGGTGTTCCATGTGGGACTATTCAGAAACAGTTAAAGAGCATTTTTTCAATCCCCGGAACGCCCGTGTGATGGAGGAGCCCGACGCCATCGGCGATGTCGGTTCGATCCAGTGCGGTGACGCGCTGCGTCTGACCCTGAAGGTCGATAAGGATACCGAGATTATTCAGGACGCGGCCTTCCAGACCTTCGGTTGCGGCTCGGCCATTGCTTCATCCTCCGTGCTCACAGAAATCATCAAGGGCAAAACCCTCGATGAAGCCCTGCTGGTGACCAATCAGGATATCGCCAATGAACTCGACGGCCTGCCGCCGGAGAAGATGCATTGCTCGGTGATGGGACGCGAGGCCCTGCAGGCCGCCGTGGCCAATTATCGCGGCGAGGTATGGCGTGACGATCATGAAGAAGGCGCGCTGATCTGCAAGTGCTTCGCCGTGGATGCGGTGATGATCGAGGAAACCGTGCGCGCCAACAACCTGCGTACCGTCGAGGACGTGACCAACTACACCAAGGCAGGCGGTGGCTGCTCGGCTTGTCATGAAGGTATCGAAGAGATTCTTACCCGCGTTCTGGCCGAAACCGGCGAGGCCTTCAATGCCCGCGCTTCCCGTCAGAAGCTGCATGCGGATAAAGAGAAGCCGAAGGTGCCGGGCAAGGGCCTGAGCAATATCGAGCGCATCAAGCGCATCGAGCGTGTGATTGAAGCGGTGCGCCCGCAGCTGCAACGCGACCGCGGCGATGTGACGCTGGTGGATGTGGATGGCGATACGGTGTTCGTCAATCTGGTCGGCGCATGTTCCGGCTGCCAGATGGCCAGCCTGACGGTCAGCGGCATCCAGCAGCAGATGATGGAGGATCTCGGCGAATTCATACGCGTGGTGCCTGTGCCTGCCGAGAAGCCGGCATCCGCCACGGTGAAGCTGGAGGTGCCGGCATGACACCTCCAACCCAGAACACCAGCGGCCTGAGCGACGTTTATCTTGATAACAATGCCACCACCATGGTCGATCCGGTCGTGGTGGAGGAGATGCTGCCGTTCTTCACCGTGCAGTTCGGCAATCCTTCGTCCATCCATAGCTTCGGCAACAATGTCGGCCGCAGTATCAAAAAAGCCCGCCAGCAGGTGCAGGCCCTGCTGGGTGCCGAGCACGATTCGGAAATCGTGTTTACTGCATGCGGTACCGAGTCCGATTCCACGGCCATCCTTTCTGCCCTGAAGGCTCAGCCTGAGCGCAAGGAGATCATCACCACGGTGGTCGAGCATCCTGCGGTGCTCTCGCTGTGCGAATACCTGGAAAAGGACGGATACACCGTTCACTGGCTGAAGGTGGACGGCAAGGGACGTCTGGATCTGGATGTGTATGCCGATCTGCTGGAAGAACGCGGCGAGCATATCGCCATCGTCTCGGTGATGTGGGCGAACAACGAAACCGGCACGATCTTCCCGGTCGAGAAGATGGCCACGATGGCTCGTGATGCCGGCGTGATGTTCCATACCGATGCGGTGCAGGCTGTCGGAAAGGTCCCGATGATGCTGGCCGACAGCGATATCGACATGCTGTCGCTCTCCGGTCACAAGCTGCATGCCCCGAAGGGTGTGGGCGTGCTCTATCTCAAGCGCGGCACGCGATTCCGTCCGTTGCTGCGCGGCGGGCATCAGGAACGCGGGCGTCGAGCCGGCACCGAGAACGTCGCCTCCATCGTCGCCCTGGGCAAGGCCTGCGAGTTGGCTGCCGAAAAGATGGAATACGAGAACACCGTGGTTAAAGCCATGCGTGACCGTCTGCAGGAGGGCATCCTCGCAGCCGTGCCGCATTGCTTCCCGACCGGGGATGTGGAAAACCGGCTGCCGAACACCTGCAACATCGCCTTCGAATACATCGAGGGAGAGGCCATCCTGATGCTGCTCAACAAGGCGGGTATCGCCGCGTCCTCCGGCTCGGCCTGCACCTCCGGTTCACTGGAGCCCTCGCATGTGATGATGGCCATGGGCATTCCTTACACCGCAGCGCACGGCACGATCCGTTTCTCCTTCTCCTGCTACAACACGATGCAAGAGGTGGAACGCGTCATCGCGGCCGTACCGCCGATTGTGGCGCAGCTGCGCAAACTCTCGCCCTACTGGGGTGAGGACGGTCCGATCGAGGATCCGGAGAGGCTGTTCGCGCCGACCTACGCATAGCGTGATCACCGAACGTGTGAAGCGTCCGGGCTTACCCTCCATCCTCTGCCCAGCTTCACACCCTATAGCCCGCCGGATACCGGCGGGCTTTCTTGTTGATTCGGGTTTTCTCAGCAACATTTTCTCTGTAAGCCCCGGGTCAGGACAGGGGCCGGCACGCACCAATCTGACCGGGCAATGGTATCCATCCGGCATGTCGGGTCAGGCCTATTTTCCGGTGCGCGACCCCGTAAGTGCGGTTAAGACGCCGAGACCGATAAACGTGACGCCAGCGAGACGGTGGCCCGTCATGCGAAAAGCGTTGGAGCCCAGCTTGGTTGCGACTGCAGCGGCGGCCAGGGCATAGGCGCTGTCCGTGACTGTGGCGATTGCAACGAAAAGGGAACCCAGCGCTATTCCCTGAATCATCGTCGGGGCGCCGGGGTTCAGAAATTGCGGCAGGAACGCCGCAAAGAAGAGCGTCGTCTTGGGGTTGAGCAGGGCGACGATAAAGCCGTCGCGGAAAACACGATTCGGCGGCCATGCAGACGACACGGCGGCAGGATACTCAAGTGTCGGGGAGCGGAGCATTTGCACGCCGAGGTAGACAAGGTAGAGAGCGCCGGCGTACTTGACGACAGTGAAGCTCGGCGAGGAAACGGCGAATATGGCGGCAAGGCCAACTGAAGCGGCGAGAACATTGCCGAGGTTGCCGAGGGCGATTCCGGCAACCGACAGTAAGCCGTGGCGGCGGCCCTGGGCAAGGGTGCGGGTGAGGATGTAGAGAACGCCGGGGCCGGGTGTGACAGCGAGGACCAAACTCGCGACAAGAAATGCGGAGAACAGCGGCCAGGGTGGAAACATTTCGAGCATGGCTGTCATCATGGACAGGATCAACGCAAGGCCGGATTTCGAGAATCCGGGTTGGATTCAGATCGTGGAATCGTTATTCCTCCCAGGCTGTTTGATATTGTTCATCCGAGAATAGTGACGCCGGGACCGGTTTTCAATCAGGCTGGTGGCAAGCCCGTTCCGGAAAGCGAACGGTGGCTTGTCGCAAAGCCGACAAAGGCGTGCAATGTGTCGGCTGCGCTTGCGACACGGATTCGCTAAACCATTGAAAAAAAAGGCATCACGCAATGGCATGAAGGTTGCCATACAAGGGCATGGCTACCTCCATCAACAGGCCCGATACCGCCCATATCATCATCGACGACACCACGCTGCGTGATGGCGAACAGTCGGCCGGCGTGGCCTTTTCGCTGGAGGAAAAGCTCACCATCGCCCGCGGGCTGGCAGCCCTCGGTGTGCCGGAGCTGGAAGTCGGCATCCCCGCCATGGGCGAGGAAGAGCAGGAGAGCATCCGTGTGCTGTCCGCGCTGCATCTGGATGCGCGCCTGCTGGTGTGGTGCCGCATGTGCGACGGCGATCTGGATGCCTGTGCGGGTCTGGATGTGGACATGGTGGATCTATCGATTCCGGTGTCCGACCAGCAGATCAGTCGCAAGATCGGTAAAACTAGAGAGCAGGTGCTGGCCGCCATTCCGCGTCATGTGAAGCGCGCACTGGATATGGGCATGGAGGTATGCATCGGCGGCGAGGATGCCTCGCGTGCCGATCAGGATTTCCTGCTGCGCGTGATGGAGGTGGCCGCCGAAGCCGGGGCAGCGCGTTTCCGCTTTGCCGATACCGTCGGCATCATGGAACCGTTCGGTGTGGCCGCACGCATCAGGCAGTTGCGCGAGCACAGCGATATGCAGATCGAGATGCATGCGCATGACGATCTCGGACTGGCCACGGCGAATTCGCTGGCCGCCGCCGTTTCCGGTGCCACGCATATCAATACCACGGTCAATGGACTTGGCGAGCGCGCCGGCAACGCCCCGCTGGAAGAGGTCGCCGCCGGTCTGAAACATCTTTACGGGCTGGATACGGGTGTGTCGCTGAAAGGCTTCTCGACACTCTCTGCCTTTGTCGAGGGCGCCTCGGGGCGCAAGCTGTCCTGGCAGAAGAGTCTGGTCGGTGAGGGCGTGTTCACCCATGAGGCCGGTATCCATGTGGACGGGCTGCTCAAGGATCCGCTGAACTATCAGGGTATCGATCCGGCCGAGCTGGGGCGCGAGCATGCGCTGGTGCTCGGCAAACATTCCGGCAGCCGGGGTGTGCAATATGCCTACAGTCGCATCGGGATCGAGTTGCACAGCAGCGAGATCGCGCCGCTACTGCATCTGGTGCGCGGCTTTGTCACCACCAGCAAACGGACCCCGACAGCCAGCGACCTGCTGAGTCTTTATGCGATGTCGCATCAGGCATGCAACAAGGCGGTGAGCTGATGGCAGCTCAACGTCGCAGGATGAGCCTGTTCAAGCTACTCAAAGAGGATGTCGGATGCGTGTTCGAGCGCGATCCGGCGGCGCGAACCACGATCGAGGTGCTGCTCACCTATCCGGGCGTGCATGCGGTGATCATGCACCGCATAGCCAATCGTCTGTGGCATCGCGGCTGGCGGCTTTCCGCTCGTTTTATTTCCTTCGTGGCGCGCGCGCTCACCAATGTGGACATTCATCCGGGTGCAACCATCGGGCGGCGTTTTTTCATCGATCACGGTGCCTGCGTGGTGATCGGGGAAACCGCCGAGATCGGCCGCGAGGTGACGCTGTATCACGGAGTCACGCTGGGCGGTACCAGCTGGAACAAGGGCAAGCGCCATCCCACGCTGGGCCACGGCGTGATGGTGGGTGCAGGGGCGAAGATTCTCGGCCCGATCACCGTGCATGCCAGGGCGCGTGTCGGGGCCAATTCGGTGGTCATCGAGGATGTGCCGGCCGGCTGCACCGTGGTCGGTATCCCCGGCAAGGTGGTGCAGGTGAAGACGGCCGGTCATCCCAATCCCTTCGGTATCGATCTGGATCACCATCTGATTCCCGATCCGGTGGGCCGTGCCATGTCATGTCTGCTGGAGCGTATCGAGCAGATGGAAGGGGAGCTGGCCCGGCTGGGCAGCGACACCGTGGGTGTCGGCAGCCGGGATCGCTGCGCCGCCTGCGAGACCGGACTGGTATGCGAGGTTCACCCGGTGAAGGAGGCGGCCTGATGAGTACAGTGAAAGCATTGCAGCGCGTAGCCGGTCAGAACGAATCGGAGCTTGTGCAGACCGACCTGCTGAAGATGGACACGCAGGAGCTGTATTTCGATCAGCCGCTGCCCGGTCACGTGGAGGAGCTGATCAGGCTGGCCGCAGAGTCCTACGGCGAGCCTGAGGCGGAAACCCTGCTGCAGACCGCCTACAAGGAACAGCCGGAGCATCCGGTCGTGCATGTGGCGCTGTACCGCTATTACTACTACCAGCATCGCCTGAACGAGGCGCTGGAAGTGGCCGATGAGACCATTGCTGTCAGCGGTCGGGAACTCGGATACGACGGTGACTGGCGTGATGTTTCGCTACAAGCCCTGAAAGCCAGCGGGTCGAATATGGCACGCGTGCGCTACTACCTGATGGCCCTCAAGGGTGCCGGATTCATCTGCCTGCGCACAGGGCGATGGGATGAGGGCCATCAGCGTCTCAGGAAGGTGCTGGATCTGGATGCCGGGGACCGTCTTGGCGTGCGCGGCATTCTGCAGGTGGTGGACCGGTGGGATACGTGATTCGGATGCATAAGGTATAAAAGGAGTCGGATATGGAAGATTTTGAAGAAGACATGGAAGAATTGAGCAGCGCCGAGGATTTCCTCGATTTTTTCGCCGTGGCTTACGATCCGGCCGTGGTGCATGTGAACCGTCTGCATATCCTGCAACGCTTCCACGTCTATCTCTCCGGCGAGGCCGATCTGGCGGAGCTGGACACCGCCGAGCGATTCGCGCGTCACAAGCTGCTGTTGAGCAAGGCCTACGACGATTTCGTCGCATCCGATGCACAGACTGAAAAGGTGTTCAAGGTGTTCCACATGAACGAGCCGCAGACGAGCTTCGTTTCGGTGGACGATTTGCTGAAGGGCTAAGGCATGCGTCCGGTGTTCGATTTCGGCGACGAGGTGCGCGTGATCCGCAACGTACGCAACGACGGCACCTTTCCGGGGCTTGAGACCGGTCAGCTGCTGGTGCGCCGCGGGAGTATCGGGCATGTGCGCGATGTCGGCAGTTTTCTGCAGGATCAGATCATTTACACCGTGCATTTCGTCGATCAGGACAGGGTGGTGGGTTGCCGGCAGGAGGAATTGATTCCGGCCAGCGATCATTGGGTGCCCAGCCTGTTCGAGTTCCGCGACCGGGTGCTGGCCAGGATGCAGTTGGCGATCTATGGCGAGGTGATTGTCGATAAGGGCGATTCCGGCGAAATCCTCTATGTGGAGCGCAACCGTACCGGTGGCGTGGCCTACGAGGTGCGCTTCCCGGGCCGCACCCTGCTGGTGCCGGAAAGGGCGCTTGAGGAAGACACCGCCAATCCCGGCGAGTTGCAGCGCCAGAAGCTGGCGGCGCGGGCCCTGCCGGAAGAAGAGGCGGAGCATGGTTGAGGCCGTGGATCCCTATCTGCTGCTCAATGCTGCAGCGCAGTTGTTCGGTAAGGCCCCGAGTGAGCTGGACGAGGCGCAATGGCAGGAGGCCGTGGCCCTGGCCGGCAAGGAAAGCCTGCTGCAGGCCCGCATCCTTGAATCGCGGGAAGCCGATGGCATCGGGGTGACGCAGGAAGAGCTGGATGAGGCTCTGGCGGGGCTGAGGGCCGCCTACGACAGCCACACCGCATTCCTCGAAGACCTGCTCAAAAACGGCATGAACGAATCCACGCTGACATCGGCGGTGGAGGAAAAGCTGCGCGTGGAGAAGATCATGCAGGTCGTAGCCGAGGCAGTGACGGTGAGCGATGCCGATGTCGAGGCCTTCTATCTGGCGAATCCGGACAAGTTCACGCACGACGAGCTGCGCGAAGCGCGCCATATCCTGATTACCATCAACACGCAGTTCCCCGAAAACCGTCGCAAGGCCGTGCGCGCCCGCCTGAAGAAGATTGCCGGGGAGTTGCAGGGCAGGCCCGGGAGTTTTGCCGATCTTGCCCTGAAGCATTCCGAATGCCCCACGGCACTGGAAGGCGGTGTGCTCGGCAAATTGCCGCAGGGCAAGTTGTATGCCGAGCTGGATCGCATGCTGTTCGCCATGGGGGAGGGGGAGGACAGCGCCATCATCGAATCCCCGATCGGCATGCATATCCTGCGTTGCGAGCGCATCCATCCGGCAGGCATCGTCCCGCTTAAAGAAGCTGCGGACTCCATCCGCGATCATCTGCTGCAATCGCGCAGAAGCAGCGCGCAGAAGCAATGGATCAGGAGCCTGTTTGCCAGTGAGTAAGGGCGATTCCTTCCGTATCGCGGTTGCCAGCCGCGACGGCCTGAATGTGGCCGGTCATATCGGCAAATGTCCCGACTGGATCGTTTTCGAGGCCCGCCCCGCCGATACATCGGAGAATTACGATATCTACGAGATGGAGCGCGTGAAGCTGACGAAAGAGTTCGTGTTCCACCACTACAAGGACCATGCCCCGCACCCGCTGGAGGCCTGCGGCGTGATGATCGGCGCCAGCGCCGGGAAGAGCTTCAGCGATAAGATGCAGCATCGCGGTATCGAGGTGGTACTCACCGCCGAGCCGAGCCCGTTCACCGCCGTGTCCGACTACCTGCGCCAGACCCTAACCCCCGCCAAACCCCGCCCCATTGGTTCCCTGATCTGCAAATTGATAGACAAGGGCCACGACGCACTTTCCTGACCATTCGAAGGCTGGGACCGGGTCCCATTCGGCTTATCCAGCCTCCGCTGGCTGCGACAATCCGCCGCATTTATCATGCTTGATCCGGGTAGGATAATGCAGGCAGACGATTGAAAGGAGGAAGCAGTCATGAAGCGAACACAAACCCTAGCGATGCTGCTCATCATGGCGGCCGGTACGCTGGCCGGATCCATGCCGGCAAGCGCGGAGGATACCGTCTATGGTCGGGAACTGATGACCGAGCAGGAGCGCGCCCAGGAGCGCCAGAAGATGCGCACCATGGGTGACGAGGAGCGCGAGAAATACCGCGCCGAGAAGCACGAGCAGATGAAGGAGCGCGCCAAAGAGCAGGGCAAATCGATTCCCGACGAGGTCGGCGAGCGCGGCAAGGGCATGCGGCAGGGTCAGGGACCGGGCGGCGGTCAGGGCATGGGAATGGGCGGCGGCCAGGGCATGGGAGCAGGCCGGGGGCGTTGAGCCGATTCCTCCGACATTCGATGATGCAGAGGGGCCGGAATACCGGCCCCTTTTGTTTGGGTTATACTAAGACTCGCGCGTGCCGTGGATCAGGCGCTGCACCATCTGGAGGGACCCATGTCCGTACTCGGAAGACAAGCCATTCTGCAAGCCATCGAAGCGGGCGCGATATCCATCACACCCTTCACACCCGAGCTGGTGGGGCCGGCCTCCGTCGATCTGACGCTTGCCGGCACCTTTCGCGTGTTCCGCAAGGTGCATCAGGTTGTCGAGGTGCGGGAAAACACCGATTACCGCGAGTTCACGGACAAGATGGAGGTGCCGGAGGACAAGCACATCCTCATCATGCCGGGCGAAACGATCCTTGGCATTACCAGGGAGCGCCTGCGCCTGGGCCCGGGTCTTTGCGGCTGGCTGGAAGGCCGCAGCCGTTTCGCCCGTCTCGGCCTGATGGTGCATATCAGCGCCCCGTTCATGGGCCCCGGCATCGACAGCCAGCAGGTGCTGGAAATGAGCAACTTCGGCCCGGCTCCTTTAGAAGTCTATCCGGGCATACCGATCTGCCAGTTCGTGTTCCAGCGACTGGAAGGCAACGAAAAATACGAAGGTCACTTCGCCGGTCAGACGGAAGAGTCCTTCTAGGCATTTCAACCCCTGACAAGCTAACGTGTTGCATATGCAACATAATTGGTTACAATTACCAATATACAAGGAGGTGTGCCATGCCTCAGGCAGCAGTAATCGACCAAGTGCAGGGTCAGGATCGTGGAGCGCTGGCTCGTATGGTGAGCAAGGCATTCGAGCTTTGGCAGATCGGTAGCGACGACCAGCTTTCCATGCTCGGACTCTCCGCCGGCAATCGGGCGGCCCTGAGCCGCTATCGTCGTGGCGAGCCCTTGGCCGCCAGTCGTGATCTTCTTGAGCGGGTAGGCCATATCCTGGCTATCCATAAAAACCTTCGACTGATTTTCCCTCAGGATCGTGATCTTGCCTATGCGTGGATGACCAGTCGCAATCGGGCCTTCGAGGGACGATCCCCCGTGGAAGTCATCAAGGATTTTGGCTTTCTCGGCATGCTGATGGTGCGCGCCTATCTGGATCGCAACCGGGGCATCTGATGGATCTCCTGTTTGCCGGGCTGAGTTTGGCCGATATTCACCAGTCACTGGCTCGCAACATCAAGTCTATCCGGGTGTCGCAGGATCTGTTCGACGATCTATCCGACGATCCCGCCGATTGGCAGGTGGCCCAGCAGTATGAAATGAGTATCAAGCTATCGGGCTATGATTCACAGCGCCCGATCATCGATCGACCGTTCGAGGAATCGGATTGGTTCAATGCCATCGAGTTTCCGTTTCGACACTGGGCAGCCAGCCGCTTCAGCGACGGCACATTCGGCATCTGGTATGGGTCGGACTCGGTAGAAACGTCGGTGCATGAAACCGTCCACCACTGGCGATCGGGCATCCTTGCCGATGCGGGATTCGATGCACTGGTGCGCGACGGGTCGCGGGAAAGCATCACGGGCGAGCGCAGGGTATATTGGGTTCAATGCGATGCCGCGCTCGTCGATCTGCGCCAGAAGGCAGCCGACTATCCCGCTCTCGTCGCTCCGGACAGCTATGCCTTTACACAGGATGTCGGGGCGCGGCTTCACCGTGAGGGTCATCCCGGCCTGGTCAGCCAATCGGTTCGCTGTTGCGGTGAGAGCTTCGGCATCCTGAACCGGAATGTTTTATCCAATCCCCGGGACTGTTGCTGGCTGACCTATCGATTGACGGCAAATAATGTCGAAGTGGAACGAGACCCCGGGCTCACATGGATGCGTATTCCGCCAGGTAGATCGAAGTAGGCGGGAACAGGACAGCAATCACTTAGGCGAATAAGTATACTGTCCCAGAACTCATTTACCGTTCCATTTTAACCCAAGAAATTGGGTACACCTACTTCTTGAGCTCTGGAGCATAGGGCGGTCATCAAATCGGGAGGGGGTGTGGGGGGACCCACCGATATCAATGGGTCAGGCCAGGCTGTCATTGAAAAAGGGGCCGGAATCCGGCCCCCTTGGTTGGGTGTGGTTAGGTTTATAGGTTGATGGCGTTTTCGGTGAGGTAGGTCGCAACGCCCTTGGCGTCGGGGACCATGCCGGGGTCACCTTTGTTCCAGCCGGCGGGGCAGACCTCGCCGTGTTCCTCGGCGAATTGCAGGGCATCCACCATGCGCAGCATTTCATCCACATTGCGGCCCAGCGGCAGGTTGTTCACCACCTGATGCTGCACGATGCCGTCCTTGCCGATCAGGAAGGAGCCGCGGAAGGCCACGCCTGCTGCATCGAACTCCACATCATAGGCCTTGCAGATCTCGTGCTTCACATCGGCTACCAGCGGGTAGGCCACGGGGCCGATGCCGCCGTCGTTCACATCGGTGTTGCGCCATGCGCTGTGGGTGAACTGCGAATCGATCGAGCAGCCGATCACCTGCACGTCGAGTTCCTCGAAGAACTTGATGCGGTGATCGAAGGCGATCAGCTCGGAGGGGCAGACGAAGGTGAAATCCAGCGGATAAAAGAACAGCACCACATACCTGCCCTTGAATTGCGACAGGCTGAAATCCTCCTGAATCGTGCCGTCCGCCAGCACGGCGGCAGCGGTGAAATCAGGTGCCTGTTTTCCTACCAGTACGCTCATTGTTGAAACTCCTTTTGGGTATATTTTTCTCGGGTGATGCATCAGGGGCCGGGCGGCCCCTCATGTCCGGTTTGATCGTTGATCTGACTAACTTTGCGCGGTGGGGATGGAGCGCCGCTTGACGGTGGCCGGGTCGGCGGTGATGGGGCGGTAGATCTCGATACGGTCGCCTTCCTTCAGCGTATCGGAAAGCTCGGCGAGCCTGCCGTGGATGCCGACCTCGCGGCCCTCCAGCCCGATGGCCAGCTCTTCAAGGATGCCGGACATCGTGATGACCTGATTGACCGTGCATCCTTCCGGCACCTCCATCTTGCGCCAGATCTGCTTGCTACCCTCCACCAGGGCCAGGCTCACGTTCATGAGGGCTCTCCTTGCTGCATGATTTCCTCGTCGCTCATGGCATTGATGGTGGCGATTTTGGCCCGCCTTGTCGCCTCGGCTTCACGGTCCTGCTTGCGCAGGTCCAGCCACTTCTTGCCGGCCAGCAGGAATCCCAGGGCCAGGAAGCCGCCGGAGGGGAGGATCATCAGCAAAAAGCCGCGATAGCCTTCGATGAGGGTGATATCGAGAAAGGAAAAGCTGTTACCCAGGAGCAGGGATGCATGCGAGAACAATGTGCCGCTGCCGATGATCTCGCGGACTCCACCGAGCACGACCAACACCAGCGTGAATCCCAGTCCGGTCATCAGGCCGTCGAGCGACGCGGCCGCCGGTGATTGCCTGGAGGCGAACGCCTCGGCGCGAGCCAGAATCACACAGTTGGTGACGATCAACGGAATGAACAGGCCGAGCACCTTGTGCAGGTCGTGCATGAAGGCGTTCATGCCAAGATCCACCAGCGTGACGATGCTGGCGATCAGCAGGATGAGCACCGGGATGCGCACCTCGTTACTGATGATGTTGCGCAGAGCGGAGACCACCAGATTCGAGGTCAGCAGCACGGCTGTTGTGGCCAGCCCCATGCCGAGGCCATTGGTGGCTGTGCTGGTGACAGCCAGTAGCGGGCAGAGCGCCAGCATCTGCACCAGTACCGCATTATTCTCCCAGATGCCGTCGCGCATGATCTGGCGGTAATCAGCCATGGGGAACCTCCGCATCCGGACCGCCGGGAAGCGTCTTCGTATCAAGGATTTCCGCCCTGTGGGCGTTGAAATAGGCCAGGCCCTTGTGCACGGCGCGCACCACGGCACGCGGTGTGATGGTGGCTCCGGAGAACTGATCAAACTCGCCGCCGTCCTTCTTCACCTTCCACTGTGCCTCGGTCCGGTTGCCCAGTGAAAGCCCGGTAAAGCGCTTGATCCAGTCGGTCTTCCTGGCCTCGATCTTGTCGCCCAGGCCGGGTGTTTCGGCATGCTGGATGACGCGCACACCCATGATCGTGCCATCCGTCTGCACGCTCATCATGATGCGTATCTCGCCGCTGTACCCCATGCCGACCACCTCGAAGGCAGCAGCAACCACCTTGCCGTCTTTGCGCGCGCGGTAGAACTTCACGCCCGAGGCATCGGAGAATTCCAGCGGGGCATGCAGCACGATGGTGTCGGAGAGCAGGGCATTGTCGTGCACATCATCGCCGACCACCTGGGTGAGGGAGGCGCGCAGATCTTCGGCCTGACGCGCGGCGATCTCTCCCTTGGTGCCTGCGTCGGCGAACACCAGCAGTGCGCCGGCGATCAATGCGATGCCGCCGAGCAGGGCAGGGTGATAGGCCATCTTTTGCTTGATGCCCCCAGTCGGCTTGCTGTCTGCGGGTGGTTTGATCTGATTCGGTTCGTGCATCGTCTCAACCCCGCTTCAACTGACGGAAGTAACGGCCGATGGCGGAGCCTTCGTGTCCGTAGATGCGCGGCTTGATATAGTGATCGATCAACGGCGTGGCGGCATTCATCAGCAGCACCGCGAAGGCCATGCCCTCGGGGTAGCCGCCCCAGTTGCGGATGATGAACAGCAGCAGGCCGCAGCCGGCGCCGAACACTATTTTCCCCATTGAGGATACAGGGGAAGTGACCGGATCAGTGGCGATGAAGAAGGCACCGAGCATCAGGCCGCCGCTGAGCAGATGGAACAGTGGGTCGCCGTAGCGCAGCGGGTCGATCAGGTGGAAGATCGCGGCGAGCACGGCCACGCTGCCGAGAAGCGCCACCGGGATATGCCAGGAGATGATTTTCTTTGCCATCAGGAACAGTCCGCCCAGCAGGAAAAGCACGGCGGAGGTTTCACCCAGGCTGCCGCTGATCGAGCCGACGGCGGATGCCACCGGGTCGTACATCGAGACAAGGATGTCCGGCAATTGATGCCCCATGCCGATCTCGGTGCGCACATGACCCAATACCGAGGCGCTGCTTACCGCATCGAGGTTGGGAATGCCGTTGGCGGTGATGCTCCAGCCTGCGCTCACATCGAGGCTTTGCGGGGTGCCGAAGGGGCGCGGCGCAATCCAGGTGGTCATCTCCAGCGGGAAAGACACCAGCAGGATGGTGCGCGCCAGCATGGCCGGGTTGAACAGATTCTGACCGAGCCCGCCGAACACATGTTTGCCGATGACGATGGCGCAGAAGCTGCCCAGCACGCCGATCCACCACGGTGCCCAAGGCGGCAGGGTCATGGCCAGCAGCCAGCCGGTGACAAGCGCCGAAAGATCCATGCAGAAGAAGCTGACGGGTTTACCGGCAATCTTCAGACAGGTGGCCTCGAAGGCCACTGCCGAGGCACTGGTGATCAGGAACAGGAAAAGCGCAGGCCAGCCGAACTGATAGATGCCCGACATCGTGCCCGGCAGCAGCGCCAGCAACACCATTAGCATGACCGTCTGTACGCTGTTCGGACCGGCGATATGCGGCGAGGAGGGCGGGATAATCATCAGGCGACCTCCATGGGCTTGTCGGCCTGCTCTGCGGCTGCCTGCGCGGCCTTGCGGGCGGCGATTTCCGCCTTGCGCCTGGCCATCGCCTCCTCACGCTCTTTCTCCTGCCGTTCCATGCGAACCTGACGGCCGAGAATCAAGCGCTTGATCTCGTCATCCTTCTGCTTCTGCTGCGCGCGGCTGACCAGCTCGCCCTTGCCGTAGTTGAAATAGTGCGCCAGCGGGATGCCGGACGGGCAGGCGAACGAGCAGGAACCGCACAGAATGCAGTCCTTCAGGCCGATATCCACGGCCGCATCGAGCTTGTCGCGCATGAGCAGTCTGGCCATGGTGAGAGGCGACAGCCCCATCGGGCAGGCATCCACGCAGGTGCCGCAACGGATGCACGGATGTTCCACACGACGCGCCACCTCTGCGGCACTCATGGCCAGCACGCCGTTGCACCCCTTGGTCACGGGGATGCCGGCATGCGGAATGGCCTGACCCATCATCGGTCCGCCCATGACGATGCGCGCCGGGTCCTCTTTCAGGCCGCAGAATTCCAGTAGATCGGATATCAACATGCCGAGGGGAATCTCATAGTTGCCCGGACGGACAATCGCCTCGCCGGCCACGGTGACGATACGGGTGGTCAGCGGCTTGCCCTCGCGCACGGCGCGGTTCACGGCATAGGCGGTGGCGATGTTGTGCAGCATCACGCCGATGTCCGCAGAGAGTTTGCCGGCCGGCACCTGCCTGCCGGTGATGAACTCGATCAGCTGCTTCTCGGAGCCCATCGGGTAACGTGTCGGGACGGGCATGACTCTGATATTGCCGAACTTTTCCGCAGCCTTATGCATCAGACGGATGGCCTCTGGCTTGTTTTCCTCGATGGCGATGATGGTTTCCGGGCCGTTCAGGGCCTGCGCCAGAATGCTGATGCCGCCCATCACATCCTGCGTGCGCTCCTGCATTAGGCGGTCGTCGCAGGTGAGATACGGTTCGCATTCGCAACCGTTGATGATCAATACCGGGGTGCGATGGCTCTGCCCGAGGGTGAGTTTGACCGCGGCGGGGAAGGTGGCTCCGCCGAGGCCGACCACGCCGGATTGGGCGACGCGCTCGGCAATGACCTCGGGACGCAGGTAGAACGGATTCACCGGGACAGAGACATCCTCGCGAATCTCCCGGCCATCGTTGATCACCACCATGGCCTTGGTGGGCAAACCGGAGGGATGCGGAGCCGGCCAGTCGATGATGTCTTCCACATAGCCGGAGCAGGGGGCGTGGATATGCGCCGATACATTGCCCTGACCGCGGGCGACCAGTGCACCCTTGTAGACAATCTCGCCGGGTACGCGGCATGGCTTGGCCGGAGCACCGATATGCTGCTTCAGCGGCAGGATCAGGCGCCCTGGAGTGGGCACGCGCATGATGGTGATATCCGAGGTGAGTTTACGCTCTTCTGGATGCACCCCTCCGCGAATCGGAAAGCCTGCCATTTCAGGCCGCCTGTGCCCGGGCCAACACCGGCCGGAGCTGTGCGAGCTGCGGAAGAGGCTTGTGCCAGCGCCAGTTTTCCAGAGTGGTTTGTACCTCGATCATTTGCAGGCATTCGGTCGGGCAGACATCAACGCACAGCCTGCAGCCGTTACAGGCGCTGTTCAGCACGGCATGAATCTGCTTGGGGGCGCCGACGATGGCGTCGGTCGGGCAGGCTTTGAAACAGCGGGCACAGCCGATACAGGTGGCCTCCTCGACAAACGCCACGCTTGGCTCGCTGGCCGTGGAATTGCTGAAATCCCAATCCACACCGAGACGCGCGGCAAGGCTTTCGACCAGACTTTTACCTCCTGGCGGGCACATATCCAGCGAAGCTGTTCCGCCGGCGACTGCCTCCGCGGCCTGACCGCAGCCTGCAAAGCCGCACTGGCCGCAGTTCGAGCCGGGCAGCATGGCGGTGATATCCTCGACAATCGGATCAGCGCCGACCTTCAGATAGCGGGCGGCAAGGCCCAGAAACAGACCGAGGCTCAGACCGAGGATGGTAAGGGTGAAGATACCTTCTAGCATGATTGACCTCCGTGCTCTCTCTAATGACTTGGCAGGCCGCTGAAGCCCATGAAAGCCAGCGATAGAATCGATGCAACGATGATTCCGATGGGGGCTCCGGCGAAGCTGCGCGGCACATCGGCCAGTGCGAGGCGCTCGCGAAGTCCGGAGAACAGCACCATGACCAGCGTGAAACCGATGGACGAGCCGAAACCGTACACAGCGGCATCGAAGAAGCCGCTTTTCTGCTGCACGCTGAGCAGGGCAACGCCGAGCACGGCGCAATTGGTGGTGATCAGGGGCAGGAAGATGCCAAGCAACTGATAAAGGCCGGGGCTCATCTTCTTGATGAACATCTCGGTGAACTGCACCACCGCGGCGATCACCAGAATGAAGGAGATGATGCGCAGGTAGAGCAGGTCGAAGGGTTCCAGCACGAAGGTTTCCAGCATCCAGCTGGAGATGGCGGCCAGGGTCAGCACAAAGGTGGTGGCAAAGCCCATGCTGATGGCTGTCTCCAGCTTGTTGGACACGCCCATGAACGGGCACAGGCCGAGAAATTTGACCAGTACAACATTATTGACCAGTGCAGTGCCGATCATCACCAGTAGCAGGTCGGTCATGATATGGATTCCTTATTCATCATGCGCACGATTCGCAGGAACGGTGCCACTGGCGGGTCGCGCGCAACGAGGCTGTGAAATGGCTTGTTGTTAGGCGTTTTTCGGTGCCGGTGCATAAGAAACAGGCAGGTCTGAATGTGTGGTGTTTGCGACAGTTGCTGGGGGGGGCCGGAGAAATTGTAGCAAATACGACAATTTAATCGATCCGGAAATGTAATAATGGCAAGCAATCACGTCCTGTATGAATCCGGCACGCAGCTTGCGATGCATCTGCCCATGACACACGATGCTATGCCCGTCGGGGTTCCGAGTGATCTCTACTTTCATGTGGTGGAGCAGTCGACGATCGCCACCTCGATCACCGATCTGAAGGCCAATATCATATACGCCAATAACGCATTCACGCGGGTCACTGGCTACGAAGCGGATGAAGTGATCGGCAAGAATGAATCCATCCTCTCCGACCATAACACCCCCAAGATGGTGTATCAGGCCCTGTGGGGTCGCCTGCAGCAGAAGAAGACCTGGAACGGGGTGCTGGTCAATCGTCGCAAGGATGGCACGCGCTATCTTGCAGACGTGACCATTGCGCCGGTGCTGAATGCGGATGGTGAAGTGACGCATTACCTCGGCATGCACCGCGATGTGACCGATATGCACCGGCTGGAACAGCAGGTGCTCAACCAGAAAACACTGATCGAATCGGTGATCAATCTTGCCCCGATGGCCATTGCCGTACTCAATACCGAGGGGCGTATCGAACTGGATAATCTTGAATACAAAGCACTGATGTCCGACAGCCGTGGCGGTGAGCCTGCACGCCTGATTCTTGATGCCTTGAAGAAACAGCATGGCGGCCGGGCAGTCGGGCGTGATTTCAACGCCATGGAAGTGTGTATCGAGATGTCTTACGGGCGCAAGGCGCGCTGGTATGCCTGTTCGGGGACCTGGTTCAAGGAAAGCGACGAACGCGCCGAATCATTCTTCGAGCGTGCCAATGCCGATCACCTGCTGCTGGTGGCGAGCGATATCACGGATATGAAGGCGCAGCAGGATGTGGTGCGAAGCAACGCCATGCGCGCCATTCTCGCCAAACAGGAGCTTATCCAGAGCCTGCGCGAGGTGCTCTCCGGGGCTGCCTTCCAGTTGCAGGGTCCGCTGAATGTGATGGGGGCTGTGGTGCAGATGCTCAAGCAGCGTGAAGAGCCGGGCGGCTGTACGTCCTCGATGATCGAGGCGCTGGACCAGGCGCTGGACACAGGTCACGAGACCGTGGCCATGCTGGAAGCCTGCAAGCCCGCCGAGCCTGTCGAAGATGTGAGCAGCGTGGATCTGAACGAACTGCTGCGCGACGTGATCAGTATTTCGGGCGAACGTATCCAGCAGCTGGGTGTGGTGCTCGACTGGCTGCCCGAGACGGATCTCCCGTTGATGCAGGGGCGTGCATGGAAGCTGCGCGGTGCCTTCAAGCAACTGGTGGACAACGCGCTGGACGCGCTGGAGCGGACGGAAGGAAGGCATCGCGAACTGCGCGTACGCACCGAGTCCGGAGACGGGATGATCAAGGTGCATATCTGCGACAGCGGTCCGGGCATTCCCGAGGATCAGCGCAGGCGTATCTTCGAGCCGTTCTTCACCACCAAGCGTGACGAAAGTGCTTCCGGGATGGGGCTTCCGACCTGCCAGAATGTCATCAGCGAGCATAGTGGAATGATCTGGGTGGAGAACAGTGTTCTCGGCGGTGTGTGCCTGCGCCTGCAGTTTTCCAACCATGCCGACAGCTACGGGGATGGCATATGAGCTCCCCGAAATTTGACCGTGACCTCGGCTTTCTGGACCGCAACGGACTGATCGAGGGAGAACTGGAGGCCTTGTACAAGGTCGGACGGGTGCTCAGCCGTTCGCTGAACCTGCACGAGACCATGAAGGCCGTGCTCGAGGTGCTTAACGACGAAACCGGCATGGAGCGCGGCATGATCGCGCTTATCGACCGCGACAACGGCAATCTCCGGGTGCGTGCCGTGCACGGGCTGGATACGGCCGAAGCGGGCGAGGTGACCTATCAGCCGGGCGAGGGCATTGTCGGCGCGACCATCGAGGACGGCCAATCCACAATTATCGAACGGCTGGAAGAGGAACCCGAATTTCTTGATCGCCTCGGCCTGTACGATCCCAAGCTGCCTTTCCTTGCCGAGCCGATCACCATCGGCGATCTTGACCCGGTGGGGGTGATCGCCGCCCAGCCCGCTCCCGGACGGGTCATGCTGCTGCATGACCGCTCCCGTTTCCTGAAAATGGTTGCCAGCCTCATTGCGCAGTCGGTACGTCTGTCCTGGGAGGTGGAAAGCGAGAAGCGCACACTGACCAGCGAGCGGGATCAGCTGCGGCAGGCCGTGCAGGGCAACTACGGTCTCGATAATATCGTCGGACACACCCAGCCGATGCGACGGGTATTCGAGCAGGTGCGGCAGGTTTCCAAGTGGGATACTACTGTACTGATCCGCGGGGAGTCCGGTACAGGCAAGGAACTGATCGCCAATGCCATCCATTTCAATTCGCCCAGATCCAGCGATCCTTTTATCAAGCTCAACTGCGCGGCTCTGCCCGACAATCTGCTGGAGTCCGAATTGTTCGGACACGAAAAGGGCGCCTTTACCGGTGCTGTGAATCAGCGCAAGGGGCGCTTCGAGCAGGCCGATGGCGGCACGATATTTCTCGATGAAATCGGCGAGATTTCCCCGACATTTCAGGCCAAACTGCTTCGCGTTCTGCAGGAGGGCGAGTTCGAACGTGTCGGGGGTACGCGCACCATGAAGGTGGATGTGCGTGTGGTGGCTGCGACCAACCGCAACCTTGAGCAGGAGGTGGCCGCCGGGGAATTCCGCGAGGACCTTTATTACCGTCTGAACGTCATGCCGATCTACCTTCCTTCGCTTTCCGAGCGGGTGGAAGACATCCCCGATCTGGCCCGTTATCTGGTGGATAAGATCAGCCGCCAGCAGCGCCGCAAGTTAACTGTGAGTGACAGCGCCATCCGTGTGCTGATGCGCTACAACTGGCCCGGCAATGTGCGCGAACTGGAGAATTGCCTCGAGCGTGCTGCGGTGATGTGCAACGAGAGCGAGATCGATGCGCAGGCCATAGGTCTGACGGGCATCGAAGAGAAGCTGTTCGACCAGGGATTGAAGGCACCGTCGCGCAAGAAAGCGACCGTGAATTTCGATGATCCGGAACTCGACGAGCGCGAGCGGGTGGTGGCGGCTCTCGAACAATCCGGTTGGGTGCAGGCCAAGGCCGCCAGATTGCTGAATATGACCCCGCGCCAGATCGCCTATCGCATCCAGACGCTGAACATCAAGGTGCAGAAGATCTGACGGCCGCCCGTGCGGCGGAGTCGTCGCACTGTCTGATGTACAGGACTGTGCGGAATCGGACAAACGACACGCGATTGTCTGTAACGTTCGTGACACTCGCATCACGCAATATAAAAAAACCATGCAAAATCAGTAACTAACGCAGGCATGCCTCAAGGCACAGGTCTTGCAGTGACAGGTCGATGATCCGCTTTTTAGCGGGCGACAATGACACTGGAGGTCGCCATGGAGTTGATGGTACTGGGACAGGAAAAGAATGAGGATAAACCTGCAGGTGGTTGTTCTGCCGGCTCATGCGGTTCGACCGACGATCAGGTGAACCGGCTTCCCGATCATATTCGCGAGAAGGTGGAGAATCACCCGTGCTATTCCGAGAAGGCACATCATTACTTTGCCCGCATGCATGTGGCCGTGGCGCCCGCCTGCAACATCCAGTGCCATTACTGCAATCGTAAATACGATTGCGCCAACGAATCCCGTCCGGGCGTGGTCTCCGAGCTGCTGACACCTGCGCAGGCAGTGAAGAAGACCATGGCTGTGGCCGCCAATATCCCGCAGATGACGGTACTGGGCATTGCCGGGCCCGGCGACCCGCTGGCCAATCCCGAGCGTACCTTTGAAACCTTTCGCGAGCTTTCCGAGAAAGCGCCGGACATCAAGCTGTGCGTGTCCACCAACGGTCTGGCCCTGCCGGATGCCGTGGACGAACTGGCAAAACACAACATCGATCATGTGACCATCACCATCAACTGTGTCGATCCGGAGGTGGGCGCGAAGATCTATCCGTGGATCTACTGGAACAACCGCCGGATCAAGGGCGTGAAGGCCGCAAAGATTCTCATCGAGCAACAGCAGAAGGGACTGGAGATGCTGGTCGAGCGGGGCATTCTGGTGAAGGTCAACTCCGTGCTGATTCCCGGCGTGAACGATGAGCATCTCAAGGAAGTCTCGCGCATCGTCAAGGCCAAGGGTGCATTCCTGCACAATGTGATGCCGCTGATCGCCGAAGCCGAGCACGGCACTTTCTACGGTGTGATGGGTCAGCGCGGCCCGTCTCCCGAAGAGCTGTCCGACCTGCAGGATGCCTGTGCCGGCGATATGAACATGATGCGCCACTGCCGCCAGTGCCGCGCCGATGCGGTGGGCATGCTGGGCGAGGATCGTGGTGAGGAATTCACCATGGACAAGATCGAGGACATGGAGATCGATTACGCCGAGGCCATGGTCAGGCGTGCCGCTGTGCACCAGTCCATCGCCAGGGCTTTGGCCGAGGAAGAAGGCAGGGCCGCGCCTGCGGGCATCAATGTACCGGCGACCAGCCGTCCGGTGCTGATGGCCGTGGCCACCACGGGCAGCGGGGTGATCAATCAGCACTTCGGTCATGCCAGAGAGTTTCTTGTCTACGAGGCATCTCCGGCAGGGGTGCGCTTCATCGGGCATCGCAAGGCGGATCAGTATTGCATCGGTGACGACACCTGCGGTGAGAAGGAAAGTGCACTGACCACGACGATCCGCGCGCTTTCGGGCTGCGAAGTGGTGTTGTGTTCGAAGATCGGCTTCGAACCGTGGGACGAACTCGAAAAAGCCGGCATCCGGCCGAATGGCGAACACGCCATGGAGCCCATCGAGGAGGCGGTGGCCGCTGTCTATGAAGAAATGGGTGCAGCCGGAATGCTCGCGGAAAATGCAGCCGCGGCTGCGGCGTAAGGAGGCAGTATGTCGTTATCCATTATCGAATCCTGCGTGAATTGTTGGGCCTGCCTGCCGGTGTGCCCGAGCGATGCGATCTATGATGCCAGGCCACATTTCATGATCGATGCCGGTAAATGCACCGAGTGCGAGGGTGATTTCGCCCAGCCGCAGTGCGCCAGTATCTGTCCGATCGAGGGTGCGATCCTCGATCACTTCGGGGAGGCGATGAATCCTCCGGGCTCCCTGACCGGTATCCCGCCTGAAAAACTGGCGGAGGCGATGGCGGAGATTCAGGCAAGGTAATCGTCGTGGCACTTATCACCTTCTACGAGAAGCCGGGCTGCATCAACAATACGCGGCAGAAGAAGCTGCTGAAACAGGCCGGCCATCGTCTTGTCGAGATGAACCTGCTGAGCGAGCCATGGACGGCTGCGGGGCTGCGTCCGTATTTCGGGGAGATGCCTGTGTTCGCGTGGTTTAATGCATCGGCGCCACGCATCAGGAGCGGCGAGATTGTGCCGGAGAGACTGGCGGAGGATGAGGCGTTGCATCTGATGCTGGCCGATCCCCTGCTGATCCGCCGTCCGCTGATCCGCTGCGACGGGAAATTTATGTGCGGATTCGACGAAGATGCGCTGTTGTGCGTGTTCGGAGAATCCTCGCCGCATGCGGATGGTGATGTGCAGACATGCACACAGTCCGGGAGTCATCCCTGTGCCATTTCCGAGCCGTTACCGTGAATGATGCGGCGTTGCAGCCTGTGACTGCTCCCGGTTTGCAGGACAAGGCAGTCGCCTTGTCTGATCGTGTGCACTGGATCGGAGCGCTGGACCCGACGCTGCGCAGCTTCGACATCATCCTGAAGACCGCCAACGGTACCAGCTACAATGCCTATGTGGTGCGCGGCAGCGAAGGCGTGGCTGTCATCGATACCGTCAAGGAAGGCTTCTCCGATGTGTTCTTCCAGCGTCTGGAGAGTGTGACCGATTACAGCGAGATCAAGTATATCGTGCTCAATCATCTTGAGCCGGATCATTCGGGAGCATTGCCTGAATTGATGCGTCGCGCCCCGCAGGCGCGACTGTTTATTTCGCAGCGTGCGCAGACCATGCTCAAGGCGCTTCTCAAACACGATGCCTTTGAATTCACCCCGGTGATGACCGGTGATTCGATCAGTCTGGGTGATCGCACGCTGAGCTTCCTGCATACACCTTATCTGCATTGGCCCGATACGCAGTGCACATGGTTGGTAGAGGAACGGGTCCTGTTCTCCGGTGATGTGTTCGGCTGCCATTATTGCGATGCGCGCTTGTTCAACGACAGCGTTGGGGATTTCCGTTTCTCGTTCGAATACTACTACGCGCACATCATGCGACCGTTCCGTGAATTCGTGGTGCAGGCTCTTGAACTCATCGAACCGCTGGACCTGCACTGCATTGCACCCGCGCACGGTCCGATTCTGCGCGACCGGCCGAAGCAGTACCCGGCACATTACCGGCGGCTTTCCTCACCCATGCTGCATAGCGAAACAGGACATGAAAAAACCCTGCTTATCTTTTACATCAGCGCTTACGGAAGCACGGCCCGTATGGCCGAGGCCGTTTATGCGGCAGTCAGCGAGGTCGAGGGCGTGCGCGCATCCATGTACGACCTGGAAGGCGGCGAAGTCGCACCTTTTGTGGACCTGATCGAAGAGGCCGATGCCATCCTGATCGGCACCCCAACCATCAATGGCGATGCCGTGAAGCCGGTCTGGGATCTGTTGTCCTCGCTGGCCGTGATACCGACACGCGGAAAGCTGGCAGCGGTGTTCGGTTCCTACGGCTGGAGCGGTGAGGCGGTACGTATGGTCGAGGAACGCCTGCGCGGATTGAAGATGCGCGTGCCGGTCGAGGGTCTGCGCATCAAGTTGATACCTACGTCCGAAGAGCTTGCGGCGTGCGACAAGTTCGGTCACGCCATCGCCCGTGAACTGACCGGCATGCAGGAAGACAGGATTGTGGAGATGGCCTGACCGAAACGGTCGTCCCGTCTCCGTGATGAACAGTGAAATGCTGTGCCCCGTGAGGGGTTAATTTGAAAGGAGGTTAACATGGCAAAAGCAAAAGTGACGTTTCTCGATATCGGGGTCACGGTGATGGTTCCGGTCGGAACGCGCGTGATCGAGCTTTCCGAGAAGGTGGGGGCCGGTCTGATCTACGGTTGCCGCGAAGGTGATTGCGGTACCTGCATGATGAAGGTGGAGGAGGGCTGGAACAACCTGTCCGAACCGTCTGTTGTCGAAGAAAAGGTGCTGCGTGAAAACATGGCCGGCAAGCATTGCCGTCTGGCCTGCCAGGCCCAGATTCTTGGCGACATCGTCGTCCGGCCGGCATAAGGAGATAGAGCATGGCAAATATTACCTTTACCAATCCCGGCTATAAGGACAAGACCGTCTATGCCACAGCCGGCAGCCATACCGAAACAGTGCTGAAGATCGCCAAGGCGAACCAGATTCCGATCGACTTCTCTTGCGGCGATGGTGATTGCGGCACCTGCATCATCAAGGTTTCGCCGCTTTCCGCGAAGGCTCGCATGGGCGGGCCGCTGACCGACAAGGAGAAATCCGTGTTGGTTGAACACGGCAAGCTGACCCGGGCCGAGATCCAGAAGATGGAAGTTGACGATCTTCCGTCCCCGTGGCGCCTGGCCTGCCAGATGATCGTTCGCGATGAGGATGTGCTTGTCGAATACTGATCGGATGCCGGAAGCCCGGCAGATGGTTTTCTCCGAGCTGATGGCAACATCAACAGGCGGGGAGAATGCCGTTTACCTGGCGTCCATGCTTGCATCCTGGCTGACGGGAGAGGGGGTGCTGCCCGAGCGTATGGGCCTCACCCCCGAATCCTTTGCAGCCATGATGCGGCGATTCTTTCCGGATTTTTCACTTCCGCGCACGCGAGGGGGTGGCGGGGATCCATTGAGCGATATGCCGGAGCGTCAGGAACTGGCCGCGCTATTCGCAGAGAATTATGCGGACACCGACGAGCAGCGGGTATGGATCGCAGATATAGTGATCGCCGGCTGTGCGGGGCATCATCATCTGTGGGAGGATCTGGGACTGTTCTGTCGCAGGGATCTAAGCGCCATGATGCAGGCGAACTTCCCGCCGCTGGCAGAGCGCAATGCCCGCGACATGAAATGGAAAAAATTCATCTATAAACAGCTTTGTGAACGCGAGGGTATTATCGCCTGCCCGGCACCGACCTGCGATGCCTGCGCGGATTTCAAGGTGTGCTTCGCTCCCGAGGATGAGCCGAGCACTTAACGGGCCGGCTCAACCCCGGTTGCAAAGAATCTTCACATGTCGAGTTGAACCAGCCCCGAGACGGATGCGTTGGCTTCGGCAGGTGTTCTGGCCTTAATTGAGAGTGCATGCAGGGCGCCGCTGGCCAACTCCGTTTCAAACAGTTTCATAATCGATTTTTGCCGGTTCAAAACAGGCATGTTGGTGAAGCCGTCGGAGATGATGCGGACTTCCAGGCTGCATCCTTCACCTTCGATGAACACTTTCGCATCGCCGTAGACGCCCAGTATGCGGCGCCTGACCAGTTCGGCTTCCATGCTAGGATGCCGCGCCGGTGAGCAGGGGTTTCAGCTCTCCGCTTTCGGCCATGTCCACGATGATATCACAGCCACCGACCAGCTCGCCTTTAACGAACAGTTGTGGAAAGGTCGGCCAGTCGGAGATGCTCGGCAGCATTTCCCGGATGAAGGGGGCTGCAAGGATGTTCACATAGGCGAAGTCCACGCCGGTTGATTTGATGGCCGCCACGGCCTTGGCCGAAAAGCCGCACTCCGGGGCTTCGGGTACACCCTTCATGTAAAGGATGATCGGATTTTCGGCGAGTTGTGCACGGATTTTATCTTCAGTTTTCATAGCTTACTCCAATTTGTTTTATCGATTTTTCTTTCTTGCAGACATGTTAATGCATCGCAGAAGCGGCCTTCAGTCGTTTGAGCACGGGCAGCGTGGAGGAGAACTCCAGGGCATCGAGTCCATCCGGGGTGTGCAGATGCGTATCCGCGCCGGCGGCGAGCAGGGCTTCAACCACCGCGAGTTTGCCGGTGGAGGCTGCATACATCAGGCAGGTGTATCCGTTCTGGTTGATGTGGTTGACGTTCGCGCCGGCATGCAGCAGCAAACCGATCACCGGCAAGCTGGCGCAGACGCAGGCGAACCATAGTGACTGGTTGCCGTCGCTGTTCTCAGCGTGGAGGTCCGCACCGAGTTCAAGCAGTTCATGCGCGATATCCGCATCGCCGTCCAGAGCAGCCAGCATCAGGGTGCTCATGGCGCGATCGATGCGTGCGTGGATGACATGCCTGGCTTCCGCCTCTCCACGAAAACCATGTTGCTGCAGCCATACCTGCAAGCCGGTGGAGAACTGTTTCGATTGCCTGTCGAGGTAGTCGTGCAGTGCCTGCCAGCCGCCTGCAAGATTGAATACCTCGGTAAGGCCCATCTGGCAGAGGAACTCGGCCAGATCGCGGCTGGAATGACCGTGGTAGCAATAGACCAGAACGGCACGCGATTTGTGTTTCATCAGGCGCTGGATATGCAGCTCGTCGGCTTGTTGCGCGCCTTCAAGGTGGCCTCCCTTGAACGATATGCTATCGCGCATATCCAGCACGACGGGGCGGCGGTCTTTCATGAAGCGGGGAAGCTCATCCACGCTGATATCCCGGTATGCAGGTGTTCGCTTCGTTTTGCCGGGCGGTTTCGGGCCGGTTTGTTGCTGTTTGCCGGATTGCTGTTCCATGCAGCGTTGCTGTTTCGATTTGACCTGCCGTTTCACGATTCTTCCCCCTTGGCTTCTACCCTGAGAAGTTGTCCGCTGCGAATTTCCAGTCCAGCAACTTCCAGAACGCCTCGATATAGTCTGCCCGGACATTGCGGTAATCGATGTAGTAGGCATGTTCCCATACATCGCAGCACAGAAGCGGTGTAAGCCCTTCGCGCATGGGATTGTCAGCGTTACCCGTGTTGAGGATGGACAGGCGTTTATTGCTATCCATCACCAGCCATGTCCAGCCGGAGCCGAAGTTTCCCGCGGCAGCGGTGGTGAATTCCTGTTTCATGGCAGCAAACGAGCCGAACTCGCTCACCAAGGCATGCAGCAGTTCGCCTTTCGGCTCGCGGCTGCCCCTTGGCGTCATCGACTGCCAGTAGAACTGGTGGTTCCATGCCTGAGCAGCATGATTGAACAGGGCGCCGTCGGACTTGCAGATCAACGATTCCAGTGTGGAATCCTCGAAGATCGTACCGACAACCAGCCTGTTAAGATTCGCTATAAACGCGGCATGGTGCTTGCCATAATGCAATTCGAGCGTTTCTTTCGAAATCATCGGGGCCAGCGCATCGGTTTCGTAGGGCAGGGCGGGCAGGGTGAAGGTCATGCTGTTGCTCCGTTGTCCGAAGTGATCAGGCGCAGGCCCATTCAGCAGCCGACCAGCATGGTTTCTTCGGCGGCCTCTTCAATGATGGAGGTCGCACCGGCAATCAGCGAATCGATATCCGACTCAATGATCTCGATGCCCATTTTCTTGCAGAAGCGGCGTTCCTTGGCATTGGGTTCCGCAATCAAAGCCCAGGCGGAAGGAGAACCTGCACCGTACATGATGTCGGAGAGCACCATGCGTTCGGTATCGCGCTGCATGCGTAAGCCGAGGAACAGGTATTGTTTACCGATTCGGTATTCCTTCAGGAAGGAGGGGATGGCGAACCCCCCCATCAACTCGGTGATGTAGTCCACGTAGTCGGCATCCGATGCAACAAAAATCGGTTCCGGTCTCGGTGTGCCCATCGGTTTGAACAGGATGGGCAATGCCGGGTCCACGGCTTCCTGCGTGGTTTCGCTGTAAGTGCCGTCCGTATAGCTGAAAATCCTGAATCGATATTGCGTGGCGCCGAGCCTTGAGAGGCCGACGATCAGGGTGTGCGGAGTATCCGCATAGCTGTCCTGCAACTGGGTGTCGCGATTGATATCCACGATGTAATGCGGTTTGATGCCGGCCAGCAAGTCATGTAGCGGGGCGCGTGTCCATTCGGTTTCACTGTAGATCTTGTTCAGGGTGCGGGTGATGTAGCTGCGGCCCTTTTTCAGCTCCAGATTCATGGCTGCGCGCGGAAATTCGTACATCAGCTTGGGCGCCATCGGCGAACCGTTGTTGATGGCGTGGATCAGGCTGTCGCTGTCCGCGGGGATCGGCTCACCGCCGGAGACTGCAACGGAACCGCGCAGGGCACCTGCTCCGAGATAGGGAACGATGCTGCCGTCGCGGATGCCGGCAATAAGCTGCTGTTGCAATGCTGAATCCATGAATCACTCCTGAAACCTTTTTTTGAGGCTATGGCAAGAAGCGTTCCAACAGAGAAAACGTTGAAAAATATAGGGTCTGCGAGATGATCTTCTGTCACGAACAACGCAATATGTCGTGTTTGTTACAGCTGAAGTTTATACGGCAAGACCCAGGCGAAGGGCATGCGAGACGCGGCCAGACAACATGAACAAACAAAAAGGCCCTGAAAACGATTTGTTTTCAGGGCCTTGTGTTTGGTTGCGGGGGCCGGATTTGAACAGACGACCTTCGGGTTATGAGTAAGATAGTCACTCGAAACAGGTCGTTTGAATCTGTTTTCGATCCTGAATGGTTTGCATTTGGATGAAATGTTTCGAGAGATGTTGTTTTTCCGGTTTACATATCATACGATGTTCGGCGAATATCGCCGTAAATGCGTACACATATAAACTAGAGGTGAGGCCGTGAGGCAATCGAAACAGCAGCTTGAAGCATGCCTTCCTCTCGGTGAATTGACCTCGCGGCGGGTTTTGCTGGCGCAAGGTGTATCATCACACGGCATAGATAACCATCTCAAGAGCGGGGTGCTACAAAAGGTAGTCACTGGTATCTATATGCGGCACGAATCCAGATTGATCTGGCAGGGAATCGTGGCATCGCTACCACGTATGATGGGAGAGCCGGTGGCGGGCGGTGGCTTGACCGCGCTGGAATTGCAGGGTTTTGCCCAGTATCTCGGACTGGGCGGCAAGCGCAGGGTTCATCTATATAGCCCGGCCCCGTGTCCCAGCTGGTTGCCGGATGCGTTCAGGCAAATGGAGGGGGCGGAACTCAAGTGGCATCGCACAACCAGGCTGTGGCAGAGGGGTTGGCCGGGAAGCGCCTGTATCAACTCGTATCCTTGGCAGGAGGGGTCAAATCTGCCGGTTTCCGCCCCTGAGCAGGCGATGCTGGAGTTGTTGTTGTTGCTGCCCGATGAACTGAGCTTCGAGCATGCCGAGCAATTGATGCAGGGATTGACCCAACTGTCCCCCCGCAAGCTCGATGGCCTGTTGCGCGATTGTATGAGTGTGAAGGTCAAACGGCTTTTCTTCTGGCTGGCCGACCGGTTTGATTATCCTTGGCGCGGACGATTGCAGGTGGATGACTACGATCTCGGTTCCGGTAAGCGCGTGGTGGCTAAAGGCGGTAAACTCGATCAGCACTATGCCATCACCGTACCGCAAGCGATGTTTCGGGATTATGTCGGTGGATAAGCAGGGCATCTACAAACGGCAGGTACAATTGCTGGTGCAGACGCTGCCGGTGGTCTTCAGGGAGAAATGTTTCGCCCTGAAAGGGGGCACGGCAATCAACCTGTTTATCCGTGATCTGCCGCGCCTTTCTGTGGATATCGACCTGGTTTACCTGCCGCATGCGGATCGGGACGAGGCATTGACGGATATACGGCACGCCCTTGTCCGCATCGCGGACAACCTTGTGCAGACCATCCCGCATCTCACGATTCATCGCTCGTTTGACGAAAAAGTTGATGCGCTTCGGCTGGTGGTCGGGCAGGGCGACGTGCGTATCAAGATCGAGCTATCACCGGTGTTGCGGGGATGCGTGTTTGAACCGGAGTTGCGAGCAGTATCCACCAATGTGGAAGATATGTTCGGTTTTGTAGAGGCACCGCTGGTTTCGTTCGCCGATCTCTACGGTGGCAGGATTTGCGCGGCATTGGACAGGCAGCATCCACGCGACCTGTTCGACATGAAGCTGTTGTTCGATCATGAGGGTCTCAACGAATCGGTTCGCAAGGCGGCATTAGTCTATATCATCAGTCATCCCCGACCGATATCGGAACTGCTTTCTCCCCATCTGCTTGATATCACCGATATCTACCATCACGAATTTTCCGGTATGACCCGGGTTTCGGTCTCATTGCCCGACCTGCTGCAAGCACGCCAACAATTGATCGAACAGCTTGGTCGGGAGATGCCCGGGGAAGAGCGTGAGTTTCTGCTTGGCTTCAAGGCTGGGAATCCTGACTGGAAATTGCTTGGGCTGAACGGCATCGAACGATTGCCGGCTGTCCGATGGAGGCAGATGAATCTGGAGAAGATGCCCCCGGCCAAACGGCAAGAAGCGATTGCCAAGCTGGGGCAGGTACTTGGCCTAACGCATCAACCGATAAAGGGCGTTGCATGATGAGCCTGTTCGAACCGCTGGACGATACTGAGCTTGATCGCCTGGACGATATTCTGCTGGATCATGTGCCGGAAGATGCCGACACCGAAGGCAAGGATGAAGGCATTCTCGATATCCAGTCGCTGGATGGTTTTCTGACCGCCGTGGTCAGCGCACCAAACTCGGTTCTGCCTTCGCAGTGGCTGCCGAAGCTGTGGGGCGATTTCGAACCGGTCTGGAAGACCATGGCGGAATATCAGGAGTTCATGAACCTGATCATGCGTCATCTGAATTGCATCGCGGGTATGATCAACGAGGAACCGAAGAACTTCGAGCCGCTGTTCGGCTACAGAGAGGTCGATGGCAAAACCTTCTGTGTCGTCGATGAATGGTGCTACGGGTATCTGCGTGGCATGGAACTGGATCGGGATGGCTGGCGGGAAACGCCGGAAGAAATCCTGGGCGAGTTAGTGGGTGGCCTGGCACTGTTTTCCACGACCGAAGGCTGGGACGAACTGGACGAGAGGACGGATGACGAGATTGCTTCGTTGCAGGAGAGGATTGCGCCGGCCGTCCGCAAGGCGCATGCCTATTGGCTGGCGCAACGTGCGAAAGCCCGAACAGTGCGGCGCGAATTGGCCAAGGTGGGCCGAAACGATCCATGCCCGTGCGGTTCCGGCAAGAAATTCAAGAAATGTTGTGGAGTGACACCAACCTTTCATTGATAGGGCGTGCCAATGCCCGAAGGTCATTTTGCATTGCCGGAAAGTCAGAGAGCAGGACGCGACCATCGGGTTGGAATTCGATCAAATCACAAAACAGCTTAGTCACGGACCTCTCGAAAATGTCGTGCGTTATCGGCGCCTTATGTAGGAGTTCAAATTGCTGTGGCCACAAGTTGGTCACAGGCTGGTCACAGAGCCTTGGTCACATGAGATGACCAGAAACAAAAAAGGCCCTGAAAACGTATTGTTTTCAGGGCCTTATGTTTGGTTGCGGGGGCCGGATTTGAACCGACGACCTTCGGGTTATGAGCCCGACGAGCTACCACTGCTCCACCCCGCGTCAGGGAGGCCGAACAATAGCGACGGTGGTGGGGGTGTCAAGCCCTGTTTAATGGGTGGGTCTGACTCAGAAGTCCTCGATCATCTCATCGAGTGCAGACACATCCACCTTCACCCGGCCGCGACCGGCCAGCGGGATGATGACACCGTCTTTTTTCAATGCGCTGATGGCGCGGGAAATGGTTTCGCGGCTGGTGGAGAGCTGATCGGCGACCAGTTGGTGCGTCGGCAGCTTGATCTCGATACGGCCGTCCGGACGGAGATTGCCGAACTGTTCGCAGTAGTCGTTCAGGTAGGCATACAGGCGATGATTCACATCCATCGTGCTGATATGTGCCAGCACCAGATTGGTGCGGCGAAGGCGGTGGGTGATCTCGGCCAGCAGCTTGGAGGTCAACCGGGGCATCTCCAGCATCAGTCGGGAGAAGTCCTTGCGCCGGATGAAACCGAGTTCGGTTTCTTCCATGGTGGTCACGGTCGCGGAACGAGGTTCGGTATCGAGCAGTGCCATCTCACCGAAGAACGAACCTTTTTCCAGCAGGCAGAGCACTACCTCGCGGCCGTCGTTGGCATACTGCGAGACCTTCACCGAGCCGCTGAGGATGATGGCCATGGCGTCGCCGATTTCACCTTCCTGCACAACGATGCTGTTCTTGCCGACATGCTTGCGGCTGACCAGCGCGCTGATAGCGGTGAGTTCCGCTTCGTCGAGTTCCGAAAACAGTGGAACGGTGCTAATAATCTCTTTCATGCATTCTCCTCCTGCTTGCGCAGCACTGAAACCGGCCAGGTGGCCAGCAGACGATTACCGATGAGTGGTCTTAACATGGAAACGGCATGGTCGATTTTCGACTTGCTGTCGATGGCCTCGACAATCAGCGGCAGGTCGCTGGAAAGGGAAAGAAAGCTGCTGGTGTGGATACCGTGCAGTCCCATGCCTTCGATACCGCGTGTGACACTGACTCCGGTCAGACCGGCTTCGCGGCAGAGATCGAGCACGGCCTGCATAGCCGGCCGTCCGTCAAGACGGTCTGATTCGCTCAGGTAGATGCGTAAAAACAATGCATCCTGCATGTGTCCCTCCACGCCCTTCGATGCTTGCCGTTTGATGCTGGTGCCGGGAGCGGGAGTCGAACCCGCACGGAGATCACTCTCCGAGAGATTTTAAGTCTCTTGTGTCTACCAGTTCCACCATCCCGGCTTTGACTGGCGTGTGAATCATGCCAACGGCTGCCGGCAGGGCAAGTAATTCGTGATGATTGACGAAAAAATAGCCGGACACAAGGGATTGTTGGGTTTACAGGGTGATTCGACGCAATGTGAGGCGTGATGTGCAGGGTATCAAGTGGAGGCAGGGGCGAGAATCGAACTCGCGAATAAAGGATTTGCAGTCCTCCGCCGTACCACTGAGCCACCCTGCCGTTCTGAGCCACTTAAGAAGAAGTCGGGGGGCAAATACCCCCCGACTGACATGGAGCGGGAAACCGGGCTCGAACCGGCGACCTCAACCTTGGCAAGGTTGCGCTCTACCAACTGAGCTATTCCCGCTTTGAGGTGGCGAATAATGCCAATCAACCGGAGGCTGTCAAGCAGTTGAATTGCCCTTTTGTCAGGTGTGTTCCGGCTTGCTATCCTCACTCCGAAATCTACCGGAAAGCATGTCCCGGTACCATTCCGATTCCATCACACCGAGGAGTAAGGCTTGGAAGAAACCAGCAACCAACGCAAGATTTATGTGATAGACACCAATGTGCTGATTCATGACCCGCATTCCCTGAGCCGTTTCGATGAACATGATGTCGTGCTGCCCATCGTGGTGCTTGAAGAGATGGACAAAGTGAAGCGCGGTTTTGAGGATCTGGCGCGCAACGTGCGCGAGGCTTCAAGGCAGCTGGAACTTATCAGTGAAGGTTGCACCGATCTGTCGAAGGGTTGTCCATTGCCCGGTGGCGGCAGCCTGTTCTTCGAGTTGAACCATCGAGCTTTGGAGATTCTGCCGGAGTCGCTGGCCAAGGGCACCGGTGATAACCGCATCATAGCCGTCACCATGTCGTTGCAGCAGGAGAACAAGGACCGTCAGGTGATCCTTGTCTCCAAGGATATCAATATGCGCATCAAGGCGCGTGCGCTTGGTCTGGTGACCGAGGATTACCGCTCCGACAAGGTGCTCGACGATATGGATGTGCTGCCGCTCGGCTATATCGAACTCGACGAACAGACCTGGGGCCTGATAGCCGACGATATGGAGGTCAGCAACGGTCCGCAGGGAACGCATTATCTGGTGAGCTGGCCGGAAGGGGGGCTGGCTCCGTTTATCAATGGATTCGTCGTACTACCGGGTGAAAAGGGCAAGGTGTTGCGCTGCACGGCAGTCGGTGAGGATGGCCGCATCCATCTGCATGATGTGCATTCCTTCCGCACCGAACGCAATGCCATCTGGGGCATCCAGGCCAAGAACTCCGAACAGAACATGGCCATGAATCTGTTGATGGACCCGGATATCGATATGGTGACCCTGCTGGGCAAGGCCGGTTCCGGTAAAACCCTGCTGGCGCTGGCCTGCGGCCTGCATCAGACGCTGGATTTGAACATCTATGACCGCATTATCGTGACCCGCGCAACGGTGCCGATGGGACAGGATATCGGCTTCCTGCCGGGTACCGAGAAGGAGAAGCTGGAGCCGTGGATGGGTGCGGTGAGCGACAATCTCTCCCTGCTGCTGGGCGACGATTTTCAGGGTCTGGGCAACAGCCTGTCGCAATACAAGATGGAGATATCCTCGCTGTCATTTGCCCGCGGGCGGACCTATATGCGGACATGGCTGATCGTGGACGAGGCGCAGAACCTTTCCCCGCACCAGATGAAGACCCTGGTGACGCGTATCGGTGAGGGTTCGAAGATCATCATTCTCGGCAACAATGCGCAGATCGATACGCCTTACCTGACCGCATATACCAATGGCCTGTCGATGGCTGCTGCGCGTTTTGCCACATGGGCCTATGCCGGACATGTCACTCTCAGGGCCAGCGAGCGCTCGCGTCTGGCGGCCTATGCCGCCGAGGTGATGTAGACGGAGGGGGGAGTCCCGCCTGCCCGGATTCGACGGGCAGGCGGTTTTTCTTCCTTACTGATGCGTGACCGGTTCCTGCGGTGTTGCCGGCGTCGGTGATTCCGGTATCGGTTGCGATGGTTCAGGTGTGCTCATGTCACCTTCCGCAGGTGTTTGATCGCTGCCTGTCTGCGGAGCAGCCGGTTCGTCAGGCGCGCTGACTGCCGGGGCTTCCGGTTCTGTCACCGGGGCTGCATCGCTTGCAGCCGGCTCATCAGTCACCGCGGGCTCATCCGGGGCTGTCTGGTTCTCAGGTGCCAGGGTGCTTTGCGCATCCACCTCTGCCTTGACGCTGGTGGCCGGTTCGCTCAGCGGCTGAAGCAGTTGGCGGGCCTGTTCAATTTTGCTGCGCGTAGTTTCATCGGCCATCATGGAAAGCTGTTCGAGTTCGAGCAGGATGCGTTTTAACTGCATCGAAACACCGTCGAGCTTGTCGCTGGTCAGTTGTGATTCCATATCACCGATGCGCGCCTCAATCTGCCCGAGTTTGTTGTTCATTGCTTCGAACGGATCGATGCGCGGTGCAGGCTGGCCCATCTGATTGGCAATCAGGGCGAGTGCGGCGATCAGCACGGCAATACCTGACAGAACAAGGGGCAGGGAGTTGCGCAAGCCACCGGATTCATGACCCGCAGCGCGGGTTTCGTTGTTTGCGTTGACGTTCTCTTCTGTACCGGTTGCCATGCTATGCCTCCTGATTGGTGACGTATCGCGAACAACTGTAGCACATGCGGTTTTTAAGTGCATGAAAAGTGCATAGCATGCGGCGTTTGATCAATCAGGGAGCATTCATGACCAGCCAGGACTCAGCCCAGCATGCGGTATCGAAGGCAGCGGGTGTGACAATGCCCGGAGAAAAACAACCGGACGGACAGTGGATCCGCGTGCGCGGGGCGCGCGTGCACAACCTGAAAAACATCAGTCTGGATCTGCCGCGTGACAAGCTGGTGGTGATCACCGGCGTGTCCGGTTCCGGCAAGTCCTCGCTGGCCTTCGATACCCTGTATGCCGAGGGGCAGCGGCGCTATGTCGAGTCCTTGTCGGCTTATGCCCGCCAGTTTCTCGGCATGATGGAGCGCCCGGATGTGGATGCCATCGAGGGCCTTTCCCCGGCGATCTCCATCGAGCAGAAAACCACCAGCCGCAACCCGCGCTCCACCGTTGGCACCATCACCGAGGTGTACGATTATCTGCGCCTGCTGTTCGCCCGGGTCGGCAAGCCGCATTGTCACGGCTGCGGCAAACCCATCACCGCTTCCAGCGCCAGCCAGATTGTCGATGAACTGGAGAAACTGCCGGAAGGCAGCAAGCTGCAACTGCTCGCGCCGATTGCTCGGGCCCGCAAGGGGGAGTTCAAGCGCGAACTGGATCGCGCCGGTATGGACGGTTTCGTGCGTGTGCGTGTGGATGGCGAGATCATGGCCATCGAGGATGTGCCGCCGCTGGAGCGCAACAAGAAGCACGACATCGAGCTGGTGGTGGATCGTGTGGTGCTCAAGGACGGCATGCGCACACGGCTGGCCGATTCCGTGGAGACCTGTCTGCGCTACGGCGACGGCGTGCTGATGGTCATGCTGGATGATCGCATCATGTCGTTCTCCGAGCGTTTCGCCTGTGCCGATTGCGGTATCTCGTATCCCGAAATCGAGCCGCGCCTGTTCTCGTTCAACTCACCGGTCGGTGCATGCCCGGCCTGTGATGGTCTGGGTGCCAAAACCGTGTTCGATCCGGAGTTGATCGTGCCGGACCCTTCCTTGTCGCTCAAACAGGGGGCCATCGCCCCGTGGTCGGGCAAGGAGACGCCGTTCTTCCAGCAGACCATGGATGCGGTATGCCGGCATCTGGGTATCGATATGAACTGCGCGTTCGGCGAACTTTCCGATAACGCGCGTCAGTTTCTGCTGTACGGCTCGGAGGGTGAGCGTATCGCCTTCCAGTTCCATGATCGCGGCGCCATCCGCGAAGTGCTGCGCCCGTTCGATGGCGTGGTATCGGGGCTGGACCGCAAGTATCGCGAAAGCACCAGTGACGAGGTGCGCGAGCAGTTGTCACATTATATCAACGATATCCCGTGCCCGACCTGCAATGGTTCGCGCCTGAACCTGGCCGCACGGCATGTGCTGATCGCAGGCTTAAGTCTGCCTGCTCTGGTGGATATGCCGCTGCGTCATGCTCGCGAATGGGTGCGCAACCTCACGCTCGGCGAGCAGGACACAGCGATCGCCGGGCGTGTGCTCGAAGAGGTGGATGCGCGCCTGGGCTTCATGATCGAGGTCGGGTTGGATTATCTCAGCCTGCATCGCACCTCCGGCACGCTGTCCGGCGGTGAGGGGCAGCGCATCCGTCTGGCCACGCAGATCGGTTCAGCCCTCGTCGGTGTTCTCTATATCCTGGATGAACCCTCCATCGGCCTGCACCAGCGCGATAACGATCGCCTGCTGGCCACGCTGGAGAGGCTGCGCGATCTGGGTAACTCGGTGATCGTCGTGGAGCACGACGAAGACACCATCCGCAGGGCCGACTGGGTCGTGGATATGGGCCCCAGGGCCGGCGAGCACGGCGGCGAGGTGGTGGTTGCCGGTCCGATCTCCGAGGTGCTGCAACATCAGGAATCGCTGACCGCGCAGTACCTGAACGGCAGGAAGTTCGTGCAGGTGCCGCAGCGTCGTCCGATTGATGATGCACATCCACGCATCGGTGTCAGTGGAGCGCGCGCCAACAATCTGCAACAGGTGGATGTCTCCTTTCCGCTGGGACGCCTGAGTTGCGTGACCGGTGTTTCCGGTTCCGGCAAGTCCACGCTGGTGCTCGACACCCTGTATCGCGCCTTTGCGCGCAAGACCCGCATGGTTCGCGAACGGGTCGGGGCGCATGACGATCTGATCGGTGCGGATCTGGTGGATAAGGTGATCGATATCGACCAGAGCCCGATCGGGCGCACGCCGCGCTCCAATCCCGCGACCTATACCGGCCTGTTCACACCGATCCGCGATATCTTCGCGCAGCTGCCCGAGGCAAGGGCGCGCGGCTACAAGCCGGGGCGTTTCTCGTTCAATGTGAAAGGGGGAAGGTGCGAATCCTGCGAGGGCGACGGCATCATCCGTGTGGAGATGCATTTCCTGCCGGATGTGTATGTGCACTGCGAAACCTGCCACGGAGCGCGCTACAATCGCGAAACGCTGGATATCCATTACAAGGGCAAGAGCATCGCCGAGGTGCTGGATATGACCGTGGACGATGCGGCGGAGTTCTTCTCGCTTATCACCAGCATCAGTCACAAGCTGGAAACCCTGCAACAGGTCGGTCTGGGTTACATCCGCCTCGGCCAGTCGGCCACCACGCTTTCCGGCGGCGAGGCACAGCGCATCAAACTGGCCAAGGAACTGGCGCGCAGAGCTACCGGCGACACGCTTTATATTCTTGATGAACCGACCACCGGCCTGCATTTCGACGATGTCGCCAAGTTGCTCGACGTACTGCATGCGCTGGCCGACCGCGGCAACACGGTGATCATCATCGAGCACAATCTCGAGGTGATCAAGACCGCCGACTGGATCGTGGATATGGGGCCGGAAGGGGGAGACAAGGGCGGTACCGTCGTCGTTGCCGGAACGCCGGAAGATGTGGTGGATTGCGAGGCTTCGCACACCGGGTGTTATCTGAAACCTTATCTGGGCTGAGGCCGTATAAAGTTATTCCGCGCCTGCTCGACCCTGTCGCGCATGCAGCAACCTTCGGCATGGTCGTTGATCAGCCCCATGGCCTGCATGAAGGCGTAAACGGTGGTCGGCCCGACAAATTTCCAGCCGCGCTTTTTCAGTTCCTTCGAGATGGCGATGGATGCATCGGAGATTGAGGCCGTCTGCGCTTCGCCCGGCGGGATTGCATCAGGTTCATAGCGCCAGAAAAAGGCCGCCAGCGAGCCTTCCTGTTGCACCATCGCCTGCGCACGCCCGGCATTGTCGATCACCGCCTCGATCTTGCCGCGATGCCGCACGATGCCCGCATCCCCGAGCAGCCGTTCGACATCATGCCCCGTGAATCCGGCGACCCCGGTTGAAATCAAACCCGCAAAACGCCGCCCTGAAGTTCTCCCGCTTGGCCAGAATGGTCCGCCAGCTCAGTCCCGACTGAAAACCCTCCAGACACAGCTTCTCGAACAGGCGTATGTCGTCATCCACTGGAAAGCCCCATTCCTCGTCGTGATAGGCGAGATAATCGGGAGCGGCTGCACACCAGTGACAGCGAGGCTTGCCGTCCGGCCCTGTCATGGTTTCGCTCATGGGTTCTATTCCTCCGCTTCGATGTGGCACAGGTTGAATCACTTCTCCATCATCCGCAATCATGCCTGCGAATGCTGCGTGTTATTCTTTACCAAATCAGGAGGAAGCCATGTATGTGACCATGAACCGATTCACCATCGATCCTGCGCACTGGGAGGATTTCGAGGCGAGGTTCCGCCAAAGGGCCGGGCTCGTGGACGGGGAACCGGGGTTTGTCCGGAACGCATTGCTCAGGCCGGTGGAGAATTCCGGCGAGCAGCACATCGTGTTCACCATGTGGGAGTCACGCGCGGACTTCGAGAACTGGACGAAGTCCGAATCGTTCCGCAAGGCGCATGAGAAGGCGCGCGAGACACCGCGCGAATGGTTTCTCGCACCGGTCAAACTGGAGGCCTTCGAGTCCACCAGCGACTGAGCAACAGGGGTGTGCTGCTTGCACGAAGCAGGGCATGTCCCTAGCTTCGCTGGTTCATTTTTCTTGGTGGAGGAAACACATGCTGAACAAGGCGACATTGATCGGAAACCTGGGCGCGGACCCGGAGACGCGCTACATGCAGGACGGTACCTGCGTGTGCAATATCCGTCTGGCCACCACCGAACGTTTCAAGGACAAGTCCGGCGAGCGTCAGGAGCGCACCGAATGGCATCGTGTAGTACTGTGGGGCAAGCTCGGCGAGATCGCCGCGCAGTACCTGCACAAGGGCTCGCAGGTGTACATCGAGGGCAAGATCGAGACCCGCAAGTGGACCAACAAGGAAGGGCAGGACGTTTACACCACCGAGATTCGCGCCAGCGAGATGAAGATGCTCGGCGGCAAGGGTGAAGGCGCTTCGCGCGGTCCGGCTCCGTCACAGGGCAACCGCCCGGCGCAGTCGAACCAGTACAACCAGTCGAACAACGACCCGTTTGCCGATTCCCCCGGCTTCGACAATGTGCCGGTTGACGACGATATCCCGTTCTAAAGTTCGCTACTGGCTTAACAACGAAACCCGCCTTCCGGCGGGTTTTTTGTTGTTGCTCTTGGACAACTTGAGCTAGCCCGCCTGAATGGCGGTCAGCGCGATGGTGTATACGATATCCTCGACATTGGCACCGCGCGACAGGTCGTTCACCGGTTTGCGCAGGCCCTGCAGCATCGGGCCGATGCTGACCACATGTGCGCTGCGCTGCACGGCTTTGTAGGTGGTGTTGCCGGTGTTGAGGTCGGGGAAAATGAAGACATTGGCCTTGCCGGCGACCTTGCTCTTCGGGGCCTTGCTGCGGCCGACCGAGGCAACCGAGGCCGCGTCGTACTGCAGCGGGCCGTCCACCACCAGATCCGGGCGCAGCAGGCGCACAAGGGCAGTGGCATCGCGCACCTTCTCGACATCGCTGCCGGTGCCTGATTCGCCGGTGCTGTAGCTGATCATGGCCACGCGCGGCTCAAGCCCGAATCGCCGCGCCGAATCCGCGCTCTGCGTGGCGATGTCGGCCAGTTCCTCGGCATTGGGCTCGGGATTGATGGCGCAGTCGCCGTACACCACCACCTCATCCGGCAGGCACATGAAGAAGATGGATGAAACCAGCTTGGCATTTTCTCTGGTGCCGATCAGCTGGAAGGCGGGTCGCACCGTGTTTGCCGTGGTATGCAGGGCGCCGGAGACGAGTCCATCCACTTCGTCGAGCGCCAGCATCATCGTGCCCAGCACCACCGTGTCCTGCAGCTGATCCTCTGCCATCTGGGCATTCAGACCCTTGTGCTGGCGAAGCGCGACCATCGGTTCGATGTAGCGCTGCCGCACCTCTTCGGGGTTGATGATGCTGATGCCTTTATCCAGCTCGATGCCCTGCGATGTGGCGACCTGATGAATCTTGTCCGGGTCGCCCAGCAGGATGCAATGCGCGATCTTGCGCTGAGCGCACTGCCAGGCAGCCATCACCGTGCGCGGTTCGTCGCCTTCTGGCAGCACGATACGGCGGGAGGCCTGAACGGCCTGCTGGATGAGTTGATAACGGAAGGCCGCTGGCGACAGGCGTGGGGTTCGCTCGATGGCACAGCGCGCCTTCAGCCAGTCAGCATCCAGATGGTCGGCCACATGATCCATGGCCTGATCGATCAGTTCGTAATCATCCGCAGCCACCTCGGTGGGCATCTGGGCCAGCCTGGCGGCTGTCTGATATGAGCTTGAACGGACCTTCAGGACCGGAATGCCGGTTTGCAGTGCCTGTGCGCAAAGCGCCATGATGCGCGGGTTCGGATTCATGTCGCCGGTGAGCAGGATGCCGGCCAGCGGTACGCCGTTCATCGCCGACATGCAGGCGGCGATGAACACATCATCACGGTCGCCCGGGAAGATCAGCAGCGTGTGTGGTTGATAGACGCTCAAGGTATTGGCCACGGTACGCGCGCACACCTCGATTCGCTGCACACGCCGATGCTGCAATTCACCGGCCTGCAATATCTCAGCCCCCAGATATTCGGCGATATCCACCATGCGCAGCGCGATCAGCGGGGTCTGCCACGGGATACCGCCGATGAAGTGGAAAGGTTTGCCGGACATGGCGACGCACAGCTTGTTCGTTGCATCCTGTATCGCCGCATCCTCCGGGCTTTGCAGGGTGTCGGCCTGCATCGCGGGATTGCCTTCGACGGGGGCACCGAGCTTGTTCAGGATCGTGCCGATCAGCGCCGTGCCGTTGGCATCGCCGAAGGCATTGGCGGCAATATCGATATAATCATCCAGATCCGCCTCCGGCTTGCCGACCAGAATCACCTCGGCATCCAGTGCCCGCGCGATGGCGGCATTCAGTCGGGTGGCATAGCCGGCATGACCGTCAGCCACCAGCCCCTCGATGATAACGATATCGGCGTGCCTGGCGCATTGCCTGAACTGTGCCACTACCTCTTCCATCAGCAGGTCGTCGGTACCGGCGCCTAGCATGGACGTGGCGCGCCTGAGGCTGATCGGACGTGGCGCCTGGATGCCGGTGATATGTTCGATCAACTGGGTGGAGCGCTCGGGGCCGTGATCGCCGTCGTGCAACTGCGCGACGGGTTTGTAGAAACCGGTATGGATGCCCAGACGGTCGAGTGCGCGGACCATGCCGAGACTGACCGTGGTCAGGCCGGCACCGGCGCCTGTGGATACAAGCATGAAGGCATGACTCATGACGGATTCACCTTTTCCTGCAGCGCTGCGTTCACATAGCGCGCAATCATCTTTTCCTCATCGGTGGCAATCACCAGCACCGGCAGCCGCGAATCGGAACGGCTGATCTGTCCGCCGCTGTGTTTGCCATGCTGCCGGTTGTTATCCTCGTCCAGCGTAGCACCGAGCATGCCAAGCAGGCCGATGGTTCTGGCCCGGATGGCGGCGGCATGCTCGCCGATGCCGCCGGTGAAGATCAGGGCATCCACATGGCCGAGCGGTACGGCAAGTGCGGCCAGCGATTTGGCCAGCCGGTAGCAGAAGATATCCACGGCAAGGGCTGCGCGCGCATCGCCGTCATCCGAGGCCTGCAACAGGGTGCGCATATCGTTACTCAGTCCGGAAAGTCCGAGCAGGCCGGACTGACGGTTCAGTGTGGCTGTGATTTCCGCCAGTGATGCGCCGCTTTGTCTGGCGATGTAGTCGTGCAGGCCGGGATCGATATCGCCGCTGCGCGTGCCCATCACCAGGCCCTCCAGCGGGGTCATGCCCATGGTCGTGTCCACGCTCACACCATCTTTAATCGCCGCCGCGCTGCATCCGTTGCCGAGATGGGCAGTGATCAGGCGGCAGTCGGAAAACTCGCGCCCGAGCAGCTTCGCTGCTTGCAGTCCCACATAATGATGGCTGGTGCCATGGAAACCGTAGCGCCGCACACCGTACTCGCTGTACCACTGATAAGGCACGGCATACAGGCTGGCGTGTTGCGGCATGGCGTGATGGAAAGCGGTGTCGAAAACGGCGATGTGCGGAACCGACGGCAGATGCTGCATCGCGTCTCTGATACCGGTCAGGTTGGCCGGATTGTGCAGCGGGGCGAGATGCGACAACGATTCGATGCCTGCAATCACATCGGTATCGAGAGGGGTGGGGGCAAAGAAACGCTCGCCACCATGCACGACACGATGCCCGACAGCTCTAATCCTGTCCTTGCCGATGGTTTGAAAGAGCATGGCAAGCATCTGCTGCATCGCGGCAGGATGATCCGCGCAGTGATGTTCGGTGTGTATGGATTCACCGTTGATACACCAGGAAAGACTCGACTCGGGCTCTCCCGGACGATCGGCCATGCCCTCGGCGAGAAGTCGTTCGGCAGGCATATCAATGACGGCCATCTTGATGGAAGAACTGCCTGTATTAATGACCAGAATCATGAAGTCTAACCTCGGACCTGAACCCTGAACCCAAAGCACTCTTATGCGCGACCGGGCTTTGCGTCGTCTGGCTCGCCAGCGGACTTAAGCTGAGCGGGCACGTACGATAAGTCTATATAGTTCGTGAGGGCATTGGTACCGGTTGGAAACAATAACAGGCAGCGCATCAGCGCTGCCAGGATGTTTATTCGCTGATAAGAATTTCCACGCGACGGTTCTTGGCGCGGCCTTCGGATGTGTCGTTGCCGGTCACCGGACGGGTGGCACCGAAGGCTCCGACCTGCATGCGCTTGGCGCTGATGCCGTAGGCCTTGAGTCCTCGCACCACACTCCATGCGCGTTCGCTGGACATCGCCTTGTTGTCTGCAACGGCCCCGGTCGATTGCAGGATGGTACGGCTGTCGGTGTGCCCGGCGATGCGAATCCTGGCTGTGGGGGACAGGGAATTGGCGAACTTACGCAATTGCGTACGCATCTCCGGCGAGGTGAAGCGTTGTCCGGAATCGAAATACAAGGTCATGACGGTCTTCCATTCGCTTGCTGCAGCCGGCATTTTGGATTCCTGTGCCACAGGAGCCTGGTTGCTTACGCTGACTGCCGGAGTCGCTACCGCCGCGACGACAGGTGCTGGATCGGCAGGCGTGCCGGGTGCGGTCGCAGACGCTTTGACCGGCGCGGCTTTGACAGGAGCAGCAACGGGAGGCTGCTCTGCTTTGCTTGCTGCGGGCTTTGCTGCGACAGGAGCCGCAGCTTTGTGAACAGGTGCTACGGCAGGAGGTGCGGCTTGAGGAGTCGGCTTGCTGACGACCGGGGCAGGAGCCTTGCGGGCGGGCTGGACTCTGGGTTGCGCGGTCTTAACAGCAGGAGGCGTTTGGCGTGACATCCCGGAAGACATGCCTTGATTGCTCTGCACGGCAGGCTGGGTATTGGTGGGACTTGCATCTGGCTGTTGCCCGAGTCTTTGCAGCTTCTCTGCCAGCCTGCGGCTCTCAAGGTTGGCCTGCATCAATTTCTTGCGATACAGACCCAGTTCCTGTTTAAGCAGATAATTGTCGATCTTCAGCTGTTTCAGCTCCTGCGAGCTCTCCGGTATCACCCACGGTTGCACCGCGTGTGAGCATGCGGAAAGGGTGAACAAGGCAAGCCCGCATAGTAGCAGGTGATGTGTCCGGGTTAGGACAAGCCGGCGCAGTGAGCTTTTCATGGCGATATGATTATCCAAAAGCATATTTTTTTCAATTATTTGCATTGGTGTGTGAATGTAACATATCCGGAGCGGTCCCCCCGTATCTCCAAATCCGCAGGCAAGCCGGTCTCTCGTCTTGCTTCTGAAGATTGATATATTGGCAACATGAAACAGGAAAGCAAACGCGGGCTCTGGTCATGGGCCTTTTACGACTGGGCGAACTCGGCCTTCGCCACGACTGTGATGGCGGGTTTTTTCCCGGTGTTTTTCAAGCAGTACTGGGCAACCGGCATGGCGGCCAGCGAGTCCACCTTCTGGCTGGGTGTGGCCAATGGTGCTTCCGGCCTGCTGGTCGCATTGATGGCGCCTTTGCTCGGGGCCGTTGCCGATCGCGGCGGGTATAAGAAAGGCCTGCTGATCTTTTTCACCCTGCTCGGTGTGGTGATGACCGGAGGCCTGTATCTGGTTGGGCAAGGCATGTGGCAATGGGCGGCGGTTCTTTACCTGCTGGCCGGCATCGGCTTTTCAGCCGGTAATGTGTTCTACGATGCCCTGTTGCCGGATGTCTCCGCGAAGTCCCGTTACGACCGTGATTCCGCTCTGGGGTATGCGTTGGGCTACCTTGGAGGCGGGCTGCTGTTCGCCGGCAATGTTGCAGCAACGCTGCATCCCGAATGGTTCGGTCTTGACGATGCGGCGCAGGCCATCCACCTGTCGTTCGCCAGTGTCGCAGTATGGTGGTTGCTGTTTTCCGTGCCATTGATGCTCTGGGTGGATGAACGCAAGCCTGACATCCGCCCTGCCATCACCACGGTGCTGCGCGAGGGCATGCAGCAGTTTATCGCCACCTTCCATCACATCCGCGGGCTGCGCACGGTGTGGATGTTCCTGATCGCCTACTGGCTGTATATCGACGGGGTAGGGACGATCGCGCGCATGGCTCTGGATTACGGCATGGCGCTCGGTTTCGATGCCGGTGTGCTGATCTCTGCGTTGCTGATCACCCAGTTCGTGGCCTTCCCTGCGGCCGTGCTGTTCGGGCGTATCGGCGAACGCTACGGGGCCCGCTCCGGTATCCTGATCGGTATCGCCATCTATGCCCTGCTGTGCATCTTCAGCATGTTCATGCGCGAGGCGCATGATTTCTACTGGCTGGCGGCGGTCTCAGGGCTCGTTATGGGAGGCGTGCAGTCGCTCAGTCGTTCGTTGTATGCCACGCTCATTCCGCACGGGCAGGCGGGTGAGTTTTTCGGCTTTTATAATATGATGGGCAAGTTCGCAGCCATCCTCGGGCCGTTGCTGATGGGTCTGGTCAGTCTGATCACGGGCAGCAACCGCCTGAGTGTGTTGGCCGTCTTGTTCCTGTTTGTGACCGGCGGACTGCTGCTGTTGCGCGTGCGCATTCACGAACACGGCGGAGCGAACAAAAAGGGCTTGGAGATGCGATGAACAAACAATTGAAAATGATAGCGGAGAATCTCGGTATCGGTGCCATGCAGCGCCATATCTTGCTGTGCTGCGACCAGAGCAAGCCGAAATGCTGCAGCCGTGAGTCCAGCCTCGAATCCTGGGATTTCCTGAAGGCCCGATTGAATGAACTGGGGCTATCCGGCAAGGGCGGCATCTACCGCACCAAGGCCAACTGCCTGCAGGTATGCATGCAGGGGCCGATCGCGGTGGTTTATCCGGAAGGGGTGTGGTATCACTCCTGCACTCCAGAGGTGCTGGAGCAGATCATCCAGCAGCATCTGATCGGCGGTGAACCCGTTGCCGAGTTCGCGTTCATGGTGCGGAAGCTCTAAATTTCCTATCTGTAACGGCTTACAACAGGAGCGGCAATCAACAACTGTCCCAAATTATCAGCGCGGCCCAACATTCCATTCTTCGCTTCTGATGAACATGCCACACCATCTTTTAGATCACTAAAACCTCTGGAAAAAATACCAACTTTTGGACATACATTTGACTGTCCGAAGCGCAAGTCGGCACATAATTTCCAGCCTCCCAGAATCGTTGTGTAGCCATCAAGAACATTTGTATAGCCATAGGAACAGGTTTCCGGGAATTCACTATTGTCCTGAGTATATGCTGTGTAGCGTTCATGATGCATACCCAGAAGGTGCCCGATTTCGTGTGCAAAGGAAAAAACAGGAAGGGCACATCCCTGATCAACGACAGTGAAAGCCTGACTTTCGATAAGTCCCAGGCCGGGAGCATCATCTGAACTTCCGCACCCAATTCCAGTATGTTTCGGGCTAATCAGCGCTACAAGGTCAGCATGATAGGTGTTTCTAAGGGCTTGAATAGCAATAGAATTCCGTAAATCCTGCCTCTGTTGATACAAGGACCGATCCAGATTAATGCCTGTTTGACAACGAGCCGTTACTTCAAACCTCACGTGCATCCTTGGGTTGTTGTAATGAGTTGCTATCTCTGAGAAAGATGCAGGCATGGCATTATTCAGGCTGGCTTCTAATTTTGCCGCATTTAAGGCGAGAATATAAGGGTTACATATAGCTGGTCGTACAACCGGGGCGATGTTTGGCACTGGATAGATGGCCAGGATGTTGATGACGGATAAAATAGGCTGTCTCCGGAGGCCTGCCGGTAACAGGGGTCTGTTCAGCGAAGTGGTTAACCGCTTGGGTTGTTGCAATGTTTGCTTAGCAGCCTCATCACCATGCTTCGTCGGGTCGGGGAAGTTACTTTGATCCAACTCGACGATCTCAGCCACGCCACTTTGCAAGGTCGGTGAAATTTCATAGACCTTGTTATCAACTTGTAGAATTCCGCTAATCGAGTTGTTAATGAATGCTAGGCTTGCATGGCCGTAGACTCGGGCCGGGATTGTCCCCTCCCATACGAGGACCCCAGTTTTCATCTTGTTAACTACGAGGTTTTCCATGCTTACTTTTGTATCGTTGAATAACTTGAGTTCAATTCCGGCATTGGCTGATGGTTTTTCTGATCGGGAAAAAAATGCTGAATCCACATTTAGATATCCGGTTCGAATGATTGTTGCCGGATTAAGTCGATCTTTTTGGGGTATGAGAAGTTTTGCGGATGGGGGAGAAGAAATCGTCAAAGCAGAAGCGTTGAGTATCAATACTTTTTGAGCATCTGCATCGGCCATATCAAATGCACATATTCCAAGTAAGAGTAAAGCCAATACAGGCTTTTTTCCTAGTATCGATCTTTCCATAATGTTCCCCCCTTTATCCTGTATTGAATATGCCAGATATGTGCGGATTCACAAGATTAATTGCAGTGATTTCGCCTCCAGAAACTGGCCAGCAGCGGGCCGGAGATATTGTGCCAGATGCTGAACATCGCGGCGGGCAGGGCGGCAAGCGGGCTGAAGTGGGCCACGGCCAGCGCCACAGCCAGTCCCGAATTCTGCATGCCGACCTCGATGCCCACCGTGCGGCAGCGTTGCACCGACTGCCCGGCAAAGGCTGCTCCCCGATAGCCGAAGAACAATCCCGAGGCATTGAGAAGCAGTACACATAGCATCAAAGCTGCGGGCATGCTCTCCAGTTGATCGTGATTCAAAGCAGTGATCACGCCGACGATCCAGGCGATAACTCCCATCGAAAACAGCGGCAGCAGATCGTCGAGCACAAATCTTCCGGGTGTCCATACGGCGCGGATCGCCACTCCCAGCAATACAGGAAGAAGTACGATCTTTATGACGCTGAACAGCAGGGGTAACGGGTCAACCGGCAGCCAGGCAGAAGCCAGCAGCCAGATCCACAGCGGTGTGAGGACCGGTGATAGCAAGGTGGAGGCCGTGGTCATGGCGACCGACAGGGCCACATCGCCACGCGCCAGCCAGGCCACGACATTGGAGGCGGTTCCGCCCGGAGCAGCACCCACCAGTATCATGCCGATGGCCAGTTCACGTGGCAGATCTGCGGCTACGGCAAGACCCCATGCGCATAGCGGCATGACGAGAAACTGCAGGGCCACACCGATGAGCAGGGGACGACCGGCGCTTTTCAATGCGAGGATATCGGCAGGCCTGAGCGTAAGCCCCATACCGAGCATCACGGCAGCAAGCATTTCCGGAATCCAGTTCCTGCCGGCGGAAGCGGTTTCCGGAAGATAGAATCCCCACAGGGCTGCAAGCAGCACCCAGAGAACAAAGCCGTCCTGTGCCCGACCCAGCCAACGGGTCATGATCCTGCTGTCAGGCATGCTCACTTTCGTGCAACAGTCTGTCTGCTTCACGACCCAGCGAGCGCCTGCGCAGCAGCAATTGCACATGGCCACCACCGTGGCTGTGCCACAGGTGGGCGGCGCGGATGCCGGCAAACAGCAGGGCGCGCACCTTGTTGGTGTTGCTGCTCTGATTCAATAGTTCGGGTTTGCCGTGCACGATGATGCGCGGTGTCATGGTGCTGATGGTTTCAGCGTACAGGGCAGCAAGGGCTGCAATGACATTGTCGTGCATCGCTCCGCCGAAATAATCGCGCTGTTTATGGATTCGGGAGATACCCTCGCCGAGTTTCGCAAGCATGTCACGGTTGCGGGATAGCTTGCGTTCCAGTGACATCATCGCCGCGCAATAGGCCATCATTTCCTTGGCCTGCTTGACATCCGTGCCGACCTGTTCTCCGGAAAGCAGGCGTTGCAACAGGATCAGCCCTGTACGTAGTTGCCCGGCTTCCGGATAGAGATGTCCGGCATGGATGCTTTCGTTGCCCGGAGTGGCAAGGATGCTTTCGATGGCTCGCTGCATCTCGGCGCTGTCCACCATGCCTTTGCGTGCGATGCCCTGCACCAGATGCGCCGCCTGTATCATGGCGGCGAGCGCCAGTACGCGGTTGCGCAACGGATGCCAGTGCTGTGCTGAAGCCTGTATCGACATCAGTGACTGAGGTGGTGCGGAAAAGGCGGCTTCAACCGATCTCGATCAGACACTCGTCGGGATTGACGTTGTCGCCGACGGCGGCGTGGATGGCCTTCACCGTACCTGATTCCGGGGCGGAAACCGGGTTCTCCATCTTCATGGCCTCGACCACCAGAACGGTTTCACCGGCCACAACCTTGCTGCCCACTTCCACATGCAGGGCGACGATGCGTCCCGGCATCGGCGTGGTGACATCCGAATCGCGCTTGGCCTTTGGACGCTTGGAGCCCTTCGAAGCCTTGCGTGCGTCGATATTGCCGTCTGCGGTGGGCACCACCTCGGTCAGGGTTTCGACCATGACCTCCTCGAGCACGTTGTCCACCTTCACATAGAACGGGCGGACATCCTCGCTCTTGTGGCCGGAGCCTTCGATCTTGATGTGGTACTGCTCGCCGTGGATGGTGATATTGAACTCGGTGGGAGCAAGCCCCGGGGTGGATGGCTGCACGGCAGTGCTGGCCTCGGCCGGCATATCGAGCGATTCAGGCTTGAAGTTGCCTGATTCGCGTTCCTCGAAGAACTCCAGCGCGATGGTGGGGAACAGCGCATAGGACAACACATCCTCGATGGACTTGGCCTTGTCGCCGACCTCGCGGGTCAGAGCGTCCAGTTCAGGTGCGATCATGTCGGCAGGGCGCACATGGATGGCTTCTTCATCTCCCAGCGCCATACGGCGTACTTCTTCGTTGACCTCGCCCAGCGGACGGCCGTACATGCCCTTCAGATAGCCCTTGGTCTCATTGGTGATGACCTTGTACTTCTTGCCGGACACCACGTTCAGCACGGCCTGCGTGCCGACGATCTGGCTGGTCGGGGTGACCAGCGGCGGATAACCGAAGTCCTTGCGCACGCGGGGGATCTCGTCGAGCACCTGATCCATCTTGTCCAGCGCGCCCTGGTCGCGCAGCTGATTGGCCAGATTGGAGATCATGCCGCCCGGAATCTGGTTGACGAACACGCGTGTATCCACGCCGGTGACATGTGATTCAAAGCGGGCGTATTTCTTGCGCACTTCACGGAAATAGGCGGCGATGTCCTGCAGCGCGAGGATGTCGATGCCGGTGTCGTATCCGGTGCCGGCGAAGGCCGCAACCATGGACTCGGTGGCCGGGTGGCTGGTGCCGCCTGCCAGCGGGCTGATGGCGGTATCGATGATATCGCATCCTGCATGCACGGCTTCCCACTGCACCATTTCGGCCACGCCGGAGGTGGCATGACAATGCAGATGCACAGGGATGGAGATCGCTTTCTTGATGGCCAGCACCAGCTCGCGGGTAGAGGTCGGGGTCAGCAGGCCGGCCATATCCTTGATGGCCAACGTGTTGCAGCCGAGTTCCTCGAAACCACGGGCCAGCTCGACATAATGCTCAAGGGTATGCACAGGGCTGACGGTATAGCTGATCGCTCCCTCGGCATGCTTGCCGTTGGCCTTAACCTGGGCCACGGCGGTACGCACATTGCGCAGATCGTTCATCGCATCGAAGATGCGGAACACATCCACGCCGTTGGCCGCAGACATATCCACGAACTTCTTGACCACATCGTCGGCATAATGGCGATAGCCGAGCAGGTTCTGGCCGCGTAGCAGCATCTGCAGCGGGGTATTCGGCATGGCCTTCTTTAACTCGCGCAGGCGGATCCACGGGCCTTCCTTCAGATAGCGCAGGCAGGTATCGAAGGTGGCTCCACCCCAGGCCTCGACCGACCAGTAGCCGACGGCATCCAGCTTTTCGCAGATGGGCAGCATATCGTCCAGCCGCATACGCGTGGCCAGCAGCGACTGATGACCGTCGCGCAGCGCAAGTTCAGTGATTGCCAGTTTCTTCTTGTGTACTTTTGTCATGCTTGGTTCCTTTTTCTTGGTCTGTCTGCCTGAGTGGAGGCGTTTAAAGTCCGGCGTGCGCAGCAATGGCGACGGCTACCGCCGCCGCAATATCCTCGCGCGCTTCATAGGGTTTGTAATCGAGCAGTTCAGGATGCTCGTCGATAAAACCGGTATGGAACTCGCCGCGTGAAAAATCGTTGCTGGCCACGATCTGCCGGTAGTAGGGCAGGGTGGTGCGCACACCGCGGATGTCGTATTCATTCAGCGCGCGCAGCGCACGGCTCACTGCATGCGACCAGTCGGCACCCCACACGGTCAGCTTGGCGCACATCGAATCGTAATGCGGCGGAATGGTATAGCCCGGATACACACAGCCATCCACACGCACGCCCGGGCCGCCCGGAGAAAAATAACGGGTCAGGGTGCCGGGAGTGGGCAGGAAGTTGTTCTTCGGGTCCTCGGCATTGATGCGGAACTCGATGGCGAATCCGTTGAAGCTCAGATCCTCCTGTTTAAAGGGGAGGTATTCGCCTGCGGCGATACGGATCTGCTGGGCCACCAGATCGACACCGGTGATGGTTTCGGTGATCGGATGTTCCACCTGCAGGCGCGTGTTCATTTCCATGAACCAGAAGTTGTGGTCCTTATCAACCAGAAACTCGACGGTGCCTGCGTTGGCGTAGTTCACCGCCCTGGCGGCCTTCACAGCGATCGCTCCCATCTTTTCGCGCAATGCAGGGGTCAGATACTGACTGGGAGCGATCTCGATCAGCTTCTGATTGCGCCGCTGGATCGAGCAGTCGCGTTCGAACAGGTGCACACAGTTGCCGTGCGTGTCAGCCAGGATCTGGAATTCGATATGGTGCGGCTCGACGATGCACTTCTCCATGAAAAGCTCGTCAGAGCCGAAAGCAGCCATGGCTTCACGCTGGGTGATCACATAATTCTCGCGCAGCTGTTCATCGTTGTCGCAGCGCCGGATGCCCCGCCCGCCACCGCCTGCGGCTGCCTTGAGCATCACCGGATAGCCCATGTCGTTGGCCATCCCGAGGGCTTCAGGGATGCCTTTCAGCGCAGACTCGGAGCCGGGAATCACCGGAACACCGGCAGCGATCATCGCGGCACGTGCCTTGATCTTGCTGCCCATATCCTCGATGGCATCAGGGGAGGGACCGATATAGACCAGACCTGCCTTTTCCACTTCACGCGCGAAATCGGCATTTTCGGACAGAAAGCCGTAACCCGGATGCACGGCATCGCAGCCGGCCTCCAGCGCGATATTCACAATGCGGTGGATGTTCAGATAACTCTTCACCGGATCGGGGCCGATCATCACAGCGCGATCGGCTTTCTTCACATGCAATGCATGCGCATCGGCATCCGAATAGATGGCAACCGAGGCAATACCCAGTTCACGGCATGAACGGATAATGCGGATAGCACACTCACCACGATTGGCGACCAGAATTCGTTTAAACAAAGGCATACTCCTCATCCGGCGTTCTGAAGAGCGGGCATACTATCCTGCCCTTGGCTGCACCACAAACGGCGGGCGGCAGGGGTGGCTTAGCGTCTGATATAAACGGTTTCGCCAACGCTTGCGTGATCGAAAAGCTCGATGACGTCCCGGTTGCGCATGCGGATGCAACCATGCGAGGCAGGTGTGCCGATCAGATCCTCGCGGTGAGTACCATGGATATAGATATAACGCGACAGGGTATCCACCCGGCCGCGGCGGTTGATGCCTGTCTGGCAACCGGTCAGCCACAGGATGCGGCTGAGGATCCAGTCACGCTGCGGATCGTCGATCGCGGCATCGTAGTCACCGATCGCTTTACGGCCCACGAAGGCTGTGTTCTCAGCTTCACCGGCACCGATCTTCACTGCGATGCGATGTCTGCCCATCGGCGTCTGCAGGCTGTTTCTGACGTTCCCGCAACCCTTTTCCGCAGTGGATACCGGGTAACACACACACACACCGCTTGCTCTGCGGTGAATCAGGGTCTGCTGCGAGATGCTGACAATGATCATGGGGCAAGCATAACCGGCGTGTGCAGCTTTGGCTTGTGCCGGCGGGGTGTTTGCCTACAATGGCATCCGGTTTTCCGCTCTGCGATGTGTCGGAGCCAACAACATCTATCAGGAGTCGACATGGATATCGACAAAATCCCTCCCGGCAATAACCCCCCGGAGGACATCAATGTAATCATCGAGGTGCCGCAGCACGCCGATCCGGTCAAGTATGAGCTCGACAAGGATTCGCGCGCCTTCTTTGTCGATCGCTTCATGCATACGGCCATGCATTATCCGAGCAATTACGGTTTTGTGCCCAACACCCTGTCAGAGGATGGTGATCCGGTGGACGCACTGGTGGTCTCCACATTCTCGCTGATCACCGGTTGCGTGATCAATGCCCGCCCGGTCGGCGTGCTGCTGATGGAGGACGAGAAGGGACTGGATGCCAAAGTGCTGGCTGTTCCTTCATCGCATCTGAAGCCTGTCTACGATCATGTGCAGGGTCCGGAGGACATGCCGCGTTTCCTGCTCGATCAGATCCAGCATTTCTTCGAGCACTACAAAGACCTCGAATCCAACAAATGGGTGAAGGTTGTCGGCTGGCGCGATGCCGCTGCAGCCAAGAATGAAGTGATGGAATCCATTGCCCGCTTCAAGGCACAGGGCAAGGGTTGAAATCCTATTAGGACTCGATAGAGCAGCGGCGGCCTTGACGGGCCGCCGCTGCTTTTTGCTACTTCCGGTCAGGTTGCAGCGCACAAAGTAATCAATATATTCGCAATATGGTGCGTCCGGTTATTGTTATGTCCAATGCCGGAAGCCGAGTGGAAAATCTGGTTTAGGGAGGGTTTATGGAGCAGACGGCGATTCCGGTGATCATGGGTGTTGCGGGGCTGATAGCGGCATTTCTGTTGTTTCGGGTGGTGCTGCGCTACGCGCCCGGAGAGGGTAAGGTGGCCGAGATCGGCGCTGCTATCCATCTTGGTGCGATGGTGTTTCTGCGCCGTGAATATTCCATCCTTGCCGTATTTGTCGCCGTGGTTGCCGTGTTGCTCGCCATGAGCCTCGGTACAAACACCACCATCGCCTTTCTAGCGGGTGCAATATGCTCGGCGCTGGCCGGATATTGCGGCATGTTCGCGGCCACACGCGCCAATGTCCGGACGGCTACAGCGGCCAGCAACAGTGGACAGTCCGAAGCCCTGACCGTTGCCTTCTACGGCGGCTCGATCATGGGTCTGACCGTGGCGGCACTCGGCCTGTTCGGACTCGGAACGCTTTACCTGCTCTTCGGCGGCGACCCTGAAACAGCACATGCCATCCACGGTTTCGGTATGGGCGCATCTTCGGTAGCTCTGTTTTCGCGTGTCGGCGGCGGGATATTCACCAAGAGTGCCGATGTCGGCGCCGATCTGGTCGGCAAGGTGGAGGCCGGCATTCCTGAAGACGATCCGCGCAACCCTGGCGTGATCGCCGATAATGTCGGCGACAATGTCGGCGATGTGGCGGGGATGGGTTCGGATATCTTCGAGTCCTACTGCGGCGCGATCATCGCCACCATCGCCATGGCCTCGACGATGACGTTTGACGCCATTCAATCGCTTGGTTCACAGCAGAATCTGATGTTCCTGCCGCTGGCACTGGCCTCTGCCGGACTGGTCTGCTCGCTGCTCGGTATCGGACTGGTGCGCATCTTCTCGCATCGCGACCCGCAACTGGCGCTGCGTATCGGCACCATCGGTGCCTCATTCCTGTTCATCGCTGCAGCAGCACTGGTGATCAATGCCGTGGATATCGCCATGGGTGTATGGGGTGCGGTGCTTTCCGGTGCCGGCGGCGGCATCATCATCGGCATGATCACCGAGTATTACACGGGTGGTAAACCGGTACGCGATATCGCCCAGTCCGGCGAGACAGGACCTGCCACGGTGATGATCTCGGGTCTGGCCATCGGTATGCAGTCGGTAGTGGTTCCGGTATTCACCATCTGCGCGATCATCTTCATATCCACGCATCTGTGCGGCCTGTACGGCGTCGGCATCGCTGCTGTCGGCATGCTGGCCACCGTCGGTATGACCATGGCGATCGATGCCTATGGGCCGGTGGCGGACAATGCCGGTGGTATCGCCGAGATGTCCGGCATGAGCAAGGAGACCCGGCGTATCACCGATTCGCTGGATGAACTGGGCAACACCACGGCAGCCATCGGTAAGGGCTTCGCCATCGGTGCCGCGGCATTGGCGGCACTGGCCATCATCACCGCCTATGTGCAGACCGTATCGCTGCATGTGCAGGATTTCGCATTGCTGCTCAACGATCCTGTCGTGTTGATCGGGCTGTTCATCGGCGGTGTGTTCCCGTTTCTGGTGGCCTCGCTGACCATGACGGCGGTGGGCGACGCGGCGTTTGAAATGATCAAGGAGATCCGCCGTCAGTTCCATGAGATTCCGGGCCTGATGGAGGGTACGGGCATACCAGATCATGCCAGCTGTATCAGTATCGCCACCGATGCGGCACTGAAAAAGATGATCCTGCCCGGTGTGCTGGCCGTGACCGCACCTGTGGTGGTCGGTTTCGGTCTGGGACCTGAAGCACTCGGTGGTATGCTGGGCGGAGCGCTGGTGGGTTGCGTGCTGCTGGCCCTGACCATGGCCAATGCCGGCGGTGCCTGGGACAATGCGAAAAAGCATGTCGAGAAAGGGCACTACGGAGGCAAGGGTTCGGATGTGCACAAGGCGACGGTGGTCGGCGATACCGTCGGTGATCCGTTCAAGGATACCGCAGGACCTGCAATGAATATTCTGATTAATGTGATGGCCATCGTATCGCTGGTGATAGCACCGCTGCTCGGATAGCGGCCATATTTACATACCCTAGGGGTTGAAGATGGATAATGCGAATAATCTAAAAGAGAACCTGCAGGATGGCGCATCCTGGATGCGCCTGTTGTTCATGCTGCTGTTTGCCGTGATCTACAGCGTTGCCGAGGTGGTGCTGGCCATGGTGGTGGTCTTCCAGTTCCTATGCGTGCTGGCCACCGGCCGGAAGAACGCTCAGGTGCTGGCCCTCGGCGCACAGCTTTCCACCTTTATCTATCAGGTGTTGCGCTATCTCACCTACAACTCGGATGAGCGCCCTTATCCGCTCTCCGATTGGCCTGTCGAGGTGCCTGCTGCCCGGGTTGCAGATGAAGTCACAGAGGCTTCCGAAGCTGCGGCACCTGCGAAGGCAGAGCCGAAAAAGGCGGTAGCGAAGCGTAAACCTGCGACACGGAAGGCAACACCCAGGGCACGCAAGAAAGCCGATGAGGGTTCGGGGCCGGCAAACACCAATTGACAGCCACCATGAGCGGGATCGAACTGGACCTGGCAGCCGAATTTCCACTGCGTGAAGGCCTGTTGTATCTGAACCATGCTGCGGTCGGGGTATGGCCGAAGCGAACGGCTGAGGCGGTCAAAGCGTTTGCAGATGAAAACCTGCATCAGGGAGCACAGGACTATCCGCGCTGGATGCAGATGGAACAATCCCTGCGCAGGCGGTTGGCCGGCCTTGTCGGCGCACCTTCGGCTGCCGATATCGCACTGTTGAAGAACACCTCCGAAGGGCTCTCCCTGATCGCCTCCGGCATTGATTGGCATGTGGGCGATAATATCGTGATCAGCAACAGGGAATTCCCGTCCAACCGCATGGTCTGGGAATCGCTTGCGGTGCGTGGGGTGGAACTCAGGCAGGCCGATATCTCCGGGGATGATCCGGAAGGGGCCCTGATAGCCTGCATGAATGCACAAACCCGTCTGCTCAGTGTTTCCTCGGTGCAGTTCGCCGATGGCTTGCGACTTGATCTGAATCAACTCGGTGCTGCCTGCCGGCAGCACGAGGTGCTGCTCTGTGTGGATGCCATCCAGAGTCTCGGGGCACTGTCCTTCGATGCCGTGTCCTGCAAGGCCGATTTTGTGGTCGCAGACGGGCATAAATGGATGCTGGGGCCGGAAGGTGTGGCGGTGTTTTATTCGCGCCCCGCAGCACGCGAGCAGTTGAAGTTGAGTCAGTTCGGCTGGCATATGGTCGAGCATTACGGGGATTTCGACAGGCAGGAGTGGCAGCCGGCGAAGAGCGCGCGGCGTTTCGAACCGGGCAGTCCGAATATGCTGGGTATTTGCGCGCTGGATGCCTCGCTGAGCCTGTTCGGCGAGGTCGGCATGGGAGCGGTCGAGGAAGGTGTGCTGCAGGGGGCATACTGGCTGACCCGCAGCGTGCTGGAAGATGAGCGGCTTGAACTGCTTTCGCCTGCACAGCCTGAACGTATGTCCGGCATCGTCAGCTTGCGCAGGCACGATCTGGATGCAGCAGGCCATGCGGCTCTGTACCGCTACCTGATGGAATCAGGCGTGATCTGCGCGCTGCGCGGCGGCGGCATCCGCTTTTCGCCACACTTCTATACACCGATGAACCAGCTGGAAGAGGCCCTTGATAGGGTTGTCTGCTTCCATCCGGCGGCTTGAAAGCAGCGATTTTGCAACCCGATCCGGGGACAATCATCGCTTTGCATGCGGCAGAGGGGGAAGGTAGGCTGCGCAGCCTTGAATTCCGGAGGTTTCACAACCATGACAGAACGCACGCGTTGCAGTGACTTTTCAGCCGCGAACATCGGCCAGCAGGTTCGCCTGAACGGTTGGGTACAGACCAATCGCGACCACGGCGGTGTGACGTTCCTCGATATCCGCGACCGTTACGGACTCGTGCAGATCGTTGTCCATCCGGATTATCCCGAAACCCATGATCTGGCGCATTCCCTGCGTCAGCAGGATGTCGTCGAAGTCACGGGCCGGGTGGTTGCTCGTTCGCCCGAGACCGTGAACGCCAAACTGGCCACCGGCGAGATCGAAGTGTCCGCCCTGAATATCCGCGTGCTGAACCGTGCGAAGACCCCGCCGTTCACGCTGGACGACGATTGTGACGCAGGCGAACAGCATCGTCTCGAATACCGCTATCTCGATCTGCGCCGTCCGGTCATGCAGCGCCGTATGGTGCTGCGCCACAAGGTGACGCATGCCGCACGCACCTTCCTTGATTCGCAGTCCTTTCTGGAGATCGAGACCCCGATCCTGAATAAGTCCACCCCTGAAGGCGCCCGCGATTATCTGGTGCCCAGCCGCACCTATCCGGGTTCCTGCTTTGCTTTGCCGCAGAGTCCGCAGATCTTCAAACAGCTGCTGATGGTGGCCGGCATGGACCGCTACTTCCAGATCGCCCGCTGCTTCCGCGACGAGGATCTGCGCGCCGACCGCCAGCCTGAATTCACCCAGGTGGATCTGGAGATGTCGTTTGTCGAACAGGATGATGTGATGGCTGTGGCCGAAGGGTTGATTTCGGCCATGCTGGAAGCCGGCACGGGCGTGAAGCTGGATATCCCTTTTGCCCGCATCAACTACCATGAAGCGATGGACAAGTACGGCCTCGACAAGCCCGACCTGCGCTTCGGCCTGCCGCTCACCGATATCTCCGATCTGATGCGCAAGGTGGAGTTCAAGGTGTTCCGCGAGCCCGCCGAGAAGGGGGGGCTGGTCAAGGTATTGCATGTGCCGGATGGCGGGTCGCTTTCGCGCAAGCAGATCGATGACTACACCAGGTTCGTCGGCATCTACGGAGCCAAGGGTCTGGCCTGGATCAAGGTGAACGATATCACCAGCATCCCGGACGGCCTGCAATCGCCGATCGTCAAGTTCCTGCCTGCCGAGGTGCTGCGCGAGATTCTCGATCGCGTGGATGCCAAGGATGGTGATCTGCTGTTCTTCGGCGCCGGTGATGCCAAGGTGGTCAACGATGCGCTGGGCAATCTGCGCAACGAACTGGGCCGCGATATGGGTCTGTACGACACTACCGCGCAGAGTTTTGTCTGGGTGGTGGAATTCCCGATGTTCGGCTGGAATGCCGATGAAAAGCGTCTTGAGGCGCTGCATCATCCGTTTACCGCACCGTTCGCCGAGGATATGGGCATGTTGCGCACCGAGCCGCTGGCCATGCGTTCGCAGGCCTACGATCTGGTCTGGAACGGTACCGAGATCGGCGGCGGCTCGATCCGTATCCACGATCAGGAAATCCAGGCTGCTGTGTTCGATGCCCTGGGCATCAGCGAAGCGGAGGCGCAGTCGAAATTCGGCTTCCTGCTCGATGCGCTGCAGTACGGCGCCCCTCCGCATGGAGGTCTGGCTTTCGGTCTGGACCGTGTGCTGGCACTGATGAACGGTACCGATTCGATCCGCGATGTGATCGCATTTCCGAAGACGCAGCGCGCTGCCGATCTGATGTGTCAGTCGCCGTCCGAGGTTTCCGATGCACAGTTGCACGATCTGGGATTGCGTCGCAGCCGTCTGCCATCAGCCTCCTGAAAGTCTTCCTCTCCGGCTTTGACAAGCTCAGTCAAACAGTCGAAGATGCCTTCATGAGGTTGGGTGTAGCTGGATTTGTGATTGCTGTGATGTTGTCGTCTTGTGCGACAACGCCGCCGGTACAGGAAATGGCCGATGCCCGTTCGGCTATTCAGGCCGCCAGAGAGATTCCGCGCACCAACCTGCCGGCAGAGCTGGCCCTGAAGAGTGCGGAGCAGATGCTGGCCGAGGCTGCAGATGCCATCCGCAAGGAGCATTACGAGCAGGCCAGGCAGATAGCACTGGCTGCCAAGCGTAAGGCGCAGAGCGCGGTGCAGTACAAGCAGAAGCCCTGATCGCCTACCGGTACCCGCGCAATCACCCATTCAAAAAAATAATGTAAAGCAAAGAGGTATCAGATGAACACCCCAACGATCAAAGCGCCGGCAAACGGCCGGAAAATCTCCATGGGAAAAGACGGCAAGCTGCAAGTGCCGGATCAACCGATCGTCGCCTATATCGAAGGAGACGGTACCGGCCGTGATATCTGGCGCGCCTCGCAGCGCGTTCTCGACGCAGCCGTGGAGAAGGCCTATGCGGGCAAGCGCAAGATCGCCTGGATGGAAGTCTATGCCGGCGAGAAGGCCTGGAACCTTTTCGGCAAAACCGATGATGCCTGGCTGCCGCAGTCCACACTGGATGCCTTCACCGAGTATCTGGTGGGTATCAAAGGCCCGCTGACCACACCGATCGGCGGCGGTATCACCTCGCTGAATGTGGCCCTGCGCCAGAAGCTCGATCTCTATACCTGTCTGCGTCCTGTGAAGTATTTCGATGGTGTGCCGAGCCCTGTGAAGCATCCGGAAGATGTGGATATGGTGATCTTCCGCGAGAACACCGAGGATATTTACGCAGGTATCGAGTGGGCTGCAGGCTCCGATGAAGTGAAGAAGGTGATCGCCTTCCTGCAGAACGAGATGGGCGTGACCAAGATCCGCTTCCCCGAGACCTCGGGCATCGGTGTCAAACCTGTATCGAGCGAGGGTACGGGACGTCTGGTGCGTGCCGCTATCCAGTACGCCATTGATAACAAGCGCAAGTCCGTGACCCTGGTGCATAAGGGCAACATCATGAAGTTCACCGAGGGTGGCTTCCGCAACTGGGGCTACGAAGTGGCCAGGAAGGAATTCGGCGCGGTGGAGATCGATGGCGGCCCGTGGTGCAAGCTTCCCAACGGCATCGTGATCAAGGATGCGATCGCCGATATCGCATTGCAGCAGGTGCTGACGCGCGCCACCGAGTTCGATGTGATTGCCACGTTGAACCTGAACGGCGACTACATATCGGACGCTCTGGCAGCCCAGGTGGGCGGTATCGGTATCGCTCCGGGTGCGAACATCAACTACCTGAGCGGCCATGCCATCTTCGAGGCCACCCACGGTACTGCACCGAAATATGCCGACAAGGACATGGTGAATCCGTCTTCGGTCGTACTCTCCGGTGAGATGATGCTACGCTACATGGGTTGGACCGAAGCGGCTGACATGATCCTCAAGGGCATCAACGGCGCGATTGCGGCCAAGACAGTGACCTACGACTTCGAACGTTTGATGAAGGGTGCCACCAAGGTATCCACCTCTGAGTTCGGCGATGCCGTGATCAGCCATATGGATGATGAGGCAAAAGAAGCCGATCAATACGATCAATTGGCCGAGAGCTTTGTGGAGTTCTTCGAATCCGGTGCCGAGAAAACCTCGGCATTTGCGCAGACAGCGCTGGAGCGGGCTCGTCGAAACCTGACAGCTGCAGGTGCATTCAGCGAAGAGCAGGGCCAGAAGCTGAAGAAGTTCATGGAGCGCGATTTTGCGACCATGGCCAGCGAGATGCGCGATGAAGCCCGCGAAAAGCTTGATCCCAGCCGCCTTGGTGCAGGTGCTCTGGCTTCGATTGCCGGATTGCTGCGCGGCGCGGGTTCACTTCTTTCCGATGTGGCCAATCGTGCTGATCGCAATCTGAAGTGCCGTTCGGGTGAGGTGACCAGTGCAGGTACCCTGATCTGTATCGCCTGCGGGCATGAGATCCACAAGAAGAAGACCGGTCGTGTGCCGCCGTGTCCGAAGTGCCATGCCACAGAGTTCAAGAAAACTTACTGAACACAGGGTTGCTGAAATCAAAGGCCGCACTGTGAAAACTGTGCGGCCTTTTTCATTTATTGGGGTCGGCTACTCGCAGATCAGAGATGGGATTTGGCGAACTACCGGCAATGGTCACGATGAACTCCCGGTACTGTGAGTTCCCGGTCCCGTCCATGAGATGCCGGGCGGCAGGTCCGTGTTCTCAGAGCAGGTCGAGGGTGCGGTCCAGGCCGCCGTGGGACAGGGAGTAGGGGGCGAGTTCGCGCACCCGGGGTTTGGCATGGAAGGCGATGCCCATGCCGGCGGTCTCGATCATCGGTAGATCGTTGGCACCGTCGCCGATGGCGATGGTCTGCTGCAGCGGGATGTCCCACTCCTGTGATTTGCTCAGCAGGGCACGGCGTTTGGATTCGGCATCCACGATGCTGCCGATAAAGCCGCCGGTGAGTTTGCCGTCCACGATCTCCAGCTCATTGCCCTGCGCGAAATCCAGCCCTAGCTTTTTGCGGAAATGTTCGGTGTAAAAGGTGAAGCCGCCGGATACCAGACCGGTCTTCCAGCCGTGCGCCTGCAGGCCGCGAATCAGGTTTTCGGCACCGTCGGTCAGTCGGATGCGTTCGTCCAGCACGGTTTGCAGTACGGATGCATCCAGCCCCTTGAGCAATTTGACGCGTTCGGTGAACGAGGCGACAAAATCCAGTTTACCCTCCATGGAGAGTTGGGTGATGGCCGCAACCTGATCCTTGATGCCCATGAAATCCGCAATCTCATCGATACATTCGCACTGGATCAGGGTTGAATCCATGTCCATCAGCAACAGGCCCGGAGCCGATAATCGGGGGGAGGGTTTCAGCGAGGTAACGACAATATCAACCTTCAGGCGTTCGGAGAGCGGGCGCAGCCTCGCGTTCATGGTGCGTGCATCCACATCGCCGGAAAGCAGCATGCGGCAATAACCGGGCTGTGTGCTCAGATGCAGCACGCCGATGCGCTCCAGCATCAGCGATTCGCAGATCTCCTTGAAGGTGTCGTAATCGTCACAGCCGAAAATATGCGCGTTCACATGGGCGCTTTCCAGCTCCGACTGCCAGATATCCAGTCGTTTGCCCTGCTGCATGCTGATGCGCATCTGGATCTCCGAAAGTGTGGCGCAGCCATAATGTTCGCGCAGTCGCCATGCATCGTGCGTGTTGCACACCAGCAGCCTGCCGCCACCCGGTGTCGCAATGACGGGTGATTTCATTGCAATAGGTAGATCGAAGAATGGAGGTAGCAGGAAATTGCTCAGCATGAAGTTTTGTCCTTGGGTTAGGTGCTGCCGTAAGGCTAAAACAGGGGCTAAAAAATAACCACAGGGCCGGGCTTATGGATTCAGCAACTCGTCGAGGAAATCGCAGGCGAGCTTTAGGCCCTCGCGTTCGCTGTTCCAGCTCTTCAGCAGGGTCAGGTTGCCGTCGGGCGTGAGGCGGAAGCGTTTGGGTTCGCGCTGCACGCGCATCAACAGCTTGCCGGGATCGATGGGGGATGTGGCGGTGAAGTTGAAACGGACGCCGCTGGCTGACATATCCAGTCGGCTCAGACACAAGTTCGCAGCACGCCAGCGCAGGCGTGCAGCTTCCAGGGCCAGACGCGCGGCATCCGGCAGCTTGCCGAAGCGGTCGGTAAGCTCCTCGAACAACATGGAGGCCTGTTCGTCCGAGGCGATCTGGGCGATGCGACGGTAGATGCTCAAACGCTCCCCGATCTGCGGGATGTATTCCGGCGGCAGCGTGGTGTTGGCGGAGAGGCGCGTCTCCACACGCGATTTCGGTTTCGTCGGGGTGCCGCGCGATTCGGCCACGGCGCGCGCCAGCATATCGAGATACAGGTCAAGCCCGATGGCTTCGATCTGGCCGGACTGCTGCTCGCCGAGCAGGTTGCCCGCGCCGCGGATCTCCATGTCGTGGCGGGCCAGCATGAAGCCTGCGCCCAACTCCGTGTGCTGGGCGATGGCCTGCAGCCTTTCGCGGGCATCAGGGGTCATGGCACGGGCATCGGGGGTGAACAGGTAGGCATAGGCCTGATGATGACTGCGGCCCACGCGGCCACGGATCTGGTGCAGCTGCGCCAGGCCCAGCATATCGGCGCGCTCGACGATCAGGGTGTTGGCATTGGGCACATCAAGGCCCGATTCGATGATGGTTGTGCACACCAGCACATGCAGTCGCCCTTCGTAGAAATGCATCATCTGCCGGTCCAGTTCCGCAGGGCTCATCTGGCCATGCGCGATACCGATTTCGGCCTCCGGAATTTCATCGCGCAGGCGGGCTGTGATGCGCTCGATGCTCTTCACATGGTTGTGCAGGTAATACACCTGCCCGCCGCGATACATCTCGCGGCGGATGGCCTCGTTGGCCAGATGCGGATCGAAGCTGGTCACCATGGTGCGGATCGGTTCGCGCTCGGCGGGTGGTGTGCTGATGATCGATACGCTGCGCAGACCGGACAGGGTCTGGTGCAGGGTGCGTGGGATGGGGGTGGCGGTGAGGGTGAGCAGATCGCAATCGGCATGCAGCGATTTGAGCTTTTCCTTGTGCTTCACGCCGAAGCGCTGTTCCTCATCGACGATCACCAGACCGAGATCGGCGAACTCGAAGGTTTCCGAAAGCAGTTTATGCGTGCCGACGATGATGCGCGTCTTGCCATTCTTCAATTCGCGGGTGATGCGCTCGGTTTCCCCTTTGCCCTGCAATCGCGTCATCATCTCGATGCCGAAGCCCGTGCCCGAGAAGCGCTCGACGAAATTCGCAAAGTGCTGATTGGCCAGCACAGTGGTCGGTGCCAGCACGGCGACCTGCCGCCCGCAGCGCGCCACGGTGAATGCGGCGCGCATAGCGACCTCGGTTTTACCGAAGCCGACATCGCCGCACACCACGCGATCCATCGGCGTATCGGCCGCCAGATCGCGCAGGATGGCATCGATGGCATCCACCTGATCGTCGGTTTCCTCGAACGGGAACCGGGCTGCAAACTCATCGTAATCGCCTGCCGCTTCGCCTTTGAGCAGAGCAGGGGGGCGGCGCACCTTTTTGCGTGCGGCTTCCGTGTCGATCAGTTCATGCGCCATGGCCAGCAGGTCGCGCTCAACACGCTGGCGGGTGCGCTTCCATTTATCCGAGCCGAGTTTGTTGAGCTGCGGATTATCTTCACCGGTATAGCGATGCAGACGGTCGAGATCCTCGACCGGTACATAGATGCTGGCCTCTCCATCGTATTCGATATGCAGGAAGTCGGCGTGCAAATCGCCTGAGGGCAGGCTGACCAGACCCTTGTAGCGGCCTACACCATGATCCTCGTGCACCACGGCATCGCCGATGGCCAGTTCCTGCAGGGATGAGAACACATCTGCACGGATCAGCGATGCACCGCGGCCGCGTTTGCGTGGCAGGCGTTGCCCGAGCAATTCCCGGCCGGTGAGCAGGGCGATCTTTTCCTTCTCCAGCAACATACCCTGATCGATGAATCCGAGACAGGCGGCAATACCCCTGGCTGGAATATCGAACAGGCCACGGCAAGTATCGGCTTTCTCTGCGCCCGGAAGAGCGCTGCATGCCTCCAGCATGCGTTCCTGCTGGCCGGGGCCATGCGCTACCAGCAGCAGGCGCCAGCCATTGTTCAGTCGCTCTGCAAGGGCCTGCTGCATGGCATGCAGGGGCTGGCGTTCCGACTGGAAATCGGCCAGTGATGGCGGCATGGAAATGACTTTGCAAGCAGGAACGGCAGCTGAGCGGAGCGGGGTTTCGACTGCGTATAGCTCCTGCGGGCTGATCAGCGGTTCATTGCCGGTGCGCACCATATCGAACTGGTTGCGCACCTGTGCGGCAAAGGTCAGACGGGATGAATCGATATCTTCGGCGGCAATCGCGGGCGTTCCTTCCGGCAGGTAATCCTTCAGTCGGGCGGTGCTTTCGTAGGCTAGCGGCAACAGGGACTCGATACCCGGATGCGGCCTGCCGGCTTCGGCGGAGGTGAGCATCGGATGCTTGCGCAGATGCGGAAAGCGCGCCCGGAAGGCGGCGGCAAAGGTCTGTTTGCCGGCCTCATCGAGGATCACCTCGCGTACCGGTACGGAAATGAACTGATCCAGGGTTTCTGCAGAGCGCTGGGTTTCCACATCGAAGCGACGGATGGAATCGACGGTATCGCCGAACATATCCAGCCGCAGCGGCTGATCCTCGGTGGCCGGCCAGATGTCGAGGATGCCGCCTCTCGCAGCAAACTCGCCGCGATCAAGCACGCGTTCGGTGCTCCGCATGCCGGCCAGCGAAAGACGCTCCTTGAGCACAGTGATATCCAGTGTATCCCCGGTTTTCAGTTGCCAGACATGGGCCGCCACCAAGGCGGGAGGCGCGATGCGCTGCAACCAGGCGGGCAGGGCGGTGAGCAGGATGCCGTGCGGTTCGGGCTCGCGCAGCAGGCGGGCGAGGGCGGAAAAGCGCTCGCCGACGATGGCGTGGTGCGGGCTGACCCGATCGTATGGCAGCACCTCCCATGCAGGGAAGCGCCACAACAGGTCCGGCTTATCCTGCAAAAAGAAAGCCAGTTCCTCGGAAAGGGTGCGGTAGCTGCGCAGATCCTCGCAGATATAGACATGCAGTCCGCCGCTGCGGGCAAGTGCAGCCAGTTGAAAGGCGAGCCCGGGAGGGCGGGATGACATCGGGTTCTGCATGCGCGGCGAATCATGCCGTAAAGGACTTTTCTCAGCCATACGCAATCCCTCTGTCTGCGCATTATCCTCGTGCTAGGCTTGGCGGCATGACAGAGAGCAATCCATCAGGGAAGGGCATACTGAGCATCGCCAATCATGACCGTGATGCGACCGGGATGACCTATGTCTATCCCGTGGTATCGAGACGTGCCGGAGGTGTGTCGATCGGCATCAATCTGAATCCGAACAATGCCTGCAATTGGCATTGCGCCTATTGTCAGGTTCCCGGGCTTGCCCGCGGAAGCGCGCCAGAAATTGATATTCCATTATTATCCGAAGAGTTGGAATCACTCCTTGATGTAATAATTCATGGGAATTACATGCAGGAGCATGTGCCTGAAGGCTGCAGAAGGATCGTGGATGTGGCGATTTCCGGCAATGGTGAGCCGACCTCCAGTCGGCAGTTCGACCAGGTTGTTGCATGTATCGTTGCACGATTGCGTAAGGCAGGACTGCTGGACCGTATCCAGATCGTGCTGATCACCAACGGATCATATGTGCATCGTCCCGAGGTGCTGCGCGGTCTTGATCTGATGTCGAAGCATCGCGGGCGGGTCTGGTTCAAACTGGATGCGGGTACGGATGCAGCCATCCAACTCATCAACGGCGTCAGCCTGAGCGTCGCGCGACAGATGCAGCAGCTTCAGGCCGCTGCCATGCATTGCCCGACCTGGATCCAGACCTGTCTGTTCGCCTGGGATGGTGTTGAGCCGGCGGAGGTCGATATCGCGGCTTATTCGGCTTTTCTGAACAAGGCCTTGCTGCAAGGAGTCCGGTTGCAAGGGATTCTGCTGTACGGTCTGGCCAGACCCTCACTGCAGGCCGAATCCGTGCATGTCTCGAAGCTATCCGAATCCAGCATGCAGGCTGTGGCCGGACGTATTCAAAGCGATACAGGCTTGCTGGTGAAATTAAGTCCGTAAACGTTGTTTAGATCATTCCCTCAATGATCTCGGCTGCTTGCAGTGCTCCGCTGCCCGGGATATCGGGATACCGTCGCGCACAACCCAGCGCCTCATGCATGGCGGACAACCAGTTTCCACTGATGAAATCATCCATCTGCATGCGTGCCGAGGGGGCATGGGTCTGCAACCAGTCATCCAGATACGGATATTCGGCGAAGTTTTCGCGCGGCAGGTAGGCTAGGGGGGTGCCGGTCAGCCAGCATTCGGCCAGTGTGCCATATCCCGGCTTGGTGATGACCAGATCACAGGCCGTCATCAGTGCCGTTGTACCGCTTTGTCCCGCATTTACCTGACGTACGTTTGCCGGGGTCACCGAAGGCAGTGGGTTCAGGCACAGGAATTGCCATCCCGCAATAGTTCCGAGCCCCATGATGTCGAAAGGCGGATCGCCGGCTCCGCCGAACATGATCAGCGCGGTATGTGTCCTGACCGTCGGGCGTGTAGGTAAGGGTAACTCGTCATCGACGATCAAGGCCACTTGCTGTTGCCGGGGGAAGCTCTTCATCGGCATACTCAGAGGCGGCTTAATCAGCAGGTCACAGCTCTCATGCGACTGTTGCAGGGTGAGCAAAAGCGGGTCGTCGGCATCCAGAAAATCCCGGTAGATATCAAACCAGTCGAGACTTGCAACGGCGATGGAAGGGATTCCGAGTTGATCGGCCACCGGAAAAGCCAGCGGTGAGATACCGGAAAGAACGGCCTCGGGCGAATGTGCCCCGATCAACGCTGTCTCGCGCCTGATGCGTGCCGGAAAATCATCATAAAAGCGTTGGGCAGCAGCAATCGTGGCGTGAATATCCTCGCTGATGGCACTGTTCTGGATCACGCCGACGTCCACCGGACCGTCCAGCACACTGAAAGGGGCCCGGATACGTGAGGACAGCAGCCTGTAGGGAAGGGCTGTGCGCAACACAAAACGGATATCCGGACAAAGGCCGTGCAAGCTGTTCAGGACAGGGGCGATCTGCGCCAGATGTCCGTAACCGTGACCGCTGATGTAAACCGCAAGGGTGCGGGACATCAGGGTCAGCCCTTACTTCGCAATCTTGATGATGGTGCCGGCGGCGGGACTCTGCTGCGGTCCCATCCCGTTCAGGGCTGCCAGTTTGTCGGCAGTGAACGCGCCAAGGATGTCCTTGCTGCTGCTTGCAAGCTTGCTCCACCTGTCACCATTGGCCCAAGTGTACAGAGCGATGCGCGGGACATCTCCATCCTTGTTGGGATCGTAGCTGTGGAAGGATTCGGCGATGGCCTTGAAATCATCACGGAACTGGTCGAACTCTTTGCGTTTGCTCCAGCTTGATAACAGGTAGGCCTTGGGCCCGCGCATGAAAATCGTGGCCAGCAGGTGGGCGGAGCCGACATTCTTGAGCGAGGTGTCGATCTCTGCCTGAGTGACCTCGAAACCGTCGCGGCTGCTGCTTTGAATATTGCTGAGCGTGGCGCGACTTCCTGCCATCTCGCGCAACAGTTCCTCGCCGTTCTGTCGCTTGTTCAACTCCTTCGGCAACAGGGTGAAATAGGCCTTCTGCTGACGTTTGACGGCAGTTAAGGCCTGCGGGCTGTTGGTGACCACCCATTCTTCGGGGAATGTGAGCTGGATGCCCAGATCAGGATGGATGAATCGGCGACCGACCATCGCTCCCTGTTCCGGGCTTTCTCCGTAGGGATAACCTTCGAGTGCCGCGAGCATCGTGTTATGTCCGATCTCTCCAAGCCCGGTTGTGGATGTATGCTCGGACTTCAGGATAGCTTCGTCGATGCGCTTTTTGGTTTCGGGATGGCTGGCAAAAGCGCCATGATATTTTTCAGGGCGCTTGCCGGTGGTGTCTTCCTTGATTTTGCTGTCCAGATCGTCCAGTCGTTTCAGGGTCTCGAGAATGCTCTTGGTCGCCTCCACATCATAGCCGGCTTTGGCAATATAGCGGATCGACAATTCATCCGACTGCAATTCGGCCTGCCGTCCGTATCCGGAGATCACTGCATTGGCGATCAGATCGGAAAGCTGGCCTGCAACCTGCGGGACGGGCACGAAGATCGAGGTGACCATCGCACCGACCTGATAAAGCTGGGCCTGCGTATAACGTTGCACAGCATGGCGAGCCGTGACATGCCCGACTTCATGCGCCAGCACTGCGGCCAGCTCCGCCTCGCTGTTCATGTGGATGAGCAGACCGCGGTAGATGTAGATATAGCCACCGGGCAGGGCAAATGCGTTGATGGTGGTGTCGTCAACCACATGGAAGCGGTAAAACAGTTCCGGCCGGTCGGATACGGCAGCCACACGCTGGCCGACCTTGTTGACGTATTTGACCAGCGGGTCGTTCTCGGGCATCAGCGTCATCTGGGAGGCGACCTGAGCGGCGGCCTTCTGGCCGAGATTCAGCTCCTGCTGCTCGCTCATCAGCACAAAGTCCTGTTTCTTGCTGGCCGGATTGGCTGCGCATGCGGCAAGCAGGGCGGCAACAAGGCACAGCATCAGCATGTGCCGCGATGAATGAATGATGGAAACAGAGGGGCGGAATGTCATGGCGCTATTTTCTCCACATCGGACGGGCTATGCAAGGCTATATACAGACCGGATGATGATGCTCTTACCACGCCATGAATCACAACCCTATCGCCTTTGTGGGCCACGCGGGAATGGCCGAAGTAGCGGCGGTACTTCCGCGGGATGCTGACCTTCAGGTGCCCCATCCGGAAGGAGAATCCGTCACGCGCAATCTCACCGACCCGGCCCTGGACAACCCTGAACTGGCCGAGATTCCCTGATGCCACATCGTCGGCGTCAAGCATGGAAAAACGCTCTGTGCTCCAGATGCCGGTCTGGCGCTGCCGGGCTCCGGCTTCAAGCAGGGTGAGCGGGGCTGCCCAGCGCAGGTTGGGCGTGAAGGTGTACACATGGGCCATGCCGAGGCGAACCATCTCCCCGTTCACCCATGTGCCGTCACGCAGATAGAGCTGTGCCAGCGTGCGGCCATAGTCATCCTTGCGCTGCTTATCGAAATCCAAACGCACACTTTTTCCCGCGATCAGCTTGGTGAGTGCCTGTGTTGCTTCGTCGCCCATCGGTTGAGCAGGCGAGGCCTCATGGGCAATTTCAGGGGTGTTGATGCCGAGCAGGCGGATGTGCTCGCCCATGTTGCCGACGAAGGTATCACCATCGAGAACACGACCGACTTCGACCCAGCGGCTTTGCGACACGATGGACAGGGTGCCGCCATATGTGGATACAGGGGTGAAAAAGAGCGGCAGCAGCAGAATGAATACTGCTGACACCCTGAGCATGGCTTTATACGGCAAGCGTTCCGACAAGCTCGCGGTAGGAGCCCAAGCCATGCCGGCCCAGATAGTCACGCAGTTCCTGCAGCATCTTTGCCGGCAGGAGGGGGTCATAGAACAGGCCGGTGCCGAGGCCCAGTGCATCGGAGCCGGCGATGGCGAATTCGATACCGTCGCGTGCGGAGCAGATGCCGCCCTGACCGAGAATCGGAATGCCGTGTCTGGCAGCCACGGCACGCGTCTGGTGGATCTTCCACAGCGCCACCGGCTTGATGGCCGGTCCTGACAGGCCGCCGGAGATATTGCCGATGACAGGTTTGCGTGATTCGATATCCACGGCCATGCCGACCAGCGTATTGATGACCGACAGGCCGTCGCTGCCCGCTTCGATGCAGCAGCGTGCGATCTCCGCGATATCGGCATTGTTCGGTGATAATTTGGTGATCAGGGGTTTCTTCGTCATCGGGCGCATGGCGGCAACGACACGCGCTGCCATCTCCGCGTTGTTTCCGAAATGCACGCCGCCGGCCTTCACATTGGGGCAGGAGATATTGATCTCGATGGCAGTGACCGGCGAATCGTCGAACAGCCTCGCCACCTCGGTATATTCCTCCAGCGTCGAGCCGTTGGCATTAGCCCAGAACTGGGTTTCATGGTGCGGCAGATGCGGCAGGATGTTGTCGATCACATGGCGCGCTCCCGGATTCTGCAGGCCTATGGCATTGAGCATGCCCGATGGGGTCTCATAGACTCTGTGCGGGGCGTTGCCCATACGCGCTTCGAGGGTCGTACCCTTGAGGATCACAGCGCCAATATCGGCATTGCTGAAGCCCTCGACACGGGTGTATTCCTCGCCGAAGCCGACACAGCCAGAGAGCAGCACCAGCGGTGTTTGCAGGCTCAGTCCTGCGAAGGATGCGGAAAGGTCGATGGGGGAGGAGGGCTTGATGGCTTGCGGCATAGCGGAAGCATAGCGACTTGCCGGCCTTCGGCAACGCGTTGCATTTATGCGCTGTTGCGCAGGAGAGCGGCCATGATCTGACTAAGATGCGCTATCTGGTACGGTTTGGTGACGATATGGGAATAAGGCATTTGCAAACCCTTGTTGTCAGCCTCGCTCAGGTTATAGCCGGTGACAAAAACGATGGGGAGGTCGGGTCGTATGGCACGTATCTGCTGTGCAGCTTCGGCTCCGCCCAAGTTCGGCATGATCAGGTCGAGCAGGACGATCGACACGTCATTTCCATGCTCCCTGATATATGCCACTGCCGCATCGCCGTCCTCGACAACCACCGGCTTGTATCGAAGCTTCTCAAGGGTCTCAAGCGCTGCATCACGCAGCAGTTCCTCATCATCGGCCACCAGAACCGTCTGCCCCTGACCAAACGACAGGCCCTGGGGTGTTGCATCGGAAAGCTCGCTCTCGGGTTTGCTATCGCCGCGTTGCAGGTAAAGCCTGACCGATGCTCCTGAACCCAACTCGCTGCTGATCTCGATGGCACCACCGAAACTTTCCATCAGTCCGTAGACCATTGACAGCCCCATGCCGGTTCCCTGACCGACCTCCTTGGTGGTGAAGAAGGGGTCGAATACCCGCTCTAGTAACTCTTTGCGGATACCCGTGCCGTTATCTCTGACATGCAGGCAAATCACATCCTTCTCAAGGAACTGCGGATAGCGCGAAGTCAGATTTGCATCGACATCCTGCAATGAGATGCTGATCTCACCCTGGGAAAGACCGGCACAGGCATCGGTCGCATTGCTGATCAGGCTGCTGAGCACCTGTCTCAGTTGAGATGGGTCGGCGCGCACCGCTACAGGATGTTCTGCGGAAAGCATGGCCGCATCGAGTTTCAGGCTGACGTTGGGCGGCAGTCCTGCCGATTCAATGTCATGGATTTGCTGCAGCAGGGCGACAAGTTCAACATCCCGCACATGGATGCGATTCTTGCGCCCGAAAGCCAGCAACTGATCGACAAGCCCGGCCGCACGGTTGCCCAGTTTTTCGATGCGACCCAGACGCACAGCGGATTTGGTTCCAGCCTCGATCTCGCTTTTAAGCAGGAAAACATTGCCGATGATGCCGGCCAGCATATTGTTGAATTCATGGGCGATACCACCGACCAGTGTGCCGACTGCTTCCATCTTGCGGGCCTGCTGCTGCATACCCTGAATGGCTGTTTCCTCCGACTTGCGCTGGGTGATGTTGTTACTGATGCCGAACAGACCTGAGAGTTCCGAGGCCTTGTCGGACCCTTGAGTCGCATAATGCAGGCTGATGCTTTCACCGAACCATTGCTCGTGGCCGTCCACGCGGATGTTATAGGCTATTTCGAGACTCGGGGCGTGGACTTTGACAGCCTCCTGCAGCCGTTTCAGGTTCGCTTCGCGTTGCTTCTTGTCGGGAAGCCAGGACCAGAGCTGGCAACCGCTGAGCTGTTTGGGGGAACAGTTGAATATCTGCGTGGAGCGGCCCGAGGTTTCTATATATTTAGAATCCGGCGAGGCGGACCAGACACAGGCAGGCACATTGTCCAGCATGTCGTGGAAGCGCTTGGCCATATCGTGCTCGGCATGAACCAGATGATCATAGGTTTCAAGAATATCGCCCGCCTCACTGGGAAATACGTCTTCCAGCTGCCGGATCACCTTGTCTGGCATGCTTTCGCCGCTGCCGACAATCGCTCTTAACTGCTCGAGCGGTTCGATCAGCTGGATGCGCAATACCCTGTGCAGGGCGAAAATGGAGAGGGTGAGCAGACTCAGCAGCAGCAGACCGGCAACCAGCGTGGATGTCTGGATGGCACGGGTGATCGGACGATCATCGAGCACCAGAAATAATTTCACGCTGGATTCCGGGATATTGCTTTCGAAAAGGTGCAGATGCGGTGTGTTGTACACCGTGGCCACCAGACTGGAAGGGGTGATGTGATTGAATGACCGCAGGGTCAGACGTTCATCGTGGATCGAGGTGTGCAGCAATTCGCCGCTGGCGTCGATCAGTACGATGCCGGCGATCTCCGGATCCTGCACCAGCGCATCGCTTTCCTCGGCGATCGATGATTTGTCGCGCTCCTTCAGATGTTTGGCGAATTCCTGCGTTTGATAGTTCAGGCGGTACTCGGCGACCTTCTGCAGGGTGTAGTTGCGTACATCGTCGAAGGTAAGCATGAAGATGATGGCGAGCAGTATGAAGAATATGCCGGCCCATACCAGAATGGCTCGGGTCAGCGCATAGCGCAGTGAGTGATGTGCATGCTCCATAAACTCCACCTGAAGCCCAGATTACTGCGGAGCACTATGAAACGAAAGGTTTATTTATATTGTGTTTATTTATATTGCGTCTTAGGCAATGCCGTACTCAACGGGCAAAGGAATCGACGATAATGGCCTTGCGAATGGCTTCGCGGGCCTCGCGCAACAGTCTGACATCGCCGGCATCGAGAGTCCCGCATGCCTCAAGTCTGCTAATGGCCGCTTCCTCACTTGCATCACTGCCATGCGCCTCTTTCATGCCCTGTCTTAATTTGCGCTCAGCATCTTCGGCTCCGAGGACTGCGAGATAGGCTGATTCAATACGGCCGAGCGGGTCATCGTCCTTTGCTGTCAGATACATGCCGTCGGTGAGCCGGTCGCGAACAGCACCGGGTTCGATGATGCAGGCTGCCGCCGCATAGCAAAGCCGGTCGGTCGGAGGTTTGCGGCGTCTGCCGAGCGGGAAGATCGTGAGACGTAACATATAAGCGATGACGGGCTGCGGGAAATTTTCCAGAAAGGCGTCCAGCGCCGTTTCAGTTCGCCACAGAGCGTCCTCGCAAACCCAGCGCAATAATGCTTCATCCCCGGCCGGTGAACCATCGGATTCGAAACGCTTGATCGCAGCTGATGCGATATACATTTGCGCCAGCACATCACCGAGTCTGGCCGATAGTGATTCCCTGCGTTTCAGGCTGCCGCCCAGTACTCCGAGCGTGACATCCGACACCCAGGCCAGATTCGCGCTATAGCGCTCGATCTGCCGGGCGTAGCTGCGAGCTGTTCCATGGATGGGCGGATTGCTGAGCAGGCCGTTGCTCAGCCCGAGAAGGATGCTGCGCACCTTGTTGCTGCCGGCAAACCCGATATGTGCGAACAGGGCGTGGTCGAATATCTCCAGTGCCTTTATCTCGTCGGTCATTGCAACGGCTTCCATCTCTTTCCGTAGCCACGGATGGCAGCGGATCACGCCCTGACCGAATATGATCAGGCTGCGGGTCAGGATATTCGCGCCCTCCACGGTGATGCTGATAGGGATGGCCTCGTAGGTGCGCGCCAGAAGATTCAGCGGCCCCATCGAAATAGCCGTTCCACCGAACACATCCATGGCGTCATTCACCACTGATCGCATGCGCTCGGTACAATGGTATTTGGCGATGGCCGACATCACCGATGGCTTCTCGCCCTGATCCACGGCGATGCCGGTCAGTTGACGGGTGGCGTCGATGGCATAGGTGTTACCCGCAATGCGGGCCAGTGCTTCCTCTACACCTTCCATACGGGCGATGGGGGTGTGGAACTGGCTGCGCACGCGGGCATAGGCTCCGGTTGCGCGGCTGCATACCTTGCCGGCACCAGCTGACAGAGAAGGCAAAGAGATGGCCCTGCCATCGGCCAGGCATTCCATCAGCATGCGCCAGCCCTGTCCGATGTATTCCGGCCCGCCGATGATCCAGTCCAGAGGTATGAACACATCATGGCCTTCCACGGGCCCGTTCTGGAAAGCCTGATCCAGCGGCAGGTGGCGTCTGCCATGCTTCACGCCTTTGGTGGTCGTCGGGATCAGGGCCAGCGTGATGCCTCGTTCCTCTTCCTCTCCCAGCAGATGATCCGGATCGAACAGCTTGAAGGCCAGCCCCAGCAGGGTGGCGACCGGGCCCAGTGTGATATAGCGTTTTTCCCAGTTCAGGCGGATGCCGGTGATGGTTTTTCCCCTGAACTTCCCCTTGCACACCACGCCTGTATCGCGCATCGAAGCCGCATCACTGCCAGCCCAGGGGCTGGTCAGGGCAAAGCACGGGATGTCTGTGCCTTTGGCCAGCCGCGGCAGGTAGTGATTCTTCTGTTCCTCACTGCCGTAATTCATGAGAAGCTGACCCGGGCCCAGTGAGTTGGGCACCATCACCGTGACTGCCGCCGTGATGCTGCGGCTGGCCAGTTTCACAACAACGGCTGAGTGAGCCTGTGCCGAAAATTCCAGCCCGCCGAAGACCTTCGGGATGATCATGCCGAAAAAACCCTTTTCCCGGATGAACTGCCAGACGTGAGACGGGAGATCATGCAACTCGTGATTGATCTGCCATTCATCGAGCATGCTGCACAATTCTTGTGCTGGTCCGTCGACAAAGGCCTGCTCCTCGGACGTCAGTGAAGGGGAGGGCTGAGCCAACAGCTTCTGCCAGTCCGGTTTGCCTGAAAACAGCTCTGCATCCCACCACACGGTACCGGCTTCAAGCGCCTGCCGCTCGGTGTCGGACATCGGCGGCATCATGCTGCGGAACAGGGAGAATACAGGCTTGCTGATATACCGGCGACGCAGCGGCACATGGTTGAGCGGGATAAAAACAGCAGCAAACAACAGCCAGCTTACGGTCATGACCGCGGCTGATTGCATGTCGGCGATGCTGACAAGAAGTAACAGGGCTGCGATAGCCGATGTCCAGAGGGTCAGCGTGGCCCGGAAAAACCCCAAAGTCAGCATGCAGACGATCAGGACAAGCAGAAAACAGTAAAATGGCATCGTGTCTCCTTGGCTGTATGAATGGGTGAGACTGCTTCACCTGTATTACAAATTAAACTTGCTCCACGGGCTTGCCCCCGTGAGTATAGTCGATGGACAAAGTGCACGTGCGGAGGGGTTTCGTATCATCTCAAGGCCTGAAAGTACCTTTGTTTCGGATACGTTGCGGGGATATGGTTCGCGAACTTGACCCCGGCGACTGCATGACCATAATGCCGCGACCCTTTGCCATGGTTATATAGTCGGCAGGGAAGGGGTGTGCGCCTGAGCGCAAGGCCCAAACAGCCGGTTTGAGATACAGGTTGTGAACACAGGAGATTGATATGGCAGTACCAAAGAGAAAAACCAGTGCATCCAAGCGCAATATGCGTCGTGCCCATGATGCGGTCGGCGTGTCGGCTATGAGCACCTGCCCGAACTGCGGCGAAGTGATGCGCCCGCATTATGCCTGCGCTCATTGCGGCCATTACAAGGGCCGTGAGGTCGTGGCGACCGGCGAGGTCTGAAAATCCCTTGCTGCATGCTGCGTTGCTGCATGACATGTTGATTCATACAACACGGAAGGCGCGATGAGTCGCATTCTGGTTGACGGCCACGGGGGCGACCACGCCCCCGGTGTCGTCATCGAAGCCCTGGAAAGGGCACATCGTGAATATGGCGAAAAGATGGTTCTCGGCATTGTCGGACAACCCGATGTGTTGTTGCCCGCATTGCAGGCAAAAGGCCTCGCCGAGGCAGTACAGATCGTTGCTGCCAGTGAAATCATTGATATGTGCGAGTCGCCGGCCAATGCCCTGCGCCGCAAGAAGGATTCCTCCATGCATGTCGGTGCGCGCATGGTGCGTGACGGTGAATGGGATGCCCTGGTCAGTGCCGGCAACACCGGTGCATTGATGGCCATTTCCAAAATGATTCTGAAAACCCTGCCCGGTGTGGATCGTCCGGCCATCGCCTCGATGATCCCGGCCGAGGGAGGAAAGACACTGCTGCTAGATGCCGGTGCCAATGTCGATAGCTCATCCGAACATCTCACCCAGTTTGCCATCATGGGATCCTGCTACATGCAGGCCGCCGAAGGCATTGCCTCGCCGCGTGTCGGCGTGCTGAATATCGGTTCCGAGGATATCAAGGGCACCGATGTCGTGAAGATGGCAGTGTCCAGTATCGGGCAGCTGGATTTGAATTTTATCGGCAATGTCGAGGGTACCGATCTGTTCGGCGACAAGGTCGATGTGGTGGTATGCGACGGTTTCGTCGGCAATGTCGCCTTGAAAACCATGGAAGGCGTGGCTCATTTCCTGATGGGCACATTGAAGCAGGAGCTGACCAGTTCTTTGCAGGCCAAGCTGGGCATGTTGCTGGCCATGGGTGGCATGCGCAGGGTCAGGCAGCGTCTCAACCCGTCCGAATATAATGGGGCACCCTTGCTTGGTTTGAACGGCATGGTCGTGAAGAGTCACGGATCCGCCGATGCGCTTGGTTTTTTCCGGGCCATCGAGGTAGCGCATCGCGAGGTTGAATCAGGGCTTGGTTCCCGTATCGTTGAATCTATGAACAAATGGCTGGAAGATTGAATATCATTCGCACACATATCACAGGTGTCGGTGGTTATCTGCCTGAACGGGTGATGACCAATAAGGATCTGGAATCCATCGTTGATACCGACGATGCCTGGATCTTCGAGCGCACCGGCATCCGCGAGCGCCATATCATCGCCGATGGTCAGCACACCTCCGATCTGGCTGCTGCGGCAGCCCGTCAGGCGCTGGAAGACGCAGGTCTGAGTGTTGACGATCTTGACGCACTGATCGTGGCGACGACCACCCCTGACATGATTTTCCCTTCAACGGCCACCATCGTGCAATCCAAACTCGGTGCGTCAGGTTTCCCGGCCTGGGATATCCAAGCAGTATGTTCCGGTTTTGTGTATGGCCTGGCTCAGGCCGATGCGATGATTCGCGCCGGCATGTTCCACAGGGTGCTGTTGATCGGTGCGGAATCGATGTCGCGCATCATGGACTGGACTGACCGTTCGACCTGCGTGCTGTTCGGCGATGGCGCCGGTGCTGTGATCCTTGAGGCACGCGATGCATCCGAGGACGGTCATGGCGGCGTGATCGGCTCTGTGCTGAAGGCGGATGGCTCCTATCGTCCGTTGCTGATGGCCCGGCATCCGCATCCCGGAGCAAGTCCGGATATGCCGGACATGGCTGTGGATGCTGCAGGCGTGGCCGCTGTCGAGATGCAGGGTAATGAAGTGTTCCGCAATGCCGTGAACAAGCTTGGCGAAGTGGTCGGGGATGTGCTTGCGCATTGCAGCATGCAACCCGCCGAGGTTGACTGGCTGATTCCGCATCAGGCGAACATCCGCATCATTCTGGCGACTGCCAAGAAATTGAAGCTTGATGCCGGTCATATTGCCATCACCGTCGAAAAACATGCCAACACCTCGGCGGCGAGTGTGCCGCTGGCGCTGAACAGCTATTACCGTGAAGGTAGAATCCGCAAGGGGCAGGTATTGCTTCTGGAGGCCTTTGGTGCCGGATTCGTCTGGGGTGCCAATCTGGTGCGCTGGAGCAAGGATTGATTCAAAACAAATCGGATAGAGGGGAATAAGACGTTGAGTACTGGCAACGGCTCCACTTTTGCATTTCTATTTCCCGGTCAGGGTTCGCAGTCGGTCGGCATGCTGGGCGATCTGCTCGATACCGAGGCTGTTGTCTCCGAGACCTTTACCGAGGCCTCCGATGCGCTGGGTTATGATATGCAGCATCTGGTTGCAGCCAATCCCGATGGCAACCTGGATAAAACCGAATACACACAGCCTGCACTGCTGACCGCGTCCACAGCTCTTTACCGTTTGTGGCGCGAGCGCGGCGGTGATGAGGCCAGTCATGCCGCCGGCCACAGCCTGGGCGAATATTCCGCACTTGTTGCCGCCGGCAGCCTTGCCTTTGGCGATGGGGTCAAGCTTGTTGCGTTCCGTGGCCGGGCGATGAGTCAGGCAGTGCCCGCTGGCGTCGGCCTGATGGCAGCCATTCTCGGGCTTGAAGATGAAAAGATCGAAGCGCTTTGCGCAGAGGCCGGTGATACGGCATCCATGGTCTGGCCGGCAAACTACAATTGTCCGGGTCAGCTGGTGGTGGCCGGACATGTGGCGGCAGTAGAGCGCCTGATCGAACTGGCCAAGGCAGCAGGAGCCAAGCGCGCCATGGCCCTGCAGGTCAGCGCACCCTCGCACACCCCGCTGATGCAGCCGGCAGCCGATCAATTGCAGGAGCGTCTTGCGGGCATCACCATCCATTCCCCCTCGATGCCTGTGTGGAGCAATGCGCTGGCGGCTCCGCTGACAGAGCCTGACGCCATCCGCACAGCGCTGGTCAGCCAGCTGGTATCCCCGGTCCGCTGGAGCGAAACCGTGCGCAGCCTGTTCGCCATGGGTGTGACCCAGGGTGTGGAAATGGGTCCGGGAAAGGTGCTCTCCGGCATCGTCCGACGGGTAGAACGTGATATGGGCGTGCATGCCACAGATAACTCGCAGGCTATGGATAGCGCGATTGCTGCCATCCAGCAGGCCTCCACGGAGGATACGGAATGAGCGATACACAGAAGCGGGTTGCGCTGGTCACAGGTGCCAGCCGCGGCATCGGTTATGCTGTTGCCGCTCGTCTGGCTGCCGATGGGCACAATCTTGCCATTTGCGGCACACGTGAAGAAACCATCCGCCAGGCGGCCGACAAACTGTCTGCGGAATTCGGTGTTGAAGTGTTTCCCGCCGCAGTGGACGTGTCCGACAGGGATGCCGTTCAGGGCTTTATCGCTGATGTGGTCAAGCATTTCGGTCGGCTTGATGTGCTGGTCAATAATGCCGGCATCACCCGCGATAATCTTTCCATGCGCATGAAGGCTGATGAGTGGCAGGCTGTGATCGATACCAATCTCGGCTCTGTTTTCCATGCCTCGCAGGCCGCCATCCGACCGATGATGAAGGGCCGTTTCGGTCGCATCATCAATATTTCCTCGGTGGTCGCCTCCATGGGAAACCCAGGGCAGATGAACTACTGTGCCAGCAAGGGAGGGGTGGATGCGATGACCCGCTCACTGGCCCGTGAGATCGGTTCGCGTGGTATCACCGTGAACGCCGTTGCCCCGGGCTTCATCGCGACGGATATGACCGCTGAACTGGGCGATGATGCGCATGCCAAACTGAGCGAGCAGATTCCGCTCGGACGTCTCGGTTCGGCTGATGATATCGCCAATGCCGTGGCGTTTCTTGCCGGTGACGGCGCTGCATACATCACCGGTCATGTGCTGCATGTAAACGGTGGCATGTATATGTGATTCGGGTATATTCGCCCGGCTTGCAATGGCTGGGTGAGGGTACGAATGCCTCGACTTGCAAATCGGCTTGTGTAAGTCAAAAGGCTATGATAGAAGCCGGAATTCTTTATTAGGGAGATTATAAATGTCCGCAGAAATTGAAGCAAAAGTTATCAAAATCGTCGCTGATCAGCTGAATGTTGATGAAGGCGAGATCAGCTCCGACTCCTCCTTTGTGGACGATCTGGGTGCCGATTCGCTGGACACCGTGGAACTGGTGATGGCATTCGAAGAGGAATTCGGTATCGAAATTCCTGACGAAGATGCAGAGAAGATCCAGTCGGTGCAGAACGCCATCGATTATATCGCTGCTAAAGCCGAGTAATACTGCATGAAACGACGCGTTGTCGTCACCGGCGTCGGGCTGGTAACACCGCTCGGTACCGGGACGCAGACCACATGGTCGTCCCTGGTGGAAGGCAAGTCCGGCATCCGGCGCATCACGCACTTTGATGCCGAGGCCACCGGTATGGCTTGCACCATTGCCGGTGAGGTTCCCGATTTCGATGTCGACACCTGGGTGAACCGCAAAGATGCCAAAAAGATGGATACCTTCATCCAGTATGGCATCGCGGCTGCAAGCATGGCTCTGGAGCAATCCGGACTGCAGATCACCGAGGAGAACGCGGAACGGGTCGGCGTGATGATCGGTTCAGGTATCGGCGGAATGCCGGCTATCGAACGTACTATGCGGGCTTATGAGGCCGGTGGCGCACGCAAGATTTCCCCGTTCTTCATTCCGATGACCATCATCAATATGGCATCCGGTTGGGTATCGATGCTGACAGGTGCCAAAGGCCCCAATTCAGCGACGGTAACAGCCTGTGCCACGGCTACGCACGCCATCGGCGACGCATATGAAATCATCGCCCGCGGTGATGCGGATGCCATGATTGCCGGTGGTACGGAAGCCTGCGTATGTGAACTGGCTGTAGGCGGTTTCTCCGCTTCAAGGGCCCTTTCTACGCGCAATGATGAACCGCAACGGGCCTCCCGCCCGTGGGATGCGGATCGTGACGGCTTCGTCATGGGCGAGGGCGCAGGCGTACTGTTCCTGGAGTCGCTGGATTCTGCCAAGGCTCGTGGTGCGGTGATTCTTGCCGAGGTTGCCGGCTATGGTATGTCAGGCGATGCCTACCATATCACCTCGCCGGCACCGGAAGGCGCTGGCGGCGCGCGTTGCATGAAGATGGCTCTGGCGGCGGCGGGCATCAACAGCGATGAAGTGGATTACATCAATGCCCACGGTACATCCACCCCGGCAGGCGATCTCTGTGAAACACAGGGTATCAAGTCCGTTTTCGGGGCACATGCCAGCAAGTTGATGGTTTCCTCCACCAAGTCCATGACCGGGCATCTGCTTGGCGCGGCAGGTGGTATCGAGGCGGCATTCACTGTTCTGTCCCTGCACAACGGCGTTGTTCCTCCAACCATCAATCTGGAAAATCCGGGTGAGGGTTGCGATCTGGACTATGTCCCGCATCATGCGCGTGAAGCGGACCTTCGTGTTGCTATCTCCAATTCTTTCGGTTTTGGCGGTACCAATGCATCGCTGGTTTTGCGCAAGTTCGTCTAGGTAAAGCGGATTCACCGCGTGCGGTTCCGCACTGTCTCACTGAAAGGTCGTAAGTGTTGTGCTTACGACCTTTTTTCATGCTTCCCCGGAAAGTTCTCGGCATTGCTTGAAGACCCGTCAGGTAACGGTGCGCAGCATCTGGTGTCGCATAGCGGTCAGCGGCAGTTGTTGCGGGAGACAGGCCAAACGGCCGGAGAGACATTCTTCGAAGCCTGGCATCAGCGATTACAACAACACGAACCCCATGCATCGCCCTGCATCGCGAATCTGTTTTATGCCGCCTATGAGGCGGCCGATCTGATCGAGGCCCTGCCGGTGCCGGCAAGTAAGCCTCCGCTGTGCATCATGTGGTCGCTGTTTCCGGATTTTTCCCTGTGTTTTCAAGGGTATATCGTTCATCTTGCAGCCTCCGACGAAGCGCAACTGGATGAGTTGCAGTCGATGCTGGATACGTGTCCGGACTCTTCCCCGTTCGATGTGATTGCTCAGCAATTCAAGCATGCAGATGCAATACGGGTGACCGATGGCTCCAGCTATAAGCAGCAGGTTCTTCAGGTCAAGGAACTGATTGCCTCAGGCGATGTCTTTCAGGCCAATATCGCCCGTTTCTGGTCCATGCCCTTTGCAACAGATGCGCTGCATGCCTTGTATCGAAGGCTGCGTAGTGTCAATCCGGCGCCATTTTCATGCTTCCTGCATATGCAGAATAATGAAGAAGATATGTTTCTCCTTTCAGCTTCTCCTGAACGTCTGTTCCGCATCAGCCCCGCCGGGGTTGTGGATACGCGGCCGATCGCCGGTACTCGCAGGCGGGGGGAAGGGGACACAGATACCGCCCTGCGCGATGAGATGCTGCTTTCCGATAAGGAAAGGGCGGAGCACATCATGCTGGTGGATCTGGAGCGCAACGATCTCGGGCGTGTATGTATACCCGGCACCGTCGAGGTGAACGAAACCATGGCGGTTGAGGGATATGCGACCGTGCAGCACATCGTGTCGAACGTTCGCGGGCGGTTGCGGCCCGGTCTCTGTCTGGTTGACGTTTTTCGTGCCATGTTTCCCGGCGGAACAATCACCGGTTGCCCCAAGGTCCGCTGCATGGAAATCATTCATCAACTGGAAGGGCGGGCGAGGGGACCATATACGGGCGGCGTCGGTTTTTCCGCCTGGGACGGTTCAGCCGACATGAATATCCTGATTCGCACTTTCTGGCATCACGAAGGCCGCTTGAATTGGGCTGCCGGTGCCGGAATCGTTGCCGACTCGGATCCGGAACTTGAGCTTGTGGAAACCGGGCACAAGGCCGAAGGCCTGATGCGCGCCTTGTCATGAGCCATATCGACAGGCGGGGACCGAACAGTCTGCTGCGCTGGATAGACAGGCAGTATTGCCGTCATTGGCAGCGGCTTGAGGACGATGTGCTCACGCTTCCCGAAGGCCCCCTCATTCTCGTCGGCAATCATCGTGCCGGGGTGGATCCCTTACTTATTCAGGCGGCGGTGGATCGTCCGCTGTGTTTCATGATGGCCCGCGAATACTATCAGGCGATGTGGTATGCCCGCTGGATGCTGGATGCCTGCGGCGTGATTCCTGTTAATCCGGGCGGGGCCAATCGGCATTCGCTGAAGGCGGCGATCAACGTTGTGCGCGATGGCAATGTGTTATGCCTGTTTCCGGAGGGCGCGGCCAATCCTGATGTACCACTGAAGCGCGTCCTGCCCGGAGCGGTGATCGTCGCGATGGAAACCGGTGCGCCGATCATGCCTTTCCGGATCACCGGAACATGGCCGTTCGATCATGTTCACTTATGGCATTCGTTTCAGCGCCGGGGCAGGGGAATGGTGCGTTTCGGTGCGCCGTTTTCAATACCGCATGCGGTAAGCGATCGCGAAGCGGTACGGCTGGCAACCGGCCTGATGCAACATGAACTCAAGCAGATGGGGCGTGCGGATTAATCGCGCCCCATGCGCATGGTGAAATCCTCAGGATTCACGGCATTGGCCAGCGCTTCTTCGTAATCGAGCAAGTCCTCTTCCACCAGCTTTTGCAGATGCAGATCGAAGGTCTGGCTGCCATACAGCGCATGCCCTTCCTCCATGGCACGCGGAATCTCGCGCCAGCGGTCGGCATCCATCATGAAGTGCTTGATCACCGAGTTCTTGATCATGATTTCCAGCACCACGATGCGACCCTTGCCGTTCTTCAGCCGCAAAAGCTTCTGCACGATAATGGCGCGCACATTCTCGGCCAGGCGTTTACGCACTGCAGCATGTTCTTCCTGCTGGAATGCACCGAGGATGCGCTGCAATGCACCTGTCGCCGTCGTGGCATGCACGGTCGCCATGACCAGATGGCCGGTTTCAGCCGCCTGTAATGCTGACTGTGCGACGGACCTGTCACGTACCTCACCGACAACAATGACGTCCGGGGCCTCGCGCAAGGCATCATGCATGCCCTGGGCGAATGTGCCCACGTCGCGGCCGATCTCGCGTTGGCAGACTGTTCCCTGATGATTGCTGCCGTAGCCGAATTCGATCGGATCCTCGATGGTGACGGCATGTACCGGGCGGTTTTGCACAATATGATTGAGCATGGTGGCAAGCGTGGTGCTTTTACCGGAGCCGGTCGCACCGCCCATAAACACCAGGCCATTGCGATACTCGGCGATGGTGCGAATGATGTCCGGCAGTCGTAATTCCTCGAAAGACGGAATCTGCACGGGAATGACTCGGGCCACGATACCGAAATTATTCTGGGTTCGCATGATATGAATGCGGAATCGGGCGATGTCGGGCAGACAGTAGTGGAAATCCAGATGCTGCAGAGACTCGACATCGATGGCACCGTCGAGTTCATTGCCCAGATGGTGAATCATTTCAATCACCTGTTCCCGGCTTGGCGGGGTAATGCGCTCTGCCGGGATGGTTACGATCGAGCCATGAATGCGCATACGCACACGATCGCCGGTGCGCAGCATCAAATCGGAAGCACCGTTTTTGTATGCTGCCTTGAGAAGGTCATCGATCATGTGTGCTCCAGCCATGCTGAATCACAGCGGACATCAGATCTTCAACTCTGAATCGCCGGAGCCCGAAAGCCTGTCGAGCGAGCTTCCGGAATTTTCTCCGCTGTCTTCGAGCTTGGCCATCTTGATTTTGAGACGCAGGTCATTTACGGCATCGGCATGACGCATGGCCTCTTCTTCGGCGATCACGCCATCACGCCACAGGCGAAGCAGATGCTGGTCGAAGGTCTGCATACCGTAAGTTCCACCCTCGGCCATGGCTTCCTTGATGGAGGAGATGTCGCCTTTCTTGATCAGGTCGCTGATGCGAGGGGAGTTGATCATGATTTCGATGGCCGGTGTGCGTTTACCGTCCATGGTTTTCACGAGGCGTTGCGACAGGATGGCGCGGATGTTCATGGCCAGATTCAGCACCACCTGCTCGTGCATATCACGCGGGAAGAAGTTCAGAATGCGCTCCAGCGCCTGATTGGCATTATTGGCATGCAGGGTTGCCAGGCAAAGGTGACCGGTTTCCGCAAACTCCAGTCCATGTTCCATGGTTTTCCGGTCACGGATCTCGCCGATGAGGATCACATCGGGAGCCTGACGCAGGGTGTTCTTCAAGGCGTTCTCGAACTCCAGCGTGTCGGTACCGACCTCCCGCTGGGTGATCACACTCTTCTTGTGCTCGTGCACAAACTCGATCGGGTCCTCAACGGTGATGATATGACCCGCCTGATTGCTGTTACGCCAGTCGATCATGCCAGCCAGGGATGTCGATTTACCGCTTCCCGTGCCGCCAACCATCACGATCAGGCCGTTCTTGGCCATGATGATCTCTTTAAACGACTGCGGCAGACCAAGCCCGTCGATGGTCGGGATTACCGTTTTGATCTGCCGGATTACCATGCCGATATTGCTGCGCTGACGGAAAATGTTGACGCGGAAACGTCCGAGTTCGGGGTAGGCGAGGGCGAGATTCATCTCGTATTCCTCTGCAAAAGCTGCGCGCTGCTTCTCGTTCATCGTGGAATTAGCCAACTGTTCGCACTGGATCGGGTTCAAAGACTCCTGCTTGAGCGGATAAACCACGCCTTCAATGCGGTAGGCGGGGGGAAGGCCTGCAGTGATATAAAGATCCGAGGCATCTTTCTTCACCATGACCATCAATAACTGTTTGACGTTCAGGGTCTGTCCGGACGGGTTGCTGCTCATCATGCTTCTCCTGAATCTTTATTGTTCGCCGAACAGCTTGCGGTTCGTGCACTTTTCAAGGGCTGTCTGTTGGGTGATCTTACGCGCCTTGAGAAGCGTTTGCAGGTTCTGATCCAGTGTCTGCATGCCGTCGCGTTGCGAGGTCTGCAGAACGGACACCATCTGCGGCACCTTGTTTTCGCGTATCAGGTTCCTGATGGCCGAACTGCCCAGCATGATCTCGTGTGCTGCGACACGTCCGGTGCCATCCGCCGTCTTCAACAGTGTCTGGGAGATTACGGCCTGCAGCGATTCGGAGAGCATCGAGCGGACCATGGCCTGCTCTCCGGCAGGAAACACATCGATGATACGGTCGATAGTTTTCGGTGCAGAGGATGTATGCAGGGTACCGAACACCATATGGCCTGTTTCTGCAGCAGTCAGGGCCAGACGGATGGTTTCCAGATCGCGCATTTCGCCGACCAGAACGACGTCCGGATCTTCACGCAGGGCACTGCGCAGGGCATTATCGAAAGAGCGTGTATGCGGACCGAGTTCGCGTTGAGAGATCAGACAATTCTTGGAACGGTGAACAAACTCGATCGGGTCTTCGATGGTCAGGATATGTCCGCGCTCGGTTTCGTTACGATGGTTGATCATTGCGGCCAGCGTGGTCGATTTACCGGAACCCGTCGGGCCTGTCACAAGGCAGATGCCGCGCGGTTTCATGGCGATGTCTTTGAAGATATCAGGGGCTTTAAGGGTCTCGAGGGTCAGCACGTCATTGGGAACGACGCGGAATGCTGCCGCCATACCGCGATGCTGCCAGAATGCGTTCACACGAAAACGGGCCAAATCGCCGAGGGCAAAGGAGAAATCCAACTCAAGGTGTTCTTCGAAATGTTTGCGCTGGTCGTCGGTCATGATGTCGTAGACCATGGCCTGGACCGTCCGGGCATTGATGGCCGGAACCTTGATTCGCGTGATGTCACCGTGAATGCGGATCATCGGCGGTTCGGCTGAAGAGATGTGAAGATCGGATGCCTTGTTCTTGACAGTGAAGGCAAGCAGTTCGGATATGTCCATGCGGGGTTACTCCCTTGGTTGTTACGGCTTGTCTGGCAGGATAGGGCAAGTAGCAATGCCTGTGCAAGTGACCCACATCGCATTCCTGCTCTTTTTTAAAGAGTCGCATAATGTATATTATGTAAAGTCATATGGAGATGACATGCCGGATAGAATTCACAGTAAAGATAATTATTACGACAAGTTAAAAGAGCTTATGAATGTACTGCGTAAGGAATGTCCATGGGATGCGGAACAGACGCTTGAGTCACTTCGCACCTACACGCTCGAGGAAGTCCACGAGGTGTTCGAAGCCATCGAACTGGCGGTACAGCAGGATAATTGGAGACAGTTGCAGGCTGAACTCGGTGACCTTCTGTTTCAGGTTCTGTTTTATGCCTGCATTGCCGGTGAAAGGAATCAGTTCAATCTGGATGACGTCGCCGGCACCCTGATATCCAAAATGATCAACCGGCACCCGCATGTCTTTTCATCCGTGCAGACCGAAGATCTCGGCAGACAATGGGAGTCATTGAAAGACGAAGAGCATGCTCAACGGACAAGTCTGATGGATGAGATCCCCCCGCTTCCGGCTCTGGCGCGTGCACACAAGATCCAGCGCAGGGCTTCCCGGGTGGGTTTCGACTGGACACAGGCCAGTGATGTTATCGCAAAGATGCATGAAGAACTCGGCGAGCTTGAGCATGAGGTGAAACAGAATGCCTCCCATGCTCGCCTGCAGGACGAATTCGGAGACGTGCTTTTCACGCTGGTCAATCTTGGGCGAAAACTGGATGTCGATGCAGAACTGGCCCTGATGCATACCAACCGCAAGTTTTCAGAGCGTTTCCGCGGTATGGAAGCACTGGCGGAAAGCCGGGGTTTAAATCTGGATGGCATGTCGCTGGACAATATGGAGCTTCTCTACCTTGAAGCCAAGCGCCTGCAGACCGAGTAGGCAGAACCGCAAGCAGATTAATCGCAAGCGTGATCGTTGGTTTGCTTACCGCCGAGTCTTTGTTCGATCACACCGGATAGCGTACAGGCATCGCGTTCAGCCCAGTAACTAAGTATTCCCCATGCATTGCGTGACAGGGTCACGGAAACGGTGTCGTCTGTTTTTGCCCTCTTGCGTGCTGCGCGCACCGCGTTCTTGAGCTGCGCCCAGTGTCTGCTATCCAGCCAATGTACGCACCATGCATTCAGTTCTACCGCAGTTTCGATGCGTTCAACGAGGTTCTGATGGGCCTGCCAGGAACGATCCGCACCCAGCCAGGCCGGATTGGAGAGTTTCCCTTCGATCCAGCGGCGCGCAAAGCTGCTGTCCGCAGGTGTGATCTGGTATTTGGGTCGCGCCATACACCCTTCCCGTTTTTGCTTATTTGCGTGACAGGGTAACGCTTACTTTGAAGGGCTGCAAAAAGCCACCGCCCGCTGTACGGAATCCGCCAGAGCCTTTCCCTTTGCAAGATTGGCCGCAATGCTTGCAGCCAGACGGCAGCCGCTCCCGTGGGCATCTGCCTCACTCCAGTCCAGCCTGGGGTGCTCGATCATGCTGATATTCCCGGAAGCGTCGCACAGGATATCCTGAAGCACCTGACCTTCGGCGTGTCCGCCCTTGAGCAGTACGGCACATCCACATAAGTCGACCAATTCGCGGCTATCATGTATGGCATCTGATACAGGCCTGTTCAGCAACACAGCAGCCTCGTCCAGATTGGGTGTGAGCAGTGTTGCCAGCGGAACAAGCGCTTCGAGCAGGGTGTTCACCGCTGGCGCGTCGAGCAAGCGGCGGCCACTGCTGGCGATCATGACAGGATCAATCACCAGCGCTTTGTGAGCATGCCGTTGTTGCAATGCTGCAGCGACCACCGCGATACGGTCGGCATCCAGCAGCATGCCGGTTTTCACTGCTGCAACCTCGCAATAATCAAAGATGGCATGCATCTCGGCATCCAGCTGTGCCAGCGGCACAGCTTCGATACGGTTGATTTCACGGGGATTCTGGGCAGTAAGGGCGGTTATGGCGGAGCATCCGATGACAGCATGCCCGGCGAACATGCGCAGATCGGCCTGAATGCCGGCTCCGCCGCAGGAATCCGAACCACCAATACTCAGGCAGACGGGGCGTTGTACCATGTTTCCACCATGATGCGGGCCTGAGCTTCAATATCCCTTGCTGCGAACAACGAGGATACAACAGCAGCAAAATCGGCTCCGGCTTTGCGCACGGCAGGCAATGACTCCAGTGTCAACCCGCCGATGGCGCAGATATTCGCCCCGGGAAAGATCTGTCGGGCCTTGGCCAGTCGCGGTAAGCCGATCGGGATGGCTTCCTGTTTGGTTGCGGTCGCGAAAATCGCGCCGAAGGAGATATAATCGGCTCCCTCGTTCAGCACATGCCGGGCAAAGGCCGCATCGGCCTGACAAGAAATGCCAACTATCATCTCATCACCGATCTCCGGGCGGAAGGCCGCGATGCTCAGCATGTCTTCTCGCCCGAGATGCACGCCATCGGCCTCGCTTTCGCATGCCAGTTGCAACGAATCATTCACGATAAAGCGCGCTCCATGCTCCTTTGTCAGGTGGCATAGTGCCCTCGCCCGCTTCAAAGATTCCTTGTACCCCCTGCCCTTGTCGCGCAGTTGCAGGGTTTTCACGCCACCCTTCAATGCCGATCCTGCCATACGAAGCAATTCGGCAGTTTCCAAACCGTTCGGCAGGATGCCGTAAATCCCATCGATATGGCGTGAGGTATTAGTCATGCAGCAGGTTCAGCAGATCGGTGAAGTTCTTCAGGCGCATGACGCGGCCCTCGAATTCCTCGGGCAGGTCCTGATATCCATGTTCGCAGTAACACACCTTCAGGCACTCGGCATTAAAGCCGGCCTCGATATCGAAACGTGTGTCGCCGACCATCACCGTATCCGCCGGTGAAACACCCATGACCCGGCAGCACTCCACCAGCATGTCCGGCGCCGGTTTCTTGGCAAAGCCATCCTCAGGGGACAGAGCCAGCGTGAGGTAGGAAGTCAGGCCCAGGGCATCAAGCACCTTGATCCTTGCCTTGGCTGGCTTGGCGGTTACACAGCACATCGGAATCCCCTTGTCCCGCAGTACATCCAGCACATGCATCACACCGGGAAACGGTACGCTGAAATCAGCCGGATGTTTTTCGTAGATGTCTGCAAAGGCGTGGTACAGCGCCATGGTCTCCGGATCATCCATCGGCTTACCCAATACATTGGATGCCAGCTTCTGGGCTCCGCCACCGACATGCGGTCTTGTTTCGTCCAGTGAAAGCTCGAAGTCATAGCCCAACGAGTTGAGCGCACGATTGGCGTTCGCACGGATATCCGGCAACGCATCCACCAGCGTGCCGTCGAGATCGAAGATAAAAGCCTTGGGTTGATTCATATACTTTCCTTTATTTCTTTAATAGTTAGCGAAATCTCTTCGCGCACATTAGCGTCCGTTTCGCTGCCCTGCATGACACTCAAGCGTTGCATTGCAGCATGCGAATTTTCCGCTCGGCTCAACATTCCCAGCGCCCATACGGCATGTTCGCGAACGATCGCCGAATCATCCTGCATGGCCAGCGACCACAGAGCAGTCAGCAGCGATTGCTCACCATTGTTCCCGGCCGCAATGCAGCAGTTGCGTATAAATCGCTCTCGGCCGATGCGTTTCACCGGGCTTTTTACAAAGCGTGATCTGAATGCAGCGTCATCCAGCAGAAGCAAGCTAGCAAGTTCCGGCAGGCAATTCTCCCCCCTGGGAGAAAGGAAATCGCTGACAGGCGGTGGAAGGCCGCCGTTCCAGGGACAAACCATCTGGCAATCGTCGCAACCGTAGATGCGATTACCGATCAATGGCCTTAATCGCCGGGGGACCGAGCCCTTGTACTCGATGCTCAGGTAGGAGATGCACAAACGTGCATCGACGACAAACGGAGCGACGATGGCACGCGTCGGACAGATATCGATGCATGCGCTGCATGTGCCGCAATGAAAGGAGGCTTTATCATCCTCTTTTATATCTGCTGTCGTGAACAGTTCGCCGAGCAGGAACCATGAACCCAGCTGCCTGTTCAGTGTCAGCGAATGCTTGCCCTGCCAGCCGAGGCCGGAATCTTCGGCCAGTGCATGTTCGAGCACCGGCGCAGTATCCACATAGACCCGCTGATCGTGCCGGCCGAGCAGCTGATCCAGCTCCCGCGCCAGAGCTTCAAGGCGTGCCTTCATGATGTCATGGTAATCATCGCCATGCGCATAAGCCGAAATCACCCCCCGGCCTTGTGCCGCATTTACTTCGTCCAGTGCATAGGCCGGTGGCGAGTAACGCATGCCCACGCTGACCACTGTGCGCACTTCATCTAGCATCGTTGCAGGGTTTTTTCGGCGTTCGCATCTTTCCGCGTCGGCCATCCATCGCATGTCGCCATGCATGCCCTGCTCGACCCAGCATTCAAGGGCTCGGGTATGTTTGCCATCGATACGAGGCCGGGTGAAGCAGCACAACTCGAACCCTTGTCCGGCAGCGAGCTTGATGATGGATTGTTTCAACGCTTCGTTATGCACCGGGCAAGATTAACATGTCCATATGTCGCACATAACAGGGACTTACACCCAGCAGCGTGAATCACAATGATTCTGAAGCAAAAAAAAGCCGGCCAAAAGGCCGGCTTTGAATGCAGGAAGATTATGACTTAAGGGTGGAAAACAAAGCTGGAGTTGCTGCGATCCGCTTCTTCACGCGACTGAAACAGGCGCACCTTGAAAACAATTCGGACAAACAGGGCCACACCCAGCATAGTACAACCGCTGAGGAACCAGACAGTTACAACACCGGTCATCAGCTCAGGCGGCAGACCGCCACCGTTACGGGCGATCTCCATACTCTGGGAAGCCACATTGGCAGGGTTGCTCATCATGCTGAAAAAAGCCCATGCAGCAATGAAAGCTGCAGGCGCTTTGATGAAGCTCCACCAGAACAGATCGACCATCTGGCGGAATTCGTTGAAAAACTTCTGAGTGTTGTATGGCATGATATTCCCCTGCTTGCTGCTGTTTGTCATCTGTCGGACGAATCCGCATCCGACCAGCAAAGCATGCAACTATCGGGATAAATACAATGTGATGCCCCTCACGGGGATGAAAAAAGTTTCAGGTCCAGATCCGGTCATTTGCTTCAAGCATGCGGGCTTCAGGAGCGCCCTCGATGCATTGCAGATTCAGGTGAATCGTCGAGCCGGATAGCAGTCCGTAGGCGCGCTCCGGCCATTCGATCAGGCATATCCAGGGTGGCATGAAATACTCGCGCACCCCGATGGCACCAAGTTCGCTCTCGTCACTCAGGCGATACCAGTCCATATGCGCGACACGGCATCCCCTGCCCTCGTATTCCTGAATGATGGTGTAGGTCGGACTGGGCAGGGCGGTATCGCTCACCCCCAGTGCGCGCATCATCGCACGCGCCAGCACACTCTTGCCGGCACCCAAATCACCGCTGATTGCAACCACATCCCCCGGCTTCAGCCGTGCAGACATTTCATTTGCAAATTCAATGGTTTCGGCCTCGGAGTTCAGGCGTTTATGCATAGAAAAACGGCATTCAGCCGGCCTGACGACGGGCCAGCGCGCGAATGACATCGTGCTGGGTGATCACCCCTTCGATGTTGTCTCCATCCACCACGGGAATGCAATGCAGTTCGCTGTCATTCATCAGGGCGGCGATCTCGTTCAGTCCGGTGTCGAGCCCGACCGTGGTGGCCGGACCACTCATCAGATCGCCGGCTGTCAGCGCCTGCATGCGATCAAGCTCGCGCTCGAAACGCCCTTCCCCCAGAGGGATGACCATATCGAATATGGCAATGGCCGTTGGCACATGCAGCTTGGCCTGCTGGTCGATCAGGTCCGATTCGGTCAGCACGCCGAGCAGACGCCTGTCTTCGTTGACCACCAGAAGCCCGCTGATGCCCTGATCGGCAAAACGCCGCGCAATCTCGGAGAGCGGCGTATCCATATCGCAATACGCCGGTTGTGCATTCATGATGTCACGCGCTTTCAGCATGGGCTGTCTCCTGTGCAATGAGGGCAATAAGCAATTCAGCGAACCTGAGCGATTATAGCTCAGGCCTTATGATAAATCTCCCCACCCTGACGATTAAACTCCTCGGCCTGCTCGTGCATACCGACTTCCAGAGCCTTTTCGGAATCAATCCCATGGTCACGGGCATAATCCCGCACGTCCTGCGTGATCTTCATCGAGCAGAATTTCGGGCCGCACATCGAGCAGAAATGAGCCACCTTGCCGGATTCCTTGGGCATGGTCTCATCGTGGAACGAACGTGCGGTATCCGGATCCAGACTCAGGTTGAACTGATCTTCCCAGCGGAATTCGAAGCGCGCCTTGGACAAGGCATCGTCGCGCTGTTGCGCACCGGGATGCCCCTTGGCCAGATCGGCAGCGTGCGCAGCGATCTTGTAGGTGATCACACCGGCCTTCACATCGTCGCGGTTGGGCAGCCCCAGATGCTCCTTGGGGGTGACATAGCACAGCATGGCGCAACCGTACCAGCCGATCTGCGCGGCTCCGATACCGGAAGTGATGTGGTCGTAACCCGGTGCGATATCGGTGGTCAGCGGCCCGAGGGTATAGAAAGGAGCCTCATCGCAATGCTTGAGCTGCTCTTCCATATTCGCCTTGATCATGTGCATCGGCACATGTCCGGGACCCTCGATCATGGTCTGCACATCATGTTTCCAGGCGATCTTGGTCAATTCGCCGAGGGTTCTGAGTTCGCCGAACTGGGCTTCATCATTGGCATCGGCGATCGCACCCGGACGCAAACCGTCGCCGAGTGAGAAGGATACGTCGTAGGCCTTCATGATCTCACAGATGTCTTCGAAATGGGTGTACAGGAAGTTCTCCTGATGATGTGCCAGACACCATTTGGCCATGATCGCTCCGCCGCGCGAAACGATGCCGGCCAGACGCTTGGCGGTCAGCGGCACATAGCGCAGCAACACGCCTGCATGGATGGTGAAATAGTCCACACCCTGCTCAGCCTGCTCGATCAGCGTATCGCGGAAGATTTCCCAGGTCAGGTCTTCGGCGACGCCGTTGACCTTCTCCAGCGCCTGATAGATCGGCACGGTGCCGATCGGTACTGACGCATTGCGGATGATCCATTCGCGGGTTTCGTGGATGTTGCGGCCAGTGGACAGGTCCATGATGGTATCCGCGCCCCAGCGGGTGGCCCAGGTCATCTTCTCGACCTCTTCCTCGATACTGGAGGTCACAGCCGAATTACCGATGTTACCGTTGATCTTCACCAGGAAGTTCCGCCCGATGATGACCGGTTCAAGCTCGGGATGGTTGATGTTGGCGGGGATGATCGCCCTTCCGCGGGCGATCTCAGAGCGCACGAACTCCGGAGTGATCACGGCCGGGATGGCAGCACCGAAGCTTTGTCCGGGATGCTGGCGGGTGATCTCGCGCAGGTGCTCGCGGCGCTGGTTCTCACGGATGGCGACGAATTCCATCTCGGGCGTAATGATGCCGGCCTGGGCATAATGCATCTGCGACACATTGGCACCGGCTTTCGCCCGGCGCGGACTGCGCAGATGGGAAAAACGCAGTGCATCCAGATCGGCATCATCACGGCGCTCGCGACCGTATCGTGAGCTCAGGTCGTTCAGTTCCTCGGTATCACCACGTTCGGCAATCCATGCATCACGGATGGCAGGCAGCCCCTTCTCAAGGCTGATTTCGATATTCGGGTCGGTGTAAGGGCCGGATGTATCGTAAACAAGAATGGGATGATTCTCTTCCATACCGGCAGATGTTTGCGTCGGAGAAAGTTTGATCTGGCGCATCGGCACCCGGATATCGGGGCGTGACCCTTGGATGTATACCTTGGTGGAATTTGGAAATGGCTGGCGTGCATCTGCGACGTTCCCTGCTGCTGCCAAATCTACGCTGGTCTGAATGGTGCTCATGAGGCCTCCGGCTTACTTTACTAGGCGCAACTATATCCGAGGCGGTCAGTCGGGTATAGGCTTCGCCCATGAATCATCACGCTCAAACAGGTGCCCCTGCCCTTACTCCGCAAACAGCGGAAACACTCCTGCTCAACCACATTGTGTCCGAAAGTACATGCTGGAGCGTGCTCAAGGCATCGGGCCAGGGGCTGCGCGAATATCTGCAGGGACAGATTACGCAGGATATTGCACGGCTCAAGCCCGAGCAGGGAATTCATGCCTGCCTGCTATCGCCGCAGGGCAAGGCGGTCAGCGAATTGTATATCCTGCAGGCTGCCGGAGATGAGTTGATTCTGCTTACGCCATCGTATGTAGCGCCGGAAACCGTAGCCCGCTTGCGGCGTTTTGCCCTCGGCTATCAGATGCGCATCGGTATTATGGATGCCTATGCTGTGTACTCCGTGCAAGGTACGGGAGCTACCCGCGCGCTTGCGGATATCGGCCTGCCCGAGCCGGGAGAAACATGGCTGTCGCGCAGCAGACACCCGGACGAAGATGTGTTTGCGCTGCTCATGCCGAAGCAACCTCCCGGCTACTGGATCATCGGCAGGCATGACTGGCTTGCACAGCGTTTATCTGACCGGGTAAGCGAGGATCAATGTGAGGCCTTGCGTATCATCCGCGGCCTGCCCCGTTTCGGCTCCGAATGGGATGTCTCGCTGCATCCGCTCAATGCCAACCTGATCGAGTTTGACGGGGTATCCTTTGATAAGGGGTGTTATGTCGGGCAAGAGGTCACCGGCCGCATGCACTGGCGCGGCGGCATCAAGAAGAAGCTCTACAGGGTTCTACTGCCCGATATGCAAGCGGAACATCCACCGCAAACACTTCCCTGCCCCGTGGTCTCGACCGGACGTATCGGTGAACTGCGCAGCATGGCCTTTGATCAGGACAGGCAGTGTTTCGGCATCGCCCTGTTACCAATCAGCACAGTGCAAGAAGATATGCCGCTGCATCTTGAAAATGGTTCTGTCATAAGGGTTCTGGAGCCGTGCCATGCCTGATTCATCTTCGGCTTTTATCTGGTATCACGCCGATGCAAGCATGGCGCGGGAATTGCAGACATGGGTCGGCTCTATCGGACATGTACTCGGCATCCCTGCAAGGCTGCTGATACGCAGCCAACCGGACAAAACCACGTTCATGGAGATCTACGAGCTGCATTGCAGCGCTGAAGTCGATGTGAACGGTATGGTTGAATTCATTGAAACGCAGGCCGGAAAACAAGTCTGGTTCAGCAAGCTGAAAAGCCCCCGGCGGGCGGAAATCTTCTCGACTCCACCGGGTGGCTGAGGTTTAATTAACGACCTCCACTGACGTTGGCGTAGAATGCGATGCCAGTGGTCTCGTCTTCATACAACTCAACCCATGCATCCACACCCTGGGCCGTATCCGGAAGACTGGCCATCGGAATCACTGCGGAAAGCCTGATATCCTTGCCACCACCGACCTGAATGATCTTGCACAATCCACCGATAGCGTAGGAAGTGTTCTGCGGGGTGCTTTCGTCGACAAAACTCATCTGGCAATTGATACCGAAGTCGCCCAGTTGCCCCTTGTTTTCACGCAGCACATCCTGCTGGATATTGATGACGTCGCCGTTGATGGCATCCGCCGTATGGGAAATCAGCAGCACCTGGGCACCATCCATGGCGTGGATGAAATCCGCAAATTTTCCGACCACAATCGCTTCGTATTCAAAGTCGGCCTTATCTTTCTCGAAGGCAGCAAAATTGACATGTCTCGCATCGCCGGCCTGTGCCACACCGAGACCTGCGAACAGGAACCCCTGCAGTGCGAGCCCCGCAACAATCAAACTGTTTGAAACCTTTGAACTGATCCTGAACATAAACTTATCCCTCCCCATCGAATGTGCTATTACAGCTTATGAATTTCCTGAATGACTTCGTCCATCATCTGGTTGATCTTCATCTGCATCGCTGAACGCATGCGGTCCACACTGGCTTTAGGCATGCCGGCTTTTTCCAGTTCATCGAAATCATTCATACTGGCCATCGCATCGGTCAGTTTTTTCAAGGTCAATCGCATTTGCGAAACGTGGTCCGCTGCCTCCTCCGCCATGGCAGACGGATATGAACCGGGAACAGACTGAAGTGTTAGAGGCACAGTCAGAGCAAAGACGATCGCCGCAAACCCAGCTATCAATATTTTATTCATTCAGATGCCCCTCCCCGTGAATTGAACAATAAGTCAAACATGCATTGTTACCTCATGTGCTGTCAAGCATCGGACATTTAAAGCATTTGAATATTATATTCGCCCGCACGGGATGGATGCATTCCCGACGCATCACTCCTAGGATGACGCGCATGAAGCGCTATCTGCTCAAGCGACTGGCCGGCATGATCCCCCTGCTGTTCGGCATCACCATCATCTCGTTCGGCATCATGCATGTGGCGCCCGGCGAGCCTGTGGTGGTCGGGCAGGAGTTCAATCCCAAGGTGTCGGCCGAGGATATCAATCGCCTGAGAGCCTATTACGGTCTGGATAAACCGCTCTACGAACAATACTGGAACTGGCTGCAACGTCTGGCCGTGCTGGATTTCGGCGAGTCGTTTGCATCGGATCACCGGCCGGTGCTGGACAAGGTGGTTGAGCGCCTGCCCATCACCATCTGGATCAATGTGCTGGCCATAGCCTTTATCTTCGCCATTGCCATCCCCATCGGTGTGTTGTCGGCCGTACGGCGCGATTCCTGGTTCGATCGCGGCATGACGGTGTTCGTATTCATCGGCTTTGCCATCCCCTCTTTCTGGCTCGGTCTGTTGCTGATGATGGCCTTCGGCGTACAGCTGTCCTGGCTGCCGATCTCCGGCATCCACGATTACGACTGGAAACAGATGGGTTTCTGGCAGCAGCGATGGGATCTGGCTCAGCATCTGATGCTGCCGGTGTTTGTCTCGGCTATCGGCGGACTCGCGGGCATGAGCCGCTTTATGCGCTCCGGCATGTTGGAGGTGATCCGCTCCGACTACATTACCACCGCACGCGCCATGGGCCTGCCGGAGAATACCATCCGCTACCGGCATGCTCTGAAGAATGCCCTTTTACCCATCATCACCCTGCTCGGTTTGTCTGTTCCCGGACTCATCGGCGGTTCGGTGATCGTCGAGCAGCTGTTCTCCATTCCCGGCATGGGCCTGCTGTTTTACGGCGCGGTGATGGCGCGCGATTATCCTCTTGTCATGGGTATCACGGTGATCGGCGCTGTGCTCACGCTGCTGGGTAATCTGCTTGCTGATGTGGCTTATGCATGGGCCGATCCACGCATCAGACACGGCGGCAAATGATGGCAAGACACCCTTTGATGTTGATCGGTGGAGCCATTGTCGCCACGGTGGCGGTACTTGCTGTGCTGGCCCCGTGGATCGCTCCTTTCGACCCCAACCTGATCAATGTGAAATGGATACTCCTGCCCCCCTCGATCGAACACTGGTGCGGCACCGATACCCTGGGCCGGGATGTGCTATCGCGCATGCTTTACGGTGCGCGGGTGTCGCTTGCCGTGGGTTTTGTTGCCGTCGGTATCGCCATCGCCATCGGTGTGATGCTGGGTGCATTGGCGGGTTATGTGGGCGGACGGGCCGATGCCGTGGTGATGCGCGCTACCGATATGGTCCTGTGCTTCCCCACTTTCTTCCTGATCCTGGCCGTGATCGCATTTCTCGAGCCTTCCATCTGGAACATCATGATCGTCATCGGCCTGACCTCATGGATGGGTGTGGCCCGACTGGTGCGCGCCGAATTGATGTCCCTGCGCCACCGCGAGTTCGTGCTTGCCGCCGAAAGCCTCGGCGTACCCTCGCTGCGTCTGGTATGGCGATATCTTCTGCCCAATGCCATGGGACCGATCCTGGTCTCCGCTGTGCTGGGCATCGCCGGCGCCGTGCTGATCGAATCGGGGCTCTCCTTCCTCGGTCTCGGTGTACAGCCCCCGGATGCTTCCTGGGGCAACATTCTCACCGAGGGCAAGGACAACATTCAGATCGCCTGGTGGTTGTCCTTCTATCCGGGTCTGGCCATCCTGATCACCGTGCTGGGTTACAACCTGCTTGGCGAAGGACTGCGCGATGCTCTGGATCCTCGCTTAAGGAACCAGCGGTGAGTGTTCAAAGCGATAGTCATTACATGAGCCTTGCCCTTCAACAGGCTGAAATCGCAGGGAAAAGCGGAGAGGTTCCGGTCGGTGCAGTGCTTGTCCTGAAAGATGGTTCAATGCATGCCACGCATAATGCGCCGATCACCCTGAACGATGCCTCTGCACATGCCGAAATGCGCGCTATCCGGGCAGCCTGCGAGGCTGTTGGCAACTATCGTCTGGCCGGCAGCACCATGTATGTCACGCTGGAACCGTGTACGATGTGTGCCGGCGCGATTGTGCATGCCCGCATCGGACGGGTGGTATATGGCGCGAGCGATCCGAAAACCGGGGCAGTCGAGTCATTGTATCATATCCTGTCTGATTCCCGTTTGAATCATCAGCCGGAGGTGACAGGCGGGATTCTCGCCGAGGCGTGCGGTTCGCTGTTGCGCGATTTCTTCGCATCCCGCCGCACAGGCAGGAAAACAACCTGATCTAGCTTTTTCTTGAAGCCAGCTCGGTAGCCAGGCGGACAACACCCGCTGCAGGATCGGTTTCCCCCAGCAAAGCGCGAAGTTCGGCAAAATCGTTCTTCTGTTTTTGCACTGCATCAGGATTAAACAGCAGTTCATTGATTTCGCGGACAATGTGTTCCCTATCGGCCTGTTCCTGAATCAGCTCAGGCATGGCGGTTCGGCCAAGAAGCAGATTGGCCAGTCCGATATGCACCAACTTCACCACTCGTCGAGCCATGAACACCGTGAATACCGAGGTTCGATATACCAACAACGTCGGGACATCCCACAGCGCAAGTTCCAGTGTGGCCGTACCGGAAACGGCGATAGCCGCATCTGCGTGCAGGCGGTAACCATCCTGCATGCGCCTTATCGTATGCACCCCTGCCTGCTCCGTCAGCGGTGCCAGGCTTGCCACATCCACACCCGGAGCCAGTGGAACCAGCGCCTGAAGGTCCGGATGCGCGGCACGCAAGTCCTGCCATACGGAGGCCAGCAGCGGCACATGATGCGCCAGCTCCGAAGGTCTGCTTCCGGGCAGGATAGCCAGCACCTTAACGGAATCCTTCAGGCCGGCATGCCCGAAAAACGCCATCCGGCTCCAGCCCTGGCGGCATGCAACAGCGCTCGGATTGCCGACGTATTCAGCCTTGATGCCGTGTTGCTCAAACCATGCCGGCTCGAACGGCAGAATGCTGGCCAGTCTATCCTGCGAGTTGCGCAGCTTTTTTGCGCGCCATGAACCCCAGGCCCATAATTTCGGTGCAATATATTGCAGCACCGGGATGCCCATGCGGCGGATGAATTTGCCGATATTGATATGGAAACCGGGAAAATCGACCAGTATCACTACATCTGCGGGATCCGCCGCCAGATGCTCCAGCACCCTGCGGCGGACGTCGCGGATGCGCGGCAGGGATTTCAGAACATCCACAACACCCATCACATTGAGCTCGTGCATGTCGGCCACAGCGCGGCAACCGGCCTCACGCATCGCAGGACCGGCAATGCCCCGAATCTCGGCTTTCGGATACATCACCAGCAGTGCCCTGATAACGGTCGCTGCATGCATATCTCCGGATGCCTCACCGGCAGAGATAAAAACCTTCACTCCGGAGGCTCAGATTGATTCAGGGTGGTAACCATAGATACAGATGCGGTAGCGCTCGGCCATCTCGGCGATGCGGTGCCGTTCGATCATCAGCGTGATTCCGGCCTCCACGGCCAGCGTGCGACAACCTGAGGCATGCATGGTTTCCAGTGTGTCCGGACCAAAGGCTGGTACGTCGAAGCGCAGGTCCTGTTCAGGTTTGCCCACCTTCACCACCGTGGCCTTGCCGTTGCCCAGATTCCCGCCTCGCTTGATGGCTTCGTCCGTACCCTCGATGGCTTCCACGGCTAGCACGGCGCCCTGCTGAACAACCACGGTCTGGCCGATATCCAGCGCCGCGATGCCGGCGGCCTGCGTATAGCCGAAGCGGATATCGTGCATCATGTCCTTCGAGGGCTTCGGGCCGAACAAATGCCCCGCCCCTGCCAGCATCTCGCCGGCGAATTCCACCTGCGGACGGACCGTGATGCCTGCCTTGGCCAGCAGACCGACAATGGCATGCATGATGGTGTCGTCGCGCCGGTCTGGCAGCAGCGCCAGCGCCTTGATTGCGGTCAGGTCGGGTCGGAAATTGCGGAACAGGTGAAGCTTCTGCACCTTGCCGGCGAAGATCACGGAGTCCACACCCGCTGCCTTGAAGGCTTTGATCATGCCGCCCAACTGGCCGACATGCAGCCAGCAGGTGGAGGCGGAATAGTTCTCGATCTCCGGGAAGGTTTCCTCACGCGCTGCGATGCTATGTACCTCGACGCCCTGCTTCTGCAGGACTGCGGCGAGTTCGAGCGGAAACGACCCGTAGCCTGCGACCAGACCGAGTCTGGCCGGCAGGTTATGATTCGTCGTGGTCATCTCGCCTGTGCATCACAAGCCCACGCTCGGCATGGCGGACGAAATCAATCAACTCGTCGATCAGCGGATGCGCTTCCAGCTCCTGTTCGGCTCGCGCGATCTTGTCCTTCATGCTGCCGGATCCCTGCAACAGAATGCGATAGCCCTGCTTCAGGCGTGCAATATCATCGAGATTGAAGCTGCGCCGTTTCAAACCGATGATGTTCAGGCCAGCCAGGCCGGGTCGGTAGCCGCCCGCAGTCAGGCAGAAAGGCGGAACATCCTTGCCGATACCGCTCATGCCACCGATCATCGCAAAGCGACCGACACGCACGAACTGATGAATCGCCGACATGCCGCCGATGATGGCTCCGTCCTGAATCGTGATATGACCTGCCAGTGTGGCGCAGTTGGCCATCACGATCTCATTGCCGATGTGGCAATCATGTGCGATGTGGACATAGGCCATCATCAGATTGCTTTTGCCGACACTGGTCAGCATGCCGCCACCCTCCGTGCCGCAATTCACCGTGACGTTTTCACGGAAGGTGTTGTTATCACCGATCTCGACGCGGGAAGGCTCGCCGTGATACTTCAGGTCCTGCGGTTCCATGCCGACTGCCGCGAAGGGGAAAAAGCGGTTTCCCTTCCCGATGGTCGTGTGCCCGCCGATCACCACATGGGACATCAGCTCGCAACCCTCGCCCAGACTCACATGTTCGCCGATCACACAATATGGACCGATCTTCACATTGGCTGCAATGACCGCGCCTTTGGCGATCACCGCACTCGCATGGATCATACTCATATGTCGGTCCGCGGCATCAGGGTAGCCATCAACTCGCCCTCACAAGCCAGTTCGCCATCCACCAGTGCCTTGCCGTGGAATTTCCAGACCAGGCCGCGGCGGCGCAGCAGAGTGAGTTCGAAGATGATCTGATCGCCGGGGCGAACCGGACGGCGGAAGCGAACCTTGTCGATACCGGTGAAGTACACCAGATAGTCACGCGCGTTCGGAATCGACTGGAAGGCGAGTATGCCACCCACCTGTGCCATGGCTTCCACCATCATCACGCCAGGCATCACCGGATGGTCCGGGAAATGCCCCATGAACTGGGGTTCGTTGTAGGTGACGTTCTTCACCGCACGAATCGACTTCTCGATCTCGAAATCCAGCACGCGATCCACTAGCAAAAAGGGATAGCGATGCGGAAGCAGCTTCATAATATCATCAATATTCATCGATCCGGACACGGCACGCCCCTTCGTACTGCTCATGATTTGAATCCCAATGCGGAAAGCTTGCCCCACAGGCCCGGAAGGCGCGGCAGGATGGCCGATACCTTCAGCCAGACCTTATGCGGCATCACAGGGATGCCGGCATAGGTTCCACCTGCTTCCAGATCGCCTGCCACGCCGCTCTTGGCTGCGATCTTGCAGCCGTCGCCGATCTTGATGTGACCGGCCGTTCCGACCTGACCGCCGAACTGGCAGCCCTGCCCCACTGTTGTGGAGCCTGAAACACCTACCTGACTTGCCATGATGCTGAATGCGCCGATATCAACGTTGTGACCGATCTGGATAAGGTTATCCAGCTTCACACCGCGACGAATGACCGTATCACCGATTGCTCCGCGATCGATACAGGTGTTGGCGCCGATTTCGACATCGTCCTCAAGCACGACACGGCCGACCTGCGGAATCTTCAGATGTTCGCGACCGCTCCATGCGTAACCGAAACCGTCGGAGCCGATCACAGCCCCAACCTGAATGATCACACGGTTACCCAGAACGCAGTCAGCACCGATGGTTGAACGGGAGTGCAGCAGACAGTTTTCGCCGATTTGAGCCCCATCCTCAAGCACACAAGCGGCACCGATCCTGCTGCCGGCCGCGATACTGACGTTCGCGCCGATAACGACCTGTGCACCAACATCGACATCAGGCGCCAGGCGCGCCGAGGCATCGATCACAGCCGATGGATGGCGCTGGCCGGAGGCCAGCACATCGGGATGAAAGTGACGCTGTAGCAGGGCAAAGGCGAGGTACGGGTCTTTGACGCGGATCAGCGGACGGGCGGCTTCCGGCAGCGTCTCTCCGGCAAGCAGGATCACCCCGGCCTTTGAGGCCGCGAAGTCTTTTGCGTATTTGCGGTTGGCAAGGAACGAGACCTGTGTTGCATCGGCCTCGGCAAGTGTGTTGACACCCGTGACGACATCATCTTCCCCGGCGTGATGCAGGCTGCCCGACACCAGTCGGGCGGCCTCGCCAAGGGTCAGAGCCCGGTTGGTCATAGCTTACTTGCTTGCGTCAAGCAGCTTGGTTACCTCGTCGGTCACATCAAGCGCGGGTTTGACGTACAGCACGGAAGGCTTGGTCAGGATATAATCGTAGCCCTTCTTGGCGGCGAACTCCTGGATCTTTTCCCCGAACTTGGTGTACACGCCCTGCAGAAGGCGGTTCTTTTCAAGCTCCATGGCGCGCTGGGCATCCTGCAGTTTGCGCTGGAAGTCGGTTTTCATATCGTCCACTTCCTGCTGCTTTTCCGCAAGCTTGTCCGGCGACATGGCCATGGACTGATTCAGCAGATCCTTGTCCATCTGGTTGATTTTATCGCGCAGGCCTTCCAGCTCTTTCTGTTTGGCATTCTTGATGCCCTCAAGATGCTGCAGTCCGTCGCGGAATTTCGCGGTATTCTCGATGGCACTCTTCACATCGACATACACGATCTTCATCTCGGCCGCACCGGCCCCGGATGAGGCCAACAGGCCGAAAGCAAGCATTCCGGGGATTAACATGCGAATATTCATATTCACTCCTTTGGAGATAGTCACCAATTAAAATGTCTGGCCTAAAGCAAATTCGAAGTTTCTGCGCACGTCACCCTGACGGTCGCGCAACACAATGCCCCATGATAACCCAAGCGGACCGATCGGGGAAAGCCATTCCATACCGAAGCCTGTTGTAAGGCGTGTCCTTCCGAAACTCAGCATCTGATTGAAATCGGCGACATCGCCGGCATCAAAGAAGGCAACTCCGCGGAAGCCCGAGGTGCGGATATACGGCAAGGGGAAAAACAGGTTGAGGCTGGCCGAAGCGGATTTATTACCGCCCAGAATATCGTTGGTCAGCGGATCACGGATCGTGATACCCGATGAGTCGAAGCCTCGCACCGTGCCGATACCGCCCAGCGAGAGCCTGCGGTTGATGGGCACGGCCTTGCGATTGTAACCCTTGATATAGGCAGCGCGGGTGCCGGGATTCAGGATGAAGTCGTTGCCCAGGTCGAAATATGACCTAGCTTCGACCGAGGCTGTGTAAAAACGGTTCGTTCCGCCGAGACCAGCTATGCTCGTTCCGCCGGACATCACCGAACCGCTGCGCGCATTGATGGCGCTGTCGCGACTGTCCCAAGTGAGCGAGTTGCTTAGCTCACCCGTGCTTTGCTTGCCGATCTGGTTGAGCAGCAAACGGGAAGCACCGGGCAGCACGTCGAAAATATTTGTCTGCGTATACTGGTAGGAAAGGTTGTAGGTCAGGTTGTCGGTGATCGGCAAGCCGAAGCCCACGCCACCACCGAAGCTGTTTTCCTTGTAGGAGTTAAGGCTCTGCAGCGTTGTCTGCCGCTTGAATCCGTTGATCGAAGCGCTGAAGTCTTCACCCATGAAATACGGGTCGGTCACGCTGGCGCTGAAGTTCTGGGTTTTTGCGCCCAGATCGCCGGACAGGTTCGTCGAATAGCCCTTGCCCAGGAAGTTGTTCTGCTTGATAGTGCTGCGGAAGAACACCTTTTCAAGCTGGGAATAGCCCACACCGAACGACCATGAACCGGTCGATTTCTCGCTCACACCGAGCTTCAGATCTACCTTGTCGGGTGCTGTGCCGCGCGGCATGGAAATGCGCACATCGTCAAAGTATCCGAGCCTGCCGATACGTTTCTTGCTCTCCTCCAGATTGCTGCTGGAGAAACGCGAGCCTTCGAGCTGCCGCATCTCGCGACGTACCACATTGTCTTCGGTCTTGGTATTGCCGCTGATCTCGATGCGCTCGACATACACTTCCCTGCCCTTCTCGATATTCAGCTTGAGATTGACGCGCTTCTGATCGGGGAAGCGTTCGAATTCCGGGGTCACGGTGGCAAATGCATAACCCTCGTCGCCTACCCGCGTGGTGATATCGGTGATGCTGTCACGCAACTTTTCAAGCGAATAGGTATCGCCCGCCTGCAATTGCAGCAGAGGCAGCAGAGTTTCCCTGTCCGGAACCATATCACCCGTGATTTCAATGCTGCTGACCTGATACTGCGGCCCTTCGTGAATGGAGAAGGTCACGTAGAACCATTGCCTGTCCGGGGATAGCTGCAGCAGTGTCGATTCCACTTTGGCATCAAGATAGCCCTTGTTCATATAGTGCTGCATCATGATCTGCTGGTCGGCATCCAGGCGCTTGCGGTCAAACACATCGCGATCGCTGAACCACGCAGGCAGATCGGCGGTACGTGAGGCGATCACGCCGGCGAGTGTGTCGCTATCAAATGCCTCATTGCCGATGAAGTGAATGCGCTTGATGCGGGTAACATCGCCTTCATAAATCTTCATGGTCAGGTCCACGCGACCATCATCTCGCAGCTTCTGCACGGGCTGAACATCCACCTGATAATAGCCTTTTTTCAGATAACCCTTGCGCAGCGTGTTGATGTCGGCCTGAAGTTCCGGTGTGTTGAAGATATGCCCGGGTTTGAGCTTCATGCGCATCTTCAGGTCTTTTTCTTTGACCGATTTCAGGCCATCGTATTCGATCGAGGCAATCACCGGGTTTTCGACTACATGGATGGTCAGATGCCTGCCGTCGGAGCGAACCGCACCTGCGACCGAGATATCCTTGAAGAATCCTGTCGCATAAAGCTTCCGGACATCACGGCTGATGAGCTTGCGATCCAGCTTATCACCCACCTTGGTACGCATACGCTCAAGAATGGCATCGACCTCAACCGCCTTATTGCCCGACACATCGATCGAGGCGATGGTATCGATCGGCTGGATGTCAGCCACGGACGCTGCATCATTCGTGCTTGCTGATTGAGATGCGGCCGTGTCCCCGGCATACGTCGTTGCCGGAACGAGCAAAAAGAGCCCCATAAATAGAAAAAAACCGTATTTGTTCATCACGCCAACCATGCAGCGCCTACCCCTTCAACCAGCGTGAAATATCATTATAGAAGGCAAAGATCATCAAAGCCCCGATCAGTACAATGCCGACGATCTGTGTGCGCTCCATCAGCTTTGGTGAAAGCGGCGAACCTTTCAACTTCTCGATGGCCAGATAGATCAGATGGCCGCCATCCAGCACCGGAATCGGCAACAGGTTCAATACACCCAGATTCACCGAGATCAGCGCCAGAAAGGAAATGAATGCGATCAGACCCAGTTCGGCTGTCTTGCCGGCAATCTGTGCGATCGCAATCGGCCCACCGAGATTCTCCGGGGAAATCGCCGAGGTCAGCATCTTGCCCAGCACATCGAGTGTCATGTAAGTCATTTCCCAGGTGCGCACAAAGCCGTACTTCACGCCTTCTATCGGACTCATATGATAGATTTCCGGCGGCAGCATGGAACGTGTCGCCATCTTTGCACCGATGCGTCCGTGACCGTTGTTATCCACCTGCGGGGAAATCGCAAGATTCACCAGCACATCGCCACGCTTCACGCTGATGGGAACGGTTTTGCCCGCATGCGCACGAATCTCGTCGATGAACGCGGAAATACCTGAAACCGGAGAGCCTGAAATATCGATCACCACATCACCGGCCCGCAAGCCTCCCAGATCGGCAGGAGAATCCTTGACCACATCGGCAACCACCACCTGCGTACCCGGGCCCATGCCGATATTGTCGGCAGCAACATTAATCAGCAGCGGATCAAGCGCGGTCTGCGGTACATCGATCTCCACACTGCGCTCGCTTCCGCCGCGGTTCACCAGCAGGGAAAGGCTGTGTCCGACACGATCCTTGGCGATCTCTTCGACCTGCTGCCAGGAATGAACCGCAACACCCTGCGCTGTGAGGATGCGATCCTGTTCCAACAGGCCGGATTGTTCGGCAAGAGACGCCGGTGCCACGTGACCGATCACTGGCGGCAGTACCGACTGGCCGCCCCAACCGACGATCATGTAGGCAACGATGGCGAACAGGAAATTGAACAGTGGACCGGCAACAGCGATCGAGGCGCGTTTCCATACCGGCTGTACATCGAAAGATCGCAGGCGGTCTTCCTCGGAAAGTTCCACCTTGGCCTCATCGCCCTGCTCATCGGGATTCTCGCCGAGCATCTTCACATAGCCGCCAAGCGGGATGGCAGCGATCACATACAGTACTTCCTTATCCTGGCTGCGCCAGGATAACAGTGCCGGACCGAAGCCGATGGAAAACTTCTCCACTTTCACGCCAAGTTTGCGCGCGACGATGAAATGTCCGAACTCGTGCACTGCGATCAGCAGTGCAATAGCAACGACAAAAGCCGCCACAGTGTGCAGGGTTTCGATCAAGTGATCCTCCGGATGTGTGATTCCGCCATGACGCGGCTTTCGTGGTCGCGGGACCATACCTCATCCAGCGAATGAACGGAAACATCTTCGCAGCCCTGCATCACCTGCTCCACGACCCGCACGATGTCCATAAAACCGATGCGTCGGTCGCGGAATGCCTGATTGGCTGTTTCATTGGCGGCATTGAATGCCACAGCCAGTGAATCGGCCCCGGCGAGCACGGATTTCACCAGCCGCATGGACGGGAAACGGGCCTCGTCCACAGCCTGGAAATCGAGCCTGCCGCGCGTTGCCAGATCAAGAAAATCGATGCCCGATGCAAGCCTCGGGCTCATACGCAGGGCATAGGCGATGGGGCCGCGCATATCCGGTTCCGCCAGCTGTGCGACCACCGAACCGTCGGTGTATTCAACCATGCCGTGGATGATGCTCTGCGGATGGATGATGGCGGAGAGTTTGTCGGGTGCGACATCAAACAACCATCGGGCCTCGATCAGCTCCAGCGCCTTGTTCATCATGGTGGCAGAATCCACACTGATCTTCGCGCCCATATCCCAGTTGGGATGCGCCACGGCCTGCTCCGGCGTGATGTCTTCCATGGTGGAGGGCTCCCGGTCGCGGAACGGGCCGCCCGAAGCCGTCAGGATGATGCGGCGGATCGAACCTGCGTCGTGACCGACCAGACACTGGTGAACAGCCGCATGCTCGGAATCCACCGGCACCACGACTGCCCCGCTGTCTTTTGCGGCCTGCATGAACAACCGCCCTGCCGTCACCAGGCATTCCTTGTTGGCCAGCGCCACGCGCTTGCCCGCATGCACTGCGGCCAGTGCGGCAGGAAGCCCTACAGCCCCGACCATCGCCGCCAGCACGATATCCACCGATGCATCGGTGGATGCGGCAACGGCGGCATCCATATCGCTGCCCAGTCTGCATCCATCGGGCAGATTGCCCTGCAATTCGGCAGCCGCCTGCGCATCGGTCATGATGACCCATGCAGGCTTCAGCGCATGCGCCAGTTGCAGCATGCGCTGGTGGTTGCGATGCCCCACCAGTGCATGCACGGTGAACTGATCGGCATGGCGCAGCACCACATCGGCAGTGCTTGATCCGATGGAGCCGGTCGCCCCCAGAATGGTAATGCGCTTCACAGGGCCACCCGCGATATGCCCAGCGCCCCGCCGGCAAACAGGTAGAGCACGCCGGCCACGGCCACTGCCGGAAGCAGCGCATCGACCCGATCCAGCAGGCCGCCGTGTCCGGGCAGCATGCGACCACTGTCCTTCACGCCGACCGCGCGCTTGATGGCCGACTCGCCCAGATCGCCGAGCACCGCGGTGATGACCAGAGCCAGACCGATCAGCATCGCCGGCAGCATCGCCAGGTCCGTATAACTCGTCCAGATGGAGCCGGATGCAAGTATGCCGCATACGGCACCCGCAATAGCACCCTCAACGGATTTGCCCGGACTGATCGGCAGACACAACTTGTTTTTTCCAAAGGCCCGGCCCGCGAAATAGGCGCCGATATCCGCAGCCCACACGCCGACAAAGGCGCCGAGCATGAACAGATGCCCCGAAGGCAGGTGATGCAGCACGCCCGTCACCCAGACAAACAGCAGCAGCCAGACGGTCATCCAGCAACCGAGAGCGAAACGATGCGTCTGTTCGGCTACAGGCATCGCGGATTCACGGCGCACGGCAAGCATGAACACGCCCAACCAGAGCACGCTGAGCAGCAGAATCACCGCTGCCACCTGTTGCGAGACAATTAACAATGCGATGCCGGCTGCACCGCTGAACACATAGGCGATACGTCCGGGCAGCGCCAGCATGACGATCAATTCGAACATGGCCGCCAGACCCAGCATGCCGAGCAGCACCTCGAACCACGGCGAGGGCGCGAACAACAGCCACCAGACAGCCAGCGGTGCAAGGATGGATGCGGTCAGAATGCGCTTGAGCAGTTCACTCATGGCTTGCCCTTGTCCGCAAGTTGCTCGCTGATCTTTCCGAAGCGACGTTCGCGGCGTGCATAATCATCCAGCGCAGCCTGCAGATCGGCCTGCTCGAAATCAGGCCAGTAGCGGTCGCTGAAGTACAGCTCGCTATACGCCACATCCCACAGGAAGAAGTTGGAAATGCGGTGTTCTCCGCCGGTGCGGATCAACAGATCGACAGGTGCGAGTCCGGCACACCATAAAAACTCACGGAAACCCTTCTCATCGATCGATGCCAGTGCGGCCTGTGCATCTTCCTGCCCGGCAGCCCATGCGAGCATGCGCCTGGCACCGGCCAGCACCTCCTGCTGCCCGCCGTAATTCAGGCATAGAACCAGTTCAATGCGGCCGTTGCCGGCTGTTTCGCGGCAGGCGCGTTCGATGGCCTTCTGCGCCTTGTCGGGCAGAGCGCTGATGTCACCGAGTGCGCGCACGCGCACGCCTTTCTGCTGCATGGCCGGTATCTCGCGCGGCAGCAGAGTGGCCAGCATGGACATCAGACCACGCACCTCGACCTTCGGGCGCGACCAGTTTTCAGTGGAAAATGCGAACAGGGATATCTGTTTGATACCCGCATCGGCAGCCCATTCGACGATCTGCCGGGCCTTGGCCGCACCGCGGCGGTGGCCTTCAAGACGCGGCAGGCCTCTCGACTTGGCCCAGCGGCCGTTGCCGTCCATGACAACGGCCACATGATGCGGCAGAGAGCTGTTGTTTTGCATCAGGAGCAGGCACCCGGATGCCGGTGATGGGAAGACCGCATCAGACGGTCAGAATGTCGTGCTCTTTGCGCTCCAGCACATGCTCGATTTCGGCAATGTACTGATCCGTCAGTTGCTGGATCTGATCCTGGCGGCGCTTGCTTTCGTCTTCGGGAAGGCCATCGTCCTTGACCTGTTTTTTGACCTCTTCATTGGCATCTCGGCGGATATTGCGCACGGCGACACGGGCCTTCTCGCCGATCTGCTTGACCTGCTTGACGAATTCCTTGCGACGGTCCTCGGTCAGTTCCGGCAGGGTCAGGCGGATGATCACGCCGTCATTGCTCGGTGTGATACCGATGTCAGATGCAAGAATCGCTTTCTCGATGGTGCCGAGCATGGGCTTCTCCCACGGCGCGATGACGATCGTGCGCGGCTCGGGCACCGAAAGATTGGCCACCTGGCTGATCGGCAGATCGCTGCCGTAGTAGGACACACGCAGGTGATCCAGCAGCGAAGCATTGGCCCGACCGGTACGGATTCGGGTCAGGTCCTCTTTGAGAACACTGATGGTTTTTTTCATGCGCGATTCAATATCTTTCATCATATCTCACCCCTCATCTTTCAGCCCTGATCTGTCAAACCTGAACGGTCAACCGAGTTCCCGCACCAGTGTCCCGACAGGCTCGCCGTGGACCGCGCGCAACAGATTACCCGGAGTGTTCACATCAAACACAATGATAGGCATATCGTTGTCGCGGCAAAGCGACAATGCAGTGGAATCCATGACACCCAGCTTTTTGGTGAGCGCATCGGTAAAGGAAACGGTTTCGTAACGACGAGCCTCAGGGTCCTTCTTCGGATCTGCAGAATACACGCCATCCACCTTGGTACCCTTGAGCACCACATCGGCCCCGATCTCCATGGCTCGCAGACTGGCAGCCGTATCGGTGGTGAAATATGGATTGCCGGTACCCGCCGCAAAAATGACGATGCGCTCCTTCTCCAGATGCCGGATCGCACGACGACGGATATACGGTTCGGCAACCTCACGCACATGCAGTGCCGAGATCACACGGACATAGGCACCGTTGCGCTCGATGGCATCCTGCAGGGCAATGGCGTTCATGATGGTGGCCATCATGCCCATATAGTCGGCACTCGCCCGGTCCATACCGCGCGCCGATCCGGTCATGCCGCGGAAGATATTCCCCCCGCCGATGACCACAGCCAGCTGTACGCCGGATTTGTGCACATCAATCAGTTCGAGAGCCAGACGCTCAATGGTGGCCGGTTCGATACCGTAATCGGTATCCCCCATCAGCACTTCGCCGGAAAGCTTCAGCAGCACCCGCTTGTACGGGTGCTGCCCTGAAGCCTGATTCGCCGAGGCGGAAACCGGGGACTCAGCCATTGATCTGAGCAGCCACCTCTGCCGCAAAGTCCGTCTCTTCCTTCTCGATGCCTTCACCAAGCTGGAAACGCTGCATGACAACCACATCGGCGTCCGCCTGCACGGCCTTGACGGCCTTGCCCACGGTCTTGTCGCTGTCCATCACATATTCCTGCTCCAGCAGGCATACCTCGGAGTAGAACTTGCTCAGCTGACCGGTGACGATCTTGTCAACGATCTCGACCGGCTTGCCGGAAGCAGCTGCACGCTCGGAGAGCACTGCACGCTCACGCTCGACCGCATCGGCGGAAACCTGCTCGCGTTTGATGTACTGCGGATTCACGGCAGCCACATGCATGGCGATACCGCGGCCCAGATCCTGCAGGGCTGCGGAATTGCCGCCCTTGATACCGATCAGCACACCGATCTTGCCGGCGCCATGCACATAAGCCGACACCACACCGCCCGGAACCGTTGCCAGTTCGTAACGACGGATCGCCATGTTCTCGCCGATGGTGGCGATCAGACGGGTCAGTGTGTCCTGCACGGAAGAGCCATTCAGATCGAGAGCCTTCAGGGCATCCAGATCGGCCGGCTTATTGCTCAGTGCGAGCTCGGCAACAGCATTCACAAAAGAAGTGAAGGTGTCGTTTTTGCTGGAGAAATCTGTCTCCGCGTTCACTTCGATGACCACGCCGTTCTCGCCGTCGGCAAGGGCAGCCACCACGCCTTCGGCAGCCACACGGCCGGCCTTCTTGGAAGCCGCAGCCAGACCATGCTTACGCAGGTAATCGACAGAAGCGTCCAGATCGCCGTCACAGGCAGCCAGCGCCTTCTTGCAGTCCATCATGCCTGCGCCGGTCATCTCTCTCAGTTTTTTTACATCAGCAGCCGTAATCTGGGCCATTAAATCCTCCAACAGGGATTATGTAGTGAATAAGGGGGGCTTATTTGCCGGCGGCCTCTTCGAGATCGTCTTCCTTGGCCGCAGCAGCGGCTGCGAAATCGGCGTCGGCACCGAAATCGGCACCCTCGCTCACCAGACCGGTGGCTTCGATCTCGGCTTCATCGGCATTCTCAAGACGCCATGATTCGCCGCCTTCGAGCAGTGCATCGGCCATCTTGCTGCAGAACAGGCGGATGGCGCGGATGGCGTCATCGTTGCCCGGGATAATGTAGTCAACGCCTGACGGATCGCAGTTGGAGTCAACCACGGCCACAACCGGGATACCCAGACGCTTGGCCTCGGCGACTGCCAGGCCTTCCTTGCGCAGATCGACCACGAACAGGCAGTCCGGCAGGCTCAGCATGTCGCGGATACCGCCGAGTGAGCGTTCCAGCTTCTCGAGCTTGCGCTCCAGATCCAGGCCTTCTTTCTTGGTCATATGTTCCAGAACGCCCTCTTCCTTCTGGCGCTGGATGTCTTTCATCTTGCGGACCGACTGCTGCACGGTGGCGAAGTTGGTCAGGGTGCCGCCCAGCCAGCGGTGGTTCACATAGTACTGGCCTGCACGCAGGGCCTCTTCGCGCACGGCGTCGCGGGCCTGACGCTTGGTGCCGACAAACAGCACACGGCCGCCGGCGCCGGCGAGCTCGCGCATGAACTGATAGCCCTCGTTAGCCATCTTCAGGGTTTTCTGCAGGTCGATGATATGGATGCCGTTACGCTGACCGAAAATGTACGGTGCCATCTTGGGGTGCCAGCGGCGGGTCTGATGGCCGAAATGAACACCGGCCTCAAGCAGTTGCTTCATGGTGAATTGAGACATTACGTCTACCTCCGATTGTTTGTTCCCTCCACCACCCGGTACCGGTTGAAACAACAGCCGGCACAATCGTTATGTGGGGCGGTGTGTGAAGTGGCGCGCTTTCTACAGAAACAGGCCCTGCGAATCAAGCACAAAAAGCGTTGCGGGCTGCTGTCAGCCTGTGCCCATGGCCGCATTGATCAGGAAATTGGCACTGCCCATCACCGGTCCGCCGATGATCTGTTGCAGCACTCCCATGAACAGCAGCGCCACGATGATGATGAAACCATACGGTTCGATGCGGGACACATAGTAGGCAAGCCGCCCCGGCAGCAGACCGACAGCCACCCTGCCCCCGTCCAGCGGCGGCAACGGGATCAGATTAAAGATGCACAGCACCATATTGATGATGATCGAGGCCTGGCACATCGAGGCCACAGGCTGCGCCAGCCACACCATATCCTCCGGAAGCTGCACCATCAGGGCCAGCAGCGCCGCCGAGGCAATCGCCAGCAGCACATTGGTGACAGGACCGGCCAGCGCCACCCACACCATGTCGCGCTTGGGGTGCCTGAGCTTGCGGAAGTTCACCGGCACCGGTTTGGCATAGCCGAAAAGGATCGGCGAGCCGAACACCAGCAGCATCGCCGGCACCAGGATCGTACCGATGGGATCGATATGCTTGATGGGATTCAGCGTGAGCCTTCCCATCCAGCGCGCCGTGTCGTCGCCCAGCTTGTCGGCCATCCAGCCGTGCGCCACCTCATGCAGCACGATGGCCAGCATCACCGGCAGCGCCCAGATACTTATCCCGTGAAGAATCGCGTTGATATCCATGCCGGTACTCTCAATCAGGCCGACACGGAGTCAACCGCAGGCTTTTCCGATAAGGGCGAACATTCTGCCCTGTAAGATATCAAATCACGCGCCGACAACTTCCCTGAACCCGCGTACTGCGGGAGCTAGCAACCCAACCGATTGGAGGAAAACCATGAATAGAAAACGTATGATTAACATTATCCCCGCCATCGCACTGATGGCCATGCTCGGATTTTCCGGCACAGCCGTGGCAGACAACCACAACCCCTGCAATCCCTGCGATATAAAAAGTATGGAAAAGCATAATCCATGCGACATGGGCAAGAACCCCAACCCGTGCGATATGAAAGAGATGAAGGATATGAAGAATAGCAAAAAACACGGGAATCCATGCGATACGGGCAGCATGGACATGATGAAGTCGAATAATCCGTGCAGTCAGCACTAAGGAAGAAAAGCCATGAAGAAAATTGCGACACTATCCTCGGTGGCCTTCGCCATGCTGGCAATGGCCGCTCCTTTGCAAGCGCAGACCGCCAACCCGTGCAATCCATGCTCGATAAAGCCGATCGCCAACCCCTGCAACCCGGGTGGCGGCATGAAAACCGACGGCAGGCTGACCGATGCCAACGGGCGCGCCATGATCCGCGAGCATGCCTTCCAAAGTTTCCGCCAGGCAGCCGATACCGGTGCTTCAATGTGGAAGGATGAATCGCTGGGGAAGGCGGGTGTGGCCTGCTTGTCCTGCCATTCCGGTTTTGAGCGTCTGCACTTCGATAAAAACCAGACCTTCCCGCACTATGTCGAGATGGTCGGCGATGTGGTCACTCTCGATCAGATGATCAACTTCTGTATGCTAAATCCGATGCAGGGAAAGCCATTCGATGCCAATTCGAAAGAATTGACCGCCATGGCCGCCTTCTATCGGGCATACCGCATACAGTACCAGCGCGAACATCGCTAACCGGACGGGCGGCGCATGCATCCTCCCTCCCTCCCGCATGTGCCGCCCAGTGTTTGCCCTGCCATTCCAAACCATACCGGGAAATATATATCCATGCTCAGAAAGCTGTTTGCTCCGCTCGCCCTTGGAATCGCCGGTATCGCCTTAACGGCTGCGGCTGTGCACGCAGATCTGCCCGCGGCCTACTGGAGCCATCCTGCGGCCACTGAAGGCGCTTCACCGCACGACTGGCAGGCGATAGAGCGTGATCTTTCGCCCGAGGCATGCGCCCAGTGCCACGCGGCGCAATTCGCTGACTGGAAAGCCAGCATGCATGCCCGCGCCTTCTCGCCCGGTCTGATCGGCCAGTTTCCGCAACAGGATCTAAGCGACAACAATGATTGTCTGAAGTGCCACGCACCACTGGCCGAGCAGAAATATAAGGATATGAAGCAATTAACGGCCTCGCTGAAACTTAAGCTGCAACAGCAGCAGGGTTTTAACAGTGATGCGGAGCTTCGGAATTCCCACCTGCCGCTACGCCATGCAGGGGTTACATGCGCGGCCTGCCATGTGCGCGGCTGGCAGCGCTTCGGCCCTCCGCAGCGGAATACAGGCCGGTCAGGCAAGATCGACGGACCCGCACATGGCGGCTTCACCGGAAGCAAGGAATTCGAACAATCGCAATTCTGCGCGTCCTGCCACCAATTCCCCGAGGAATACGCCATCAACGGCAAGCCGCTGGAGAACACTATGGAAGAATGGAAGCAGAGTCGCTTTGCCAGCGAAGGTGTGCACTGTCAGAGCTGTCACATGCCTGACAGGAAACATCTTTTCAAAGGCATCCACGACCCCGCCACAGTACGCGAAGGGTTGGATATTGCATCCGGCATTGATCACGGAACAGCCAGCCTCAGCATCGCATCAATCCGCATTGGCCATGCCTTCCCCACATATGTCACGCCGAAGGTGACTGTAAGCATCGAAGCACTGGATGCACAGGGGAATGTATTGAAGCAGAAAGAATGGGAAATCGGCCGCCATGTGGCTTATGACAATGGCTGGCAGGAGATCAGCGACACCCGCATGCTGCCCGGCGAGAAAAGATCGTATGAACTGGCAGCCCTGCCCTCGCAGGCGCGCTCCGTTCGTTTCCGCGTGGATGTCATCCCAGACAACTTCTACAAAGGCCTGTACCGCGATCTGCTGGACGAAGGTTTACAGGGCGATGCTGGCCGGCTGATTCTACTGGCACAGGACGGTGCCGAGCAGAACGATTACCAACTTTATGAGCATGAGGAGCCATTCGATGGATTCGAGCACTACCGCAAACACTGACTCAGAAAACATGCACGGAAAAAAGAAAGCGGGCGATAAGGTCACGCCCATCACGCTCTTCGCCATCGATGGCTCCACTTTCAGCCTCGAAGCCATGCGCGGTCAACGCTACATGCTTTCCTTCTTCCGCTTTGCAGCCTGCCCGTTCTGCAATCTGCGCATGCATGAGCTGGTGAGCAATTACAGCAAGCTTGGGGGGAGTTTCAGCATTGTCGCCATTTTTCATTCTCCGTTGGAAAATCTGCAACGCTATGTCTCCGGGCATGATGCCATATTTCCCGTGCTGGCCGACGAAGAAGCCCGTTACTACCGCGAATATGCCATCGAGCGCTCCATATCCGGTGTGCTCAAGGGTATGGTCACCCGCATGCCCACGCTCATCAAGGCCATGGCCAAGGGCTATCTCCCGACCCGCATCAAAGGCGACATGACCATCATGCCCGCCGATTTCCTTGTCGATGAACGCGGCATCATCCGCACCGCCTACTACGGCAAGGATGAAGGCGACCATCTCCCCTTCGATCAGGTCAAGGCTTTTGCCCTGAGTGAAGTGTAAATGGCGCGCCTCTGGTAACCGATCTTCGCGCAAAATTCACCATGATCTGAAGGACCTGAGAGAATCCTGTGGCCCATTTGTGTTGGTCGTTTGATGCACGAGGACGGCCTGAAACCGCAGATTGGTTGTGGCAGAAGGCCGGGGACCTAGGGCGGAGCGCCTTCGGTTGTGACAACCCATGAAAGATGGTTGTCTCCCGGGGGGATTGATCTGTTCCCGCGACTGCTGCTGGGCTTGTCGATGCAGCCACGCACGCTGATCTTGTTCTCCAAGCTTGGCTGGCTGCCGCGTGGCGTCGCAAACCGCCGATATTTTGAAGAGCTCAAAAGTGTGTGATGAACTGGTGGCAATTCAAGGCGCTACCGTCAGAGTGACTTAAGTGCCGCTGATAGCTGGAAGTCTATGCCACCTGACATTAAGCAGATTCTTTCCGCAGAGTTTTCAGTTCATCGCGGTGTTTGGCGGCATCCTCGAAGCGGAGATCGGCTGCGGCTTCGAACATGAGGCGGCGAAGCTCTTCGGCGCGGGCCTTGCGGGTTTTCGGAGTCAAACGCATCGGTTCCGGCTCGGCGACTTCGGGGATGTGGGCGTAGTCCAGTTCGTAAACGGAGCCGAGGATATCCTTGATTTCTTTGATGATCGTGGTCGGTGTGATGCCGTGTTCCTTGTTGAAGGCCACCTGTTTCTCTCGCCTTCTTGATGTTTCCTGAATCGCGAAGCGCATGGAATCGGTTTCCTTGTCGGCGTACAGGATCACCCTACCCTCCACGTTTCGTGCGGCACGACCGATGGTCTGGATCAGGGAGCGCTGCGAGCGTAAGAAACCTTCCTTGTCTGCATCGAAGATGGCGACAAGGGCCACCTCCGGAAGATCAAGACCTTCGCGTAACAGGTTGATGCCTATGAGAATATCGAACTCGCCTTTTCTGAGATCGCGCAGGATTTCCATGCGCTCCACGGTGTCGATATCCGAATGCAGATAGCGCGCCCGAAACCCCAGTTTATCAAGATACTCGGCCAGATCCTCGGCCATGCGCTTGGTTAAACATGTAGCGAGAATCCTGAATCCCTTGTCGATCACCCCCCCTACTTCGGAGACGAAATCATCCACCTGCGAGATGGCCGGACGCACCTCGATCTCGGGGTCGATCAGGCCGGTCGGACGTATCACCTGCTCGACGAACACTCCGCTGGTGGCCTTCATTTCATACGGGCCGGGGGTGGCGGATACATAAATGGTCTGGGGTGCGATGGCTTCGAACTCCTCAAAGCGCAAAGGCCGGTTGTCCAAAGCTGAGGGCAGGCGGAAACCGAAATCCACCAACGTCTGTTTTCTGGAGCGATCACCCTTAAACATGCCGCCGATCTGCGGCACGGTGACATGCGATTCGTCCAGCATCACCAGTGCATTATTGGGCAGATAATCAAACAGAGTCGGCGGTGCTTCGCCGGGAGCCCTGCCTGTCAAATGTCTGGAATAGTTCTCCACACCGGTGCAATAGCCGATCTCCTGAATCATCTCCAGATCGAAACGGGTGCGCTGCTCCAGCCTTTGCGCCTCGACCAGCTTGTTGTTGTCGTGAAGCTCGGCCAGACGCTCGGCCAGCTCATCGCGAATCGCATCCATGGCCTTGATGAGCTGGCCTCTGGGGGTCACGAAATGGCTCTTGGGGAACACAGTGTATTTATGCAGGGTCTCGATGCGCTTGCCGGTGAGCGGATCGAAGCGGGAAACGGCATCCACATCGTCGCCGAAGAATTCGATTCTTATGGCGAAATCCTCGGCATGCGCCGGATAAATCTCCAGCACGTCACCCTTGAGTCTGAACGTGCCGCGATGGAAATCGGTATCGTTGCGCTGGTATTGCAGCTCCACGAGCTTGTCGATGGCGGCACGCTGGCTCTGCTCGCGGCCCACCTCGAAGTACAGCAGCATGTTTGAATATGCCTCAGGACTACCCAGACCGTAGATACAGGATACCGAGGCCACGATGATCACATCCTCGCGCTCCAGCAGTGCACGGGTGGCTGCATGGCGCATGCGGTCGATCTGTTCGTTGATGGCCGAATCCTTCTCGATATAGGTGTCCGACTGCACCACGTAGGCCTCGGGCTGGTAGTAATCGTAGTAGGAAACGAAATACTCAACGGCATTGTTCGGGAAGAACTGTTTGAACTCGCCATAAAGTTGAGCCGCGAGGGTTTTGTTCGGCGCCATGATCAGAGTCGGTTTCTGAACCTCCTGAATCACACAGGCCATGGTGAAGGTTTTACCCGAACCGGTAACGCCCAGCAGGGTCTGATGCCTGTCGCCCGACTGCACGCCGGCCACCAGTTCGGCTATGGCAGTCGGCTGATCGCCCTGAGGCTGAAATTCCCCGTTTAGTTTGAATTGCATGCCCGCAGGCTATGGGCAGCGCAGCCAAGCACAACCATCAGTCGCGGAGGCCCCCTGCAGCGCACCTGTTTTCCGCTTACATGCCAGATGACCTTGCCGTTGGGCCCGCGCAGATTGCGGCTCCATTGCTTCTTGATCATACCAAGCACATCGCCACACAATTCACGTATTCGGCAAGCGTGCAGCCTTTGCGATAACCCCAGTCGAGGGTATCGGACGATCGGGTAATGCGAGTTGCGGATTCAGAGCGGGGATGGCCGGGTCTTTCCAGTGCCTGTTGCGCCCCAGAAAAAAATCAGCCAGCACATGTCCGGTTAATTTCAGTCAACCCGCGGGTACGCCCGGCAGATTGATCAGCGGCACCACGCCGCCGAGCACGGTCGGAAACCGGATCAGCCCCAGGTAATCAAGTTCATCAAATGAAGCGCATCAAAACTGCTGATATCACACACACCCTCGTTAGCGGTGCGAATTTGAATTATCCCAGTGAATACAAAGAACTGCAAAAGCCTCATAAAGGTTGTTGAAGCAGAAAAAAGAAATCGCCGATGCAAAGGCTGCCGATGCCTTCGGTGATCACCTGAATCTCCCAGCCCATCCCCTCCCTGTGGCACTATTCAGCCATGCGATTCAGCCCAGTAAGCTTTCCTTTTAATTGTTGGGCAAGCTGTTACCATGCGCGCGCCTTACGACAGGCCTAACTCAAACAGCAGCATCCAGGAAGACTCATGAACAAGAATCTGCGCAACATCGCCATCATCGCCCACGTGGATCACGGCAAGACCACGCTGGTGGACGAACTGCTCAAGCAGTCCGGCACCTTCGATGCCCGTGAAGAAACCGAAACCCGTATGATGGACTCCAACGACCTGGAGAAAGAGCGCGGCATCACCATTCTCGCCAAGAACACCGCCCTGGTGTACGGCGATATGCGCATCAATATCGTTGACACTCCCGGACATTCCGACTTCGGCGGCGAAGTGGAACGCATCCTGAACATGGTGGACGGCGTGCTGCTGCTGGTGGATGCCCGTGAAGGCCCGATGCCGCAGACCAAGTTCGTGACCTCCAAAGCACTTGCTCTCGGCTTGAAACCCATCGTGGTGATCAACAAAATCGACCGTGAGGGCTCCGATCCGGATGCCGTGGTGGATGCCACCTTCGACCTCTTCGCCTCCCTCGGTGCCACCGACGAGCAGCTGGATTTCCCGGTGGTCTATGCATCGGCCAAGAACGGTTATGCCAAGTTGGATCTGGCCGAAGAGTCCGACAACCTGACCTGCCTGTTCGACACCATCATCAAGCATGTGAACGAGCCTGAAGGCGATGCCAACGAGCCGCTGCAAATGCTGGCCACCACACTGGCCTGGGACGACTTCATCGGCCGTATCGTGATCGGTCGTATCGCCCACGGCACCATCAAGACAGGCTTGGAAATCACTGTGGTGCATGCCGATTCATCCAAGGAAAACTTCCGCATCACCAAACTACTAGGCTTCAAGGGCCTGCAGCGTATTGAGATTGATCACGCCGAGGCCGGCGACATCGTGGCTGTAGCCGGCATCGAAACCATCAATATCGGCGAAACCATCGCCGACAAGCTCAACCCTGTCGCTTTACCCATCATTCATGTGGACGAACCGACCCTGACCATGGAGTTGCATGTAAACAGTTCCCCATTAGCAGGCACCGAGGGCAAGTTCATCACCACCCGCCAGATCCGCGACCGCCTGATGAAGGAAGTGCGTACCAATGTGGCAATGCGCGTTCGTGAAACCGATGCCGCCGATGTGTACGAGATATCCGGCCGTGGCGAACTGCATATCGGTATCCTGCTGGAGAACATGCGCCGCGAAGGCTTTGAAATGGCTGTTTCCCGTCCATCCGTGATTGTTCGCGAAATCGACGGCGTGAAGCAGGAACCCTACGAGCATGTGACCGTGGACGTTGAATCCGACTATCAGGGCACTGTCATTGAGAAACTTGGCCTGCGTGGTGCTGAAATGACACATATGCAGACCAATTCCGACGGTTCCACCCGTATCGAATTCATGTGCCCGACGCGTGGCCTGATCGGCTACACCTCCGAATTCCTCACCGACACGCGCGGCACCGGTGTGATGCATCACCTGTTCCACGCCTACGGCCCCTATATCGGCAAGCTGCCGGGCCGCAAGAACGGCGTGCTGATCGCCAATGGCGGCGGCGAATCCGTGGCCTTCGCACTGTGGAACCTGCAGGAGCGCGGCAAGCTGTTCATCGGTGCGAACACCAAGCTGTACGAAGGCATGATCATCGGTATCCATTCACGCGACAACGACCTGGTGGTCAATGCCACCAAGGCCAAGAAGCTCACCAACACCCGCGCCTCGGGCAAGGATGATGCGATCGATCTGGTGACCCCGCTGCAGCTGACCCTGGAACGCGCTATCGAGTTCATCGATGACGACGAACTGGTAGAGGTCACCCCGAAGTCCATCCGCCTTCGCAAACGCAAGCTGCTCGAGCACGAACGCAAGCGCTCCAGCAAGGACTAAGCTTAACCTTTCAAGCAAAAAAGGCGCCGCAAGGCGCCTTTTTTATTGATGGGTGATATCCAGAGGATATCCGATTATATGTTAGGGCATTGTGTTTGTTGGCAACCCACCACTTGGAGTAAGAATAATAGGCCCATTTCCTGGGGGCGGACAATCAGACTCTGTACATGAACATTTGCTTCCTTTCGGGACGGAGCAGTAAACAACTGTTCCATCGTTACACATATGGCTGCAAACTTTAAACTTCGTCTTCTTTTTCTTCTTGGCATCAAGCGGAGTAACAGCAATATTTCCGTTACTCAATTCCTGTATAACAAAATTCCCGTGTACTGCGGTATTAGCGACTGAGTTAACGTTGGCAGCAATAGCCGACGTACTCACAAACGCAAATACAATTGCACAAACAATCATCATTGATTTTTTCATATCCCCCCCCTGAATAATCCACCCTAGGCTTTTCTTAAACGGTATGTCAAATATTCTTTTCCCCCTCAAAACAGGAAGCCAACTGCCATTCTCTTACCGGTTGTCGCGTTCGATCACCCCATATAATCCTGAATCTCCACAAGTAAGAAGCTTCACCCATCAAAAAAAGCGTCTAAAGGGCGCCTTAGCTATTATTCCGGATCATCCATTTGGTTTGATGCCATAACTTCTCAGCCGTCGCATATCCTGAATATTTTTACCCTCGGCAATCAGTCTCTCGAATTCGTCTGCAACCGCTTTACTTTGCTGCTCACGCAAACGCCGAGCACTCGTCTCCGCATCCGGTACCGGCATCTTCCTTGCCATGCAACTCAAACCCTTCGCAGGTGCAGCACGCGAACCCATTTGCCGCCGTGTTTGATCTTCATGCGGCGTTTGGCCGCCAGGCCCAGTGCCTTCTCACATTCAGGGTCCGGGACGATGATGGCCATGCGCCAGCCCTTGAAGGCATCCTGTTTCAATAGCTTGCCGATATCCCTGTACAGGACTGTCGCGTCGCCCCTGATACGATCGCCGTAGGGCGGGTTGCAGACGATCACTCCGCCTTGTGAGCCTTTCGGTGGCTGCAAGGCACGCACATCCTGTCTGTCGAAGCGGATGACATCCGCCACGCCAGCCTGTGCAGCATTGCTGACGGCCTGTCCGAGCACGGCCTCATCCGAGTCGCTGGCGAGAATATTGAGGGAAAGGTCCCTCTGCATGCCTGCGGCCTTGTCCTGCACTCGCTTCCAGCGCTTCTGATGCAGCGCGGGCCAATGCAGCAGAGCGAAGTCATGCGCGAGATTGGCCGCCCTGCCCTGCCCGATCAGTGCGGCCTCGATGGCGAAGGTGCCGGAGCCGCACATGGGCACAAGCAAAGGTTCTTCAGGCTTCCAGTCCATCCATTGCAGCATGGCAGCGGCCACGGTTTCACGGATCGGTGCGAGACCTGTGAGCAGGCGATAACCCCTGCGATCAAGACGTTCGCCGGAGCTATCGATGCTGATAACGCACTGATCGTGCTCAAGTCGCACGGTGATGAGCTGCGCATCTCCGCTGTCACCTAGGCTGATGTCCGCCTTGTTAAGCTTTTCCGCAATGCCATCCAGCACAGCCTGCTCCACACGGCCCGAATGCATCAGCTTTGAGCTGTGGCAGCTTGCCTTCACCGTTACCGCGCGGCCTGCGGAAATGTAACGCTCCCATGCAGGCTTCTGCGCCTTGTTGAACAGCTCGGGAAAGGACAGCGCCTTGAAACCGGCCAGGCGCACCAGCACACGGGTGATGCTCCGGGCGCGCAGGTTGATGCGGCACAGCGCATCCATGCTGCCGGTGAAATTCACCCCGCCCTCGACGACCTGCACAGCATGAACAGCCAATGTATTCAGCTCTGCTGCGGCGATCTTCTCGAGGCCGGGCACCACCACAGCAAAGCAGGCAAGCCCGTCGGCTGCCGTATGTTCCGCCTGAGCATGGTGTTCTATCTCATTGATTTCCATGGTGTTTAAAACATCCTTGGCATGCGCATCGGCATGCGGTCAATCGTCGTCAAAGCCCAGGCTGGTAAAATCGAAACGCTCCAGGAACTCCGGAAGATTGTCCCTGATCCACGCTTTGCTCTGCGCATCAAGGTGCCGGTTCGCCTCGTACCAGTGCAGGATGGCTTCAGGCGTATCCACCTCGATGCAGAACAAAGGATCGAGCGCGTCGGTGAGCATGGACTCGATCAGCTCCGGGCGATGCCGCCCGATGCAGACCAGCACCTGTCCCAGAATGCCACCCGCTGCTTCGCAACTGGTGGTCAGGGTCGGGACGAAATCATCCCATCCGGCACGCAACTGTGCATCGCTGACCTGCGGCGGCTCAGCGGGAAGTTGCTCCAGCAGGGCAAGCAGCTCCATCCAGCTTCTGCGACCCCCGAGGGTGTCGCACAAGGACTGCGGAATGCCTGCCCTGTCCGGAGTCAGGTTCACGGCAATACGCTGACCTTGGTGATGCCGGTGCCGTTGACGATATTATCCACCACATCCATGCCCTCGGTGACCTTGCCGAACACCGTGTACTGCTGATCCAGATGCGGATGTGCCGCATAGCAGATGAAGAACTGGCTGCCGGCGGAATCCGGATCGGAGGAACGGGCCATGGAAAGGATGCCGCGCTCGTGTTTGATCTTGTTGAATTCGGCCTTCACCTTGTAGCCGGGACCGCCGGTGCCGTCACCGCGCGGGCAACCGCCCTGCGCCATGAAGCCGGGAATCACACGATGAAAGCCGAGTCCGTCGTAAAATCCACTGGCGGTCAGTGCCTTGAAGTTGGCGACCGTGTTCGGAGCGACATCCGGGTATAGTTCGATTTTAATGCTGCCCTCTTCGGTTTCCATCAGGATGTGATTGCCTTCCGGAATATCCTTGCCTCCGGCCTGCGGTGCCTTGCCGAACAAACCCATGCTGCTCTCCTTGTATGTCGAAATGAATCTTTATCAATCGTGGCGCGCGATTCTGCCCGAAGCTGGCTGTATGGCAAATCTGCAATCCCATTTGCATTGAATCTCCGATGGGAAAGTGTGGTTGATTCGCATCAACGTATTGATAGGTTCGAAATCATGAATGAGAATCCATCCCCACTGTTCAGCTCCGCCGGAGCCGCGCCGTTCGACGAAGCCTATGCTTCCTCCGACGAGCTGCGTGCCATCTACCGGCAGGCGGTGCGGCATTTCGAGGCACAGGGTGTGGACGGTGTGGAAAGCCTGCAACATTCGGCCGACCTCTCCATGCTCAATCAGGGTGTCACCTTCACCGTGTATTCCGATGCGCGCGGCACCGAGAAGATTTTCCCCTTCGACCTGATGCCGCGCATCATCAGCGCACCCGACTGGGACAAGGTTGAGGCCGGCGTGGTACAGCGCATGCAGGCGCTGAACATGTTCCTTGAAGACGTGTATCACGAACAGAAGATTCTCAAAGACGGCATGGTTCCCACAGCGCAGGTGATGATGTCGTCGCTGTACTGTCGCGAAATGAGCGGTCTGAATCCCCCCGGAGGTATGCATGTGCATATCGGCGGCATCGATCTTATCCGCAATGCCACCGGCGAATTCCATGTGCTGGAAGACAATCTGCGCGTGCCGTCCGGCGTATCCTATGTGATCGAGAACCGCTGGGTGATGGGACGTGTGCAACCCAAACTGCTGAACCAGTACAAGGTGCGTCCGGTGGATCACTACCCGCAGATGCTGTTCGATTCGCTGGCCTCGCTGTCCACACAGGACAACCCGAACGTCGCCGTGCTCACCCCCGGCATCTACAACTCCGCCTACTTCGAACACTCCTTCCTGGCCAATCAGATGGGCGCTGAGCTCGTCGAGGGACAGGATCTGCTGGTGGATCGCGATGTGGTGTACATGAAAACCACCCGCGGTCTGCAGCGCGTGGATGTGATCTATCTTCGCATCGATACCGAGTTTCTCGATCCGCTGGCCTTCCGCCCGGATTCCATGCTCGGCGTACCGGGCCTGATGAATGCATACAGAGCCGGCAATGTCGCGCTGGCCAATGCCCCCGGCAACGGTGTGGCTGACGACAAGGCGCTGTATGCCTATACGCCCGAGATCATCCGCTATTATCTCGATCAGGAACCGATTCTCCCCATCATCCCGACCTATCTCGGCAGCCGCGAGAAAGATCTGGCCTACATCCTCGACCATCTGCCCGAACTGGTGGTCAAGCCGACCGACGCATCCGGCGGTTACGGCCTGTTGGTCGGCAGTGCGGCAAGCAAACAGGAACTGGCCGATTTCCGTGTGGCCATCGCCGCCAATCCGGATCACTACATCGCCCAGCCCATCCAGCAGCTCTCCACCCACCCTACATGGGTCGAACAGGACGGGCAGAAAGGCTTCTTCCCGCGCCATGTGGATCTGCGCCCTTATGCGGTCTGCGATGTGAAGGGTGATGTGAAGGTGCTGCCCGGCGGGTTGACCCGTGTGGCACTGCGTCAGGGCAGTCTGGTGGTCAATTCCTCACAGGGCGGAGGCAGCAAGGATACCTGGGTGCTGTATCCGCAGAATGCGGAGGTACCCCATGCTTAGTCGTATCGCCCGCAATGTTTATGTGCTCGGCCAGCAGATCGAGCGCGCCGAGAATATCGCCCGCATCCTCGATGTGAACCGCCGCATGAGCCTCGAACAGGGGTATTTCTCCGAACTGGATGTCTGGTCGCCGATGCTGGCCATCACCCATTCGCGCGAGGCCTTCGACAAGCGTTTTGATGAAGTGACCGAGCAATCGGTGATGGACTTCCTGATCGCCGATGCCGACAACCCGTATTCTATCCGTGCCTGTATCGGTCAGGCCCGCGAGATGGCACGCACCATCCGCGAGCGCATCAGTGAGGAGATGTGGCTGTCGCTGAACAGGATGTATCAGGATGTCGAACGCGCCGGAAGATTGAGCAATCACATCGAGTTTCTCGCCGATGTCCGGCAGTTCTGCAGCGCCTTCCACGGCCTGGTGGATAACACCATGAGCCACGGTGAGTCGTGGAACTTCCTGCGTCTGGGCGTCGGACTCGAACGGGCCCGCATGACCACCCGCATCCTTGAAATCAAATACCACCTGCTTCTTCCGAGTCTGGATGAAGTGGGCAAGCCGCTGGATTATCACCAGTGGCAGGCGCTGCTGCGCTCGGTTTCCGGCTACGAAGCCTATCGCCGCCAGTACAAGGCGCGCATCAATCCGGAACTGGTACTACGGCTGTTGAATCTCGATCCGCGCTTCCCGCGTTCAGTCCACTTCAGCATCAAGCAGGTGGTGAAGTCGCTGAAAGGCATCGGCACCGTCAACAGGGATCAATACGCTCTTCTCCGGGAGGCCGAATACTTCCTCGATGACCTGCGTGGCGGCGCAGCGCTTGAGCAGCTACAGAAATCCAGTCTGAAGGACTATCTGGATTCGGTTCAACTGCGTTGCCATACCATAGACGATATGATCAATCACTCATTCTTCAACTCCACCACGGTGACCATGTCCGATTCCAACAAGAACCTGATCTCGATACAGATTCCGCAGCAACAGCAGGCAGGCATACGATGAAGATACTGGCACCGGGAGAGCATATCACCCTTGAGGTAACGCACAGCACGCGTTTCACCTACAGCGAACCGGTGACGATGTCGCTCAACGAACTGCGTATGTCCCCGGTGAATACCGGGCTGCAGAAGGTTCTGCAGCATGAGATCACGGTTAAACCGAACGTGCCGACTGCCACCCACAACGATCATTTCGGCAATCTGGTACACCATTTCAATATCATCGAGCCGCACGACACCCTGGAGATCGTCGCGCACTCCATCGTTGAAACCACCAATGCCATCAGCTGCGGCCCAGAGTCAAAGCCCGATCCGCGCCCCTACGCCCAGCGCTGGACCGAATACCTGTGCTGGTCGCCAGGCGTGCCAAACATACCCGAATACGCCAGCGTGCCGATGGGTGAAGGCATCAGCATGGACATGCAGCCGGATGAATTCGCCGCTGCCCTGTTCGAGATGGCGCGTTATTTCCATCGTACCTTCCGTTACGACCCGGATGTGACGCATGTGCATTCCAGTCCGAAGGAATTGTTCAACAAGGGCGGCGGTGTCTGTCAGGACATGGCGCATGCCATGATCGGGGTATTGCGAAAAGCGGGTGTGCCGTCGCGCTATGTCAGCGGCTATATCTTCGAGCCAGCCAAGGGCGAGCTCGGCGAGCATCTGCGCGGCGCTTCCGCCACCCATGCCTGGGTGCAGGCGTGGCATGAAGGCCATGGCTGGGTGGGCATCGATCCGACCAACGACAAGCTGGTGGACTGGCAGTATGTGCGCACGGCCTTCGGTCGGGATTACTTCGATGTACAACCGCTGAAAGGCCTGTTTGCAGGCGATGTTCAGCAGACGCTCAATGTTGCCGTGCTTGTGCGCATCGTCAACGACGTCTGAGGCAACAATTCCGACCGTCGTCCGGACGGTCAATTCCCCGGACGATCAATCCATACAGTCTTTAATTGTCCTGCTGGGCCATCAGGCCGGGCAGAGCCGACGGTAATACCCGTAGCGGGTGCAGAATCATGCGCTGGATCCCGGGCTTGATGATACCGGTGCCGAGCAACAGCGGTTCCGCATCAGGGGTCGAGGGATCGGCGGCGCAGAACACCGCGTATTCGCCCTCGTTGCCGCGCGACAGCTGGATGCGCTGCCCCTGTGCATAACGCAGCGCATCGGCCTGCTGCAGCTTCAGTCGCGGCAGATGGCGCAGCCACTGCGGCAGCGGCAACAGGCAGGCCTCAGGCGCAGCCTTCAATTGATCGAAGCCCACCATCACCACTTCCGGCCAGCCGGCCGTTGAAAGCCTGCGCAGTACGGTCACGCAACCGCCGACACCGAGCGCCAGACCGATATCGCGGGCCAGCGAACGCACATAGGTACCCTTGGAGCAATGCACCTCAAGCGTCAGCAACGGTGATTCAAAGGAGATCAGCTTCAGCGAATGAATCCTCACCGGACGCGTCGGAAGTTCCACTTCCCCGCCCTTGCGCATGATGTCGTGCGCCCTTTCGCCATTCACATGGATGGCCGAATAGGATGGCGGCTGCTGTTCGATATCGCCGGTGAAGCGTTTCACTGTCTTTTCGATATCAGCCGGCGTGATGGCGACATCGAAGCGCTCCGTGACTTCACCCTCGGCATCCAGCGTATCGGTCTGGAAACTCAGATCACAGGTGAAGCGATAGGACTTGTCGGCATTGATACCGACACCGGAGAATCGCGTCGCCTCGCCGACCATGATCGGCAGCATGCCGGTAGCCAGAGGATCTAGGGTGCCGGCATGGCCGGCCTTGATCATTTTTCTGCCTTTGACGGAATACAGGCGCGCGACCTCGTTCACCGCCTGGCGCGAAGTCCAGCCGATGGGCTTGTCGAGAAAGACAACGCCACTGGCCTCCTGTGGCAAAGACGAATCAACCGATGACTGCTGCAACTGCCTGTTCCACCTTGTTGTATATCGTATGGTAATCGCCCTGCATGGTGACCCCTGCAGCATGGCGATGCCCGCCACCACCCAACGATACGGCAAGTTCGCCGACATCGACATCGAACTTTCCGCGGAAAGTCACCTTCCAGCTGTGCTTATCGTCGCCCGGACGCATGAATACTGCAACCAGAACACCGGATATGGCCCTTGCCAGATCGATCAATCCCTCGGTGTCCTCTCCGTCGCTGCCGGTTTCCTGATACATATCGTTATCCACATGCACCCATGCGACCCTGCCATCGTGCAGCAGTTCGAGGGTCTGCATGCAACGCACCTGCAGCCTGAAACAGGCCGGGCTGCGGTCCTCATACACGGCACGCGCGATCGGCCAGGGCTCGGCACCCGCGCGCACCAGTTCTGCAGCCAGTTCATGCACCTCGGGGGTGGTGCTGACATTGCGGAAGCTGCTGGTATCGGTCAGCAACGTGACATACAGGGCGCAGGCCGCCGCTTTCGAGACAGGCAGGCCCATCGCACGAATCAGTTCGTAAGCCATCGCGCCGGTCGAGCAGGCGGAGACGTCGATCAGGTTGATGTCTCCGAAACGGGTATTGCTGACGTGATGATCCACCACGGCCAGCGTCCGTCCGGCAAATAAGCTGTCGGCAAAACCCAGTCGTCCGCGGGAACCGGCATCCAGACTGATAATCAGATCGATATCCGCAACATCAAACGCCAGTCCCTGACCGACCAGTTCACTGCCTTCGAGAAAGCGGTAGATGCGTGGCACAGCGTCCCTGTTGTGCATATACACGGGAAAGTTCCCAGCCCTGAGTGCGTGATACAGAGCCAACTGCGAACCGATACCATCGCCGTCGGGATTGCAATGCGTGGTCAGCAGAATGCCGCGTGAGTCTCGGATGGCTGCCATCAACTGCTGCATATCAATCATCGCCGAATTCCATGTTGTTCAGCAGGCGCGTGACATTGGCTGCACCGTCGATGGATTCGTCCCAGCAGAATTTCAGACCGGGCAGGCGCCGCTTGGGCATGGCATGGCGCAGTTGATGCGCAAAATGCGAAGCCAGCTGGTTCAGGCGCTCGATACACATCGTCTTCTCGCCCTCCTCGCCCGGTTTGTGCACCATCACACGCACCTGCTGTCCGCCATGCACCGCCTCGACCCGCGTGATGCTGATACCGGCCAGACGCGGGTCGGCGATATCGCGCTGCATCAGCGTGGCCAGAAGGCGATGGATATCGGCGTACAGCCGCCCTTTGCCTGAGTTTCTCGAATCGGCCATGGTCAGAGCGTCGCCGCGAATTCCTCGATCACATAGAACTCAAAGACATCGCCCGGCTTGATATCGTTGAACTTCTCGATGCCGATACCGCACTCGTAGCCCGATTTGACCTCTTTGACGTCATCCTTGAAGCGACGCAGCGAAGCCAGTTTGCCATCGTTGATCACCACACCGTCGCGCAGCACGCGGGCCGATGCACCACGCGTCACGAAGCCGTCGGTCATGTAGCAACCGGCCACAGCGCCGACCTTCGGAACCATGAACACCTCGCGGACCTCGGCACTGCCGATGACCTTCTCGCGCTGTTCCGGAGACAACACACCGGCCATGGCGGCGCGCATGTCGTCGATGGCATCGTAGATCACCTTGTAGAAGCGCACATCCACGCCTTCGGTTTCGGCCAGTTTCTTGGCCTTGGTTTCCGGACGCACATTGAAGCCGATGACGATGGCATTGGAAGCCGAAGCCAGCATGATATCGGATTCGGTGATACCGCCGATGGCACGGTGCACGATCTTCACCTGCACCTCGTCGGTGCCTGCCTTGGCCAGCGATTCGGCCATGGCTTCGACCGAACCGGTCACATCGCCCTTGATCAGGACATTCACTTCCTTGGCACCCTCGCCCTGAACCGAGGCGAACAGATCCTCCATGCTGACGCTCTTCTGCTGCTGCAGACCGAGCTTGCGTTTCTGATCCTCACGATAGCTGATGATTTCACGTGCCTGACGCTCGTTCTCGACCACCACGATCTCCTGACCGGCCTCCGGAACCGAGTCCAGACCCAGCAGTTCAAACGGGATCGACGGACCGGCAGTGCGGTGCTGCTTGCCGTTTTCATCCACGATGGCGCGGATACGACCGGTTACAGTGCCGACTACCACGTTATCGCCTGTATTGAAGGTGCCGTTCTGCACCAGCACGGTAGCCGCCGGACCACGGCCCTTGTCGAGACGGGATTCGATCACGATACCGCGACCACGCAGCTGCGGGTTGGCCTTCAGTTCGAGGATCTCGGTCTGTAGAGCCAGCATCTCGAGCAGCTCGTCCAGACCTTCACCGGTATGCGCAGAACATTTCACGAAGATGGTCGTACCGCCCCACTCTTCGGAGATCAGTTCGTGCTCGGCAAGCTGGCGCATCACCTTCTCGGGGTCGGCACCGTCCTTGTCCATCTTGTTCACGGCTACGATGATCGGCACGCCGGCTGCACGCGCATGATTCAGCGCCTCCACCGTCTGCGGCATCACACCGTCGTCGGCAGCCACCACCAGCACGGCCACATCGGTCAGCTTGGCACCGCGGGCACGCAGGCCGGTGAAGGCTTCATGGCCCGGGGTATCGATGAACACCACGCGGTCGCCGGATTCCAGTTTCACCATATAGGCACCGATATGCTGTGTGATACCACCGGCTTCTCCGTCCGCCACATGCGCCTTGCGCAAAGCGTCGAGAATGGATGTTTTACCATGATCCACGTGGCCCATCACCACGACGACCGGCGGACGCGGCATGGTGTTGCCGTCATCATCTTCGGGCTCGGCATCGATGAACACGTTCTCAACAGCCGATGCGTTGACCATCTTGGCCGTATGACCGAATTCCTCGACGATCAGCAGTGCGGTATCGGCGTCGATATTCTCGTTCACCGTGGCAGCCACGCCCATCTCGAACAGTCTGCGCACCACATCAGCACCCTTGATGGCCATGCGACTGGCCAGCTCGGATACGGCGATGCTCTCCGGAATCTCCACATCACGCTTCACGAAATCAGCGTCGTCCTTGGAAATACCCCTGCGGCGGCGATCACCGCGCGCCAGACGAGCCATGCGGTCTTCCTGCTCATCGGTCATCACCACATGACGCTTTTCCGAATAGGTACGGCGAGCGGCCTTCTCGGCAGGTGACAGACGGCGACGCTGGAATGATCCCTGCTGACCGCCTGCACCACCCGGACCACGGCGACGTGGCGCACCCGGTGGAGCTCCGGCAGCACCGGGATCCGGTGCAACAGCGACGGACGGTGCCCTGGAAGGCTGGCGGGAGGCGGCAGATGCGCCAGCAGGCCCACCCTGACGGTTATCCGGACGGTTCGGCGTGCGCTGGGCACGCTGTTCGATGCGCTCTTTCTTAATCTTGTCTTCAATGTCCTTCAGCGAAGAGCTTGGTGCCTTGGCTGCGGCGATCTGCGCGGGGGTCAGGCCGCGACGGATGGTTGTTCTCGGGCCGCTGGTACGGTTGGCACCCTGCTGGCTTCCTGCGGCGGATGGCTGGCGACCGCGCTGCTGCGTACCTGCCGGCATCGGTCGACCACCAGCAGTGGTTCTTGCCGCGCCCTGTGGACGTCCGGTTGCTGGTCTCGGTGTTGCAGGCCTTGGTGTTGTATGGGCCATCGGTGAATTCGAGTGGGTCGGGGCAGCAGGTGCCGCGGTCGTAGCTGCCGGGGTAGAGCCGGGAGCAGCTGCGGGTGCGGCAACCGGTGCTGCCGGGCTTGCCGTTACCGCCGGCTTTGACGCTTCGCGCGCCTGTGCAGCGGCCAGTTCCTTTTTGTCCGCGACAGCCTTTGCAGCCGCCTGAGCCGGGCTGATCTTGGGCTTGACGACCGCAGCTGCCGGTTTGGCTACTGCCGACGCAGGTGCCGCGACCGGGGCGGGTGCCGCAACCGGTTCGGGTGCTGCACTTGGCCTGACCTCGACCGTCGGCGGTGCGGACACACGGCGCGTGGTTCTGCGCACCTCGACCTGCACTTTGCGACCACCGCTATCGGGGCGGGATCCGGGACGCGACTGCCCGGCCACCAATGGCTTGTTCAGGGTCAGCGTGCGCGCACCGGGCTTGCCGCCTGCTGCGTGTTTTTCGCCTTCGCTCTTCACGGCCCTGCTGAGCTTCTCCCGATCCTCCGGTGTCAGCATGCTGGCCGGACCGCTGGCCATAATGCCGCAATCGCGTGCTGCCGACATCACCTCTGCCACATCGGCGCCGAGGTCTTTTGCCAGGTCGAGAATTCGTACTTTAGCCATCTGTTTCCTACTCCGTTTCGCGTAATTGCCCGTAAATCAGACAATAATTTCGCAAGCTTGCGCATGCCGGCGAATCATCCAGTGCAAGCACCGAAACAACATCGCGTTCAACGATGTCACTCAGTGTTGACGAATCGCCAAAAATAACAAGCGTCGTTTTCAACCCTGCGGCCTGTCTTTTACCACAGGCATCTTCTATCTGTCGTTGCAGCGCACCGCCAGCATCCGGTGCGAGCAGCACCAGCAATGGCGCCTTTTTCCACATGCGATGCATCACTGCATCCCGCCCGATATCGAGCGAACTGCGCAGCCGTCTGAAGTCCTGCCGGCACATCTGCAACATCGCATGTTCCAGGCGCTGGCGCAGCTGCACCACCTGTCCGGAAGCGATCTTTTTATCCTTCCATGCCCGCTCGAACTGGCGCTCATGCATGCGCGACAGGCATGGTCCCTGCAGACATACATAGGCACCACGACCGGGGGCCTTCTGCATCACATCGGGCCATACCAGCCCGTCTTCATCCGCAACCAGACGCAGCAAACCGCTTTTGTCCGCCTGCTTGCGGCAGACGAGGCAGCTGCGTTGTTTGATGCCCGCCGGAGCTGGCATCTCATTCTGCCGGTTCAATCCCGCCTCGATCAATCAGGCCTCAGTCGAACCAGCCGCAAGCCTCGCGCGCAGCCAGAATAAAGGCTTCCAGCTGTTCGCGTGTGGCATGCTCGATCCCGACCAGATCGTCCACGCCGGCATCCGCCATCGCTTCGGCCGTGCCGATGCCGCGGATGGCCAGTTCGGTTGCCAGTGCATCGGTCATGCCGTCCAGCTGCATCAGACTGTCTTCGATCTCGGCTGCTTCCGGGCGTCCCAGCTCCTGCTGCAACAGATAGTTGCGGGCACGGTTCTGCAGCTCGTGGGCGGTAACACCATCCAGACCTTCAATGGCAACCAGCTCTTCCAGACTGCAATAAGCCAGGTTCTCCAGTGACAGGAAGCCTTCGTTGCACAGCAGCGTGGCAAATGCCTCGTCCACATCCAGACATTCCTCGAACACCTGACGCGCAGCATCGAATTCCTCGACGCGCTTCTTGCGCTCTTCACCGGCGGTCATGATCTCGATCTTCCAGCCGGTCAGTTCGGAAGCCAGACGCACATTCTGCCCGCGACGCCCGATGGCGATAGCCAGCTGATCCTCGGCCACGGCGACCTCGATGGTGTTGCTGTCTTCATCCACCAGCACGCGCTCGATCTCCGCAGGTGCCAGCGCATTGACCACGAAGCTGACGGTATCCGGCGTCCATTCGATGATATCGATCTTCTCGCCGTGCAGTTCGTTGACCACAGCCTGCACACGCGCACCGCGCATACCGACACAGGCGCCGACAGGATCGATGCCGTTATCGTTGGAGATCACAGCCATCTTGGTACGTGAACCCGGATCGCGGGCGATCGCCTGGATCACCACCAGACCGTCCTGCACTTCCGGAACTTCTTGTTCGAACAGGCGCTGTACCATGCCGGCATCGGAGCGCGAGATAAATACCAGCGGCCCCTTCGGCTGATTGCGCACTTCGCGCAGATAGGCACGCACGCGGTCGCCCTGACGATAGGATTCGCGAGGCAGCAGATCCTCGCGGTACATCACGGCCTCGCCGCGACCCAGATCGACATACACATTGCCGCGCTCGACGCGCTTGACGATGCCGGTGATCAACTCGCCGACGCGCGGCTCGTATTCTTCGACAACGCGCTCACGTTCAGCTTCGCGGATCTTCTGGTTGATAACCTGCTTGGCGGTCTGTGCGGCGATACGGCCCAGCTCAATGGCCGGCAGGGACTCGCGGAACTGTGTGCCGATCCCGGCTGCAGGGTCCATCTCGCGTGCCTGCTCCAGGCTCAGTTCATTGAGTTCGTCCTCAACATCTTCGACCACGGTACGCACATGGAACAGATCCATGCCGCCGGTCAAACGATTGATCTTCGCCTCGACATCTTTTTCACCGTAAGTGCGACGGGCGGCTGTCTTGATGGCCTGTTCCATGGCCTCGATGACCAGAGACTCTTCCACACCCTTTTCACGGGCGACTGCTTCAGCTACTTGCAACATTTGAGCATTCATCCAATCACATCCTCACCTTGTTTCGTCATGCTTATCCAATTACTTACTGTCGTTCACGCGCTTCCAGTCGATCGTACGTACGACCTTGGCGACATCGCTCATCGCAACAAGCTTTTCGCCGCCGTCTTCCCGCGCCAGGCGCAACCCGCCCTCGCAGGGCCCCAGATTCTCCCCGGTCACTGCGGAGCCATCCGTGAACAACACCTTGAGCATCTCGCCTTCGTGACGGCGGAAATCCGCTTCGCTGCTCAGTGGCCAGTCCAGACCCGGCGATGTCACTTCCAGGCGGTAGCGGTTCTCGATCAGATCTTCCGCGTCCAGTTGCAGGGAGATCCCGCGACTGACGCGCGCCAGCAGATCAAACGGAACGCCGCCCGCTTTATCCACCACAATCTTGAGCAACTGCTGATGATGTCCGCCGCCCAGACTGACCTTGAGCACATCCAGACCGAGTTCCTCGGCTATGGGTGCCAGCAATTCGGCAATCCGACCTTCCACCTTTCCTCCATGCAAACAGGGCGAATGACGGTAATCAAACAGCCCATAAAAACAAAAAAGCGAGCCGCAGCTCACTTTCAACGCGGCGAATCATAGGGGGATGGGAGGCATAGAACAAGTGCTTTCACCATCCGGTGTCCTGCCGCATGTAACGTGGCAAACAGATACACGCTGCACGGCGCCATCTTGATCAGGCAAAAAGCGCGTATATCGTGCGCTGATCCCGTTCCGGGCCACGCCGAGTGCCGAGGCACTCTTGTTTCACCACGAGGAAACCATACCACCATGAAAAAAATCAACCTGATGATGATTGCGCTGCTTGCAGCCGGCTCCCTGACCATTTCAGCCTGCAACAAGGGGGAGAAGAGTGAAGCCCCCGAGATGCCGGCTGTTTCCGGGTCTGCCGAGTCCGCAGGCGATACCGATACCGCCACCGCTTCGGATGTAACGGCAGGTACAATTGAAGCCGCCTCCCAGACCGTTGAGGCCGCTACAGGTGCAGCCGCCGATGCAGCCACCAGCGCAGCGGGAGCTGCTGCTGCCGTCCCGGCCATGCCTGAAGTTCCGGCAGCTCCTGCCGAATAAGGCAGGCACACCCGTTTGCCGGGTAACACACAAAGAAAAGAGGCCCCTCAGGGGCCTCTTTTTTCTTGCCGGACTGCTGCCGGTCTTTGCTATGCGCGCTGCATTGCGGCCGCGAAAAAGCCATCGGTCGCGTGACGGTGCGGATAGAGCTGCATCATCTCACCCTCCAGAGGCACAATTGCACCCTGTCCGGCAAAAACAGCGCGCGCATCGAGCAACCGGAAATCAGGGTGCACGGCGAGAAAGGCGCGTACAATGCCCCCGTTCTCCTCGTCCAGCAGGCTGCAGGTGGAATACACCAGACGCCCTCCCGGTTTCACCAGGTCTGCAGCCGCCGCGAGAATCCGCGTCTGCAGATGCATCAATTCCGGCAAATCCAGCTTGCGCCATTTGATATCGGGATTGCGCCGCAGAGTGCCCGTGCCGCTGCACGGGGCATCCACCAGCACGCGGTCCATCTTGCCGGCCAGACGTTTCAGATGCGCATCGTTTTCGCTTGCCAGAGCCATGCTGCGCACACTGGAGAGCCCGGCGCGGGCCAGCCTCGGCTTGAGCGCCTTGAGTCGCCAGTGCGCCACATCGCAGGCATACAACGTCCCCGTGGCTTGCATCGCAGCGCCCAGAGCCAGTGTCTTGCCGCCGCCACCGGCGCAGAAATCCATCACCATCTCACGACGCCCTGCTTCCACCAGCATGGCGATCAGCTGGCTGCCCTCGTCCTGCACCTCGAACAGCCCCTTGCTGAAGGCCTCGGAGCGGAACAACGAGGCGCGCTCCTGACTGCGCAGACCCAGCGGCGAGTACGGTGTGGCCTCAAGTGTCGCGCCCTCCTCCGTCAGCTGGCGGTACACGGTATCGCGGTCGGATTTCAGTGTGTTGACGCGCAGATCGAGTGTCGCCGGTTGATTCAGGGCCTCGCTCAGACGCATCGCATCGGATTCGCCGAACTGCGCAACAAGGCGTTCGAACAGCCAGTCCGGCATACTGGCGCGGATGGCCGGTGGAATTCCGGCAGTATCGAGCCCGATGATACGCTGCACCGTATCATGCAGCTTCCAGCCATCACCGCCGGATAGCAGGGCATTGCCCAGCGCGCCATCCGGATAGCCCTGCAACAGCAACTCGGCGGCGACCAGCGCATCGTTGGGAGCACCCCAGTCCGCCTGACCGGTCACCAGCCAGCGCAGCAGGCGCAGCCTGCGCAGGCAGCCGTACACCGTTTCGGCGACAAAGCCGCGATCGTTCTTGCCCAGTTTGCGATGCGAGCGGAAATAACGATCCATCTGTTTATCCGCCGGCGGCGGGCCGTTCAGAATGATGCCCAGCAGATCGGCTGCGTGCGGCCAAAGACGCAGACGCTTATAGGCATGTGGATCGTTCCTCGGTGCTGCTGCGCTCATCGGATCTCCTGTTTTCCATTAAAGCGGGCATCCTGCCCTGCATCGGGCACAAATCCAGCCTGCGCCGGCAGCCAACCCTTGCCTGATGACCCATTGTGCCCTAGAAGCCCGCCATGGCACTTAAATCAACTGTTTTCAAAGCCCGTTTGCAGGTCACCGACATGGACCGCAACTATTATGAAGAGCATCAGCTCACCCTCGCCCGACACCCGTCGGAAACCGACGAGCGCATGATGATACGCGTTATAGCATTCGCGCTGAACGCAAGCGAATCCCTGCAATTCACCCGTGGACTGTCCTCCGACGACGAGCCGGACATATGGCAGAAAAGCCTGAGTGACGAGATCGAATTGTGGATCGATCTCGGCCAGCCGGACGAGAAGCGCATCCGCAAGGCCTGCGGCCGAGCGCGGCAGGTCATCATCTATACCTACCAGCAGTCCAGTGGCAACGCGTGGTGGGGGCAGCACAAGAACAAGCTGGCACGTTTCGATAATCTCAGCGTGGTGGTGATCCCCGAGCCTGCGGTTGCCGCCATCGGCCGCATGGCCGAGCGGGCCATGCAATTGCAGTGCACGATCCAGGATGCTCAGCTATGGTTCAGCAATGGCGAGCAGGCTGTAGAGATATCGCCTGAATTCAGGAAACGGGCGCAAGGGACAGGTATCAGGGCATGAAGTTCGACCAGTATTATATATCCGAGGACATCAAGAAGAACCTGGCGCAGCTGGGCTTTGTGCGCCCCACCGATATCCAGTTCAAGGCGATCCCTTCGATCCTGAACGGTGAGGATGTGCTGGCCATCGCGCAGACAGGCACCGGCAAGACCGCCGCCTTCGCTATTCCGGTCATCGACAAGATCCACCGTTTCAAGAGCAGCAAACGCTCCTACGGCATCAAGTGCATCGTGCTGGCCCCCACCCGTGAACTGGCCGTGCAGATCGGCGAGGTGTTCGAGAGCATCGCCCGGCACACCCGCGTGAAGACGTTCACACTGCACGGCGGTGTCGAGCAGGATCGCCAGATCGCCAGACTGCAGGACGGTATCGACGTGTTGATCGCCACGCCGGGCCGCATGTTCGATCTGATCAACCAGCAGGTGATCCGCCTGGAGGGTGTGAGTACGCTGGTGCTGGACGAGGCCGACCATATGCTCGACCTCGGCTTCATCGAGGACATCAGGTACATCAAGAAGATGCTGGTCCGCGCCCACCAGACGCTGTTCTTCTCCGCCACCATCAACGACGAGATCAGGAAGCTGGCCTATTCGCAGGTGAAGAGTGCAGCCATTCGCATCCAGGTCTCGCCCAAAGACCGCATCTCCAAGAATGTCAGTCATTTCGTGATGTTTGTGGAGCAGGACGACAAACGCATCTTCCTCAGCCGTTTTCTCGCCGATCATCCGGACGACAAGGTCATCGTGTTTGTGCGCACCCGGGTGCGCGCCGAGCGCGTGCAAAAGGCCATGGAGAAGGCCGGCATCGCTTCGGCCAGCATCCACGGCGACAAGGATCAGGGTGAACGTTCCATCGCCATGCAGGCCTTTCGCGACAACACCTGCCGCATCCTGATCGCCACCGATGTCAGCGCACGCGGTATCGATGTGCCCGATGTGCAGTTCGTCATCAATTACGACCTGCCGGAAAAAGCGGAGAATTATGTGCATCGCGTCGGTCGTACCGGACGCGGCGAAAACAAAGGCGAGGCCATCTCCTTTTGCAGCAGCGAGGAGAAACCGCTGCTTGAAGCCGTGGAGGCATTCATCACCAAACCCGTCGAGGTCATCACGGTGAGCAAGAAGGGTTATAGCGAGGTCATCAGGGAACACGACAGGTCAGCGATGGACCTGAAGGCATTGGTTGCCGAGCATGATGCATGGATGTCGAAAGGCTCGGGAAAAAAGAAGGGAAAGCGCAGGTAAGGAGTTCACATGATCGATGAAGATGTGAAAGGCATGCTGTCGGACAACGAGGCGCGTGTACTGGGCTGTCTGATGGAAAAGCAGATGACCACGCCCGAATACTATCCCCTCACCCTGAAGGCACTGACTGCGGCCTGTAACCAGAAAAGCAGTCGCGTGCCTGTGATGAACCTCAGCGAGGGACAGGTTGCCGGCGTGGTCGGCGGCCTTCGCACCCGCGGGCTGGTCACCGCCCGCATGGACGGCCGTGCGGATCGTTTCGAACACCATCTATCGCGCAAGCTCGGACTTGATTCGAAGCAGCGTGCCGTACTCTGCGTGCTGATGCTGCGCGGCTTGCTGACCCTCAATGAGATCCGCATCAACACCAGCCGCATGACGGAATTCGAATCGGCCGAGGCATTGCAGGCTATACTCGACGAGTTGATAGCGCGCGAAGACCCCTTGCTGGTACGCATCCCCCGCGCAGCCGGCCAGCGCGAAGACCGCTACGCCCAGCTGTTGTGCGGCGAACCGGACATCACTGCGACTAAGGCACCGGCCCGGCATGTCCCGTCAGGAGAGGCTTCCGACACTTCGGATCGCCTTGCCCGTCTCGAAGCCGAGGTGGCCGATCTCAGGCAGATGCTGCAGCAGATCAATGCGTTCACCGGATACGATCGGGAGGCATAAACCCGCAAAACGCCAATGGCTGCACGGCCTGTTTTTTTCAGATTTGTTTCAGAGTCGATTTCTATTGTGCGCTGCAATCAATACGGCCACATGGCCGACTCAAGGAGTTTTGCAGATGAAGAAAATGGTTTTTCCGCACTGGCAGCACTGACCCTCGGCGCAGCAGCCACCAGCGCACAGGCACAGGATCTTTCCTACTACGCAGGTCTGGGCTGGGCACCCTGAACACCGAATACAAGGCAACCGGCGTGGATCAGACCAAGACCACCCTCGGCGGCTACATCAAGGCCGGTGTTGATATCAACGAGTATTTCGCAACCGAACTGCGCATCGGCATGAGCGGCAAGAACGGCAAGAACAAGAAGACCATCGGCGGCGTGTCCCGCACCTTCTCCAGCCCGTTCTTCGTCTCCTACCTGGCCAAGGGCAAGTACGAAGTCGCCTCCAACCTGGATGTCTTTATGCTGGCCGGTGCCACCACCGCCCGCATCAAGGGTACCTCCGCCGGTGCTTCGCAGAGCGTGACCAGGACCGGCCTGACCCTTGGTGCCGGTGTTGATTACAAGCTGGACAGCAATGTTTCCGTCGGTGCCGAGTGGGTGCAGTACATGTTCCCGGTCAAGGTCGCTGCCGGTTCCGTGTTCGGTACCGATGCCAAGGTCCGTATGTGGGGCGCAACCGTCAACACCACCTACCACTTCTAAGTTCGCTAGTTGTGTAACAACGGGGAGGCCATGCCTCCCCGTTGTTGTTTTGATATCAAACCATTACAAGAGTGTGTGAAGCGAACATCTCCGGCTTGTCACAGCCGCGCGTCGCTCAACCAGTAGAAGCTGTAAGGCGGTACAACCAGCTGATCCTTGAACAGCCGCGGCGCTTCGCCGCTGTTCAGGTCACGCAATCTGGCCGGATCGAAACAGATACTCTTGCCGAGTTCACCCAGCGTCAGCGACTGCGGCATGGCATCGAAGTTACCCACCACCAGCACATCCTCGCCCTGCCTGAAAGGATCGCTGCGCATGAACACGAACAGATGAGGGTTATCCGTCACCAGCAGTTCGCGGTTGTTGTAGTCGGCAAAAGCGGAGATGCACTTGCGTACCGCAATCATCTTTTTCAGCCCGTCGAAGATACGCTGCTCGGCGGTTCCGCGCTTGTGTCGCAGTTCAGCCCGCTCCCAGTCGATGACCGGGCGGTGGATCCAACGGCTGTCCCCGCCCTTGTTCGCGTCATTTGTAAAACCGTAGTTGTTCAGGGTTCCGATCTCGTCACCGTAATACAGCAGCGGAATACCGCCGAACGACATGATCATGCCGTGCACCAGCAGGATCAGCCGGATGCTGTGCTCGATGGCCTCGGCATCACCAAGCTCAAGCGCCTTTTCCAGACCGACCAGTGAGGCCAGTTCTCCGGAGATACGCGCATCGCCGGTTTTCTCGTTGTGACCGAAGGGTTGCCCGCGCGCCGGGGAATCGTCGAACACACCGGTGAAATAATCGACCAGAAACTTGCGGTGGGCGAACGGCTCGTAGCCTACCTGCCGGATATCGACATCGTCGAAACCGAGACCGATATCATCATGGCAGCGCACATAATTCAGCCAGGTCGCGCGATCCAGCTTGTTCGGCAGACTGAGTATCCCCTGATTGAGCAGCTTGGCATTCTTGGTCGCCACGGCATCCCAGAGCAGCGCCATGAAGGTGGCGTTGTAGGCGATCTCACATTCCTTGGCGATCACCGCATCTTCACCGAAATATTTGATGATCTCCACGGGAGCAACGATCGCCTCGGCGATGAACAGCACGCCGGGTGCGGTCACCTGACAGCAGTCTTTCATCAGCTGCAGGATCAGATGCGCCTCGCGCTCGTTCTGGCAGCGCGTGCCGATCTTTTTCCACAGGAAGGCGACGGCGTCCATGCGCAGGATATCCGCACCCTGATTGGCCCAGAACAGGATGATGTCGATCATCTCGATGAACACGGAGGGGTTGCTGTAATTCAGGTCCCACTGGTAGTTGTTGAACACCGTCATCACCCATTTCTGCATGGCATCGTTAAAGGTGAAGTTCCCCGGAGCGTTTTCCGGAAAAATCTCCGGCATGGTCTCCTCGAACATATCGGGTACATCGCGGTTATCGAAGATGTAGTAGTAGTCCTGATATTTCTGCTCTCCGGCCCGCGCCTTGACCGCCCACTCATGTTCATCGGAGGTGTGATTGACCACCACATCGAGCGTCAGCAACACCTTGCGTTTGCGCATGTCCGAAGACAGCTGACGCAGATCATCCAGGGTGCCGACGCGATCATCGACATCACGGAAGTTGCTCACCGCATAACCACCATCGCTTGCACCCTGCGGGCATTGCAGGATCGGCATCACATGCACCATGTTCACGCCGAGTTCCTGCAGATATCCCAGCCTGCCGCGCAGGCCCTGCAGATCCCCTGCGAATCCGTCGCTGTAGAGGGCCATGCCGACCCATTCCTGACTCAGAAACCAGTTGTGGCCCGCCTCGCGCTCGATATCCAGCTTTTTCAACGCCTTATCACGCCGGATGTAGTTCAGTGCCATCACCTCGACCAGACGCAGCATCTGCCGGTCAAAATCATCGCGCTTGCCGTACAGGTAATGGAACAGCGAATAGATGGCATAGAAATTGGCGCCCAGACGGGTATAGAAATGGCGCAGGTCGCGCACCCTGATCTCGGGCTTCAGCTCATCGAGAATCCGGTTCAGCAGCGAATGCGAGATCTGTTCATACATGCGTGGACTCCTGTGGCTGATCGCGTGTCATATCATCGGCAAGCCAATCGCTCATCACCTCATCGTAAAAACCGGGATCGCTGACCGTAGCGCCGCGTCGGGCGACCATGCGGCTGGCGAAATCCTGGGCCCGTCCGGCAGTCGTCGCCATCGGCCATCCCCTGAGCATCCCAAGCAGCATCACCGAGGCAAAGGCATCCCCTGCCCCGACGGTATCAACCACCTGTGTGGTGACTGCCGGCCTGATGCGGAGCGTTTCCCCTGCAACCGTCAGAATCTCCGCCCCGTCCGCGCCATGCGTCAGAATCAGGCCCTGCAGTCCATGCTCAGCCATGACATCGCGTGCATCACCCGAAGGCGAAAGCAGCGCCAATTCGTCAGTATTCAGCTTCACCCAGTCGGCACCTTCCAGCAGACCGGCCACCCCGTCCCGGCGCCACCACGGGGAACGCAGGTTCACATCGAGGAACACCGCCGGATCGCCCTGCGCTTTGAACTGCGCCAGTGCCGCACGCGATCCTGCATCCCGCAGCGCCAGCGAGCCGTGGTAGATCAACCTGCAATCGCCGCTTGTTTCACACGGGGCGATGGCATCCCAGGCACTGGGATGCACGATGTCATAAGCCGGTTCGCCATCGCTGAACGACACATCCACCCGTCCGGTCGGAAGCTGCGCATCGATCTGCACACCATCGGTGCGCATGCCCCATTTGAGCATGGCGTCGAGGATCTCGTTCCCCTGCGTGTCGTTTCCCACCCGGCTGATGAACAGCGGCGATTCACCGAAGGCCTGCAGATGCCAGGCGACATTGAACGGCGCACCGCCCAGCACCTGTTCACCGCCCGGAAAGCAATCGAACAACACCTCACCGAAGATGGTCGGATAGCGCTGCGCCATCAGCTCACCCCCATGCATGCAAGCGTGTCGGGATGAAAATGCGCGATGCCTTGCAGCATGCCCGCTGCATAATTGCCGTTCATGCCCATAAAGTCCCCGCTGGCGATATAAAGCGTCTCGGCATGCCCTGTCTCTGCAACCCGCTGCATGGCCTGTGCCCGGATATCATCGGAGGCATTGGCGACCAGCACCGAGGGCACCGCACTTGTCAGCACCTCCATATCGTTGCCGCTGTCGCCGCAGAATACGCTGTGCGCCATATCGAACCCCTTGCCATGGATCAGCCATTCGATGGCGTGCAGCTTACTGGCGCTTTGCGGCAGGATATCGAGCAGACCACAGCCGGCTTCCTCATCGATGCTGCATATCGCCCTGCAGCGGATGCCTGCATCTCCCAAGCGGGATGCAACCAGTCCGGAGAGAGCCGTGAAGTCCGCATCCATCGGCGTGTAGTAGCTGAGCTTGCAACGATTCTGCTTCTCGGCCTCCTGCACACGAAGACCCGCTACATCCGCCAGCAACAGCGCCAATGCGGCATGACTGAAGCCTGCCCAATCAGCGGCAATCTTCGCCTCCCAGACATCATCATGCTGCCATGCCTGCGCCGGCCCGACACGGTAGATGGTCGTGCCCACATCCCCTACCACGAAATCCGGCACCGGCAGGCTGTATGCCTCGATGGCCTGTTCGACCAGCGCACGATGCCGCCCGCTGACATAGGCCAGACTGATATCCGGATGTGCGACGAGTGCAGCAAAGCGCTTGCGCGCCCCGGGCGACTCCGCTTGCGGACCATTGGGAATCAGCGTCCGGTCAAGATCGGTACAGATCAGAAGCGGCTTCATTCGGTATCCGGAGGTGCACAGCGACCGAAGAAGTCGTAATAATCCACAGCTTCAAGGATGCCTGCAGCATGCGATTGTCTGGCGAACAACACGCCCTCGAGATCTTCCAGTTCGGATAATTCCTCATGGTGACGGTTGGCCACCACCACGGCGAGTGTGTTGCCGCGCATCATGTCCATATCGGCACCCGAACCGCCGGCCACCAGCACATGATCCAGCGCGATATCGAAACGCTGCATCACATAACGCAGCGCCTGACCCTTGGATGCACGCGAAGGCACGATGTCGATGTACTGTCCGAAGGCATACACCACATTGGCATTGATCTCCCGCTGGCGCAGCAGGGCGATGATCTCCTCCACAGAAGGCGCCTGCTGCGGGTCGTAGTAGTAGGAAATCTTGAACTCGCTCTGCTCGGCATTGGGTTGCAAGGCGATACCCGGCAATCTGCCCATCACATTCCTGATGCGGTTCCGCTTCCAGTCATGGTCGATATGCTCCGTCCAGTAATCGTCTTCGGTCAGCACCTTGCCGTAGTGGATGCGCGTCCCCATGCTGCTGATCAGGATGTCCGGTTGCGGGATATGGTATTTCTTCAGCACCGCCAGCGCCGAATCGATGCGCCGACCGGTGGCGATACCGAAGCTCACCTGCTTGCGGTTGTGACGCACCGCATCGGAGAATTGCTGCAGGGATCCCGGATCGCCCAGCAGATTCTGATCCAGATCGGTGAACAGCGCGCGATCCCTGAACATCCTGACGCCCGGCACCGGCTGATGCACCGGCACCGGCTGCACATCACCCTGCAGGCTGGCGATACATTGCATATAGCTGTCGGTATGTGCGCGCCATGTGTAATGCCTGCGCACACCCTCGATGCCGTTGCGCGAGGCCTGCTTCCATCGGTTCCGGTCATTGAGCAGGCCCAGCAGGGCATCGCGGATCGCCGCAGGATTGAGCGGGTCCACCAGAGCACCGTTGTGACAGTTACCGATGATATCCACCGGACCGCCATTTTCGGTGGCCACCACAGGCAAGCCGCTGGCAGCGGCTTCAAGAATGGTCAGGCCGAAGGGCTCGGTCAGTGCCGGATTCACGAACACGCCGAAGCTGGCGGACGCCAGCCGGTAGATCTCGGCAACCTCGTCGGGACGATGATGTTTCGGCACCGCAACCCTGCCGTACAGGTCGTAGGCATCGATCAGCAGCAGGATATCGGTCAGCACCTTCTGCGCGCCGGTCTCCAGTTCGCGGATATCCTCACGGGTGCCGGCCACGACAACCAGATTGGCCGCCTGCTGCAAGGCTTGTGATTCACCGTAGGCCTGCACCAGAGTCAGGATGTTCTTCCTCTCGTCCGGCCTTGAAAGGGCCAGGATCACGGGCTTATCCGGCTCCTTGAGAAAACGCATCAACTGCGCGGCAAAATCGATCCGCTCGTCTTTCCCCGGCGGGTGGAACTGCTGCATATCGGTACCCGGTGGAATCACCTGCATGCGCGTCGGATCGTAATACTGATAAAGCTCGTATTGTTCCTCGATCTCGTTACGCGTGCTGGTCACCACCAGTGCGGCATTGGCCAGCACCTCTTCTTCGGCATCGATGCGTCGCTTGATGTTGTAGGCGGTTTCGATCTCTTCGCGGGAAAGCCCCTTGGCCAGCAGGCGCTTGCGTTTGTCGCGCCCGAGCGAGTGACCGGTGTGGATCAGCGGCACCCCCAGCAGGTTGGCCAGCCGAACACCGACATAGCCCGCATCGGCATAATGACTGTGAATACGATCCGGCATGCGCGGCTGCTCGTTCAGCCAGAGCACAAGATTATCGGTGAAGCTGTCGAGATGGTCCCACAGCTGCTCCTTGGGCAGATAAGCTTCGGGGCCGGCATCGATGCGCACGATGCGCGCCTTCGGCCCGAGTTCCTCAAGAGCCAGCGCATAATCTTCGCTGACCGAGCTATCCACGATACGGCGGGTGACCAGATCCACCTGTTCGACAGCTTCATGCGAGGCCAGACTGCGCGCCAGATCCAGCACATACTTGGTCTGCCCGCCGGTATCCGCATCGCGTCCTAGTTCCAGTTCATGCCCGCGGATCAGGCCGTGGATGCTGATCAGCAGGATATAGTGTTTCGGGCTGTCGTCTTTCACGCGATCCTCCTTTCAGGACTTGTTGGTCTGTACAGAATCAAGAACGCTCACTGCCCATGCTCGAGAAAAAGAAATTCGTGGCCTCGACAAAGCCCTCGATGCTGCCGCAATCGAAGCGCCGGCCTTTGAAACGATAACCGATCACCCGCCCCTCTTTGGCCTGCTGCATCAGTGCATCGGTGAGCTGCACCTCGCCGCCTTTGCCCGCAGGTGTGGTGCGCAGGATCCTGAAAATATCCGGGGTCAGGATATAGCGTCCGATCACTGCCAGATTCGATGGTGCTTCTTCCGGCGAGGGCTTCTCCACCATATTGCTGATACGGATGTTGCCATCCGGCATCAGCTGACCATCGATCACACCGTATTTACTCACCTCATCAGCCGGCACTTCCTCGATGGCGACCACACTGCAGCGGTAGCGGGCATAGATATCCGCCATCTGGGCCAGGATGCCGTCACCATCGTGATAACAAAGATCATCGGCCAGGATCACCCCGAAAGGCTGGTTGCCGATCAGCGGCTCACCGGTGAGCACCGCATCGCCCAGCCCTTTCATTTGCGTCTGCCGCACATAGGTGAAGGTGCATTGATCGATCAGCGAGCGGATGCTTTGCAGATAACGCTCCTTGTGTGTGCCGCTGATCTGGTCTTCCAGTTCGTAGGTGATATCGAAGTGATCCTCGATGGCCCGCTTGTTGCGCCCGGTGACAAAGGCGATGGTGTTCATCCCGGCATCCAGCGCCTCTTCCACCCCGTACTGGATCAGCGGTTTGGTGAGAACCGGCAACATCTCCTTGGGTTGCGCTTTGGTAGCAGGAAGAAAGCGGGTACCGTAGCCGGCCACGGGGAAAAGACACTTGCCGATCAAGCCACTCCGCCCCCGCATCCGGCTCTGCTCAGCATCATTGGTTTGCATATCCTGCCTCCGGTCTGCCTTTGACTTGCCCGCCGGACGAATCGAATCGCCCCGATCATTGCATCTCTAACACAATGATTTATTTGGCAATCATCAACCTTAGACCCTAGAGGCTGAGCCCGGAATTGCAAATCGCCCCGGAAAGGGCGACCGCTCAGTCGAGCATATGGGAAACCACCCCGTCGGCGAGCTTGGGTTCGAACCAGGTGGATTTCGGCGGCATGACTTCACCCGAATCGGCCACCGCCATCAGGTCGGTCATCGAGGTCGGGAACATCGAGAAGGCAACAGCCATCTCACCGGAATCAACACGCTTTTCCAACTCGCGCAGCCCCCGGATTCCACCGATGAAATCGATGCGCGTGTCGCGGCGCGGGTCGGAGATTCCCAGCAGCGGTTCAATCAGATTCGCCGCCAGCAGGCTCACATCCAGACGGGCAACCGGATCATCGTACGGGATCAGGTCCGCATCGACATTCAACCGGTACCAGCTACCGGCAAGATACATGCCGAACTCCCCTGCCTGTACGGGATGCACCGGCTCATCGGATAATTCGATATCGAAAGATTCCGCCACCCGGGCAATGAAATCATTGGGCTGCATACCGTTCAGATCGCGGATCACGCGGTTATAATCCAGGATATGCATCTGATCGTGCGGAAAAATAACACTTAAAAAATAATTATATGGCTCATCACCTGAATGTGAATGATTAGCAGCCTTGCGGATCGCGGCAATGCGAGAGGCTGCAGCCGAACGATGATGTCCGTCAGCCACATACAGTGAATCCATGGACTCGAAGGCAGCACGCACCGTCGCCATCTGTCCGGCATCGCGCATCACCCACATGGTGTGCCGCACCCCGCTATCCGCCGTCACGTCCATATCCGGTGTGCCTTGGGCGACCGTGGCAAGGATGTCATCCACCACAGTATCGGCCGCATAGACCAGAAACACCGGACCGGTCTGCGCATCAAGCGCCTCGATCTGCCGCACACGATCATCTTCTTTCGCAGGACGGGTGAATTCGTGCCTCTTGATGCGTCCTGCATCATAGGCCGCCACCGAGGCTGCCGCAGCGATGCCCGTCTGCGTACGCCCTTCCATGATCAGGCGGTAAACATAGTAGTACGGGGCATCGTCCTGAACGAGTACACCATGCTCGATCATGCGACGGAAATTTCCGGCGGACCTTGCATACACCGCGGCATCGTACGGGTCGGTATGCTCGGGCAGGTCGATCTCCGCCTTGGACACATGCAGGAAGGACCATGGCTTTCCCGTCACGCGCTCTCTGGCCTCGGCACTGTTCAGCACATCGTAAGGCGGGGCCAGAACGGCTTCAGCGTGTTCGCTCGCCGGTCTGAGTGCTGCGAATGGGCGGATCAGGGGCATGGGAACTCCTCGGTGGTCATACAGATAAACGCCGCCGGATGATATCACGACTTGCCGATGAACACAGGGAAAATCCGCATAGCTCAAATGACGGGAGCTGGAAAATGTCAGGCATAACCTGTGCTTCGGGAAGCCAGCCAGCAAGGGGGATGGATTGCGGATGGGGATGATGTTTCCAGCGGTGATGAGATGAAGCACTTCATTCGAAGCTTCCTGCGCTATTCCCGGCCTGCTGATGATCGCCGCGGTATCCTACATGTTCTACAGGATCGATTCCGGTTATGAGGTCCAGTTGCTGACGGAGAAGAACGAGTCTCTGGTCGACCTTCAGCGGGAAGTCATCCGGCGGGATTTCCGCTATGTGGTGTCCGACCTTCTCTTTCTGGCGGGAGACAACGAATTACTGGAAACCCTTGACGTACAGGACCCGGCAGACTGGAGGCTGGTTGGCAATAATTTTTGGTTCATCGCGGAAGTCCGGGAAAGGCGGCTTTGATTTTGAGGAAGAAGTATTCGTTATCGCGGAACCCATAGGCCATGCGTTTGATGACCTT